>CAWGON010000002.1:0-1659031 GCA_963824245.1 uncultured Thermoleophilia bacterium
GGGCTTGGGGCGCACCTGGGCGGTGCGCACCTGGGCGACGTCGACGCCGAAGACCTCTTCGACCGCCTGCGCGATCTGGGTCTTGTGGGCGCGATCGTCGACCCGGAAGGTGTACTTGCCTTCGGCGATCAGGGCATAGCTCTTCTCCGAGATTACCGGGCGGATCAGGATCGTGCGCGCGTCCATCAGCCGAGCCTCTCTTCGAGCGCCTTCAGGGCCGTCTCGGAGACGACCAGCGAGGCGGCGGCGATCACGTCGGCGACGCCGGTGGCGCCGACCTCGAGCACGTGGACCCGCTCGATGTTGCGGAAGCTCTTCATCGCCCCGACCTCGTCGGCGGTGAGCACGAGCAGGGTCGGGCTCTTGGCGGCCCATTTGGCCAGCGCCGCGGCGGCGCCCTTGGTCGAGGGGGTGTCGAAGGAGGAGGCGTCGAGGAGGGCGACCGAGTCGCGCTCGGCATGCACCGACAGGGCCGAGCGCAGGGCGCGGCGGCGCGCTTTGCGGTTCACCTTGACGGTGTAGTGGCGCGGCTTCGGGCCGAAGGTGACGCCGCCGCCGTAGCGGCTGGAGACGCCGAGGGCGCCGACGCGAGCGCGGCCGGTGCCCTTCTGACGCCAGGCCTTGGCGGTCGTGAAGGCGACCTCGCCGCGGGTCAGGGTCGAGGCGGTGCCGCGCCGGCGCGAGGCCATGTCGGCGCGCGCGGCCTCGTGGACCAGCGACTGGTGGAAGGGCTCGCTGAAGAGCTCTTTGGGCAGGTCGGCTTTGGTGGTCTTGCCGAGCACGGTCGCTTTAGCCATCGGTCCGCACCTCGACGATCGCGTTGCGCGAGCCCGGGACCGAGCCTTTGATCAGCAGCAGGTTGCGGTCGGTGTCGACGTCGGCGATTTCCAGACCCTTCTGGGTGCGCCGCTTGTTGCCCATCTGGCCGGGCATCCGCATGCCTTTGAAGACACGGGCGGGGAAGGTGCTGGCGCCGATCGAGCCCGGCGCGCGGACGTTGTGCGAGCCGTGGCTGACCGGCCCGCGGCTGAAGTTGTGGCGCTTGATGCCGCCCTGGAAGCCCTTGCCGATCGAGATCCCGGCGACCTTGACCTTCTGGCCCGCCTCGAACCCGGCGACGGTGACGTCGTCGCCGATCTTCGGGCCGTCCTCGGCGCCGAGATCCTCGTCGCGGAACTCGACCACATGGCGCATCGGCGGCGCGCTGGCCTTTTTCAGGTGGCCTTCCTCGGCCTTGCTGAGCTTGCCCTGCTTGACCTCGCCGAAGGCGAGCTGGACGGCGGTGTAGCCGTCGCGCTCGGGCTCGCGCACGGCGGTCACCTTGCACGGACCGGCTTCGATCACGGTCACCGGCACGACGGTTCCGTCCTCGCGGAAGACCTGCGTCATGCCGAGCTTCTTGCCGAGGATCGCAGCCATCGTCCTAGAGCTTGATCTCGATGTCGACGCCGGCCGGAAGCGAGTCCAGGCGCTGCAGCGAGTCGACCGTTTTCGGCGACGGCTGGAGGATGTCGATCAGGCGCTTGTGGGTGCGGATCTCGAAGTGCTCGCGCGAGTCCTTGTCCTTGAACGGCGAGCGGATCACGCAGTAGACGTTTTTCTCGGTCGGCAGCGGAACCGGGCCGGAGACGCTGGCGCCGGTGCGCTCGGCGGTCTCGACGATCTCCCGCGCGGCGCGATCGATCGCGTCGTGGTCGTAGGCCTTGAGCCTGATTCGAATTTTCTGTGCTGCTATTGCTGCCACTTTTTCCTGCTGTCTCTAGGTCCTGTTTCTTGTCTTGGTCGCGGGCGCTCTTAGGGCGCAATAAGGGCGGGGCCCCTGTAGGTGGGGCGCCGCCCCGGTCGTATGTCCTTGCAGTTGTCCCGCCACCCGGGTGGGCGGCGGTCGTTCGGGACGGGCGCTCGCCCGTCCCTTGGGGGAGTCGTTACTCGATGACCTCGGCGACAACCCCCGAGCCGACGGTGCGGCCACCCTCGCGGATGGCGAACCGCAGGCCCTGATCCATGGCGATCGGCTGAATCAGCTCGATCGTCATCTCGACGTTGTCTCCCGGCATCACCATCTCGGTCCCCTCGGGGAGGTTGGCGATCCCGGTCACGTCGGTGGTCCGGAAGTAGAACTGAGGCCGGTATCCGGAGAAGAACGGCGTGTGACGGCCACCCTCCTCCTTCTTCAGGCAGTAGACCTCGGCTTTGAACTTGGTGTGCGGCGTGATCGAGCCGGGCTTGCAGAGAACCTGGCCGCGCTCGATCTCCTCGCGCTTGGTGCCGCGGAGGAGGGCGCCGATGTTGTCGCCGGCCTGACCCTCGTCGAGGATCTTGCGGAACATCTCGACGCCGGTGACGGTGGTTTTGGTCGTGTCGTGGATACCGACGATCTCGACCTCGTCGCCGGTGTTGACGATCCCCTGCTCGACGCGGCCGGTCGCGACGGTGCCGCGGCCGGTGATCGAGAAGATGTCCTCGACCGGCATCAGGAAGGGCTTGTCGAGCTCGCGGACCGGCTCCGGGATGTAGGAGTCGAGCGCCGCGGCCAGCTCGAAGACGGCTTTCTGGGCCTCCTCGTCGCCTTCCAGCGCCTTCAGGGCGGAGCCTTTGATGATCGGGGTCTCTTCGCCCGGGAAGTCGTACTCGTTGAGCAGGTCTTTGACCTCCTCCTCGACGAGCTCGATCAGCTCCTCGTCGTCGACCTGGTCGATCTTGTTGAGGAAGACGACCACGTGCGGCACGTTGACCTGACGGGCGAGCAGGATGTGCTCGCGGGTCTGGGGCATGACGCCGTCGGCGGCGGAGACGACCAGGATCGCGCCGTCCATCTGCGCGGCACCGGTGATCATGTTCTTGACGTAGTCGGCGTGGCCCGGGCAGTCGACGTGGGCGTAGTGCCGGTTCTCGGTCTCGTACTCGACGTGCGAGGTCGCGATCGTGATCCCGCGCTCCTTCTCCTCCGGAGCGTTGTCGATCTCGGCGAAGCTCTGAGCCTCCGCGCCGCCGACGGTCGAGAGCGTCTGGGTGATCGCGGCCGTAAGCGTCGTCTTCCCGTGGTCGATGTGACCGATCGTTCCGACGTTCACGTGCGGCTTATCGCGCTCGAACTTCTCCTTTGACATCTCTCTCCGTTCTACCTTTCGAAATCGTGTTCTGTCTGATTTAAGTGCTTAAGTCGTTTGAACTTCTGCGAGGCAGGGTGCTCGGCCCTGCTTGCGGGCGAACCTGGGAAATATAGCCAGATGCCGGCCTCGGTCGCGGTTGGGTCTAGGAGCTGGCCCCGTCCTGGCCTCCAGAGCGGTGCTCGACGATCTCTTCGGCGATGTTTCCGGGCACCTCTTCGTAGCGCTCGAACTGCATCGTGTAGCTGGCGCGGCCCTGGGTCGAGGAGCGCAGGTCGGTGGCGTAGCCGAACATTTCGCCGAGCGGGACGTAGGCCTGGACCGAGAGCGCGTTGCCGCGCTGCTCCTGCCCCTGGACCTTGCCGCGCCGCCGCGAGAGGTCGCCGATGACGTCGCCGAGGAAGTCCTCGGGGGTGACCACCTCGACCGCCATCACGGGCTCGAGCAGGACCGGGTTCGCCTTGCGGGCCCCTTCCTGGATCGCCATCGAGCCGGCGATTTTGAAGGCCATCTCCGAGGAGTCGACGTCGTGGTAGGAGCCGTCGACGAGTTCGACTTTGACGTCGACCATCGGGTAGCCGGCTTTGACGCCGTTCTCCAGCGCCTCGCGCATTCCCTGTTCGGCCGGGCCGATGAATTCCCCAGGAATGACGCCGCCCTTGATTTTGTTGACGAACTCGAAGCCCTCGCCGGGGGCCGGCTCGACGTTGATGACCACGTGGCCGAACTGGCCGCGACCGCCGGTCTGACGGACGAAGCGGGCGACGACCTTCTCGACCCGCTTGCGGATCGTCTCGCGGTAGGCGACCTGCGGCTTGCCGACGTTTGCGTCGACGTTGAACTCGCGCAGCATCCGGTCGACGATCACCTCGAGGTGGAGCTCGCCCATCCCGTGGATCAGGGTCTGCCCGGTTTCCTCGTCGCTTTCGATCCGGAAGGTCGGGTCCTCCTCGCCCAGGCGCTGCAGGGCGTTGCCCATCTTCTCCTGGTCGGCTTTGGTCTTCGGCTCGATCGCGACCGCGATCACCGTCTCCGGGAATTCGATGCTCTCGAGGGCGATCGGGGCGTCGGGGGCGGCGAGGGTGTCGCCGGTCCCGGTTTCCTTGAGGCCGACGCCGGCGCAGATGTCGCCCGAGTGGACCTCCTCGATCTCCTCGCGGCTGTTCGCGTGCATCATCAGCAGGCGGCCGATGCGCTCGGTCTTGCCGGTTTTGACGTTGAGGACCCGGCCGCCTTTCTCGAGCTTGCCCGAGTAGACGCGGAAGTAGGTGAGCTTGCCGACGTAGGGGTCGGTCATGACCTTGAAGGCGAGTGCGGCGAAGGGGCCGCTGTCGTCGGCCGGGCGCTCGCCCTCGGTGTCCTCGGGCTGGCCCTTGCTGGCGGCGATGACGCCGGTCACCGGCGGCACCTCCAGCGGCGAGGGAAGCAGCGAGATGATCGAGTCGAGCAGCGGCTGCACGCCCTTGTTCTTAAAGGACGTGCCGCACAGGACCGGGGTGACCTTGGTGTCGAGGCAGGCCCGGTGCAGGGACTTGAGCAGCCGCTCCGCCGAAATCTCCTCTTCGGCGAGGTAGGACTCCATGAGCGCGTCGTCGTGGTCGGCGCAGGCCTCGATCAGCTGGGTGCGGTATTCCTCGGCCTGGTCCTGGAGGTCGGCGGGAATCTCAACGGTCTCGTAGGCGGCCCCGAGCTCGTCGGTCCAGATGAGGCCCTTCATCTCCAGGAGGTCGACGACGCCTTTGAAGTTCTCCTCGGCGCCGATCGGCAGCTGGATCGGCAGCGCGTTGGCGCCGAGCCGGTCCTTCATCGTCTGCACGCAGTAGAAGAAGTCGGCCCCGGTTCGGTCCATCTTGTTGATGTAGGCGAAGCGGGGGACGCCGTACTTGTCGGCCTGGCGCCAGACGGTCTCCGACTGCGGCTCGACGCCGGCGACGGCGTCGAAGACGGCGATCGCGCCGTCGAGCACGCGCAGCGAGCGCTCGACCTCGACCGTGAAGTCGACGTGGCCGGGGGTGTCGATGATGTTGATGCGGTGGTTGTTCCACTCGCACGCGGTCGCAGCCGAGGTGATCGTGATCCCTCGCTCCTGCTCCTGCTCCATCCAGTCCATGACCGCGGCGCCCTCGTGGACCTCGCCCATTTTGTGGGTGCGGCCCGTGTAGTAGAGGATGCGCTCGGTGGTCGTCGTCTTACCGGCGTCGATGTGCGCCATGATCCCGATGTTGCGGGTCTTCTCTAGGGGAAAGCTGCGTGCCATGGTTGTTGAGCTGATCGTTTCTTTCGAAGGGGGTTGCGGGTGAAGTCTCGGCGGGCCGGGAAGAACCCGGATCGGCGCAAAAAAAAGGCCCCAGCGGGCCCGGCGAAGCGTGCTGCGAAGACGCGAACTGCGAAAGAACTGCCTGAGCGACGGGCGATGATAGCAGCGAAGCGACCGCGCACCGGCAAGCGTCTGAAGGCGCTTCCCGGCACGGTCGTGAAGTGGACCCGCAGGCTCGATCGCGCCGCCGACCGCGGCCTCGAGCGCGTCCACCCGGCGCTGCGCCGGATCGGCCGCCGGGCAAGCGCGGCGAGCGCCGTCACGCTCTCCTGGCTCGGGCCGCGGCTGCGCCCCCCCGCCGCCGCCTTCTTCCGCGCCCTGGCGCTGGCCGACGCGACGACCCGGCGGGCCTGCGCCGCGCTCGCCGGAGCAGCCACCGCCGCCAGCGCCGTGGTGACGCCGCGACGCGCGATCGCCTTCGCGATCCTCGCCGCCGGCCTCGCCCTCGCCGCCTCCCAGTTCCTCGATTACCGCGGGGTCGAGATCGGTCAGCCCGGATACTCCGGCCTGGCCGGAGTCGCCAAGCCGCCGACCGTCGACGTGAAGACGGCGGGCGAGGCCCACGCCTACCTGCTGGCGCCCCTCGGCCTGCTCGCCGCCCTGCTCGGCCTTGCCTGCGGGCGCCGCGAGAGCCCCCGCACGAGCCTCGCCGTGGTCGCGATCGGGCTCTTCTCGATCGCCCTGATCCTGCTCGTCGACCGGCCCGCCGGGCTCGATCCCGGGATCGAGACCTCGCGCTTCGCGGGGGCCACGGCGGTGCTCGCCGACGGCTTTTATGCAGAGCTCGCAGCTGCCGGGGGACTGCTTCTCGCCGGACTGCTCTACTATGCGCGGCCGTGCCGAATACGAATCAACTCGTCAGGAAGGGCCGCAAGCGCCCGAAGAAGAAGACCACGACGCCCGGACTCAAGTCCGGCCAGGGTCGCAAGAAGGGCGTAGCCGCACCGCAACGGCGCGGCGTCTGCACCCGTGTCGCAACGGTCACCCCGAAGAAGCCGAACTCGGCTCTGCGGAAGATCGCCCGTGTGCGACTGACCAACGGGATGGAGGTCACCACCTACATCCCCGGCGAGGGACACAATCTTCAGGAGCACTCCGTGGTGCTGATCAGGGGTGGTCGAGTCAAGGATCTGCCAGGCGTCCGCTACAAGGTCGTCCGCGGCACCCTCGACGCCGCCGGCGTCTCCGACCGCAAGCAGGCGCGCTCGCGCTACGGGGTCAAGGCCTCCTAATGCCGCGCCGCTCCGCAGCCACGATCCGGCCGGTCGAGCCCGACGCCAGGCACCGCAACCGCCTCGTCCAGCAGCTGATCAACAAGGTGATGTCCGACGGCAAGAAGTCCCTTGCCGAGCGGATCGTCTACGACAGCCTCGCGATCGTCGGCGAGCGCAACGGCGAGGATCCCGTGGAGACGCTGGAGGCGGCGATCAAAGCCCTTACCCCGGTTCTGGAGGTCCGCTCCCGCCGCGTCGGCGGCGCCACCTACCAGGTCCCGGTCGAGGTTCCCGCCCGCCGCGCCCGCACCCTCGCGGTCCGCTGGCTGGTCCAGTTCGCCCGCGCCCGCCGCGAGTACTCGATGGCCGAGCGCCTCGCCAGCGAGATCCTCGACGCCAATCAGCAGCAGGGCAGCGCTTGGAAGCGGAAGGATGACATCTACCGCATGGCCCAAGCCAACAAAGCCTTCGCCCACTACCGCTGGTAGAGGTCGTGGGGGCGCGCCTGGCGGCGTCCTCAGTCGTTCGGTTCGGGTCACGCACGAGAGTGCGCTCCCCTCGCCTCTCTCCCTGCGTCCTTGCCAGCCACGCCCCCACGACCTCTATGGCTAGCCTCCGGGTATGAGTTCGCGGAAGCCGATCCTGGCGGTTGACGTCGACGGGGTGATCTCCCTGTTCGGCTACGAAGAGACGCCGGCCGAGAGTCAGATGGAAATGGTCGACGGGATGCTGCACTGCATCTCGCTGGCGACCGGGCGGCGGCTGCAGCGGCTGGCCGAGCACTTCGAACTGATCTGGGCGACCGGCTGGGAGGACAAAGCGAACTTCTACCTGCCGCTGCTGCTCGGCCTGCCGGAGCTGCCGCACCTCACCTTCGACGGCGCCGCCCGCTTCGGCTCCGCCCACTGGAAGCTGGGCCCGCTCGACGAGTACGGCCAGGGCCGGGCGCTGGCCTGGATCGACGACAACTTCGACGACAGCTGCTACCGCTGGGCACAGGACCGGCCCGAGCCGACCCTGCTGGTCCCGACCGAGCCCGAGCGCGGGCTCGGCGAGGTCGAGACCGAGGCGCTGGCCGCCTGGGCGCTCGGGCTCGAGCGCGAAGACGCGAAGAGCTGAATCTCTACACTGGTCGCGGTGACTGGGTTCTGGCCGATCTTCTTCCTGGCGGTTGTGCTCAAGATTCCCGTCTTGGGCGCGATCTGGCTCGTCTGGTGGGCCGCAAAGGAACCGGAGCCCGAGGCCGCCGACGACTCGGGCGGCGGCTTCCAGCGCCGCCGGCCGCAGCCGAAGCTGCCGCGAGGCCCGCGCCGCGGACCCCACGGCGGCGGTGCCGCGATGCCGCTTCCCACTTGCCCGCCCGGCGGGCGCACCAGGGTCGTCAGGCCCGCTGCGCAGCCAGCTTTCGCTCGCGCTGGATCTCGCGAAGGTAAGGATGGAAATCGACCTGGATCGTGTGACGCTTAGAGGCGACGTAGCGCTTCCGCATCTGCCGTTCGCTCTCCGTCACCGCTTTCCGCATCTGCGCCCCCGCCGGTAGCGAGCCGCGCCCGCCGAGCAGGTCCGCCACCCACTCCGACTGCGCCTCGGCGATCGGCATGATCGCGCCGAGCGGCTGGATCAGGCCGATGAAGTAGAGGCCGGGATGGTCGACCGAGGCGACCCGGCGGTAGAGCGGCGGCATCCGGTTCTCCGGCGCCGCGAGCAGCTGCGGGTCGAAAAACGGGAAGGAGATCTTGTAGCCGGTGCAGTAGACGACGAGATCGAGCTCCTCTTCGGTCCCGTCGAGAAGCGCACCGAGTTGCCGCCGCTGAAGCGGTCGATGTTCGGCTTGACGGCGATGTCGCCGTGGCCGAGTCGCGAGAGCAGCTCGGCGGAGATCGTCGGGTGGGCCTCGAGCAGCTTGTGGTCGGGCTTGGGCAGCCCGTAGGCGGTCATGTCGCCGGCCGTGAGCCCGACCATGCGGGAGATGAAGAAGCGCTGCACCGGCAGCGGCAGCCGGGTCAGCCAGGCCGAGGCCGACTCGTCGGTCGGCTTGCCGTTCATGTACTTGGGCAGCACGTAGGCGCCGCGGCGCATCGCCAGGAAGGTCTTCTCGCCGATCCGCGAGGACTCGACCGCGATGTCGGTCGCCGAGTTGCCGATCCCGAGCACGAGGACGCGTTTACCGCGCAGCACCTCCGGCTCGCGGTAGTGGTGGACGTGCATCTGCTCGCCGGCGAACTCGTCGGACCCGGGGAACGACGGCTCCGGCCAGCGCGGGTCCCAGTGGTGGCCGTTGGCGACGAGCACGGCGCGGTAGCGGCGGCTCTCGCGGGCGCCGGCGGCGTCCTCGACCGTCACCTCCCACTCCCCCTCCACCGGCTCGACCGCGACCACCTCGGTGCGGAAGGCGATCCTCTCGCGGAAGCCGAAGTGGTCGACGTATTCGTCGAAGTAGGCGGCGATCTGGAAGTGGTTGGGGTAGTCGGGGTAGTGGTCGGGCATCGGGAAGGTCCGGTAGGCCATCAACCCACGCGAGGTGTTGATGTGCAGCGAGCGGTAGGCGGACGACATCCCGTTGTCGTTTTCGTAGCGCCAGTTGCCACCCGATTGCCGAGCCCTTCTCGAAGCAGTCGAAGGGGATCCGGCGGGCGTTGAGGACCTGGCAGGAGGCGATCCCAGAGGAACCCGCTCCGATCACGCAGACCTTGTCCGAGGGCGCCATCGGAGGGGAATCTAACGCACCTGGCTGGCCGGCCAGTCGCCACCCCATCCCGTGGTTCCTTAGTCGTCCCATGGACGACAAAGGAACCACGGGATCACCCAAGGGGTGAGCGAGGCCACCCCGGCGGGGGGCCCGTTCCCCCCTGGGGTCCGTAGTCGCGGGGGGCGATCGCCCGGAAGCTGGACCCATCGGATTTACAAACCAACGAAAGGACACTCCGATGACCAGCAAGACCCGTAAGACCCGCATCTCGCCCGCCACGATCATCAGCTGCCTGGCCCTGTTCCTGGCCCTGACCGGCAGCGCCTTCGCGGTCGGCGTCGCCAAGAACAGCATCCGCTCGGCCCAGATCGTCGACGGCACCGTCCGCACGGTCGACGTCCGCGACAACGCGGTCAACGCCGCCAAGATCGCCCCGGACGCGGTCGGGACCGAGGAGATCGCCGAGAACGCCGTCTCCTCCCCCGAGGTGGCCCAGGACTCGCTGACCAACCAGGATCTCGGCGCGGCCTCGGTGACCTCCTCGGAGATCGCCGACGGCTCGGTCGGCTCGGCGGACGTCAGCGATCAGTCGCTGACCGCCAGCGACCTGGCCGCCGACTCGGTCCGGTCCAGCGAGCTCGGTGCGGTCCAGGTCCGCACCAACACCGTGGCGATCGCCGCCGGTGCGACCGGCACCGTCAGCGTCAACTGCCTCGCCGGGGAGCAGATCCTCAGCGGCGGCGGCCAGCCCGCCAACTTCGGGGTCGAGATGACCTCGAGCCGCCCCGCCGGCAACGGCTGGACCTACCAGGCCAAGAACAACAACGGAAGCGCATCCTCGCTCACCGTGTTCGCGGTCTGCCTCGAAAACTAGCCCAGGCGAACATCCGCGGCACGAAAAAGGGCCGGGACGAAAGTCCCGGCCCTTTTCAGACGACTAACCGGCTTTCGGCTCGTCCGTGGTCGACTCGATCTCCTGCGCGAGCTCCTCGAGCTCCTCCGCGAAGGAGAGCCCGAAGCCCTCGACCGGGGTCTCGACCCCGTCGACGCCGAGCTCCGCGGCCAGCTCGTCTTCCTCGAGCAGGTCCTCGTCGCCGGGCGGCTCGACCGCCACCGCCGGCTCGATCGCGACCGTCCGGTAGTGCTTGAGGCCGGTCGCGGCCGGGATCAGCTTGCCGATGATCACGTTCTCCTTCAGACCGACCAGGCGATCCCGTTTGCCCTCGAGGGCAGCGTCGGTGAGCACCTTGGTCGTCTCCTGGAAGGAGGCGGCGGAGAGGAAGGACTCGGTGGCCAGCGAGGCCTTGGTGATCCCGAGGATGACCTCCTCGCCTTTGGCCGGGGTCCCCCCTTCTTCCTTGGTCTTCTTGTTGAGCCGTTTGAGGTTGCCGCGATCCTCGAGCTGGCCGGGAAGGAGGCCGGTCGAGCCCTTCGACTCGATCCGCACCTTCTTCAGCATCTGCCGGGCGATCAGCTCGATGTGCTTGTCGTTGATGTCGACGCCCTGAGCGCGGTAGACCTTCTGCACCTCGGCGACCAGGTACTGCTCGACGTCGGTGCGACCGCGGATCGCCAGCAGGTCAGCCGGGTACAGCGAGCCCTCGTTGAGCTGCTGGCCGGCCTCGACCTTGTCGCCGTCGGCGACGTGCAGGCGGGTCCGCAGCGGGAAGCTGTAGGCGTGCTCCTCGCCGCTGGACTCGGTGACGATCACTTTCAGCGCTTTCTCGGTTTCTTCGATCGAGACCTTGCCCGCGGCCTCGGCCATCTGCGCCAGGCCCTTCGGTTTACGAGCCTCGAAGAGCTCGACGATGCGGGGCAGGCCCTGGGTGATGTCCTGACCGGCGACACCGCCGGTGTGGAAGGTGCGCATGGTCAGCTGGGTCCCGGGCTCGCCGATCGACTGGGCGGCGATGATGCCGACCGCGTCGCCGATGTTGACCGTGAACCCGGTCGCCGGAGCGACCCCGTAGCAGGAGCGGCACACGCCGGATTCGGCCTCGCACTTGAGCGCCGAGCGGACGGGGACCCTGGCGTCCTCGTCGTCGGCGAGCGCCTCGGCGATCGCTTCGACCTCAACCAGGGTGATTTCCTGGTTGCGCTTGAGCAGTTCGCGACCGCGCTTGGTCTCGAGCTTCTTCGCGGCCACGCGGCCGATCAGGTTGTCGTTGAGCGAGCCGTCGTCCTTGCGGATGACCATCTCGATGTGGTCTTTGGTCTTGCAGTCCTCCTGCCGCACGATCACGTCCTGGGCGACGTCGACCAGGCGCCGGGTGAGGTAACCGGAGTCGGCCGTCCTCAGCGCCGTGTCGGCGAGGCCCTTTCGGGCGCCGTGGGTGGAGATGAAGTACTCCAGGACCGAGAGCCCCTCCATGAAGTTGGCCTTGATCGGCCGCTCGATGATCTCCCCTTTCGGGTTGGCCATCAGACCGCGCATCCCGGCCAGCTGGCGGATCTGTTTGAACGATCCACGCGCTCCCGAGTTGGCCATCATGAAGATGGGGTTGAGCTCGTCGAGGTTGTCCTCCATCGCCTGGGCGACCTCGTCGGTGGCCCGGTTCCAGTGCGCCGTCACAGCCTCGTGGCGCTCCTCGGCGGTGATGTAGCCATCGTCGTACTGGGCGACGATCGCTTCGGTCTCCTTCTCGTAGCGTTCGAGGATTTCGGCCTTCTCGGGCGGCGAGACGACGTTGTTCTTCGCCACCGTGATGCCGGCTTTGCTGGCATATTCGAAGCCGAGGTCCTTGAAGGCGTCGAGCACCTGTGAGACCGGCGGCGCACCGTAGGCCTCGACCAGGTCGGAGACCATCTTGTTGACGTCCTTCTTCTTCAGCGAGAAGTTGACGAACTGGAACTGCTCCGGGTCGAAGTCCTCCTGGAGGGCGTCGGCCAGGGCACGCTCGATCTTCTCGTTGAAGATGATCCGGCCGACCGTGGTCAGGAAGTGGCCACGGCCAGCCCGCCGGTACTCGGCCTGGTCGTGCAGCTTGCAGCCGCCATTCTCGTAGACGAGCTCGGCCTCCTGCGAGGAGCGGAACACCTTGACTTTGGCGCCGGAACCGTTGGTCCCCTTGCCCGCCTTCAGCCCCTCGTCGATCTTCGCCAGCTCAGCCTCGTCGGGCCCGTAGGTCAGGTAGTAGATGCCAAGCACCATGTCCTGGGTCGGGGTCGCCAGCGGCGCCCCGTGGGCGGGCGAGAGGATGTTGTTCGCCGAGAGCATCAGGATCCGCGCCTCGGCCTGGGCCTCGGCGGAGAGCGGCACGTGGACCGCCATCTGATCGCCGTCGAAGTCGGCGTTGAAGGCGTGGCAGACCAGCGGGTGGACCTGGATCGCCTTGCCCTCGACCAGGATCGGCTCGAAGGCCTGGATGCCGAGGCGGTGCAGGGTCGGCGCCCGGTTCAGCAGCACCGGGTGCTCGTGGATGACTTCCTCGAGCACGTCCCAGACCTCCGGGATCATCGACTCGACCATCTTCTTCGCCGCCTTGATGTTCTGCACGGCTTTGCGCTCGACCAGCTGGGCCATGATGAACGGCTTGAAGAGCTCGAGCGCCATGAGCTTCGGCAGGCCGCACTGCTGCAGCCGCAGGTTCGGCCCGGAGACGATCACCGAGCGGCCGGAGTAGTCGACGCGCTTGCCGAGCAGGTTCTGGCGGAAGCGTCCCTGCTTGCCCTTGAGCATGTCCGAGAGCGACTTCAGGGGACGGTTGCCGGGGCCCGTGACCGGGCGGCCGCGACGGCCGTTGTCGAACAGGGCGTCGACCGCCTCCTGCAGCATCCGCTTCTCGTTGTTGACGATGATCTCGGGGGCGCCGAGGTCGAGCAGCCTTTTCAACCGGTTGTTGCGGTTGATCACGCGGCGGTAGAGGTCGTTGAGGTCGGAGGTCGCGAAGCGGCCACCGTCGAGCTGGACCATCGGCCGCAGCTCCGGCGGGATCACCGGCACCGCATCGAGAACCATCCAACCCGGCTGGTTGTCGGAGTGCAGGAAGGCGGAGGCGACTTTCAGCCGCTTCACCGCGCGAGCCTGTTTCTGACCTTTGGAGCTGTTGATGATCTGCTCGAGTTCCTCGCAGTCGGCCTCGAGGTCGACCTGCTCGAGCAGGTCGCGCACCGCTTCGGCACCCATGCCGCCGCGGAAGTACTCGCCCCAGCCGAACGGAGAGCCGAACCGGTCCTTGAGCTCACGGAAGACGGTCTCGTCGTTGACGACGTCCTTCGCCTTCATCTCGGTGAAGATCTTCCAGACTTCGCCCATCCGCTCGATCGCCTCTTCGAGGTAGGCCTCGGTATCGGCGATCTCGGCGTCGAACTGTTTGCGCAGTTCTTTGGTCATTTTGGCGCGTTCGTCGTCCTTCAGCTTGCGCAGCTGCGCCGCGGTCAGCTTCAGGGAATCGGCCCAGATGTGGTCCTCGTCGTCGAACTTGTCCTGGGTGCCGTCGTCGAGGTACTTGACCCGGCGCTCCAGCGACTCGCTCAGCTCCTGCGTCCGTTTCTGCCTTTCGGACTCGTAGGAGTCGGTGACTTTTTTGACCTCTTTCTCCAGTTTGCCGACATCCTTGTCACGAGCCTCCACATCGACCCAGGTGACCATCGACGCCGCGAAATAGAGAACCTTCTCGAGCTCTTTCGGAGCCATGTCGATCAGGTAGCCGATCCGGCTCGGGACGCCCTTGAAGAACCAGATGTGGGAGACCGGCGAGGCCAGGTCGACGTGCCCCATCCGCTCGCGGCGGACCTTGGAGCGCGTCACCTCGACGCCGCAGCGCTCGCAGACGATGCCCTTGTAGCGGACCCGCTTGTACTTGCCGCAGTAGCACTCCCAGTCCTTGGTCGGACCGAAGATGCGCTCGCAGAAGAGCCCGTCTTTCTCGGGCTTCAGCGTCCGGTAGTTGATCGTCTCGGGCTTGGTTACCTCGCCCCAGCTCCAGGAGCGGATTTTCTTCGAGGACGCGAGCCCGATCTCGATCGCGTCGAAATTATTGATGTCGATCATCAGTCCTCCACCTCTGCCGGCGCGGCCTCTTTGGCCCCGGCGGCATCACCATCAGTTCCAGCCTCGCCCTCGGAGACGATCTGCTCCTCTTGCTCGTCGGCGGCTCCATTGCTGCCCTCGGCGCGGACGCCGGTCAGGTCCATCCCCAGCTCCTCCGCCGCTTTCAGCAGGTCGTCCTCCTCGTCGGAGATCTGGACGTCGGTCCCCTCGGAGACCACGTTGGCGTCCAGCGAGAGGCTCTGGATCTCCTTCAAAAGCACTTTGAAGGACTCCGGGATCGAGGGCTCGGGAATGTTCTCGCCCTTGACGATCGCCTCGTATGCCTTGACCCGCCCGACGGTGTCGTCGGACTTGACCGTGAGCATCTCCTGCAGCGTGTAGGCGGCGCCGTAGGCCTCCAGGGCCCAGACCTCCATCTCGCCGAAGCGCTGACCGCCGAACTGCGCCTTGCCGCCCAGCGGCTGCTGGGTGACCAGCGAGTACGGGCCGGTCGAACGCGCGTGGATCTTGTCGTCGACCAGATGCAGGAGCTTGAGGATGTACATGTAGCCGACCGTGACCTTGCCCTCGTAGGGCTCGCCGGTGCGGCCGTTGTACAGCTGCGCCGTCCCCGACGCCTTCGCGCCGACCCGCTCGTCCATGTCGATGCCGAGGTCGATGCCCCGGTCCTCGTTCTCTTTCGACCACTGGACGAGCGCCGTGTCGACGTCCTCGACGGTGGCCCCGTCGAAGACCTGGGTCGCCACGTAGACGCGACCGTCGCCCTCGTCGGAGTGGGCCTGCTTGTAGGCCTCCGAGCCGTCGTCGTACCAGCCGTTCGCCGCGACCCACCCGAGGTGGGTCTCGAGGATCTGGCCGATGTTCATCCGGCTCGGCACGCCGAGCGGGTTGAGGATCACGTCGACCGGGGTGCCGTCGGCGAGGTGAGGCATGTCCTCCTCGGGCACGATCTTCGAGATAACACCCTTGTTCCCGTGACGGCCGGCGAGCTTGTCGCCCTCGGCGATCTTGCGCTTGATCGCGACGTAGACGCGAACCAGGTCGTTGACGCCGGGGGGCAGGTCGTCGCCGTCGTCGCGGCTGAAGGTCAGCACGTCGATGACGACACCGCCCGCGCCGTGCGGGACTTTCAGCGAGGTGTCGCGGACCTCGCGCGCCTTCTCCTTGAAGATCGCGCGGATCAGCTTCTCCTCGGCGGTCAGCTCGGTCTCGCCCTTCGGCGTCACCTTGCCGACCAGGAGATCGCCGGCGTCGACCTCGGCGCCGACCCTGACGATCCCGCGCTCGTCCAGATTGCGCAGGCTCTCCTCGGAGCGGTTGGGGATGTCGCGGGTGATCTCCTCGTCGCCGAGCTTGGTCGTGCGGGCGTCGATCTCGTACTCCTCGATGTGGATCGAGGTGAGTTCGTCGTCCTTGACCAGGCGCTCGGAGAGGATGATCGCGTCCTCGAAGTTGTAGCCCTCCCAGGACATGAATGCGACCAGGCAGTTCTTGCCGAGGGCGATCTCGCCACCGCCGGTGGAGGAGCCATCGGCGAGCACGTCGCCCTCCTTCACCTTCTGCCCGCTCTTCACGATCGGGCGCTGGTGGATGACCGTTCCCTGGTTGGAGCGCATGAACTTGTGCAGCGAGTACTCGTCTTTCTGCGAGCCGCTGGTGACGACGATCCGCTCGGCGTCGACGTGGGTGATCTCGCCGTCGCTCTTGGCGAGGACGACGTCACCGCTGTCGACGGCGGCGCGACGCTCCATGCCGGTGCCGATCAACGGCGGGTCGGGCTTCAACAGCGGCACCGCCTGGCGCTGCATGTTGGAGCCCATCAGCGCCCGGTTGGCGTCGTCGTGCTCGAGGAACGGGATCAGCGAGGTCGCCACCGACCAGATCTGGGACGGCGAGACGTCCATCAGGTCGACTTCCTTGGGAGTCGCGGTCGCGTACTCCTGCTCGCCGGCGCGGACGAGGACCGTCGGGCCCTTGAGCTTGCCGGTCTTGGAATCGAACTCGGAGTTCGCCTGGGCGATCACCTTGTCCTCCTCCTGGGTGGCGTCGTAATGCACGATCTCTTTGCTGACGACGCCGTCTGCGACCAGTCGATACGGGGTCGTGACGAAGCCGTGCTCGGAGATCTCGGCGTAGGAGGCGAGTGAGCCGATCAGGCCGATGTTCGGTCCCTCCGGGGTCTCGATCGGGCACATCCGGCCGTAGTGGGTCGGGTGCACGTCGCGGACCTCGATCGGGGCCCGCTCACGGGTCAGGCCGCCGGCGCCCAGCGCCGAGAGGCGGCGCCGGTGGGTGAGGCCGTCGAGGCTGTTCGTCTGCCCCATGAACTGGGACAGCTGCGAGGAGCCGAAGAACTCCTTCATCGCCGCCACGACCGGGCGGATGTTGATGATCGTCTGCGGGGTGATCGCGTCCGAGTCCTCGGTGGTGAGGCGCTCGCGGACCACGCGCTCCATCCGGTAGAGGCCGATCCGGAAGGCCTCCTGGATCAGCTCGCCGACGGTGCGCAGGCGGCGGTTGCCGAAGTGCTCATACTCGTCGAGGTGCTCGTAGACGGGCTCGCGGGGGTAGGTGATCGCCTCCGCTGCATAGTCTTTGATCGGGTTCTCCTCGTCGATCTCCTCGGGGATCCCGAGCAGTTTCGGCAGCAGGACGAGCTCTTTGACCAGGGCGATGATGTCGTCGTGGGTGAGCACCCGCGTCTCGAGATCGATGTCGAGATCGAGACGGGCGTTGAGCTTGTAGCGGCCGACCCGCGTGAGGTCGTAGCGCTTGGGGTCGAAGAAGAGCTGCTCGAGCAGGCCCTTGGCGGCGTCGACCGACGGCGGCTCGCCCGGGCGCTGCTTTTTGAACAGCTCGATCAGGGCGCCCTCTTCGGTCCGGGTCGCTTCCGTGTCGGCCTCGATCGTGTGCCGCATGTAGATCGAGTTGTCGAACATGTCCAGCAGCTGCTGGTCCTCGACGTAGCCCATCGCGCGCAGCAGCACCGTGACCGGGAGTTTCCGCTTGCGGTCGATGCGGACGAAGACTTTGCCTTTTTTGTCGACTTCGAGCTCCAGCCAGGAGCCGCGGGCCGGCATCAGGTTGGCGATGAAGACCTGCTTTTCGGGGTCCTTCGGCGCCATCACGTAGGCGCCCGGGGAACGCACGAGCTGGGTCACGACGACCCGCTCGGTGCCGTTGATGATGAAGGTCCCGCGCTCGGTCATCCACGGGAAATCACCCATGAAGACGGCCTGCTCGCGGATCTCGCCGGTCTCCTTGTTCTGGAAGGCGACGGTCGCGGTCAGAGGCCGCGAGTACGTCATGTCCTTCTCACGGCACTCCTCGATCGAGTGCGGTGGCTCCTCGAACTTGAAGGCACCAAAGACGATCTGGAGATTCCCCGTGTAGTCCTCGATCGGGGATATGTCGTTGATCGTCTCCCTCAGCCCACCACTCTCCGGATCCGTCAGTTCCTCGAAGGAACGTCGCTGGATATCGATGAGATGTGGGACTTCGAGGGGGTTCTCTAGGCGGGAAAAACTCCTACGGGTTACGGGGGCAGCGTTGGAACGTGCCAAAGTCGGCGACTCCTCGGGCGGTCAGAGGGACGTGGATACAGCGCAAGATTGGGCAGGGGTACTGGAAATAGCGCGCGACCGCGAAAAATAACACACCGCTGCTCGCGGCCGCGAAGTTGGCTCTGGGAGCGGGTTTCCCAGAGCGGGGGACGGAGCTCTACTTGAGCTCGACCGTCGCTCCCGCCTCCTCGAGGTCGGCCTTGAGCTTCTCGGCCTCGTCACGCTCGACACCCTCTTTGATCGGGCCGGGAGCGGCGTCGACGAGAGCCTTGGCCTCTTTCAGGCCGAGTCCGGTCGCGGCGCGGACGACCTTGATCACGGGGACTTTCTGTCCGCCGACCTCGGTCAGGACGACGTCGACCGTCGACGACTCTTCGCCGCCGCCGTCACCGTCGCCACCGCCGGCCGCAGCGGCCGCGGGGGCCGCGGCCGCAACAGCGGTCGCGGAGACACCGAACTCCTCCTCGAGCGCTTTGATCCGCTCGGAGAGCTCGAGGACGGAGATGCCTTTCAGCTCCTCGATCCAGTCCTCGGTCGAAATCTTGGTTGCTGCTGCCATCGGTTGCTACCCCTCTTCCTCGTTTGAAACTTGCTCTGAAGTGTTGTCGTCTGCCGACTCCTCTGCTGCCGGAGCCTCGTCAGTCTCTGCCTCCGCCTGGGGCTCCTCGGCGGGCGCCTCGGCGTCGTCGGCCGGCGCCTCCTCTGCCGGAGCCTCGGCCGCCGGAGCGTCCTCGGCCGGAGCGTCCTCGACCGGAGCCTCCGCGGCGGGGGCGGCGGGCGCCTCACCCGAGACCAGGCCCTGCTCGGCGATCTGGCCGAGCTGCAGGGCGAGGCCCTGGATCATCGCGGCGAGGCCGCGGACCAAGCCGGTGATCGGGCTGGCGACGACGCCGGCGAGCTGGCCGTTGAGCACGTCGCGGCTGGGCAGGCGGGCAATCGAGACGAAGGCGGTCTCGTCGAGCGAGGTCGCCTGCATGAAGCCGCCCTTGTAGGTGAGGACGTCGTGCTCTTTGTTGAAGGTGGTGATCGCTTTCGCGGCCTGGGCGGTGTCGCCGCGGACGAAGGTCAACGCGGTCGGGCCCTGGAGCAGCTCGGCGAGGCGGGCCTCGCCGGCTTTCTCCGCGGCGAGTTTCGTCAGCCGGTTCTTGACGATGCGGAAGCTGGCGTCGGACTCGCGCAGCTTGCTGCGCAGCTCGGCTGCCTGGGGAACGCTGATGCCGCGGTAGTCGACAGCGAAGATCGCCTCAGATCCCTCGATCTGGGCGGCAATCTCTTGGATGGTGGCTGACTTTTCTTTGCGGTTCATCGTCTTACCTGCACCGGGCCTTTGGGCAGTGCCCCGCCGGTGGTCTGGGGTGAGCGGCGACGCAGTCTAGGCGCTCGCCGGCTCCTCTGCGGTCTCCCCCGCTCCGACGCCGGCCAACTCGCGGTCGGCCTTGACGGCGGTGTCGACCCTGATGCCGGGCCCCATGCTGCTGGCGAGCGTGCAGGAGATGATGTATTTGCCCTTCGCCGAAGCGGGCTTGGCGCGGACGATCTCGTCCAGCACGGCGGTGTAGTTCTCGAGCAGTTTGGACTCGTCGAAGCCGGCCTTGCCGATCGCCATGTGGACGATCGCCTGGCGGTCGGTGCGGTATTCGACTTTGCCGGACTTGGAGTCGCCGACGGCCTTCTCGACGTCGTCGGTGACGGTGCCGACTTTCGGGTTCGGCATCTTGCCCTGAGGGCCGAGCACGCGGCCGAGCTGGCCGACCACCGGCATCATGTCCGGGGTCGCGATGGCGACGTCGAAGTCGGTCCAGCCCTCCTGGATTTTCTCGGCCAGCTCCTGGCCGCCGACGAAGTCGGCACCGGCGGCCTCGGCGTCACGCGCCTGCTGGCCCTGGGCGAAGACGACGACCTTGACGTCTTTGCCGAGGCCGTGGGGCAGCGCCAGGGTGCCGCGCAGCTGCTCGTCGGCATGGCGGACGTTGACGCCGAGCAGGAAGTGGACCTCGACCGTCTCGTCGAACTTGGCGCTGGCGGTCTCCTTGACCAGGGCGATCGCCTCGGCGGCCGGGTAGGC
This sequence comes from uncultured Thermoleophilia bacterium, assembly GCA_963824245.1. Classification (GTDB taxonomy): domain Bacteria; phylum Actinomycetota; class Thermoleophilia; order Solirubrobacterales; family 70-9; genus VAYN01. Next base: position 19,952 of record CAWGON010000002.1, read on the forward strand.
GCGGTCGCGGTCGACCTTGTCGTACTGCTGGCGGTATCGCTTGCCGTGGGCCACGAAAGTCTCCTATTTGACGTCGACGCCCATCGAGCGGGCGGTGCCGGCGATGATCTTCGAGGCGGCGTCGATGTCGTTGGCGTTGAGGTCGGGCATCTTGCGTTCGGCGATCTCGCGGATCTGGTCCTGGGAGATCGTCCCGACTTTGTTGACGTGCGGCTCGCCGGACCCCTTCGGGATCCGGATCGCCTCCTTGATCAGGACGGCGGCCGGTGGCGTCTTGGTGATGAAGGTGAACGAGCGGTCCTCGTAGACCGTGATTTCGACCGGGATGATCGTCCCGCCTTCGGACTGGGTCTGCGCGTTGAACGCTTTGCAGAAGTCCATGATGTTGACGCCGTGCTGGCCCAGCGCCGGGCCGACCGGCGGCGCCGGGTTGGCGTTGCCTGCCTGGATCTGCAGCTTGATGAGGGTGAGGACTTTTTTCGCCATGAGGGGTTGGTGAGGGTAGCGGTCTTCGCGACCTAGATCTTCTTGACCTGGTCGTAGCCGACCTCGACCGGGGTCTCGCGACCGAAGATCGAGACCAGAACCTTGAGTTTGGCCGCGTCCTCGTTGATCTCGGCGATCTCGCCGGAGAAGTCGGAGAGCGGGCCCGAGATGACTTTGACGGATTCGCCGATCGAGAACTGGGCCTGGGTGCGCGGGCGCTCGGCCGTCTCGCGATGCAGCAGCCGGTCGACCTCCGGTTTGGAGAGCGGCACGGGCTTGTTGCGGGAGCCGACGAAGCCGGTCACGCCGGGCGTGTTCTTGACCAGGCCCCAGGCGTCGTCGGTCATCTCCATGTTGACCAGCACGTAGCCGGGCATGGTCCGTTTCTCGGTCTGGACTTTCTGCCCGTCCTTCATCTCCGAGACCTGCTCGGTGGGGACGACGACCTGCCGCACGTTGCGGTTCTGGCTCATCGTCTGCACCCGGTGCTCGAGGTTGTGCTTGACCTTGTTCTCGTGCCCGGAGTAGGTGTTGATCACGTACCAGCGATACAAATCAGAAGCCTTTGTTCGGAGATCCCGCGACTACAGGATCAGCTTGATGAGTTCGTTGAAGACGAAGTCGAGGGCGCCCAGGTAAGCGGCGGCCACTGCGACGAAGAGGACCGTGACGGCGGTTGCCTGGATCAGCGTGTCGCGATCCGGCCACTGCACTTTCTTCAGCTCGGCCCAGCAGGAAAGCAGGAATCCGATCACGCCGCCGCGCTGGGCTCGTTCGGCTTTCGCCTGCTTCTGTTTTTTCTCCAGCTGCTGGGACTCGCGGCGCTTCTGCTCGCCGCGCTGGCGGCGATCCGATTCTTTGCGCGCTTTCGCCTCGGCGCGCCGGTCGGAGCGCGAGGGCTTCGGAGCGTCGGGGGTCTCGAGCTCGGACTCGGGGACGCCAGCGGCCATCCCGGCCTCGACCGCCTCGATCTCGGCTATGTCGCCGGAGACGGGAACCTGGGTGTCGTGCTGCGCACGAGAAGTGGCCTCGGGACCACCGTCGGAGCGTTTGCGCTCTTCAGCTTCCCGAGCCCGGCGCTCGGCCTTCCGCTGTGCGCGCGTTTTGGCCATCGGTGATTACCGCGTCTCCTTGTGAGCGGTGTGGTGGCCGCACCAACGGCAGAACTTGCGCATCTCGATGCGATCCGGCGAGTTGCGCCGGGACTTGTTGGTCTGGTAATTCCTGCGCTTGCAGTCTTCGCAAGCCATCGTCACCGCGATGCGGACATCTCCGCGTGCCATTGCTTCCCTCTTCCTAACTCTGCCGTTACAAGGAAAAGCCTCGGGCCCAGGGCACGAGGCTGACGCAAGGATAGCGGGCTGCTGCTGCCCGGGTTTACTTGAAGCGCAGCGTGCGCGCGGTGCGCAGCGAGCTGCCCGTGGTCTGGACCGTGTGGGCGACCACCCGGGTCTTGACCGTGACGATGCCGTCGAACATGCAGCGCTGGGGGCCGAGGGGGACGACGACGACCCGCTCCTCGCCGCTGTCGATCGAGTAGGCGACCTCCGGCGGTTCGCCGGGAGCCTCGATCGAGAGGGTGCCGACGCAGCTGCGGGCGCCGCTGCCGACGCACTTCACCTCGACCAGGGCACCGGGGCCGGCGACCTGCGCCGTGCCGCTGACGAATTCGAGCTCCATCCCATCCTGGGAGGAGGCGGCGGCGGTCTCGGTGGCGGCCGGGGTCACCGCGGAAGCATTGGCGAGGCGCGGCGCCGCGTGGGCGGCCGGAGCCGCGAAGGCGACCGCGACGGCGACGATCGCCAGCCCGAGAGCGACGATGCGGCGGTTGACGGCGCGGTCCATGGGACATATGGGACCACAAATGTTCGACAACTTCTCTCATTCATACGTCCAAACCGCCCCACCAGGGCTAAAGTCCATCGCCAGGTCGCTGCCAGAGCCAAGAATCCGCCCGTGGGCGGACCATTGTCCGAATCGCGATCTGGCTACAGACCGAGCGTTTTGGCGATGATCATGCGCTGGATCTCCGAGGTGCCGCCGTAGATGGTCGAGACCATCGCGGTCCGGACCAGGCGCTCCATGTCGTACTCGGAGGAGTAGCCGTAGCCGCCCATCAGCTGCATGCCCTCGATCGTCGTCCGTTTGGCGACCTCGGTGACGAACAGCTTCACCATCGAGGCCTGCTGCGGCAGCATCCGATCGGGATCCTCGTCGGTCAGCGTCGCTACCCAGCGGGTCATCAGGCGCGCCGCCTCGAGATCGGTGGCGAGGTCGGCGAGCCGGTGCTGGAGCGCCTGGAAGGAGCCGATCGGGCGGCCGAACTGCCGCCGCTCCTTGACGTAGGCGAGGGCGTCGTCGAAGGCGCGCTGGGCGATCCCCAGCATCGTCGCGGCAAGGATCAGGCGCTCGACGTTGAGGCCGGCCATCAGCTGCGTCCAGGCCTGGTCGACCTCGCCGAGCACGGCGCTCTCGGGGACCTCGCACTCGGTCAGGTAGAGGTGGTTGGTCTCGCGGCCGCCCATCGTCTCGATCGGGACGATCTCCATCCCCTCCGCCTCGCGGGGGACCCAGATCATCGTCATCCCCTCGTGTTTGTTCTCGCCGCGGGTGGTGCGGCAGACGACGAGGACGTGGTCGGAGATGTGGGCGTTGGAGCAGAAGACCTTCTGGCCGTCGAGGACGTAGCCGCCGTCGACCCGCTTGGCGCTGGTGCTGAGCGCGGCGACGTCGGAGCCGGCCTCGGGCTCGGTCATCGCGATCGCCTCGACGGCGCCGCCGGCGATCCCGCCGAGGATCTTCGCCTTCTGCTCCTCGCTGCCGAAGCGCTGGGTGGCGCCGGCGACGATCAGGGTCGTCGCGTAGCCGCCGATCGGGGCCAGCCCGCGCGAGGTCTCCTCCATGAACAGGCAGGCGTCCAGCATCGAGCCGCCGGAGCCGCCGTACTGCTCGGGAATCGTCACCCCGAGCCAGCCGAGCTCGGCCATCTGCTCGTAGATCGCGAAGCTGTGGTGCAGCTCGTAGCCCTCGGTGAGGCGCTCGCGCTGGTCCTGGGTGCCGCACTCGCGGTCGCAGAAATTGCGGATCGCGTCGACGAAGTCGTTCTGCTCGTCGGTCAGAGCGAAGTCCACGGCGGGCAGCCTACCTGCCGGGAGCGCGAGCGGCCGGGTCAGCCGGCGGCCATGAAGACGTAGCGGGCGCCGATCGCCACGGCGAGCAGGCCGGCCAGGCGGCGCAGGCCGGCTTCCGGCAGGCGCGGCTGCAGCGCCGCGCCGAGGTAGGAGCCGCCCAGCCCACCCACCCCCAGCGCGATTCCGAGCAACCAGTCCGGGGCGATCGAGCCGTCGCCCCCGATGCCGAGGAGGCCGTAGGTGGCAACCCCGGCGATCGAGGTGAGGAAGGTGGCGACCAGCGCCGCCGGGGCGATCTCGGCGGCGGCGAAGCCGAGGCCGAGCAGGACCGGCGCGAGGATCGAGCCGCCGCCGATCCCGTAGATGCCGCCGACCACCCCGACCCCGAAGGCAAGCGCGGAGAGCGTCCGCGGGCGCGGGATCGTCGCCCGGGCGCGGCGCCGGGGGGTGGCGAGGAGCAGCCAGGCCCCGAGCGGGATCAGGACCGCGGCGACGACCAGCAGGAAGGCGTCGGGCCCGGAGAGCAGCTCGACCCGGGCCACCGCGCCGAGGACGACGCCCGGGAGCGTCCCGATCACCAGCAGGCGGGCGAGCGGGCCCGCGAGGTGGCCGGAGCGCCGGTAGCGCAGCAGCGCCCCCGGGATCGCGATCAGGTTGTAGAGGAGATTGGTCGGGGTGACGGCCGGGCTGGGGGTATCGAAGACGCTGATCTGCACCGGCACCAGGAAGACCGCGCCGCTGACGCCGACCGGGGCGGTGAGGGTCGCGACCGCGAAGGCGATCGCCGCGGCCAACAGGGCGTCGTCGAGCATCCGGGCAGGCTAGAGCCTCGCCGGACATTGTTGATCAATTTCATAGACAATTGGCGCCGGCCTGATCTTCGTCCGCCGCGACTCGGTGCGGGGCCTGACCACCGCCGCCGGGATCTGGCTGACCGCCGCCGTCGGCGCCGCCTGCGGGGCCTCCCTGACCCTGCTCGCGATCGTCACCACCCTCGCCTACTTCGCGGTCGTCTTCGTCCTCGCCCCGCTCGCCAGGCGCCTGCCGGCCTCGCCCTACGCGCCTTCGGCGGTGCGCGTCCTCTACGAGGACGGCCGGGGGATCCTGCGGCGGATCCTCACCGCCTGCACCGCCCGCGACTTCAAGGTCGCCGACGTCGACGTGGAGCGGGCCGAGGGCGGTCCGGGCCACGGCCACGCCGGGGCTGTCGCCGTCTCCCTGGAGATCCACGGGCCGGGGTCGGTGTCGGCCCTGGCCGCCGCGCTCGACGAGATCGACGGGGTGATCAGCGTCGCCGCCGGCGACGTCAACGAGATGTTCGAGTAAGGCAGCCCCGGCCCCGACGAGGTCGGGGCTGACACGGCGCCGCCGCCGACGTTTGAGGACGAGGTGATGCGAAAACCGAGGACCCCGATCCGGTGACCGTTGCGCCCGAGGGCTTGCCCCCCCTACATTGGGTTGGATGCGTTTGGACGAGGTCACCCCGGCATGAGCGTCGCCGAGACCGACGCCCTAGCCCGCAGGGCGAGCGATGGCGACGGTCGCGCTCTGGAAGAGGTCTACCGGCGGTTCCACCAGCCGCTCTACCGATTCTGCCTGGCGATCGTCGGCAACCGGCAGGACGCGGAGGACGCCCTCCAGAACACGATGGTCAAGGTCCTGCGGGCCCTGCCGGGGGAGAAGCGCAGCATCGCGCTGAAGCCCTGGCTGTACCGGATCGCCCACAACGAGTCGGTCGACCTGCTGCGACGCCGGCGGGAGAGTGGCCCGCTGGCGGAGGGCGAGCTGCGGGCGGGCGAGGACCTCGCGGCGCAGGTGGAGACGCGGGAACGCCTTCGCGATCTGATCGCCGACCTCAACGCCCTGCCCAAGCGTCAGCGGGAGACGCTGCTGATGCGGGAGGCGGCCGGGCTCAGCTTCGACGAGATCGGCGCGGCGACGGACACGTCCGCGGCGGCTGCGCGGCAGACCCTCTACGAGGGTCGGCTGGGGCTGCGCGAGATGAAAGCCGGTCGTGAGATGAGGTGCGATGCGATCACGGAGGTGCTCTCCGCCGGCGACGGGCGGGCCCGGCGCCGGCGCGACATCCGCGCCCACCTGCGCGATTGCGCGGATTGCCGCCGCTTCGCCGAGGAAATCGATTCGCGCCGGAACGCCCTGGCGGCGATCTCGCCGCTGCCGGCGGCGGTCGCGGCGGCGATGCTGAAGGGCCTCGCCGGTGGCGGGGCCGGCGCGGCCGGAGCGGGAGCGCTCGGCGGGCCCCTGGCCGGCGGGATGATCAAGTCGGCAGGGACCGCGAGCCTGCTCAAGGGCGCGGCCACCGTCGCGGTCGTCGCCGCGATCGGGGTCGGCGCCGCCGACCGCGGCGGCCTGATCGACCTGGGCGGCGGCGATCCGGTCTCGAAGCCGGCGGGAACGGCGCAGCCGGAGGGTTCCGGCCGCGACGGCTCGGCCGCGCCCTCGAACGGGTCCGGCGCCGGCTCCACCCGGCTCCGCCCAGCCTCCGCCACCGACGCCGCCGGGGCCCGCGGGGGAGACAGCGCCGTCGGCCAGGCCGGCATCGCCTCGCCGCCGGCCTCCGGAGGCCAGGCCGGGCTCCCCGAAGACGCCGCTGAAGCCGGCGCGAGCCCCGGCCCCGCCGCCGCCTCGCCGGGCAGGTCCGGCGTGGAACACCCGCACGGGCACGGGCACACGAAGCAAACGCCCCCCGCTGCCGCCCACGGCCAGGAAACGGCGGCGGGCCACAGGCCGGAGAAGGTCCCGGGCTCGAGCGGCTCGGCAGGCTCGGGGCCCCGGTCCAGCAAGGGGGGCGGCGGCGAGAAGACCGATCGCACGCACCCCGCCGCCGCCGGGGGATCCGAATCCGCACCCGCCGCCGAACCGGACGCGAAGGCGCCCGCCGGCAAGCCGGCCAAGTAGCGCCTGACATCCGCGCCGCCGCCGCGTTCCTGCCTGTACTCGAACGACCCATGCCGAGGGTCGACACGAAGGAGGAGCAATGGATCTCAAGCGCAGGATCGCCGTGCTTTCGGGCGCGCTGGCCTTGATGCTCGCGCCGAGCGTCGCCCTGGCACAGGGCGTCGACTACGGCCCCGCCCCGGAACACCCGGCCCACCCCACCCCCGGCCCCAAGGCAGGGCTGCCGGAGAAGGCGAAGGCCTACGGGGTCTACTGCCGTGGCTTCAGCAAGAAGCACGTCGCGGGCGCGAAGGGCACGCCTTTCAGCGCCTGCGTGACCGCGATGGCGAGAGCGACGACCGGAGATCAGACGAGCCCCCGCGAGGCCTGCCGGGGCTTCGGAAGAAAGCACTCCCCGGGAGCCAAGGGGACCCCGTTCTCACGCTGCGTAGTCGCCGCCGCGCAGGCGAAGAAGGACCAGCGCGCCTAGCGACGGCGCCGCCGGACGAGAGGAGGCCCCGATGTTCATCTTGTCGATCGCCGTGATCGCCGTCGCGCTCCTTGCCCTGCTGGCGGTCGCGATCGCGGCCACCCGCCGCGCGGCGGCGCGGCGCCAAGTCGAAAACGAACGGCTGGCCGAGCGAGCGGCCTCCCATCGCGACGAGGCCGAGCACAGCGCCGCCAGGGCGACCGGCCTCGCCGAGCAGGATCAGGCCAAGCGGGCCGAGGCCGCCGCCGCGGCCGAGGCGGCGGCGCGGAGCGCGCGCCTGGCCGAGCAGCAACGCAAACGAGCCGACCGGCTGGCCGAGGAATCCGACGGGGTCGTCGCCCGCAGCGAGCGCGAGCTCGAGCGGGCCCGCCGCCACGGCCGCAAAGCCGACGAAATCGAGGAGGAGCTGTGAGCGCCCTCGATTCGAACCTTCATCGCGACCATCGCACCCAAACCAAAGGAATCCAAATTGACCATCGTCTGGATCATCGTCGTCATCGTCCTCGTGCTGCTGGCAATCGCCCTCTTCCGCCGCGTCTCCTAGGGCGCCGAGATGAGCTTTGCGGGCAGCATCCTTTTGATCGCGGTCGGAGCGATCCTCCGCTTCGCCACCCACATCCACCTCAAGGGCCTCGACCTGCGGACGGTCGGCCTGATCCTGATGATCGCCGGCACCGTCGGCTTGCTTCTCGCAATCTGGCAGTGGGCGGTCCTGTCCCGCCGCTCGCGCCAGGCAGACCTGTTTGTCGAGGAGCGCGATCCGCGGATCCGCTGAGCGAGGACCGGAGCCCCACGCCGAGCTGACCTGCGTCGCGCTTCCCCCAGTGCCGCGAAGCCCGGAACGAGACTCGAACTCGTGACCCCTTCCTTACCATGGAAGTGCTCTACCAACTGAGCTATCCGGGCGGGGGCGCTGCGCTATGCAGCGAAACCGCTGAGCGGCGATCTTAAACGGTCAGGAAGGAATGCGATGGGTCTGGAGGATCTGGAAGAGGCGGTGGCGACCACGGTCGTCAACAACCCCGAGCTGAACCGCTACGAGGTGAGGCGCGGCGGCGAGCTGGTCGGGTTCGTCACCTATCGCGAGCGGCCGGGGCTGATCGCCTTCGTCCACACCGAGACCGACAACCGCTTCGAAGGGCAGGGGTTGGCCAGCCGGCTGATCGCGGGAGCGCTCGACGACGTGCGCGAGCGCGGGGTCGAGGTGCTGCCCTTCTGCCCGTTCGCCAACAGCTACATCCAGCGCCACCCCGAGTACGCCGACCTGGTCCCGGAGGCCTATCGGGAGCAGTTCCACCTCTAGGGCGCGAGCCGAGGTCAGTCGCCGGCGAGGGTGACCGGGTTCGACGGCGGCGCCCCGGTTTCCAGCAGCGTCGCCAGGTAGATGACGACCGGGACCGAGCCGCGGTTGGCGGCGCGGTGGATGTCGGAGGGCTGCTCGACCAGCCACTGGCCGGCCCGCACCTTCGCGGTCTGGCCGGCGCTCAGCTTGCGGACCAGGCGCGGCTGCTTGTCGGCCTCGCCTTCGCGGACGACGGCGCTGCCGCGTTCGACCGTGTAGGTGAGGGTGCCGGCGGTGACCCGGGAGATCTGGGTCCCGAGGTGATGGTGCAGCGCCAGCTTCGCGCCGGGATTGACGACTACCCGGCTGAGGACCATCGTCCGCTGCGGCGCTCCCTTCACGTCGCTGCTCTGGGCGAGCGCGCTGCGGACCACTTCCGGCGCCGCCCCGCGCTGCGCGAGGGCGCCGGGAAGGACCGCGCCGAGGGCGAAGGCGCAGACCAGGCCGAGGACGATCAGCAGGTGCGGTTTGCGCAGGCCGGACACTGGGGCGGCACCTTATGCAGCGGTACGGATGGCGCTCAGCCCGAACTCCCGCGCAAGCAGCTCGTAGGAGCGCCGGCGCGCCTGGTGGTCGTGGGTGATCGTCACCACGATCGCCTCCTCCGCCCCGTACTCCTCGACGACCTCCTCGATCTCGGCCCGGACCTGGGCCGCCGTCCCGGTCAGGCGGCGCGGCTTGCGCGGGCCCTCGGACTCGTAGTCGTGCAGCTCGAAGTAGCGCTCCGCCTTCTCCGGCGGGGGCACCGGGATCAGGCGGCCGCGGCGCAGCAGGTCGAAGGCCATCCGCCAGCTGCTCGCCAGCCGCTCGGCCTCCTCCTCGGTCTCGGCGACGATCGCCCGCACCGCCACCGCCAGCTTCGGCTCGGGCAGGCGCACCCCGGCGGCGAAGCCCTCGCGATAGGTCTCGGCAAAGGGGGCGCCGCGGGGATTGATGAAGTCGGCGAAGGCGTAGCGCAGGCCCATCTCGCCGGCCCAGATCGCGCTCTGCTCGGAGGAGCCGAGCAGCCACGGCTCCGGCGCCTCGGGGTTGCCGGGCAGCGAGTCGGCCAGCCGGGCCAGCGGGTGGTCGGCGGCGAAGCCGCGCTCGAAGTAGGCGAGCAGCTCCGCCAGCTGCTCGGGGAAGTCGTCGGGCATCGGCCGCGAGCGGTCGCGCTGCAGCGCCTGCGTGGTCATCGGGTCGGTGCCGGCGGCACGGCCGAGGCCGAGGTCGATGCGGCCGGGGAAGAGACCGGCGAGCACGCCGAAGCTCTCGGCCACCTTGAGCGGGCTGTAGTGCGGCAGCATCACCCCGCCGCTGCCGATCCGCATCCGGCTGGTCGCGGCGGCGACCGGGCCGATCAGCACCTCCGGTGAGGGGCCGGCGACGAGGCCGCCACCGTGGTGCTCGGCCAGCCAGTAGCGGTGGTAGCCGAGCCCGTCGCAGTGCTGGGCCAGGTCGATCGAGTTGCGCAGAGCCTGCGCCGCCGTCGAGCCCTCGGAGACCGGGGTCTGGTCGAGGACGCTGAGGCGCACCGGCTAGACCGCGGCGCCGTTGGCGGTCAGCGTGACCTCGATGTTGCCCCGGGTGGCGTTCGAGTAGGGGCAGACGCGGTGCGCCTCGCGGACCAGCTCGGCCGCCTCCTCTCCCTCGACCGAGGGCAGGGTCACGTGGAGCTCGACGGCGATCCCGAAGCTGCGGTCCTCGCCGCTGACCAGGTCCACCTTGGAGTCGATCGCGACGTCGCCGGCCTCGACCTTGCGGCGGCGGGCGACCGCCCCCAGGGCTCCCTCGAAGCAGGCCGCGTAGCCGACCGCGAAGAGCTGCTCGGGATTGGTGCCACCGCCCTCGCCGCCCATCTCGGCGGGGGTGCGGAGGTCGACCTCGAGGGCGCCATCGGAGGTCCTGCCGTGCCCGTCGGTGCGGCCGCCGGTGACGTGGGCATCGGCGGTGTAGAGGACCTTGCTCATCTCGCTCCAATCTCTCGCGGGCTGGGCCCCGAACTGTAGTCAGGCGGTCGCGCCGGTCCCGAAGCTGCCGGAGCCCGCGCTTCAGTACCTTGGTCGCGATGCGCGGGACCCGAACGATCTTCGCCCTGGGGCTGCTCTGCGCGCTGGCGGCCCTGGCGGCCGGCTGCGGCGGCGGCTCCGGCGATGACTCCGCGCGGCCGGCGCCCCCGGCCGCCGAGTTCCCCTCGGCCAAGGGCAAGACGATCGAGAGCCTGCTGCGCGACTCGGGGGCGAAGCCGTCGAAGCTGGTGATCGCGCCCGCCGCGGCCGCCTTCGAGCTCGGCCGGAACCGCTACCCGTTCGGCGTCTTCACGGTCGGCCAGGAACAGGTCGACGACGCCGACGTCGCTCTCTACTTCGCCAAGGACAGCGGCGCCCCGGTCCAGGGCCCGCTCCCGGCCGAGGTCAGCTCGCTGGAGACCAAGCCCGCCTATCGCGCCAAGGGCACCGAAGGACCGGGAGAGGCGAGGACCGTCTACGTCGTCCCCGAGGTCGACTTCGACCGCGAAGGGCCCTGGCTGGCGATCGCGATGCTGAAGGGGCCGAAGGGGCTCGAAGCATCGCGGGTCCCGAGCCCGACGGTCGGCCAGTTCCCGAAGATCCCGGAGGTCGGCGAGAAGGCCCCGGTGGTCCACACCCCGACCGCCGACGACGTCGGCGGCGACCTCTCGAAGATCGACACCCGGATCCCACCCGACCAGATGCACGAGGTCGATTTCGCCGACGTGGTCGGCAGGAAACCGGTGGTCCTGGTCTTCGCCACGCCGGCCTTCTGCCAGAGCCGGGTCTGCGGGCCGGTGGTCGACGAGGTCCAGCAGGTCGCCGACAAATACGGCAGCGAAGCCGACTTCATCCACATGGAGATCTACGAAGACAACGATCCCAGCCTCGAAGAGACGCGCCCGCAGCTGGCCGCCTTCGGGCTCGAAACCGAGCCCTGGACGTTCCTGATCGATGCCGACGGAGTGGTGCGCGACCGCATCGAGGGGGCCTTCGGCGTGTCCGAACTGGAACAGGCGATGAAGAAGATCCTGCCTGGCTGAACAGCCAAGCTCCGCTAACCTCTTCGGCGCGGGGCCTAGGGAGCCCCGCAGGGAACCCTTGGGAGGCAGGGTCGACGGCAAACGACGCTGCAAGGAGATCGATGGTGCAAAGGCTCGCAGTCCCCTCTCTCGCAATCGTGCTCTGCCTGGCCGTGGCCGGCCTCGCCGCCCCGGCGCTCGGCGCCGGCAAGGGCGCCAAGGGCAAGCAGCCGAAGCCCAAGGTCTTCGAAGTCTGCAAACACGGCTGCAAGTTCCGCACGATCCAGAAGGGGGTCGACGCGGCCGGCAGCTTCAAGGCCAGGAAGGGGAACGCGAAGGTGAAGGCGATCGTCGCCGTCAAGCCCGGCAAGTACGTCGAGGGCGTCGTCCTCGACGGCACCTTGAAGAAGAAGGACTTCGAGGGGCTCACTATTGAAGGGACCAAGGTGAGCCGTAAGAAGACGGTCCTCGAGGGCAAGAACGCGAAGGGCGAGCTCGGCCTCGCCCAGAACGGGATCGAGGCGATCGACGTCGACGGCGTCGTCCTCCGCAACATGTGGGCCCGCAACTACCAGTCCAACGGCTTCTTCGTCCACGCCGACGCGGCCAGTGGCCAGTCCTGCGACGACTACACGATGGACAACCTGCTGGCCTCGACGAACCGCTCCTACGGCCTCTTCGCCAAGGGCTGCAAGGGCGGCAAGATGATCAACTCGGCCGGCTACCACCACGGCGACTCCGCCTTCTACGTCGGCGAAACGCCCTGCGACTCCGCGAGCTGGACCAACCACGGCGTCGTGCCGCCGCCGAAGCCCTGCCAGCGCAAGCCCAGCTGGACCCTGCTGAAGAACGACAAGAGCTACGAAAACGTGCTCGGCTACTCGGGGACCAACTCCAAGTACGTGAAGATCGTCGACTCCGCCTTCTTCAACAACGGCGCCGGGATCGTCCCCAACACGCTCGACAGCGAGGGCTACGAGCCGAACGGCTGGAACGTCTTCGAACGCAACGACGTGTTCTGGAACAACTACAACTACTTCCTCGCCGGAGCCGCCTTCCACACGGTCTCCGGGGGGCTGGGGAAAGTCGCCGGGGCGACGGTCAACTACCCGACCGGGGTCGGGGTCGTGCTCTACGGCGGCGACCACAACGTGGTCCGCCACAACAACGTCTTCGGCAACTACAAGTGGGGGATCGCCTCCTTCTCGGGACCGGGCGAACTGTTCGTCGCCAACGAGGGCGACGACGCCAAGAACCTCAACAACCAGGTCGTCGAAAACGTGCTCGGCCGCGAAGGCGCCGACCCCAACGGCGAATACGACATCTGGAACGACGCCAGCGGCGCCGGCAATTGCTGGTCGGGGAACAGCGCCAACTCGACCTTCGCCCCCGGCAACGGGAAAACGCCGCCGAGCCTGATCTACCCGGCCTGCCCGCAGCCCGAAGCGCTCAACGACACCTCGAAGAGCCTCAACATCACCGCCGGGCTGCAGATCAACCTGGCGAACGAAAGCGACCCGACCACGATCCTCGGCTACGCCGGCGCGACGCCGCCGCAGAACCAGCAGTGCACCTGGGTCCGGCGCGTCGCCGCCCACCCGGCGTTCGAAAAATACGTGCCGGTCGAGGTGACCGCCCTGCCCGGCGAGCTGACCTGCAAATGAGCCGCGTCGCGAAGTCCCGCGCCGTCGCCCTGGTCGGCTCCTGCGTCCTCGCGCTCGCCCTGTTCGGGGCGAGCGCGACGGCGAAGCCGGCGCCGAAGCCGAAGACGGTCACCGTCAACGACTTCTTCTTCGGCCCGGCGGCGGTGACGATCCCCAGGGGCGGCACCGTCAAGTGGACCTGGTCTTCGTTCAACACCTATCCACACGACGTCCACCTCAAGCAGGGGCCGGGCGGGCTGAAACAGAAGGGCTCCTACTCGACGAAGACGACGGCGATAGCCAACGCCCACTTCCAGAAAGCGTTTCCGACCCCGGGGACCTACAAGTACATCTGCACGATCCACCCGACGGAAATGAAACTCACCGTCACCGTGAAGAAGTAGGCCCAGCGTGGGCCCGGAGGGGATGGATCGCCGCGGCTTCCTGGCGCTGACCGGCGGCGCCCTGATCTGCACGATCGCCGGCCAGGAAGTCGTCGCCGACGAGGGCAAGATCGACGTCGAGGGCCTTTCCAGGCAGGTCAAGGTGCCGCCGAAGGTGGCGGCGGCCGACTGGCACGGCGGCGAGCCGGGGATCAGGAAGCTGGCCTCCCTCGGGGTCGGCGGCCAGACCCGCGAGTTCTGGATCGCGGCGGAGCCGGTCGAGTGGGACATCGTCCCCACCCACCGCGACCAGATGACCGCGCAGAAGGTCAAGCAGGGCAAGACCAGGTTCGGCGCCTACGGCTACCGCTCCTACAGCGCCGGGTTCAAATCGCCGCTCGGCCCGGCCACGGTGCCGGGGCCGACGATCGACTGCGAAGTCGGGGACACCGTCGTGGTCCACTTCCGCAACAAGCTGAAGGCACCGGTGACGATGCACCCGCACGGGATCTTCTACGCGAACGAGATGGACGGCGCCTACAAGGGCAAATGGACCGATCCGGGCGGGTTCGTCCAGAGCAACCGCACCTTCACCTATGTCTGGGAGGCCCAGGAAGGGACCGAAGGGACCTGGCTCTACCACGACCACGGGCCGATGGACCCGCTGCCGGTCTTCAAGGGCCTGTTCGGGCCGCTGGTGATCCGCCCGCGCGGCGAAGCCCGCCCCCACACCGAGTTCTTCCTCGGCTTCCACACCTGGGACCCCTCGATCACCGGCCTCAAGGGGACCTACTACTGCGTCAACGGCAAGGCCTACGCCGGCAACACGCCCACCCTGCGCGCCTACGTCGGGCAGCGCGTCGCCTTCCACGTCTACGGGGTCGACAACTTCTTCCACACCTTCCACCTGCACGGGCACCGCTGGAAGGAAGCCGACGGCCGCATCGCCGACAACAAAACCTTCGGGCCCGCCGACTCCTTCCGGGTCGAGTTCGTCGAGGACAACCCGGGCCGCTGGTTCTACCACTGCCACGTCTTCCAGCATCTGCACCAGGGGATGAACGGTTGGTACCTCGTCTCCTGACCCCGAGCAGGCGCGTGCTGCTGGCGCTGGGCTTGCTCGCGACGCTGGGGCTGCTCTTGCTCGCGGCGCCGGCGCAGGCGGCCAACACGCGGGTCTCGATCGCCAACTACGCCTGGTCGCGGCCGCAGGTGCAGATCGACCTGGGCGAGAAGGTGACCTGGGACTGGCTCGGGCCCGACCTCGCCCACTCGGTTACCGGGATCTCGGCCAACGACCTGCAGTGGGATTCCGACCCGGGGACCGACGCGCCCAGCCACCAGGCCGGCGACTCCTACACGCTGCAGTTCGCGCAGCCGGGGACCTACTCCTTCCAGTGCAAACTGCATGCCTCGGTCCGCGGCGAAGTGATCGTCTCCGCGACCCCCGGCAACCCCGCCTCCGACCCCGGCCCGCAGCCGCCGCTGAACGTCGACGTGAAGCCGCCGACGCTCGGCGGCCTCGTCCTCGCGAACAGGCGCTTCCGCGGCAAAAAGGGCGTCGCCCTGAGCGCCCAGATCAGCGACCGCGGGGTGCTCGACGCCGAGTACTACCGCTACAACTCGAAGGGCAGGCGCGTCTACAACGGCTACAAAACCTGGGACACCTTCATCGGCGTCAACCACCTCAAGCTCGCCGCCCGCTGGAAGCACTTTCGCGCCAAGCCGGGCCGCTACCAGGTGGTGCTGCGGGCGACCGACACCGCCAACAACGTCTCCAAGCCGATCAAGGTGCGGTTCGAGATCCTCGGCTGAGCCCCGGGCTCAGGAGCGGCGGCGCTTCTTCGCGCGTTTGGCGGCTTTCGAGGCGCGCTTCTGGCGGGCCGGTTCGCCGCGCAGGGTCCTTTCGCTCGCTTTCTCGGTCGCCTCGCCCATCGTGATCTGGAACATCGCCAGCAGCGCGTCGGAGGCCAGTGGCCGCATCCGGTCGAGCGCCTCGCGCACCTTCGGCCAGTCCTTCTCGGGGCGCCCCGCTTCGTCGAACGGCTCCCAGATCTCCTTCGTGAAGAGGTCGACGTAGGCCCAGGCGGCGCCTTCGGCGTCGCGGCGCAGTTTGTCGGCGGTCGCCATCCCCGCCGCCGGGCTGACCCCGAGTTCGATCAGAGCGACGCCGGCGCGGTGCAGGCGCGGGCTGATCGCCTCGATCTTGCCGTCGGGGAGCTCGCGCAGGATGCCGAGCTCTTCGCTGTGGCGGAGCAGTTTCGGGTCGAGCTTGTCGACCCCCCAGCTCGCCGCCAGCTCGGTCGCCTCGAAGATTTCCGGCGTCTCGTCCTCGAACGGGGCGCGGACGGCGCGGGCGAAGTCGACCATCTCCTGCGAGGAGCCCCCGGTGCTCTCCAGCACCCGCCGGATCGCCTCCAGGTTCAGCCCCTCGGCCTGCATGTCGCGGGTCAGCTCGATCCGCGCCACATGCTCCTCGTTGTAGTAGCCGGTGCGGCCGTGGACCTCGGGCGGCGGCAGCAGGCCGCGGGTCTGGTGGGCGCGGATGTTGCGCACCGTCATTCCCGTGCGCCGCGCCAGCTCCCCGATCGTCAGCTTGCCGTCGGGAGCGCCGCGCTTTTTCGGCGGGGTCATCCCCGCATCGTAAGCGGCAGCCGCTGCCCATTCATCTTCGCGGCCGCGTCTGAGCAGAGAAATGCGATCGCCTCCGCCAGCTGCTCGGCGGGGGTGAAGGTCGGGAAATCCTCGCCCGGGCTCTCCTCCCGCATGCGCGGCGTCAGGATCGCCTCGACGACGACGATGTTGGCGGTCGCGCCGCCGGGCTCGAAGCCGTCGGCGAAGGCGAGGGTCCAGGCCTCGGCCGCCGCCTTCGCCGCCGCGTAGGCGGCGTTGGTGTTGCTCGGCGCCTGCGCCTGCTTGGCGGAGACGAGCACGAAGCGCCCGTGCTCGCTGGCGGCGAGCTGGTCGTGGAAGGCGCGGGTCGTGTGCTGGACGGTCCGCACCAGGAGGTCGTGGAGGAAGTCCCAGTCCTCGAGCGAGGACTCGTGCAGCGGCTCTCCCCCACGCCAGCCGCCGACCAGGTGGATCAGCCCATCGACGCGGCCGTGGCGCTCGACCAGGGCCGCGCACCAGGCCCGCGCCGCCGCCTCGTCGAGCAGGTCGACGACGCTGCCGTCCCAGCGCTCGGGACCGAGCCCGAGATCGGCGCCGATCGCGTCGAGCGCCTCCTGGCTGCGGTCGGTCCCGGCGACCGTCGCCCCCGCGTCGGCCAGCGCCCGGGCGACGATCGGCCCGAGGCCACCGCCGACACCGGCGATCGCAAGCACACGTCCGTCGAGGGCATCCATATGGGGGAGACAGGATTCGAACCTGTGTAGGCAGAGCCAACTGGTTTACAGCCAGTCCCCTTTAACCACTCGGGCACTCCCCCAGGTGAGGTCGGGAGATTCTAGTTGGAGGGCGCGGGGGGCTGCGCCGCCGCCAGATGGGCGGCCATCTGCTCGTTGAAGCGGGTCAGCGCCGAGAGCGGGCGCATGAAGACGGTCAGGTCGGCGACCTTGCCGTCCCCGTCGAGGGTGAGGAAGTCGATGCCTTCCAGCTCGCGGTCGCCGACCGTCGCCTTGAAGCGCAGGGCGACGGTGTCGCCCTCGACCAGCTCGTCGGTATAGGTGAGGCCCTCCAGGGTCATCGCGACGAAGGTGAGGATCTGGCTGACGATCTCACGTCCCTCGAAGCCGCGGAAGAGGATCGGGCTGTGGAGGACGACGTCCTCGGCCAGCGACTCGGTCAGCAGGTCGAGGTCCTTGGCTTCGGCGGCGCGGCGGAACGGGTGCGGCTCGGGCATCGGCCCACTCTAACCCGGGCTGGGATACTCCCGCAATGCTGAGCGACCGGTTCATCTCGCGTGTCTCTTCGTCGCTGGGGGCGCGGGGGCTGCGCTGGACCGGCAAGCTGAACAACCCCCTCTACCGGCTCAGCGGCGGGCGGCTGGGCGGGCGGATCGGCGCGGCGCCGGTGCTGCTGCTGACCACCACCGGCCGCAAATCGGGGCAGCGGCGGACGGCGCCGCTGGTCTACCTCGCCGACGGCGAGCGGATGATCGTGATCGGCTCCAATGCCGGCAACGACCGCGTCCCCGCCTGGGCGCTGAACCTCAAAGCCGAGCCGGCGGCGACGGTCGAGATCGGCCGCCGCAAGATCCCCGTGCGGGCGCGGGTCACGGCCGGCGAGGAACGGGCCGAGCTGTGGCGCCGCTGCAACGACCAGTACTCCGGCTTCGACGACTACGCCACCCGCACCGACCGCGACATCGCCGTCTTCGTGCTGGAACCCGCTGAAGCCAGCTAGCTCGCTTCGCGGAGCATTTGTGCCTCCGGCAGGCGCTTCAGCTTTTTCAGCGTGTTGTTCTCGATCTGGCGGATCCGCTCGCGGGTGACGCCGAAGGTGCGGCCGACTTCCTCGAGGGTCAGCGGCTCGGTCCCGGAGAGGCCGTAGCGAAGTTCGATCACCTGGCGCTCGCGCTCGGGCAGCGCATCGAGCGCCCGCCGCACGCCCTCCTTCTGCATGTGCTCGCTGGCTTCCTCGAAGGGCTCGAGCACGGCGTCGTCGGCGACGAAGTCGCCGAGCTCGGATTCGTCCTCGTCGCCGACCGGTTTCTCCAGCGAGACCGGCAGCTGGGCGACGCGGAGGATGTCGCGCACGTCGGAGACCGGCCAGCGCAGCTCCTCGGCGATCTCGGGCGGCTCGGGCTCGCGGCCGAGCTTCTGGACCAGCTGGCGTTCGACGTGGGCGACGCGGTTCAGTTTCTCGACCATGTGGACGGGGATGCGGATCGTCCGCGCCTTGTCGGCGATCGCCCGCGTGACCGCCTGGCGGATCCACCAGGTCGCGTAGGTGGAGAACTTGTAGCCGCGGCGGTAGTCGAACTTCTCGACCGCGCGGATCAGCCCCAGCGAGCCCTCCTGGATCAGGTCGAGGAAGCTCAGCCCGCGGCCCAGATAGCCTTTCGCGATCGAGACGACGAGGCGCAGGTTGGCCTCGACCATCTGCCGCTTGGCAAGCATGTCGCCGCGCTCGATCCGCTTCGCGAGTTCGACCTCCTGGCTCGCGGTGAGCAGATCGACCTGGCCGATCGAGCGCAGGTAGAGCCGCAGCGAGTCGAGGCTGGGCTCGACGGTGAGGTCGAGCTCTTCCTTCTTCGGCTGGCCGTTCGACTCGGTCTCGCCACGCTGCTCCTTGTAAGCGCTGACGCCGCCCTCGGCGATCACGTCGACGCCGTGCTCGACCAAGTGGGCGTGGAGCTGGGAGACCTGCTCCTTGGTGATCTCCACCTCCTCGAGTGTCGCGGCGATCTGCTCGAAGGTCAGGTAGCCGCGCTCGCGGCCCTGCGCCACCAGCCCGCGCAGCTCCTCGATCTCCCCGATCGGACTTTCGGCCGAACCGGGCTCGACGACCCCGTTCGAGGACTCCTCCATCGGCTCGATGATTACTTCCTCCAAGATCCCTCTCCCCGGTTCCCTGGCGCAACCCCTCGCTGCGACCGCATCGAAGTATAGGCGGATGAAACCGCCGGTTGGACCACCGGGCACGCCGGTCGCCTACCCTTCATAGGCCGATGGCCGACCAGCCGACCGCCACCCCCACCCCGCCGGACGTCCAGGCTTCACTGCCGGCGACCCAGGTCAGCCTCTCGCGGGTCGGCGTGACCGGGGTCGAGAAGGTGATCCGGGTCGAGGCCGACGGCGCCGAAAACCTCTTCTACGCCGAGTTCGAGTGCTTCGTCGACCTCAACCCGCGCCAGGCCGGGGTGCACATGTCGCGCTTCGAGGAGATCGTCGGCGAGGCGATCGACGAAGTCGTGCTCGGCGAGGCCTTCCGCGCCGAGGTCCTCGCCGCCCACGTCGCCCAGCGGGTGCGCGAGCGCCAGGGCGGGCTGCGGGCCGAGGTCTCGGTCACCGCCCGCTACCCGGAGACGGTGGAGACGCCGAAGAGCGGCCAGTCGACGCAGGAGATCTACGTCCTCTTCGGCACCGCGGTCGACTCCGAGCGCGGCACCCGCACCCTGACCGGAGTCCAGGCCCAGGGCATGACCGCCTGTCCCTGCGCGCATGAGATGGTCACCGGGCTGGCCCGCGAACGGCTTGCCGAGGAGGGTTTCGACCCCGGCGAGGTCGAGCGGATCGTCGACGTCGTCCCGATCGCCACCCACAACCAGCGCGGGATCGGCACCCTCCACGTCGGCTGCCCCGAGGGCGGCCCGGCCTGGATCGACGCGCCGGAGCTGCTGCGGATCGTCGAGAGCTCGATGAGCTCGGAGATCTACGAGCTGATGAAGCGCCCCGACGAGATGGCGGTCGTCGTCAAGGCCCACGAACAGCCCCGATTCGTCGAGGACTGCGTGCGCGAGATGGTCCGCCAGGTCGTCGAGGGCTACCCCGACCTCCCCGCCGAGGCCTTCGTGATGGCCCGCCAGGAGAACCTGGAGACGATCCACCGCCACAACGTCGTCGCCGAGCGCTACGGAACCCTCGCCGAGCTGCGGGCCGAGCTGGCCGACGGCACCCAGCAGTCGCGCCACCAGACGATGCGCGAGTGGCTCGAGGCCCCGGCGGGCTGACCCTCCATCGCGCGGTTCCTTTGTCGCCCATAGGACGACAAAGGAACCGCGACTTTGCTGGCTGACTAGGAGGCCGGGGTCGTCTCGGCGGCGGCGCGCTCGCGCTGCTGCTCCTCGATCCGCCGGCGCAGGCCGAAGAAGTAGTCGGCGCCGCTGAACACGGTCACCGCCAGCGCCAGGTAGACGAGCAGGTCGACGCCGAGCGGCGCCGGGTTGACGAGGATCAGGGCGAAGATCGCGGCGATCTGCAGCACCGTCTTCACCTTGCCGAGCCAGCTGGCGGCGATCACCAGGCCGCGCTCGGCGGCGATCGTGCGGAGGATCGTCACCGCCACCTCGCGGGCGATGATCACCATCGCCACCCAGGCTTCGAGCCGGTTCAGGGAGACCAGAGAGACCAGGGCGCCGACGATCAGCAGCTTGTCGGCGAGCGGGTCCATCAGCTTGCCGAAGGTCGTGATCGAGCCGCGCGAGCGGGCGAAGTAGCCGTCGAGGCCGTCGGTCGCGGCGGCCAGCGCGAAGACGACGGCGGCCAGGGTGTCGCCGTTGGGCGTCTCCCCCAGCAGCGCGACGACCACCACCGGCACCGCCACGATGCGCAGCAGGGTCAGCGCATTCGGCAGGTTGAGCGGAAACATCGTCCGCTCAGTGTGACTGCTTCGCCGCCTGCGCCGCCGCTTCGGCGTCGCGCTTGGCGAAGTATTCCTCGCCCTCGATGCTGATGTGGGGCAGGATCCGGTCCAGCCACCCAGGCAGCCACCAGGCGCGCTCGCCGAGCAGAACCATCACGGCGGGAACCAGCAGGCAGCGGACCAGGGTCGAGTCGATCGCGATCGCCACCGCCA
Organism: uncultured Thermoleophilia bacterium; assembly: GCA_963824245.1. Taxonomy (GTDB): domain Bacteria; phylum Actinomycetota; class Thermoleophilia; order Solirubrobacterales; family 70-9; genus VAYN01. The sequence goes on from CAWGON010000002.1 coordinate 40,796, forward strand.
GCCCGATCCCGAACTCCTTCACCACGGGGTCTTCGACGAGGACGAAGCTGGTGAAGACGCAGACCATGATCGCCGCCGCCGAGGTGATCACGCGGCCGGTGTTGGCGAGGCCCTGGACGACCGCGGCGCGCGCGTCCCCGGTTTCCTCGAAGTGTTCCTTCATCTGCGTCAGTAGGAACACCTCGTAGTCCATCGAGAGCCCGAAGAGGATCGCGAACATCAGCAGCGGCACGAAGCTGACGATCGGGATCGCGTGGTCGATCCCGATCAGCTCGATCCCCCAGCCGAGCTGGAAGACCGCGGTGACGACGCCGTAGGCGGCGGCGACCGAGATCAGGTTCATCGCCGCCGCCTTCAGCGGCACCAGCAGCGAGCGGAAGGCGATCAGCAGGACGAAGAAGCTGAGCGCGACGACGATCGCGATCATCAGCGGCAGCTTGTCGGCGATCTTCGCGGCAAGGTCGATGTAGCCGGCGGTCTGGCCGCCGACGTAGGAGCTCGCCTTGGTGCCTTCGAGGGCCGCCGGGATGACTTCGTCGCGGAGGTTTTCGACGAGTTCGACGGTTTCGTCCTCCCACGGCTCCGACTTCGAGATCACCGTGAAGACCGCCACGGTGCCCGCCTTGTCGAGGGTCGGTTCGGAGACCGCGGCGACGTCGCCGGCGCCGCCGATCGCCTGCTCCAGCTTCGGCAGCACCTGCTTGGCTTCCGCCGGGGAGCCGAACTCGGAGGCGACCAACAGCGGCCCGTAGGCACCCGGGCCGAAGCCTTCGTCCATCCCTTCGAAGGCTTCGCGCGAGGTCGAGTCCTTGGGCAGGGCACTGATGTCGTTCTGTCCGAGCTCGAGCTGCAGCAACGGCACCGCGAGGACGCCGAGGATCAGCAGCGAGGCGACCGCGGCGGTCCAGGGCCGGTCGGCGACGGCGTCGGCCCAGCGCAGCCAGCCGTGAGGCTTCTGGTCATCGGGATGGGTCTTGCCGAAGTGGACGCGGAGGCTGTCGATGCGCGGGCCGAGCGCCGCCAGCATCGCCGGCAGCAGGGTCGCCGCGGCGCAGACGGCGACGACGACCGCGATCGCGGCGGTGAAGCCGAGCGTCGAGACCAGCGGGATGCCGGCGAAGGCAAGCGAGCAGAGGGCGATGATCACGGTGAAGCCGGCGAAGACGACGGCGCCGCCGGCGGTGGCCACGGCCCGAGCGATCGACTCCCTCAGCTCCATCCCTTCTTTGAGCTGGATTTTGTGCCTGGTGACGATGAACAGCGCGTAGTCGATGCCGACGCCGAGGCCGATCATCGTCGCCAGCGTGGCGGCAACTCCGGGGATCTGCAGCGTGTGCTCGAGCAGCTTGATGACCGAGAGAGCGCAGGCGAGGCCGATGATCGCCGAGATGATCGGCAGCATCATCGCGGTCGCCGTGCCGAAGGCGAAGAGGAGGATGACCACCGCCGCGATCAGGCCGACGAGCTCGGCGAACTCGGTGTCGGGTTTGGAGAGCTGCTGCCCGACGTAGGCGCCGATCGAGGTGTTGATCCCAGCTCGGCGCGCCGGGGCGGCGGCGTCGAGGATCTCCTGGGATTCTTCTTCGTTGATTTCGCCCGGGCCGACTCCCAGGACGACCGGGATGTAGGCGATCCGCTGGTCTTTGCTGATCGTTTTCGAGCCCTCGGCCAGCGGGCTTTTCGCCGAGTTGACGTCGGCCCGCGCTTCCAGCCTCTGCGCCGATTCTTCGATCGCGGCGGCGTACTTCGGGTTCGGTCAGCTTCTTGCCGGCGGGCGCTTCGAAGACCAGCGGGTTGGAGCCGTAGGCCTGCTCGGGCAGGTTCTCTTCGAGCAGTTCGGTCGCTATCGTCGAGCCGGTTCCCGGCAGCGTCAGGTTTTCGCTCGTCTTCGAGCCAGCGGCCGAGGAGATCGCGAGGAGGGCGACCGCGAGCAGGACCCAGGCCCCGATCACGGGCCAGTGGTGTCGCGAGCAGAACCGGCCGATCGCGTAAAGGGGCCCGGTCACCGGACAATCATCCCTTACGGGGCGGGCGTTTCGCCGGCCTCGAACGGCGAGGGCACCAGATCGAGCGGTTTGGCACCGAGTGCCTGGCGCAGCAGCACCATGTGCTGGGCCTGATTCGCCACCGTCGCCGCCAGCAGCGCCCGCGGCTTGCCGAAGTCGAGCCGGCCGATCGCGCCGATCTCGTCCTCGATCGTCGCGCTTTCGACGTCGTAGAGGAAGCGCAGGCGATCGGCTTCGGTCCGGATCTGCTCCGGCTCGATCTCTTCGTCCTCGACTTCTTCGGCGCCGCCGAGCCCGCGCAGGACCTTGAGCGCGGCGACGGTGTGTTCCTGTTCCTGGGCGCGGAAGCGGGTCGCCAGCGCGCGGGCGCGGCCGCGCAGGCCGGGCAGGACGAGGTCGTAGGCGCCGATCGCGGCCCGCTGGCGGCCGAGGATCTGGTTCATCACTTCGACGTCGTGCTCGCGTTCGAGCGCGACCGTGTCGGTGCCGGACGTGGTATCGCCTCCCCCGCCGCAGGCGCCGAGGAGGCAGGGAGAGGCAGACGGCCGCGAGCAGAGCGGCGCATGATTCGGTTCGGTCCCATGAGCGCCAGAACCCTATGAGCTTGCCCCGCGCGGAGTCGTTGCCGGAGCTGGCGGCGACGATCCACGGCTGCCGGCTCTGCCCACGGCTGGTCGAGTGGCGCGAGGCCTGCGCCGCCGATCCCCCGCGCCGCTACCGCGGCGAGGACTACTGGGCACGCCCACTCGACGGCTTCGGCGACCCCGGCGCGCGCCTGGCGATCGTCGGCCTCGCCCCGGCCGCCCACGGTGCCAACCGCACCGGCCGCATGTTCACCGGCGACCGCTCCGGCGAGTGGCTCTACGCAGCCCTGCACCGGGCCGGCTACGCGAACCGGGCCGAGTCCGAGCACCGCGGCGACGGGCTGCAACTGGACGACGCCTACGTGACCGCCACGGTCCGCTGCGCGCCGCCGGCGAACAAGCCGACGCCGCAGGAGCGCGACAACTGCCTGCCCTACCTGGAGCGCGAGCTGGAGCTGCTGAGCGAGTCCCGGGCGATCCTCGCCCTCGGCGCCTTCGGCTGGGACGGCGTGCTGCGCGCCGCCCGGGCGCTGGGAGCGGAGGTGCCGCGGCCGCGGCCGCGCTTCGGCCACGTCGCCGAGGCCGACCTCGGGCGCTGGCGCCTGCTCGGCTGCTTCCACCCCAGCCAGCAGAACACCTTCACCGGCAAGCTGACCGTGCCGATGATCGACGCCGCCTTCGCCCGGGCGCGCGAGCTGACCGCCTGAGCGGGCGGCGCCCTCCAAACCGGAACTCTTTTCAGCAATCGACCGGTCTACAGCAAAAGGCCAGGTGCCTGCCCGCGGGCGGACCGACTGGGGACGACATACAGAGGGGGGTCGGGTGCGCAGACCACGCATCAAACGAACGACGGAGCCGGTCGACGCGCCAAGCGGCGACGTCATCCTGCTGCGGCCCAGCAGCGACAGCTCGATCTGGATCGAGCAGCCGGACGAGCAGGACCGGCGCCTGCTGGCGGCGCTCGACGGCAAGCACACGACGGAGCAGCTCTACGCGGAGTTCGGCGAGGAGCTGGTCCGGGACACGATCTCCCAACTCGGTGAGCTGGAAGTCGTCGAGGACGCGGCCGACGACGACGCTGCTCGACGCGGGCGAGCTGGCGCGCTTCGACCGCCAGCTGCGCTACTTCAGCGACATCGGCGGCACCGAGACCTCGCCGACCGAACGCCAGGAGCGGCTGCGCGAGGCCAAGGTCGCGGTGCTCGGCGTCGGCGGCCTCGGCACCTGGTGCGCCTGGGCGCTCGCCTGCACCGGGATCGGCGAGATGTGGCTGATCGACAGCGACGTGGTCGAGATCAGCAACCTCAACCGCCAGATCTTCTACGCCGAGGCCGAGCTCGGCCAGCCGAAGGCGAAGCTCGCCGCGGACCGGCTGCGCGCCTTCAACTCCTCGATGAAGGTGACGGCGACGACCCGGCGCCTGGAGAGCCAGCTCGAGATCGCCGAGTTCATCGCCGGCGCCGACGTCGTCATCGACGCCGCCGACTGGCCCGCCCACGACATCGAGCGCTGGTGCAACGCGGCCTGCTTCGAGGCCGGCATCCCGTACATCACGATGAGCCACTACCCGCCGATCGCCCGGGTCGGCCCGCTATACGTGCCCGGCGAGACCGGCTGCTACTCCTGCCAGGAGATCGCCTACCGCCGCGAGTACCCGCTCTTCGACGCTACGGTCGAGCAGCTGCGGGCGCAGCCGAGCCCGTCGGCGAACCTCGGCCCCGCCTGCGGTCTGATCGGCGGCCAGATCGGCATGGAGGTGCTGCACCTGCTGACCGGGCTCGACCGGCCCTCGACCCAGGGCGTCGCCCACATCTACGACCTGCGGACGATGGAGGTCAAGCGCGAGGCGGTGGTGCCCGAGCCCGAGTGCCCGGTCTGCTCGCACCTGCAGCCGCGCGAGCATTTGGAGGCGGCCGCGGAGGGGTAGATTTGGGGCGACCGATGAGGCTCGCCCCCGCACTTGCGATCTTCGCCTTGGCGCTGGCGCTGCTGGGCGGCTGCGGCTCCTCCGGCGACAGCGACGGGTCGATGCCGTCGCAGGCGCCGCCCGCCGGGGGAGCAGATGCCCCCATCGGCGCCTCCGCCCACCGCTGCGACGGCCAGTCTGGCGGGGCCGACGAGTTGCGGGCGACCGGGCTCCCCTGCGACGAAGCGAAGAAGCTGGCGGCCGCGTGGGCCAGCGAGGGGAGCTGCGCGCCGGCCGACGGCGCCTCGCGCTCCTCCTGCCGCCTCGAGGGGGGCTACGACTGCCTGACGGCGGTCACCGACCGCGGCCTCGCGGTCAGCTGCGCGCGCCCCGGCAGCTCCGTCGCCTTCACCGTCCGCCGCGCCTGAGAGCCGGCTAGGAAGAACCGCGGACGATCCGCTCGGCCGGGTCGAAGAAGAGCACCAGCCACATCAGCGGCGCGAAGCTCGGGGCGACGAAGGCGACCGGGATCGAGACCAGGAAGACGGTTGCGATGTAGGTGGAGCGGATGCGGTTTTCGCGATGCGACTCGGCGTCGATCGTGGTCAGGCCGGCGCGGCGGGCGTCGGCGATCATCCACTGGCCGACCAGGACCACCGCCGCCAGGTTGATCGCATAGGTGACCACGGCGGCGGTCTCGCCGCCGTAATCGCCGAGCACCTGGCTGCTGAACGGGATCAGCACGATGCAGGCGAGGTAGAGCAGGTTGAGCGAGATCAGGCGGCCGTCGAAGGCCTTGACTTCGCCGAAGAAGTGGTGATGGACGAGCCAGAACCGCCCGATCACCGCGAAGCTGATCCCGTAGGCGAGGAAATTTTCCCGCTGATCCCAGATCGCGTCGGCGAGCTCGCTCTTCGGGACGTCGGCGTCGATCGCCAGGTTGAGGGCCAGCAGGGTGATCGCGACCGCGAAGACGCCGTCGCTGAAAGCGACGATCCGCGAGAACTCGATCTCGTTCCCCTCGCGCCGCTTCACCTCCGACTCTCTGCTCACCCGCCCATCATCGAGGGCGGGCGCGACGGAACCGCGACGCGATCCCTCCTAGAATGGCCTCCGGCCCGCCGGCGTAGCTCAGTTGGTAGAGCACTTCATTCGTAATGAAGGGGTCCCCGGTTCAAGTCCGGGCGTCGGCTTCGACCCCACCTACCTGCTTCGGCTCGTACCTCATCGCCACCACCCCCGAGCTGAGCTCCAGCCGGTCCACGAGCTTCAATTCGACATGCTTCGACAGCCCCGCGAACAGCGTCGGCCCGTGACCGACGAGCCTGGGATGCACGACGAACTCGTACTCGTCGATCAATCCCAGCTCCGCCAACGCCAGCGGCAGCTTGATGCCTCCCACCGACAGTCCCTTGCCCGGCTCCCGCTTGAGTTGCCGAACGGCCTCGCCCAGATCCCCGTGCACGAGCTCCGCGTTCCAATCGACCTGCTCCAGGGTGCTCGACACGACGTACTTCTTGGCCGCGTCGATCGTCTGGGCGAAGGGGTCCGTCGGTGCCGGCGGGCGAAACGCCGACTCCATCATCTCGTAGGTGACCCGGCCGAAGAGAAGGGCATCGGCCCGGTCGATGCCGTCAGCCGCGTGACGGTGCAGGTCTTCGCCCGCGGGGATCGCACGATGATCGCAGCACCCGTCGAGGGTGACGTTGATGGAGTAACGAAGGGGTCGCATCTCGCCAGCGTACCGCCGAGACGTCGAGGAGCCATCGAAACTCACGGCGAGATGGATGGTCCGATCGCCGCCGCGTAGGCCCCGTGCAGGGTGCTGCGGGGGATCGGGATCTCGACCCCGTAGGCCTGGCGCATCGCTGCCGCGAGGGTGCGCTTGAAGGTCGACCCGTGCCAGGCGTGGGCTTCGCGGGCGCGGCCGACGTGGAGGTGGACGAGCTCGTGGAGCAGCGTCTCGAGGATGTCGCCGGGGCCGATCCCGGGGTAGGCGGTGACCTGGAGGCGGAACTCGGCCGGGACGGCGAAGCCGAGCCGGTTCGGCTTCTTGGCGGCGCGGCGGACGCGGAGCATTGGCCGGCGCTCGGCGAGCGGGCCGGCGGCGAAGACCGGCAGCGATCGCAGGCGCTCCAGCTCCCGGTCGAGCGGGATCGCGGCGACGAGGTAGTAGCTGGCGGCCCGCACGGGGCGTAAGTTTGATCGATGCTCGCCGCGCTCGGCTGGGGCAGTCTCGCCGCGTCCTCGCTGGTGCTCGGGGCGCTGGCCGCGTTCGCCCGTGAATGGAGCCGGCGACAGGTCGGCGCGGTGCTCGCCTTCGGCGCCGGAGCGCTGATCAGCGCCGTCAGCTTCGAGCTCTGGGAGGAGGGCTTCGCGATCGGCGGCCTGGGCTGGACCGGCCTCGGCCTGGCTCTCGGCGCGCTCACCTACTTCGCCTGCGACTCGGCGCTCGAGCGGCGCGCGCCGGCGGGCGAGGGCGACACCGGCACCGCGCTCGCCCTCGGGGCCTTCCTCGACGGCATCCCCGAGCAGCTGGTGCTGGGGATCGGGCTGGCCGGCGGGGCCGGCGTCAGCGTCGCCCTGCTGGTCGCGATCTTCGCCTCCAACCTGCCGGAGGCGATCGGCTCGGCGGCGGAGATGGCCAAGGGCGGGCGCTCGCGAAGATCGGTGCTGGGGCTCTGGCTCGGCGTCGCCGCGGCCTGCGCCGGGGCGACGGTGGTCGGCTACCTGGTCGCCGACAGCGCCTCCGGCGGGCTGCACGCGGGGATCAACGGGTTCGCCGCCGGCGCCCTGCTGGTGATGCTGATCGACTCGATGGTGCCGGCGGCGAGCCGCGACGCCGGCCGCCCCGCCGGGCTGATCACCGTTCTCGGCTTCGCCGTGGCCGCCGTGCTCTCCTCGCTCTCCTGAGCGGGCTCGCGGCCGACTCGAAATGAAAACCCCTGAGTTAACGAGCCGCAAACACGGGCTGGTTACGATCCACCGCTTGACAAATTTCGAGCTTCCCTATGACGACGCCCGCGACCCCGCCTGGGAGGCCGGCGTGGATGCGCTGCCGTGGACCCGGCGCCCCAACGACACCTGCGCCAAGGAGGGTCCCTGCCCGCGCTGCGGGCACCCGATCGCCTTCGTCGAAGAGGCGCCCGGCGACAGCCGCGCGGACGACCAGGGCAAATTCGAGGAATGCAACTGCGGCGTGATCCACCCCGGGACGCCCGAAGGGCGGATCGGGTGCGGCGCCAACGGCCTGATCAGCCGCGCCGGCAGCGCCCTCAGCGCTGACAGCGAGGGCACCAGTAGGTAGTCCGGTTGGCGTCGCCCTGGCCGCGCGATGAGACCGGCCCGCCGCAGACCGGGCAGGGGCCGCGGCGGCGGTAGATCGCGAACTCCTTGCGACCGCCCTCGACCGCGTCGAGCATCTGCTCCCGGGCCGCCAGCAGCAGCGCCCGCAGCTCCGTCCCGGAGAGCTCGCCGACCGGCCGCCAGGGATCGATCCCGGCCGCGAAGCAGGCCTCGCTCTTGAAGATGTTGCCGATCCCGGCGACCAGGCGCTGGTCGAGCAGTGCGTCGCCGATCGCGCGGGAGGGATCGGCGCGGATCCCGGCGGCGGCGCGGTCGGGGTCGAAGCCGGCGGCCAGCAGATCGGGCCCGAGGCGGGTCAGCTGCGGGTCGCGGCGGGCCCGCTCGGCGCTCAGCACCCGCAGGGTCGGCCCGCCGAACTGGACCGCCTCGCGGTCGCGGGCGCCGAGCACCGCCCAGGCCGAGGAGCGCGGGCGGCGCCAGGCCGCCCCGCGCGGGTAGAGGTGCCAGCCGCCGCTCATCCCCAGGTGGCTGTGCAGGACGAGGTCGCCGCAGCGCAGGAGGAGGTGCTTGCCGCGTGCCTCGGCGGACTCCAGGCGGCAGCCGCCGAGCCGCTCGACCCCGGCCGCCCGGCCGCGCGGGTTCGGCGCCGCGACCGCCAGCTCCTCCCCCGCCAGCGCCGACTCGAGCCGGCGGGCCAGACGCAGGATCGTGTCGCCCTCTGCCACCCTCCAATCATGAAGACCGACAGACTCGGGCGAGCGGTGGCGCTGCGGCTCGCCGCCGGCCGCCTCGCCGTCGGAACCGGCGCCGCCTTCGCCACCCGGCCGACCCTGCGGGCGCTCGGCTTCGGGGAGACCGACGCGTCGGGGCGGGCGCTGGCGAGAGTGCTGGGGGCGCGCGACCTCGCCGTCGCAGCGCTCGCGGTGGCCAGCCGCGACGATCGCTCGGCGCTGCGCGCCGCGACCCTCGCGGGCGCCGCGCTCGACGCGGCCGACACGGTCGCCTTCGCGCTGGCCATGCGCGACCCCGGGCTGCGCCGCGCCGGCGCCGGCGGGGTCGTCTCGGCCGGAGCCGCCGCGGCCGCCGGCCTCTGGGCCTGGCACCGCCTCGGTTAGCGCTTCCGACTTAATGGGCGCCCTGGCGCCCAATAAGTCGGAAACGGCGCGGCTAGGCGCCGGTGAGCGGGACGCCGTTGCCGGTCTCGCTGTATTCGTGCGACTCGATCACGCGGTCGATCAGGCCGTAGGAGACGGCGTCCTGGGGGAGGAAGAACTTGTCGCGTTCCATGTCGTCCTTGATCTGCGCCTCCGACTGCCCGGTGTGATGGGCGTAGATGCCGTCGAGCCGGGCGCGCAGCGAGAGGATCTCCCTGGCGTGGATCTCGATGTCGGAGGACTGGCCTTCGAAGCCGCCGCTCGGCTGGTGGATCAGGATGCGGCTGTTGGGCAGCGCCATCCGCTTGCCCTTGGCGCCGCCGGTGAGGATCAGCGACCCGGCCGACATCGCGATCCCGTAACAGATGGTCTGCACGTCGGGCTTGATGAACTGCATCGTGTCGTAGATCGCCAGGCCCGCGTAGGCGTTGCCGCCGGGCGAGTTGATGTAGAGGCTGACGTCCTTCTCCGGGTCGTCGGACTCCAGGTGCAGGAGCTGGGCGATGATCAGGTTGGCGAGGTCATCGGTCACCTGCTCGCCGAGGAAGATGATCCGCTGCGCCAACAGACGGCTGTAGATGTCGAATGAGCGCTCGCCGCGAGCGGTCTGCTCGACGACCATCGGTACCAGTGGCAATTGGGCCTCCCCTGTCTCGCTAGTTCACGCTTGCCGACCTGACCCTACTCAGGTCGAGGCGTCGACCGACTCTTCTCAGGAGCCTTCGGCGTTGAACTTGTAGCCGACGCCGCGCACGGTCAGGACCAGCTCGGGGCGCTGGGGGTCGCGCTCGACCTTCTGGCGCAGGTTGGAGATGTGGACGTCGCAGGCCCGCTCGTCGCCGTCGAACTCGGTCTGCCAGAGCTCCTCCATGATCTGGGCACGGGCGAAGACCTCGCCGGGGCGGCCGACCAGCAGCCGCAGCAGCTGGAACTCCGAGCGGGTCAGGTTGACCGGCAGGCCGCGCACCGTGGCGACGTGGCGGACGAGGTCGATCGAGACCGGCCCGGCCTCGATCTTCACCGCCTGGGCCAGCGGCGAGCGGTCGAGTTCGCGGCGGCGCAGCTGGGCACGCACGCGGCCGAGCAGCTCGCGCACCGAGAAGGGCTTGGTCACGTAGTCGTCGGCGCCGACCTCGAGGCCGACCACCTTGTCGACCTCGGCGTCCTTGGCGGTGAGGACGATGATCGGGACGGCGCTGCGCGAGCGCACGTCGCGGCAGATGTCGAGGCCGCTCGGCCCCGGCATCATGATGTCGAGGATCAGCAGGTCGTAGGGGATGCCGTTGCCGAGCAGCTCGGTCGCCTCGTCGCCGTCGGCGGCGGCGGTGACCTCGAACCCCTCCTGGGCGAGCGCGTAGCCGACCGAGTCGCGGACCGAGGGCTCGTCGTCGGCGATCAGGATCCGTCCCGTGCTCATCGTCTTCCCCCGCTCATGCGACCGGGGTCGGGCTCGGTTGGGCGACCGGCAGGCGCACCCAGAAGGTGCTGCCCTCGCCGGGCACGGAGTCGGCGCCGATCTGGCCGCCCATCACGTCGACCATGCGGCGGGCGATCGCCAGGCCGAGGCCGAAGCCCTCCTGCTTGCGCGACTCGCTGCGCCGGTAGAAGCGCTCGAAGACGCGCTCGATCTCCGCCGCCGGGATCCCGGTGCCGGTGTCGATTACCTCCAAGATGACCTCTGCCTCGCCTTCATGCCGGCCGCGAACGGTAACGCTGCCGGGGGGTGGCGTGTTCTTGAAGGCGTTGGTGAGCAGGCCGATCATCACCTGGCGCAGCAGCGTCGGGTCCCCGGTGGCGGCCAGCTCGCCCTCGACCTCGACCTCCAGGGAGACGTGCGGAGGCGGCTCGACGGCGGCGACGACGTCGCGGATCGCGGCGGGGACGTCGACCACCTCGTTCTCGGCGGCGCCGCGCGACTCGACCCGGGCCAGGGTCAGCAGCGACTGGGTCAACCGGTTCATCCGCTCGGCGTCTTCGGCGAGCCGGGAGAGGAAGTGGTCGCGGTCTACCGGGTCGTTCTTGGCGCCTCTCTGCAGAACCTCGATCGCGCCGGAGATCCCGGCCAGCGGGTTGCGCAGCTCGTGCGCCGCGTTGGAGACGAAGTCGGCTTCGGCGAGCTCGCGGCGGAGCTCGTCGGTGCGGTCGCGCAGCACCGCCAGCACCGCCCGCTCGTCGGGCAGCGAGCGCGCCGTCATCGCGTAGGCGTGGTCGCCGATCCGCAGCGCCGGGTGGGCGGCGAAGCCGACCTCGGAGGCGCGGTGCAGCTGCGGCAGCACCACGTCGGGGGGCCGCCCGGCGGAGTCGAGCAGGCGCGAGGCGGCTTTGTTGGAGAAGCGGATCGGCCCTTCGAAGTCGACCACCATCACCACGTCGGTGAGGCCGTCGAAGATCGCCGCCAGCTTGTTGCGATCGGCGGTCAGCACGCCGAAGCTCTCCTTCAGCGAGGCCCGCATCGAGTCGAGGGCGCGGGCGAGGTCGCCGATCTCGTCGGGCCCGGAGACGTTGAGCGGCGCGTCGAAGGAGCCGCCGGCCATCTCTTTGGCGGCGCGGGCGAGGCGGACGACCCGGTGGGAGATCGCGACCGCGATCAGGAAGCCGGCGAGGACGCCGATCGTCACCGCGGCGATCAGCGCCTGCACGTTGTCGCCGAACAGGTAGACGGCGGAGGCGGTGATCAGGCTGACCGAGCCGAAGGCGCCGGTCAGCCAGAGCCGCATGCCGATCCGCGGGGCGCTGGGGCGCGGTCTGGCGGGTGCGGCGTTCGAGGGACTCATGAAGGTTTACTAACACAATCCATTGCTCGCCGCGAGGAGGCGAGGGGCTCCGCGCCGCCTTCGTGGGAGAATCGCAAGTAGATGGCCACGCTCGTCTTCATACCCGCCTGGAACGAGGAGACCTCGATCTCCGCGGTGATCGCCGACGTCCGCGAGGCGCTGCCGGGGGCGGACATCCTCGTCGTCGACGACGGCTCCGCCGACGCGACCACCCGAACAGCCAGCGAGAACGGCGTCCTCGTCGCCACCCTGCCCTTCAACCAGGGGCTCGGGGCGGCGCTGCAGACCGGCTACCTGTACGCGCTGCGCGAGGGCTACGACTTCTGCGCCCACCTCGACGCCGACGGCCAGCACCCGGCGCAGGAGGTGGCCCGGCTGCTGACCGAGGTCGAAGCCGACCGCGCCGACCTGGTGATCGGCTCCCGCTACAGCGACCCGGCCGCCGAGGCCGCCGCCGACGACTACCGGCCGACCTTCTCGCGGCGGATCGGGACCAGCGTCTTCCGTTTCTTCCTCACCCTCGCCACCCGCCAGCGCTTCACCGACACGACCAGCGGCATGCGCGCCGCGAACCGGCGGGTGATGGCGCTGTTCAGCCGCCACTACTCGCCCGACTTCGCCGAGATCGAGTCGCTGCAGCTGGCGGTCCGGGAGGGGCTGCGGGTCGAGGAGGTGCCGGTGCGGATGCTCGAGCGAGCCGGTGGCAGCTCCTTCCTGACCCCCGTGCGCTCGGCCTTCTTCATCTTCAAGGGCATCGTCGTGCTGCTGGTCGGCCAGTTCCGGCCGCGGCGGGTGGAGGCGGACTGATGCGCCCGCTGCTCGCGGCCAGCGACCCGACCACGGTCCACCTCACCTCGCAGACCCGGATCCTCGCGGCGCTGCTGGCGATCGCCTTCATGTTCGCGATCCTGGAGCTGATCCGGCGCGACAAACTGCAGGAGCGCTACAGCGTGATCTGGTTCGTCGCCGGCCTCGGGATGCTCGCCGGCGCCGCCTTCCCCGGGCTGCTGGAGCTGGTCGCCGACGCGATGGGCGTCCGCGACACCAACGTCGCCCTGTTCTCGGTCGTCCTCTTCTTCCTGCTCGGCCTGGCGCTCAACTTCAGCGTGATCATGTCCCGCCAGGCGGCCCAGATCACCCGGCTGGCCCAGGAGCGGGCGCTGGAGAAGGTCCGCGAGCAGGCCGCCGAGGAGCGCAACGGCAACGGCCCGGCGCTAGCCGAGAAGCCGCTCCAGCCTGAAGAAAAGCGCCTCTAAGGCCAGCTCCTCGCTGACGTTGAGGTCGAGGCCGCGACGGGTCTCCTGGACCAGCTCAGCGCCAGCTCGGGCCCTGCCCGGGTCGAGGCCGGCGGCCTGGGAGCGGAGGACGTCGAGGCGGTCGCGGTTGAAGACGACCTCCTCGGCGCCGGCGGCGAGCGCCGCCAGGTCGCGCAGCCAGAGCGCGCAGAGCTCGAGCCCGAGGTCGAGGATCTCGGTCCGCCGCCGCCGCCCGGACCGTTTGGACTCGTCGGCGATCTCGCGCGCGGTCCGTTTCATCCCCGCCTTCGCTTCCTCCTCCAGCACCGCCCGGATCTCTTCTTCGACGTCCGTGCCGGCGGCCTCGGCGCCGGCCAGCAGCTTGCGCCAGGGAGCCTTGCCGACCTCGCCCGCGAAAGCGGCGGCGAGGCAGCGCTCGGCCTCCCCGCGCAGCTCCACGCCGCGCGGGCCCAGCAGCAGCCGCGCCCGCTCCAGGTCCCCGGCTGCCAGCCGGGCGGCGGCGGCCGACCCCTCCCCCAGCTCCGCTTCGAGCACCGCGGCCGAGAGCGGGGCGAAGTCGATCGGCTGACAGCGGGAGGCGATCGTCTCCAGCAGGCCGTCCGGCTCGGAGCTGAGCAGGATCAGGTGGACGAACTCGGGCGGCTCCTCCAGCGTCTTCAGCAGCGCGTTCTGGCTCTCGTCGCGCATCGCCTCGGCGGCCTCGACGACGAAGACCCGCTTGCCGCCTTCGAAGGGCCGGTAGGCGGCGGCGCGGATCACCCGCTCGCGCACCTCCTCGACCAGGTGCTGGGCGCCGCGCGGGGCGAGCCAGACGAAGTCGGGATGCGGCGAGGGGTCGAGCAGGGCGCGGCGGCGGGTGTCCTCGGCGTCGGTGGCCGCGGCGGCGAGGATCTCGGCGGCGAGGGCGCGGGCGGCGGCGCGCTTCCCGGAGCCGCGCGGGCCGCGAAACAGGTAGGCGTGCGAGGGGCCCGACTCCAGCGCCGCGGTCAGGGCGACGCGGGCGCGGGCCTGGTGCTCGGTCGCCTCAAGCAGCGCGGCGGGCATCGACGGCCTCCGTCACGCGCTGGTGGACCTCCTCGACGGTGCCGTTGGCGTCGACCACGGCGAAGCGGTCGGAGGCGATCCGGGCGATCTCTTCGTAGGCGACCGCGACCGCCTGCTGCAGGGCCAGCCCCTCGGACTCGAAGCGGTCCTCGCCGTCGGCGCGGACGAGGCTGAGCTCGGGGTCGATCTTCAGCAGCACCGTGAGGTCGGGCCAGAGCCCGTCGGTGGCGTGGTCGCAGAGCGAGATCACCTCGCCGACCCCGAGGCCGCGGGCCGAGCCCTGGTAGGCGACGCTGGAGTCGGAGAAGCGGTCGGCGACGACGTCGCGCCCGGCCTCCAGGGCCGGCGCGATCACCCGCTCGGTGAGGTCGGCGCGGGCGGCGAGGAAGAGCAGCAGCTCGGCCATCGGCTCCAGCGGCACCCGGGTGTCGGTCAGCAGCTCACGGATCCGCTCGGCGGCTTCGGTCCCCCCCGGCTCGCGGATCGCCACCGTCTCCGGGCCCAGGGCCGCGGCGAGCAGCTTCGCCTGGGTGCTCTTGCCCGAGCCGTCGACTCCCTCGAGCGAGATGAACAACGCGGCCGGGCCTCAGCCTTTGCTCGCGGCTTTGGCGCGTTTGCGCCCGCGCGTCGCGGTGTCGGCTTTGGAGGCTTTGACTTTCGCTTTTTTCGGTTTGGCGGGAGCGTCCTCGTCGCCTACGACCGGCGGTTTTTTGGACATCGCCGCTTTGGCCGCTTTCGCGGCTTCGCGCTCGGCCCGCCGTTTCTTCATCTCCTGCATCGACTCGCAGTCGTCGTTGAGGCAGAGGTTCCAGGGCCGGCCGCGGAAGGGCTGGACTTTCAGCCGCGGCGTCTGGTCGCAGATCGAGCAGCGGTCTTCGAGCTTGAAGACGTCGCCGCGCTGGGGCAGCGGGAAGGTCTGGTCGCACGAGGCGGGGTCGTCGAGGGTCCAGCCGCTGCAGCCGACGAACCGTTTGCCCGATTTTTTCGCGCGGATGATCCGCAGCATGTGCGGCGAGCCGTCCTCCTTCTTGCGGCCGGCTTCCTCACAGACCTTGCAGGGGCCGAGGATGCGGTCCTCGTCCATTCCTTTCCAGATCACTTTGGCGAGGTCCTCGCGGCTGCCGTCGATTTCGGTCCAGGTCTTGTGCAGGAGGTCGCGGCTCTCGCCGACTACCGCGCCCTTGGTCATCTCGCCGGCGGCGATCCGGTCCATCTCGGCCTCGAGGGTCGCGGTCATCTCCGGCGTCGCCATCGCCGGCACGTAGTTCTTGAACGCCTCGTAGAGGGCGATGCCGGTCTCCGAGGGGACCGGCGGATTGCCGTATACGTAGCCGCGGTCGAACAGCTTCTGGATGATGTCGGCACGGGTCGCCTTGGTGCCGAGGCCGCGCTCCTCCATCATCTCGATCAGTTTCGCCTGGGAGATCCGGCCGGGCGGCTGGGTCTCCTTGTCGACGATCCAGGGCTCGCCGTCGAGGGCCAGCTCCTGGCCCTCCTGCAGGGCCGGGATCTCCTCGTCGGCGGAGCGGGCGTAGGTGTAGATGCCGGCGAAGCCGGCGTCGACGAGGACCGAGCCGCGGACGAAGTAGGTCTCCGAGCCGGCCTCGATGTCGGCGCGCGTGGACTCGGTGATCATCGGCGGGCTGAAGGTCGCCAGGAAGCGGCGGACGACGAGTTCGTAGACCCGTTTCTTCGGCCCCTCGAGGGCGCCGGGGTGGATCGCCTGGGTCGGGTAGATCGGCGGGTGGTCGGTCGTCTCTTTTTTGCCGCGGGTCGCTTTCAGCTCGCCCTCGAGCAGGCCCGAGGCGGCGGAGAACTCTTTGACTTTGACCAGCGAGGAGACCAGCTCGCGGACCGGCAGCGAGGTCGGGTAGACCGTGTTGTCGGTCCGCGGGTAGGAGATGAAGCCGTCCATGTAAAGGTCCTCGGCGATCCGCATCGCGCTGGCGGGGGTGATGCCGAGACGGCTGGAGGCGTCGGTGCTGAAGGCGGTGGTGTTGTAGGGCGTCGGCGGTTTGCGCGTGTTCTTGCGGGCGGTGACGGCTTTGACGATGCCCGGGGCCGCGGTCCCGGCGACCGCCGCCTCCGCTTCGGAGCGCTCCCAGAATTTGTCGACGCCGTGATGGGTCTCGAAGGTGCCGTCGGGGTGCTCGAACTTGGCGAACACTTCCGCGAACGGTTTGGCGATGTGGGCGCGCCGTTCCATCTCGCGCTCGACGATCAGGCCCAGGGTCGGGCTCTGCACGCGGCCGACCGAGAGGAAGTTGGAGCCGAAGCGGCGGCTGGCCAGGGAGACGGCGCGGGTCAGGGTCGCGCCCCAGAGCAGGTCGATGTCCTGGCGGGCGGCGCCGGCGTTGGCGAGCGGGTAGGAGAGCGTGTCGAGGTTGGCGAAGGCGCGCTCGATCTCCTCTTTGGTCAGCGCCGAGTAGCGGGCGCGCTTGATCTCCAGGCTGCCGTCCGCGGTGCCCTCGCGCGAGCCGAGGTCCGGGTTGGCGTCGAGCATCTCCTCCAGGGCCTCGAGCCCGATCAGCTCGCCCTCGCGGTCGAAGTCGGTCGCGATCACCAGCTCGTCGGCCTCTTTGGCGACCTTTTTGATCGCTTTGACGACGTTTTTGTCGGTCGGCTCCTTGATCAGCTGGGCGTCGATCAGGTCGTGCAGGTCGGTCTTCTGCCAGTTCGAGTAGCCCTCGGGGAAGGCCGGACCGAGCACGTGGCCCTTGAGGCCGATCGTCATGTGATCGCCGTCCGCGTCGGTCCACATGTAGTACGGGACTTTGAAAGTTTTGTCGCTGGTCGGCCCGCCCTGGGCCGCGCCGAGGATCTCCGCGATCTTTTTCGCGCTGTTGTTCTTCTCGGTGACGATCAGTCTCATGGGGCGGCAAGGTAGCAGGGACGTTCGGCTGCCCCTCCGAGCCGACTTCACGCCTGCCCCCAGCCGATCCCCTTAGGATCGGCTCCCTGATGAAGTGCTTGGTCACCGGCGGCGCGGGGTTCATCGGCTCGAATCTGGTCGATGGTCTGCTCGCGCGCGGAGACGAGGTGACGGTGGTCGACAACCTCTCCACCGGCCGCCTCGTCAACCTGGAGGGAGCGCTCGCGGCGGGTGCCGAGCTGGTCGAGCTCGACATCCGCGACGCCGCGGCGCTGGCGGCGCTGGTCGCCGAGCGGGCGCCGCAGACGATCTTCCACCTGGCCGCCCAGATCGACGTCCGCAAGTCGCTCGAGGACCCCGCCTTCGACGCCGCCGTCAACGTCGGCGGCACCGCCAACGTGCTCGAGGCCGCCCGCGGCGCCGCGGGCGGGCGGGTCGTCTTCGTCTCCACCGGCGGCGCGATCTACGGCGAGGGCGCCGGCCAGGAGCTGCCGCTCGACGAGAGCGCGGCGATCGCCCCCTTCTCGGCCTACGGTCAGAGCAAGTTCGCGGCCGAGGGCTACCTCGCCCTCTACGAGCGCCTCTACGGGATCTCCAGCATCGCCCTGCGGCTCGGCAACATCTACGGGCCGCGCCAGGACCCGCTCGGCGAGGCCGGCGTGGTGGCGATCTTCTGCGGGCTGCTGCGGGCCGGCGGCCGGCCGACCGTCTACGGCGACGGCACCCAGACCCGCGACTACATATACGTGGGCGACGTCGTCGACGCGGCGCTGGCCGCGGCCGGGTCGCAGGCCACCGGCGCGGTCAACGTCGGCACCGGCCGCGAGGCCAGCGTGCTGGAGCTGGTCGAGGTGCTCGGCCGGCTCGGCGAGGCGGAGGGCTTCGAGCCCGAGTTCGCGCCGCCGCGGGCCGGCGAGGTGCAGCAGATCTCGCTCGACGCGAGTCGAGCCGAGCGCGAGCTCGGCTGGCGCCCCCGGACCGGCCTCGAGGACGGTCTGCGGCTGACGCTGGACTCCCTGTAGGCGCCGATCACTAACCTTCGTCGCATGCCCGCCCAGGCCTATGCCGGCAAGGAGTGCGTCTGCCAGTACCGCAAAGGCATCTGCGACCAGACCTGCGTCCGCGACATGCTGGAGACGCCGTTCTACATCGCCTGCCTGAAGCTGACCGGGCGGCGCTGCCTGGTGATCGGCGGCGGCGACATCGGGCTCGAAGAAGATCGAGGGGCTGCTGGCCTGCGACGGCGCCGTGACGCTGATCGCGCCGACCGCGCACCCGGAGCTGGAAGCGCTGGCCGCCGAGGGCACGATCGCCTGGGAGCGGCGCCCCTACGGCGGCGCCAGGGACCTCGAGGGGGCCTTCATGGCGATCGCCGCGACCGACGACAGCGAGGTCAACATCGGCGTCTTCAACGACGCCGAGAAGCGGGCGATGCTGGTCAACATCGTCGACGTGCCGCCGCTGTGCAACTTCATCCTGCCGGCGATCGTCCGCACCGGGCCGCTGGCGATCGCGATCTCCACGGCCGGCGCCTCGCCGGCGCTGGCGAAGCGGATGAAGCGCGAGATCTCCGACCTCTTCGGCGAGGAGTACGCGCGCCTGGCGGTGATGCTGAACGACGCCCGCGGCTGGGCCAAGGGCACGCTGCCGACCTACAACGACCGCAAGGAGTTCTTCGAGGGGATCGTCAACGGCGACCCCGACCCGATCGAGCTGATCCGCGACGGCGACGAGGCCGCGGTGCTGGCGATCGTCGAGTCCGCCAAGGGGCGGGCCGCGGCGGCGCTGGCTTAGATGATTGATTCCACGACCAGGCCCACCTGGATGACGCGCCCGGCACACTTCGCGGCTCGGCGTCCTCGGGCTTGCCTTTGCCGACCGGCAAAGGCGGCGCCCTGCGTCCTTGATCCGCTCGGCCGGGCGCGCCCCCAGTCACACCTCGCCGTGGAATCAATCATCTAGCGGGGGCGGTCCCGGCCGGAGCTAGTTGACGCCGCTGCAGGCGTCGGCGCGGATCCCGTCCAGGGTCGCGCGCAGCTCGTTGGCCTGGGCGACGCTGAGGTTGGCCGAGAAGGCGAGCTCGAGCTCGCCGACGATCACCGGCCGCATTTCCGTCAACAGGCTGATCCCGGCGGGAAGCAGGGTGGCGTAGCTGACGCGGCGATCGCTGTCGTGGAAGGTCCGCTCCAGCAGGCCGGCCTTGACCAGGCGGTCGACGAGCTTGGTGAGGCCGCCGCGGGTGATCACCAGGGCCTCCGCGAGCTCCCCCATCCGCATCCGCTGCTCGGGCGCCTCGGCCACCGCGGCAAGCACCTCGTACCAGGGCAGGGGCGGAAAGTCGCCCTGGGCCAGGGCGTCCCCGAGGCGCTGCGAGATCGCGGCGTGGGTGCGCGCGAGCGAGCCCCAGGCTTCGCCGTGGGGCGTGTTCGCCGGGCATCCCCCCAGCGGAGCCGCCGTGTCGATCTCAGTCGCTTGCTCACCCATCGCCGCTGGATTATCGCAGATGAACGTTGTCGAGGCAATAGTTGATACAGCAATCATTTCTGATACGATTGTTTCTGCCTCAATCATTTCAGCGACAACAACTTCGACGAAAGGCAAGCGATGAGCACCGAGACCATCAACCAGCAGATCCCGGCGGGCACCTGGGCCCTCGACCCCGTCCACTCCTCGATCACCTTCGGGATCACCCACAGCGGGATCGCCACCTTCCGCAGCGGCTTCGGCGAGTACGGCGCGACCCTGACCGGCGGCGAGCGGCCCGGCCTCGAGGGCGCGGTCGAGGTCGCCAGCATCGACATCGACGAGCCGCAGTTCAAGGGCCATCTGATGAGTCCCGAGTTCTTCGACGCCGAGAACCACCCGCGGCTCAAGTTCAGCTCCAACGAGCTCGCCGTCGCCGACGACGGCAGCGTCCGCCTCGCCGGCGAGCTCAAGATCCGCGGCGAGACCCGCGAGGTCAGCGCCGTCGGCAAGTTCGCCAAGGTCGGGGCCTACCTCGACGGCAAGGAGCGGGTCGGCTTCTCGGTCGAGGCCGCCCTCGACCGCCGTGATTTCGGCCTCAACTGGAACGCCGACCTGCCCAGCGGCGGCCAGGCGCTCGAGTACGAGGTCGCGATCAACGTCGAGTTGCAGTTCGTCGCGGGGGACGAGTAGCGATGCGGGTCCTGGGCATATCCGGGAGCCTGCGCCGGGACTCGCTCAACAGCGCCCTGCTGCGGGCGGCCGCCGAGCGGCTGCCCGCGGGGGCGGAGCTGATCGAGTTCGAGCGGCTGCGCGAGATCCCGCCCTACGACGCCGACGCCGAAGAGGAGGGCACGCCGGCGGTGGTCGAGGAGCTGCGCGAGGCGGTGCGCGCCGCCGACGCGGTCCTGATCGCCACCCCGGAGTACAACCACTCGCTGCCGGGCCAGCTGAAGAACGGGCTGGACTGGATCTCCCGCCCGGCCGGCCAGAGCGCCTTGCGCGGCAAGCCCGCGGCGGCGATCGGCGCCTCGACCGGGATGTTCGGCGCCGTCTGGGCGCAAGCCGAGGCGCGCAAGGTGCTCGGCGCGCTCGGCGGCCGCGTGGTCGAGGCGGAGCTGCCGGTCCCCCGCGCCGCGGAACAGTTCGTCGACGGCCGGCTCGAGCTCAACCCCGAGCAGTCCCAGCGGCTGACCGAGGTCCTCTCCGAGCTGGTCTCCGAAGTCGAGGAGCGCCAGCCGGTCGCCGCTTAGCTGAGCTAGGCGTTCGGCAGGGCAAAGAAGGCGACGGCGGAGAAGTGGGCGACCGCGGCGGCGATCACCAGCAGGTGGAAGACCTCGTGGTAGCCGAAGACCGCCGGGCTTGGATTCGGGCGCTGGGTGGCGTAGACGATGGCGCCCGCCGTATAGAGGAGACCGCCGACGGCGACCAGCATCGCCCCGCCCACCCCCAGTGAGGACCAGAGGTCGGGAAAGGCGGCGACCGCGACCCAGCCCAGCGCGAGGTAGATCAGCGCCGAGACCCATTTCGGGTGGTCGATCCAGATCGTCTCGACGATCGCGCCGGCGATCGCGCCCATCCAGACGACGACGAGGATCGCCGTGCCGAGGGTGCCGTTGAGGACCAGCAGCGCGAACGGCGTGTAGGTGCCGGCGATCAGGAAGAAGATCATCGAGTGGTCCAAGCGCCGCATCCACATGCGAACGTCGGGCCGGGTCCAGTTGACACGGTGGTAGAGGGCGCTGGTGCCGAACAGGGCAGAGAGGCTGACCGCGTAGATGCCGACCGCCAGCGCCGCCTTCGGCGTCTTCGCGAGCACGATCAGCGCCACGCCGAAGCCGAGGGAGAGGAAGAAGGCCCACTCGTGGGAGACGCCGCGGAGCTTCGGCTTGACGGAGGCGATCGCCTCGGCGGTCGCCTCCCTGGCCGCGGTCGCGCGCTCTCCCATCGCCTCGCGGGCGGCGCTTGCCCGCTCCCCCACCCGCTCGGCTCCCCGGCGCATCTCGTCAGCCATACCTGGAGGGTACAGCGACGGGATCGGGGGACGGGCGGATCGCGGTGGCTGGATATTTGCCGACTTTGCCGAGTTGCCAGAATGGTTGTGGCGACTGCGCCAACTTCGAAAGCCCTTAATTGCGCCTTCGACCACTTTTGCCGCCGGACGGTCAGCGATCCTGCGCAGTTCACCCGAAAAGTCGCTGCGAGAGGAGTAGTTCGATGTCCAAGACCGCCACTGCCAGTCCCAAAAACGGTCTGCGGGGTCTCTCGATAGAACGGCGATTTTCGGCTGCCGGCGTGCATCCCTTCGACCAGATCGAGTGGGAGATCCGCGACGCCGTGATCGGCAATCCGGAGAGCCCGGCCTTCGAGCAGCGCGGGGTCGAGTTCCCGAAGAGCTGGTCGCAGAACGCGACCAACATCGTCGCCCAGAAGTACTTCCGCGGACAGCTCGGCAGCCCCGAGCGCGAGAGCTCGGTCAAACAGATGATCGGCCGCGTCGCCGGCACGATCTCCAACTGGGGGCGCGAGGGCGGCTACTTCGCCTCCGAGGAGGACGCCGACGCCTTCGAGATGGAGCTGACCTCGATCCTGCTCAACCAGCAGGCGGCCTTCAACTCGCCGGTCTGGTTCAACGTCGGCTTCGAGGAGACGCCGCAGTGCTCGGCCTGCTTCATCCTCAGCGTCGAGGACACCATGGAGTCGATCCTCGGCTGGAACACCAAGGAGGGCAACATCTTCCGCGGCGGCTCCGGCTCCGGGATCAACCTCTCCAACATCCGCGGCTCGATGGAGCAGCTGCAGAAGGGCGGCACCGCCAGCGGCCCGGTCTCCTTCATGCGCGGCGCCGACGCCTGGGCGGGGACGATCAAGTCGGGCGGCAAGACCCGGCGGGCGGCGAAGATGGTCGTGCTCGACGTCGACCATCCGGACATCGAGCACTTCATCTGGTGCAAGGCCGACGAGGAGAAGAAGGCCGAAGCGCTGCGCGAGGCCGGCTTCGACATGTCGATCGACGGCGAGGGCTTCACCTCGATCCAGTACCAGAACGCCAACAACTCGGTCCGAGTCAGCGACGACTTCATGGAGGCGGTCGCGGCCGGCCAGGACTGGGAGCTGAAGGCCCGCACCGACGGCTCGACGACGAAGACGCTGGACGCGCGCGAGCTGATGAATCAGATCGCCGACGCCGCCTGGCGCTGCGCCGA
The DNA here is from genome assembly GCA_963824245.1 of uncultured Thermoleophilia bacterium. Lineage (GTDB taxonomy): Bacteria > Actinomycetota > Thermoleophilia > Solirubrobacterales > 70-9 > VAYN01. The sequence continues at coordinate 63,367 of CAWGON010000002.1, forward strand.
CCCGGGCATCCAGTACGACACGATCATCAACCGCTGGCACACCTGCCCCGAGTCGGGCCGGATCAATGCCTCCAACCCCTGCAGCGAGTACATGCACGTCGACGACTCGGCCTGCAACCTCGCCTCGCTCAACCTGATGAAGTTCCGCCGTCCCGACGGCAGCTTCGAGACGGCGGAGTTCGAGCACGCGGTCGACATCGTCTTCCTCGCCCAGGAGATCGTCGTCGGCTTCTCCAGCTACCCGACCGAGGAGATCACCGCCAACGCCTTCGCCTTCCGCCAGCTCGGCCTCGGCTACGCCAACCTCGGCGCCCTGCTGATGTCGGACGGGCTCCCCTACGACTCCGATGCCGGCCGCAACGTCGCCGCCGCGATCACCGCGCTGATGACCGGCCGCGCCTACCGCCAGTCGGCGCTGATCGCCGCCGGCGCGACCGGCCCCTACGACGAGTACGAGAAGAACCGCGAGCCCCACAACGGGGTGATGCGGATGCACCGCGACGCCGCCTACGAGGTCGACTCGACCGGGATCAAAGGCGAGCTGCTCGCGGCCGCGCAGCGGGCCTGGGACGAAGCGGTCGAGCTCGGCGACGAGCACGGCTACCGCAACGCGCAGGCGACGGTGCTGGCCCCGACCGGGACGATCAGCTTCCTGATGGACTGCGACACGACCGGGATCGAGCCCGACTTCTCGCTGGTCAAGTTCAAGGAGCTGGTCGGCGGCGGCTCGATGACGATCGTCAACAAATCGGTGCCGATGGCGCTCGACGCGATGGGCTACTCGGAGGCCGAGATCGACCAGATCAACGCCCACATCGCCGAGAAGAACACGATCGTCGGCGCCCCCGGCCTGAAGGACGAGCACCTGCCGGTCTTCGACGTCGCGGTCGGCGAGCGGGCGATCACCCACACCGGCCACATCGACATGATGTCGGCGACCCAGCCGTTCATCTCCGGGGCGATCTCGAAGACGGTCAACCTGCCGCAGTCGGCGACGATCGACGACATCGCCGACGCCTACACGCGCGGCTGGAACGGCGGCCTGAAGGCGCTGGCGATCTACCGCGACGGTTCGAAGACGGCGCAGGCGCTGCGCACCGACGCCCAGGACGAAAAGGGCGCCGAGGCGGAGGCCGATGTGGAAATGGCCCAGCCGGTTCGCAAGAAGATGCCGCGCGAGCGCGAATCGATCACCCACAAGTTCTCGATCTCCGGTCACGAGGGCTACATCACCGCCGGCAAGTACGACGACGGCACGGTCGGCGAGATCTTCCTCACCGACATCGGCAAGGAGGGCTCGACGATGCGCGGGCTGCTCAATGCCTTCGCCACCTCGATCTCGCTCGGCCTCCAGTACGGCGTTCCGCTGGAGACCTTCGTGCGCAAGTTCAGCTACATGCGCTTCGAGCCGGAGGGGATGACCGGCAACCCGGAGATCCCCTTCGCAAAATCGCTGCCCGACTACATCATGCGCTGGGTCGCCAGCCGCTTCATCGAGGACACCGAAGCCCTGGAGGAACTGGGGATCATGACCCAGGAGGTCCGCAACAAGAAGGAAGCGGAGACCTCGCAGATGAGCATCGGCCTGAGCAGCGACACGGCGGGCCCGGCCAATGGCGGCGCCAAAGCCGGCAACGGCAACGGCGGCGCCACGATCAAGCCCGGGACCACGGTCGCCGCGGCCTCGGCGATGACCGACTCCCCGCCGGTCGTGCCGGCCAAGATGCAGGGCCTCGACCTCGGTCCGGCCTGCGAGCAGTGCGGCGGAATGATGCAGCGAACGGGGTCCTGCTACACCTGCTCTTCCTGCGGCAACAACACCGGCTGCGGCTGAGGATCAGAGCCAGCCCGGGTCGATGAGAGTTTCGGCCGCCGCACTTCTGCTCGTCGCTCTCGCGATGGCCCTGGCGGGACCGGCCGCGGCCAATGTGGCGCCCTGCGACAAGGCGGTGCTGGGGAGCGGGCCGTCGGATTGGAAACAGCGTTCGTTGCGGGCGGGGCCGGTCGGGGTGTTCGAGGATCCGCTCGGGCATATGTCGCGGACCGCGCACGGGCTGGTGGCGAAGATGCCGATGGTGGTCGAAGGACATGCGCAGGTGACGGTCAGCGTGCCGCCGGCGCTGCGCAAGCGGGTCTTCCTCTACTACGGCAACATCCTCGACCGGCAGGGCCACCCGACCACCGCGTTCCAGAACGCGTCCGGGTATCCCGAGGTCAGCTTCGAGCCCTGCGCGCGGCCGCGGACGCCCTGGCCCGGCGGGATCCGGATCGTCGGCACGAAGCCGGTCCACCTGACGGTGCGGACCGGGGGCGGGGAGACCTTCCGGCTTCGCCTCGGCCGCCCGCGGCTCCTCTCGCCTAGCTGAGCACGACCTCGGCGTCGTGGCGCGGGGTCTCGGTGATCGCGCGGCGGAAGGGACGCTCGGACCCGGCGCGGGCGGGGCGGATCTGGTGGGCCATAACCAGCTCGCGCAGGACCACGGCCATCTCGAACTGGGCGAAGGCGGCGCCGAGGCAGCGGCGGACGCCGCCGCCGAAGGGGATCCAGGTGTAGGTGCCGGGCGGGTCGTCGAGGAAGCGCTCGGGCAGGAAGCGGTCCGGTTCGGGGTAGGTCTGGGGATCGCGGTGGACGAGGTGGATGCTCGGCGTCACCCGGGCCCCTGCCGGCAGCTCGTAGCCGCCGATCTCGACCGGCTCGGTCAGCTTGCGGATCACCAGCACGATCACCGGGCGCAGCCGCAGCGTCTCCTGGATCGTCGCGGTCAGGTAGGCGTCCTCCCCGGCCAGGACCTCGGCCCGCAGGCGCTCCAGCTTCTCCGGGTGGCGGGTCAGGCGCTCGACCGCCCAGGAGAGCGCGGTCGCGGTGGTCTCGTGGCCGGCGACCAGCAGGGTCAGCAGCTCGTCGCGGATCTCGGCCTCGCTCATCGGGCTGCCGTCCTCGTGGCGGGCGGCGACCAGCATCGAGAGGACGTCCTCGCGCTGCTCGAGGTCCTCGGCGGCGCGGCGGTCGGCGATCTCGCGGTGGATCAGCTCGTCGACGCGGTCGATGCGGCGGGCGAAGACCGGCAGCCGGCGGATCCGCTCGGGGCCGGCGAGGACGACCGGGAGCAGGAAGCGCGGGTCGGTGGTGAGGTCGAGGAACTCGCGCAGTGCCGCCCGCAGCGGGTCCATCCGCTCGCGCTCGTGGACGCCGAAGACGGTCTCGATGATGATCTCCAGGGTGATCGCCTGCATCCGCGGCCGCAGCTTGTACGGGGTGCCGGTCGGCCAGCCGGCGATCTCCCGAGAGGCGATCTCCCGCATCGTCTCGCCGTAGCCCTGCATGCGCTCGCCGTGGAACGGCGGCAGCAGCAGCCGGCGCTGACCGATGTGGGCCTTCTCGTCGAGCACCAGGACCGAGTTGTCGCCGAGGATCGGGCGCAGGATCTGGTTGCCCTCGCCGGCGTGGAAGACCCTGGGGTCGCCGGTGAAGACCTGCTTCACCATCGCCGGGTCGGAGACCATCACCCAGTCGCCCTCGTGGGCGATCCGGATCGTGAACATGTCGCCGAAGCGGGCGCGCGACTGCTCCAGCATCCACTGCGCCTGTCGCGACCAGATCGCCGTCTGCAGGGCCCGCGGCATCCGCGGCCCGGGCGGCAGGCCGCGCTTCACGGTGTGCAGAGCCCGGGTCGGGGCCGCCGCTTTGACCGTTGCCTCCATCGCCCGGCGGACGCTACTCGCCCGGCCCGCAAAAGTGTGTGATGTTCGTCGCTAACCCGGGACGGAGACGCGGACGAGCAGGCGCCGGCCGCAGTGCAGCCGGGCAGAGCCATCCTCGAAGCGGCGCAGGCGCAGGGCACGCGGCGTGCGGCACTCGGCCCGCAGCGGCGCGGCGCCCGGAGCGACCGCGGGGGGCGCGTCGGCAACGCTGGAGGGAGGGCCGAAGGCGACCGCGGGACAGAGGGCCGCGAGGGTGACGAGGGTCGGTGCGAAGCGCCTCACCCCCGCTCCAGGGCTCGGCCGGGGTCGATTCTCCCCCACCTTGCTCCACCCGAAACCCCAACGCTCCAGTACCCTGACGCGGCCGTGGACGCCCCGCGCCTGCCAGCGAGTATCGAGTTCCGCTTCCTGCGCTTTGTCTGCGGGCTCTCGCCGCGCATCCAGCGGCTGCTCTTCGGCAAGCCGCCGGAGATCGACGGCCAGGCCCTGGCCAGCGACGTCCACGCGCTGATCGAGGTTGCGCGCCGCGGCGGCGGGACCGTCTCCTACACCAACCTGCTGCCGCCGGAACAGGCGCGGGAGCACAACAAGCGCGGTGCCGCGGCCAACACCCCGCCCCGCCCGATCCGCATGGCAAAGGTCGACGAGCGCGCGATCCCGACCTCCAACGGGGCGATCGGCGGCCGCTTCTACCTGCCGCCGAACCTGCCCGGCGGCACGCCGCCGCCGCTGCTCGTCTTCTACCACGGCGGCGGCTGGGTGATCGGCGACCTCGACACCCACGACGCCGTCTGCCGCTTCCTCGCCGCGGCCGCCGGCATCGCCGTGCTCTCGGTCGACTACCGGCTCGCCCCCGAGCACCCATTCCCGGCCGCGACCGACGACGCCTGGGACGCCTTCGCCTGGGCGGCGGCCAACGCCGGCGAGCTCGGCGTCGACCCGGCCCGGATCGCCGTCGGCGGCGACAGCGCCGGCGGCAACATGGCCGCGGTGGTCTGCCTTCGCGGGCGCGACGAAGGCGGCCCGCTGCCGGCGATGCAACTGCTCTTCTACCCGGTCACCGACTCCGCCGACGACCCGCGCTCGCGGCAGCTGTTCGCCGACGGCTTCCTGCTGACCAAGGGCGACATGGACCACTTCGAAGGCCACTACCTGCCGAATCCCGGCGACGCCGACCACCCGCGGGTCTCGGTCTACAAGGAGCCGGACCTCAGCGGCCTGCCCCCCGCCTACGTCGCCACCGCCGGCTTCGACCCGCTGCGCGACGAGGGCGAGGCCTACGCGCTGCGGATGCGCGAGGCGGGGGTGACGGTGGCGCTGCGCCGCTATCCGGGCCTGATCCACGGCTTCGCCAACCAGTACGCGGTCAGCCGCTCCTCGCGGGCGGCTATGTTCGAGGTCGCCGGGGCGCTGCGGATGGGCCTCGCGGCCGGCTCCTGAGCGGGGCTGCGGCTACTCGTACTGCAGCGACTCGAGCACGTCGAGGCGCGAGGCCCGGCGGGCCGGCGCGATCGCGGCGACCACCCCGATCAGCGCGGCGAAGACCAGCAACCCGATCAGCTGGCCGACCGGGAAGGTGAGGGTGAATCCTTCTTCCTTCAGCGGCTGGGCGATCAGCACCGCGAAGATCAGGCCCAGGACCATCCCCAGGATCGCCCCGATCAGCGCCGTGATCACCGCCTCGTAGCGGATCATCGTCCGCACCTGGCGCCGCGACATGCCGATCGCCCGCAGCATCCCCAGCTCGCGGGTGCGCTCGTGGATCGAGAGTGCCAGGGTGTTGGCGATCCCGAAGATGGAGATCACGATCGCCAGCGCCAGCAGCGCGTAGATCAGGGTCAGCAGGCTGTTCACCGCCTGTTCCTGTTTCTCCTTCAGTTCCTGCTGGTCGACCACTTCGGCGGTCGGGAAGGACGCTTCCATCACCGCCTCCAGCCGCTCCTGGACGACTTCCGGATCGGCGTCCGCGGCGGTGCGGACGAAGTCGATCGTGTCTTGGGTCTGACCGAAGTCGCGGGCGAGAACGTCCTGGGTGACGATCACGCTGCCGATCAGGCCGACCTTGGTGTCGTAGGTGCCGGCGATCACGAAGCGTGGCTCGTTGCCGGACTGGCTCAGCAGCCGGAAGCTGTCGCCGACGTCGAGGTGGTGCGATTCGACGAAGGATTCCTTGACGATCGCCTGGCCGTTCCGCAGGTCGCGCAGGGTCTCCGGCCCGCCCCGCTTCCATTCGAGCTTGAAGACGTCGCCGGCGTCGCGGGAGATCCCGTTGATCCGCTGCTTGGAGCCGGAGCCGACCAGCTTCGCTTCGGCGGCGCGCATCGTCGCCACCAGCTCCACCCCGGGCACCCCGCGGGCGGCGCCGGCGGCGCCGGGTGGGATCGGCGAGAAACCGTCGCTGTTCTGGATCACCAGGTCGCCCTGGAAGGTGTCGTCGACGGCGCCGGCGATCGAGTCCTTGGCGCCGGCGGCGAAGATCGTCACGAAGGCGACCAGGGCGAGGCCGATCATCAGCGCCGCGGCGGTGATCGCGGTGCGGCCGGGGTTGCGCTGGGCGTTCTCGCGGGCGAGGCGGCCGGTCAGGCGTCGCAGCCGCTCCAGCGGCCAGCCGGCGAGCGCCGCCAGCGGCCGCACCAGGACCGGGCTGAAGAGGGAGACGGCGAGGATGAAGAAGACCGCGCCAGCGCCCATCAGGCCAGCGGCGGCGTCGCTGTCGGCATCGCCGAAGAGCCCGATCAGCAGCATCGCGAGCCCGGCCAGGCCGAGCAGCGCCGCGAGCACCGCGTTGAGGGCTCGGCGGCGGCGGCTGACGGGCTGCACCTCGGCCCGCAGGGCGGCGATCGGCGGGATCCTGGTCGAGCGCAGCGCCGGGATCAGCGAGGAGACCATGGTGACCCCGAGGCCGACGACGATCGAGACGATCACGGTGCGGCTCTCGAGGATCAGGCCGGTGGTCGGCAGGTTGGCCCCGACCGCCTCGAAGAGCGCTTTCAGCGCCATCGCGATCAGGAACCCGAAGGCGATCCCGACCAGCGAGCCGATCAGGCCGATCACGAAGGATTCGCCGATCACCGAGCGCAGGATCTGCCCGCGCGAGGCGCCGAGCGTGCGCAGCATCCCGAATTCGGCGATCCGCTGGGCGACCGTGATCGAGAAGGTGTTGAAGATCAGAAAAGCGCCGACGAAGAGGGCGACGAAGGCGAAGACGAGCAGGATCGTGGTCAGGAAGCCGAGGTTTTCGCGGATTTCGTCGGAGCTGCGTTCGGCTTTTTCTTCGCCGGTCTCGACCCGGACCCCGGCCGGCATCTCCTTGGCGATCCGGCGTTTCAGCTCCAGCGGCGTCACCCCGTCCTCGGCGGCGACCGAGATCTGGTCGAACTCGCCCTTCTTGCCGGCCAGCCGTTGCGCTTCCGGCAGGGTCACCTGGGCGATGCTGGCACCGCCGAAAGAGGCGTTACCGAGCCGGGTGATCCCGACCAGCTCGAACTTCTCGGCCGGGATCCGGCCGACGATCGCGATCTGATCGCCGATCTCCAGCCCGGCTTCGTCGGCGGCGGCTTCGTCGAGCGAAGCTTCGCCCCGCCCGCTCGGCGGCCGACCCTGGACATAGGTCAGCGACTCGAGACCGTCGGGAAGGGTCGAGGAGATGAACTTGGGCGAGAATTTCGCCCCGATCGCATCGCCCTCTTCGTCGAAGAATCCGCCTTGGGTGAAGATCGCGCCAGACGCCTCGCGCACCCCCGGGGTCCTCTGGATCCGCGGCAACAGGCCCGCGGAGATCGTCGGCGTTTCGCCGCTCTGCTGTTTGACCAGGTTCTCGGAGCTGACGACGACGCTGATCCCGGCCTCCGACTCGCTGAAGATTTCGTCGAAGGCGGCGAAGATCGTGTCGGTGAAGACGTAGGAGCCGGCCATGAAGGCGACTCCGATCACCACCGCGAAGGTGGTCGTGAGGGCCCGCACCTTGCGAGCCCAGAGGCTCTTGAGCGCGAGGCTAGTCAATCGTCTTCATCAACTCGATCACGTCGTCGGCCGAGCCCGGCACCGCGTCGTGGACGAGCTTGCCGTCGCGCAGGGTGATCAGCCGGTCGGCGTGCGCCGCGGCGGCGGGATCGTGGGTGACCATCACCACCGTCTGGTCGAACTCGTCGACCGCCTGGCGCAGCAGCGCCAGCACGTCCTCGCTCGCCTTCGAGTCGAGGTTCCCGGTCGGCTCGTCGGCGAAGACGACGGCCGGTTTGGAGAGCAGCGCCCGGGCGACCGCGACCCGCTGCTGCTGGCCGCCGGAGAGCTCGGCCGGGCGGTGGGTGCGGCGATCGGCGAGGCCGACGGTCTCGACCAGGCGCTCGAACCACTCGGGGTCGGGCTTGCGGCCGGCGATCGAGAGCGGCAGCAGCATGTTCTCCTCCGCGGTCAGGACCGGCAGCAGGTTGAAGAACTGGAAGACGAAGCCGAGCTTGTCGCGGCGCAGCTTGGTCAGCTCGCCGTCGTCGAGGTGGGTGATCTCGGTGCCGTCGAGCTCGACGCTGCCGCCGGTCGGCCGGTCGAGGCCGGCGAGGATGTGCATCAGCGTCGACTTGCCGGACCCCGAGGGGCCCATGATCGCGGTGAAGCGGCCACGCTCGAAACCGGTGCTGACACCTGCCAGCGCGTCGACGGCGGCATCGCCCTCGCCGTAGCGGCGGGCCAGGTCCGTGGCGACCACAACCTGTCCGTTGGAACTCACTGCCAACACCGTATCGAGACGAGTGAATAGCCTCAGTGACGTGGCTCTCGCAGACGAATTCGATGGACTTCTGATCGACCTCGACGGGGTCGTCTGGATCGGGCGTGAGCCGATCCCCGGCTCGGCCGAGGCGCTGGCCGCGCTGACCGCCTCCGGCAAGCAGCTGGCCTTCGTCACCAACAATCCCGGCAAGCGCCCGGCCGACTACGCGGAGCGACTGGGCAGGATGGGCGTCGAGGTCGACCCGGCCCGGATCGTCACCGCGGGGATGGTGACCGCGCGCCTCGCCGGCGAGGCCGCGCAGGGTGGCAAGGCCTTCGTGATCGGGGCCGAGCCGCTGCGGGAGATGGTCGCCGCCGCGGGCGCCGAGCCGGTGGTCGGCGAGCCGGCGCACTCGGCCCGGGTGGTCGTCGTCTCCGGGCATCGCAATTTCGACTACGAGGAGCTGCTGACCGCGAAGCGGGCGCTCGACGGCGGCGCGGCGCTGGTCGCGACCAGCCGCGACCCGACCCTGCCGATGCCCGGCGGCGAGTGGCCGGGGACCGGCTCGATCCTCGCCGCGGTCGAGACCGCCTCCGGGAAGACGGCGGAGATCGGCGGCAAGCCCGAGCGGCACCTGTTCGAGATGGCGCTGGCGGCGATCGGCGGCGCCGAGCGGGTGGCGATGGTCGGCGACCGGCTCTCCTCCGACATCGCCGGCGGCCAGGCGGCCGGACTGACCGCGGTCCTGGTCCGCAGCGGAACCGGCAGCGAGGACGGGACGACCGGCGGGCCGGTTCCCGACCACGTGGTCGCCGACCTCGCCGCGCTGCTGCGGTGAGCGCCTCCACCGGGTCCGGCGCGCCGCCGCTCGGGCGCAGCTTCGCGGCCCTCTTCGCGGTCACCTTCTGCGGCCTGCTCGCGGTCGGCGCGGTGCTGCCGGTCCTGCCCCGCTACGTCCACGGGCCGCTGCACTCCGGCGACCTCGCGGTCGGGATCGTGATCGGCGCATACGCGATCACCGGGCTGCTGCTGCGGCCGGTCGCCGGTCGCCTCGCCGACCGTCGCGGCCGCAAGCCGACGGTCGTCGTCGGGGCCCTGATCCTCGCCGCCAGCGGCCTGCTCTACCTGCCCAGCCTCGGGATCGCCGGCCTGATCCTCGCCCGGCTCGCGCTCGGCGCCGGCGAGGGCGCCGTCTACACCGCCGGCTCGGCCTGGATCGTCGACATGGCGCCGCTGGAGCGGCGCGGCCGCGTGCTCGGCCTCTACGGGCTGGCCGTCTGGGGCGGGCTCAGCGTCGGGCCGCTGGCCGGAGAGCTGCTGCTCGACGCGGGCGGCTACGACGCGGTCTGGCTCTTCGCGGCGGCGATGCCGCTGCTCGGGGCGCTGATCGCGACCCGCGTCCCCGACCCCTTCGTCCCCCTCGCCCACGTCGAGCCGCACCCGCTGATCGCCCCGGAGGCGGTGCGGCCGGGGCTCGCGATCGCGCTCGCCTCGGTCGGCTACGCGGCGGTCGCGGCCTTCGTCGTCCTCCACCTGGAAGACCGCGGGGTCGGCCACGGGGTGATCGTCTTCGGCGCCTTCGCGGCGATGATCGTCCTCACCCGCCTGGTCGCCGGCGACCTTCCGGACCGGGTCGGGCCGATGCGGGTGGCGATCGTCGCCACCCTGGTCGAGGCGGCGGGGCTGCTGACCATCGGCCTCGCCCACAGCCTCCCGGTCGCCCTGCTCGGCGGCTGCGCGATGGGCGCCGCCTTCTCCCTGCTCAACCCCTCGCTGATGCTGATCGCGCTGGGCCGGGTCTCGGCCGAGGCCCGCGGCGCCGCGATGGGCACCTACACCGCCTTCTTCGACGCCGGGGTCGGGATCGGGGCGCCGCTGGCCGGGCTGGCGGCGGCGCTGACCGACTACGAGGGGGCGTTCGTCTTCGCCGCCGCGGTCGCGGTCGGCTCGGCGGCGCTGAGCCTGACGATGCCGGGCGGGCGCAGGCCCGGCGCCGCGGTCGCTAGCGCGGGCTGATCAGCAGCGTCTGCAGGGCCCGACCGATCCGGCCCCGGCCGTCGCTCAGCACCGACTCGGCGGTCCCGATCCCGCTCTCCTGCGGCAGGGTCAGCGCGTCGACGCAGACCCACTCCCCCACCGGCATCCGCTCGAGGTGGACGCTGAGGTCGACGTTGACGAAGACGTACTTGCGGAAGTCGAGGGCGGCGCTGATCCCGTTGCCGACGTCGGCGGCGATCAGCGTCCGCTGCAGCGGCGAGGGCTCCTCGCCGGCGACCAGCGGGTCGCGCATCCGCAGCCAGGCGGTCGCCGGGCCGAGCTCCAGGAAGCCGCCCTCGGCGAAGCGCAGCTCCATCGCCGAGTGGTAGCCGAGCTCGTGGCCGGTCGGGAAGAAGTCGAAGCCCACATCGTCGGCGGGGAAGGCGGGGGGCGGCGGGGTCGAGACGACCTCCGGCGGGATCTCTATCGCCGCCGTGCGCAGGCGCCAGCCGCGGACCCGCATCAGCACCTCGCCGTCGACGCTGAGCTCGGCGGCGACCATCTGCACCCGCTTGCCGGGACGGACGACCTCGGCGCTGACCTTCAGCGGCGCGATCGGCACCGAGCGCAGGATCTCGAAGGTGAGGCGGCCGACCTGGAAGCCCTCGCCGCCGGGCAGCCGCTCGATCGCCCGCCCCAGCAGGGCGGCCGGCGGCCCGGCGTGCTGGGCCCCGGGGTCCCAGGGGCCGCGGGTCAGCTCGGTCGCGACCAGCAGCTCGCCGTCGGGCTCGTAGAAGGCGTCGGGCACGCCGCAATCCTAGGCGCAGCGGCGCCCGTCACAAACGCGTAAGGGAGAGGGCGTACTCTGGGCTCAGAGACGAAAGGAGATTTCGATGACGGCAAAGGTCCAGAAGTCCGAGCAGGAGTGGCGCGAGGAGCTGACTCCCGAGCAGTACGAGGTGACCCGCAAGGCCGGCACCGAGCGTGCCTTCAGCGGCCCGCACCTCGACGAGAAGCGCGAGGGGATGTTCCGCTGTGTGGGCTGCGGCACCGAGCTGTTCGCCTCCGACACCAAGTTCGACTCCGGCACCGGCTGGCCCAGCTTCACCGACCCCGCCAACCTCGAGCACGTCGAGCTGCGCTCCGACAACAGTCACTTCATGCGCCGCACCGAGGTCGTGTGCAAGACCTGCGACGCCCACCTCGGCCACGTCTTCGACGACGGCCCCGGCGAGAGCGGCCAGCGCTACTGCATCAACGGCTGCGCGCTGACCTTCGACGAGAAGTAGGGACGGCGGGCGCGCCGCCGCTCAGGCACCGGCCGGCGGCGCCGCCATCAGCTCGACCCGGTGCCCGGCGGGCGCCAGCACCCGCGCCCGCGGGACTCCCCAGTGCTCGCGTGCGGCTTCGACCTCGAAGCCGCGCTCGCGCAGCGTCGCCAGCGTCGCCTCGAGCTCCGGGACGACGAGGGCGAGGTGCCCGCGCGGCGGTGCCGCCGGGCTCGGCTCCGGCATCAGGTGGATCTGGGTCCCCCCGCGTTCGAGCCACGTGAACTCGGCCAGGCTGGGCGGCGGCTGCACCCGGGCGAACCCGAGCAGCTCGAAGAGCTCGGCCGCGCGCTCGACGTCCGCCGGCGCGACCTCGATTCCGACGTGGTGCAGCATCCGGCTCCCAGCCTAGCGCCGCCGATGCCGCGGCCGGGGCGCCTCAGGGCGCGGCGAAGAGCGCCTGGTGCAATCCGGTCGCGAGGTCGAGCGCCAGCTGCGGCCGCTCGCCGCCGATCCGGATCTGCTCGAGGCGACCGTCGATGACGACGTCGAACCAGGCCTCCGGCGTCCCGACCGCCCAGGTCGAGGGGGCCGCCACGACCTCGGGCAGGCAGGAGCGGAGCCTGCCGCGCTCGAGCTCGACGGTCACGCCAGCGAGCACCGAGTCGCCGCCGGCGAACGCCTGCGGATCGGTCTGGGCAGCCAGCATGCAGGTTCCGCTGGCGTGCTCGGGAGCCAGCACCAGCGGCAGCACGAGCAGGAACGAGGTCTCCACCTCGATGTTGGTGACCGGGGGCGTGATGCCGATCATGTGGCGACGCTCGCAGCGACCGGCGGCGCAGAGCGGGCCGATCGACTGCCGCAGCCAGTCCGTGACCACGTAGGGCGTGCCCCTCCCCTCGCGCTCGGCCGGCTCGATCTGTCCGGTCATCCTCATCCAGGCGACCCGGCGCTCCAGGGTCGGGTAGGTGACGTCGGGGATCAGCGCGCTGAGTTCGGTCAGGGTGAACGGGTGGCTGGCCAGGTTCCGCATCAGGGTCGAGCTCCATCCCCCCGCCAGGGCTTTGACCGCCACCTTCGCGCCCTCGCTGTCGGCGGGGATCGGGCCCTGGGGGGAGCGCGCGAGCCAGGCGTCGACGGCGTCGGCGACGAACAGCATCTCCTCCCCCGCGGGGCTCAGCCTCGTCGACACGCCCTGCGAGCCCGGGGCCGGCTCCTTGACCAGCGCCCCGATCTCGCAGAGGTTGGAGATCGAAGCGCGAACGGTTGACTCGGCCGGCCAGCCGGTGACCTGCTGCACATCGGAAAGTCGCTCCGCGCCGGCCTCGTGGGCCCGCAGGACGCGGGCGGTCAGAGGGCTGACGAAAAGCGAGAGGACGCGACTGCCGGCGCGAACCTCTTCCTCGGAGAAGCCGTCGGGCACTCGCGCATACTAGAAGAATACGCGAGAGTTTTTGGACCTAAGGAGTTTTCTCCACTAAATGCGGACGCCGCGCCTGGTGTCCCGCGGAGCCGGCTTCGGCTCAAGATGCACCGGCGCGGTGGAGAGGGCCTGGACGCGCAGATCGCTCCAGGTGAGTCCCTCGCGAACCAGGGCCGGGAGGCCGAGGGCGACCGCGGTGGCGATCTCGACCGCCTGCAGGATCACCCCGTAGGCGAGGGCGTCGGCGGTGCTGATGTCGAAACCGGTGTGGAGAACGCTGATCACAGCGAGCTGGAAGACGCCGATGTTGGAGGGGGTGGCCGGGACGACGGCGGTGACGTTGACCGCGAAGAGGACCGCGGCGGCGGCGCCGATCCCCGCCTGACCGTCGAGGTTGAGCGCGTAGAGCAGCGCCCAGCAGGCGGCCAGCTGGATCGCCCAGGCGCCGAGCTGGGCCCCGGCGGCCATCGCCCCGCGGCGCGGGTTGCGGAAGACGGCGAGGCCCGCGCGCACCTGCAGCAGGGCGCGGTGGACGGCGGCGCCGATCCGGGCGATGCGGCCGTTGCCGTTGCGGCGCATCAGCATCGGCGCCACGATCACCACGACCAGCAGCAGCAGCGGGAGCAGGCTGAAGGCGAAGATCTTCTGGGTGCCGGAGTGGAAGAGCGGCGTGGTCGAGACGATGATCACGCCGAGCATCGCCAGCGCAACCAGGTTCAGCATCGTCTGCGAGACCAGGGTCCCGAGCAGCACCGGGAAGGTTTCCCGCATGCGACCGGTGCGGCGGGCGAGCGCCAGGGCGCGCGCCGGCTCGCCGAGCCGGGCCGGCAGGGTCGCCGACATCAGCACCCCGATCATCGTCGCCGAGGTGACGTCGCGACGGCGGATCGGCCGGTTGGGCAGCGCCGCGCCGGCGATCCAGTACCAGGAGGCGGCGCGGAAGAAAAGGGAGATCGCCATCAGCGCGCAGGCGACCAGGACCAGGGTCAGGTTGGAGCGGACGATGCTTTCGACCACCTTGTCGACGCCGATCTTCTGCGCCGCCAGCACGGTCAGGCCGATGCCGAGGGCGCCGGCGACGCCGAGGCCGACCCGGCGGGCGACCTTGCGGCCGCGCTTGCCGGCCCGCGCCGGGGGCGGGTCGAGCGACGGCAGGCGCTCGGCGGGGCGCTTCGGCAGCCCGTCGGCAGGGCGCACGCCGGCCCAGTGGGCGACCTTCTCGCCGCGGGTCGCCGGCCGCGGCACCGCGATCGCGCGCTCGTAGACCTCGGTCACCTGGTCGGCGACGCGCGGCCAGGCATAGCGCTGGGCGCTGCGACGGGCGGCCTCCCCCATCGCCCGCAGGCGCTCGGGCTCGTGGTGGATGCGCTGCAGCTCCTCGGCGAGGCGCTGCGGATCGGCGGGCGGCACCAGCAGGCCGTCGACGCCATCGGTGACCACGTCGCTGTAGCCGGCGATCGCGGAGGCGATCACCGGGGTGCCGGCGGCGAAGGCCTCGGTCAGGACCATGCCGAAGCTCTCGCCCGAGAGCGAGGGGGCGCAGAGCACGTCGGCCGCGTGCAGCTCGGCCCACAGCTGCTCGCCGGAGACGCGGCCGCGGATGTCGATGTGCTCGATCAGGGCCGGATCGGTGAGGTAGCGCTTGACGTCCTCGGGCTCGGCGCCGATCACGCTGAGCCGGCAGGGGACGTGCTCGACCAGGGCGCCGAAGGCGGTCAGCAGGATCGGCAGGCCCTTGCGCTCCTCGGGCCGGCCCACGAAGAGGATCCGCAGCTCGCCACCGCCGTTCGACCGGGCGCTCGGCGCCGCGTCGACGTCAACGCCGTTGGGGATGATCGTGTACTCGCCGCCGAACCAGCGCCGACCGGTCCAGGCGGCCGCCTCGGAGACCGCGATCCGGGCCGAGAGCCGGTTGAAGACCCGGCGGGCGCCGATCGCATTGGCGATGTAGTTGGGGACCGGCTTGGTCGCGTAGGTGTGGAAGGTGCCGACGACCGGCGTCCGCGCGCCCAGGGTCGCGTTCCAGCCGACCAGCGGCACCACCGGCTCGTGGACGTGGAGGACGTCGAAGCCGCCGCGCCGGACCGCCCGCCGCGGGGCGAGGACCCCGCCGGCCGGGAACGGGGCGAGGTTGGAGACCGAGCCGTTGGCGCCGAAACCGGCGGTGCGGCCGAGCGGCACCAGGTAATCGGGCAGCTCGCGGCTTTCGGCGGCGGCCCGGTGCAGCACACGACTGACCCGCCCCGGGGGGTCGACGGGAGCGAGGACACGGACGTCATGCCCGCGGCCGAGGAACTCCTCGGCGAGGGCTTCGACGTGCCGGTTCACGCCCCCCTGATAGGACCAGGAATATGGCGAGACGAGACCGATGCGCACGAACTACAAAGGGTAGGGCATCGACCGGGGCCCACTTCGGGGCCGCGAGCCTAGAGGTTGTTGCTACAGGCCTTCAGCCCTAACGCATCGGCCTCTTCCCTCGCTTCTCCGAACGGGTCGGCGGGACCTCCGAGGGCGCTGGCGGGATCGGCTTCGACCTCTTCGATCCCGGTCCGATACGAAGCGACCATCGCTTCCGCTTCTTTCGCGCCTGGATCGGGGGCGCCGAGCTCGGCGATTTCGTCGATCGCCTGGGTCAGAGAGGGCAGGACCTCGATGACGAGTTCTTCGGCGAACGCCGAGTCCAGCTTTCCGCCACTGGCTTTCTGCTTCTTGCTGGCGGCTTCCACTTCTGCGTTGCGCTTGTCGCGGGCCTTTTCGCAGATCGCGTTCCCCTGCTCGAGGTATTCGGCCTTGGCGATCGTCTCGTCGCCACCTCCGCCGCCGCACCCAAATGCCACCACCGCAAGAACGCACACCATCCCGATGACTGCCGTCTTCAGCTTCAACTTCTTTCCCTTTCCCCGCTTGACCTGGCTTTGATCAACATAATCTATTTGCTCAAGGCCGTCAATCGGAGGAGGAGATGCCCCCATGCGACGACTCGGCCCAGGCGAAGCCGGTGAAGACCAGCAGGTAGGCGGTGCCGATCTCCAGCAGGAGGGCACCGGAGTCGTTGGCGAGGGTGCCGACGACGGTCGCCGCCAGGGCGCCGAGCAGGCCCGCGCGCATCGCCGGCACCGCGGCGACCCAGGCGCGCAGGCGGTCGCGGCGCAGGTATGCGAGCAGCGCGAGGATCGCCACCACCGGCAGGAAGGCCAGCAGCACCGGGCGGGCGAAGCTGTGGGCGGAGAGCTGGAGGCGGCGCTGGGCGACGTCGGAGAGGTCGCCGAGGCCGCCGGCGTCGAGGACCGAGCGGGTGAGGTGGGCGTTGGCGCCGGAGACGAGGTCGACCAGGGCAAGCAGCGCCAGCACCGCGAAGGGGGCGGCGATCGCGGCGAGCAGGCCGATGCGCCGGCCGCGGCCGGCGATCGCCACCGCGGCGACCACGGCGCCGACCGGGAAGACGATCGCGGCGCCGACGTCGGCGCCGAAGCGGCCGGCGGCGAAGACGAAAGCGGCGAGCAGGCCGGCGATGACGAAGACCGCGGCGGCGCGGCGGGCCTCGAGCCGGGGCGCGAAGCCGGCGAGCCCGGCGCCGAGGCCGGCGACGACGAGCACGGCGAGCAGCGCCTCGAGCTCGTTGCCGATCCCGTAGAAGCGGACCCCGAGGCCGGGGTTCGGCCCCAGCAGAGAGAGCGAGGTGAGCGGCGAGCCGGCGACGAGGTCGATCGCGTAGGCGCCGGCGGTCGATCGCGGCGGCGGCGGCGAGGGCCCGGTAGCCGCGCGCCAGCGCCAGGGTCAGCCGCCGCCAGCAACGGCGCCCCGAGCATCACCAGCAGGACTTCGGCGCTCTCCCCGGGCTCGATCGCGGCGGCGGCGAGCAGGATCAGCGGCATATATATGACCGCGAGGGCGGCGAGCGCGGACCGCCGGCCGGGCCAGCGCCCCCTTGGTCAGCGCGACGGCCAGCCCCAGGGCGAGGATCCAGGCGAGCAGGCTGAGCCCGATCACCGGCCCGCGCCGGTGCGAGATCACCCCCATCCTCTCCCCGAGCGATTCGATCGCGCCGACGTCGATCGAGCCCTCGCCGCGGATCGGCTGGCCCGACATCTCAGCGGGAATCTCGACGCCGGCCCGCTCGAGGATCGTCGGCGCGACGTCGGTGCTGAGCACGTAGCCGTCGGTCCGGGTCGTGTCGGAGGTCAGGTTTCCGTCGAACCCCTCCCCCGCGACCCCGATCGCCAGCGGCGCGTCGGACTCGCCGCCCGGCCGCTCGATCGCGATCAGCAGGCCCCGGTCGCCCGCATCGGCGACGAGCCGGGGCAGCTCCGCGAGCGCGGCGTCGCGATCTTCGTAGCCCGTGAAGCGCGCCAGTGCCAGGGTCGACCTCAGCAGCCCCGGGACGATCTCCGCCGGCGCCGCTTCCGCCCGCTCGACGACTTCTCGCCACCAGCGCCCGCGGTCCCGGTCGAGCCGCGGCAGCGCGGTGTCGTAGAGCGAGTCGAACACCCGGTTCCCCTGCCCGACGTCCAGATAGGTCTGCGCCGCCGGCACCTTCCCCAACCCCGCGCTCATCAGCCCCGGGGACAGCCCCGCAGCCGCCAGCTGAGCCACCGTGGTCCCCCTGGGAACCCACGCCAGCGTCACGCGTTCTGGGGATCTCGGGTGGGGTGAAGCGCCTTGTACTTTTTCGCCGCTGAGCCCCGAGGCGCCAGCCGCCGCACGATCCACGAAAAAGTTAAGCGAAACCCCACCCGAGATCCCCAGCACCACGAGCGCTATCGTCAGTTTCCCGATGCCCGACCGCACTTTCGCCAAGTTCAGTTTCTTCAAGATGGATCCCGCCTGGCGCCGCCGCGATCCGCAGCTGCGCGCCGACGACAAGCGCGAGTTCCTTGCCGCCTGCGAGGACTTCGGGGTGGACCGCTCGCTGCGCGCCTACTCAACCATAGGCACGCGCGGCGACGTCGACCTGGTCCTGCTCAGCCAGAGCGCCAACCTGCAGAACATCCACGACTTCCACGTCGTGCTCGGCCAGAGCGGGCTGGCGCAGTGGGCGCAGACGCCCTACTCGTTCCTCTCGATGACCAAACCGTCGCCCTACTCCGAGGAGGAGGCGCGGCCGGAGATCTGCACCTCCGAGCGCAAGTACCTCTTCCTCTATCCGATGGTCAAGCAGCGCCGCTGGTACGGGCTGGCACCGGCCGAGCGCGGCCGGATCATGAAAAGCCACATCGAGGTCGGCCGCCGCTACCCGGAGATCACGATCAACACGACCTACTCCTACGGGATCGACGACCAGGAGTTCGTCGTCTGCTTCGAGGGCGACGACCCCGGCATGTTCCTCGACCTGGTCAACGAGCTGCGCCCGACCGAGTCGAGCGAGTACACGGAGCTGGAGACGCCGATCTTCACCTGCGTGGCCATGTCGGTCGGCAAGGCGCTCGACGCGCTCGACGGCACCCCCGCCGCGGTCACCGCCGCGGCCTGAGTTCCCTATCCTTTCGCGCTCGCTGTCGCGGGCAGCTCCCACCTCCAGAACGGAATCTTCATGAGCCAGATCGGTAGTCAAGAGAACCCACTTCGAGTCGCCATCGTCGGTGCCGGCCCCTCCGGCTTCTACGCCGCCGAGCACATCCTCAAAGGCGAGGACCTGCACGCCCAGGTCGACCTCTTCGACCGCCTTCCCACTCCCTTCGGCCTGGTCCGCGGCGGCGTCGCGCCCGACCATCCGAAGATCAAGTCGGTCACCCGCGTCTACGAAAAAACCGCGGCGCGGGATGGCTTCCGCTTCTTCGGCAACGTCAAGATCGGCCACGACATCGAGGTCGAGGACCTCGAACGGCTCTACCACGCGATCGTCTTCACGGTCGGCTGCGAGACCGACCGCGCGCTCGGCGTCCCCGGCGAGGAGCTGCCCGGCAGCGCCGCGGCGACCGCCTTCGTCGGTTGGTACAACGCCCACCCCGACTACGCCGACCACGACTTCGACCTCTCCAGCGAACGGGCGGTGGTGATCGGCAACGGCAACGTCGCGATGGACGTCGCCCGGATGCTGGCGCTGACCGACCACGAGCTGCGGCAGACCGACACCGCCGACCACGCGATCGAGCTGCTCGACCGCAAGCGGATCCGCGAGATCGTCGTGCTCGGGCGCCGCGGGCCCGTCCAGGCCGCCTTCACCAACCCCGAGATCAAGGAGCTCGGCGAGCTGGAGGACGCCGACGTGGTCGTCGACCCGGCCGAGATGGAGCTCGATCCGGCCAGCGCCGCCTTCCTCGAGTCCGACGAGGTCGACAAGACGACCCGGGTCAACGTCGAGACCCTGCGCGAGTTCTCCCAGCGCCGGCCGGAGGGCAAGAAGCAGCGGATCGTGCTGCGCTTCCTCGCCTCCCCGGTCGAGATCAAGGGTGACGGCAAGGTCGAATCGATCGTCGTCGGCAGGAACGAGCTGGTCGAGGAAGGCGGCACGCTGCGGGCCCGGGACACCGGCGAGCGCGAAGAGCTCGAGTGCGGCCTGGTCCTGCGCTCGGTCGGCTACACCGGGATCCCGATCGAGGGCGTGCCGTTCGACGAGAAGCGGGGCCTGATCCTCAACGAGGGCGGCCGCGTGCTCGACTCGCACGACTCGGGGCACAGGGTCGGCCACTACACCGCGGGCTGGATCAAGCGCGGACCCTCGGGCGTGATCGGGACCAACAAGAAAGACGCCCTGGAGACGGTCACCCACCTGCTCGCCGACGTCGAGTCGCAGACGCTGCTGGCGCCGGAGAACCCGGCTCCCGTGGCGATCGAGGAGCTGCTCTCCGAGCGCGGGATCCGCTTCATCAGCTTCGAGGACTGGCAGGCGATCGACCAGGCCGAGGTCGGCCGCGGCGAGCCGCACGGCCGCCCCCGGGTCAAGTTCGTCCGCGTCGAGGAGATGCTCGACACGGCCGGCCAGAGCGTCGGCAACTGAGCCGATGCCGGTCGACCTGGAGGAGCTGAAGGCGATGATCGAGGCGGCCCTGCCCGGCGCCTCGGTTGAGGTTCTCGACGAAGACGGCGGCGGCCAGCACCTGAAGGCGGTGGTCACCGCCGCCCAGTTCGAGGGCCTCTCGCGGATCGATCAGCACCGGCTGGTCAAGGCTGCGGTGAAATCCCGCTTCGACGACGGCACGGTCCACGCGCTGTCGGTGAAGACCAGCGTCGCCTGAGCGCGCGCTCGCTTCCGCAGACAAGAAGTTACAATCTGCGCACCACGCGTTGCACCTCAACCCCTAGCCTGAGGAGCATGGAGGCGATGAGATCGAACTGGACCGACGAGCGTCTCGACGACTTCAAGACCGGAGTCGATTCGCGGCTGGACGACCTCAGCGGACGCGTCACCCATCTCAGCGGCCGCATCGACACGCTCCAACACACCATCTTGCTCGTCGGCGGCGGCCTCTTCGCCGCCTTCGTGGGGGTGCTGGCGGCGATCCTCGGCCTGATCGCCACCCAGCTCTGAGCCGACGCCCCCGGCTAGCTAGTCTGTGGCCATGGCCGACCCAGAGCTGAAGTCAAAAGTAGAGGAACTGATCGCCGCCAACCCGGTCCTGCTGTTCATGAAAGGGACCCCCGACGCGCCGCGCTGCGGATTCTCGATGCGGGTTGTGCAGGTGCTCGACCAGGTCGACGTCGAGTACGGCGCGATCGACGTGCTGCCGGCGCTGCAGGCGCTGCGCGAAGTCACCGCCGAGATCGCCGACTGGCAGACCTTCCCGCAGCTCTACGTCAACGGCGAGCTGCTCGGCGGCGCCGACATCGTCGAGGAGATGTTCGAGTCCGGCGAGCTGGCCGAGGCCCTCGGCGTCGAGCAGCCGGCCGAGCCGGCGCCCGCGGCGGCACCGAATGCTGAGGGGCTGCCCGCGCAGTCCCCGCCCCTGCAGATCGAATAGAGCCCGACGCTAGACGGCAGCGGGAGCTGCGTCCGCGTCGTCTTTCACCTGGAAAGACGAGCCGCAACCGCAGGCGGCGACGACGTTCGGGTTGTTGACCTGGAACCCGGCGCCCTGGAGGCCTTCGACGTAGTCGACTTCCGAGCCGAAGACGAACTGCATGCTGACCTTGTCGACGACGACGGCGACGCCGTCGACCTCGAAGACGTGGTCGTCGTCCTTCGGCTTGTCGAAGGCGAGCGCGTACTGGAAGCCCGAGCAACCGCCGCCGCGGACCGCGACGCGAAGCGCCTGCTGATCGACCTCGGCCTGGGAGCCGAGCAGCTCGCCGATCTTCTCGGCGGCCTTGTCGGTGAGGGTGATCGCGTTGGCGGGCGTGTCAGTCACTTCACAAAGTGTAGCGAGACCGCGGCGGCAACCCGGTCGGCGCCCGTCTGAAAGAATCGTCTGGTTGACCGGGAGCGAGAAGACCGCAGTCGTCTGCGACACCACCGCCTACCTTCCGACTGCGCTGCTCGCAGAGCGGGGCATCGCGACGATCAGCCTCTACGTCTCGGTCGATGGCGAGCAGGAGCGCGAGGACGAGATCGTCGATTACGCGGCCTTCTACGAGCGGCTGCGCAACTCGCAGAGCGGGGCCACCACCTCCCAGCCTTCGATCGGCGACTTCCTCGCCGTCTACGAACCGCTGCTGGACGCGGGCAAGGAGATCGTCTCGATCCACATCTCCGCCGGTATCTCCGGCACCTTCGAGGCCGCCAACCAGGCGCGCCAGCGGCTGATCGAGGAGGGCAAGGGCGGCGAGCGGATCCTGGTCATGGACTCGCGCTCGGCGGCCGGCGGGATGGGGCTCTGCACGCTCGGCGCCTCGACCGCGGCGATCCAGGGCGCCGACGCGGCCACCGCGCTGGCCCAGGCCGAGCGGGTCCGCAACGAGCTGAAGATGTGGTTCGCGATCGACACCCTCGAGTACCTGCGGCGCGGCGGCCGCATCGGCGGTGCCCGGGCCTGGATCGGCAGCGCCCTGAAGATCAAGCCGATCCTCACCTTGGAGGAGGAGATCACCCCGGTCGAACGGGTTCGCACCCGGGCGCGATCGGTCGAGCGGCTGCGCGACTACATGCGGCAGCGCCACGAGTCCGGCCTCGACGGCTGGGTCGTCCAGCACATCCAGGACGAGGAGACCGCCTCGAAGCTGATCGAAGACTGCCATGAGATCTTCGGCTGCGACCCCGTCTTCACCTCGGAGGTCGGCCCCGTGCTCGGCGCCCACGTCGGCCCCGGGCTGCTCGGCGCCGGCAGCGTCACCACCGAGCTCGTAGTGCCCAGATAGAGGGCCGGCGCGCTAGCGCTTGCGGCGGCCGAGCATCATCCGGGCGCCGAGCAGGAACCCGACGGCGGCGGCGCCGATGATCAGCTCGCTCTTGTGCTCGCGGACCTGCCGGCGCCAGTCGGTCAGCTCGGTGACGCGGCCGCGCAGCGCCTCCACCGAGGTCCCCAGCTGCTGGCGCTGGAGGTCGATGTCGCGGCGGATCTGCTCGGCGGAACGGCCGGGCATGCCGGTCGAGACCGGCGGCCGGGTGGGGTCGGCGCTCAACTCGTGCCCTCCTTGTCGTCCTTTTCGAACAGTTCCTTGGTCAGCTTCGCCTCTTCGATCGCCTGCTCGGGCACCGGCGGCGCGCCGGCCTTGAGGGAGCGGTAG
This sequence comes from uncultured Thermoleophilia bacterium, assembly GCA_963824245.1. Taxonomy (GTDB): domain Bacteria; phylum Actinomycetota; class Thermoleophilia; order Solirubrobacterales; family 70-9; genus VAYN01. The sequence continues at coordinate 86,045 of CAWGON010000002.1, forward strand.
GCGATGAAGCCCGCGAGCGCGGCGATCAGCAGGAAGACGGCGGCCTCGATGAAGAAGCCGGGCCAGGTCTTGCCGTCGAAGACCTCTTCGTTGAGGACCCAGGCGATGCCCTCCATGATCAGGATCAGCGCCAGGAAGGCGAAGGTGCCGGCGGCGACGCCGACGGCGGAGCCGCGGGCGATCTTGGTGACCTTCTCGGAGACCTCGGCCTTGGCGAGCTCGATCTCCTCGCGGATCAGGATCGAGGTGCGTTCGGAGACGTCGAAGACGAGCTCGCCGACCGAGCGGCTCTCCGGCCTGGCCGGCGCCGGCGGGACCTGCGGCGGAGTCGGCGGCTGCGCGGGCGGCTGGTTCGGCGGCGGCGTCTGGGTCGGCTCGGGCATCGTCTTCCTCAGTCGGGCGGGTCTTCGTTGAACAGGCGCCGGTAGAGCAGCGCCGAGGCTTTGGCGGCGAGGACGCTGGCGAGCGCGCCGGTGGCGGCGAGCATGCCGCTCCAGATCAGTCGTTTCACAATCTCGTTATCCACGGTCGCCGACCATACCTACCGGGGCTCCAGCCCGTCGCAAATCGTCGTCACCAGCAAGTCTTTTGCCTCGTCGTACCCGGAGTCCGAGGTGGGAATCACATCGAAGATCCAACCCGAGAGCAGCTGCTCGACGGCGCCGTAAAAGGACATCGAGGCGAACAGCGGGTCGATGTCCTGACGGAAGTCGCCGGCCGCCTGGCCGTCGGCGACGATCTTCGCGATGCCCTCGTAGGCGCGGCGGATCTCCGCCAGATGGGTCTGGCCGAAGGAGTTGGCGGCGCGGGTGACCTCGACGATGATCACCTTCATCAGCTCCGGGTCGAAGCGGTAGGAGTCGATGATGAAGCTGGCCACCGCGGCGAGCCGGTCGCGGTGCGGCCCCCCCGCCCGGTCGGCCTCCTCGATCGCCGCCAGCAGCAGCGACCAGCGCTCGACGAAGAGCTCGTTGAGGACGTCGTCCTTGGAGCGGAAGTAGTGGTAGACGAGGCCGTAGGCGACCCCCGCCTCGTCGGCGATATCGGAGACGCGGGTCGCGTGGAAGCCCTGGCGGGCGAAGACCGAGACGGCGGCGTCGAGGATCTGGCGGCGCTTGTCGGCGGGCGGTGCTTTCGCCATCAGGCGCTCGCCTCCAGCAGCTGCGGCCAGACGTAGGCGCTGGGGCGCCGGTTGGCCAGCGAGGGCAGCGAGGCGCGGGTCTCCGCCTGGGCGCCGAGGTCGAGCTCGGCGGCGACGAAGCACTCGCCGGCGGGGGCGATGGCGAGGACCGTGCCCCAGGGGTCGACGATCGCCGAGTGGCCGAAGGAGTCGTAGTGCGGCGGCGCGGTGCCAACCTGGTTGGGAGCGAGGACGAAGACCTGGTTCTCGATCGCCCGGGCCCGCAGCAGCACCTCCCAGTGGTCGCGCCCGGTGGCGCTGGTGAAGGCCGAGGGGACGGCGACCAGCTCGGCGCCGCGCAGGGCGAGGATCCGGTACAGCTCGGGGAAGCGGAGGTCGTAGCAGACGCTGAGCCCGGCGACCAGCTCGCCGACCGGCGCGGTGACTATCTCCGCCCCCGGCTGCTCGTGCTCGGACTCGCGGTAGGAGACGCCGGCGGCGTCGACGTCGAAGAGGTGGAGCTTGCGGTAGCTGGCGAGGTCCTCGCCGTCGGGGCCGATCAGGACCGAGGTGTTGAAGGACTTGCCGCCGGTGCGCTCGGCGATGCTGCCGGCGAGCAGGTGGACGCCGAGCTCGCGCGCCCAGCCGCGGGCGGCGGCGAGGCTGGGGCCGTCGAGCGGCTCCGCGCGCTCGCGCAGCTCCTCCCCGCCGGCCAGCAGGCTCCACTTCTCCGGCAGCGCGATCAGCCCGGCGCCGTCGGCGGCGGCGGCCCGCACCAGGCGTTCCGCCGTGGCGAGGTTCAGGTCCCTGTCGTTCGTCGAGTTGAGCTGTACGGCCGCTGCGCGCAAGTCCTCACATCCCCACTGATTGACCAGTCAATCGGTGGGAGTTTAGAGGCCCATCGTTCGAGCGACGATCCGGTCCCAGGCCCGGGTCGGGATCAACGGCCTGACCCGTGCCTGGACCTTGGCGTCGAGCCCGACCAGGTAGCGGGTCCGCGGGCGGCGGGCGCTGAGCGCGTGCTCGATCGCCTTCGCCACCTTCTCCGGCGCGATGCCGCGTTCGGCGGTGCTGCGGACCACCTTGCGGTAGCTCTCGATCGCCTTCCCGTAGAGGGCTTCGCGCTGGGGGGAGCGGCCGCCGATCTCGTCGGCGGTGCGCTCGCCGCGGTCCCAGATCGGGGTGTCGATCGAGCCCGGCTCGACGATCGCGACCCGGATGCCCCAGGGGCGCAGCTCCTGGCGGAAGACGTCGCCGACCGCCTCGATCCCGAACTTGGCGGCGTGGTAGGCGCCGGTCAGCGGGAAGGCGATGCGGCCGCCGATCGAGCTGATGAAGACGACCCGGCCGCGGGCGATGCGGATCGCCGGCAGCAGCGCCTGGGTGACGGCGACGTGGGCGGTCAGGTTGACCTCGATCTGGCGCCGGAAGTCCTCGATCGGGATCGTCTCCAGCGGGCTCGGGATCGCGACGCCGGCGTTGTTGACGAGGCCGGACAGGCCGCCGGGCTCGGCGCCGATCCGGGTCGCCGCGGCGGCGATCTGCTCCGGGTCGGTGACGTCGAGGATCAGCGGCTCGAGGTTGGGCGAGCCGGCCTCGCGCAGCGCCTCGGCGTCCTCCTCGCGGCGGACGCCGGCGAAGACGCGCCAGCCGGCGGCGTCCAGCCGCAGGGCCGTGGCCCGGCCGATACCGGTGGAGGCGCCGGTTACGAGCACCGCTCGCACCAGGCCAGGATACGGGCGTAGTCTGTGGCTGTCGTGATCGAGCCCCGCATCGACGATGCAGAGCGCAAGCAGGTGACGGTCCTGTTCGCTGACGTGAACGGGTCGATGGACCTCGCCGAGCAGCAGGATCCGGAGGAGTGGCGCAAGATCATGCAGCGCTTCTTCTCGATCCTCGCCGACGCGGTGACCGAGTACGAGGGCACCGTCGACAAGTTCACCGGCGACGGGATCATGGCCGTCTTCGGCGCTCCGATCGCCCACGAGGACCACGCCCAGCGCGCCTGTTACGCGGCGCTGCGGATGCTCGACGACATCGCCGCGTACGCGGCCGAGCTGCGGCGCGGCTCCGGCCTCAACTTCTCGGCCCGGATCGGGATCAACTCCGGCGAGGTGGTCGCCGGGGCGATCGGCCAGGGCGCCGACGGCGACTACACGGCGATCGGCCACACCGTCGGCCTGGCGCAGCGGATGGAGTCGCTGGCCGAGCCCGGGCGCGCCTACCTGACCGAGAGCGCCGCCGCGCTCGCCACCGGCTACCTGGAGCTGGGCGACCTCGGCGAGTTCGAGATCAAGGGCGCCAGCCGGCCGGTCCGGGTCTTCCGCCTCGACGGGGTCGGCGCGGCGCGCTCGCGGCTCGACCTCTCCCGCGACCGCGGCTTCTCCCGCTTCGTCGGCCGCGAGGGCGAGATGGCCGAGCTGCTGGCGGCGCTGGAGCGGGCGCAGGCCGGCGACGGCGGCGGCGTTGGCGTCGTCGCCGAACCGGGGGTCGGCAAGAGCCGGCTCTGCCACGAGTTCGCCGAGCGCTGCCGGGCGCAGGGCCTCGAGGTCTTCGAGGCGCAGGCCCAGTCCCACGGCACCTCCAGCCCGTACCTGCCGGTGCTGCAGATGCTGCGCTCGTTCTTCGGCATCGGCGACCGCGATCCCGACCAGATGGCCCGCGAGAAGATCGCCGGGCGGGCGCTGCTGCTCGACCCCGGCTTCGCCGAGGACCTGCCGCTGCTGTTCGAGTTCCTCGGCGTGCCCGAGCCCGACCGCCCCTCCCCCGCGCTCAGCGCCGAGGCCCGCCAGCGGGCCCTGGCGGCGGTCGTCTGCCGGCTGGTCAACGCGCCGAGCCGGCGCAAGACGCTGGTCCTGGTGGTCGAGGACCTGCACTGGATCGACGCCGGCAGCGAGGCGATGCTGGCGAGCCTGCTGGAGGCGATCGGCGGCACCCAGACGCTGGTCGTCGTCAACCACCGACCCGAGTACGCGCCGCGGTGGAGCGACTCCCCCGCCTACACGCCGCTGGCGCTGGCGCCGCTGGAGCCCGCCGACACCGGCGAGCTGCTGCGCGACATCGCCGGCACCGATCCCTCGCTCGACGGGCTCGACGAGCCGATCCACGAGCGCACGCAGGGCAACCCCTTCTTCGTCGAGGAGATCGTCCGCGAGCTGGTCGAGAGCGATCACCTGCGCGGCGAGCCGGGCGCCTACCGGCTGGTGCGGCCGATCGACGACGCCCGGGTGCCGGTCACCGTGCAGGCGGTGCTGGCCGCCCGGATCGACCGCCTCGACCCCGAGGCCAAGCAGCTGCTGCAGGTCGCCTCGGTGGTCGGCAAGGAGATCGGCGCCGAGGCGCTCGGGATGACCGCCGGGCTCGAGCAGGCGCAGATCGACCCCGCCCTGCGCGACCTGGTGAGCGCCGGCTTCCTCTACGAAGCCGAGATCTACCCGCGGCGGATCCTCGCCTTCCGCCACCCGCTGACCCGCGAGGTCGCCTACGGGACCCAGCTCGCCGACGGCCGCGCCCGCACCCACGCGGCGGCGGCGCGGGCGACGATCGAGCTCGAGCCGGAGCGCCTCGACGAGCTGGCGGTGCTCGTCGCCGCCCACATGGAGGCCGGCGAGGAGCCGCGCGAAGCGGCGCGCTGGTCGGCGCGGGCGGCTTTCTGGGCCGGCCACAGCCGTCCCCAGGACGCGCTGCGGCTGTGGCGCGACGTGATGAGCCTTGCCGAGCAGCTGGAGGAGGACGAGGAGAAGACGGCGCTGGCGCTGGCCTCGCGGCTGCAGCAGCTCGACTACTCCTGGCGGCTGGGGATGGACACCGCCGAGGCGGACGCGCTGGCGGCCGAGGCGGGCGCGATCGCCACCCGCACCGGGGACCTGCGCTCGCTCTCGCTGCTGAAGCTGATGACCTCGGCGCGGCCGGGCGTCGCCCACACCGCCTCGGAGTGGATCGCCGCCTCCGACGAAGCGATCGAGCTGGCCGACCGGGCCGGCGACCCGGACCTGCGGATCGCGATCCGCGCCGTCGGCTGCCTACGCGCAGATGTGCTCCGGCGACCTCGACGCGGTCGACGCGGTGATCGACGAAATCCTCGAGCTCGGCGGCGAGCGATCGACGCCGGCGCCCACATCGTCATCAACTGCCCGCGCGCCTGGGCGCTGATGGCGCGCAGCATCGTGCTGAAGGAGCGCGACCGGCCAGGGGAGGCCGAGGCGGTGGCGGCGCAGGCGCTGGAGGTCGCCTCCGAGTTCGGCGACCCGGAGACCGAGAGCTGGGCCCGCGGCAACCGGGCGGCGATGATGGCCGAACGCGGCTCGGCGGAGGCGGCGCTGGCGCTGGCCCAGCGCAACTGCGAGCTGACCGACCAGCTCGGCGACGTCTTCTCACGCTCGGTCGCGCTCTCCAACCTCTGCCACGTGCAGATCTTCGCCGGCGACCCCGCCGCCGCGCTCGACTCGATCGACATGGCCGAGCGGATCTACCGCGAAGCGATGGAGGTCGGCGGCGAGCAGGAGCACTGGCGCGGCACCCTGCGGACCTGGGCGCTGCTCGGCCTCGGCCGCGACGAGGAGGCGCTGGCCCAGGCCGAGGCGATGGCCGCGATCGCCCGCGATCGCGAGATGAACTGGGGCCTGCCGACGGCCCTGCTGGCCCTCGCCCAGGCCCGCAGCGCCACCGTCACCGCCGGCGTCGAAGAGGCGCTCGACGAGGCGACCGCGATCTGCAACCGCCTCGGCCACGCCCAGACCCTGCGCAAAATCGCCGAAGAGCGCAACGCCCTGACCACCGCCTAGGGCTCCCCGAGATCCCTGAGTTCGCAGCTATGCACGCATGCCGTGCATCAGAGCGAACTCACGAACCCCTTAGCCTCGCTCGCTGCGCTGCCGCTCCAGCTCGGCGACCATCAGCTTGGTGTGCAGGGCGGCGATCAGGTCGCGCAGCGGCTGGGCGCCCGCTTCGAGCATCTCGATCACTCGCTCCGGGGGCACCTCGGCGGCGAGGCGGTTCATCACCATGTCGACCTCCTGGCGGACCAGCTCTTCGAGCGCAGTCTTGTAGCGCAGGGTGTCGTAGACGGTGAAGCCGATCTGCTCGTCGTAGCCGCCGGCGCGGAAGCGGCTGATCGCCTCGATGATCGTCACGTCGGAGGGCGAGTAGCCGCGGCTGTTCGGGGTCAGGACCTCCGAGCTCGGCGAGCCGGTCGAGCACCTCGTCGGGGACGCCGTAGCGCTCGCGGACCTCGGCGGCGCTGGTCCGGGCGCGCTCGCCGGCGAGGGCGCGGTCGAGGATCTGGTCCTCCAGCTCGAGCATCGCCGTGGCCCGCTCGGGGTCCTCGTCGAGGATCGTCTTGATCGCCTTCAGCGGCATGAAGCGCTCCTCCTGCAGGCGCTTGATCAGCTGGATCCGCTCGACGAACTCGGGCGGGTAGTAGGCCATGTTGCGGCTGGTCTTCACCGGCTCGGGCAGCAGGCCCTCGCGCAGGTAGTGCTTGATCGTCGGCGCCGGCACCCCGGAGGCCTCGGCCAGCTCGCCCATCCGCAGCAGCTCGGCGCTCGACCTCGGCTCATGCGCGGAACTCCGCGTGCTCGCCGCCCGCCTGGTTCCCGGCGGCGGCGCCGGACTCGAGCATCGCCGCGATCTCCTCGTCGCCGTAGCCGGCCTCGGCGAGGACCTCGGCGGTGTGCTCGCCGAAGGCGGGGGCGGCCGGGTCGGGTCGCCGGGAGTGCGGCTGAGCTTGACCGGGGCGCCGAGCTGGCGCACCGGGCCGAACCCGGGCTGCTCCATCTCGACCACCATCTGGCGCTCGCGGACCAGCTCCGAGTCGAGCGCCTCGTCGACGTCGAGAACCGGCTCGATGCAGCAGTCGTGCTCGTCGTTGAAGGCCTGCCACTCGGCGCGGGTGCGGGCGCGGAAGACCTCGGCGACCTGGCGCCAGGCGTCGGAGCCCGGCGCCTCGAACTGGACCTCGACCAGGTCGGGGCGCTCGACGCCGTGGCAGAAGGCGGCCCAGAACTTCGGCTCCAGGGCGCCGCAGGTGACCCAGCCGTCGGCCGCCTCGTAGGGCAGGTAACAGAGCAGGCCGCCGGCCAGCTGCTGCTCGCCGCGCCGCGGCACCTCGCCGTCGCAGAAGTAGCGGCCGGCGACCATCGCCAGCCAGGAGAGGGCGCCGTCGGCCATCGAGACGTCGACCGCCTGTCCCTGGCCGGAGCGCCGCGCCTCGTGCAGCGCCGCCATCACCCCGAAGGCGGCCATCAGGCCGCCGCCGCCGAGGTCGGCGATCTGGCCGCCGGACTGGACCGGCGGGCCGTCCTTGGCGCCGGTCAGCCCGAGCAGGCCGATCAGCCCGAGGTAGTTCATGTCGTGGCCGGCGCGCTGGACGTAGGGGCCGTCCTGGCCGTAGCCGGTGATCGCGCAGTAGACGACCGCCGGGTTGGCCTCGCGCATCCGCTCGTAGCCGACCCCGAGCCGGTCCATCACGCCGGGCCGGAAGCCGTCGAGGACGACGTCGTGGGAGGCGACGAGGCGCAGGAAGGCCTCGCGCCCGGCCGCGGACTTGAGGTCGAGACGGATCGAGCGCTTGCCGCGGTTGAGCGAGAGATAGAGCGCCGAGCGGGTGCCGAGCGCCTGGTGCTCCTCGTCGCCGTAATAGGGCGGCGCCCAGCGGATGTAGTCGCCCATGCCGGTGTCCTCGACCTTCAGCACCTCGGCGCCGAGGTCGGCAAGCAGCAGCGAGCAGAAGCCGCCCGGCAGCAGGCGGGTCAGGTCGAGGACCTTGACGTCGCTGAGCGGCAGCTCGCTCATGCCGGCTCCACGGAGACCGGGAAGTCGACCGAGCGGGCGATGAAGCAGAGCTCGTGGGCGCGCTGGTGGAGCGCCTCGATCGCCTCCGCCTCGGGCGGCTCGCCGCTCCAGCGCACGTGCGGGCGCAGCGTCGCCGAGCTGAAGCTCTTGCCCTCGAGCACGCCGTCGGCGTCGTCTTCGTAGGAGGCGACCTGGAAGCCCTTCTTCCGCGCCAGCGAGAGGAACCAGAGCATGTGACAGCTGGAGAGCGCGGCGACCAGCAGCGCCTCCGGGTTCGACTTGAAGTCGTCGCCGCCGAGCTCGCCGGCCGCGGAGCTGGGCAGCGTCTGGCCGCCGAGCAGGACGTCGTGGGCCTGCACGTCCTCCCCCTCGCCGCCGCTCCAGGAGGCGCCGGCGCGGTGGATCGTCGTCTCCACGGCTAGGCCTCGGCCCGTTTCGGGACTCCCAGCAGCTCCCGCGCCTCGGCGACGCTGGCCGGGCGGCGGCCGATGTCTTCGGCCATCTGGCGCGCCTTGGCGATCAGCTCGCCGTTGGACCTGCACATCTCGCCGTTCGGCAGGTAGAGGTTGTCCTCGACCCCGGCGCGGACGTTGCCGCCGAGCACCAGCGAGGAGGCGAGCAGCTTCCACTGGTCGCGGGAGATGCCGATCACCTGCCACTGGTTGGGCCCCTCGGGGCCGCCGGGGATCTGGTCCGACATCAGGGTGACGTTGCGCGGGGTCGGGCGGATGCCGCCGGTCACCCCCATCACCAGCGAGATCTGCAGCGGTTCCTCGAGCAGGCCCATGTCGAGCAGCGGGTCGAGGTTGGCGACGTGGCCGGAGTCGAAGCACTCGTGCTCGGGCTTGATCCCGAGCTCGTTCATCGCGGTGAGGAACTCGATGATCGTGTCGAAGCTGTTCTCGAAGACGGTGTTGAAGACGAAGTCCTTGCGCCGTTTGGAGTACTTGGCGTAGTTCATCGAGCTCATGTTCAGCGCCGCCACGTCGGGGCGGCAGGCGCGCAGGTACTCGAGCCGCTTCTCGATCGAGACCCCGATCGCCCCGGTCGAGTAGTTGACGATCACGTCGCCGACCTCGGCCAGGATCGCCTCGGTGATCGCCTGGAAGTCCTCGACCTCGTAGGAGGGGGTGCCGTCGGGGTTGCGGGCGTGGATGTGGATCTGCGAGGCGCCCTCGTCGACCGCGCGGCGCGCCTCGGCGGCGTACTCCTCCGGCGTGTAGGGGATCGCCGGGCACTGGTCGCGGTTGGCGATCACGCCGCTGATCGAGCAGCTGATGATCACCGGGTCTCCGAACGAGCTCATACCGGCATCACCCCATGTCGTTTCCGCGGCTTCTCGACCTGTTTGTTGCGCGCCATGCGCAGCGCCTTGACGATCGTCGGGCGGGTCTCGCGCGGGTCGATGATGTCGTCGATCATCGCGTTGCCGGCGGCGATGTAGGGGTCGATCTGCTGGCGGACCGCGTTCAGCATCGCCTCGCGCGTCGCCTCCGGGTCGTCGGAGGCCTCGATCGCCGAGCGGCCGATGATTTCGACCGCGCCCTCGGCGCCCATCACCGAGATCTCGGCCCCGGGCCAGGCGACGATCAGGTCCGGCTCGTAGGCCTTGCCGCACATCACGTAGTAGCCGGCGCCGTAGGCCTTGCGGACGACCACGGTCACCTTCGGCACCGTCGCCCGGCTGACCGCGTAGAGCATCTTCGCGCCGTGGCGGATGATCCCGGCGTGCTCGACCTTCGAGCCGACCATGAAGCCGGGGACGTCCTGGAGGAAGACCAGCGGGATCTTGAAGGCGTCGCAGAGGTTGATGAAGCGGGCGGCCTTGTCGGCGGAGTCGTTGTCGAGGACGCCGGCCAGGTGCTTGGGCTGGTTGGCGACGATCCCGACCGGCTGGCCGCCGAAGCGGGCGAAGCAGGTGATCACGCTGCGGGCGAACTTCGGCTTGAGGTCGAACTACTCGCCGTCGTCGACGATCTCGGCGATCACCTCGTACATGTCGTAGGGCTTGCGGTTGGAGTCGGGGACGATCTCCATCAGCTTCTCCGACATCCGGTCGGCGGGGTCGGTCTCGGTACGCGATCGGCGGCTTCTCTTCGCAGTTCGAGGGGAAGAAGGAGAGGTAGGTCTTGATCGCGGCGATGCACTCCTCGTCGTCTTTGACTTCGAGGTCGCCGACGCCGGATTGCGGCAGTGGACCTTGGCGCCGCCGAGCTCCTCCATCGAGATGTCCTCGCCGGTCACGGCTTTGGCCAGGTGCGGGCCGGCGAGCGCCATCGCGCCCTGGCCGGAGACCATCGGCACGAAGTCGGAGAGCGCCGGGATGTAGGCGGTGCCGGCGGCGCAGGGGCCCATCATCGCCGCGACCATCGGCACCACGCCCGACATTTCGACCTCCTCGCGGAAGAGGTGGCCGGAGCCGGCGAAGAGCGAGCCCGGTCGCCTCCTGGATCCGGGCGCCGGCCGAGTCGAGCAGCCAGACGAACGGCATCCGCTTCTGCAGCGCCATCTCGCGCAGGCGGGCGACCTTGAGCTCGCCGGTCATCCCCATCGAGCCGGCCATCACGGTGAAGTCGTAGGCGGCGATGCAGCAGGTGCGGCCGTCGATGTCGCCCCAGCCGGTGACGACGCCGTCGGCGGGCGCCTCGACCCCGTCCATCGCCCGCTGGGCGAAGTGCGGGCGGCCGTGGATGCCGAGCTCGACGAAGGTGCCCGCGTCGACCAGCAGGTCGATCCGCTCGCGGGCGGTCAGCTTGCCGCGCTCGTGCTGCTTGGCGATCTTCTCCTCGCCGCCGCCGAGGCGCGCCTTGTCGCGGCGCTCGTGCAGCTGCTCGGTCAGCTCGGTGAGCGGGGCGGTGCCGGGCAGCAGGTGCTTGCTTCTCGTTCTCGGTCGGTCGGCCATCAGCGTCCCTTCCACTGCGGCTCGCGTTTCTCGAAGAAGGCGGTGACGCCCTCGACGAGGTCCTCGGTGGTGAAGGTGAGCGAGAGCTGGGAGCGCAGGAACTCGAGCGCGTCGTCGAGCGCCATGTCCTGCTGGCGGTACATCGCGTCGTGGCCGAGCCGCATCAGCAGCGGGCTCTTCGAGGCGAGCTTGCTCGCCCAGTCGGCGACCGCGGCGTCGAACTCCTCGGCCGGGACGACCTTGTTGGCGAGGCCGAGCTCGACCGCCTCCTCGGCGCTCAGCCGCTCGCCGAGCAGCATCATCTCGTTGACCTTCTTGCGCGGGACGTTGCGGTAGATGAGCGCCATGATCATGTAGGGGAAGGCGCCGACGTTGATCTCGGGGGTGCCGAAGGTGGCGCCCTCCTTGGCGATCACCAGGTCGCAGGAGAGGGCGAGGCCGAGCGCCGCCGGCGAGCACGTGGCCGTTGGCGGCGCAGAGCGAGGGCTTGCCGAGCCGCGGCATCAGCCGGAAGAACTCGAGGAAGAGGTCGGAGGCGAAGTGTTTCTCGATCAGCGAGGCGTCGGCCGCGAAGCCGCCGAGGTCGGCGCCGGCGCAGAAGACCTTGTCGCCGGCGCCGGTGAGGACGACCGCGCGGACCTCGTCGGAGTCGCGCGCCGTCCTTCATCGCCGCGACCAGCTCGGTCAGCATCTGGCCGGAGAGCATGTTGCGCTTCTCGGGGTCGTTCAGCGTCACCGTGGCGACGCCGTCGGCGACCTCGTAGAGGACCTTCTCGAAGTTCCCCGGGCTCATCCGGTCGGCAACGATAGCCGACTGCGCTGAAAGTAGGAAGTGCTACTGTCTACTCGCCTTCGGGGCGCGGGATCCCCGGTCAAACCGACGAGCGAGGAGAGAACCAGTGGCGACCGCGACCCGACGGCTCCAACGTCATCAAGCCCGACCACGCGGCCGGGCGCAAGCACTTCATCTTCAGCCAGGAGCACGAAGACCTGCGCGAGTCGATGCAGTCCTGGGTCAAGAAGGAGCTCTACCCCCACCGCAACGAGTGGGAGGACACCTACTGGCCGACCTCGGCGATGGAACGGGCGGGCGAGCTCGGCTTCCTCGGCCTCTGCTTCCCGGAGGAGTACGGCGGCCAGGGCGGCGACTACTTCTACTCGCTGGTCCGGGCCGAGTGCATGAGCTACTCCGGCTCCGGCGGCACCAACATGGGCTTCGCGGTCCAGACCGACATGGTCCTGCCCCCGATCCACCTGCTCGGCACCGAGGAGCAGAAGCAGCAGCTACCTCGAACCGGGGCTGAAGGGCGAGAAGGTCGGCAGCCTCGGGATCACCGAGCCGGGCGCCGGCTCCGACGTCGCCGGGATCCGCACGACCGCGATCCGCGACGGCGACGAATACGTGATCAACGGCTCGAAGACGTTCATCACCAACGGCCCCCGCGCCGACTTCATCGTCCTCGTCTGCAAGACCGACCCGGACGAGCGCCACGCCGGCATCACCCTCTTCGTCGTCGACCTGCGCGACGAGGACGGCGAGAAGGTCCCCGGCTTCACCGTCTCCGCCGAGCTGGAGAAGATGGGGATGCACGCCTCCGACACCGGCGAACTCGCCTTCGAAGACGTCCGCGTCCCGGCCGACGCCGTCCTCGGCGAGGTCGGCAAGGGCTTCTACCACATCGCCTGGGAGCTCCAGGGCGAGCGCCTGGTCGCCGCCGCCGGCTGCCACGCCGGGGCCGAGCGGATGATCGAGAAGACCATCGAGTACGCGAAGGAGCGCGAAGCCTTCGGCCGCCCGATCGGCAAGTTCCAGGCGATCCGCCACAAGTTCGCCGAGATGGCGACGAAGACCGAGGCGGCGAAGCAGTTCACCTACTCGACCGCCTGGCGCTTCGCCAACGGCGAGTACCCGGTGCGCGAGATCACGATGGCCAAGCTCTACGCCTCGCGGATCGCCTGCGAGGTCGCCGACGACTGCGTCCAGATCCTCGGCGGCTACGGCTACATGAAGGAGTACGAGATCGAGCGCGCCTACCGCGACGTCCGCCTCAACCGGATCGGCGCCGGCACCGACGAGGTGATGCTCGACGTGATCGGCCGCAGCTACGGGCTGTAGCAGCCCGATGACGGTCGTCAAGGACAGCGGGGCGCGGGCGACGCTGCCGCCGTTCGGCGAGGAGCACGAGGAGCTGCGGCAGACGCGTGCGCGCGCTTCGTCGCCAAGGAGATCGCGCCGAACGTCGACGAGTGGGAGGCGGCGCGGGAATTCCCCCGCGAGCTCTACGCGCCGCTGCGCCGAGCTCGGCTTCCTCGGGCTGAAGTTCCCCGAGGCCTACGGCGGCCAGGGCGGCGACCACCTCCACGACGCGATCTGGGTCGAGGAGCTGGCCCGCTCGGGCGGCTCCGGCGGCGTCGCCGCCGGGCTCAACGCCCACGCCTCGATCGCCCTGCCGCCGATCTTCAACTTCGGCACCGAGGAGCAGAAGCAGCGCTGGCTGGTGCCGGGGATCGCCGGCGAGAAGATCGGCGCGCTGGGGATCACCGAGCCGGGCGCCGGCTCCGACGTCGCCGGCATCTCCACCACGGCCGAAGCGGATCGACGGCGGCTACCTCGTCAACGGCGCCAAGACCTTCATCACCAACGGCGTCCGCGCCGACTTCCTCGTCTGCGCCTGCAAGACGACCGAGGAGGGCGGCCACGGCGGCATCTCCTTCCTCGTCCTCGAGCGCGAGATGCCCGGCTACGAGGTGGCGGCGAAGCTGGAGAAGATGGGCTGGCACTCCTCCGACACCGGCGAGCTCTCCTTCACCGACGTCGAGGTCCCGGCCGCGAACCTGCTCGGCGAGGAGAACGGCGGCTTCAAGCTGATCATGGCCAACTTCGCCTGGGAGCGGCTGCTGATGGCGATCGGCGCCGTCGGCGCGATGCAGCGCCTGATCGAGGTCACCGTCGCCTACGCCTCGAGCGCGAAGCCTTCGGCCGCCCGATCGGCAAGTTCCAGGCGATCCGCCACCACGTCGCCGAGATGGCAACCAAGGCCGAGGCCTCGCGCGCCCTCACCTACAACGCCCTCCGCCTCTTCCACAGCGGCCAGGACTGCATCCAGGAGGTCTCGATGGCCAAGCTCGTCACCCAGCGCGCCGTCCTCGAGATCGCCGACCAGTCCCTGCAGATCCACGGCGGCTACGGCTACATGCGCGAGTACGGCATCGAGCGCGCCGTCCGCGACGCCCGCCTCGGCCCGATCGGCGGCGGCACCGACGAGGTCATGAAGGAGATCATCGGCAAGACGATGGGGCTATAGGGATTAGCAGGGACTGCTTGCTCCTCCCCGCCCTCGTCAGCCTCAGGCGGACACGTTTCGGACACATCGCGCCGCGCCTGCGCGATCTGATCCTCGGCAGACACGCGCTCGGCGATATCGAACTCATCGAAGACGTGGGCGTAGACGTCGAGGGTCATCGTCGGCGAGTGACCGGCCTGGCGGGCGACGTCGACCACGTTGCGGCCTTCGTGAATCAGGAGCGACACGAAGCTGTGCCGAAGGTCGTAGGGGCGCGCACTGATCTCGGTTGCCTTGCAGGCGGGCTTCCAAGCGTCCCGATGCCAGGTGTGCCAGTCGGTGTCCTTCCAGACGCCGCCGGAGCCGGTCGGGAAGAGGAGAGCCCCGCGGCCAGCGCGCAGCTCGCGCCATTCCGCGAGGTCGGCCGCCAACGGGGCGAGCAGCCGAACGGTCCGCGCCTGGCCGGTCTTGGTTCCCTTGACTTTTCCCTGGCCGTCCGTGGCCTTCTCGACCAGCAACGTCCGCTCGCGAACGTCATCCCACTCCAAGGCAAGCGCCTCCTGGGGCCGCAAGCCTGCGTAGGCGAGAAGCGCGATCAGCGCCGCATCGCGGGGGCCATACCTGCGCCGGCTGCAGGCGTGCGCGCGCAGCCGCTCTACGGCCAGCGGAGGAAGCGGTCTGACCTGACGTTGCCTCCGGGCGCTCGGCTTCTGAACTGATTTGACCGGGTTGTGGCCAATGCGTCGCCACTCGACCGCTCGACGCATCACGCCCTGGAGCAGGGCGAGAGACCGATAGATCGTCGGCTCCCCCACCCCATCGGCTTCAAGGTCGACTCGGTAGCGCTCGACAATTTCCGGCGTGATCGCGTTGAGCCGCATCGAGCCGAGCCGCGGCAGGACGTGCCGATCCCAGAGCCCGGCGTAGCTGCGCAGGGTGCGAGTCGCCAGGTTCGGCGTCGCGTAGAGCTTCCACCACTCCTCCGCGAAGTCGGCGAGCGTTTCCCGGCCGCCGGTCAACAGATCTAGGTCGCCGGTCCGCTTGCGCCGGATGACCTCGGCCTCGAACGCTTCGGCGTCTCGCTTATTTCCCACCACCCTCGACCGCTCCCGGCCCTGCTCGTCCCGCCAGCGCACCCGCCAGACCGGGCCACGCTTCCGCTGCACTCGTTCGAGGCTCATACCGGCTCAGTCGCTTCCTGCGTTGGCCAACAAGGCGCGAAGGCTTCCCCGCGCCGGCGGCACCTTGCTCGGACCGGGTGAGCGGACCAAAGCTGGCGGCTCGACCGAGACCGCACGCTCCTCGACCCACCGCTCGATCTCAGCCGGGGCAACGCGGAGTCGGTTGCACAGCCTCGCCGCCCGCAGCTCGCCCCGCGAGATAGCTCGGTAGACGGCTCGGCGAGAAAGCCCGCAGACGCACGCCACCTGCTCCGGCGAAAGCAGGTGCTCGAAGTCGATCTTGATCTCGTCTGGCATTGGGCTCTATCCATGTAGTACGTCTGAGCCGCCGAATGCATCGGGTCACTTTCCGCGAGATCACACAATGTGTCCGCTCCGAGGTTCCCGGCTGCCCCTCCTACTGGCGGCCGTCGCACGGCGAAGCCGTGCCAAATTCGGCCGCCCGGAGGGGCGGTCGGGCGCCCCCGGACCCGCCTCCGTCCCTTGCTGATGTTTCGGATCAAAAGAGGCGGCCCAGGCACGGAACTGGACAGTGCGTAGTGTGTCGGGTGGTCGAGGTGGGTGCCTGCGGTGGGGCGTCGTAGCCCCGAGTCGGCCCTCTCGCTGTCGTTCTGCTGGGTGCTGTCGCTGGGGTCTGGTCGCGTGGTCGGGATCGGACTATGGAATGAGGCGGAATGGGTCGTGGGTCTCATCGAGGGTCGTGGGGTCGTAGATGAGGCAATGACTGATCGACCTTGAATCGCCCACGCCCCCACCGCTGCGGTGGCTCCCACGTCACCCCGTCGACCAGCTGGTCCAAGGGGATCTCTAGAGCCGTCGCGAGCTTCACGGCGGTGTCGAGTCGCGGGAGTCGTTCGCTGTTCTCCAATTTCCCGATCTCGGTGCGGTGCAGCCCGGCGCGACGCGCGAGCAGCTCCTGAGTCATCCGCTGGCGAACCCTCGCGATCCTGAGGTTGTCGCTGACGCGGCCGATGATCTCCCTGCGCACTGACGGCTTCATCCTCAGACCCCAGCCGCGACGATCTCGTTGAAGCGAAGCGCCGCCCGCGTCGGCAAGAGCAACTCGCCGCTGAGAAACAGTAGGCCGACGCCTACGAGATCGCGGGCGGCTCGCTCGAAGCGATCTGCGTCCTCGAAGTCAGTCGCACCCGCGGTCACCTCACGGATCAACTCAGCGATCCGCAGGTGCGCCGGGTGGAGCGTCAGGACCTGGATCAGGACAACGCCCTGGTCCCGCAGGTCCTTCGTTGCATTGGTCTCCGAGCTACCGCAATCCTCGCGGCCCGGAATAGGCTGATCCTGCATGGGAGCTAGTACCTCCTGTGCCGGCCCCGGGGGCGTTAGCGCGCCGCCCGGGGCGTTTCATCTGGTCAACGTCTCGAAGGCCCGACGAGCTAGCGGCCGAGCCGCTCAGCCCGAGCGACAAGCTCCGACAGCGGCACCTCAAGCGCCGCCGCGAGCTTGACGAGATTCCGATAGCTCGGGTTCCGCAACCCGCGCTCGATCTCACTGACGTAGGTCCGGTGCATCCCGGCAAGATCGGCCAGCCCCTCCTGAGAGAGCCCGTCGATCTCGCCGCGCCGTTCCCGAATCGCGTCACCAAGAGCTTGTAAAGCCTTCTCCGGCACGCGCCGAGCGTGCCAGCTAGACACTTATCAGTCTACAGGATATAAGTGTTGCGTCGGAGTGACCCATCCCCGCGCCCCACTACAGCGCTCGAAGCATTTCTGGGCATATACCGGCATTGCGAGCGATGGCAGGTTCGACAGCCTCCTGCTCCTTTACGCTCCCATTGGAGCACTCCGTGCTCTCTTCCTCTATGGCTACTGCAGAGATGATTCAGGAGCTCATCCGAGCCCACGTTTCCGGCGATTCAGATCGGTTTCGTCAAGTCGCCCTGCAAGTAGCGGCGAGAGAGTCCCGATCGGGTCATCGCCTCTTGGCTGGACGGATCCGCGACTTGTTGGATGAAGAATCGAATCAGCCTGCGCCGCGTGAAGAATCCGCGCCAACTCCCATCGTCCGCCCCTCCCGGGATCTCGAGGGATTTCTCGATGTTCGCTACCCCGATGAGTCGTTGCGAGACATTGTGCTGGAGGGCGAGGCCGAGCGAGGAATCCACCGCGTCCTAAGGGAGTCTGAGAAGCGCAAGGCATTAGAAGAATGGGGACTCCAGCCACGCCGTCGATTGCTATTTCACGGCCCTCCGGGCTGTGGAAAGACGCTAGCGGCCACGGTAATTGCCTCTGAGCTGGGCTTGCCCCTATTCCGCATCCGTGTCGAGACTTTGTTTTCTCGCTTCATGGGAGAGACGGCAATCCTTCTCGTCGAGATCTTCAATCAGGCTCAACGCAAGCGTGGCGTCTACTTATTTGATGAGTTTGATGCCATCGGAAAGCATCGTGCTGACGACAATGACGTGGGAGAGGCTCGTCGGATCGTCAGCACCTTCTTGCAGCTGCTCGACAGCGACGAGAGCGAATCGTTGGTGATTGCGGCGACGAATGAGAGGGGCGCTCTGGATCGGGCACTATTTCGTCGCTTCGACGACGTCGTCGGCTTTGTGCTCCCAGGTGTAGATGCGCGCAGGAAACTCCTGCGACTGAGGACTGCCAGTTACAAATTTCCCGCGCGCGATATCAAGGACTTTGTTCAACGGTCCGAGGGTCTCTCATATGCGGATATCACGTCTGCCGTGGCTAACTCAGTCAAGGCGATGGTTCTGGATGATCGGCGAAAGCTCGATAAGTGTGATGTTATTGCGGCGCTCGAAGAAGTTTCAGCGCAACGCATGAACCCACTTAGTGCCTGAGCACCGCGACCACCTTCCGCTACTACCGCCGGACGACCCTGTGCCGCACAGGTCTGTTCCGGGTCGCCCGAAAGACCGACCCCTCCCTGATCGCAATCGGGAGCAGCATGCAGCGCAGCTGCAGCTCAGCCTGACGAAAGTGCAAGAGGAGTTTGCCCGCGTGGCAGAGATGCCACGACCTGAAAGCTCGGCCGGCTACCTCGTCAAGGCCACGATCACTGAGGACACTCCAGCGAACCTCAAAGGTCTCGGGAGCACGAAGCACGATGTTTTCGTGGTGGACAAATCGGTCGACGGTGCCCTAATCCACAACTACCACGGCCAACTGGATTTCCTGCGGCGGAAAATCGCGGACTACGCCGACCCGGACAAATCCACGAAAACCGGCAAACCCAAGAATCTTCGCCTCGTGGCTCCCTTAGAAGGAATGCGACTCGCCAGCATCGCCGACCTGAGCGACGGGTGGCTTCGGTCCGACGTGCTTACCCCCGAAGAAGGGACTTGGGTTGAGTTGTGGGCGAGAGGCGGCAGGCTGGCCTCGGAAGACGAAAGGGATCGCGTACGGAACGCGCTGGCCGAATTCTTGGCCAAGCATCAGTCTGGCCAAGACACGCTTGAGTCAGCGTTCATGGCGACGGAGCACGACATTTACATGGTCGAGTTGAGCGGCGCAGCGCTTATGGACCTTCCTGCTGAGTTGCCCGACGTCTACCACGTAACTCCGCCCGAGCGCCCGAGCATCCCGGAAATGCTCGACCCGTACGATGGCGTCGATCTTCCAGCGATCGAGAATCCTCCCGAATCGGTGAGTACGGTGGTCGTCCTCGACTCAGGAGTTTCGGAGCGCCATCCGTTACTGGAGTCGATTCTCATCGCTCCAGGTGTGTCCGCGATACCGGGCGACGGGTCCGCCGACGACTCCCACGGCCACGGGACCCGAATGGCTGGGGTTGTGGCGTATGGAGATCTCGGCCAGACCCTGGGAAACGGCGACCCAATCCGCAGTCGAGCAACCCTCCAGAACCATCGGATTCTTTCTGGGCATAAACAGCCAAACCCAGAATTCATGCTCGACCGAACGCGCGACGCGATTCTGGCGGCCGAGGCGACCCATGCCCCACGGCGTGTTTTCAACCTCTCGGTTGGTGCACCCACTGGTAGCCCGGGCGACCCGACGCCCTGGGGAGCCGCTATCGATCAGCTCGCATACGCCCAGGGCGGCGGGCGCCTTATATCGGTCGCGGCCGGCAATGAGCCGGTGTTTGGCCGGCCGTACCCGGCCGACTATCCGACCAAAAACCTCTCGGCTGGACTCTTGTCCCCTGGAGAGGCCGCCAATGCGATCACGGTGGGGGCAGTAACGGACTTTGGCTCAGTCGACGGAAACGATCCCAATCGCACTCCCCTTGCCGACAAAGGTTCTCTTTGCCCCTCATCCCGCTGTGACGTTGGCGGGAACAGGCCAATCAAGCCGGACGTCGTTGCTGAGGGCGGGAACCTGAGTACCGATGGGACGAATAGCAGGGCCGACGCCGGGATGCAGGTAGTCACGACCTCAAAGGACCATGCGATCGGCCCCTGGCTAGCCCTGACTAACGCCACGAGCGCCGCTACTGCCCAGATCAGCGGTGACCTTGCGGAAATCTGGGAGGCAAATCCGACCCGTTGGCCTCAGACCATCCGAGGCTTGCTGATTCATTCCGCGCGGTGGACGCCAACAATGCGAACCCAGTTCAGCGATCGCCGAGACAGACTTCGGGCTTTTGGCTACGGGAGGCCCAACGTTGACGCTGCTCGTCAGTCGATACTTGAACGACCGACCTTGCTTCTGGAGCACCGGATCTATCCTGAGCGACCGCTGGGAGCCGGACACGAAATGCACTTTGTTGAGCTTCCGCTGCCCGACGACGAGCTAAGGGCACTAGGCGGGGCGCAAGTCGAGATCTCGGTGACCCTCTCATTCTTTGTTGAGCCCAATGAGAGTCGGGTTCGGAGATACCAGGGAGCTAGCTTGAAATGGGGGCTTCAACGACCACTAGAGAGTCCAGAGAACTTCTCAAGGCGCGTCAACAAGCTCGAGCGCGACAAAGTGGATGACTATGAAACGACTGCCGAGGATCTTCCGTGGGAGATCGGGCCTGAAGCGAGGTCTAGGGGCTCAGTTCAATCGGATCGAGCGAGGCTTAGCGCGTCGGAACTAGTCGGAGGTAGGTCTATCGGGATCTGGCCCGTCTCTGGATGGTGGCGAGACCGAGGGCTTCGGACTCAACGATCCGTCCCGTACTCGCTGATCGTCACGATCGACGCCGGCGATTCTGAAGTTGATCTCTACACGCCGATCCTGAACACGATCAGCATCCAGACCGAAGTCAGCTAGCCCTGCAGTGCGCAGACGTCGGCAACCGTCCTCTCGACTCAATGGCAGCCATGGATTCATCTTTGTTCGACCGGCAGATCTGGGACGGCAAGTCCAGATTCGAGGTCTTCTTTAGAGGACACCTTTGGGTCGAGCATTATCTAGAGCGGCTTCTGGAGCTAACCGCCGCACGACCCGATTCCCTCCCGACGGACCGCCTGTCGTGGACGTTGAAGCTGAATCTCTGCGACGCGCTGGGTCTTGTCTACGACTGGGAGGTCACCGTTTTTGCGGAGATGAATCGCATCCGAAACAAGCTCGCTCACGATCTCGCCGCCGAGCCGACGGAGCAAGAGATCGCGCGCTTTGTTCGATTGTCACCACCGCACGTACTGGAGGCGATTCAAGCGGGGAGAGAGGTCGAGGAGAAGGCCGGAAGCCTCGGTGACGATGAAGCGCTCACTGAATTGCGGCTCTGGCTTCTCGGCATAGTGATGGACTTGGATTTCCGGATCGAAACTCGGATCTATGAGAAACGCCATGAGGATCAGCTATGGCGCGCGGCGGGAACAAAAGCGGGGAGCGAGATCGCAGGGAAGCCAATAACTCAGCAGGAAGCAGAGCAACGGGAGGGTATGCCGCCAAGGCCTACTCCCGGCGACATATTCCGCCGCGCTCTGGATTAGGGGAACTAGGTATTTGCGAATGGACTCGGCGACACAATCTGGACACCGCGCCGCAGCGTCCGCGATCACGTGCGTCCGTCGTCTTCCTTCCCGAACAGGCTCAATTGCAGACGCTTCTCGCCTTCGGGTAGCCGCGGATGCTCCTGGGTCCCACCCTCGGACCTCATGAAGGAGATCGTCGGCAAGACGATCGGGTTATAGAGCTGCGATTGGCGACTTTTACCCCCTATAGGGCGCAAAAGTCGCCAATCGGCTCCTACCTTCGCGGGCCGGTGTCGCAGCTGTGGGACTTGCCCCAGCCTTCTTGGCCGTCGCAGAAGTCGTAGCCGCTGCCGCCGTAGAGCTGGTCGGGGTCGCGGCCGCCGTAGAGGCGGTCGTTGCCGGCTTCGCCGTGGCAGCCGTCCTGGCCGGGGCCCATCACGCAGACGTCGTCGCCCGGGCCCCCCCAGCAGCCGTCGCTGCCGAACTGGTGGCGGCAGTAGTCGTCGCCGGGGCCGCCGACGCAGTCGCTGTTGCGCATCCCGGTGATGCAGATGTCGTCGCCGGCGCCGCCGACGCAGCGGTTGCGCCGGGAGCCCTGGGAGAAGCAGGTGTCGCGCTCGGCGTTGCCGATGAATTTGTCGGAGCCGGCGCCGAGGTAGGCGGTGAGGGAGAGCGGCATCGGGTCGGCGACCTCGACGAAGTCGCCGGCGGGGCCCATCACCACTTCGATCGAGCCGGCGCGATTGGTCGGGCAGACGGCCTTCATCCGGTCGGCTCGCAGCCAGCACCCGAGCGGATGGGTCCCCGACATGACCCCTTCGGCGACGACCCTGTCGCCGCTCGTCGTCAGGGTCAGGTGCGAGCCGGAATCGCCCCCGTAGAGGACGATCTTTCCGGCAGGGGTCGCCGCGACCGGGGCCACCAGGAGGGCGGCCAGGGCGAGCGCAAGGACCAGGAAACGTCGGCCAAAAGAGGTCGGCATTCGAACGAGATGCTAGCCATCCGACATGATCGACAAACCTTCCCCTCATGATTTACCTGCTCCGACACGGAGACGCCGAAGACCGCGCCGATGACGATTCGGGCCGAGAGCTGACCGAAAAGGGGAAGCGCCAGGGTCGCGACGCGGGCCGGGCGCTGGCCGCTCTGGGCAGGCGGATCGACACCTGCCTGACCAGCCCGAAGCTGCGCGCCGCCGAAACCGCCCGGCTCGCCTGTGCGGAGCTCGGAATCGAGCCCGAGACCGCCGGCGAGCTGTGCGGCGGCGGCTTCGACTCGCTCTCCCTGGCGGCCGGCCGGGGCGACGTCCTCCTGGTCGGCCACGAGCCCGACTTCTCGGCCGAGGTGGCGCGGCTGACCGGGGCGCGGGCGAAGCTGCGCAAGGGCGGGCTAGCGGTGGTCGACGGCTCGACCCTGGTGGCGCTGCTGGGCCCGGCCGAGCTGCGCCGCATCGCCGGCTAGCGCCCGTCAAGGGCTAGCCTTCCCTTCGCCAACGACCGAAAAAGGGGCGCCAATGCTTTCGCGGCTTGCCAAGATGATGATCACCCGAAACATGGAGCGCCTGCGCGCCGGGGACATCGGACCGACGCTGAAAATGGATGCGAAGGACGTCAAGTTCCGCTTCCCGGGAAGCAGCTCCTGGTCGGCGGAGATGCAGGGCCGGGAGAACCTGGAGCGCTGGCTGCAGCGCTTCGTCGACACCGGCCTGCAGATCTACCCGGACGAGGTCGTCCTGCAGGGCTTCCCCTGGCGGCAGACGATCTGCGTCCGCGGCCACATTCACCTCGATGCCCCCGGCGGCGAGCGGGTCTACGAGAACCGCTACGTGCTCTGGGGCCGCATCTCCTGGGGCCTCCTGCGCGAGTACGAGGTCTACGAGGACACCGAGCAGCCGAAGCGGCTCGACGAGTACCTGGCCGGCGCCACGCCCTAGAGCGCTCAGGCGGCGAGCCGCAGCGGCGGCCCCTGGGCGACCAGATGGTGCAGGCCGGACAGGGTCAGCGAGCCGACCAGGCCGCGGTAGGGCTCGTACGGCGCGTAGAACTCTTCGACCTCCGGGACGGTGGCGCGGCGGCCGAGCCCGGCCAGGCGGCCGACCAGCTTGATGTAGCCGAGGTCGCCGGCCGGCAGCGCGTCCATCTCCCCGCGCCCGAAGAGCCGCAGGCACTGGACGGTCCAGGGGCCGATCTGGGAGATCGAGAGCAGGCGGCGGTCGCCGGCCGGGTCATCGATCCGGCAGCGGCCGCGGGCCACCTCCTCGGCGACCCGCCGCAGGGCGGCGGCGCGGACCGGGGCGAGGTCCATCGAGGCGAGCTCGGCCGGCGCCCGGCCGGCGATCGCCGCCGCCGTGGGGACGTCGCGCAGCGCCGTCCGTCCCTCCCCCACCCGCGCTCCCCAGCGGCCGACGATGCGGCGCTCGATCCGCGCCGCCCGGTCGGCCTCGATCAGCTGCCCGACGACCGCGGTCGCCAGCGCTTCCCAGGGCCACGGCTTGCGCAGCGGCCGGTGGGCCGGCAGGCGCCGGATCAGCGGCCCGACCAGGGGGTCCCGGCGGAAGCGGCGCTGGAACTCGCCGAGGTCGTCGTCGACCGCGAGCGCGAAGCGCATCCGCTCGAGCGCCAGCCGCAGCTGCTCGGGCCCCGCCGGGCGCGCCTCCTCACCGCCGAGCGGCAGGGTCACGGTTCGCGGGTCGAGCCCCTCCGCCCGCAGCTTCAGCCGGCCGGGACCCGGTTCCCAGGCCCGCACCAGCACCGGGGTCCCTTCCACGTGCAGCAACCGGGTGGCGATCCGGGTGCGGATTCTCAGGGTGCCGTCGGAGCTCCCCCGTCCCAGCCGGAACGGCGAGGACGGCCGCGCTTCGACTTCCACGGCTACCTGCCGAGCAGGTGGACGTCGACGAGGAAGGAGCGGCTGGCGACGACGTTGGGACGGTCGGCACGGCGGCGGCCGATCCGCCGCGGCGAGCGCGACTTCGAGCCGACCGCGCTGACGGCGCGGACCGCGGCGACGGTGGCGGCACCGGCGAGGACGCCGCCGGCGGCGGCGATCGCGGCGGTGCGGACTTCGGCTCGGAGGACCGGCAGCGCGGGTGCCTCGTAGGGCGCCGGCAGGGCGCGCACCGGATCGGTGGCCTCGCGCGGCTGGGCGTCTTCCTCGGCCACGATCTCGCCGTCTAAGTCGAGCTCGCTCACCGCCTCGACTCTAGCGACGCTCCAGGTCACTCCCGGAGCCCTCACCGCAAACTGCGCTCTTTGCCAACCGGCCCGGCGCCTCCCTACAAGGCCCGCTCGTACAGCCGGTACCGCTTGACGACCTTGCCGCCCATCCCTTCCATCGCCCGGTTCATCGCCTTGTTCGTCTCCAGGATCCAGCCCATCTCGCCGCCTTCGATGGCGCCGGCTTTCGCCGCCTCCTCGAGGTGCCGCAGGTAGAGGCCGGCGGCGACGCCGGTGTGGCGGTAGGCGTGGGTGACACCGAGCGCGAAGACCCGCAGCTGGTCGATCCTGCGCTTGCCGAGCAGGAACCTGGCCCAGCCGAAGGGCAGCAGGCGCCCGTTCAGCTTCGCCATCACCTGATTGATGTCGGGCAGGGTCAGCGCCGCCCCGACCACCTCGCCGTCCTTTTCGGCCATGAAGGTCCAGTCCTCGTCCAGCACCTGCTTCAGGTTCTTCGCCTGGAACTCGACCTCGGCGTCGGTGATCGGGACGAAGCCCCAGTTGTCGCCCCAGGCCTCGTTGTAGACGTCCATGAAGCGCCGCACCTCGGCCGCCATGTCGCGCTTGCGCATGTTGCGGATCGTGATCCCTTCGTCGTCCAGCGCCTTCTTCGCGGCGGCGTGGATCGAGGGGTCGAATTCCTCGCCCTCTTTGAGGTCGCCGAACTGCAGTTCCCACATCAGGACGTCCATCGTCTTCTCGAAGCCCTGCCCCTCGACCAGCTCGCGGTAGTAGGGCGGGTGCCAGGGCTCGAGGATCATCGGCCGCCGCTCGAAGCCCTCGATCAGGATCCCGATCTCGTCGTTGGTGGTGAAGTCCATCGGTCCGAGGATCCGCTCGCGCCCCTGCCCGGTCGCCCACCCGGTGGCGGCGTCGATCAGCGCCTTCGCGACCTCCGGGTCCTCCGTGGTCTCGAAGAAGCCGAACATCGCGTCGCTGCCGCCCTGGTACTCGTCCCAGCGGCGGTCGAGGTGGGCGCTGATCCGCCCGACCGGCTCGCCGTCGCGCTCGGCGAGGAAGAACTGTGCCTCGCCGTGCTCGAACCAGGGATTCTTGCCGGGATCGAGGAACGCCATCCGCTCGAAGATCAGCGGCGCGACCCACTGCGGGTGGTCGCGGTGGAGGTGGAAGGGGACCTTGACGAACCTCTTCAGCTCGCGCCGGTTCCCCACCGGCCGGATCGTCACGCTTCCCATCGGGCCGCAACCTACACTCTTGTTCGATGAGCGAGACCGCGAAGGCCCCGGTCGACGTCTTCGAGAAGGCCCGCAGCCACGACCGGCTGGAGCAGCTCGAAGCGGCCAAAGAGCACGACCTTCTCCCCTACTTCCGCCTGCTGACCTCCCAGGCCGGCCCGGTGGTCGAGATGGAGGGGCGGGAGACGATCATGCTCGGCTCCAACAACTACCTGGGGCTGACCGGCGACGAGCGGGTCAAGCAGGCCGCCCGCGACGCGCTCGAGACCTACGGGACCGGGGTCACCGGCTCGCGCCTGCTGAACGGGACGACGCCGCTGCACGTCGACCTCGAGCGCGAGCTGGCCGAGTGGATGCGGACCGAGGACGCGATCGTCTACACGACCGGCTACCAGTCCAACCTCGGCGCGATCGGGACCATCCTCGGCCCCGGCGACACGGTGATCTGCGACTCCGGCGACCACGCCTCGATCCTCGACGGCTGCCGCCTCTCCGGCGCCAAGCTGCGCCCCTTCCGCCACAACCGCATGGACAAGCTGGAGAAGATGCTGCAGCGCGCGGCCACGGACGGCGGCGGCGTCCTGGTGATCGTCGACGGCGTCTTCTCGATGGAGGGCGACGTCTGCGACCTGCCGCGGATCGTCGAGCTCTGCAAGGGCTACGGCGCCCGGCTGATGGTCGACGAGGCCCACGGCGCGGGGGTGCTCGGCGCCCGCGGCGCCGGCGCCTGCGAGCTGTTCGGTCTGGAGGACGAGGTCGACCTGCGGATGGGCACCTTCTCCAAGAGCCTCGCCTCCTGCGGCGGCTTCATCGCCGGCCCGGCCGACGTGATCGAGTACCTGCGGGTCTCCTCGCGCTCCTTCATCTTCAGCGCCTCCGCGGTGCCGGCCGCGGTCGGCGCGGCGCTGGCGGCGCTGCGGGCGATCCGCGAGGACGGCCCGGAGCTGTTCACCCGGTTGCTGGACAACGCCGAGTACCTGCGCGAGGGGCTGCGCCATCTCGGGCTGAAGGTGATCGAGCCCGGGACCCTGCCCGACGGCACCGTGGCGACGACCCCGGTCGTGCCGGTGGTCTGCGGCGACGACTGGCAGGCGGTGCTGCTCTGGAAAGCGCTGTTCGACAACGGCGTCTACACCAACGTGGCGATCCACCCGGCGGTTCCGCCCGGCGGCGCGCTGCTGCGGACCAGCCTGATGGCGACCCATGAGCGCGAGCACCTCGACGGCGCCCTGGGGACGATCGCCCGGGTGATCGAGGACTTCCCGGACCTTCCGCGCTCGTAGGGGCGTTCACCAGGATTTGACATCCCCCGTCCTGGGTACTTTCAGCCTTCTCTGTTTCCGCAACCGATTTCGCTGTGACGAAATTGTTGCTCTTAGCGACCGGGCCGGTCGCCGTTTCGCAGGTGGCGGGTTGACGGCCCCCGTCCCCGCGGCATAGCTTGGCCTCCTCGCCCGACGAACCGGCCGGGAGTTCGGACAGTCATCCCGTCCGACAGGCCAGGGCCCCGAGCCAAGTCTCGTTTGGCGAGATACCCAGTTGACTTATTCCTTTGAAGGGAGGAGTACCAGTGGACGCTGCCGCAATGGCACCCGCAACGACGATGGCTACCCCGGTGGAGGCGCCGCAGCACATGAGGGCCCTCGAACGCGCCAATACCGTGCGCCTCGCGCGCGCCGAGCTGAAGCGGGCGATCGGACGTGGCGACCTGGAAGCCTCGGACGTGGTCCGCGAGTGCCCTTGGGAGACCGAGAGCATGACCATCTCCGAGCTGCTGACCAGCCAGCGCCGCTGGGGCCGCACCCGCGCCCGCAAGTTCCTCCTGCCGCTCTCGCTGAACGAGAACAAGCAGCTCGGGACCCTGACCTCGCGCCAGCGGCGCCTGCTCTCCACCGAGCTGGCCGCCCGCACCACCGGCGGGCGCGCCCCGGTAACCGCCTAGCGCCCCGGCGAGGAGGGGCCGGCCTTCGGTCCCTCCTCAGCCGCGCATCCCGCCGACCCGGAAGCTGAGGCCGCCGGAAGCACGCTGGAAGGCGCGCCGGGCGAGGAAGAAGACGACGGCGAAGACGGCGGCGCCGATCCCCAGCGCCACCGCGAGGATCTGGTCGGCGACGTAGAAGGCGAGCCCGACGGTGACCACGAAGGCCATCCCCGCCAGCAGGGTGGTGTGGGAGCGGTAGCCGGCGAAGTGCTCGCGGACCGCCACCTCGAGCCCGCCCAGCCCGGCGAGGACGACGCCGGCGCCGATCGCGGTCTGGCTCTGGCCGACGACGCCGACGATCAGGGCGACGATCCCGGCGAAGATCACCAGCTCGGCGAGCGGGAACTTCCCCCACGGCGCCGGCGGGCGCTCGTCCGGCGCGGCGACGCGGCGGGCCGGCTGCTTGGGGGCGGGCCGTTTCTTCCGTTCAGCGCTCAACGGCCGCAAGCCGCCCGGCTAACGGACATCCGGAGGAGACCTTGACCTGCCACCAGCCCATCAGCATCCCCAGCGGCCCGAGCCGCGGTTTGCTGTGCCAGTTGCCGCAGCCAGGTTCGCCGATCTCGGCCCGGGTCACGCGCACCCACTTGTAGTCGGCGGGGTGCTCCTGCATCGCCCGCAGCAGCTCGCGGCTGGCGTTTTCCTCGCCGGCCCGCCGGCGCAGCGCCTGACGGGCGCCGCCGACCCGCTCGGCGAGCTCGTCGCGGGTCCGCTCGAGCCCTCCGAGGTCGAGCGCGCGCGGTGGCCCCGACGGCGACGGACCGGCGGGACCGTCGAGCTCGACCCGGCCGAAGGCCTCGGCGGTGAGCCCGGCCAGCTCGAGCTCCAAGCGGCCGATCTGGGCGCGCAACTGGGCGCGCGCGGGGCGCTCGTCGATACCGGGGACGAGCGCTGCGAAACCGTCTCTTGCGAGAGTCTGCTGCATACGCCTCGGACCGAGTCTAGATCACGAATTCGGCACCGCAAGCGAGGAAATGGTTAAGCGCGCGGGTAGCGCTCAGGTGTCGGCGACCGTCTCCGCGGCGACCCACAGTGCCTCCTCGACCGCCATCCGGGCGACGCTGCCGACCGTGATCGCGGCGATCGCGATTCGCTTGGTCGCAGGTCCGACCGCGCAGGAGACCGCGGTGGCGCCGAACAGAAGTCCGATCGTGTTCGCCTCGTCGGCCAGCACCAGCGTCGCCGACTCCAGCTCGCCGAGGCCCGGCATCTGCTCCTCGGGCATCGACTCGCGGATGCAGATCCGCCCCTGCAAGCGGTCGGCGTCGAAGACGCGCAGCGCCACCCCGGTTTCGACCGTGGCGATCGTCAGCGCGTCGGCCGGCAGGCCCTTGCTCTTGAAGCCGCCGTCGTGGAGGCGCTCGAAGATCAGCTGCTCGACCGGGGTCCGGGTGATGTCCGGGTCGATCCCGACCTGGCGGAAGAAGACCCGGTAGGACCAGGGGACCGGCTGTTCGCGCAGGCGGATCGCCTGTGGTCCGTAGATGCGGTCGGAGAGCTCACGGAGGCGCTGGCGGACCGGCTCCGGGCTGCGTCCCTCGCTGCCGTCGACCTCGACCCAGAGGACCCCGAGGCCGGGGAACTCCCCCTCCAGCCAGGGCACCACCCAGCCCTTGTGCGGCGCCGCCCTCATCGCTCCTGGGCCGTGCGGGTCGCCGCCAGCAGCTGCTCGACCCGGTTGCTCAGCTGCGGCTCGGTGAGGTCGCCGAGGCCGGCGCTCTGCAGGGTGCCGCCGGGGTAGACGTAGGCGAAGGTCGGGCAGACGCCGACCCGGTAGAGGCCGGCGACGGCGCCGTCGCGGTCGTAGCCGACCGGCATCCGCCAGCCGTGGTCGCGGACCAGTTCGCGAAGCTCGTCGCGATCGTCGCGGATGTCGAGCGAGACGAAGTTCACCCGGCCACGGTAGCGCCGGTAGACCGCGTCGACCACGTCCTGCTGGGCGGTGCAGTCGCCGCCTTTGGTGAACCAGAACGAGATCACCAGCGGCCGGTCGAAGTAGTCGCAGATTCGCAGCGCGCCCGGGGTGGCGAGCTGGCAGGCGGGGGTCCGGCGGGCGTCGTCCGGACAGGGGACGGCGGCCTGCTCGCAGTCGTCCTGGGCGAGGTTGGCGTCGCCTTCGAGCCCGCCGCCGGCGAGCGGAACGGCGAACTCGGGCAGCGCCCAGCGATCGTCCTGGCGGTCGAGGCCGAGGATGTCGCCGCCGTCGCCGCCGAGCGTGTTGATCGCGGCGATCGCGACCAGGGCGACGAAGACGAGCCCGACGAAGATCGAGTAACGGTCGCGCACCTCAGCGCTCCTCGAGCCAGACCAGCAGCGCCGGCAGCACCACCATCACCCCGAGCAGGGCGGCGGCGAGGTCGATAACGGTGACGAAGCCGAAGTCCCGCAGCAGGCGGATGTCGCTGGCGATCAACACCGCGAAGCCGGCGATCGCGGTGACGCCGGAGGCGAGCACGGCGGTGCCGGTGCGGGCGTAGGCGCGGCGCAGGGCGGGCTCGGCGGCGCCGGTCCCTCCCCCCTCCTCGTGGAAGCGGCCGCTGAGGATCACCCCGAACTCGGTGGCGATCGCGATCGTCAGCGCCCCCAGCGCCGCCGACATCGGGTTGAGCGGTATCCCGGTCGCCCAGAGCAGCAGCGAGGCCCAGCCGGTGGCCAGCAGGGTCGGCGCCAGCGGCACCAGCGCTCGCCGCGGCGAGCGGTAGGCGACGAGCAGGACCAGCGCGACCGCGATCAGGCCGGCGAGGGTCAGCCAGTAGCGGCTGGAGGAGAGGTCGGAGGCCGATTCGGCGGCGATCACCGGCAGCCCGGCGAGCCTCGACCTCGACTCCCGGCGGCGGCCCGCCCGGGCTGCCGGTCTCGCCGATCTCCGAGCGCACGCGGTCGACCAGCGCCTGCTGGTCCTGCAGCGACTGGGCGCGGATCCCGAAGCTGATCAGCGCCTCGTCGCCGAGCTCGCCGTCGGCATCGAGCGGAGCCACCTGGCGCAGGGCGTACGGGGAGAGCGCCGCCAGCGTCGCCTCGATCCCCCGCCGGGTCGGCGTGTCGCCTTCGCGGACGAGGAAGTCCGAGAGCGCCGGGCCAGGGCA
This sequence comes from uncultured Thermoleophilia bacterium, assembly GCA_963824245.1. Classification (GTDB taxonomy): domain Bacteria; phylum Actinomycetota; class Thermoleophilia; order Solirubrobacterales; family 70-9; genus VAYN01. The sequence goes on from CAWGON010000002.1 coordinate 116,638, forward strand.
GATCTCGGCCTCCAGGCAGCTGGGGTTTTCGCCGCTGAACCCGTTGGCGTGGAGGACGCGGCGCTTGAACGCGGCCATCCACTCGATCGTCGCCGGGTCGGCGAGGTCGTCGGATTCGATGCTGACGTCGAGCTCGCCGGAGACCCCGGTCGCGTCCTGGAGCTCGTTGAGGTCGCGAATCGCACCGATGTTCTGCGGGGCCAGGGTGCGGACGTCGGAGACCGTCTCGATCTGGGTCCCGACCCCCCAACCGACCACCGCCAGCACCAGGCCGACGCTCAGCACCGCGACCCGCCGCGCGATCGCGAAGTCGAGCAGCGCCCCGCCGATCCGGGCCGCGCGTGTCGAGTTGCTCAACCCCTGCGTTGAGAAACTCGACACGGCGCAGGCTGAGGCGCGGCGGAGCCTGCGGTGAGCGCGAGCGCGAAGGCGATCGCGACGCCGGCGATCAGCAGCAGCGCGAAGCCGCGCACCATCGGCGTCGGCGAGAGCAGCAGGGCGAGGAAGCCGGCGGCGGTGGCGAGGCAGGCGATCGCGATCGTCGGCCGCCCGCGGCGCGGGCGGCCGCCTGACGGGCGTCGCCGAGCTCGTCGTAGCGGGCCTGGAACTGGATCGCGTAGTCGACCGCAAGCCCGATCAGGATCGGCAGGACCGCGATCGAGGCCATCGTCAGGGTGCCGCCGACGAGGCCGAGCAGCCCGAAGGTCAGCGCCGCCGCGGCCAGCGCGATCGCCAGCGGCAGCAGCCGCAGGCGCGAGCGGAAGACCAGCAGCAGGGTCGCCGCCATCACCACCACCGCGACCGCGAACAGCAGCAGCAGCGCGTCCTTCAGCGCCCGCGCCAGCCCGTCGACTACGACCGGTGCCCCGGAGACCACGTAGCTGCCGCCGTCGAGCTCGAAGCAGGGGGCCGGCTCGCCGTGCTCGGCGCAGGCTTTGCGCGGGGTGGTTTCGGCCACCGCGGCCTTGATCAGCTCCAGCGCCCGGTGGCGTTCGGTGTCGCTGAGATCGGGCTTAGGCGGACGACGATCTGCGCCGTGTGGCTGTTCGGGAAGAGGTAGGAGAGCCGCGCCTTGGGGGTGCCCCGGGGCCGGGCGAGGTCGAAGACGACGGTGGCGACGAACTGTTCGTCGTCGAGGGTGGGAACGCTGGTGATCCCGTAGCGGGTGGCCACCGCGAGGAGGAATTCCTGGAAGCGCGCGGCCGGCACCCGCGCCGCCAGGTTGCGCAGCTGCGTCTCGATCTGCACCACCGCCTCGTTGAGGAAGGTGGCGGGCCCGGCGACGAACTCGACCGGTTCCATCTCCGCCAGTTCGGTGCAGGGGCCCGGCAGCGCCTTGCCGCCTTTGGGCACCTTCCCCGCCAGGCAGCCCTCGAGCCTCAGCAACCGGAAGATGTTGTCGGTGAGGATCAGTTCCGGCAGGTCGCCGCGGGCCAGCACCACCACCGGTTCTTCGCCGAACGTCTGCTTGACGTCCTCGGTCGCTTCGAAGGTCTCGGTGTCGGAGTCGACCAGGGTGCCGATCCCGGCGTCGGTCGGGATCCGCGTCGCCCCCACCGCCGCGACGATCGCCAGGACCGCGGCGAAGGCGAGAACCGGCTTCGCGTTACGGGCCGCCCAGGCGGCGGCCGCTCCGAGCCAGCGAGCGAGCTTCACTCAGTCCATCGACAGCGGACCGGTGATGTCCGCGTGGAGGAACTGGTTGACGAACGGGTTGCTGGAGTTGAAGACTTCCTCTTTCGGGCCCGACTCGACGATCTTGCCGCTCCAGAGCACGGCGATGAAGTCGGCGATGCGGCGGGCGGTGCCGAGGTCGTGGCTGATCACCAGGTAGCAGCCGCCGTTCTCGGCGTGGACCTCGCGGATCAGCTCGCAGAGCAGGGCCGTGCGGACCGGGTCGAGGCCGGAGTCGGGCTCGTCGAACATCACGATCGCCGGTTCGAGGACCAGCGCCCGGGCGAAGCCGGCGCGCTTGCGCATCCCGCCGGAGAGCTCGTTCGGCATCTTGTAGGTCGCCTCGGAGAGGCCGACCTCTTTGAGCCGGCGGTTGACGATCTCGCCGATCTCCTCCTCGCCTTTGTCGGTGTGCTGGCGCAGCGGGAAGGCGACGTTGTCGTAGATGTTCATCGATCCGAAGAGGGCGCCGTCCTGGAACAGCAGGCCGAACTTTTTGCGGACCTCGAAGAGTTCGTCGTCGGTCATGTTGGGGATCGACTCCCCGTGCACGAGGACGTCGCCGGAGTCCGGGTAGAGGAGGCCGACGATGTGCTTGATCAGCACGCTCTTGCCGGTTCCCGAGGGGCCGAGCACCATCGAGACCTGATCCTCGGGGAGGCCGAGGTTGAGGCCGTTGAGGATGCGGGCGCGGCCGAACTGTTTGACGAGGTCGATGATCTCGATCGCGTCGGTGCCGCCGTGGTCGCGCTTGCGGCCGGTGTGGAAGCGGTAGGGATCGTGCTCGGCCGGGTCGACGCCGGGGATCACGAAGTCGCGGCCCATCATCGCGCCGTCGTCGCTGATGTAGGGGCCGGTGTCGTCGGCCGGGCGCGGAGGCACGGCGGGCTCGCCGATCTCCGGCGGCTCTTCGCCGCCCATCACGGCCTCGTCCTGCAGCTGCTCTTCTTCCCTGCGGTTCTCGTCCTCTATCGACACGTCAGCCTCCTATTGGCGCCCGCGGGTTTGCCCCCCAGAAGACAAGGGTCCCGAGCATCCCGATGATGTGAACTAAGACGATGTTGAGGACCATCGACTTCGCGGTCGCGGTCCCCACCCCGACCGGCCCACCCGAGGCGGTGTAGCCGTAGTAACAGCCGACCAGCACGATCGCGGTCGCCATCACCATGCCCTTGGTCAGGCTGAATATGAGGTCGGGGGGGTTCTGGAACATCCAGAAGATCAGGAAGTAGCCGCCCGAGGAGACGTCGCCGATCTGCTCGACCACGGCCAGGTAGCTGGCCAGGTACATGATCCCGATCCCGACCAGGTACATGAAGGGGAAGGTGATCCAGGCGGCGAGCAGGCGGGTCGCGCAGAGGAAGGTGACGGGCGGCACGCCCATCACCTCGAGGGCGTCGATCTCGTCGGAGATCCGCATCGCCCCGAGCTCGGCGACGATCCCGGTCCCGACCTTGGCCGCGAGCATGTAGCCGAAGGCGTAGGGCATGATCTCGCGCAGGTCGCACCAGGCCGAGAAGACGCCGGCATAGGCGGGCGCGCCCTGGGCGCGCAGCAGGTAGGCGCCCTCGATCCCGCACTGCAGGCCGAGGGTGAAGACGAGGCCCCAGATGATCAGCGCCGAGCCGAGGATCAGGATCCCGGCCTGGCGCAGGCTCTCGCCGAAGAAGCGGAAGACGCGGCCGGAGTAGACGAGGCCGGCGACGCGGGAGCTGAAGCGGGCGATCTCCCCGAAGGAGTCGAGCCAGCCGCGCGGGACTGCGAGCCATTCGCTCATCGGATCGTCTGCAGCTCGGGGTTGGTGGCGAGCAGGGTCTGGGTGAAGACGTAGTTGAAGGCGAAGACGCCCATGAACGAGATCACCACGGCCTCGTTGACGGCGCGGCCGACGCCGGCGGCACCGCCGGAGGCGGTCATCCCTTTGTACGAGCAGACGACCGCGATCAGGGCGCCGAACAGGGTGCACTTGATGACCGAGCCCCAGAGATCGGTGATCGAGGCGTTGGAGAAGAGGGTGGCGAAGAAGCCGCCGAGCGGCTGGTTGTAGAGCATCTCGGTGAGGATGCCGCCGCTGATCCCGAAGACCAGGGCGTAGATGTCGAGCAGGCCGGTGATCAGCATCAGGGCCAGGAAGCGCGGCACGACCAGGTTCTTGATCGGGTCGACGCCGAGCACCTGCAGGGCGTCGAGCTCCTCGCGGATCTTCCGGGCCCCCAGATCGGCGGTGATCGCGGTGCCGGCGACGCCGGCGACGACGACGGCGGTGACGAAGGGCGCGAACTCGCGGATCGAGGCGAGCACGAAGAAGCCGCCGAGCCGGTCGAGGGCGCCGAACAGCGAGAGGAAGTTGGCCGCCTGCAGGCCCGGGGCGCCGAAGCCGAAGGCCACCGTCGAGACCAGCAGAGGAAACCAGCAGAGCTGCAGCGCGAAGAGGAACTGGCCGATGAACTCCTCGCCGTAGGGGTACGGCGGCCTGACCGCGGAAACGATCGTACGCCCGGTCAGGAGCATCATCTCCCCGACCGTTTCGAACACAGACTTGGCGGGCAGGAATGCCCTGTTCACCGCGGATCCGACCATCTGCTCCTCCAGACGGGGCATCGCACTCCCGCGACGCCCCTGCCGCCGGAGTCTATGGGATCGATCAGCCCCTTCCGTTAGACGCGTATTGAGATCAGGCTAATGCGATCCAACGGCCGAAAACCGCCCGGATGCTGGGAAAGCCCATGGTATGTTCGGGCCGCTTTGCGGGGGACCGGAAGACATCACCGGCGCACCCGCCTCCGAACCGCGGCGACCGGGTTGGCCGCTGTGGCGGTGGCGGCGTTGCTTGCCGCCTGCGGCGGGGAATCCTCGTCGGACTCGAACGAGCGCGCCGGCACCTACCAATTGAAGGTGGTCGACGCCAGCTTCCCGAGCGAGCAGCGACTCGGCCAGACCTCGATGCTCCGGCTCGCGGTCCGCAACACGGGGGACGAGACGGTGCCGACGGTGACGGTGACGATCGGGGTCGACGACGAGGAGGGGCGCGACTCCTCGCTGCCCTTCGGGATCCACGATCCGCAGCCGGGGCTGGCGCAGGCCGATCGCCCGGTCTGGGTGCTGGCGGAATCGTACCCGCGCTTCGAGGGCTCCTCGGAACCGGGCGGCGCCTCGACCTCCAACCGCAAGACCTTCGCCCTCGGCCCCTTGAAGCCGAACCAGACCGCGACCGCCCTCTGGAAGCTGAGCGCGGTCAAAGCCGGCGACTGGAAGGTCCGGCTACCGGATCGGCGCGGGACTGGGGACCCAGGTGAAGGCCGAGACGCCGGGCGGAGGCGTGCCCGAGGGCACCTTCCCCGCCGAGATCACCTCCGAGCTGCCGGAAACCGAAGTCACCGACGACGGCGAAGTCGTCGAAATCGGCGCCGGCGAATAGCAATCACCGCCCGGGGTAGCAGGGCGACGATGCGCCGGCCCTCCCTCGCAGCGACAGTCGTCGCGGTTCTCCTCGCCTCGCTGGCGCTGCCGGCCTGCGGCGCTGCCGACTCGACCTCCGAGGGCAACGCCGCCGGAACCGGCGCCACCGCCAGCGCCGGGGCGTGGGGTCGCGCTGAAGAAGATCGGGCAGTTCGAGCAGCCGGTCTACGTCACCGGCGCCCCCGGCTTCCCGCAGCTCCTGTTCGTCGTCGAGCAACCCGGGCGGATCGAGGTCCTGCGCAACGGCAGGCGGCTCCCCAAGCCCTTCCTGGAGATCGGCGGCATCGTCCAAGACGGTGGTGAGCGGGGGCTGCTCTCGGTCGCCTTCCCGCCCGACTACGCGCAGAGCAAGCGCTTCTACGTCTACTACACGGACGGCGCCGGCAGCATCCGCATCGACGAGTTCGAGCGCCGCAGCGCTACCCGGGCGCTGGCCAGCTCGCGGCGCAGCGTGATCTCGATCCCGCACGCCGAGAACTCCAACCACAACGGCGGCCAGCTGCAGTTCCTCGGCAACCTTCTCTACTTCGGGACCGGTGACGGCGGCTCCGGCGGCGACCCGCCGAACAACGCCCAGAGCAGGGAGACCCTGCTCGGCAAGCTGCTGCGGATCGACCCCCGGGCCAGCGGCGGCAGGCCCTACTCGGTCCCCGCCACGAACCCGTTCGTCGGCAGGCCGGGGCGCGACGAGATCTACAGCTACGGGCTCCGCAACCCGTTCCGCTTCTCCTTCGACACGGTGACCGGGCCGCAGCCGCGGCTCGCGATCGGCGACGTCGGCCAGAACGAGTTCGAGGAGATCGACTACCTGACGGTCGGCCGCGCCGCTGGGGCCAACTTCGGCTGGGACGCGATCGAGGGCCTGACGCCCTACGACGAAGAAAACAGCGGCACGTCCGATCCGGGCGGGACCGTGAAGCCGATCCTCGCCTACCCGCACAGCCGTGGCGGCAGCTGCTCGGTGACCGGCGGCTACGTGGTCGCCGACCCGAAGCTGCGCTCTCTATATAGGCGCTACGTCTACGCCGACTTCTGCGAGGGAGAGCTGCGCAGTCTCGTCCCCCACTTCAAGCGGGCCGGCGGCGAGAAGAAGCTCGGGATCTCCGTCCCCTCCCCCAGCTCGTTCGGCGAAGACACCAGGCACCGCCTCTACGTGACCTCCCTCGAAGGCCCGGTCTACCGCTTCGTCCCGCGCTGAGCTGGCTAGGTGTCGCGGAGGGCGCGGCCGACCTGCTCGACCGTGATCACGCCGCTGAGGCGGCCGTCGGCGTCGACCGCCATCAGGGCGCCGAAGCGGCGCAGGTTTTGGTTCGAGAGCAGGGCGTCGAGCGGGGTGTCGTCGCGGACGAAGAGGCCGCGGTCGGCGTCGACCAGCTCGGAGACGTGGGAGCTGGCGCGGGAGACCTCGGGGACCTCGTCGGCGCGGTCGCGCTGCGAGCAGGCCGAGGAAGCGGTGGGCGGCGTCGACGACCGGGAACCAGGGCCAGCGGTAGCGCAGGAAGTACTCGTCGAGGGCCTGCTCGACGCTGATGTCGCCGGGGATCGTGACCGGCTCGCGGTCCATCACGTCGGCGACGCGGATGCCGTCGATGCGGCTGGTCAGCGCCGTCTGCATCGCGGCGCCGCGGGCGGCGCCGCCGATCATCAGGCCGATCAGGCCGAGCCAGATGCCGCTGAAGAAGTCGCCGATCGGCGACCAGCGCGAGGCCGCCGCCGATGAACAGGTAGCCGAAGGCGCGGCCCATCGTCGGCGGCGATCCGGGTCGCCTGTGTTGCGGTTGCCGGTCCGCCACCAGATGAAGGCGCGGGCGATCCGGCCGCCGTCCATCGGGAAGGCCGGGAGCAGGTTGAAGACGAGCAGCAGGGCGTTGATCGCGCCAGCCAGGCGAACAGCGAGACGACCCCGGAGACGCCGGCGTCGGTCTGGAATTCGACCGCCAGCGCGGAAGACGTGGCCGAATTCGCCGAACGCCGGCGATCGCCGAGCCGACCAGGTAGAAGACGCCGATCAGGCCGAGCGTGACCGCCGGGCCGGCGACGGCGACCTCGAACTCGGTCGCGCGGGCTGTCGGACTCGCGGTCGAGCTGGGCGACGCCGCCGAAGATCCAGAGCTGGATGCTGGCTGATCCCGATCCCGCGCCGCAGCGCCGCGAAGGCGTGGCCGAGCTCGTGCAGGAGGATCGAGCCGAAGAAGCCGAGCGGCGCTGGCGAGGGCGAGGGCGAAGGGGTCGGCGCCGTGCTCGATTCGCCGAGCGCGTCGCCGTAGGCGCGCGACATGCTGAAGATCAGGAAGAAGAGGATCAGGAACCAGGACCAGTCGACCGCGATCCGGATCCCGCGAACGTGGAACAGCGTGAGCGAGCCGCCTCCGAGCATCGCGCCAATGGTAAGCGGGTAGCGCTTGCTCTGGCCAGATGGCCAGCGAGACGAGATTGGCTGCGCGAGCGGCTCGAGGAACTGGAGCGGATCTACCGCCCCTCGGCCTCCGAGGGCGAGCGGCGCGCCGCCGAGTGGCTGGTCGGCCAGCTTCGCCGAGCAGGGCGCCGAGGCGCGGATCGAGGCCGAGCCCGCGCACGGCACCTACTGGTGGCCGCTCGGGATCGGCGCCGCGCTCGGCGCGCTCGGCGGCGCTCGCGGCGCTGCGCGGGCGGCGCCTGCTCGGGGGCGCTGCTCGGCGCGATCGGCGCCGCCGGGATCGCCGACGACTTCCCGCCCGGCCAGCGGCGCCTGCGCCGGCTCGCTGCCGCGAGCGCACCACCTACAACGTCGTCTGCGAGCTCGGCGACCCCGAGGCCGAGCAGACCGTCGTCGTCATCGCCCACCACGACTCCGCCCACTCCGGCCTCGTCTTCCACCCGGCGATCCCGCCGCTCGCCGACCGCCTCGGGCTGATCGAGAAGACCGACACCAGCCCGCCGCTGATGGCGCCGGTCCTCGGCGGGCCGGCTGCTGGCCGCGCTCGGCGCGCTGACCGGCAGCCGGCTGCTCGCCAAGCTCGGCCTCCTGCTCGGCATCGGCTCGGCCGCGGCGATGGCCGAGATCGGCTCCCGCAAGGTCGTCCCCGGCGCCAACGACAACGGCACCTCGGTCGTCGCCCTGCTGGCCCTGGCCCGCCGCTTCGCCGCCGAGCCGCCGCCCCCCGGGCGTCCGCGTGATCCTGCTCTCGACCGGCTCGGAGGAGTCCTTCAGCGAGGGGATGAAAGCCTTCGGCGAGCGCCACTTCCCCAGCCTGCCCACGCGAGAGCACCTTCTTCCTCTGCCTCGAGTCGATCGGCTCCCCGCACCTGCTGGTCCTGCGCGGCGAGGGCTTCCTGAAGATGCGCGAGTACCCGGCGCGCTCGCTCGCCTTCATGGACGGGCTGGCCGAGGAGCTCGGCATCTGGCTCTACCCGAACCTGCGCCTGCACAACGGCACCGACGGCCTCGAGTCCGCCGCCGCCGGCTACGAGACCGCGGTGCTCGCCGGCTGCACCGACCTCAAGCAGCCCGCCAACTACCACTGGTGGCACGACCTCGCCGAGAACGTCGACTTCGACACCGTCGCCGACGGCGATCGCGGCTCTCGCGAGGCGGCGATCCGCCGCCTCGGCGAGCGCTGGCTCTAGGCCGCCGATCCCCAGCCGATGTGTGACGAATCCCGACTACGGGGTCGGATTTTCCGCTCTATAGCATCCGCGCCTCGTGCCATACCCATGACGTTCTCGTAATCGGTGCCGGCCTCGCCGGACAGCGGGCCGCACTCGCCGCCGCCGAGCAAGGCGTGTCGGTCGGGATCATCAGCAAGGTCCACCCGGTCCGCTCCCACTCCAACGCCGCTCAGGGCGGCATCAACGCGGCGCTGAACCCCGGCGACTCCTGGGAGTCGCACGCCTTCGACACGATCAAGGGCTCCGACTACCTCGGCGACCAGGACGCGATCGAAATCATGACCCGCGAGGCGCCGGAGGAAATCCTCCACCTCGAGCACCTCGGCGTCACCTTCCACCGCAACGAGGAGGGCAAGCTCGGGACCCGCGCCTTCGGCGGCGCCTCCGCCGCCCGCACCTACTACGTCGCCGACATCACCGGCCAGGCGATCATGCACGTGCTCTACGAGCAGCTGATGAAATATTCCGAGCAGGTCGCCCGCTACGAGGAGTGGTTCTAGCACCGCGCTGGCGATCGACGAGAACGGCGAGTGCTGCGGCGTCGTCACCCGCAACGTCGCCGACGGCTCGATGGAGCTGTTCCAGGCGAAGTCGGTGATCCTCGCCTGCGGCGGCAACGGCCAGGTCTGGAAGCCGACCACCAACGCCCTGATCTGCACCGGCGACGGGATCGCGATGGCCTACCGGGTCGGCGCCAAGCTGATGGACATGGAGATGATCCAGTACCACCCGACGACGCTGGCGGGCAAGGGCTTCCTGATCACCGAGGGCGCCCGCGGCGAGGGCGCCCACCTGCTGAACAAGAACGGCGAACGCTTCATGGAGAAGTACGCGCCGAACAAGATGGAGCTGGCCTCGCGCGACGTCGTCTCCCGCGCCGAGCAGACCGAGATCAACGAGGGCCGCGGCTTCCCCGACGGGACCGTCGCCCTCGACATCACCGTGGTGCCGAAAAAGCGCGTGCACGAGGCGCTGCGCGAGATCGTCCTCGTCGGCCGCGACTTCGCCGGCGTCGACATCACCCGCGAACCGATCCACATCAAGCCGGGCAACCACTACACGATGGGCGGGGTCAAGACCGACGTCGACGGCCGCACCGACATCCCCGGCCTCTACTCGGCCGGCGAGACCGCCTGCGTCTCCGTCCACGGCGGCAACCGGCTCGGCGCCAACTCGCTGCTCGACACGCTGATCTTCGGCAAGCGCTCCGGCCGCGACGCCGCCGCCCGCGCCAAGCGGATCGAGGGCTCGCGGCCCTCCAAGCAAGGTGCTCGAGGACGAGGAGGCGATGATCGCCGACATCAACTCGCGCGAGAAGGGCTCCGGCCGCCGCGTCTCCGAGATCAAGCTCGAGCTGGGCCAGACGATGGACGCGCAAGGTCGCCGTCTTCCGCGACGAGGCCGGGATCCAGGAAGCGCTGGAGACGGTCCGCCGCCTCAAGGAGGAGGCGAAGACCGCCTACATCGACGACCACGGCAGCGTCTTCAACCAGGACCTGCTGGGGGCGATCGAGCTCGGCTACATGCTCGACAACGCCGAGTGCACCTGCATCGCCGCGCTCGAGCGCAAGGAGAGCCGCGGCGCCCAGTACCGCACCGACTTCCCCGAGCGCAACGACGAGGAGTGGCTCAAACACATCGACCTCGAGCAGACCGACGACGGCCCGGAGATCTCCTACTCCGAGGTGACCATCACCCAGTGGCAACCGGAAGCGAGGACCTACTGATGGCCGACTACACGATCAAAGTCCGGCAGGTTCCAGCCGGAGAGCGGCGAGGGGCCCTACTGGGAGCAGTTCAACGTCGAGCTCGAGCCCTCGCTCTCGGTCCTCGACGCGCTGCTGCAGACCAAGGACCGCGAGGACGGCTCGCTGGCCGTGCGCTGCTCCTGCCGGGCCGCGATCTGCGGCTCCTGCGGGATGAAGATCAACGGCCAGTCCGGGCTCGGCTGCAAGACCCAGATCGGCGAGGCCCAGGAGCTGGCCGAAAAGAAGGCCAGCGCGGTCGGCGGCGACGCCGAGCGACGCCGTCGATCGTGATCGAGCCGATGGGCAACATGCCGGTGATCAAGGACCTGGTCACCGACATGGAGTCGACCCACTGGACGAAGATCCGCCGCGTCACCCCCTGGCTGCTGCCGCACGGCGCGCCGCCGGAGCGCGAGTACATCGTCGAGCCGGAATCGATGATCGACATCACCCAGTCGATGGCCTGCATCCAGTGCGGCGCCTGCGTCTCCTCCTGCCTCTCGATGGAAGCCGACCCCGACTTCATCGGCCCGGCGGCGCTGGCCAAGGCCTACCGCTTCGTCGGCGACCCGCGCGACGCCGAGACCAACGAGCGCCTGCACGACCTCGCCGAGGACCCGCACGGGATCTACGACTGCACCCACTGCTTCAGCTGCGTCGACGCCTGCCCGAAGGGCGTGGCGCCGATGGACCAGATCATGCGCCTGCGCCGCAAGGCCGGCGAAGAAGGGATCGAAGACCCCAACAGCGGCCACGACCACGAGATCGCCTTCGTCAAGATCATCGAGAAGAAGGGCACCCTGGACGAGAGCCTGCTCCTGCAGGAGTCCTTCGCGCCCGGGCATCAAAGGCAAGCTGAAACCGAGCAAACGGGCGATCAAGGAAATGCTCGGCTCGCTGCCGACGGCGATCCGCGGGATCAAAACCGGCAAGATGCGCTCGCTGCCGAAGCTGATCCCCGGCGTCCACCACAAGCTCCCCGACGGTGCCCAGGACGAGGTCAAGGCGATCTACAAGCACGCCGAGGAGCACAACGAGGAATTCAACCTGTACATCAAGGGCGACGAGGGCGAGCTGGCCGAGATCGAGGCCGAGGAGGCCGCCGAGCCGAGCCGCCGCCGCACCCGCCAGCGAGGAGGCCCCGAATGGCTGATCAGATCAAAGTCGCCTACTGGCCCGGCTGCGTCTCGCGCGGCTTCACCCCCGAGCTGCACGGCTCGATGGCGCTGGTCGCCGAGAAGCTCGGGATCGAGCTGGTCACCCTCGACCGCGCCAACTGCTGCGGCGCCGGCGTGATCGCCGAGCACAACCAGGAGCTCGCCGACACGCTGAACGCCCGCACCTTCGCGCTCGCCCAGCAGACCGGGCTCTCGATGATGAACATCTGCTCGACCTGCCAGGGCGCCCAGTCGGAGTGCCAGCAGCGCCTCGACGCCGACTCGGCCTACCGCGCCCACGTCAACGAGGCGCTCTCCGGCCAGGGCCTCGCCTACGAGAAGTCCGAGGACGGCTCCTGGAACAACAAAAACTTCCTCTGGCTGCTGGTCGAGGACTACGGTCTCGACCGCCTCGCCGCGCAGGTCAAGCGGCCGCTCAGCGGCCTCCGGGTCGGCCCCTTCTACGGCTGCTACATCGTGCGGCCGAAGGAGCGCCTCGGCTACGCCGAGTTCCCCGACCGCGACGTCTACCTGGAGCAGGTGATCGAGGCCCTCGGCGGCGAGGTCGTCGAGTACGACGGCGCCCGCAAATGCTGCGGCTTCCCGGTGATCACGATGAACCGCGAGACCTCGCTGAAACAGGCCGGCACCCACGTCGGCGACGCGATCGACGCCGGCGCCGACTGCCTCGTCACCCCCTGCCCGCTCTGCCACCTCAACCTCGACATGCAGCAGCCCGAGGCGGCCAAGGTCGTCAACCGCGACCTCGGCCTCGCCGTCCTGCACCTGCCCCAGCTGGTCGGCCTGGCGCTCGGCGCCGACCCGAAGCAGCTCGGGATGAGCAAGCACATCGCCTCGACCGGTTGGGTCGAGGAGCGGCTCGCCGCGGTCCCCGCCTAGCGGCGCCCGATCAGAACTGCGCCGCGGCAGTCAGCGTCAGCGTGGCGGCGACGAGCGTGCCCAGAGTCACGATCAAGGTTTGCTGAAGACGATCGAAGCGGTCTTCGAGGCGGTCGAAGCGGGCTTCCATCCGGTCGAACCTCGCATCGACCTGTTCGAAACGAGCGTCGACCTGTTCGAAGCGAACGTCGACCTGCTCGAAGCGGGCGTCGACCTGCTCGAACCTCGCATCGACCTGTTCGAAGCGAACGTCGACCGCGTCGAAGCGGTGGTCGATGTGCTCGAAGCGAGCGTCCAAGCGATCGTCGTTCCAGTTCAAGCGTCCGGCCTCCATCGTGGATCGAGCGTAGCTGACAAAACGTTACAGGTGCCGCGCAGAAAGTGATTTCTCTGACCCTCCGATAGCCTCAACGTCAGGTGAGCCGGGAAGACTGGTCGGCACTCAGTCAGCCGACCCTGAAATCTCCCGATGGACATCGCCTTCACTCTCCCCCTCGCCGCGACCAGCGACACCGCCGGGGTCCTGACCGACCTCTTCCTGGTCCTGCTCGCGGCCAAGCTCGGCGACGAGGTGTTCAGGCGGATCGGGCAGCCGGCGATCGTCGGTGAGATCCTCGGCGGGATCGTGGTCGGGCCGTCGGTGCTGGGGCTGGTCGAGGTCGGCGAGGTGCTGCGCGTCTTCTCGGAGCTGGGGATCGTCTTCCTGCTCTTCTGGGTCGGCCTGGAGACGCGGCTCTCGGAGATGAAAGCGGTCGGCCGGATCGCGGTCACGGTCGGCAGCGCCGGCGTCGTGCTGCCGTTCCTGGTCGGGATCGGATTCGGCCTGGCGCTGGGCGAAAGCACCGAAACCAGCGTCTTCCTCGGCGCCGCCCTGGCGGCGACCAGCGCCGGCATCACCTCGGCCACCTTCCTGCAGCTGGGGATCGCCCGGACCCGGGCGGCGCGGACGGTGCTGGGCGCCGCCGTGGTCGACGACATCCTCGCCCTGCTGCTGCTCTCGGTCGCGGTCGGCATGGCCGCCGAGGGCGGCGTCGACGCCGGCAAGATCGCCCTGGCCCTGGCGATCGCGGTCGCCTTCGTCGGCTTCGTCGCGCTCGGCGGGACCCGGCTGCTGCAGCGGCGCCCCCAGCTGCTGCAGGCTCCCGCCTTCGCCAAGTCCCCCCTGCTGCCGGCGGTGCTGCTGTGCCTCGGCCTCGCCGCCTTCGCCGCCAGCATCGGCCTGGCGGCGCTGATCGGCGCCTTTCTCGCCGGGATGATCGTCGCCGAGACCAAGGACCACAGCTCGATCGAGGAAGAAGTGCGGCCGCTCTACGCCTTCTTCCCGCCCTTCTTCTTCGCCTTCATCGGGATCGAGCTCGACCTCGGCGCGCTGCTCGACGGCCACGCGCTGCTGCTGCTGGCGGCGATCACGGTCCTCGCTGCCGCCGCCAAGCTGGTGCCCGCCTACCTGGCGGCGCGGGGCCTCGGCAAGCGCGAAGCGGCGATCGTCGGGATCGGGATGATCCCCCGCGGCGAGGTCGGGATCGTGATCGCCTCGATCGGCGCGGCCGAGGGGGTGGTCGACGCCGAGCTCTTCGCCGTCGTCGTCGGCATGTCGATCCTGACCACGCTGTTAGCGCCGTTCGCGCTGAAGCGGCTCAGTCGCGCCCAACCCGCTGTTCCTTAGTCGTCCATAGGACGACAAAGGAACCGCGACTTAGGGGCGCAGTAGGTCGCGCTCGACCAGCAGCTCGGCGATCTGGACGGCGTTGGTCGCGGCGCCCTTGCGGAGGTTGTCGGCGACGACCCAGAGGTCGAGGGTGCTCGGGTTGGAGGCGTCCGCGGCGGATGCGGCCGACGAAGACGTCGTCCTGGCCGGCCGCCTCGATCGCCATCGGGAAGCGCGAGCCGGCGGGGTCGTCGACGACGGTGACGCCGGGCGCGGCGGCCAGCAGCTCGCGCGCGCGCGTCGGCGCTGAGCGGCTCGCGGGTCTGCACGTTGACCGCCTCGGAGTGGCCGGTGACGACCGGCACGCGGACGCAGGTGGCGCTGACCTGATCGCCTGTCGCCGAGGATCTTGCGGGTCTCGCCGATCAGCTTGCGCTCCTCGTCGGTGTGGTCGTCGCCGTCGGCGAAGCTGCCGGCCTGGGCGAGCACGTTGAAGGCGATCTGGTGGGGGTAGATCGAGGCGCTCGCCTCCTGGCCGTGGAGGATCGCGTGCGACTGCTCGCGCAGCTCGTCGATCGCCGCCTTGCCGGTGCCCGAGACCGCCTGGTAGGTGGAGACGACGAGGCGCTCGATCCCGGCCGCGTCGTGGAGCGGCTTCAGCGCCACGACCATCTGCATCGTCGAGCAGTTGGGGTTGGCGACGATCCCCTTGTGGCCCTCGAGCGCCTCCGGGTTGACCTCGGAGACGACCAGCGGCACGTCGTCGTGCATGCGCCAGTAGCTGGTGTTGTCGACGACCGACGGCGCCGGCCGCGACCAGCTTCGGCGCCCACTCGGCGCTGACCGAGCCGCCGGCGCGAGGAGAGCACCAGGTCGAGGCCCTGGATCGAGTCCTCGCCGAGCTCGCTGCACGGTGAGCGACCGAGCCGTTCCACTCGATCTCCTTGCCGGCCGAGCGCGCCGAGGCGAGCGGGACGACCTCGGCGGCGGGGAACCCGCGCGCGGCGAGCAGCTCGAGGATCGTCGTCCCGACCAGCCCGGTCGCGCCCAGCACCCCGACTCTGTAGCCGTCGCCCGCCATCGTCGCTCGCGACGGGCTCAGCCGGCGACCGTCGGCCGGTGGTCGGGACCGGTCGGGTCCTCGGGCGCGGATCGCGTCGTCGCCCAGCTCGAAGGTCTTGTGCAGGGCGTTGACGGCGTCGGGGACGCGATCGGCGGGGATGACGCACGAGATCTTGATCGGCGAGGTGGAGATCATCTCGATGTTGATCCGTTCGGCGCCGAGCACCTCGAAGACCTTGGCGGCGACGCCCGGGTGCGAGCGCATGCCGGCGCCGACGATCGAGACCTTGCCGATCTGCTCGTCGGTGCGGACCTTCAGCGAGACGTCGCCGAGCGCGGCGATCGTGTCCTTGGCGGTCGGCAGGTCGGCGCGGTCGACGGTGAAGGAGAGGTCGGCGAGCTGGTCGCCGCCGACCGGCTCGTTCTGGATGATCACGTCGACGTTGACGTTGGCCTCGGCGAGGGCGGTGAAGATGCGGCCGGCGACGCCGGGCTCGTCGCGGACGCCGGTCAGCGTCACGCGGGCCTCCGCGTTGGAGTGGGTGACGGCGGTTACGAAAGGTTGCTCCATGGTCTCTTCCTCCGAGACGACGAGGGTACCGGGACCGTCCTCGAAGCTGCTGCGGCAGTGGATGCGGACGCCGTGGTTGCGGGCGTACTCGACCGAGCGCAGCTGCAGCACGCCGGCGCCCGAGGCCGACATCTCGAGCATCTCCTCGAAGGAGACCCGGGAGAGCTTGCGGGCGCTCGGGGACGATCCGCGGGTCGGCGCTGAAGACGCCGGCGACGTCGGTGTAGATCTCGCAGACGCTGGCGTCGAGCGCCGCCGCGAGGGCGACCGCGGTGGTGTCGGAGCCGCCGCGGCCGAGCGTGGTGACGTCGCGGCTGTCGGTCGAGACCCCCTGGAAGCCGGCGACGAGGACGATCCGGTCCTCTTCCAGCGCCGGCCGAGATGCGGTCGGCGCGGACGTCGATGATCCGCGCCTTGGTGTGGGTCGAGTCGGTGACGATGCCGGCCTGCGAGCCGGTCAGCGAGATCGCCTCGTGGCCCATGTCGTGGATCGCCATCGCGCAGAGCGCGCAGGAGATCCGCTCGCCGGTGGAGAGCAGCATGTCCATCTCGCGGGCGACCGGGCGCGCGGAGATCTCCTGCGCCTGCGCGACCAGTTCGTCGGTCGTCTTGCCGCGGGCCGAGAGCACGGCGACGACGCGGTTGCCGGCTTCGCGGGCGGCGACGATGCGGCCGGCGGCGCGTTTGATCTGCTCGGCGCCGGCGACCGAGGTGCCGCCGAACTTCATCACGACGATGTCGGATCCGTTCCCACTCATCAGGGACCTGAGGATAGTGAGCGGCTAAAGCAACGCAACGGCTGCGCCGATAAGGAGCCCCGTGGAGCCGAAGACCAGCCACATGCCGATCGCGGGCTCGCTCCAGGGCGCCTCACTCCAGGGCGGGCGCCTGCTGGTCGCCAGCCGCCTCGCCAGCAGCCTCTCGCGCGGCGCAGACGGTCGAGAGCGTGGCGGACGAGGCGGTCCGGGTCCTGCACGAGTCCTTCGACTACTACCTCGCCGTGGTCCAGCGGCTCGATCCCGACGGCTCCCTGCGGGTCGTCGCCGGCGCGGGACCGCTGGCCGAAGAGCTCGCCGACTTCCTCGCCCGGGAACAGCCGGTCGAGGTCGGCGTCAACGGCCGCGTCGCCCGCAGCGGCCGCGCGGCGATGGTCAACGACACCCGCCTCGACTCCGACTACCTCGACCCGCAACCCGCGCACGGATCCCGGCTCGGAGCTGTCGCTGCCGATCGTCGTCGCCGAGCTCGATCTGGGGCGTGATGAACCTCGAGCAGGAGGAGCCCGGCGCCTTCGCCGAGGAGGACCTGCTGCTGGCCCACGTCGTCGCCGGCCAGGTCGGCGCCGCGATCCACCGCTGCCAGCTGGTCGAGCGAACTGGAGGGAGCCTTCCTGACCACGATCGGGGTGATCTCCGACGCCGTCGAGCTGCAGGACTCCTACACCGCCGACCACGCCAGCGAGGTCGCCGACCTGGCGGTCGCGGTCGGGCGGCGGATGGGCGTCGAGGGGGTCGAGCTGGACCGCCTCCGCTACGGCGCCCTGCTGCACGACGTCGGCAAGATCGGCGTCCCCGGCGAGCTGCTGCGCAAGCCCGGCCCGCTGAGCGCGGAGGAGCGCGAGCGGATGGACGAGCACACCGCGATCGGCGCCCGGATGCTGGAGCGGATCCCCTTCCTCGCCCCGGTCGCGCCGCTGGTCCGCTCCGCGCACGAGCGCCACGACGGCGGCGGCTACCCCGACGGCCTGGCCGGCGAGCAGATCCCCCGCGGGGCGATGATCATCGCCACCTGCGACGCCTTCCACGCGATGACCTCCGACCGCAGCTACCGGCGGGCGATGGGGCTCGAAGCGGCGATCGCCGAGCTGCGAAGCCAACGCCGGCACCCAGTTCGACCCCCGGGTCGTCGCCGCCCTGGTCGCCGAGCTGCGCACCCCGTAGCGAACCTGCACTTGTCGCCCAGACGGCGACAAGCGTCGGCTCGGTGCTACTCGGCCCCGCCGAGGTTGCCCAGCATCGCCTGTTCGGCCATCCGGATCAGGCCGAGGCCGCTGTGCGGCCGCATGTCGCTGCTGCGAACGCGGACGTGGGAGCCGTGCGGCCCGATCACCTCGACGATCGTGCAGACGTCGCCGATCTCGCAATCCTCGCCGTAGTCGCCTTCGATCGCCTCCATCTGCTCGGCCACGACCCGACCGATCTTGCTCTGGTCAAGCCCCATCAGTCCTGCCCCTTTCGCTCCCGGGCCCGCATGGCTCGGCTGCGATTACTGTAAACCCGTCCAGCGGTCGCCAAGTTCCTTATGCAGAGAAGGGATATAGGTGACGGCTATCACACAGCTAGATATATCGAGCCGATATATCTCAGCTGCGATGGAGTCGCTCAGCGCCACCGCGTACGTGATCCTCGGCCTGGTCCGCAAAGAGCCGCGCTCGGGGTACGAGATCAAGCGATCGTCGACGAGACGACGCGGTTCTTCTGGGCGGCCAGCTACGGGCAGATCTACCCGGAGCTGAAGCGGCTCTCGGAGGCCGGGCTGGTGGTCGGGGCCGACTCCCCACCGGCGGCCGGCGGCGGACCGTCTACGAGATCACCGCCGACGGCGAGGAGGAGCTGGTCGCCTGGCTGCGCCAGCCTCCGGTCACCTTCGAGATGCGCGAGGAAGGGCTGCTGAAGCTGTTCTTCGCCGACGCGCTGCCGCGCGCCGAGGTGCCGGCGATCCTGCGGGCGATGCGCGAGCACCGGCTCGCCGCCAACGAGAAGCTGCGCGCCATGGAGCCGATGGCGCAGGAGCAAGACGACCCGTTCCCGCTGATCGTGCTGCGGGGCGGGCTCGAGTTCACCCGGTGGTTCGCCGACTGGTGCGATCGGATGGAAGCGCAGATCCTCGCCGCCACCGAGCCCGACCCCGCCGACAAAAGGAGCAGCTGATGTTCGACTCCCTCGCCCGCCTCGCCGACGGCAACGCGCGCCGCGTCGCGCTCGCCGCGCTCGGCTTCTTCCTGCTCGCCGGGGCGATCGGCGGCGGCGTCGCCGATCGCCTCGACCCCTACGGCGCCGACGACCCCTCGACCGAGGCGGTCAAGGCGAAGGAGCGGCTGCAGGACGCCGGGCTGCGGGTGCCGGCGGTGATCGCCGTGGTCGAGAACGCGCCGGTCGACCGGCCCGCGACCCGGGCCCGGGTGATGGCCCTGGAGAACGAGGTCCGCGAACGCTCCGACGTCGCCGCGGTCAGCGGCTACTACGACACCCACTCCCCCGTCTTCGTCTCCGAAGACGGGGACTCCACCTATTTCGCGGTCTCCCTGAAGGCGACCGGCGACAAGGCCCTGCAGGATGCCGGCGCCGACATCGCCGCGCAGCTCTCGGCCGATCCCGACGTCGTCGTCGGCGGCTTCGCGGTCGCCCAGGAGCAGGTCAACAAGCAGGTCGAGGAAGACCTGAAAAAGGCCGAGCTGCTCGCCTTCCCGCTGCTCTTCCTGCTCTCGCTGCTGTTCTTCCGCAGCCTCGTCGCCTCGCTGCTGCCGCTGATGATCGGTGGCCTGGCGATCGTCGGCACCTTCCTGATCCTCCGCCTGGCCAGCGAATTCGGCTCGATCTCGGTCTTCGCGTTGAACCTGACGACGGCGCTCGGGCTCGGGCTGGCGATCGACTACAGCCTCTTCATCGTCTCCCGCTACCGCGAGGAGATCGCCAGGCAGGGGCCGGGCCTGGCGGCGATGCGGCGGGTCCTGGCGACCGCCGGGCGCACCGTCTTCTTCTCCTCGCTGACCGTCTCCGCCGCGCTCGCCTCGCTGCTCGTCTTCCCGCAGCGCTTCCTCTACTCGATGGGCCTCGGCGGGGCGCTGGTGGCACTGTTCGCGGCGCTGATCTCGCTGACCGTGCTGCCCGCGGTGCTGACCCTGCTCGGCAACCGGGTCAACGCCGGCGCGCCGAAGTTCCTGCAGCGGCGGGCCGAAGCCGACGCCCGTCCCACCAGCGAGGGCTTCTGGTACCGGCTCTCGCGCTTCGTGATGCGCCGGCCGATCCCGGTGGCGACGCTCAGCGCGCTCTTCCTGATCGTGCTCGGGCTGCCCTTCTTCGGGATCAAGTTCAACACCGTCGACCCGACCGTGCTGCCGGAGTCGGCGAGCGCCCGGCAGGCCTACGACACGGTCTCCGATGAGTTCCCGCCCTACCACGAGACGCCGATCTGGATCGACGTCGAAGGCGGCGGCCCGCGGGCCGCCGGGGCCGTGGCCAGGGCGGTGCGCGGGGTCGAGGGCGTCGCCGAAGTGGCGCCGCCGCAGCCGCTGGCCGCAGGGGTGACCGCGATCCAGGCGATCTCCGCTAACCCGTTCGCCTCCGAAGCCAGCCAGGACACCGTGCACGCGATCCGCGACCTCGCGGCCCCGGCGGGGACGACGGTCCTGGTCGGCGGCGCCAGCGCCGACTTCGTCGACTTCCAGTCGAGCCTCTCCAGCCACCTGCCGATCGCCCTGGCGATCGTCATCGTCGCGACCCTGGCGATCCTCTTCCTGATGACCGGCTCGGTGATCCTGCCGATCAAGTCGCTGATCATGAACTTCCTCAACCTCAGCGCCGTCTTCGGGCTGCTGGTGCTGATCTTCCAGGACGGCAGGCTGGAGGGCTTCCTCGACTACTCGAGCCCGGGGGCGATCGAGCAGACGATGCCGATCCTGCTCTTCGCGGTCGCCTTCGGCCTCTCCACCGACTACGCCGTCTTCCTGCTCTCGCGGATCAAGGAGGCGCGCGACGCCGGCGCCTCGGACTCCGAGTGCGTGGCGATCGGGCTCGAGCGCACCGGCCGCATCGTCACCGCCGCGGCGCTGCTGTTCGCGGTCGCGATGATCGCCTTCGCGACCTCCCAGATCATCTTCATCAAGGAGAACGGGGTCGGGACGGCGCTGGCGGTGCTGATCGACGCCAGCATCATTCGCGCCCTGCTGGTCCCCTCGCTGATGGAGCTGCTCGGCAAGTGGAACTGGTGGGCGCCGGCGCCGCTGCGCCGCCTGCACGAACGCTTCGGGATCGGCGAGGACGAGGGACCCGACGCGCCGGAGCCGAGCCGGGCGTAGGGCGAGCGATAGGTCGGCGTCAGGTGCGGCAGACCTTTGTTCCGGTATCCGAGACAAAGGTCTGCCGCACGCTTGGGGGTTGCGGTGCGCGGGTGATGGACGGAGGCGATGGCCTCGCCCCTGGTCCCTCCTCCCTCTGAATCAGTCGCCGAATTTGCGGCCCTGGGAGCCCTTGGCGTAGGCGCAGCGGAAGTTCTCGGCCTTGCCGACCGGGGCGCCGCCGGCGAAGCCGCCGTGGTTGTGGTTGTCGTAGACGGTCACGTAGTTGAGCGTTTCCGGCAGCGGGTCGGCGGGCATCGGCACCGGGTCGGGCTCGCCGAGGTTGCCGGCGCCTTTGGAGCCGACGGTGACCCCCTCGGAGCCGGCCGCGCGGGAGCCCGAGGCCGTGGTCGTGAGGTCGGCGCTCATCTCGCGCTTGTCCTTGATCCCGTTCTTGGCGTCGGGGAACTCTTCGGCGCCGGAGGTGAGGATGCTGTCGTCGATCGTGCTCTGCAGCTTCGTCCGCGGGGCGGCGCCGATCAGCTGGGCGGCGCTGGGCAGCCAGCCGCCGGCTTTGACGCAGGCCTGGGTCGCGTAGAGGTAGTCGTTGCGGCCAGCGTCCTTGGGCGGGACCGGGTAGAGGCCGCTTTCCAGGCACCAGGTGCCGAGATCGACCGCGTTGGGGATCGGGCAGCTGACCGCGAGCTTGCCGCGGCTGGCGCCGCCGAGCTTCTGGGCGTTGCGCGCTTTCGGGACGGTGGGCAGGTACCTGGCGGGGATCTTGCCGTTGCGGCCGAGCACGACGACCCTGCCCGCCTGCCCCTGCTTGGCCGGCGCCAGACCGCCCATCGAGAAGACGAGGGCGATCAGCGCGACCAGCAGCGCCGCGGCCGAGAAGAGGCGGGGCAGCGGGTCGCGACCGGGCAGCGGTGCGGGACTCGGTGAGCTCACCGCTTCATCGTTCCGCGCCGTCGTGGCGACGATGTGAAGAGGATGAAAACGCCGGGTGTCGGCTCATACGCAGCCGGCGATCTGGTTGACGGGGCGCAGCGCCTCGCGGCCGAGCAGGGTCGGGCGGGTGGTGGTGACGAGGACGCGCTCGTTGGCGGCCCGCCAGCAGCTGCCCTCCAGCTCGGTGCCGACGAAGCCGAGCACGATCTCGACTTCGAGGCCCTGGCCGTCGGCGCTCGCTTCGACCACGCAGGCAAACGGGTAGCGCCTCGGTTCGTCGATCGAGGGGGTCTGGCTGGCGGGGCGGCAGATCGCCGAGCCGCGGTCGAGATCGGTGGTGAAGACGGGGCCGAGGAAGCGGCGGAGGATGCCGTCGAGCTCGGTTCCGGGACGGTCGAGGAACGCGGCGCCCTGCGCTTCCACCGAGGGGCCGAGCTGGGCCGGCCTGGCTTCCTCCGGCTCGCCGCCACAAGCGCCGAGCGGCAGCGCCGCCAGCGCCGCGGCCAGCAACAGCCAGCGGGCGCTCATTCGTCGAGGTGGTTGACGAGGTCGCCCTGGGTGGCGGCGTCGTCGGCGGCGCCCTTGCTGCGCTCGTCGCTGGCCAGCCCTTTCAGGGACAGCTCCCCGGCGGCGCCGATCTCGGCGGTGGCGAGGATCGAGTCGCCGGGCTCCAGGCCGGCGGTGTCGAGCTTCGGCGGCACCGCGATCGCGATGTCGGCGCCGGCCTCGCGGACGTCGTCGGCGGAGATCAGCAGCGTCTTCTCCCGCGCGCAGACGGCGGTGACGACACCGCTGACGTCGCTGTAGGCGAAGGGGACGCCGCTGGCGTCGAGGCTGGTCTGCCAGAGCGTCGCCACCGGGGCCGGCACCCGCGGCAGCAGCTCCGCGGCCGGCAGCGGGGCACCTTCGCAGAGCGGCTGCGCCGACGGCGCGGCTTCGGGTGCCACCGCGAGCGGAGCTTCCGCCGCCGCCGGCAACCGCTCGATCTCCACCCCGACCCGGGCGAAGGCCCCGAGCACGGGCAGCGCCGGCGGCACCCCGGCCGGGTCTGGCCGCACCTTGACCAGGACCGAGACACCGCGCTTGGAGACGACGTAGCCGGGCGTGGCCGGGTCGGGGTCGACCCAGGTGACGATCCCTTCCAGCTTCGCCCTCGTCGCCGTCCCCGTCTTCTTCACCGCTGCGCCCTCGGCGAAGGTCCCGTTGGCGAGCGTCCGCGCCGGCACGGTCAGCTTGGCTCCGGCGAGCGGCAGCTCGGCGGCGTGGATCGCGCTGAGCGCGCCGGAGGATTCGGCGACCGTGTAGCTGCCGGCGGCCGGGTTGACGTGGACGACCGTGCCGGCGATCGTCAGCAGTTCCTCTTCGGGCTCCTCCTCGGCTGCTTCTTCGGGTTCGCGCGCGGGCGGCGCCGACGCTTCTTCGCTCGGCGCTTCTTCGAGGCTTTCCGGTTCTCCTTCGGGGAAGGAGAATTCTTCCCCCGAGGCTTCCGGCGCCGATTCTTCGAGCCCGCCTTCGGCTTCCGCTTCGGGTTCGAATCCGCTCGCCGCTTCGTCTTCGCCCCCGTCGCCGCCGAGGCCGTCGAGCGCGATCACCTGCGGCACGCCGCCGGCCAGGGTGCCGCTCGCGCCGGGGCCGATCGCGACGCCGACGAAGAGGCCGAAGCCGAGCGCCACCGCGGAGAGCGTCGCCCCCCACTTGCGGTCGGTGACCGGCAGCGCCGCCCAGCCGAGCAGCCTGCGGTAGCCGCGCTGGCCCTTCACGAGGCGACCGCCGTGCCGCGCGCCATCAGGTCGTGGCCGCACTGCCAGCAGAAGACGGCGCCCTGCGCGTAGAGGGCGCCACAGCTCGGGCAGGCCCCGGCCGCGGCGGCCTGGCCGAGCTTGAGCATCCGCTCGACCTCGGCCAGCTCGGCGTCGACCTGCTGCAGCTTCGCCGCCTGGCGGTTGAGGACGTCGAGCCGGTAGTGGTCGCGGCTGGCCATCTCGTAGGCGAGGCCACCGAGGTCCCACTGCAGGTCGACCAGCTGGCGGGCCAGGCGGTCGCGGCGGCGTTCCAGATCGGAGCTCACTTGATCGTCACCCCGCCGCCTTCGCCGCCACCCGGCGGCTTCGATTTGTCGATCGGCGGCGGCGCCCCCGGGGTGGCGATTTTGTCCGGCAGTTCCAGCGCTTTCTTGGCCGCGTCTTCGCCGCTTTCGCTGGCCAGTTCCTCGAGTTCGTCGGTGCTCGCCTCGACGACTTCCTTGTCGGCCCCGCCGCCGCCCGAGCCGCCGGCCCGCTTGCCCTTCTTGGCGCCCGCGACGGTGTTCTTCTGCGCCGCCCCGGCGCTGGCGCCGCCTTCGCCACCGCTTTCCCCGTCGCCGCCCTCGCCGGTCACCCGCACCACCTGCGGCGCCGCCGGCGCGCTGGCGGTCGTGTTGCCCTTGCCGATCAGCACCCCGACCAGCAGCATCAGCCCGAGCACGGCGATGCCGCCGACCGCGGCCAGCGGCGCGAAGTCGCGCTCGCGCCCGCTCTTCGCCCCGGCCCGCTCGGAGTCCTCGTCGCCGGCCGGGGACGGAGCCGGCGCCCCGGGCTTCGCCGCGGCCTCGCCGGCGTCCGCCCGCGCCATCTCCGCCCGGTAGTCGACCCGCGGCTCGCCGCGCCGCTGCCCGCACTCCAGGCAGTAGCGCTGGTCGGCGGCCAGCGGCGATCCGCACCCGGCGCAGGACTCCCCGGCGCGGCCGGGGCGCGGAGCGATCGGCACGTCAGGCACCGCCGGGCTCCGCTCCGTGCAGGGTCGGGTACTGAGTGATCGTCACCTCGGCGCCACTCGGGTCGCCGACGAGATACACGTGGTACGGCAGCTCCTTGGTGTCGGGCTTGAGGTGTTCGAAGGCGCCGCGGCCGGCGGCGACGATCTCGTGCCCGCGCCGGGCGACCGCGTAGAGCACAAGCCGGTTCTGGTCCTCGCCGGTGCGGTTGACGACGTGGCCGCTGGCGATCCGCCCCGCTTCCACGGTCGGCGGCGAGACCTCGATCTCCGGCAGCTTGCCGGAGAAGGTGTTGGGGGAGATCCCGACCTTGACCTCGGCGCGCGCCGGCTTGCCGCTGGCGAGGATCTGGTCGTTGATCCAGAGCGCGTCGCCGCCGGCCGGGATGTAGGGGATCGCGACCAGCGCCTGCTCGAGCCCGGGGGCGTCGTTGCGGTAGACGCTGCGCCCCTTGGCGTCGCGGACGTCGAGGGCGATCGGGACGTCGACCAGGTTCGCGCCGGAGTCGTTGTGGACCTCGACCACGACCGCGCTCGCTTCCGGTTCGGTCAGCAGCGTCGTGGAGAGCACCTTCACGTCGGGGTTGGCCCTGGTCACCTTCAGGCCGCTGCTCTCCAGCAGCACCTTCGAGCCTTCGGATTCGAGCTCGGCGCTGTGGCTCTGGGTCGACTGGCAGGCGGTCAGCGAGGTCGAGCGCCAGCAGCGCCAGGCCGCCGGCGATGAGGGGCTGCAGGCTCATCCGAACCCCCCGCCGACGTACTCGCGGGTGCGCTCGGCGACCGGCGAGCCGAAGACCTGCTCGGCCTCGCCGTACTCGATCAGGTCGCCCAGATACATGAAGGCGACGTGGTCGGCGACCCGCTGGGCCTGCTGGAGGTTGTGGGTGACGATCACGATCGCGACCTCGCTGCGCAGGGCGACGATCGTCTCCTCGATCATCTGGGTGGAGATCGGGTCGAGCGCCGAGCAGGGCTCGTCGAGCAGCAGCACCTCGGGCTCGACGGCGAGCGAGCGGGCGATGCAGAGGCGCTGCTGCTGGCCGCCGGAGAGGGCCAGCGCCGGGTGGTCGAGGTTGTCCTTGACCTCCTCGAGGAGGCCGGCGCGGTCGAGCGCCTCGTGGACCGCCGGCTCCAGGTCGCTTGCGCGAGGGTCTGCGCGAGCCGCGCTCGCGCAGCCCGTAGGCGACGTTGTCGAAGATGCTCATCGGGAACGGGTTCGGCTGCTGGAAGAGCATCCCGACGCGGCGGCGCAGGCGGGTGACGTCGAAGCGGTCGACGTCCTCGCCGTCGAGCAGGATGCGGCCGCCGCGGGCCGCCGTCGGGGTCAGGTCGACGAGCCGGTTGAGCGAGCGCAGCAGCGTCGTCTTGCCGCAGCCCGAGGGGCCGATCAGCGCCAGCACCTCGCCCTGGCGGACCTCGATCGAGACCGCGTTGACGGCGAGCTTCTCGCCGTAGGCGATGCTCAGCGCCTCGGTCCGCATCCGCTCGACCGCCGGCGCGCCGGTCCGCTCGAGCCGCTTCAGCCGCTGGGTCGCGACCGCCGGCGTGGCGGTGTGGCCGTTGCCGTTCGGCCGGGGCGACCGTCGGCGCCTCCTCGACGCGCGATCCGCCGCACCGGCGGCGGCAGCCTGCTCAGCGCCTCGTCCACGAGGGCCCCCTTCCGCGGGCGATCAGGTCGACGGCGAAGTTGAGGAGCGATGACGATCATCAGCAGCACGAAGGCGGCCGCGTAGGCCTTCTCGGGCGAGTTGCCCTCCCCCGCCGGCGAGTTGTTGTAGACGTAGGTGGTGAGGGTGCTGCCGGTCCCCTGCAGCAGCCCGACCCCGGGGATGTCGCCCTGCGGTTCGAGCTGTCAGCGAGGCGCCGAGCAGGATGACGACGATCGCGGTGTCGCCGACGATCCGGCCCATGCCGAGGGTCGACGCCGGTGGCGATCCCGCGCCGCGAGGCCGGCAGGAGGACGCGGCGGATGGTCGAGATCCGGTCCTTGCCGAGCGCGTAGGAGGCCTCGCGGACGTGGCGCGGGATCGGCGCTCAGCGCCTCCCGCGTCGCGCCGACGACCAGCGGCAGCGCGATCAGCGACATCATCGCCCCGGCGGCGACGAAGGAGCGACCGAAGACGGCGCCGCCCTCGGCGGTGAAGGAGAGGAAGCCGAAGAAGCCCTGCTGGAAGACCAGCAGGCCGAAGATCGCGAGCACGATGCTGGGCGTGCCGGCGACGATCTCGATCCCCGACTCGACCGCGCGGGCCAGCCGCGGGGCGCCCGTACTCGGTCAGCCAGACCGCGATCGCCGACCCCGATCGGCGCCGCGATCGCGGTCGCCGACGACGGTCAGGATCACCGTCCCCTCGATCGGGTCGAGGAAGCCGCCGGTCTTGCTCTGGTCGAGCCCCGGCAGGGGGCTGCTGAAGAGCTGGTCGAGGCTGAGGTACTGGAGGCCCCGGAACACCATGTAGATGACGATCGCGGCAGCGATCAGGCAGAGCAGGAGCCCGGCCGCCCAGGCGGCGGCGACGCCCGGCCATGTCGCCGAGGCTCCACGATTCGCGATGCGCGGTGCGCAGGCGGCCGACGAGCGCCGCCGGACTTCGGCGTCTGGGCGTGGGCGACTCACCGGCTCAGCGCGCCTGCAGGGTGTATTTGCGCATCGACCCGCGCGCGCGTACCAGCCGCCGAAGGAGAGGAAGGCGCTGGAGATCAGGAGGATCGCGGCGAACGCGTAGAGGGTCTGCGCCGAACGGCTTCACGGAGAGCCCTTCGGCGTTGTCGACGATCTCGAGGCAAGCGGTCTGGCCGGCTCGAAGAAGAAGGTGAGGCCGTCGAGCGGGTTCGGCGCGAAGGCCGACGGACCCGGTGACCATCGAGAGCATGATCGCCTCGCCGAGCGCCCGCGCGGTCGCCAGGATCGCCGCGGCGACGATCGCCGGCCGCGCCGCCCGCACCCCGACCGTGCACAGGGCGCGCCAGCGGTTGACTCCGAGCGCCGCCGCGCCCTCCATCCAGTTGCGCGGCACCGAGCGCAGGGCGTCGACGATGATCGCGACCATGATCGGCGTGATCATCACCGTCAGGACGAGGATCCCGACGAGGATGCTGGAGCCGTCGAGCTGGATCACGTACTGGACCGATTCCTTCTGCTCCTGGCTGATGATGTGGTTGCCGACGAATGGGACGAGGACGAGGATGCCGATCAGCCCGTAGATCACCGAGGGCACGGCCGCCAGCAGCCGCACCACCGGCTGCAGGATCGCGGCGATCGGGGCGGGCGCGAACTCGACGATGAAGATCGCCGAGAGCACCGAGACGATCGTCGCCAGGACCACCGAGATCCCGGTGATCAGGAAGGTCGCGTAGAGCAGCGGCCAGGCGTGCAGTTCGTAGACGTAGTCGTCCGGGTCCGCGGGCGAGTTGAAGATGTCCGTCAGCTGGTCGTCGACGTTGCCGCCGGGCCCGAACCAGGCCAGCCCGTTGTGGGCGAACGAGGGCCACGCCTTCGAGAAGACGAAGACGATCATGAACGCGATCAGCAAGAGGACCGCGCCCGAGCAGCGCGCCGAGAGCGATCTCGGCGCGCTGGTCGGTGCGGTCCCCCTGCTCGAGGACTCTGCTCGAGCCGTGGGCTTCACTTACTGGAGCGGGACCCACTCGGTGTCGATCGATCCGCAGCGGCCGCGGAGCTCTTGCGTGATCCACTTGATCCATTCCTTGGCCGCGCCCGAGGCCGGCGCCGCGGGTGACCATGTAGAGGTTGCGCTGGCCGCCGTACTGGCCGGACTTGGCGTTGCGCTCGGTGCAGGCGACGCCCTTGTAGGGGACCGCGTAGGCGCCCTGCGTGAAGAAGAGCGAGACGTAGCCGATCGCGTTCGGGTCGTTCTTGACCGAGAGCTGGATGCGGCCGTTGCTCGGTTTTTCGGGGGCGCCTCCGAAGACCTTGGTGGAGCCCAGGAAGATCTTCTGGAAGGCGTCCTGGGTACCGGAGGCGGGGGTGCGGACGTAGACGTCGATCGTGCCGCTGGCGCTCGACCCCGGAACCTGGCTCCAGGTGCGGACGCTGCCGCCGAAGATCGCCTGCACGCCGGCCTGGTCGAGGCCCGGCAGCGGGTTCGACTTGTGGGTGACGATGCAGATGGCGTCGTGGGCGATCTTGTTGAAGACGAGGCCGCCGGGGTCGGAGGGCTTCGGGATCGCGCGAGGCGTTGCCGATCGTCACGCGGCCGGAGGCGACGTCGGAGATGCCGACGTCGGAGCCGCCCTGGAGCAACTTGAAGTTGACGCAGTGGCCGCAGCTGGAGAGGTACTTTTTCGCCAGCAGCGCCGCCAGCGGCGCCACGGTGGTCGAGCCGCTCATGGTGATGGTCGGCTTGGCGGCGGCCAGCCCGGGCACGGCGAGCGAAGCGCTCAGTGCCAGGGCCGCGAGGACCGCCAGGGGTCGGATCCGAGTCATATGGGAGGACGCTCCTGGGGACGGGGTCGTTAGCTAGTTCTGGACAGGGCCAGTCTGCGGCGACCCCCGGCGCGCAAGGTGAACGGCGCGTGACTGTCTGGAGAAAAACTGGTTAACGGCCCGCGAGCGGTGCGCCGAAGCCGCGGCTAGGAGGGATTGGCGAAGCTCGCGGCTGCGGCCGGCGAGCGCCGCACCGCGCTGTGTCCGCCGCCGCCGGGTGCGGCCGGGGGCTTCGCCAAGCCCTCCTAGCCGCGGAGGCGGGCGAGCGCGGAGGCGATCCGCGAGACGCCCTCGGCGGCCTGGTCGGCCGGCACCGGGGCGAAGGAGAGGCGGAGGCTGTTCTGCCCGCCGTCGATCATGAAGTCGGGGCCGGCGACGAAGGAGACGCCGTCGGCTTTCGCCGCGGCCAGCAGGGCGACCGTGTCGGTGCCCTCGGCGAGGTCGAGCCAGAGGAAGTAGCCGCCCTCGGGGACGACGAACTCGGCCTCGGGGATCTGCTCGTTCAGGGCCGCGACGAGCGCGTCGCAGCGCGCCTTCAGCTCGGCTTTGACGAACTCGATGTTGCGCTCGAGGGCGCCGGAGCGGCAGAGATCGAGGACGATCGACTCGGCCAGCATGTTCGGCGAGATGTAGGTCTCGTTGGCGCGCTTGGCGAGCTTCTTGATCTCACCCTCGGGACCGGCCAGGTAGCCGACCCGGATCCCGGGGCTGACCGTCTTCGAGAAGGAGGAGGCGTGGACGACGCGGTCGGCCCCGTCGAGCGAGAGCATCGTCTCCAGCGGCTCCCCCTCGAACGGCAGCTCGCGGTAGGGGTCGTCCTCGAAGATCCAGAAGCCGTGCTCGGCGGCGAGCTCGACCAGGCGCCGGCGCTTCTCGACC
This sequence comes from uncultured Thermoleophilia bacterium, assembly GCA_963824245.1. Taxonomy (GTDB): domain Bacteria; phylum Actinomycetota; class Thermoleophilia; order Solirubrobacterales; family 70-9; genus VAYN01. The sequence goes on from CAWGON010000002.1 coordinate 146,589, forward strand.
GAGAGCGTGCAGCCGGCGGGGTTGTGGGAGTTGGGAATGATGTGGGCGAGCCGGATCGGGCCCTCGGCGAGCGCCGCTTCGAGGGCGCCGACGTCGAGGCCGTCGTCCTCCAGCGGCACCGGCACCAGCTCGACCCCGAGCCGCTGCAGGAGCAGCAGGGTGCGGTCGTAGGTCGGCTGCTCGACGACCACCCGATCGCCGGCCGAGAGCAGGTGCTCGAACAGCATCGCCCCCGCCTCCAGCGAGCCGTTGGCGATCATCACCTGCGCCGGGTCGAGCCCGCCGTGGCGCTCGGCGACCCACTGGCAGAGGCCGGGGTGGCCGATCCCGACCCCGTAGGAGAGCGCCGTCTCCCAGTCCTCGGAGAGCGCCCGGGCCGCCGCCTCGCGGACCGCCTCGTGGGGCAGGATGTCGGCGCTCGGGGCACCGCGCGCGAAGGAGATCGTCTGGGCGGCCATCGCCTTCGACCCTAGCAACGAGCGGGGGCTGGGAGCTTCTAGTCGGAGGCGCCGACCAGGCGCTCGACGCCGGTCTGCTCGATCGTCTTGCGGAGGCCGTCGAGCAGCGAGACGCCCGGCTCCCAGCCGAGCAGGTCGCGGGCGCGGCCGATGTCGGGGCGGCGCTGCTGCGGGTCGTCGGTCGGCAGCGCCTCGTAGACGATCTCCGAGCGGGACTCGGTCACCTCGATCACCGCCTTCGCCAGCTCCAGCAGCGTGAACTCGTCGGGGTTGCCGATGTTGACCGGCGTGTGCACGTCGGACTCGGCGAGCGAGACGATGCCGCGGATCAGGTCGTCGACGTAACAGAAGCTGCGGGTCTGGCTGCCGTCGCCGAACACGGTCAGCGGCCGGTCCTGCAGCGCCTGGCGCAGGAAGGTCGGGATCGCGCGGCCGTCGTGCGGGCGCATCCGCGGGCCGTAGGTGTTGAAGATGCGGACGATCGCCGTGTCGAGGCCCTGCTGGCGGTGGTAGGCCATGGTCAGCGCCTCGGCGTAGCGCTTGGCCTCGTCGTAGACGCCGCGCGGTCCGATCGGGTTGACGTGGCCCCAGTAGTCCTCCTTCTGCGGGTGGACCTGGGGGTCGCCGTAGACCTCGCTGGTCGAGGCGATGAGGAAGCGGGCGCGCTTGAACTTGGCGACGCCGAGCATGTGGTGGGTCCCGTGCGAGCCGACCTTGAGCGTGTGCAGCGGCAGCCGCAGGTAGTCGATCGGGCTCGCCGGCGAGGCCAGGTGGTAGACGAAGTCGACCGCCTCGGGCACGTCGACGTGCTCGGTGATGTCGACGTTGCGGAACTCGAAGGCGTCGTCGCGGATGTGGGCGATGTTCTCCAGCGACCCCGTCTCCAGGTTGTCGATGCAGATCACCCGGTGTCCCTTGCCGAGCAGGTGCTCGCAGAGGTGGGAACCGAGGAATCCGGCGCCGCCGGTGACTACGCAGGTGCTCATCGCGATCGATGCTATCGGTGTTGGCCCGGTGGGCGCGGCGGCGCGATTCCGTGCAATTTCCGCGCGTTTCGGGCCGGTCCGTGCCTGTGAGGGCACCCGCACAGCTGCACTTTGAGCAGGCTGACGCCGAATCCGCTGAAGTTGGTCCCGGTCCTAGCGCGCCGATCGAAGAGCAGACTCAGAACTGCGGTGGCCAAATTTCACTCTTCGAGGCGGCAAGCCCGACTTCCGGTTCATCAAGCACTAAACAGGGATAGAGGAGGCGATCTCTTTGATGCGCCCCGCCGAGGCGTTGCATACGGAGATCGGCCGTCAGAGCCGATTTCTGAGGGGTGCGCCCTCCCGGCTGGACCGGAGCTATTTGTCGAATCTCCCCAGAGGTGCACAGACGGTCTTTATTGCGTCCTGCAAAACGTTGGCTTGATCGACGACGACATGCACCCGACGCAGAAACTGGAGGCCCTGATCGACGCAGGGCTAGATAGCCGCAAAGAGCTGGTCGGCAAGACGTGCAGCAGTCCTACGCTGGCCTGCTGGGCCTTGGGAATCAGGCAACGCAGGCCCAGCTCGAAGAGGAATTCCGCAAGCTGGGAGTCAGCGGCAGCACGATGCGCAAGGCGGTGGGCTTCCTCTTGAACGCTCTCAAATTCGCGGGGATCGCCTATAGCTCGAACTTCAAACTTCCGAAGGCGACCTCAAACGGTACGCGGACGAAACGCAAGCCGCAAGGCCAGAAAGAGCCAGAGACGCCCGACGAGACCGATCAGCGCTCGTTACAGAGCCGTCGCGTCGACTTGCCAGGTGATCCAGAGCCCTGATCGAGCGCTTGCCAGCTGAGGGGGCTGGCTGGACCGCCGACGAGGCAAAGCAATGGCTGGAGATCGCCCCCTTGACCTTCCCCTTCGTCTACGGATACGAGGGCGGTGGTGACGATTCGTAGGAGGTGAGTGACAGCGCGGGGATAACCGAAGGTTCCTCCGCGTGGTGACTCCGAAGTGGCGGCAGCGGTGCCGGGCAAAGCCATGAGTTGGAACCCATCGTGCCGACACCGCCCAGGAGGACTTGAGAAAAGGTGATCTCACCCCGATTTAGAGCCGGGAATGCTGGCTGCATTTGCGGGTTCGAGCCTCCCGCCCTCCGTTGCAACAATCCCTACTCGCGCACAGACTTAGGGGGATATGCATCTTTTTTTGGCTCTACAGCAGAAGCTGGCGGACATTCAGCTATTCGGAGTCGTTTAGGGGGGCGAGAATCCGTTCGTGAAGGCTTAGATACATGCCGAGACATGATCATCCCCGCCGAACCGACCCCTCTCGCCTACATCGTTGTGGCTCTCGCTGCAATCTTCTCGCTGCCCCGCTTCGGCCGCGCCGTCCTTGCCTTCCTCCGCGATTGGGACAACTATCGCGCCAACCGACCACGGCGATAGCGATTGATCCCTTCTCCGGTCCCGCAACTCATAGGCGAGGCGGGGGGTGCTGTGGCTCCGAGCCGGTTCCAGGGACGTTGAGTGGCGCGCACTCTGCTGCTAGGCATTCCTATCTGGAGTTGACGCTCTCGACGAGCAAGGTAAAGAACGGAGCGGAGATCAAGATCCGCAGCATCCTTTAGCCACAGAACACGGAGGGCGTGGAAGTACGAAGCTCGACCCGGCCGACAGGGGTCAGGAGCGACACCCAGTGTTAGCTCACCTGATATTTGATGCCAGCGAGACGGAAGGCGGTCACCACACGCCCGCGCAGGTTCTTCCGTTGGGCCTCACGATCGGACCTTCTCCATTGTTCGACCTCAACTTCCTGAACACGAGTCGGCCAAATTCGTAGTCGTCATGGAGGTCCAGCCATCTAAATGGGCTGATGTGCCTCGTGCCGATATAGATCGCGTTGCCGGCCTTGAGCCGCAGGGCTTCACAGAACTTCGAGCTCGCTTCGGAAGCCGTAGACATTTTCTTCAACTTCCTCAATCCCACCTTTAATGACCCAAAAGTACCCCACGAAGTCATTGATGAGATCTTGCCGGGCATCCCAGCTCCAAGGACTCTCCTCATGGATGAGGGCGAAATACAGACCGTCTGCCAAATCGCCATAAATCGCCTCGCGCGAATGGCGGACCATTAGTGCAGTCCAGAAGCCGTGCTGAAAAGCATTGCCGCGGGTGCTCCGATCGAGCATATTTCGGTTCGTAAACAGGTCCCCTCGCATATCGAGCGCGAGCTTGCGATCTTTCGCAAACAACCCGCACTCAATGGCCTGAACCCCTCCCGCTTCGCAAAATTCCCTTTCGGATGCGTGCGTCTCCTTTAACACATCCAGCCCTTCTTCAAAGGCACTAACAACACCCCCGATGCCCCCCAAGCGCTCTATCGCTTTGCCCATCTCGGCTTCGGCTTCCTCGATCACTGCCAGCATTTCCGAATTCCCATTTGCAAAGGCCAGCGACAGCTTTTGTACATCCTTCGTGTCGCCGTCAGTAATCAAAGTTGGATCGCCTCCGGCGGCGGGCACTTTGTACAGTCGCCCATCACGAATGTAGGCAACTTCGCTGCCATCCGGCGAAAAGGCCGGGGCGATACCTCGGTATTCGTGCTTAGCGGCAGTCCGGACGAGTTGTTCCTTGTTCGACCCATCCGCGTTCATTAGGTAGATTCCTGGGCCACCGGGAGTCGATGGATCAGCTGAATAGGCAATCTGGCTACTGTCGGGACTATAGGCAGGACTGTTTGCATTGGTAGCGATGGCTTCCATTTCACCGAGATCGATTTTTTCGGCGCCGGAAGGCAACAGGTAGATCGACGACAAGTTCTCCAGCGCAAGCGATTCGGCGTTGGGTTCGGCTGCTGCCCGACTTGCAAACTCGCTCTGAAAAAGACCACGGAGCAATCCGCACGGTCCTTCGACGACGCAATACGTCGTCGAAATGTCGGTCACCTGGCGGAGACCACTGCCGTTAAGTTTGACCGAATACAACTGGTGATCCTGTTTTTCGTCGCTCGGCCCACTGAACGTCGATGCAGCGAATAGAATGCGGGCCCCTGCTGCATCGAAACTTGAGGTTGCATCATGGCGCAAAGGTCCCACATGCGTGTAGACCATGAGTGGTTCGCTTCCGTCAGAGTTCGCCACTACGACGCCACATTTGAACGTTTCTTGCGAACAGCCATTGAACGCTAAGTGGGATCCGTCGGGCGAAACTGATGGGCTTGAATTCCCAATAAGGGAAAAGCCCGGTACGTTCAGTTCTTGAATGGCATTGCCATCCGAAGTAACGGTATACAGCTGTTCTTCCGGCGCCACTCTCGATTCGCCGGGGTTTAGGTCGTAATGCTTAAAGGAGCTTTCGAATGCCGAGAACACGAGGTCGCCTTCTGAACTCCAGTCCATGCCGGTGACGTACATCCGGTCGGCGCCGCCCTCCAGGTCGGGCTGACAGCCTTGGGCGTATAGCTGTGGGGTTTCTGCGAACGCTGCCGCACATACCGCCGCGGGGTCCGGGGCGCTCGCGGTATTCAAGATAAGTGCCGCGGAGCCTGCGGGAATCAATACCGAGAGCTTCTGCGATTCCGGTTCCATTGACAGCGGCACCTCTTCTACGGCACCTTCGGAGTCAATTGCTATCGCAGGGAGGAAGACAGCGCGCACCTCGCCATTGTTTTCGTCATTTGCAAGGCGGAGCTCGTGGGTGGCTAGTTCAAGCTGCGTCTGTACGTCGGAGATCAATTCGGGGTCCGTCCAGCCGGCTGGGGCGTCGGGGACGGTTTCCGGTTGAAGATCGACTCCTTCAGAGTTCACGACTGCGACCCCACCGTCAGAGAGGGGAACCAATTCGTCGTTCGGCCCCAAGGTTGCTTCCCACGCCAGAGCTTCTGGTGAGGCGCTGCCGCGAAACGAGCTAATCACGGTCGCACCGAGACCGGTCGCCCGAATCAACGTATCGGTGTCTTGGGCGGTGTTCGCTATCAGGACTGATGACGCGTCGGGTACCTCGGACGGTTCGGATTCATCGGAAGTCGTCTGGAGAGGGGCCATGCAGAGTGCCTGACCTACCGTGAAGCCGCCACTTTCATCGTCCACCACTCGCCCACCGACAATCCCTCCGCTCGCCAGAAATGCGTCAGTTTCTTCTAGGCCCGATTCGGCGCTTTCAAAACCCGGGTCGTAGCCTGCTGCCGCTTCCCAAGACGTGCCACCAAGTTCATCCCAGGGAACATTCGGCGTCAAAGCTCCCGGGAGTCGTTCTTCAAGGGCTTCTAACGCTTCGTTGGGCGACGCGGGGGCTTCCACTTCGACGCTGCTTGGTTCCCCAGAGCTGCAGATCGGTTCCACCGCTGCCAAATCTTGGTTGATTTTGAGCGAGTAGGTCGACTCATTGCCAACGCCGTCTAATGCGACCAAAATTACTTCATGAGGACCAGTTCCCCACTCTTCCTCGCTATATCCATACTCCAGGGTCGCTTCAGTAGGGCACCCTTCTTCGCAATTCGGCAGTTCTGCGTCCTGCGAGACATGATCCACATAGATTTCAACCACCTCAACCCCGGAGGCGTAGACCCCTTCACCATCACTTGCCTGAACTTTGACGTCAGCTTCAGTTCCACTCAACAATCCAACGACTTCAGATAGTGCACCGCTCACCACAAGATCTGGTCCGTCGACGTCAAGGATGACTTCATGAAAGAGGGACGCTACACGGTCCTCGGTATCGACTGCCCGGATTTCAAAGGTATGAGGTCCGGGAGCCGCACCAGCCGCAACGTCAGCAGGCCCTGAGTAGGTAATGCTGCAGTACTCTTCGTAACAGTATTCGTTACCGTTATCAAGAAGGTCGGCGCGGTCGATCGTGCGGTCCACTTCACCGTCCACAACTAGGTCGATATGGTCAACGGTGGTATCCACCCCGCCTGCGGTTACAGAGAGGTCAGATATCGGGCTCACCAGATCTTCAGGCCCAGACTGGACTAGGTCGCCGGTAGCATAGATGTGGAGAGGCTGAACAGGACTGGCGAGATCTTCGGTGATTTCTTCGGTGGTTAATGCGCGGTCATAGATTCTCACCTCGTCGATTTCCCCGTGGAAGAAGTGCCCTTCTTCGGTGGCGCATCCGATCTTTAGGGGGCTTTCCCCGGCTCCAGGTTCTGCTCCCGAAATACTCGCAACGAGTTCCCCGCCAACGTATAGTCGAAGTACCCCGCCTACGTGAGTGAGGGCGACGTGCGTCCAGTGATTCCAGCCTAGAAGCTGAGGGTCCGCAACCCGCGTGAAGGAACTTTCCCCTTCCCCAACGAACCCCTCCACGGTTTGAGCTTCTTTGAGGCTGAGACTGAGAGAGTAGTGGCCGACAGGACCCCCCTCCTTGAAGATGATGGGCTGCGGTTCATTTGCTTCAGCTTCCGACATTGCGCGTGGATTGATCCACGCCTCGAGCGTAAATTCTTCGGATAGGTCGAGTTGAGGATTGGTTGGGACCGAGACGCAGTCGTCAACCCCATCAAAGAGAAGGCCCCAGCCAGCCACTTGTGATCCTTCGCTCCATTCTGGCCCTTCAATTGCGCCATCGTGCGACCCGGCACTGTCTTCCGCGACTTCACCGGAACCTTGATCAAAGGCATACGCCGCAATTAAATTCGGACGAGTTGCGGTAGCGATCCCGGGAGAGAGGGACCCGCCGAGGAGGAGGAGCAGAGTAAAAGACGCGACGAATACAGAAACCCTGCCCATAGGCGTAACCAGCATGCGAGATCTCCCCCCGACGGATTCTTGATCGTCCCGAAGCTTGAGACAGAGGAAGTTATATAGTCAATTCATTCATGACTGTCAAGAAGGGTTCTTAGCAGCCGCGCGGGTGGCCGCGCCTAGCGATTGGCCGATAGGAGCCAAGGGTCCCCGAATGACTTCACTCCCACCTCACGCACAATGTTGCGGACGCGGGCGGAAGTGAACCCTCGGCGTCTGGCAAGTTGATGGGCGCAGGGGGCGGCACGGTCCCCTATCGCCCGATGCACCTTGGGGAGCGAGACCGAAACTCTTCCAAGCGACCGCTCGGACACTTCAGGTTCAGATGCAAGGTCTTGATACAGCCTCGCGGCATCTTCCTCCGTTAGCACGTCCCCGAGGCCCCGAACAAGGCACTCAGCGAGAGGACGCGGGGCGCCATTGCGTAACATCTCGAGGCGCACGCGCTCAATCAAGCTTTGACGATCATGGGACGGTTTCGTTCCGGACCCACACGAAACGCCAGCAACCACCAGCACAACTCCGGCGAGAAGGATAATGGCGCCGCGTATCGTTGAGCTTTTAATGTGACTACCTCTTCGCAACGAGGGCTCCCGAAACCAACCTCCGGTCTGTTATCGGGCGCACGGCTCATCCGCCTGCTCCAGACGCTTCAGCGGATAGGCGATTGAAAAGTGCTCTTTTCCTCGGAGTACTAGATCGACTGGCGGGGTCATCAACGTGAAAGCGTTCGATCGGAGGTGAACGATGGCGCCCTCATCACGCCCATCGTTTCTTTCCACACGAAGGCGAACCACTCTATCGGGGACGACACCGGTGATCCGGGCGAGTTTCCCAGAGCGTCCCCGGCAAAACGTGATCAAACTAATCCCCCTCCGCCGGGCCGAGACAGAAGGCTCACAAGCGCTGCTCCCAAAACTTTCTACGCGGTCGTACATACAAAGCACGGCATCACTGGCTATGACTTTGACATACCCGGGGTGTAGGCGGACGATTCCGGTCCAAAGTTCTTCGCTTGGTTGCTTCTGCAACTTTCCATCGAGTGCAATTCTCTCCGCAGCAGGCAACTGCGCAAAAGTGGTGCGATGTCGTAGGACGCTAAACCCGTCAAAAGCGGCCTGAGACCTTGACTCCTGCTTGGGCTGCGCCTCAGAAAGAGGGAGGAACGCCGCGAGGCCTGCCAGCAGGATGAAAGTGGGAGCCAGCGCCTTCATCGTTCTATTCATGATCGATCAAGGTATCAACCTTGAGTAATGAAATTGCGACTCTCGGCCGTCCGTCCATTCCTATTCTCTAAATCGCCGAGCAGACCTGCATCACACAGATGGGGATGATCGCCTCCGACTGCGCCGCGAGAGTTGCTACCGATGTGACCGCTGACACCGTTGGGGCTGGGCTAATGACGGAATCGCCTATAGGAAGGGGGCATTCTTGCGTGCCGGTTCGGTTGAAGGCGAGGCCGATGCTGATCTGCTCTTCGCCGGCCCAACGAGCGGCTGGCCCTCTATGGTCACGGCTGCAGGTCGCCGGCCGGCTCATCTCCGCCTCCGGGGCGCCGCTGGTCGGGTACCCGGTCGAGCTGGTCGAGCGCTTCGACGCCGGCTCGACGATGCGGCCCCGCGTCACCACCGTCTCCAGCGGCCCCGGCGGCCTCTTCCTCGCCCGCCTCGGCCCCGGCCCGAGCCGCCAGGTCGAGGCCCGCTTCGGCGGCTCCCGGCTCCTCACCCGCGCGACCAGCGCCGGCCTGCGGCTCGGCGTGCGCAGCGCCGTGCGCCTGCGCGCCTCGACCGCCCAGGCACGGATCGGCGGCGCTCCGGTGGTCTTCAGCGGCCAGGTCCCCCACCTCGGCGCCGCGATCCCCGACTACGGGCGCCCGATCCAGTTCCAGTTCCGCCTCGCCGGCGAATCCTGGACCGAGTTCCGCACGGTCCAGACCGACGCCCAGGGCCGCTTCCACTTCCCCTACTCCTTCAGCGACGACGACAGCCGCGGCGTCCGATTCCTCTTCCGCGCCTACGCCCCGCCCCAGCCCGGCTGGCCCTACGAGCCCGTCGCCTCGCGACCCGTGGCCGTGACGGCCTACTAGCGAACACCGCAGCGGGGAGGCGCACGCCTTCATGCGATCCCGGCGATGAGCGCGCTCGCGACATTGACCCCCCTCTGGTGGGGTCAATGTCGCTAACGCGGGTCACCGGCTGTCGCTGAGCGAACCTCCGCGGCGCGCTCGTTGGGGCCCGAACGACGACCGCCCCGGAGAATCCGGGGCGGTCGGTGCTGCGTCGATGCTTGGGGTGACTAGCGGAGGGCGGAGATCTGATCCGTCACCGTGTCGACCAGGCCCTGGGCCCGGTTGGTCTGCTCGTCGATCGTCTTGCGGACGCGCTGCTCGACTTCGTTGCGGTTGCGCTTGATCGTCGTCTCGACGGTGCGCTGGTGCTTGCGGGCTTCGCGCTCGACCGTCCGGCGGGTCTTGCGGGCTTCCGTGGTCGCCTTGCGGCGGGCGGTGGTGCCGCGGCGCTCGGTCCGCTTCAGCGATTTGCGGAGGGAGCTGCGGTACGACTTGATCTGTTTCTCGGCGCTGGTGCGAGCGGTCCAGGGCTCGACCAGGTCGGAGACGCGGTCGCTGACGCTGAGCACGACGCCGACCGGAAGGTCGACGGCCGCCTCGGCGACGGTGAGGACCTGGTTCTTCTCCGCGACGGCGGCGGAGGTGGCGGCCCTTTTCGAAGCTTTGGCCGTTTTGGAAGCCGATTTTTTGGCTTCGGTGGTGGCGCGTTTGGTCTGCGTTTTGGCTTTGCTGCTGCTGGTCGTTGCCATGAAGTGTTGAAATCCCTTCGGGTTTATCGGGGGTTTGCTGCCTCGAGCGAGTTCCCGAGTTTAGCGAACATACGTTCCACGAACACACGTTCTTAAACGCTTTCCACCGCCCGGTTACACCTCGGGCGCAAAGAGCGCGGGATTCGGCTCAGGCGCTCTGGGCGGCGAGCACGGTCGCCAGCCCGGCCTCGCCGCCGGCGGCGGCGATCGGGTAGCGCGCGTCGAGGTCGAGGGCGGCCTCCTCCAGGGGGAGATCGCCGAAGGCGACGGTCCCCCCCGCCTCGCGCACGAACAGCTGCGCGGCCGCGGCGTCGACCGAGCGGCAGCGGCGCAGGCTCAGCATCGCGTCGAAGCGGCCGCAGCCGACGTAGGCCGCGGTGATCGCGATCGACCCCACCACCCGCAGCCGGTAGGCCTTGCCCTCCAGCGCCTGCAGCGGTGCCCGCGACCACTGCGGCTCCGCCGACTCCAGCCCGACCACTTCCAGCTTCTCGACCTCGGGCGCGACCCGGGCCGGGGCGCCGCCGAGCCTGGCGCCCTCGCCGCGGCGGGCGGTGAACTCCTCCCCGGCGCCGAAGTCGTGGACGAAGCCGAACTCGACGTCGGCCATCGAGGCGCCGGAGGCGACGGCGATGCTGAGGCTGTGCGAGGGGATCGTGCGGCGGGCGTTGAGCGAGCCGTCGATCGGGTCGATCACCACCCGCGCCTCCCCGCCGCCGCCGAAGCTGACCTCGCCGCGCTCCTCGGAGACGGCGACGAACGAGGCCCCGTCCGCGGCCAGCAGCTCGAGCTCGGCGAAGACGGCGTCCTCGCATTCGCGGTCGATCACCAGGGTGTGGTCGCCGCCCTCGCCGACCCCCTCGTAGACGGTCCGTTCCTCGCTGCTCGCGGTCGCCGCGTAGATCCCCCGCTGGGCGGCGACGACGCGGCGGCAGATTCCCAGCCAGTCTGCGGAGAAAACGTCCATCGGCCGGACTCTACGTGCCGCTAGCTTTGGGGGATGCGCGAGCTGCGTTCAACGACGGAGGAGACGGCGGTCGAGCGCGTCGCGGCCCATGGCGAGGGGCCGCTGCTGGTGGTCGGCGGCGCCGGCACCGGCAAGACCGAGCTGCTGGCCCGGCGGCTGGCCAACCTGGCCGCGGGCGATGGCCCCGAGCGGGTGCTGATGATCGGCTCCACGCGGGCGACCGCGCGGCGCCTGCGCGAACGCTCGGAGGCGCTCCTGCGGGGGCCCTTCGAGGAGCTCTGGATCGGCAGCTGGGACAGCATCGGCGAACGGCTGCTGCGCGAGCACGCCGAGGCCGCCGGCCTGGAACCGTTCTTCGACGTGCTCGGCCCGGCCGAGCGCCTGGCGATGCTGCTCGACCGGCTCGACCAGCTGCCGCTGCGCCGGCACGAGATCCGCGGCAACCCGGCCGGGCTGCTGGCCCGGCTGCTGGCCCGGATCGACGGGCTGAAGGCGGACGCGGTCGGCGCCACGACGCTGGAGCGCCGCGCCCGCGAGGCCGAAGCGGCGGCGACCGACGAGGGCGCCCGCGAGGCGGCCCGGCGCGAGCTCGAGTTCGCCGAGCTCTTCAGCGCCCACGACCGCATCCTCGCCGAGGCCGGCAGCCTCGACCGCGGCGACGTCTTCCTCGCGCTGGAGTGCCTGCTGGTCGAGCGGCCCGATGTCCGCGCCGAGCTCGCCGGCCGCTTCCCCTACCTGATGGTCGACGAGCTCGAGGAGGCGACGGTGGCCCAGCGGACGCTGCTCACCTCGCTGGCCGCCGACAACCCCAACCAGCTGTTCGCGCTGGAGGACGACAGCGAGGCCGAGCTCTGGTTCCGCGACCTCCACCCCGGGGGCGCGGTCGTCGTCCTCGAGCACCGCTTCCGCGATCCCCGGCTCGGCTTCTGGAGCTGCGGCAACGAGCGCGCGCAGGCGCAGGCGGTGGCGCGGGCGGCCGAGCACCTGGTCGCCGACGGGGCCGCGCCGGAGCAGATCTGCGTGCTCTTCGCCGACCCCGCGACCCAGGGCGGCGCGGTCGCGGCGGCGATGGAGGAGCGCGGCATCCCCTTCCACCTGGCCGGGGCGACGGCGCTGTTCCGGCGGCCGGAGGTGCGCGACGCGATCGCCTGGCTGCGGGTGCTGGCCGACCCCGACGACTCGGCGGCCGCGGCGCGGGCGCTGACCCGGCCGCCGATCGAGCTGCGCTCGGGCGACCTGGCGCGGCTGACGACGATCTCGCGGCGGCGCAAGCTCGACCTCGTCGCCGGCTGCGAGGCGGCGCTGGAAAGCCCGCAGTTCCAGCCGGAGGCGCGCGAGCGGGTCCAGGCCTTCCTGAAGCTCTACAACACCGCCTCGGCGGTGCTCGAGGAGCGCCGCGCCGACGTCTTCGTGCGGCGGCTGATCGAGGCGGTCGGGCTGCGGCGCCAGCGCCTCTTCGCCGCCCAGCCGGAGGTCGCCGAGCGGCTGCTCGGCCTCTCGCGCCTGGCCGAGCTGGCGACCGCCTGGGTGCGGCGCGAGCCGCACGGCTCGACCCGCGGCTTCGTCGCCTACCTCAGCGCCGTCGCCGAGGCCGGCGTCGAGCCGACCGAGGGCGAGGACCCGCGCTCGGTCGGGTCGGTGCAGGGGATGGCGGTCGAGGCGGTCAAGGGGATCGGCTTCGACCACGTCTTCGTGCTCGGGCTGGAGGCGGAGGGCGAGTGGGGCCGGATCGGCTGGCCGGCCCGCGACGGGCTGGTGCTCTCGCGGCTGCGCCGCGGCGAGGACGGGGAGGCGCGGCCCTCGCGTTACTACGAGCAGGCGCTGGCCGGCGCCGAGGCCGAGGAGGAGCTGCACGAGGAGGAGCTGTTCGGGCCGGCCGAGGGGCTGCACGCGACCTACCGCAAGCTGCGCGAGCAGGTCCTGGAAGCCTCCTGGCGGGCGGGGCGCGAGCTCTCCGAGCCGCGCCTGGACACGGCGATCGACGTCAACCGGGCGATCGCCCGCTACCTGGAGCTGCTGAAGCTGGCGGCGCTGGCGCAGCGGCCGGGCGAGGAGCAGACGGCGGAGGCGATCGCCGCGGTCAACGGGCTGCTGCGCCAGGTCGCCACGCCCGAGCAGCAGGCCGAGCTCGACGCCTCGGCGCTCGACGCCTACCTGCTCGACTCCGAGAGCGAGCGCGACCGCCGGCTGGACCTGATCGCGGCCCGCGAGGAGCCCTCGCTGGAGGCCTTCCTGCCGCGCCGCGGCGACGGCATGCTCAGCCTCTCGGCCTCCGACCTCGGCCTCTACCTGACCTGCCCGCTGAAGTACAAGTTCGCCCGCGTCTTCGGGATCCCGCAGGAGCCGACGATCAACCAGCGCTTCGGGATCCTCATCCACAACGTGCTCGAGCGCTTCCACAAGGAACCGCCGGAGGAGGGCGAAGACGGGCTGCGGATGCTCAACCGCCTGTTCGAGGCCGGCTGGCGGCGGACCGGGTTCGGCTCGACCGACGACGAGCTGCAGTTCCGCGACCGCGCCCGCGAGGCGCTGCGCCTCTACTGGGAGCGCGAGCGGGTCGCCGAGGGGGAACCGGTCTGGCTCGAGCGCAAGTTCGACTTCCGGGTCGGCGAGCACCACGTGCGCGGTCGCGTCGACCGCGTCGACCGCCTGCCCGACGGCGACTACGAGCTGATCGACTACAAGACCGGCGAACGGCGGACCGAGGCCGAGCTGGAGAGCGACCTGCAGCTGGCCCTCTACCGGCTCGCCGCCCGCGAGGCCTGGGGCGTCGAGGCCAGCACCGGCAGCTACTACTACGTGCTCGACGCCGACAAAGTGCCGGCGCCGACCAAGCCCGACGACGCCGAGCGGGTCGAGCGCACGGTCCTGCAGGTCGGCGAGGGGATCCTCGGCCAGGACTTCGAGCCCCGCCCATCGCCGTCCGTCTGCAGCTGGTGCGACTACCGCCTGATCTGCCCGGCCGCCGAAGGCTGACGGCCGCTCCACTTCGTGAGTTCGGCGTCAGCCCTTGAGGTTGCGGAGGACGGTTTGGAGGATGCCGCCGTTGCGGAAGTAGGTGATCTCGTTGGGGGTGTCGAGGCGGACGGTGGCGGTGAACTCGGTGGTCTCGCCGTCATCGCGGGTGGCGGCGACGGCGACGGTCTTGGCGTCGCCCGCTTCGAGATCGCCGAAGTCGAAGCTCTCTTCGCCGCTGAGGCCGAGGCCGGCGGCGTTCTCGCCGTCGGCGAACTGCAGGGGCAGCACTCCCATCCCGATCAGGTTGGAGCGATGGATGCGCTCGAAGCTCTCGGCGATCACCGCCCGCACGCCGAGCAGCTTGGTCCCCTTGGCGGCCCAGTCGCGGGAGGAGCCGGAGCCGTACTCCTTGCCGGCGAGGACGACCAGCGGCACCCCTTCCTCCGCGTATCGCATAGCCGCCTCGTAGATCGAGGTCTCCTCGCCGTCGGGGAAGTGACGGGTGTAGCCGCCGGCCTTGTCGACCAGCAGGTTGCGCAGGCGGATGTTGGCGAAGGTGCCGCGGATCATCACCTCGTGGTTGCCGCGGCGGGCGCCGTAGGAGTTGAAGTCGCCCGGCTCGACGCCCTGCTCGACCAGCCAGCGACCGGCCGGGCCGTCGCGCTTGATCGCCCCGGCGGGCGAGATGTGGTCGGTGGTGATCGAGTCGCCGAGCAGCGCCAGGGCGCGGGCCGCGGCGATCGGCTCGACCCCGGGCGGGTCGGCCGGCATCTGCTGGAAGAAGCTGGGCTGGCGCACATAGGTCGAGTCGGGCCAGGTGTAGCGGTCGGCGGCGGGGACCTCGACGGCGTTCCATTCGTCGTCGCCGGAGAAGACGCCGGCGTAGTTGTCGGCGAACATCTCCGCGGCGACCGAGGCGCCGACCACGTCCCTGATCTCCTCGGTCGAGGGCCAGATGTCCTTCAGATAGACGGGCTGGCCGTCGGAGCCCTCGCCGAGCGGCTCGTCGGCGAGGTCGATGTCCATCCGGCCGGCGAGCGCGTAGGCGACGACCAGCGGCGGGCTGGCCAGGTAGTTGGCCTTGACGTCCTGGTTGATCCGGCCCTCGAAGTTGCGGTTGCCGGAGAGCACGGCGCAGACCGCGAGGTCCTTCTCCGCGATCGCGGCTGAGATCTCCTCGTCGAGCGGGCCGGAGTTGCCGATGCAGGTGGTGCAGCCGTAGCCGACCAGGTTGAACTGCAGCGCGTTGAGGTACTCGGTCAGCCCGGCGCGCTCGAGGTAGTCGGTGACGACGGTCGAGCCCGGGGCCAGCGAGGTCTTCACCCAGGGCTTGCGGGCAAGGCCCTTTTCGACCGCGTTGCGGGCAAGCAGGCCGGCGCCGACCATCACGCTCGGATTCGAGGTGTTGGTGCAGCTGGTGATCGCGGCGATCACCACCCGGCCGTGGTCGAGGTCGAACTCGGAGCCGTCGGCGAGGTGGACGGCGATCTCGTCGCCGGAGCCGTTGATCGTCGCCGCCGGGCCACCGGTGACCGCCGGGCGCGGCTTGCCGTTCTCGCCGTCGTGGTCCTCGGCCGGCGGGTCGGAGGCCGGGAAGGACTCCTCGATCGCCTCGTCGCGACCGTCGCCCATCCGCTCCGCCGCGTCGGGCGAGAACTCCTGCATCGCCTCGAGGAAGGACTGCTTGGACTCCGAGAGCGGGACCCGGTCCTGCGGCCGTTTCGGGCCGGCGATGCTGGGGACGACGTCACCGAGGTCGAGCTCGATCAGGTCGGAGAAGACCGGGTCGGGGGTCGACTCGTCGTGGAACATCCCCTGCTCGCGGGCGTAGGCGTCGACCAGCTCGATCGTCGGCGTCGGGCGGCCGGTCAGGTCGAGGTAGCGCAGGGTCTCGGCGTCGACCGGGAAGATCGCGCAGGTCGAGCCGAACTCCGGCGACATGTTGCCGAGCGTGGCGCGGTCGGCGAGGCCGAGGGTGCCGATCCCGGGACCGTAGAACTCGACGAACTTGGAGACGACGCCGCGCTCGCGCAGCATCTCGGTCGCGGTGAGGACGAGGTCGGTCGCGGTCGCCCCCTCGGGGAGCTCGCCGGTCAGCTTGAACCCGACCACCTGCGGCAGCAGCATCGAGATCGGCTGGCCCAGCATCGCCGCCTCGGCCTCGATCCCGCCGACCCCCCAGCCGAGCACGCCGAGGCCGTTGACCATCGTCGTGTGCGAGTCGGTGCCGACCAGGGTGTCGGGGTAGGCCTGGAGCGCGCCGCCGTTCTCGCGGCTGTAGACGACCTGGGCGAGGTGCTCGAGGTTGACCTGGTGGCAGATCCCGGTCGCCGGCGGGACCACGCGGAAGTTGTCGAACGACTGCTGGCCCCATTTGAGGAACGAGTAGCGCTCGAGGTTGCGCTCGAAGTCGCGGGCGGCGTTGACCGCGAAGGCGCGCTCGTTGCCGAAGGCGTCGACCTGGACCGAGTGGTCGATCACCAGGTCGACGTCGACCAGCGGGTTGATCGCGGCGGGATCGCCGCCGATCTCCTCCATCGCGTCGCGCATCGCCGCCAGGTCGACGACGGCGGGAACGCCGGTGAAGTCCTGCATCAGCACCCGGGCGGGCTGGAAGGGGATCTCGACGCTGGGGGCGGCGGCCGCGTCCCAGCCGGCGATCGCCTCGACGTCGGCGGCGCTGACCGAGACGCCGTCCTCGAGTCGCAGCACGTTCTCCAGCAGGACCTTGATCGAGTAGGGAAGGCGAGCGACGTCGAAGCGCTCCTGCAGGGCGTCGAGGCGGAAGACCTCATACTCGCGCCCGCTCACCTCGAGGGTCGAACGGGCGCCGAAAGAGTCGCTGCTCATATCTGGGGACTTCCTTCCAAGTGGGGGGTTTACCTCTTGTCCTTCGAGTGCCCCGCGGCCACTTCCTCGGCCGCCCGCTGCCCGGTCGAGCCGCTCTGCACGCGCCCGCTGATGCTGGGACTGACCATCCCGAAGTGCGCCGCGACCCGCTGGCGCAGCGGCGCCACCGCGATCTCGACCCGGTTGGCCTCGATCGCCTTGACGACCGCGTCGCCGACCTGCTCGGGACTTGCGGTGCCGAGCCCCGGCGGCGCCTTGGCGCCGGCGTCGGCGAACATCCCGGCTTCGCGGATGAAGCCGGGCGAGACCAGGGAGACGCCGACCCCGCGCGGCCCGAGGTCCGAGCGCAGGCCGAGCGCGAAGCCGCGCAGGCCGAACTTGGTCGCGTTGTAGATCGAAGAGCGGGGGCTGGCCGCCTTGCCGGCCAGGGAGGCGACGAAGACGAGCTGGCCCTGGCCGCGCTCGACCATCGCCGGGAAGAGGGCGCGGGCGAGCAGCATCGGCGCCTCGAGGTTGACCCGCAGGGCGCGGCCGACCTCCTCGGGGGTGAAGTCGGTGAGCCAGCCGGCGCCCGGCAGGCCGGCGTTGGCGACGAGGATCTCGGTGCCCTCTGCCGCCGCCGCGAGGCGCTCGGCGGCACCCTCCTCGGCGAGGTCGGCGGGCAGCGCCCGGTGACCCTCGCCCGGCAGCGCCGCCGCCAGCTGCTCGAGCTCCTCGGCTTTGCGCGAGCTCAGCGTCAGCACCGCGCCGCGGGCGGCCATCGCTTCGGCGATCGCCCGGCCGAGGCCGCCGGTGGCGCCGGTGAGGAGTGCTTTGCGGCCAGAAAGATTCATCCCAAAGCCCAAGCTACCAGCCGTGCTGCCGACAGGATCTGGGATGCCCCAGCGAATCTTGAGCAAATGTTTGCGTTTCGTGAGCAGTGCGCCGAACGATGGTCTACACTGCCGCGAGTCCGAAAGACCGGAACGCCGAATCCTCGACGCCAACAGGGCCGACGGGAGCGGGGGAACCACGTTTTCGGGGCTAACTCACCTCTCTTTGGTGGGGGCGCGAGCTTCCTTCAGCGCCAGCCCGACAGCTAACCCCGTAGGCCGACGAAGGAGATCGGTTTGCTTACGAAGTTCAAGTTGAAGGCCGGAATTGCGTCCATCGCAATTCTCTCGGCGATCGCCATCGCGGCGCCCGGCAGCGCCTCCGCCGGCTGCACCACCGGCGGCATGTCGCCCGCCGAAGTGGACCTCTGCGCCCCGACCGCGAAGGCGAAGCTGCTCACCGACGGGACGCTGGTCCCGCCGGCCAGCGCTCCTCCCCGCGTCAAGGCGGTCATCGCCGCGGCGAACAAGATCCGCAGCAAGCCCTACATCTACGGCGGCGGCCACGCCCGCTGGTGGGACAAAGGCTACGACTGCTCCGGCGCCGTCAGCTTCGCCCTCAAAGGCGGCAGCTTCCTCACCTCCCCCCTTCCCTCCGGCCCGATGGAAAAGTTCGGCCTCCCCGGCGAAGGACGCTGGATCACCACCTACGCCAACCCGGGCCACGCCTACGCCGTGATCGCCGGCTACCGCTGGGACACCTCCGGCGACGCCGGTGGCGAAACCGGCCCCCGCTGGCACGAGGACCTGCGCGACAACGTCGGCTTCATCCCGCGTCACCCCCCGGGCTACTAGACAGCAAAGGGGAGAGGTGGGTGCCCCTCCCGTGATCGACTGCCCAGGAACCGGCGCCTGACGCGCCAAGGAGCGGGCGCAGGCGCAAAACGGCTTCGCACCTTTGGTTCCTTAGCTGGAAGGGACGGCGGAGCGAGGGGCGGGGGTGTCGGTGGCCCTGCGAACGTTTTGCGCTTCTCGCCCGATGCGCACCGCGGCCAGCCGGAACTCGTCCCCGCGAGCAAGCGAGAGAGCAGGGCCACCGACACCCCCGCCCCTCCCCTTCACCGCTCCACTCACCTC
This sequence comes from uncultured Thermoleophilia bacterium, assembly GCA_963824245.1. Lineage (GTDB taxonomy): Bacteria > Actinomycetota > Thermoleophilia > Solirubrobacterales > 70-9 > VAYN01. Next base: position 165,303 of record CAWGON010000002.1, read on the forward strand.
GTACTCCACTGTGTCTAAGCCTCCACGTCCTCTTTGTTCTTGCATTCCCAGCCTTCTGGGATAACTTCAGGCACGTCGCAGACTCGTCTGACATCCGCCTGAGCAACCTCACGAAAAAGTACGGTGAGGTGGTCGCGGTTGCCGGAATCGACCTCGAGGTCGAGCGCGGCGAGTTCTTCACGATGCTGGGACCGTCGGGCTCGGGGAAGACGACGACGCTGCGGATGATCGCCGGCTTCGAGGACCCGAGCTCGGGGACGATCGAGCTGGCCGGCGAGGACGTCAGCGGGGTGCCGCCCTACGAACGGGCGATCAACACCGTCTTCCAGGACTACGCCCTGTTCCCGCACATGACGGTCGGCGAGAACGTCGCCTACGGGCTGAAGGTGGCGAAGGTCGACAAGGCCGAACGGCGCAAGCGCGGCGAGGAGGCGCTGGAGATGGTGCGCCTGCCCGGCTACGCGGACCGCAAGCCGGGCGAGCTCTCCGGCGGCCAGCGCCAGCGCGTGGCCCTGGCCCGGGCGATCGTCAACCGGCCCAAGGTGCTGCTGCTCGACGAGCCGCTGGGCGCCCTCGATCTGAAGTTGCGCGAGCAGATGCAGGTCGAGCTGAAGTCGATCCAGGGCGACGTCGGCATCACCTTCGTCTACGTCACCCACGATCAGGACGAGGCGCTGACGATGAGCGACCGGATCGCCGTCTTCAACGAGGGCAGGATCGAGCAGGTGAGCCCGCCGGTCGACCTCTACGAGCATCCCGTCAACGCCTTCGTCGCCGGCTTCGTCGGCGTCTCCAACCTGATCGAGCGCGACGGGGAGACGGTGACGATCAGGCCCGAGAAGATCGAGCTGCTGGAGGCGCCCTCCGAGGGCCTCCACAGCGAGCCCGGCCGGATCGCCGAGGTGGCATACGCGGGTGCGATCACCCGCTACACGGTCGAGCTCGAGGCCGGCGGCACGCTGCAGCTGGTCAGGCAAAACGTGGACAGCGCCTCCCCGGAGGCGCTGAGCCAACAGGGGAAGACAGTGCTCGTCGGATGGCGGCCGCAGCACGCGGCGGCGGTCGGCGGCAAGTCAACTAATGAGGAGGTAGCACCATGAGAAGGGGAGCTCACTCAGCACGGACGGCGTGGTTCATCGTCGCCGGCCTGGTCGCGTTCATGCTCGTTCTCGCCGGTTGCGGCGGCGGCAGCGACGACAGCACCGGCGGAGACGGAAGCGAAGCGCTGCAGCAACTGGGCAAAGGCGAGGGCCAGGTGAACCTGATCTCCTGGGCCGGCTACGTCGAACCCGGCTGGTCGAAGCCGTTCGAACAGAAGACCGGCTGCAAGGTCAACAACAAAGTGGCCGGCACCTCCGACGAAATGGTGGCGCTGATGCGGACCGGCGAATACGACGGCGTCTCCGCCTCCGGCAACGCCACCGCGCGCCTCTTCGAGGGCGGCGACGTGGCCCCGGTCAACGTCGACCTCGTGCCCAACTACAAGACGGTCTTCGCCGACCTCAAGGACCAGCCGTACAACACGTTCGACGGCCAGCCCTACGGGATCCCGCACGGGCGCGGCGCCAACCTGCTGATGTGGAACGCCGACGAGGTGACGCCGGCCCCGACCTCCTGGGACGTCGTCCTCGATCCGAAAATGGCGTCCAAGTACAGCGGCAAGATCAGCGTCTACGACGACCCGATCTACATCGCCGACGCGGCCGTCTACCTGAAGTCCCACCAGCCCGACCTGGGGATCGACAACCCCTACGAGCTCAACGAAGAGCAGTTCGACGCAGCGGTCAGCCTGCTCGAAGAACAGGCGCCGAACGTCGGCGAATACTGGTCGGAAGCCGAAAAACAGATCTCCGCCTTCGCCAACGGCGATGCCACGGTGGGGACGACCTGGCAGTACCAGTACTTCGCCCTGCAGGAAGAAAAAGAGCCGGTGGCGGCGAGCCCCGCGAGCCAGGGCTTCCTCCCCAAAGAGGGCGCCACGGGCTGGTCGGACACCTGGATGATCAGCAACGAAGCCAAGCATCCCAACTGCATGTACGAGTGGATGGACTGGATCATCGAACCGAAAGTGAACGCCGAAGTGGCGGAATGGTTCGGCGAGGCTCCGGCTCAGAGCCTGGCCTGCGACGAGACCGAAAATGCCCAGTTCTGCGCCGACTACCACGCCGACAACCCGGCGTTCTGGAAGCGCGTCTACTACTGGGAAACTCCCCTTGCGGACTGCGGCGACGGGTCCGAAGACTGCAAGGACTACAACGAGTGGGTCAAAGCCTGGACCGCGATCAAAGGCTGAGGCGGACGGTCGTAGGCAATGGCTGCTGAAGCAGCCGCACCGAGGAGGTCGGCGGGTCGCAAGCTCGCCGGCCTCTTCTACGGCCGCCCGCGCCTGCAGGTCGGGGCGCTGCTGGCCGGCCCGGTGGGCTGGCTGGTCGTCGGCTATCTGGGCTCGCTGGCGATCCTGCTGGTCACCGCCTTCTGGTCGGTCGACGCGCTCAGCGGCGAAGTCATCGAAGGCTTCAGCCTCGAAAACTTCGAAGCGCTCTGGAACGAACCGGTCTACCGCGACATCGTCGCCCGCACGGTCGGGGTCGCCGCCGCGGTCACCGTCACCGACGCGATCATCGCCTTCCCGATCGCCTTCTTCATGGCGAAGATCGCCAGCACCCGCGGCAAAGCGCTGCTGGTCGTGGCGATCCTGCTGCCGCTCTGGTCGAGCTACCTGGTCAAGGTGCTGGCCTGGCGCACGATGCTCTCCAACGACGGGATCATCAACTGGGCGCTGGAGCCGTTCGGCCTGCACGGGCCCGGCTACGGGATCGTCGCCGTCTGGCTGGTCATGAGCTACCTCTGGCTGCCGTACATGATCCTGCCGATCTACGCCGGGCTGGAGCGGATCCCGAACTCGCTGATCAGCGCCTCCGAGGACCTCGGCGCGCACCCGCTGACGACCTTCCGCCGGGTGATCCTGCCGCTCTCCTTCCCGGCCGTCGTGGCCGGCTCCATCTTCACCTTCTCGCTGACCCTCGGCGACTACATCACGCCGCGCCTGGTCTCCAACGACCAGTTCATCGGCAACGTGATCTTCAACAACATCACCAACAACCAGCCGTTCGCCGCCGCCCTCGCGCTCGTCCCGATCGTGGTGATGATCGCCTACCTCCTGGTGGCGCGGAAGCTCGGCGCCTTCGAGCACGTCTGATGCGGCTCTCCAGAAGCGCAACCTGGGTGCTGCGGGCGGGGGTCGGGATCGGCCTCGCCTTCATCTACATCCCGCTGATCGTGGTCGGCATCTACGCCTTCAACGCCAGCGGCACGACCCAGAAGTGGCCGCCCTCGGGACTGACCCTGGACTGGTTCCCAAAGGCGCTGGAAAGCGAGAGCGCCCGCGAAGCCTTCCTCACCTCGATCGAGGTCGGGCTGGTGGCGACGGCGATCGCGATGCTGCTGGGGACGCTGGCCTCTCTGGCCGTCGCCCGCCACCGCTTCTTCGGCCGCGAGACGATCTCGTTCCTGGTGATCCTGCCGATCGCCCTGCCGGGGATCGTCACCGGCGTCGCCTTCTCCAACACCTTCACCCAGGTGCTGGGTATCGACCTCAGCCTCTTCACCGTGGTCGTCGGCCACGCCACCTTCTGCATCGTCGTCGTCTACAACAACGTGATCGCCCGCCTGCGCCGCAGCTCGGCCTCCTTCGAGGAGGCCTCGGCCGACCTCGGCGCCGACAGCTGGCAGACCTTCCGCTTCGTCACCCTGCCGACGATGAAAACGGCGCTGGTCGCCGGTGGCCTGCTCGCTTTCGCCCTCTCCTTCGACGAGATCATCGTCACCACGTTCACCCTCGGGGCCGGCGACGAAACGCTGCCGATCTGGATCTTCCGGAACCTCTTCCGGCCCAACCAGCTGCCGATCGTCAACGTCGTCGCCCTGCTGGTGATCCTGATCTCGATCGTCCCCGTGTACCTCGCGCACCGGCTCTCCAGCGAGAGCGGCGTCTCCGCCGGCGCCAAAGGCGGCGCCGCCGCGGACGCCGCCGAGGCCACTGCGGTCCCGTAGCGCCGCAGCCGCACCCTGCACTTGTCGCCCTCTGGGCGACAAGTGCAGTGGTGAAAGCGCAACCTGTGGGCTGGGTAGGGTGGCGGCGTGGACATCGTTCTCGCTCTGGTCGCGGCGCTGTTCTTCGCCTTCGGGACCGTCCTGCAGCAGCGCGCGGGGCTGGAAAAGCCGACCGAGAGCAAGGGCGCGGGGCTGCTGGTGGCGATGGCGAAGCGGCCGGTCTGGCTGGCCGGGATCGCCGCCGACGCGCTCGGTTTCGTCTGCCAGGCGGTGGCGCTGGCGGTCGGGCGGCTGGCGGTGGTGCAGCCGCTGCTCGTCGCCACCGTCGTCTTCGCGCTGCCGCTGGGGGCGCGCTTCACCGGGCAGAAGGTGAAGCGGATCGACGTCGGCGCCGCCTTCCTCGTCGTCGTCGCCCTGATCGCCTTCCTGACCATCTCCAACCCCTCCGGCGGCAGCGACGACGCGCCGCTCGGCCAGTGGCTGATCGCCGGCGGCATCTGCGTCGCCCTCTGCGTGCCGCTGTTCGCGCTCGGACAGCGCGGCCCGGCGCCGCGGCGGGCGGCGCTGCTGGGGACGGCGACCGGGATCCTCTTCGCGCTCTCGGCGGCGCTGACCAAGGTCGCCGCCGACCAGGTCGACGACGGCCTCTTCGAGGTCTTCGCTCACTGGCACGTCTACGCGCTGATCGTCGTCGGCTACGCCTCGATGACGCTGAACCAGCTGGCGCTCAACACCGGCGCGCTGGCGCCGGCGGTGGCGACCAGCCTCGCCTTCGACCCGCTGACCAGCGTGATCCTCGGCGTCACCCTGCTGAACGAGTCGCTGCACACCTCGCCGGCCGGGATCGCCGGCACGGTGCTGGCTCTGGGCGCGGCCCTGGCGGGGATGGCGGTGCTGGCCCGCTCGCAGTCGCGCTCGCCGGGCCCGACACCCGCCGAGGCCGCCCCCGTGGCCGCCTAACGGGCCTTTAGGATCGGCCCGGTGAGCCCCGAGGAGAACCCCCCGCCCGAGCCCGGGGCCCAGGACGACGGCGAGCGCGCCGAATTCCAGGAGCAGGTCCGCGCCCACCGGCTGCGAAAGCTGGAGCAGCTGCGCGAGCAGGGGATCGAGCCCTACCCCGTCCGCTTCGACCGCGACTCGACCGTCGCCGAGATCCGCACCGCCTTCCCCGACCTCGCCCCCGGCGGCGAGACCGGCAAGGTCGTCCAGATCGCCGGCCGGGTGATGGCCGAGCGGCGCCACGGCGGCCTCGACTTCGCCGACCTCCAGGACGAGACCGGCCAGATCCAGCTGATGGCGACCCGCGGGGACGTCGGCGGCGAGGGGCTGCACGAGTTCTCCGACCTCGACCTCGGCGACTGGGTCGGGGTGGAGGGCGAGGTGATCGCCTCCAACCACGGCGAGCTGACCGTCCGCGTCGACCGGTTCGAGCTGCTCTCGAAGAGCCTGCGGGCGCTGCCCGACGTGCGCCGCGGGATCGCCGACCCGGAGACGCGCTACCGCCAGCGCTACCTCGACCTCACCCTCGACGAGGACTCGCGCCGGGTCTTCCGGATCCGCTCTTCGGTGATCGCGACGACCCGGCGGGTGCTGACCGAGCGCGGCTTCAGCGAGGTCGAGACCCCGGTCCTGCTCGGTCAGGCCGGCGGCGCCGCGGCGAAGCCGTTCATCACCCACCACAACGCGCTGAACATCGACATGACCCTGCGGATCGCGCTGGAGCTGCCGCTGAAGCGGCTGATCGTCGGCGGCATGGACCGGGTCTTCGAGATCGGCCGCGTCTTCCGCAACGAGGGCCTCGACACCCGCCACAACCCCGAGTTCACCCTGCTCGAGGCCTATCAGGCATTCGGCGACTACAACGACATGATGGACCTGACCGAGGCGATCATCGCGACCGCCTGCGAGGAGGCGATCGGGACCACCGTGGTCCAGATCAACGGCCAGGACGTCGACCTGAAGCCGCCCTGGCGGCGGGCGACGATGGCGGAGCTGATCAAGGAGAACGCCGGGGTCGAGATGCACCCCTCGATGCCGGTCGAGGAGGCGCGGAAGATCGCCGACGAGCGCGGCGTCGAGTACCTCGACGTCTGGGGCTCGGGGAAAATCATCAGCGAGGTCTACGACGACAGCTCGGAGTCGAAGCTGATCGAGCCGACCTTCGTGATGGACCACCCGCGCGAAGTCTCGCCGCTGGCCCGCGCCCACCGCGACGATCCCGAACTGACCGAGCGCTTCGAGCTGGTCGTCGCCGGCCGCGAGCTCGCCAACGCCTACAGCGAGCTCATCGACCCGGTCGACCAGGCCGAGCGCTTCCAGACCGAGGCCAACCTGCAGGCGGGCGGCGACGAGGAGGGCGAACCGGTCGACGAGGACTACGTGAAGGCGCTCGAGTACGGCCTGCCGCCGACCGGCGGCCTCGGCATCGGCATGGACCGCCTGGTGATGCTGATCTCCGGCGCCGAAGCGATCCGCGACGTCATCCTCTTCCCCACCCTCCGCCCCGAATCCCAAGCGAGCGCCGACGGAGCTGCTGCCCTCGCCTCGGACGGAGCCCCTTCCGCCGCCGACTTCGCGGCGTCGGATGAGGCGGGGGACGGGATACCCCCCGAACGTTTTCCGCAAGAGGAGGGCGACGCTCCGGGCGACAGCTTGCCGACTCCCCTACGACGAGGAGCGAGTGAGGGGGGTATCCCGTCCCCCGCCTCCCTCGGTCGCCGAAGAAGCCTGCGCCCGCTGGCCTGGCTCTCCGTCCTCGTCGCGATCCTCTCGCTGCTGCCAACCGCAACCTCGATCCGCTTCGACATCGGCCACTTCGGCTTCATCGAGGGCGGCGGGCGCTCGGCCGGGCTGATCGCCTCGGTGGCGATCGGGCTCGGGATCATCGCCGTCGCCCGTGGCCTCAGCCGCGGCAAGCGCCGGGCCTGGGCGATCGCCGTGGTCCTCTTCGCCGCCGCCGCGATCGTCCACCTGATCCACGGCCCGGACCCGATCTCCGTCCTGCTCTCGGTCGCGATGCTCGGAGCGCTGATCTGGTTCCGCCAGGACTTCCGCGCCCACGGCGACCCCGGCTCGCTGCCGCAGGCGCTCGCCTTCGTCCCGCTCTACCTGCTCTTCGTCTTCCTCTTCACCTCGATCACCCTGTTCGCCGAGCGCGCGCACGTCAGCCCCGGCCTGACCTTCTGGGGCAACGTCGAGACCGCCTACAAGGGGATGATCGGGCTCGACGGGCCCTACGCCTACGGGCGCAAGGTGTTCGGCGACTTCTTCGAAATCACCCTGATCATGCTCGGCGTGATCGGCCTGCTGGCCTTCCTCTACCTCCTGCTGCGCACCTTCGTCCAGGCCGAGCCGCCGAGCGCCGAGCGCCGCCGCCGGGCCGAGGACATCGTCCGCGCCTGGGGCGACGACACCCTCGACTACTTCGCCCTGCGGCGCGACAAGAGCTACTTCTTCTCCAGCGACGGCCGCTCGCTGGTCGCCTACCTCTACGTGCGCGGGACGGCGATGGTCGCCGCCGACCCGATCGGGCCGCCCGGGGACACCGCCCGCACCCTCGACGAGTTCCTCGGCTTCTGCTCGGAGCGCGGCTGGCGGGTCGCCTTCTTCGCGATCCGCGAGTCCGACGCCGAGCTCTACCGGGAGCGCGGGATGCACGCGATCTACCTCGGCGACGAGGCGATCGTCCACCCCGATCGCTTCAGCCTCGAGGGCGCCGAGATGAAGGCGGCGCGGACCGCGGTGAAGCACGTCGCCAAGGACCACGGCTTCGAGCTGATCGCCGAGAGCGAGGCGAGCCAGGAGCTGATCGACGAGCTCAACGAGATCAGCGCCGAGTGGCGCGACGGCTCGCCCGAGCGCGGCTTCACGATGGAGCTCGGCGAGGAAGTCGAGGGCGTCCAGCACGACTTCGTGATCGCGATCGCCAGGGAGCGGAGCGGCCGGGTCGCCGGCTTCCTGCGCTTCGTCCCCGTCTATGGCGACGAGCCCGGCTACTCGCTGGATCTGATGCGGCGCCGGCCCGACTCGGCCAACGGGCTGACCGAGTACCTGATCTCCGAGGCGGCGCTGGCGCTCGGCGCCCGCGGCTTCAAACGGCTCTCGCTCAACTTCGCCGCCTGGGGCCGGCTGCTCGACAGCGCCGAGGACTCCGGGCTCAGCGGCAGGCTGCAGCGGCTGATGGCGAAGGGTCTCAACCCCTTCTTCCAGATCCAGAGCCTGCGCGACTTCAACCAGAAGTTCGACCCCGAGTGGGTCCCGCGCTCGATCGTGATCGACGACGTCTCCGACCTGCCGCGGGTGGCGATGCTCTATGCCAGCGTCGAGGGCTTCCTCGACGTGCCCGTGCTCAGCCGGGTGCTGGAGCCGCCGATTCGCCAGCGGGTCGAGGCCGAGGCGGAGCAGCCGCCGGAGCCGGGCCACGCCGGGTCTCCTGCCTAGTCATCAGCCGCACCGAGATCAGCAGCAGGACGTCGATCGCGAGGCCGAAGACGGCGCCGAACTGCGACTCGACGAAGACGAAGACGCGGGTGACGAAGATCGAGACCAGCAGCGCCCGGCTGAGCCAGCGGTAGGCCTCGAGGCGGTCGTGGCGCAGGCGGGAGAGGCCGACGACGACACAGGCGGTGGAGGCGGCGGTCGAGGCGAGGGTCGCCCAGTTGAGGAAGTTGAGGTGCGGGATCGAGTCCTCCTGGAAGCCGGCCTGGGCGGCGTCGCCGCCGAAGCCGAAGGAGAGGACGAGGCCGACGATCGCCAGCAGCGAGGCGAGCGCCCAGAAGACGAAGACGCCGATCACGACGCCGTGGAACCAGGGGTGCTCGGACCAGCGCGCATAGAGGGCGGCGACCGCGTCGGCGAAGCGGCGGTACCAGGGCGGGTTCGGGTTGGGGGCGGTGTCGATGTCGCGGGCGAGCGCTTCCAGCGGTCCCCGCAACGGGTGCGAGGCCGGCACCTCGGCCAGCAGGGCGAGCGCCTGGTCGCGGTATTCCCGCTTGAACGGGCCCTGGGTGGCCTCGCCGATCAGCTCGACCGCGTTGCGCACCCGCTCGGCCTCGTTGAGGCCGCGGTGGCGCTGGAAGGCGCGCGAGCCGAGATAGAGGGCGATGAAGATCAGGTAGATGATCCCCGCCGCCGGCTTGAAGAAGTAGTTGTTGTCGGCGGTGACGAACTTGCCGAGCTCGTCGATGAAGAAGCCGAAGCCGACACCGGCGACGATCGCCGCGAACTGACGGGCGCCGCGGCCGAGGAAGCTGAGCAGGACCGCCAGCGCGACGACCATGAACAGGCCGCCCCAGAGCAGGTGGGCGATGTGCAGGCCATGGCCGCCGAGCTGCGGGTAGTGGGTCAGGTAGAGCTGGGTGCGGATGCAGAGCTCGGTGGCGATCGCGGCGACGAAGAAGGAGAGGTGGAGGGTGCCGAGGTTGACGTTGCGCGAGGCGCGGTGCAGCGGGTGGAAGCTCACTCGCCCTCCCCCGCCGGCGCCGGGGGCGTGCCGGCGAGCACGGCTTCGAGCTTCTCGCTGCTGTGCTGGCGGGCGTAGAGGAAGTAGATCGCCAGGCCGACCGCGGTCCAGACCGCGAGCCGGATCCAGGTGTCGCCGGGCAGGGTCGCCATCAGCGCCAGCGAGGCGACGACCGCGGTGCCGGCGACCAGCGGCAGCGCCGGGACGCGGAAGGGCCGCGCCAGCTCGGGGCGGGTGCGGCGCAGGCGCACGACGCCGATCGAGACGATGATGAAGGCGAGCAGGGTGCCGATCGAGATCAGTTCGCCGAGGATCGAGAGCGGCACCAGGCCGGCGACGAGGCCGCCGACCAGGGCGCTGAGGACGATCGAGAACTGCGGGGTCTTGGTCCGCGGGCTGACCCGGCCGAAGGCGGGCGGCAGCATCCCGTCCTCGGACATCCGCATGAAGATCCGGGTCTGTCCGTAGAGGGTGACCAGCACGGTCGAGGCGAGGCCGACGACGGCGGCGATGTCGGTCAGCTTCAGCAGCCAGTCGAGGTCGCGGCCGCCGGCTTCGAGGGCGACGGAGATCGGGTCCCCGACCCCGAGCTCGCTGTAGTTGACCATGCCGACGAGGACGGCGCCGACGGCGACGTAGATCGCGGTCGCGATGATCACCGTGCCGAGCAGCCCGATCGGCACGGTCCGTTTCGGGTCCCGCGCCTCGGCCGCGGCGGTCGCGACGGCGTCGAAGCCGATGTAGGCGAAGAAGACGACGCCGGCGCCACGCAGGACGCCGGTCCAGCCGAAGTCGCCGAAGCCGCCGCTGGAGACGGGGACGAACGGCTCGTAGTTGGAGGAGATCACGTAGAAGGCGCCGACCACGACCAGCAGCGCCAGGATGCTGAGCTTGAGCAGGACCATCGAGTTGTTGGCGATCGCCGACTCCCTGGTCCCCACCAGGAGCGCGGCCGAGGTGAGCAGCATGATCGCCAGCGCCGGCAGGTTGACGATCCCCGGGTCGTCGCCGAGCGGCGGGTTGGCGAGCGCGTGCGGGATGTGGACGCCGATCGATCCCATCAGGTCGACGAAGTAGGCCGACCAGCTGACCGCGACGGTCGAGGCGGCGAACAGGTACTCGAGCAGCAGGTCCCAGCCGATGAACCAGCCGATGAAGGAGCCGAAGGCGGCGAGGGCGTAAGAGTAGGTGCTGCCGGCGGCCGGGATCATCGAGGCCAGCTCGGCGTAACAGAGGGCGGTGAGGCCGGCGACGATCCCGGCGAGGACGAAGGAGATCACCACCGCCGGGCCGGCGTGCTCGGCTGCGGCGACGCCGGTGACCGCGAAGATGCCGGCGCCGACCACGCTGGCGATCCCGAGCAGGGTGAGGCTGAAGGGGCCGAGCGCGTTCGAGTTCAGTCGCTTGCGGTCGTGCTCGGCGGTGGTCAGGATCGCGTCGAGGTTGTCCCGCCCCTGGCCGTTGGCGCCCATGCGGCGGGATTCTGCCTGACGGTGCCGCCTCCTCTTACTCTGGAGCGGCCTTGAACCGCATCCGCCCGATCGCGTTGGCCGGCTTCGGCGCGGCGCTGCTCAGCAACTACTGGCTGCTCGAATGGTGGCTCTCCGAACGCTCGGACACGCCGCGTTCGTGGATCAGCGACCTCGCCACCCGCAGCGAGGCGACCGGTGAGCGCTTCCAGCTGCTGGCGCTCCTCTCCGGCCTGGCGATCGCCGCCTTCGCGCTGCTGCTGCTGCGCCGCACCGCCGCGGGGTCCCCGCAGCCGCGGGCCCGGATGCTCCGCCGCGGGCTGGCGGCGCTGCTCGCGGCCGGCGCCTTCGCCACCGTCGCCGGCGCCTCCCCGCTCAGCTGCCCGGAAGGGATCGAACCCTCCTGCACCCTCGCCGAGGACCCGCTCGACGTCATCCACGCGCTAGCCACCGGCGGCGAAATCGTCGCCACCGTCCTCGCCTTCCTCCTCATCGGCTTCGCCCTCCACCCGCCGGGTGGTCGCCATTTGTCGCCCTATCGGCGACAAATGGCGACCACCCGCTGGAGCGTGGGGCGGGTGACGCTGGGGATCGGGGTGGTGTGGGTGCTGCTGACGGCGGTGACGGCGCTCGCCTATCTGAGCGGCGACGTCGACGCGGTCAAGGGGATCCTCCAGCGCGCCAGCCAGGTCCTGTTCGGGATCTGGCTGGCGCTGCTGGGCTGGTGGGCCTCGAGTTCGTCGAGAGCCGCGGATAGCGCGGCTTAGGACGGACTCACCACTCCGTCGCGCCGGAGTAGCGCAGGGACCCGGGGGTGTCGAGCTGCTCGCCGGTCTCCAGCAGCGTCTTCAGGCCGGAGAGGATCATCGGCCAGCCGCCGAACAGCTCGCCGTTGGCGTTCTCGGAAAGCTGGTCGTGGGTGATCCGCAGGGCGCAGGAGTCGCCGACCGGCTCGATCTCCCAGGTCACCCGCGAGGTCCCTTCCGACTCGACCGCCTCGCTCCAGTGCGCCGTGAAGGTCTGGACCAGCAGTCGCGGCGGCTCGACCTCCACGTTCTCGCCGGAGGCGATCTCGATCACGCCCGGCACGCCCGATCTGTAGCTCGACCCCGGCGTCCAGTCGGACTCGACGGCGACGCCGAAGCTGTACCTGGCCCGCATCCCGGGATCGGTGATCGCCTCCCAGAGCCGCTCCGGGGTCGTCTTGATGTAGATCTCGAACACGGTCATCGAACCGCGCCCGCCGACCACCGCGTAGGCCTTCTCCTCGTCCCTCATTGCTCTTCCTCCTCGATCTCTCGTTTGAGCTCCGTGAGCGCCGAGGCCCAGGAGTCCGTGTACTTGCTGACCCAGCGCTCGTAGACGAGCCGGATCGGGACGGGATTCAGGAAGTGCAGCTTCTCGCGGCCGCGTCGCTGCGTGGTCAGGAGGCCTGCCCCCTCCAGCACCTTCAGGTGCTTCATCGCGCCGAAGCGCGACATCGGCAACCGCCGCTCCAGCTCGCTCAGGGTCTGCCCGTCCCTGGCGAACAACTCGTCCAGCAGCTGCCGCCGGGTCGGGTCCGCGAGCGCCTTGAACACCTCGTCCATAGAACGAGAATAGGTGACCTATTAGTCACATGTCAAGCACTGCGCGCACAGCCACCCTTCCAGCGGCATCACGTTTCTTGACAAGCACGAAGGCGTTCCCATAGCTTTGCTCAGCGGCGTAGGGCCAAAGGGAGCCCTTCCAGGGGGAAAGGCGTGACGGGACCGGAGTCACCCGATGGGGAGTTCAACATGGACCCGGCGTTCCTCGCCGCGGTGGCCGGCGCCCGTGCCCGGGAAGCGGCGTTGGACGAGCTGGGGAAGGTGAGCGTCCTCGGCGCCGAAGCGAAAGTGAGGCTGCAGCGGGCGCAGGCCGACGAAGCCAAACACCGCGCGGCGAAGGAGCCGGAGCGGCAGCTGATGGCGCTGAGGGAGCGCGAGACACGGAGGCGGATCCAGATCGGCATGGCGGTCTTCGCGCCGGCCTTCCTCGTGGCCGCCCTCCTGCTCGCCCCCTGGGTGATCCCCCCGGCCGGGATCGCCGCCGCGCTCGCCCACCTCCGGCGCAGCGGTCGCTAGGCGATCGACCGCCTAGCCGCCGATCGGCATCCGCGGATTGGCTCCCCAGAAGACCAGCGTGCCGAGCATCCCGAGGATGTGGACGGCGACGATGTTGAAGACCATCGACTTCGCGGTCGCGGTCCCGACCCCGACCGGGCCGCCGCTGGCGGTGTAGCCGTAGTAGCAGCCGACCAGCACGATCACGGTCGCCATCGCCATCCCCTTGACCATGCTGAAGACGAGGTCGGTTGGGTCCTGGAACATCCAGAAGATCAGTTCGTAGCCGCCGGCCGAGACGTCGGCGACCTGGTCGACCACCGCCAGGTAACTGGCCGCGTACATGATCCCGATCCCGACCAGGTAGATGAACGGCAGCGCGATCCAGGCGGCCAGCAGGCGGGTCGCGCAGAGGAAGGTGACCGGCGGCACCCCCATCACTTCGAGGGCGTCGATCTCGTCGGAGATCCGCATCGCCCCGATCTCGGCGACGATCCCGGTCCCGACCTTGGCCGAGAGGATGTAGCCGAAGGCGTAGGGCAGCGCCTCGCGCAGGTCGCAGTAGGCGGCGAAGAGGCCCGCGTAGGAGGGCACGCCCTGGGCGCGGAAGAAGTAGGCGCCCTGGATCCCGCACTGCAGGCCGAGGATGAAGACGAAGGCCCAGATGATCAGGGCCGAGCCGAGGATCAGGATCCCGGCCTGGCGGATCGACTCGCCGAAGAAGCGCAGCACCCGACCCGAGTAGACGAGGCCGGCGACGCGGGAGCCGAAGCGGGCGATCTCCCCGAAGGAGTCGAGCCAGCCGCGCGGGGCGGCGAGCCAGCCGTTCACGGTCGCGCCCTCATCGGATCGTCTGCAGCTCCGGGTTGGTGGCGAGCAGGACCGCGGTGAAGACATAGCTGAAGGCGAAGACCCCGACCAGGGCGATCACCACCGCCTGGTTGACCGCGCGGCCGACCCCGGCGGCGCCGCCGGAGGCGGTCATCCCCTTGTAACAGCAGACGACGGAGATGATCGCGCCGAAGATCGTGCACATCAGGACCGAGCCCCAGAGGTCGGTGACCGAGGCGTTGGAGAAGAGCGTCGCGAAGAAGCCGCCGAGGGTCTGGTGGTAGAGCAGCTCGGCGGCGATCCCGGCGGTGAGGCCGAAGATGATCGCGAAGATGTCGAGCAGGGCGGTGACGACCATCAGGGCCAGGAAGCGCGGCACGACCAGGTTCTTGATCGGGTCGACGCCGAGCACCTGGAGGGCGTCGAGCTCCTCGCGGATCTTGCGGGCGCCGAGGTCGGCGGTGATCGCGGTGCCGGCGACGCCGCCGACCACTACCGCGGTCACCACCGGGCCGATCCAGCGGATCGCGGTGAGGACGAAGAAGCCGCCGAGCCGGTCGAGGGCGCCGAAGACCTGCAGCGGTCCCGCCGCCTGCAGCCCCGGCGCGCCGAGGCAGAGCGCGAAGGTCGAGATCAGCAGCGGGAACCAGCAGAGTTTGAGCGTGAAGTGGAACTGGTCGACCAGCTCCTCCCCGTAGGGGTAGGGCGGGCGCAGCGCAGACCAGATCGTGCGCGCGGTGAGGATCATCATGCTCCCCGTCTGCGCGAACACCCCGGACACCGATTGGACTCCAGCTCCCATAGTCGCCGCCTCCCAACGGCCCGCCGAGCGTAGACCCGATCCCGGCAACTTCATCTGCGCTCAACGGAGCCCTAATCGCCTCTCAACAGGTACAAACCCCGCCCCCTAACTCTTGCCAGCGGGACAAAGGCCAGCGGTCCGGGCGGACCTACGATCCCCCGATGCTGCTGGAGCACTCCGCGCTCGACGGGTTCGAGCGCTCCCCGAACAACGCCCAGGCGGAGATGCTGGACGCCCTCGTCGCCGGCGAGGGACTCGAGCGGGTGGCCCGGATCGCCGAAGAGCGGGTCGGCGCCGCGGTCGGGATCTTCGTCCCGCGGCCGGGCAGCGACGGCTCCGACGGCAGCGCCGCCGAACGCTTCGTCGCCGACCTGGTCGCCGGCCGGCCGGCCGAGCAGCCGGAGGAGGTCGGCGAGCTGGTCCCGATCGTCGCCGCCGGCGAGCTGGCGGGAGCGGTGGTGATGCTGGGCGAGGGCAGCGACCAGGCGATCGCCTACCTGCGGGCGGCGGCGGTCGCCGCGGTGACCGGGGTGGCGATGCTGAACGCCCGCGAGGACGCCGGCCGCGGCTCCGACGAAGGGCTGCTCGCCGACCTCGTCGCCGGCAGGGAGCTGCGGCCGGGCGAGATCGCGCGGCGCGCCCGCACGCGCGGCTGCGACCTCGCCGAAGGGGTCGCGGCGATCTGCCTCGCTCCTGGGGAGGAGCCGGTCGGCGGCCCGATCGCGACGATCGCCGCCGAGTGCCCCGGCGCGCTGGTCGAGGTCTGCGGCGAGCGGCTGTACGTGCTCGTCCCCGGGCCGCTCGAGCGGGCGCGGCGGCTGAGCGAGCGCCTGAGCGTCGCCGGCAGGGCGACAACCGCCCGCTCATCCCACTACCGCCAGGCGGCCGACGCGGCACTGGCGGTCGAGGAGGCCGAGATGCTGCTGGCCCTGGCAGAGGCGGGCGGCTACGCCGACGCCGACGATCCCGCCTGGGACTCGCTGCGGCTGCTCTTCCGCGGCTTCGCCGCCGACCCCGGGGAGATCGCCCGCTTCAGCGAGGAGCGGGTCGGCGAGCTGATCCGCCACGACGAGAGCCAGGGCAGCGAACTGCAGTCGACCTTCTGGGCCTACCAGGAGACCAACTGCAACATGAACCTGACCGCGAAGGCGACCTACACCCACCGCCACACGGTCAGCAACCGCCTCGCCCGGATCGGGGAGCTGACCGGCCTCGACCCGGTCCGTGGCTACGACCGCGAACTACTGAGCCTGGCGCTGCGGGCCCACTACGTGGTCGCACACTCGCGCCCCCGCTAGGTCGGGGGCGCGAGAGGCGGCGGACCGGCGCTGCGCTACTCCTGGGCGCGCAGGGTGATGCTGTTGGCGGCCTTGCAGCCGGGCTTGACCGTGGCGCGGGCGTAGTAGCGACCCTCGTGGAGACCGGGGTTGCCCATGTCCCACTCGCCGTCTTCGGCCGAGGTGTCCATCCCGACCCGCTCGTCGCTGCGCGGGCTCTGCTTGGCCCCGAGCTGCTTGTAGAGGACGACGGTGCGTTCGCTCTTGCAGCTGAGCTTCGAGCTCTTGACGAAGCCATGGAAGCCACCGGACTCGGCGACAATTACGACCTTGGTCGGGGCCGGCGCCGCGGCGCTGGCGCCGGCTGCGCCGCCGAGCCCGGCGAGGGCGAGAACCGAGACGGCGAGGACGGCGATCGAGCGGCGGAAGCTGGTCTTGCGGGTCTTGCGGGTCATTGCTTTCTCCTTGGTTCTGGGTGATTGCTGCTTGCAATGACCATGCTCGGCGCAAAGGGGCGTCGCGACCAGAACCCCCAGGGGTGGAGTCGCTCACCCCTGCTCGATATACACGCGAGGTACCTTCCGCCCATGAAGAAGCTCATCAAAGCGATGGAATGGCTCCGCGAGCAAGCGGAAGACCTCTACGTCGTCCTCCAACCGGACGGCAGCGGTTGGAAGCCGCCGCGCAAGGACCAGCGCAACGGGCTCCACCGGTCTCGCCCGCGAAACCGCACTCGACAGGAGGTGACCAATGAAGATCTCGAGTAAGAGCTCAGCGATGCCCGCAATCGTCAAGGGCGGCTAGAGCGGCACACGCTGGAGGAAGCGTTGCTGCAACGCGCCCGACAGGATTCGAACTTGTGACCTTCGTTCGTAGGTTGGGAGACCGGCCCTAGGGGGAAACGATTCCGGAGACGGTGCGACCGGGATGCGACCAGAGGATCCCGGCGGCAAAACCTTGCTGCTAAGCAGCGACCTTCTCCTCGGGGCAAAGATCCTCGGGCGCCTTAATCCATACAGCCTGCGCGCAGAGCCGACGTCTCCTCTTCTGGCTCTTCCTTCCTACGACATCACCATGGGCAGGCTCCTCCGGGATCGGAGTCCTGGCAACCGCCTGCTCCTCTTCGCGCGCCGCTTTCGCAGTGATTGTCACGAGAAAGTGATCTGGGTAGTCGTCAAGAGCTGCAAGGGGAGGACGCCCTTCCTCCTCCATCGTGTCTCCGAGCATCACGGACATCGACTCAGGACTAAAGGCAGCACTGGATAAGCGGACGCAGTCACGATTTTCGTCGCGCACCCATCCGTCGTTCTGGCGTGGTGGAACACGCCTGTACAAGCGCGTCTCGTCGGAGATTGTCGAATCGGCAGACCCTGCCACTAGGCGAGGTACCTTGACTATCCGATCAGACGTTGCGCAAGTTCGAACTCGGCGAATCCCTCGACTGGCGAGCCTTCCCACTCGCGCCCGGAGGAGATGTCAGCCACGTAGAGCTCTGGCGAGTCCTCCTCTCCAAATAGCAACTCCACGTCGAGGCCCGCCCGGTGCCACTCCAATTGCAATCCTCCCCCGCCGGTAGGGACGATGATTGGCGCAGGGGTTGATGGGTCCATCACGGTCGCTAAGAAACGGCCGGCAATGCTCACGTTTGCAGGATCGATCGGCCTGCCGCCATGACTATTCCAGCCCTGCTCCAGCGCCAAGAGCTCGGCAAACCGGGCGGTTACTTTCTCCATCCACGGTCCTATTGGTACCTCACCACTTGATTCAATCGTTGGGTCCGCTTGTATCCCTTGCAGCGAGAGCTCGGTTGGCATCAATTCGATTGATGCCTCAAATCCAAGACCAAACTCGTGAGGCTTGTAACTCAACACGTATGACGGAGGCTCTGGCAGTTCCAAGAGATTGAGATCGACCGGGTCGGGGTTAAGCTCAGTTGACTGCACTGCCCAATCTTTGTCACCCAGGACCAGACCCACCCCAATCCCAGGCTCAAAAGCAAGCGCACTCACGCCCGACGAGTCCTCCAAGCACTGGTGGGCGAACACCACCATTACTTCTCCTCCTCCTGAAGCTCCCACACCTTATGCATCTTCTCCGTGGTGATGTCCTTAAATGACCGCACAATCAAATCGCGCCCTCTATCCTGACATGCAAAGACACCTGCCTCACCTGACTCCGAAGGTTGGGCCACAACTCGCAGGGTGAGGTCGTATCCAGGTCGGGACTCGGGCGGTGGCGTTAACGTCGGAACCGTTTGAATATAGAGGCGGCCACATGGATCCCCAGTATCGTCTCGAAGAAGTCGCCGCTGACGAATCACGGTGTCCTCAACTGGCGGCAAGACCTCTGAATCCGGCTTATGTACAAACTGAAGAATGTCCTCAAGAGGTCCGTGGTAGGGGTCCGTGGAGTCAGGGTGCGTGATCTCGTTGGTGTAGGTGGTGGCACACCAGTTTGGAGGACTTTTCGCCAGAAGCTCCTCATCAGCGGCCACCATGAAAGTCTTATAGATCTCATGGAACCTCTCGCGCACCCAGCGGTAGCGAGGATAAGGTTCGTCCTCTTGGACCCTTTGCCAGCTAAAGGAAAAACGATCCTCCTGCACCTGAACCGCCAAGTTCTGGACCTCATTCCGAAAAACGTAACGCTGCCGGGTTTCTCCTCCACCTACCTGAAATTCGAACCGTGGCTGTTGCTGGTGTAGATCAAAAACCTCCGCCATCGGGGCAAGCCGCTGTTGTCTTTGGGCGTCGGGGAACTCGTCTCTAATCTGCGTCCAAAAGTCAGCGAGGGTCGCGGGCTCCGTGATAACGGGACCCGCGAATTCAACTCCCAGAATCACCCGGGTCACCGGTGGGGACGCAAACGAGACGGGGTCTGGGAGGATGCCCCCGGAACTCTGATCGACCATTACTCGGAGATTATCGTGCTGAGAGGCGGCATCGCGTAAAGGTCCAGTAAATCCTGCGCGCCGACCCAGGAGACTAGCGAATAGTCCAGCGCACCTTTCCGAAGCTTCTCCCTACTGCATGGGTGTATCTGGCAAGCATCGTGTCGACGTGATGTCCTTCGATCTTGGCTGGATCGGCGTCATCGACGCCAGCAGCCCGTAGGTGGTTCTCATAGCTGTGGCGGCACTCGTGAGGGCGGGATATCTAGGCCAGAAGTTTTCTGGGCTGGCTTCCAAATGTCGCGATAGAAATTGCGCTCCCGCCACATGCGGCCGGTTGGGGTTGTGAAGAGGAGATCAACGTCGCCGTTGATACGGATCCGATCTGCGCGACGCGGGTGAAGTGGAGCCCGATAGACCCGCCGCTCGCGCCTACTCGAAGGACTCCCGCACGCCTTCCGCAGCTAGTCAGCATTGTCCTGCGCTCGCTCGAAATCGGCATGGACGTGGCGAACGGCCTTCCGCGCATTGATCTGAGCCTTGTCCGTCATTCCGACGGACCCTATTTGCCCAGGGCGATGCGACCACGACCGCGCGGAGCGCTGAGGAATCGGCCGGCGCCTTGCGGAACGACGATCCGATCCAAGTCCGACCATCGGGCTCTGCACCGGGAAGAACCCGGCACCGGCCGGCATCAAGAGGAATGCGCCCGACTGGATTCGAACCAGTGACCTTCGGTTTCGTAGGCTCCCGGTTGGCGGCGGGCTAGAGCCGTTCGCGGCGGTTATGTGACCGGGATGCGACCGGGAGAGGCGTCGCTTCGGCCAGAACCGCGTCGCAGAGGTAGGGCGAGATACTCCCCTCGGTCAGAACATCGACCACGACGCCGAGCGCTTCCTTCAGCTCCTCCGTCAGAGCCACGAGATCGAAAAGGCTTCGGCCCTCCTCCATATCGACCAGGAAGACCATTCGACCAATGTCGTCCGTCCGAACGGAGTCAAGCAAGCGCACGTTGCAAGCTCCATGGCCGACCGCCAGCCGCTCCACTTCCCTCGCATTCTCCGCAGACAGAACGTCTCGCATCAGTGTTAGCTTAGCTCGGCATTGGGACCGGCAAAAGAACACCTGCTTCGGGAAGTGCTCGACCTCGATGAGGATGATGCCGCGAGGGCGCGGCTCGTCGTCAAGCGTCGCCGCAAGGCCGCCGAGCGGCTACGCGGCATGTTTGCTCACGTCGCTCCCGGTGTGAGCCTGGTGGACGAGCTGATCGCGGACCGCAGAGCCGAGGTTCGCGAAGAAGAGGCGGCGGAGGCCGAGCGGAAAAAGATCGACAGTGGGTCGGCTAAGGCTGGCCGCAAGTGAAGGTGGCCGATACCCTTTCCACCATGACGACCCGCGACAAAGTCGAGAAGCTGCTTGATCGGCTCTCGGAGGAGGAGCTGGCGGCCGAGTACGAGCGACTGCGGCAAACTGTCGAGCGCGAGCGGACGCTCGACGACTGGGGCGATCTGGAGCGATTCAGCGCACGAGCATCGCGCGGCGTTCTCCGCCACATGACCGAGGACGAAGAAAAGGCCGGTCTTTCCTGGGAGGAGTTCCGGCCGCAGTGAGGCGGGGTGAGGTCTGGTGGCACGAGCCGCCAGACGAAAAGCCAAGGCCGGTCCTCGTCCTCACCCGCGATGACGTGGTCGCCCGCGCGCTCGATGTCGTCGCGATGCCCGCGAGCAGGACGGCGCACGACTGGCTGACCGAGGTCGAACTCGGACCCGATGACGGGATGCCGACGACCTGCTTTCTAATCGCCGAGAACACCCTTTCCGCCGAGAAGATCTATCTGACCCAGCGCATCACGGAGTTGAGCGCGGCGAAGATGGGCGCGGCCTGTAGAGCGCTGGCGTCGGCAACGAGCTGCGGCTAACCAGCGACGGTTCGCGACTGGGGAAGCAGCGACCTCAGTTTGCCCGTGGACTGCCAGGCTCGCCTTAGGCCTTGAGCTTCGTAGGCGGACGGTTCGGCACGAGCCAGGTGGGACCCTCTTGATCGAGTCGAGAGGGACGATAGGAGCCAGGGCAGGTCTAGTTACGAGTGCCAGAAGGAGGCCGGCGAGATCCCGCGTTGATGTAAGGAGAGGAAATGGGGCTCGATTTCCGTCCAAGCGTGATCGAGCACTACCTCAGTCGAGGCTGAGAATGATTCCACCTGGGAAAGCCCATCACCACGTAGCTGTTCCCTCATCATCGCCCGCAGCGAGTTGCGGCGCGCACTCGTTGGAGGATGGGTCGGGCTTTCGGGGCTTTCGACGACTTCACCGTGAAGCAGTACGGACAGGGCTCGGTCCAAAAGCAGCATTGCTGAGAAGAAGAGCTCTATCCCTGCATAGGCGACAGGATCCGGAACTTGGATCTCGCGCATTGCACGCAGGGCCAAATTGCAGCCGATCTGGTCGGCTTCAAACTCAAGGTCCCAGTCTGGATTTATCCGCTGTACATCAGCGGAGCCAACCCTCTGGGAAGCGAGTTGGCGAATATCTAGATGCCCACCAACTACATGACCAAGCTCGTGGCCGAAGATAAATAGCTCTTGTCCATCCAGAAAGAGCGAGGCAAGACGTGCATGGGGATCCCCGAGGAAATATTGGGGCGCTGCGTGTGGATGGCCGACGACCAAATATGCCGTCAGAAGCTCGGCTAGCCGATCTACGGGCTCCCGGTTAGCCCTCCAGGAGTCCACAACCTTGGCGGGATCAAAATTGATCCCGATTCCTTTCTCTGGATTACCTTCATGGATCCCATAGCCCGCCGCTACCGACTTGGCCAAGAGATTGGCGAACCCGAAAACACCATGCTGGAACGCGATTAGATATTCGTGCGACCGAGGGACTCGGATCGCCATCGCGTTCAATTCCCCCAGAGGCAAGGTTCCAAATACGGGCATCTTGCGCAGCGCCCACTCGGTTCCGTCTGCGGCCCGCAATAGGCGATCGGCTAGACCCTCAAGAATGCTGTAGGACCAAGCGTCTTCGAGCTTGCTGGGCATCCGGCTTTCGACTTCAACAAAATGGTCGCGGTAAAATTGATCGGTTGCGGCCAACTCCTCAGGGTCAGTGATACCGACCTTTTCGAAGCCTGGCCGCATCTTCTCTGGGGGCACCGCTTGGTCTAGGCGCTCGGGAGTCTGACGCGGGGTGCGACGCCCGCCGGCCTGCTGCCGCTGAAGATCTTCAAGGTACTCGGCTGCCGTCAAAGCGGCACGAGCCTATAAGGACTTGCCGAGAATAGTCTCGACTATGAGGTCATATCTCGCGCGATGGATACGCTTTCGGCCGTGATCTTCGCGAGTTGGGCCAGCGACCTGTCCGGTCTTACGTTCTTGATCCTAGGAGTCCTAGCATTCGTGCTGGCGATCGTCTTTCGCAGCGAGCTGAAGGATCTAATTCGTCGGCTAACGGACTTCGAATGGAAGGAAGCGAAGGTACGGGCTGCGCCCGCCACCGACGAGGCACCCCCAAGCCAGCCCCCCGGCAGCTCGGATACGGAGGCGACGCCCAACGATGCGCAGCCGACCGACGTAAATGAGGCCGCTGCTCCCAGTGGTGCAGCCAGCCGGGGCGAGACCGAGGATTCAGTACGAAGCGAGATGTTCTCGGCATTCTTCGCTCGTGACCGGGAGCGGGGCGAGGAACGCTTTCAGCAATTGAAGGGGATGGTCACAGACCCCGTCGAAGGCAAACGCGACGAAATTCGCCGCCTCACCGCCCTCTTCATGAGTGGCCTGGAAACTGCCTCACTTTCCTCTCTCGACAAATGGACCTCCGACTCGGATGTCTCCTGGTTCGCACTGCGAATGAAGGGTCTTTGCCTCGCACATGCCGGGCGGCACCAGGAGGCCGCCGACGTATTTCAGAATGCGATTGACGCCGTCACGAACGCGGCAGACAAGGCAGACTTGCTGCGATTGCGAAGCACTTCTCTAACCGCGCTTGGGAACGTGAAAGCAGCCAAAGCCGAGCTGGAAGGTGCCCTTGTTGGAGAGTCTGATCTGGAAGCCCAGCTGGAATTGTGGAGTGCCCTTGCCACGGCTCACGAGAAGGCGGACGAGCCGGTCTTGAAGGCAACGGCGCTGCACAAGGTTGCGGAGCTAGGAGGCAACGACTCGGAGCGGTGGTTCGCTGCAGGCTACGCCTACGGCAATACGGCAGACGACGGCCTTGGCCCTATGGCAATCCACTGCTACTTAACGGCGTTGCGATTCGACCCTGACAAGCACTGGGCAATCAACAACTTGGGTGCCGAGTTGTCCGGCTTGAGCCTTGGCGTGTTGGGAGTAGATCGGTACGAGGAATCAGCCGATAAGGGCAACACGCTCGCGATGGCAAACATGGCCGAGAAGTATCTGACGGCAGGCTTCTCAGCGGACGCACAGAGGCTGATTGACCGTGCAAATCAGCTAGAGACTCAGGATGACAAGGTGGCTACCGTTGCGCTGAAGATTCGCGACACTCGGAAGGAAGGTGAGGCACGCCTTAAGGATCTGACTAAGAGCGCTGACCGAGCCTCGTCGTTCTTCCTTACTTATGCCCGGTCGCACATTGACGCCGAGTCGGCAGGAATTCAAGGGAGCTGGGCATTCGAGAATGGAACTCCCGCCAGCGTCTCCGTAGACGGCGACAAGTTGGAGATTCTCTGGAAGTCCGGGGGCGGCAAACACCCCCACCGCCGCTTCCTGGGATCAGTTGCGGGAAGAACTGCGAGCGGGCAATTCGAAAAGCAGAGTACCTGGCCTTTCCATGACGATTCGATCCACTGGGAGAGCGGAGGAGATGCCTACATCTGCTTCAACGAGAGTGGCGACCACCTGACGATGCTCCGAATCCACGGATCGACCTTCGAGCATTTCCTCGCGGCCCGCGAGGCTAGCCAATAGCTCCTCGAACCCAATCAAAACTCCCTCCAGTTGAATGGATGTAGCGAGTCAGCATCGTCTCGACCCTATGTCCAGCAATCTCGGCTAGGTCGGCATCATTGATCCCAGCGGCTCGAAGATGAGTGAGATAGCTGTGGCGGCACTCGTGAGGGCGGACATCTAGGCCGGATGCCTTTTGTGCCGGTCGCCAGACGTCGCGGTAGAAGTTGCGCTCGCGCCACATGCGGCCGGTGGGGGTTGTGAAGATGAGATCGGCGTCGGGGCCGTCGAGCTGGATCTGGACATCGAGGAACCAGCCGAGGGTCGCGGGGACGGGGACGGTTCGGCCGGCGTCGATCTCGCCGTGGTCGGTCTTGGTGCCCTCGAGGATCTCTCCCTCGTGAGCGGTGCGGCGGACTTGGAGAGTCTCGCCGTCGAAGTCCTCGGGGCGCAAGGGCAAGACCTCGCCGAGCCTTAGGCCGGTGTCGGTGAAGACGCGGATCATGGCCTCGTAGTCGCCAGCGGCTCTGGCGAAGGCGTGCATCTGCTCGAAGGTGAAGACGCGGATCGGGCGGGGCTTCTTCTGCGCGCGAGGGTCGCTGGCTCTGATCCTCACTCCCTTGAAGGGGTTGAAGTCGCAGACTTCATCGGTGATCGCGTCCTCAGCCATCGCCGAGAGCGAGCGGAGGATGCCGACGGCTCCGGTGGTTGCTCGGCCTTGGTCGCGGAGCATGGCGTCGACCAGGGCGAGGGCGTGACGGCGGCGCAGCTCGCGCAGGGGCCAATCTTTGAAGGGGATGCCCTCGATCTCCACGTCAACCACGCGGTTGATCCGATGGTCGTTGGTGGCGTTGGTGCGCGCGGACCTGGGGTGGCGCTCGGTCCAGGTGGAGAAGTACTCGCCGAGGGTGTCGGGGCGATCCGAGAGTCCGTAGGCCTCGTCAATCGCGCGCTGCGCGTCGGCCTTGCGGGTGAAGGTTCCACGGCCGCCGTTCCACGCCGGAGTCGCCACGCGGCGCTTTCCGTCTCGACGGGTGTATCGCGCAACCCAAACGATCTCGCCGGAAGGATTGCGGCGCTTGAGGGGGGCCTCGCGGCGCCTCACGCGGACTCCTCCCTTCTCCCCGCAAGGAAGCGTTCGACGTCGGCCGGGTCGATCCGGCGCGAGGCCCCAAGCTTGTAGCTGGGCAGATCCCCTCGTCTGATCCAGTTGCGGATCGTGCGGTCGGAGACCGCTAGGTAGGCGGCGAGGGTTCGCTCGGTGAAGAAGGTCCGACCTTCGGCTGCGTCTCTCCTCATGAGCCCTTCGTCGGAAAAGAGCGCGCCGATCCCACCTTCGCTCCAAGACCGAAGGTCAAGGCCTGCGGAGGCGATCACACCCGCGATCCGCACGGCGAGAGCCGTGCCAAAATCGGGGGTGGGGACGCCTCCGCGAGGCAGCGCACGAGCCGAACACCCGTGCGGGTTCATAGTGTGTCTAGCTGTGGTGGTTGGTGCTGGGAGAGCGGCTTGAGCTAGGGGCAGGAGGCCTGTCGATCCTCGCCCGATCCTCTGGAGTTGCCGATACGTCTCTGGTTGGTCTGAGGTGCTGGAGAGTGGCTCTTGGCTGGTCTGGCGCATTGGGTTGGGGCTTTGGGTGGCTCTCAATCTCCCGAGACCCCCTCCCCCCTCGCGACCGCGAACGCTCCGCCGCCCAGGTCGGGGACCTGCCAGTAGATGCCCCGCGCCAGCTCGTCCAGCGAGACGTTCAGGACGGCCGCCATCTTCACGAGCGTGTCGAGCCGGGGAATGCGGAAGCCGCGCTCCAGCATCCCGATCTCGGTTCTGTGGAGAGAGGCGCCGAAGCCGAGCCTTTCCTGGCTGAGGTCGGCGGCCTTGCGAGCGGCCCGCATGTTCTGGGCGAAGCGCTCGGAGATTGCCCTCCGAACCTGTGGGTCCAGCGAGGCCGACATCGTCAGAGCCCCTCTCTGGCGATCTCGTCAAATCGAAGCGCCGCCCTGGTCGGCAGCACCAGCTCGGCGCTGCGGAAGAGCAGACCGGCGCCGACGAGGTCGGCGATGGCTCTCCGGAAGCGATCTCCGTCCTTGAAGTCGGCCGACCCGGCGGTTACCTCGCGGGCCACTTCCGAAAGCCGCAGATGAGCGGGATGGAGCGCCAGGACGTGGATCAGAACGACGCCCTGGTCGTGAATATCCAAGGCGGCGGTCGAGGCGCGGTCATCGTCGCCCGCGCCCTTAGGCTTGTCGTGCATGGGAGTTCACCCTCCTGTGCCATGCCCCCGGCTGTTTGCGCAGCGCGGGGGCGCTTTGTTGGTCGCGAAAGCGTAGCAGGGTCCGTAGACCCCTCTCTACTTAATCAGCTAGTCCTTACGGAGGATCTGCGCGACGCGCGTGAAGTGGAGCCCGGTCTCCTCGGCTATGTCACGCATCGACAGACCCACCGCTCGCGCCTGCTCGAAGGACTCCCGCCGCGCCTTCCGCAGCTGGTCAGCCTTGGCCTGCGCTCGCTCGAAATCGGCATGGGCGCGGCGAACGGCCTTCCGCGCATTGACCTGAGCCTTGTCCGCCATCTCAGCGGACCCTATTGGCCCAGGGCGATGCGACCAAGATGCGACCACGACCGCGCGGAACGCCGAGGAATCGGCCGGCGCGTCCGGGAACGACGATCCGATCCAAGACCGACCATCTGGCTCTGGGACGCGCAGAACCCGGCACCGGCCGGAAACAAGAGGAATGCGCCCGACTGGATTCGAACCAGTGACCTTCGGTTTCGTAGACCGACGCTCTATCCGGCTGAGCTACGGGCGCGTGCCCGGCGGAATCGCGCGCCCGGAGGGGCGCGGGAAAACGCGGGAGCGAGATTCTAGGGGTCCCGGGCCGTGGAGGCGGCAAAGAGGACCGGCACTGCGGGGAGGCACGTCTGATTGACGGACCCAGCACACTGCGCAGCTCGGCGTCCTCGGGCTTGCCTTTGCCACCGGCAAAGGCGGCGCCCTGCGTCCTTGATCTGCTTGGCCGGGCCCGCCACCGGGCACGCCTCCCCGCAGCGCCGGTCCTCTAGGGGCCGTCTTTGAGGCGGACGTGCCAGTGGACGGTCGCGGTGGCGACCTGGGTGCCGGAGGCGTCGGCGAGGATGACGTCGCAGGGGAACTCGACCTTGCCGTCGGCGTCGAGGGTGGCGAGGGCTTCGGCGGCGTCGACGCCGAGCTTGGCGGTGGCGGTGATCGGGCCGCTGGCGACCTTCTGGTAGTCGATCTCGGCGGAGCGGGCGAGGGGGGTGACGTCGCCCATGCGGATCGCGAAGGCGCCGACGAAGGCCGCCCCCGAGGCGGTCTCGGCGAGGGTGAAGAGGGCGCCGGCGTGCTGGCTGCCGACGTGGTTGGTCAGCTCCTGGCGGCGGGGCAGGACGACAGTCGCCTCGCCCGCCGCGACCTCGGTGATCTCGAGGCCGAGGAAGCCGGCGAAGGGGACGGCCATCGACATGCCTTTGGCGATCGCGTCGAAGTCGACGTTGGGCATTCCTGGGACTCCCGGCATCGGCGCAGCCTACCCGGCCGGGGCGGCTCAGCGGCCCTCGAAGGTGGCGTGGCCGGGACCGCCGTGCTCGAGGAAGGTCGCGACCGCGTTCCTCAGGTCCTCGCTGGCGAAGAGGTCGGCGGCCTCGGTGCGGATCGTCTCGTCGGCGGCCGGGATCCCGCCCTCGCGGAAGCGGCGCAGGACCTTCTTGGTCATCGCGTGGGCGACGGTCGGCCCGGCGGCCAGCTGCTCGGCCAGCTCGCGCGCCCGCTGCTCGAACTCCTCCTCCGGGTAGATCCGGTTGACCACGCCCCAGCGCTCGAGCTCCGCGGCGCTGAAGATCTCGCCGGTCATCACCAGCTCCCGCGCGCGGCCGCTGCCGGCGCGCTCGGCAAGGCGCTGGGTCCCCCCCATCGACGGCGTCAGCCCGACCACCTTCTCGACCAGGCCGAACTTCGCCCGCGGGCTGGCGACGATCAGATCGCAGGCGAGGGCGATCTCCAGCGCCGCGGTCAGGGTCAGCGCGTGGGCGGCGAAGACGACCGGCGCCGGCAGGCTCTCCAGCGGGTCGACCATCTCGCTCAGCAGCCGGTCCCAGAGCGCGCTCCCCTGCTCGGGGGTCAGCCCGTGGAAGACCTCGACGTCGACACCGCCGGAGACGGCCCGCCCCTCGGCGCGGATCAGCAGCGCCCGCGGCGGCTCGGCGGCGACCTCCGAGATCGCTGCGCTCAGGGCCTCCATCATCGCCTGGTCGAAGAGGTTGAGCGGGGGGCTGTCGAGGGTGATCGTCGCCAGCCCGCCCGGCTCGCGCTCCAGCCGCACCGGGCCGCCGGCCTCAGGGGACACGGTGGACCTCGAAGAGGTTGGTGCCGAGTTCCTGGTCGGGCAGGGCGGCGATGATCGCGATCAGGTCGCCGCTCGCGGCGATCCCGTGGTGGGCGGCCAGCCGGGCGCAGTCGCGCAGCAGCGTGCGGACGTCGTCCTCGTGGGCCGAGAGCACCGCGGTCACCCCGAAGAGCAAGCTGAGCCGGCGCACCGTCTCCATCCGCGGCGAGACCGCCAGCACCGGCACGTCGGGCCGGTGGGCGGAGATCAGCCGCGCGGTGCGGCCGCTGGTGGTCGGCACGACCAGCGCCTTCAGGCCGAGCCGGTAGGCGGCGCCGACGGCGCTCTGGGCAACCGAGTCGGCGACGTCCTGGGTCCCCTGGTCGGTGCGCGAGAACAGCCAGTCGCCGTAGGGGAGTTCGGGCTCGGTGGCGCGGGCGATCCGGTCCATCACCCGCACCGCCTCGATCGGGTGCTGGCCGACCGCGGTCTCCTCGGAGAGCATGATCGCGTCGGTGCCGTCGTAGATCGCGTTGGCGACGTCGGTCACCTCGGCCCGGGTCGGGCGCCGCGCGGTGACCATCGAGGCCAGCATCTGGGTGGCGGTGATCGAAGACTTGGAGTGCTTGCCGGCGGCCCGGATCATCCGCTTCTGCACCCCCGGCACCTCGGCCAGCGGCAGTTCGATCCCGAGGTCGCCGCGGGCGACCATGATCCCGCCGGTCGCCACGGCGACGATCTCCTCGATGTTGTGGGCGGCCTGCGGGCGCTCGATCTTCGCGATCAGCGGGATGTCGGAGCCGAGCTCCTCCAGCCGCCGGTGGACCGGGGCGAGGTCATCGGCGGAGGAGACGAAGGAGACCGCCAGCAGGTCGACGTCGTGGGAGGCGGCGAACTCGACCCAGCCGAGGTCGCCGTCGGTGGCCGCCGGCAGGCTGGCGCCGTCTGGGATGTTCATCCCCTTGTGGGAGGAGAGGGTGCCGCCGACCTCGACCTCGCAGTCGATGCCGTCGGACTCGGGATCGCGGACGCGCAGCCGGATCGCCCCGTCGGCCAGGTAGACGAGCTGGTTCTCGCGCAGCTCGCTGACCCCGGCCCAGGGGACCGGGATCCGCTCGCGGTCGCCCTCGTCGCCCACCTGCGGGGTCAGGGTCACGTGCATGCCCGTCTCCAGCTCGGCGAAGTCGTCGCGCAGCTCGCCGATCCGCAGCTTCGGCCCCGGCAGGTCGCCGAGCACCGCGACCTCGCGGCCGACGTTGGCGGCGGCGGCGCGGATCGTCTCGATCGTCTCCGCCTGTTTGTCGGGGCCGGCGTGGGAGAAGTTGAGCCGGAAGACATCGGCGCCGGCGGCGATCATCTGCTCGACCGTCTCCCGCTCCCAGCTGGCGGGGCCGATCGTGGCGACGATCTTCGTCCGCCTCTCCATGTGCGCCTGCGCGACCGGGACCGAGTTCACGCGATTGAAGATAGTGGGCGCGGCCCGGGAGCCTCGTAAACGTGTCCTAAGTCCGCTTCGGAGGCGCCCAGGTCTCTTTCCAGGCGTCCGAGCAAGCCTGGCAAGGACGCAGGGAGCGAAGCGTGCTCTGCACGTGAGCGACCGAGGACGCCGCCAGGCTTGCTCGGACGCCTGGAAAGCGGAGAGGGAGGGATTCGAACCCTCGAGAGAGCTTGCGCCCCCTACTCGCTTAGCAGGCGAGTGCCTTCAGCCACTCGGCCACCTCTCCGGGCATTCGCCCCGATTGTAGGAATTAACCGGGAACGGCGGGGATAGGCTGATCTGGGTGTCCGCTCCGCCCACTCAGTCCCATGACCGCTACGAGCGGATCTTCGCCGAGGTCGAGGCGCCGTTCGCCTTCGTCGACCTCGACGCGATGTGGGCCAACGCCGACGCGATGCTGGAGCGGGCCGGCGGCAAGCCGATCCGGGTCGCGACCAAGTCGATCCGCTGCCGGGCGCTGCTGGAGGAGATCCTGCGCCGCGACCAGGGCTTCGCCGGGCTGATGACCTACACCCTGCCGGAGACCCTCTGGCTCGCCGAGCAGGGCTTCGAGAATCTGCTGCTCGCCTACCCGACCGCCGACGCCGAGGCGCTCGAGGAGCTGGCGCTGCGCTCGGCCGCCGGCCCGGCGGGGGCGCCGATCGTGATGCGTCGACTGCGTCGAGCACCTCGACGCGATCGAGGCGGTGCTCGGCGCCGGCGCCGCCGCCGGTCCGCGTCTGCATCGACGTCGACGCCGGCTGGTGGGCGCTCGGCGGGCGGATCAAGGTCGGCGCCAAGCGCTCGCCGGTCCACACGCGTCGAGCAGGCGGTGGAGCTGGCGCGGGAGATCGAGCGCCGGCCGCAGATCGAACTCGACGCGCTGATGGCCTACGAGGGGCAGATCGCCGGGGTCGGCGACCGGCCGCCGGGCCGGCGCCTGCGCGGGGCGGCGATCCGCTTCATGCAGCGGCGCTCCGCGCGCGGAGCTGGCCGAGCGGCGCGGCGCGATCGTCGCCGCGCTCGGCGAGTTCGTCGAGCTGGAGGTCGTCAACGGCGGCGGCACCGGCAGCCTCGAGCTGACCGCGGCCGAGGCGGCGGTGACCGAGGTGACCGCCGGCTCGGGCTTCTACGCCCCCGCCCTCTTCGACCACTACAGCCGCTTCAGCCTCACCCCCGCCGCCGGCTTCGCGCTGCCGATCGTCCGCAAGCCCGACGCCGGAGATCGCGACCGCGCTCGGCGGCGGCTACCTCGCCTCCGGCAGCGGCGACGCGGCGCGCCTGCCGGCGCCCTGGCTGCCGGCGGGCCTGAAGCTCGACCCCGAGGAGGGCGCCGGCGAGGTGCAGACGCCGCTGCTCGGCGACGCCGCCGCGGGCCTGCGGATCGGCGACCGCGTCTACCTGCGCCACGCCAAGGCCGGCGAGCTCTGCGAGCGCTTCGACGTCCTCCACCTGGTCGAGGGCGACGCGATCGTCGACGACGTCCCGACCTACCGCGGCGAGGGCAAGACCTTCCTCTAGGCGGCTGCAAACCGGCGCCCGCCTGCGTCCTCGGTCGCTTGTGTGCGGAGCACACGGCGCTCCCTGCGTCCTTGGCGGGCTTGGTTTTCGCTCGCCTACGGTCCTAGGACGCGCTCGGCGTATCGTTGGTGAAGGCGCGGCCGGGGTCGAGCTGGTCGCGGGCGGGCTGGAACTCGGCCCAGGCGGGGTAGCGCGGGGCCAGGGTGGCGGCGGTCTGGAAGTGGCGCTTGCCCCAGTGGGGACGGCCGCCGTAGGAGTCCATGATCTCCTCGACCGCCTCGAAGTAGGGGCGCCACTCCATCCCCCGGTACTGGTGGACGGCGATGTAGGCGGTGTCGCGCTGGTGCGAGGGGCTGAGCGAGGCGTCGTCGCCGGCCGCGACCCGCATCTCGATCGGGAAGAAGACCGGGTAGCGGTTCGCGCGCACCCACTCGATCACCCGCCGCGCCGCCTCGGGCCCGTGCTCGCGCGGCACGCCGTACTCCATCTCGGTGAAGCGGACGCGGCGCTCGTTGGCGAAGACGCGGTCGCTGCGGTCGGTCGTGCGCCTGCCGGAGGCGAGCCGCCCGGCCAGCCGCGACAGCGCCGGGATCGTCCGCGGCAGCGCCTTGCCGGTCGCCGAGAGCGCCTCCAGCGCCCAGTTCTCGAGCACGACGTCGTTGAGGTAGGCGGCGACGCGGCCGCGCGGGCGCGGCGGCTCCTCGATCCGGTTGCGCTCCAGGACCAGGGCGCTGTCGGCGTAGGGGAAGGTGAAGAGCTCGAAGTGGTCGTTGGCGTCGGCCAGCTCCTCGAAGCGCGTCGAGCACCTGCTCGCGCGGCTCGCGGCGTGTCGACCCGGCGCAGGGTGAAGGCGGGGACGCAGCGCAGGGTGACCGCGCGTGATCGCGCCCAGGGCGCCGACCCCGACCCGCGCCGCCCGCAGCAGCTCCGGGTCGGCGGCGGCGGTCGAGGTCGCGGACGCTGCCGTCGGCGAGGACCAGCTCCATCCCCTCGACCTGGGCGGAGATGTTGCGCAGCCGGGCGCCGGTGCCGTGGGTGCCGGTCGAGATCGCCCCGGCGAGCGTCTGGCGGTCGATGTCGCCGAGGTTCTCCATCGCCAGCCCGAGCCGCGCCAGCTCCTCGTTGAGGTCGGCGAGCACGGTGCCGGCGCCGACCCGGACCAGGCCCGAGCCGGGGTCGGCGTCGAGCACCCCCGCCAGCGCCTCGACCCGCACCATCGTCCCCTCGGTCATCGCCGCCTCGGTGAAGGAGTGCCCGGAGCCGGCGACGCTGACCTTGCGCCCGGCGGCCGCGGCGGCGGCGACCGCCTCCGCCAGCTCCTCGCGGCCGGCGCGGCGCCGACGATCGCCGCGCGGGCGGCAGCGCTGGTCGCCCGCCCAGTTCCGCCACTCCCCGGCCGCCCGGCCGCGCCGCCGCCACCGCTATGCCCTCCACCGGCCGCGCGAGCGGCTGCGAGGAGAGCGCCCGGAGCGCGTAGAGGACGGTGAGCGACCAGCAGCACCGCGATCGCGATGCTCGGGACCGCGTTGCCGGTGACGGCTGGCGACGACGCCGCCGCCGATCGCCGCCGAGCACCTGGCCCGAGGCCCAGGCCATGTTCGAGAGGCCGGCGGCGAAGCCCTGGTGCAGGCTGCTCGCCTCGGCGACGTCGGAGATCAGCGTCAGCGCCGGGGCGAAGCAGAGGCCGGCGCCGAGCGAGGTGACGATCAGCGCCGCGAGCACGACCCCGAGCGTCTGCGCGAGCGCCAGCAGGAGCCATCGCCACGGCGCAGATCGAGAGGCCGATCACGTAGGGGAGCCGGCGCCCGACCCGGTCGGAGAGGCGGCCGGCGAGCGGCGCCAGCACCGCCTCGAGCGCCGGCGCCGGCGATGAAGCCGGCGGCGATCACGCCGTGGCCGCCGCCGAGGTCGTCGATCCGCAGCGGCACCAGCACCTCGATCGCGCCGAACATCACCGAGGGGACGGCGACGAAGACGGCGACGTCGACCACCGGCCGGCTGACCATCGTCGTCGGCGACCTCGCGCAGCGGCTGGCTGCTCGGGCACCCGCGTCTCCGGCATGCGCGAGGCGGCGTAGGCGAGGACGAGGGCGACGACGAGGACCGAGCCGAAGACCGGCCCGGTGCCGATCGAGGCGGCCAGCGCGCCGAGCGCCGGGCCGAGCAGGGCGCCGGCGACCGCGGTGCCGAGCGCGGTGCCGATCACCGAGCCGCGTTTCTCCTCCGGCGCCGTGGTGATCAGCCAGGTCAGCGCCCCGGACCAGATCAGCGCCCCGGCGATGCCCTGGATGAAGCGGGCGATGTCGAGCAGGACGATCTGCTCGACGAGGCCGAAGACGAGGCTGGCGCACGCCGAGCAGGCAGCAGCCCGGCGATCACCGTCCGCCGCGGCCCGACCCGGCTGGCGACGAAGCCGGCCGGCAGCGAGGCGACCAGCGTCCCCGCCGCGTAGGAGGCGGAGAGGATCCCGGCCTGCGCCTTGCTGAGCCCGAGGTCGTCGACGTAGTCGGGCAGCAGCGGCGCGATCGCCGCGAAGAAGGCGACGTCGAGGAAGACCATCGCCGAGGCGAGGATGAGCAGCCGGCGCATGCGCTCCATCCAATCAGCACAAGCAACCCTGAGCGGGAACGGCGACCTTTAGCATTCGCCGCGCTCGCATCCCGGAGGGGTGGCAGAGCGGTTGAATGCGCCGGCCTTGAAAGCCGTTGGGCCTCGCAAGGGGGCTCGTGGGTTCGAATCCCACCCCCTCCGCTCGACACCCGCCCAGGGCAGGAAACGGGGCCGCGCGGACGAACGACCGAACATGGACAGGGCCGCGAGCCGGGACCGCCGGCGCGAGCGCTGGCAGCAGCGCGCCGAACGCGTCCGGGACGCGTTCGGGCTGGTGCTGGTGCTGGTGCTCGTCACCTACGTGCTCACCTCGCTGCTGACCAACCGCGGCTGGGCGGCGGTGATCCTCACCCTGGCGACCAGCGCGACCTCGATCGTCGCCCTGACCAGCGCCCACGCCAGGCCCGGCTTCGTCCGCGGCGCGATCTGGGTCTCCGCCCTGACCGTCGTCTTCGCGACGATCGCCGCGGTCACCGACGCCCACCTCTGGCTCAACTTCGCCTCGACCCTGCAGGTCGGCGCTGCTGGCGGTGGCGATGGGCTCGGTGCTGCAGCGGGTGGTCTCGACCGCCGAGGTCGGCTCGCGCACGATCCTCGGCGCGATCAGCGTCTACACCGTCCTCGGCATCCTCTTCACCTTCCTCTACGGGACGATCGACCGGGTCCAGAGCAGCCCCTTCTTCGAAGGCGTCCCCCACCCGACCGGCGGCGACTTCCTCTTCTTCAGCTACACGACGCTGACCACGACCGGCTACGGCAACCTCGTCCCCGGCGGCCAGCCCGGGCGGATGCTGGCGGGCCTGGAGATGATGATCGGCCAGATCTTCCTCGTCACCCTGGTCGCCGGCCTGGTCAGCCTCTGGCGCCCGGGCGAGGCGCTGCGCCGCGGCGCCAGCAGCGGACCGACGGCGGCGAGGACGCGGCCCCCGAGTCAGCCGGCTAGCGCCGCCTCCATCTCCGTCAGCTGAGCCTCGATCCCGGCCGAGATTCCGTCGCAGAGCTGGTGCACGCCGGGGTCGGCGATCCGGTAGATCGAGCTCGTCCCGCGCTTGCGGCGGGCGACGAAGCCCTCGGCGAGCAGCGCGGTCAGGTGCTTGGAGACGTTCTGCTGGGAGCCGCCGACCGCGGTCGCGATCTCCCCCACCGAGGCCTCCTCCTGGCGTCGCAGCAGATCGACGATGCGCAGCCGGGTCGGGTCGGAGAGGGCGCGGAAGCGGCGGGCGATCAGCTCGGCCGCCTCGGGCGGTAGCGGAGTCGTTCTCATCGTGTTATTGTAGCTTGTACAACTGTTAAGTTGTTGAGTTGTGTAACGGAGAACTTGTAAAAAGGAGACCCACGATGACCTCAGGATGGCCGCTGGAGCGGATCCTCTTCCTCCTGGCCGGGACCGTGACCGGGCTCAGCGCCCTGCTCGCGGCCACCGTCAGCCCCTGGTTCCTGCTGCTGACCGGGTTCGTCGCCCTCAACCAGCTCGCCTTCGCCGGCATCGGCCACTGCGGCGCCTCGCTGATCCTCGAGCACGTGTTCGGCGCCAGGCGCGCCGCCGGGCGCTAGGAGGGATCCCTCCCTAGTCCTCGAGCTCGACGCGCTCGATCGTCTGCGGCTCGACCGGCTTGTCGGCGCCGTCGGTCGGCGTCGACTCGATCGCGTCGACGACGTCCATGCCGTCGACCACGTCGCCGAAGACGGTGTGCTTGCCGTCGAGCCACGGCGCGGCGCCGGTGGTGACGATGAAGAACTGCGAGCCGTTGGTGTTCGGCCCGGCGTTGGCCATCGCCAGCGCGCCACGGACGACCTTGTGGTCGTTGAACTCGTCCTCGAAGGTGTAGCCGGGACCGCCGCGTGCCGGTGCCCTCCGGGCAGCCGCCCTGGATCATGAAGTCCGGGATGACCCGGTGGAAGACCAGTTCGTCGTAGAACCCGTCGGCCGCGAGCTTGCGGAAGTTCTCGACCGTCTTCGGCGCGTCCTCGTCGTGAAGCTCGAGCACGATCGCCCCGGCGTTGGTGTGAAGCGTTGCTTTCGACATGGGCCGGAACCCTACCGATCGCCTCAACCGCGGACATCGACCGTCACCGGGCGCGAGGAGCCGGGGGCGTAGGGCCAGCGCTCCTCCGCCAGGGCCGTCGCCCGCAGGCGGATCGCGGGCGGCGCCGCTGACGTAGCGGAAGCGGTAGCGGGCGTGGAAGCGCCCGCTGGTGGTCGGTGCGGGTGACGAGCGACCGGCCGCCAGCGATCCGTCGCCTGCTCCAGGTACTGGATCGCGACCAGCTTGCCGCGGCGCGGGATCGGGGCGCCGCGGCTGCGGACCGGCCGCTGAGCCGCAGCGTCTCGCCGGTTCGCAGCTCGGCGGCGGCGGCGCGCAGGGAGACGCCGGCGCGGACCCGCAGCTCCAGCGGGCCGCCGGCCGCGCGGGCTCGAGCCCGCCGTCGCCGGCGAAGACGACCGCGACGCGACGCGAGGGACCGGGCGGCAGGCGCAGCTCGAAGCCGCCGCGCTCGCCGGTCGTGACGGTCGCCGCCGTCGGGTCGGCGAGGGCGCCGCGCGAGGGCCGGGCGACGACCCGCAGCTCGCGGTCGGCGAGCCCGGCGCCGTCGGCCCGGGTGAGGCGGCCGCTGAGCAGGGCCGGCGCCCCGAAGGGGACGGTCAGCGCCTCGCCGGCGCCCGTGCCCGCCGCCGCAGCCGGGCGAACAGGCGCGTCTTCGCCGCGCTCGCGGGCTCCGCCGCCGCGCGGCTGGCACCGCTTCGGCTCGCGACGCGTCCATCTCGGTGCCGTCGGCGCGCGGGCGGTCGATGGCGGTGTTGCCGGCGCGCGTCGGCGGCGTCGGCCCGGAAGACGTAGGTGCCGGGGCCGAGGTCCGGGCAGCGGCGCGACGCAGGCGCGCGCCTGCCGGCGCGCGCCGGGCACCAGCTTGGTCGGCAGCTCGCTCCAGTGCTCGGAGTCGGCGCGGCGGTAGAAGATCGGGCCCGGCGCCGGGCCGGAGCCGGCGTCGCTGACCTCGGCCTCGACCAGCGCGGGCAGCGGCACGCCCTCGGCCGGCAGAAGGCGACGCTCGGGCGGCACGTCGTCGAAGCGCAGCGGCACGTCGACCGCGCGTCGCCGGCGCCTCGTTGCCCGCCTCGTCGCGCAGCCAGAGCGCCAGCGAGTAGGCGCCCGGCGCCGGCGACGTCGAGGTCGGCGAGGCGGTGCGGTCGCGCCCGGCGGCGAACTTGACGCCCGTGTCGAAGCCGCCGGGCCCGGTCGAGCCGCCAGCAGGCGCCGGCGATCGGGCTGGCCGGGCCCTGGTCGGGGTTGGCCCAGCCGAGGTCGAAGTCGTTCGACCCGCCGCCAGCCCTCGCCGCCGGCGAGCGCCGGCGAGCGCGGGTGGGCGGGCGGGTTGTTGTCGATCAGGACCGGGTAGGGACCGACGCAGCCGACGTTGCCGGCGAAGTCGGTGACGCAGTGGCGAGCGCGTGCGGGCCGTCGCTGAAGGCGGTGGTGGCGATCGCTCTGGTTGCCGGCGACGCCGATCTGGCAGGGCTGCATCCGCGTCCCCCGCCACTCGCCGCCGATCAGCGCCATCGCGCAGGGGTACTCGGTGAGGGCGACGCGGGCGCCGTCGAGGGTGCGTCTCGCCGAAGCGGATGCCGGCGCCGATGTCGGCGCCCCAGATCAGCGCCGCCTGGCCGCCGCGGCGCCAGCCGCCGGCGAGCAGGTCGCCGCCGATCCCGGCGCCCGGGCGCGGTCCGTCCTCGAGCGTGATCGTCAGCGCCCGCAGCGCCGACCAGGAGCCCGGGGTCCAGCGAGCACCACTTGCTTTCGGCGCGGGCGCAGAGCAGGCGGTCTTCGAAGCGCCGGCCATCGGCGTCGCGAAGCCGGCGACGAACTCGCGCGGCGCGATGTCGGTGGTCGGCGGCGACTGACGAACGGCTCGAAGCCGCCGCCGCAGTTGACCGACGCCGAGCCGCTGCTCGAGCCCGTCGTGCAGCGCGTGCCACCAGGTCCCGCGGACCTGGGTGATCCCCGTGCCCGGCGGCGCGGTCCAGCGCCAGCGGGCGAAGCGGGTGCCGGTGACCGTGCCCTGGCCGTCGCGGGTGAGGCTCTTCAGGTGGGACGCCGTCGAAGGGGTCGCCGCCGGCCGGCGGCACGCAGAAGCCGTCGGGGCGGAACTTGGCGCCGCCGGTGGTGTCGGCCCAGTCGGCGTCGGCGCCGACGTACCAGCCGCACTGGGCGACCGCGTACTTCCCCGCCCGCGCCTCCGCCGCCAGCGCCAGCAGCAGCGCCAGCGCCAGCGCGATCCCCATCGCCACGATCCGCCCGACTCCACCCCGCGTTCCCGACATCGTCCGCCTCCGTTCGCTCGCTCTGCGTATCGGGGGCCAAGGGCGCGGGCGGCGCGAAC
Source organism: uncultured Thermoleophilia bacterium (assembly GCA_963824245.1). Taxonomy (GTDB): domain Bacteria; phylum Actinomycetota; class Thermoleophilia; order Solirubrobacterales; family 70-9; genus VAYN01. The sequence goes on from CAWGON010000002.1 coordinate 203,400, forward strand.
TCTCCCCCCTCCCGCCGCCGGAGCTGCCGCGCCGGCCGCGCTTTGCGAGAATGCGCGGCATGCCACTTCCAAGCAAGGACCAGGTCACCGAGAAGCTGCGCGCGGTCATCGACCCCGAGCTGCGCCGCTCGATCGTCGAGCTGGGCATGGTCCGCTCGATCGACATCCACGAGGACGGCCGCGTCGAGGTGGTCGTCTCGCTGACCACCGCCGGCTGCCCGATCCGCTCCCACTTCGAACAGGCCGTCGCCAAACACGGTCTCCGAGCTCGACGGCGTGACCGCGCGTCGGCGGTCGGCTTCGACGTCCTCTCCGACGAGGAGAAAGGCAACCTCCAGCAGACGCTCGGCCGCGGCAAGCTGCCGCAGGGCGCGCTGGCCAAGGTCAAAAACGTGATCTGCGTCTCCTCCGGCAAGGGCGGCGTCGGCAAGTCGACGATGACCGCCAACCTGGCCGCGGCGCTGACCGCCGAAGGCCACCCCGCCGGCGCCCTCGACTGCGACGTCTACGGCTACTCGATCCCGCGCATGCTCGGCGTCAACGCCAAGCCGGAAGTCAACGGCGAGCGCAAGATCCTGCCGCTGGACTCGCCCAGCGGCGTCAAGGTGATGTCGATCGGCTTCTTCGTCGAGGACAACGCGGCGGTCGTCTGGCGCGGGCCGATGCTGCACAAGGCGATCCAGCAGTTCCTCGAGGACGTCGCCTGGGACGAGCTCGAGTACCTGCTGCTCGACCTGCCGCCGGGGACCGGCGACGTCTCGATGACGCTCGCCCAGCTGCTGCCGCAGGCGAAGTTCGTGGTCGTCACCACGCCGCAGCCGGCCGCCCAGTCGGTCGCCCGGCGCGGCGCCGAGATGGCGGCGAAATTCGACCTCGAGATCCTCGGCGTGATCGAGAACATGTCCGGCTTCACCACCCCCGACGGCGAGCGCTTCACGATCTTCGGCGAGGGCGGCGGCCAGCTGCTCGCCGACGAGCTCGACGTGCCGCTGCTCGGCAAGGTGCCGCTCTCCGAGCCGCTGCGCGAGCACGCCGACAACGGCCGCCCGCTGGTCATCGCCGAGCCCGACGCCCCCGCCTCGCAGGCGATCCGCCAGGCGGCGCGCGGGATCATCGCGATGACCCCGCAGGAGCTGCCGGTCCTGCAGGCGACGCCCGAGCGCCGCCGAAGCGCCGCCGGTCAGCGGCACGCCGCTGCCGGTCGTCCAGTAGCGCCGCTCGGCCGGGATTCGCGGACGGGCGGCCGCAACTTTCGTCCGAGCGGCGTTGTTTGTTAGCGATCGCAAACAAATGCCTAATCCCCGGCTAAGAATGCCGGGGAGCGGGGGACCCATGTTTTCGGGGCTAACCCACCTTCGGGTGGGGGCGCAGGCTCCTTCAGCGCCAGCCCGTCAGCTAACCCCGCAGGCCGACGAAGGAGGAGATGATGACGATCGCCCGTCGGGCGGCCTGCCTACGCCGCTCTCATGCACTGCCCTTGCGGTGCTCGCCGTCGGCGCGATCGCCGCGATGCCCGGCGGCATCGCGCCTGGGCGGTCAACGCTCGCGGCGGGATCTCCGCCACGCGAATACCGAACCGAAGCGTCGAACCGACCGCGCCGGCCGGGCAAGGCGATGCTCGTCAACGGCCGCGCGATCGCCCCGATCGACGCGCCGCCGGCGGTCAAGAAGGTGATCGCGGCGGCGAACAAGATCCGCACCAAGCCCTACATCTGCGGCGGCGGCCACGGCCGCTGGTGGGATCGCGGCTACGACTGCTCCGGCGCGGTCAGCTTCGCGCTGCACGGCGGCAAGCTGCTCACCAGCCCGATGCCCTCCGGGCCGATGGAGAGCTGGGGCGAAGCGGGGCGGGCCGCTGGATCACGGTCTACGCCAACGCCGGCCACGCCTACGCGGTGATCGCCGGCCTGCGCTGGGACACCGCCGGCAACACCAGCGGCACCGGCCCCCGCTGGCACGAAGACCTCGGCGCGGCCGCCGGCGGCCCCTTCGTCGCCCGCCACCCGGCCGGCTACTAACTAGCTACAACGCAAGCAGCCAGGAGAGCGCAGGCTCGCCCAACGCGGCCGCGTCCCGGTAGCGAAGACCGGCTCCGCTCAGGCCGCTTTGCTCTTGTAGTAGTTCGCGTTGATCTCGGCGTATTTGGCCCACTCGGCCGGCAGCTGGTCCTCGGCGAAGCAGGCGTCCACCGGGCAGGCCTCGACGCAGGCATCGCAGTCGATGCACTCGTCGGGTCGATGTAGAGCATCTCGACCGAGTCGTAGTCGGGCTCGTCCGGCGTCGGGTGGATGCAGTCGACAGGGCAAACCTCGACGCACGAGTTGTCCTTGGTGCCGATGCATGGCTCGGCGATGACGTAGGTCATTCGAGGATTCTCCTAGGTCGTTTTCGGTGCCGGGACGGTGGCCTCAGGCCCCCGCCAAAAGCGAGCGCCCATTCTAGGGATGTGGCGCGGCGGATGGCGTCACTAGGCTTTGGCTGCAGCGATGCGATCAACGACGCGACAGGGGCGACGGCGATGCTGCTGCTGACCGGGGCGACCGGAAGCATCGGATCGCGGCTGCTGCCGCTGCTGCTGGAGAGCGGCGAGGACGTGCGCTGCCTGGTCCGCGAGCCGCGGCGGCTGGGCGAGCGGCGGGTCGACGTGCAGATCGCGCTCGGCGACCTCGGCGAGATGTCCGACCCCTACCTGGTGCGCCAGGCGCTGCGCGGGGTCGACACCGTGATCCACCTGGCGGCGACGATCCGCGACCAGCCGCCGAAGCGGATCGAGGAGCTGAACGGGCTGGCGACGGTGCGGCTGCTGCGGGCGGCCGAGCGCAGCGGCGTCGAGCGCTTCCACTTCTTCAGCGCCCTCGACGCCGGCGCCGCGCAGCGGACCCGCTTCTTCCGCGCCAAGTGGCTGGCCGAGCAGGCGGTCGCACTCCTCGCCGCTGCGAGACGACCGTCTTCGCGCCCTCGATCGTCTACGACCACAGCGACCCCTGGATCACCCTGCTGCGCCGCTTCTCCTTCCTGCCGGTGCTGCCGGTCTCCGGCGACGGCCAGGCGACGCTTCCAGCCGATCTGGGCCGAGGACGTCGCCCGCTGCGTGGTCGCGCGCGCTGGCGCGCCGAGCCGCGGCCCCGCGCTACGAGCTGGCCGGGCCGGAGACGCTCACCTACGACCAGATGTCGGACCTGGTCAGCCGCGATCGCCGGCCGGCCGCGGCCGCTCGTCCACGTGCCGCTGCCGCTGGTCCGCTCCGGCCTGATCGCGCTCCGCTCCGTTTTCGGCGAGGCCGTGTTTGCAACCTGGGAGGAGGCCGAGCTGATGGAGGTGCTCGATGGTCAGCGAGCGCGGAACGGCCGACGCGCAGGCCCTCGGCGTCGCAACCGCGAAGGATGAGCGATGTACTGGAGAGCCCATAGACGCAGCGATCGCCGCTGGCGCTGGCCGCCGCGCGCCCTGCTGGCCGCCGCCCAGCGCCGCCGGCGCTGACCCTGGTCGCCGCCGAAGCCCAACGTCTTCCTCGGCGTCTCCGACCGCGGCACGACCCAGGAATTCAACGAATTCGCCGACGCTGACCGGCAAGCACCCGGCGCTGCTGGAGACCTTCCACCCCTGGGGCAACAGCCTCAACGAGGCCTACGAACGCTGGCGCGAAACCGGCGACCCGGCCGATCCTCCACATCTCCACCGCCGACGACCAGACCCTGGCCGAGATCATCACCCCGCGAGCAGATCGCGCTCGGCGCCGGCGACGACTACCTGCTGCAGCTGAACACCTTCTTCGCGAGCCACGGGCTGCCCGCCTACATCCGGCCGCTGGGCGAGCCGAACCGCTGCCTCAACGCCTGGTCGGCGGTCTACTGCGACGGCACCCAGAAAGGCGGCGAACACACCACCGGCTGGTACAAGCAGGCCTTCCGCCGGATCGTCGCGATCGTCCGCGGCGGCCAGACCCTGGAAGGGATCAACGCGACCCTGGCCGAAATCGGCCTGCCGCCGCTGAACCGGACCAAAGGCCCGCCCCCGACCAGCCTGCCGGCGGCGCCGGTGAGCATCATCTGGAGCCCGCTGCCCGGCGGCTCGCCGCGGGTCAAAGGCAACTTCCCCGGCAACTACTGGCCCGGCAGCCGCTGGGTCGACTGGGTCGGGACCGACTTCTACTCCCAATATCCGGTCTGGGAAGACCTCAACCGCTTCTACGCAGGCAAGCAGTGGAAGGGCAAGCCGGTCGCGATGACCGAGTGGGCGGTCTCCGGCGAAGACGAACCGCGCTTCGTCAAGCAGCTGGTCGCCTGGGTCGTCAAGCGCCCGCGCGTGCGGATGCTCGTCTACTACCACGGCTTCGGCGCCGGCAACACCTACGACCTCAGCCTCTACCCCCGCACCACCAACACCCTGCGCCAGAAGATCCGCCGCGCCAACTTCCTCCCCTACGCCGAATACAACGCCGGCCTCTTCCCCCCGCTGCCGCCCAAGGAAAAGAAAAAATAGCCGCGCCGAAGCGCAGCGGTCGCCATTTGTAGCCCGGAGGGCGACAAATGGCAGAGGGGCGTTGCGGAAGTGTCACGGGCAAAGAAAAGGGCCCGGCGTGAGCCGGGCCCTTTCGAAAGCTCCCTCGTGAGAGGGGTGCTTACATCATGCCGCCCATGTCGGGCATGCCGCCGGGCATGCCGCCACCGGCGCCGCCTTCCTCCGGCGGCTCGGCGATGATCGCCTCGGTCACGAGGATGTTCTTCGCGATCGAGGCCGCGTTCTGCAGCGCCGAGCGGGTGACCATGGTCGGGTCGATGACGCCGGCCTTGATCAGGTCGCCGTACTCGCCGGTCGCGGCGTTGAGGCCTTCGCCGGCCTTCAGGTCGCGGACCTTGTTGACGACGACCGAGCCCTCCTCGCCGGAGTTCTCGGCGATCTGACGGACCGGCTCCTCGAGCGAGCGGTGGATGATCCGGGCGCCGGTGATCTCGTCCGGGTCCTTGGCGAGCTTCTCCGGGTCGAGACCGGCCTGGGCGTTCAGCAGCGCAACGCCGCCACCCGGGACGACGCCCTCCTCGAGCGCGGCGCGGGTCGCCTGCAGCGCGTCCTCGACGCGGTGCTTTTTCTCCTTCATCTCGGTCTCGGTGGCGGCGCCGACCTTGACCACGGCGACACCTCCGGCGAGCTTCGCGAGGCGCTCCTGGAGCTTCTCGCGATCGAAGTCGGAGTCGGTGTTCTCGATCTCCTGTTTGATCTGCTTGATCCGGCCTTTGATGTCGTCGGCGCCACCGGCACCGTCGATCACCGTGGTCGTGTCCTTGGAGACGACGACGCGGCGGGCCTTGCCGAGCTGGGCGAGCTGGGTGTTCTCGAGTTTGAGACCCATCTCCTCGGTGATCACCTCGCCGCCGGTGAGGATCGCGATGTCCTCGAGCATCCGCTTGCGGCGGTCGCCGAAGCCGGGGGCTTTGACGGCGACACCGGTGAAGGTGCCCCGCAGCTTGTTCACGACCAGGGTCGCCAGGCACTCGCCCTCGACGTCCTCGGCCACGATCAGCAGCGGTTTGCCGCCCTGCATGACCTGCTCGAGCACCGGCAGGATGTCCCGCACGGAGCCGATTTTCTGGTTGGCGATGAGGATGTACGGGTCCTCGAGCACGGCCTCCATGCGGTCCTGGTCGGTGACCATGTAGGGCGAGATGTAGCCCTTGTCGAACTGCATGCCCTCGGTGAACTCCAGCTCCATGCCGAAGGTCTGGCCCTCCTCGACGTTGACGACGCCGTCTTTGCCGACTTTCTCGATCGCGTCGGCGATCACGTTGCCGATCTCGTCGTCACCGGCGGAGATCGCGGCGACGCGGGCGATCTGGTCCTTGCCGGCGACCTCTTTGGACTGCTTCTCGCGGAGGTTCTCGACGACCGCGTCGACGGCCTTCTCGATGCCGCGGCGCAGGGCCAGCGGGTTGGCGCCGGCGGCCACGTTCTTCAGCCCCTGGCGGACGATGATCTGGGCCAGCAGGGTCGCGGTGGTGGTGCCGTCACCGGCGACGTCGTTGGTCGCCGTGGCGACCTCGCGGACGAGCTGGGCGCCCTGGTTCTCGAAGACGTCCTCGACCTCGACCTCGCGGGCGATGGTGACGCCGTCGTTGGTGATCGTCGGCGCGCCGAACTTTTTGTCGAGCACGACGTAACGGCCTTTCGGGACCGAGGGTGACCTTGACGGCGTTGGCGACGGCGTCGACGCCGGCCTGCAGGGCCCCTCTGGCCTCCTCTGCGTACTTCAGCTCCTTATGAGCCATGTGGTTCAGTCCTCCTTGGTTCTTAAGTCCGGTGGGTGGCTCTAGCCGAGCTTGGCCAGGACGTCCGACTCGCGCAGCACGAGCAGCTCGTCGCCCTCGACGGTGACCTCGGTGCCGCCGTATTTGGAGTAGAGGACCTCGTCCCCCTCCGCGACGTCGAGCGGGCGGCGGCTGCCGTCCTCGTTGATGGCGCCGTCGCCGACGGCGACGACCTTGCCCTTCTGCGGCTTCTCTTTGGCCGTGTCGGGGAGGACGATGCCGCTGGCGGTCGTCTCCTCCTCCTCGATCGGCTTGACGATCAGCCGGTCCCCGAGGGGCTTCAGCTTCATTCGTATACCTCCGTCATCGGTAAGTGTGTTCTGGTGGGAAAAGTCGGTGAATCGCCGCTCCAGAGCCATTTCCGGCGTCCTCGCGGCCTTGGCACTCTCAGTACCGAGAGTGCCAACCACCTGGAAAGATAGCGAGCCTGGTCAGTCGGCCGCAAGCAGCCGGCAGCCGAGCAGCCCGGCGATCCCCTCGCCGCCGCGCGCCATCACCCAGTCGTGGTTCCACTCGAAGGCCGGGCGCAGCAGCGGCGCCAGCCGGTTCATCCACGGCTTCGTCGTCGCGACGTTCCACTCGTAGAGGACCGCGGTGACGCCGTCCTGCTCGTAGAAGCGCCAGCGGCCGGTCCCTTCCAGCTCGCCGACCGCGTGGCCCTCCAGCAGGTGCCGGGCGCTCGACCCGGGTCGTCGTCACCTCGAAGTCGACCCGGTAGGGCAGCAGGCTCTTCCAGACCATCCGCGAGACGGTGCCGACGTCGCCGCCCTCGGGCGGGCGCGAGAGCTCCTCGGCCTCCTCCACCCCGCGCCACCAGCGCGGCCAGCGCGCCTGGTCGTGGATCGCCTCCCAGACCGGCTCGCGGGGGGACTCCAGCAGCCAGGTGGTGAGGAACGCGTACTCGGCCATCGTCCGCCAGCTAGACGCCCGCGACCGCAACCTCAGTTGTGGTGCGGCGTCTCCCCGTTGCCGAGGTGCGCCCGCGGCGGCTCGACGATCTGCGAGAAGCGGATCACGGTGACCAGGTCGTCCTCGGAGACCGGCCGGCTGTAGAGCTGCTCGAGGAACTTCGTCGTCTCCTCGAGGCGGCGGAACTCGGGGTTGTCGTGCTCGATGTCGCGCCGCGAGAGCTCGCCGGCCCGCTTCACCTCGACCTCGTCGATCACCGCGGTGAAGATCTTCTCGCGCGGGCTGTGGCGGAAGCCGACCGTGATCCAGACGACCTGGCCGCGCTCGTACTTGTTGCTCTTGTCGCCGAGCCGGATCGTCGCCGTCTTGCGGCCGCGCTTCAGCTGGTCGATGAAGACCGCCGAGTAGAAGTTGAGAACGTAGATGCCGCCCCTCATTCGAGTCGCGAGCGTATAGGACCGCCGCGGCGGGGTGATTCTCGCGCGCTCCGGGTGTCTGGACCGGTGGTCGGGGGACACCGTTGGACGTTCGTCCGACCCCCGATTCGAGTTTTTCAGCCGGGCGGCCGATGAGAGGCCCGTGCCCACCGAAACCACTTCCAGAACCCGCATCCTCTTCCTCGCCCTGTTCGGCGCCCTGACCCTGCTGGCGCTGCCGCTGGCCGCGCAGGCGGCAGCCAAATCCTGCGCCGGCAAGCAGGTGACGATCATGGGCACCCCCGGCGACGACACGATCGTCGGCAAAGGCGCCAGCGACGTGATCTACGGCGGCGGCGGCGACGACAAGATCACCGGCGGGCGCAACGGCAACGACACGATCTGCGGCGGCCCCGGCGACGACGTGATCAAGGGCGGCAAGCGGCTACGACTCGCTCTACGGCGAAGGCGGCGACGACTCGCTGCTCGGCGAAACCGGCTCCGACATGCTCGAACGGCGGCGACGGCTACAGACGAGCTCTCCGGCTCCAAAGGGGCCGACACCCTGCACGGCGGCGGCGACGACGACACCCTGGTCGGCTTCAAAGGCCCCGACGAGCTCGACGGCGGCGGCGGCAACGACTTCATCGACGGCGAACAGGGCAGCGACGAGATCGTCGGCGGCGCCGGCGAAGACCTGATGCCGGCGACAAGGGCAACGACAAGATCGCTCGGCGGCGCCGGCAACGACCGCATCGAAGGCGGCCCCGGCGACGACACCGACCTCGACGGCGGCGCCGGCACCGACCAGGTCTTCGGCGGCGCCGGCATCGACGACGTCGACGGCGGCGAAGGCGACGGCGACATCGTCCGCGGCGACGCCGGCACCGACACCCTCTCCGGCGGCGGCGGCACCGACGACATCGTCTCCTACGCCAGCGCCACCCGCGGCGGCATCGTCGTCAACCTCGCCACCGACAAGGCCAAAGGCGACGGCCACGACGACCTCAGCGAGCTTCGAGGACGTGGTCGGCTCGCCGCAGGGCGACACGATCGTCGGCGACGGCCAGGCAAACCGGCTCGACGGCGGCGTCGGCGACGACAGCCTCGACAGCGGCGGCGGTGGCGGCGAAGCCTTCGGCGGCCCCGGCACCGACGACTGCAACGGCTTCACGGTCGAGAACTCCTGCGGCCCCGAAACCGCGCCTCCCCCCGGCACCTCCTCGGTGATCCTCAACCAGGGCCTCGACGGCTCCAGCCTCGTGGTCCAGGGCGGCGGTCGGCTCCGACACGATCCACATCGGCTACGTCGCCGGCGGCCTGGACGGTCGCCGACGCCGGCCCGATCTTCGCCGGCGGCGGCTGCGCCAACCCGCCCGGCAACGGCAACGTCGCCTCCTGCCCGGGCCCCGGCTCGCTGGCTCTGGTCGTGGTCACCGGCGGCGACGGCAACGACGACCTCGAGATCGACCCCAGCGTCCCCAGCAGCGCCAAAGTGCGGATCAACGGCAACGCCGGCAACGACACCCTGGTCGGCGGCGCCGGCGACGACGTGCTCGAAGCGGGCGAGAACTACAACAGCCCCGACAACGGCAACGACCGCCTCGAAGGCAACGCCGGCTCCGACGTCCTCTACGCCGACCCCGGCGGCGACAGCCTCAGCGGCGGCGCCGGCAACGACCTGCTGGTCAACGCGGTCCCGATCTGCCAGGGCAACACCTACGACGGCGGCTCCGGCGAAGACACGGTCTCCTACGCGCGCTCCAACGACGGCGTCCGCGCCACCCTCGGCGGTACCGGCGGCCCGGCCGGCTGCGGCAGCCCCGACCAGGTCCTGGGCGACAACGAGAGCCTCGAGGGATCCGACGGCCCCGACGTCCTGGTCGGCGACAACGGCGACAACAGCTTCCTGGGCCACCTCGGCGCCGACATCTTCGTCGGCAAGGGCGGCAACGACTTCATCGACGCGATCGACGGCCAGCGCGACAAGATGATCGAGTGCGGCGGTGGCGACGACGAGGCGCTGAAGGACTCGCAGGACCCGAAACCCCTCAGCTGCTGAGCCGGGGCGCCGGGCCGGCCCAGCCTCCTAGAAGCCTTCGGCGCCGATCAGCGGCACGAAGCGGCAGGGCGCGATCGCCCTGCTCTCGACCTCCCCGCCACGGCGGCGCAGCAGGGTCAGGTCGTCGCTTTCGGCGGCGGCGATCGGGATGACCAGGCGGCCGCCCTCGGCGAGCTGGGCGATCAGCGCCCGCGGCGTCGCCGGGCGCCGAGGCGTGGACGGCGATCGCCCCATAGGGCGCCTCCTCCGGGTAGCCGCGGCTGCCGTCGCCGACCAGCAGGCGGACGTTGTCGACGCCGATCCCGGCCAGCGCCGCGGCGGCGCCGCGGGCCAGCGACTCGTGGCGCTCGACGCTGATCACCTCGGCGGCCAGCTGCGCCAGCACCGCCGCCGAGTAGCCCGAGCCGGTGCCGACCTCGAGCACCCGCTCGTCGCCGCGCAAGTCCAGCGCCTGGCAGATCGCGGCGACGATCCAGGGCTGGGAGATCGTCTGCTCGGCGCCGATCGGCAGCGCCGAGTCGGCGTAGGCCTGGTGGCGCAGCGCGCCGGCACGAACTCCTCGCGCGGGACCCGGCCGATCGCCGCCAGCACCCGCTCGTCCTCGATCCCCCGCGCCCGCAGCTGGCGCTCGACCATGCTGGCGCGGCGGGCGGCGAAGTCGGGCATCAGCCCGCTCCGTCCTCCAGCGCGAAGCCCGGGACGAACTCCCAGCCCGGGAAGGTTCCGCGCAGGTATGGCAGGTGCTCGTCCCAGTCGGCCGGCCCGAGCGGCTCCGGGGGGTCGACCTCGATCCGCGAGTCGCGAATCCGGTAGGCCCAGCGGAACCCGGTCCCGGCCAGGGCTTCCCGCGGCTGGTGGATTCCGCGGATCCCGGCGACGAAGCTGTGAGCGACGCATTCCATGTCGGGAAACGTGTCGCGGTGGGGGGCGTCGAACAGGGTCGGGGCAAAGCCGAAGAAGCAGAAGGGGCTGTTGGGTGCGCCGAACGGTTCGAAGGGATCGAGCTGGAATTCCCCGCCCCAATCCGGCTGGCGCACGAACTGGATCCAGCCGAGCGCGTCGTCGTAGCCGCGAGGGGGCGGCGAGATCGTCGCCCGGCAGACCGGAAAGCCGAGCGCACAGGGGTGGCAGCCGTAGTGCTCGGCGTCGTCGTTGACGCGGATCTCGGCGTCGACCTCGACGGCGACGCCACGGCGCTGGAACCCGAGCCTCAGCGTTCTTGGCCGGTCCGGGCCCACGACCGCCTCAGTAGATGTAGTTGCGCAGCTTCGGCGGGCTCGAGCACGGTGACCCGGCCGCGGCCGGAGCGGACGACGCCGGCCCGCTCGAGCTCGGCGAGGAAGCGGCTGACGCTCTCGCGCGAGGTGCCGGCGAGCTGGGCGAGGTCGGTCTGGTTCATCCGGATCGTCACCTCTTCGCCGTCGCCGTCGCCGTCGCTGGCTGCTCGCGGCTGAGCTGGGAGAGGATGCCGGCGACGCGGCTCGGCACCGTCTGGAAGGACTGGCGGCGAGAGGCGCACGTTGGCGGCGCGCAGGCGGCGGACCAGGCCGGCGACCAGCTTCAGCGCGATCTCCGGGTGGCGGGCGAGCAGCGAGCGGACGTCGTTGGCCGGCAGCGCCAGCAGCTCGCCGTCGGTCAGCGCCTCGGCGCTGGCCGAGCGACTGTCGCCGTCGAGCATCGCCAGCTCGCCGAAGATCTCCCCGGTGCCGAGGGTGGCGAGGGTGATCGCGCGGCCGTCGGAGTGCTCGCGGGTGACCCGGAAGCTGCCCTCCTTGACGATGTAGCAGGCGTCGGAGCTGTCGCCCTCGTGGAAGACCCTGGTGCCGGCCGGGAAGGTGCGGGGCACGGCGACGTGCGAGAAGCGCTCCAGCTCGCCCTCCTCGAGGTCGGCGAAGAGCGGCACGCTCTTCAGCAGCTCGACCGCGGTCTGGCTCTCGACGCTCCCCACGAAAGTGATTATCCCCCGGGGGGAGACCGTGGCGACTTTTGGTCCCATAGGGGGTCGAACAGTCGCCACGCCCGGGGCGGGTCAGCGCGCCGAGGCCGTCAGTTTGCGCGGGCCGCGGCTGAAGCCGGCGCCGATCAGGGCCTCCTCGTGGCCGGAGCCGATCACCGCCTCGCCGTCGAGTTTCTCGACCGCCAGTTTCTGCAGCTGGCCGGCGCTGACCGCGTCGGCGAGCGCCCGCATCGCCTTGCCCAGCTCGTCCTCGTCCATCGGCCGCAGGCGGAGGATGCCGCGGCCGCCGCGCTCGACGAAGACGAGCGGCTCGCCGTCGCGCAGCAGCAGGTGGGCGCCGGGGGTGCGGCCGGGACGGCGGCCGCCCTCGAGCTTCGGCCAGGGCAGCGAGGCGCCGTAGGGGTTGGCGGGGTCGGTGGCGGCGAGGAGCAGGTAGGAGCCGTCGGCTTCGGGCAGCGAGCGCAGCCGCTCGACCGCGCCGGGCAGCGCGAACTGGGCGCCGCCGAGGCCCTCGACGAAGTAGCCGCGGCGGGCGGTGCCGAGCAGCTCGAGGTTGCCGAGCTCGGAGTAGAGGGTCGAGAAGCCACCGGGGACGCCCTCGGCGAGCACGGTCTCGCGGGTGACGATCCCGTAGCGCTCCATCATCAGCTCCGCCTGGGCGCGCAGCTTCGCGCCGGGTCCGGGGGCGTTGGCGAAGAGCTGCTCGGTCAGCGACCAGCGGCCCTGCACGGCGGCGCCGGCGGTCGAGCGGCGGCGGGCGAAGCGGCGGCCCTGGCGCCCGGCGGAGCCGACCGCGCGCAGGCGCGGCGCCCGCAGCGGCGCGAAGGCGTCGTTGGTGACGGCGCCGGCCCAGGCGAGGTCCCAGAGGGCGTTGTGGAGGTCCTCGGCGGAGTGGCTGAGGTCGGCGAGCAGGTCGAGCCAGAAAGAGGGGCCGGCGGCGAGCCGCTCGCGGATCGCGTCGTGGACCTCCCCCGCCGGCGGCTCCAGCTTCGAGTTGGCGGGCGGCGGGCCCGGCGAGGCGGACGTCCTCGCGGAAGTAGAGGGCGACGCGGCCGTCGGAGCGGCCGAGGGCGCCGGCGCCGACCCAGACGACTTCGCCGCTGGTGCAGAGCTCGTCGAGCCAGTTCGGCGAGTAGGCGCCGAGCCGGCGCGGCAGCACGTCCTGCTCCCAGACTTTCGGCGTCAGCGCCACCCCCTGCAGCGGCACCAGCGCCTCGCGCAGGCGGTCGAGGCCGGCGCCGGCGCGCGCGGAAGGCGTCGACGTTCTGCCAGCTCGGCAGGAAGCGGGCGAGCTCCCGCGTGTCGGCCGCCTCGACCTCCTTGCGCAGACGCGCCAGGCTGGCCCGGCGGACCCGGCGCAGGACTTCGGAGTCGCACCACTCGCGCTCGGTCCCGCCGGGGAGCAGCTCGCCGCGGACCAGCGCCCCTTCGGACTCGAGCTCGCGCAGCGCCGGCAGCGGGTCGACCCCGTAGCGCTCGGCCAGCGCGGGCGGTCGGGAAGGGGCCGTGGGTGCGGGCGAAGCGGCGGACCATCGCCCGCATCGCGTCGGGGTGCTCCTCGAGGAAGGACTCCGGCAGCCCGCCCGGCGGCGGCACCCCGAGCGCGTCGCGGTAGAGGCCGGCGTCCTCGGCGGCTATGTAGCGCTCCTCGCCGGCGATCCGGACCTTGGCGGCGCGCCGCTCGGCGATCAGTTTCTCCAGCATCGAGTCCGCCGAGTAGCCCGCTTCGACCCGCTCGTCGCACTCCGCCGCGGTCAGGTCGCCGAGGTTGCGGAGGAGCTGCTGGAGGGCGTCGCGGTCGCCGGCCCGGCCGGCCTCGGTGCGGTGCTGGAGCTGTTCCTCGACCTCCTCCAGCGCCGCCGGGTCGATCAGCTCGCGCAGCTCCTCCTGGCCCAGCAGCTCGCGCAGGAGGTCGCGGTCGAGCGCCAGCGCCGCCGCCCGCCGCTCGGCGCTCGGCGTGTCGCCCTCGTACATGTAGGTCGCCACGTAGTCGAACAGCAGCGAGGAGGCGAACGGCGAGGCGGTCGGCGTCTCCACCTCGACCAGGCTGAGCTGGCGCGAGTGCAGCTTGCCGAGCAGGTCGCGCAGGGCCGGCAGGTCGAGGACGTCCTGCAGGCACTCGCGGTAGGTCTCGAGGATGACCGGGAAGCGGGGGAAGTCCCGCGCCACCTCGAGCAGGCTCTGCGACTTCAGCCGCTGCTGCCAGAGCGGCGTGCGCTTGCCGGGGTAGGCGCGCGGGATCAGCAGCGAGCGCGAGGCGTTCTCGCGGAAGCGGGCGCCGAACAGGGCCGAGCCGGAGAGCTCGCGAGACGATCAGGTCCTCGATCTCCTCGGGGTCGATCAGGACGAGGTCGGAGGGGGGCAGCCTGGTCGGCGTCGGGGAGGTGGATGACGATGCCGTCGTCGGACCAGATCGCGTCGGCCTCGAGGTCGTGCTCGGCGCGGATCTTCGCCGCCAGCGCCAGGCCCCAGGCGGAGTGGACCCGGCCGCCGTAGGGCGAGAGGATGCAGAGCCGCCAGTCGCCGATCTCGTCGCGGAAGCGCTCGACCACGATCGTCTCGTCGGAGGGGACGACGCGGGTCGCCTGCTGCTGCTCGCGCAGGTAGGTGACGAGGTTGTCGGCGGCGCGCTCGTCGAGGTCGTACTCGGCGGCCAGCTCGGCCGGCTCGCGGGAGACCGCCTCGCGGGAGAAGGCGCCGATCGCCTTGCCGAGCTCGGCCGGGCGGCCGATCCCGTCGCCGCGCCAGAACGGGACCGCGCCGGGGGCGCCGGGGGCGGGGGTGACGATCACCCGGTCGCGGGTGATTTCCTCGATCCGCCAGGTGCTGGCGCCGAGCAGGAAGGTCTGGCCGGGGCGCGCCTCGTAGACCATCTCCTCGTCGAGCTCGCCGACCCGGCGGCCGTCGGGCAGGTGGACGCCGTAGAGGCCGCGGTCGGGGATCGTGCCGGCGTTGGTGACGACCAGCTGGCGCGAGCCTTTGCGGCCGTGGATGGTCCCCTGGGTGCGGTCCCAGACGATCCGCGGCCGCAGCTCGGCGAAGCGGTCGGAGGGGTAGCGGCCGTCGAGCATGTCGAGCACGTTCTCCAGCTGCTCGCGGGAGAGGTCGTGGAAGGACTCGGTGGCGGTGACCAGGCGCTCGACGTCGTCGACCTCCCACTCGTCCAGCGCCGCCATCGAGACCAGGTGCTGGGCGAGCACGTCGAGCGGGTTCTGCGGGATCGTCGTCTCCTCGATCTCGCCTTCGCGCATGCGCCGGGCGACGACCGCGCACTCGAGCAGGTCGCCGCGGTATTTGGGGAAGATCCGGCCTTTGGAGGTCTCGCCGAGGCCGTGTCCGGCGCGGCCGATCCGCTGCAGGCCGCGGGTCACCGACTTCGGCGACTCGACCTGGATCACCAGGTCGACCGCGCCCATGTCGATCCCCAGCTCCAGCGAGGAGGTCGCCACGAGGCACGGCAGCTCGCCGGACTTCAGCATCTCCTCGACCACGGTCCGCTCCTCATGCGAAAGCGACCCGTGGTGGGCGCGAGCGATCTCGACGTAAGGCCCTGGCGGGGGAGCGTCGGCGGAGTCCTCGCCGTCACGAACAGCGGGAGGTTCCGTCGAGGACTCCCCGACGCTCCGCGAGCGTGTCCCGCGTGCTCGGTCGCAGGTAGCTCCTGTTCGCCTTCGCCGTTGGCGAGCTCGTTCAGGCGCTTTGCGAGGCGCTCGGAGGCCCTCCGGTTGTTGACGAAGATGATCGTGGAGGTGTGTTCCTGGACCAGCTCCAGGAGCTTGGGGTAGATCGCCGGCCAGATCGAGCGGATGTGGGCGGTGGGCTCGATTTCGGTTGGCGCGCGGCCCGTCCTCGGAGGGGTAGGCGGGGGCGCCAGGGTCGGCCATGTCCTCGACCGGCACGACGATCTCCAGGTCGAGGTCCTTCCGGTGCCCCGCGTCGACGATCTCGCACTTCCGCTTTGGGCCGACGAGGAACTGAGCAATCCGCTCCAGGGGCCGCTGGGTCGCCGACAACCCGATCCGCTGGACCCCTGGCCGCCCGTCGCGGGAGGAGGGGGAGGGCTCGACCGAGCCTCCCCGCTTTTGCGAGGGAGAGCCCTCCCCCTCCTCCCCCACCGCCGCGACCAGAGCGTCCAGCCGCTCGAGCGTCAGCGCCAGGTGCGCTCCCCGCTTGGTCTGGGCGACGGCGTGGATCTCGTCGACGATCACGGCTTCGGTGGTGGCGAGGATCTCGCGGACCTGGGAGGAGAGCATCAGGTACAGGGACTCGGGGGTGGTGATGAGGATGTCGGGCGGGGTTTTGGCCATCGCCCGGCGGTCTTTCTGGGAGGTGTCGCCGGTCCGCAGGCCGACCGCGATCTCGGCGCCGATCCCGCGCAGGGGCGCGCGCAGGTTGCGCTCGATGTCGTAGGAGAGCGCTTTCAGCGGCGAGACGTAGACGAGGCTGACGCCGGTGCCGAGCTGCGGCGTCCCGTCTCGCCCGCGCCAGCTTGTCGATGCCCCAGAGGAAGCTGGCGAGGGTCTTGCCGGAGCCGGTCGGGGCGCAGATCAGCGCGTTGTCGCCGCCCGCGATCGCCTTCCAGCCGCCGGCCTGCGCCGGCGTCGGCCCCTCGAAGGAGGCCTCGAACCAGCGCCGCACGGGCGCGCTGAACGGCGCCAGCGGGATCAGGCTTCGGGGTGCGTTTCTTCGCGGTCGCCAACCCACCGATCTTACGCAGCCGCCGCCGTCTGCCCGCGAGTTCGCCCTAAGCCGCGCATACCGCGGCTTCAGGGCGAACTCGCGAAAGGTCGGACGCAGCTTCGGCTAGGGGGTGCCGCCGGCGAACTTCACGTATTCGTACCAGGACTTCTTCGGGACGAAGCCGTCGGCGAAGAGGCCGGAGCCGTCGCAGAAGTTGCAGGTGCCGATCGCGTCGTCGACCGAGAACCAGTAGACGCGCTGGAGCTTCCATTTGACCGCCTTGGCGCGCAGCAGGGTGAAGGCGCCCTTCAGCTGGGTGGCCTGGCCGGCGACGCCTTTGGCGAAGATGTTGCGCCCGGGGTGCGAGCGGCTGCGAGGTCCAGCCGAGCTCGGTGATCCAGAGGCCCTTGGCGGCGTCTTTGTTGGCCGCCAGGACGCCGCGGAATTCTTCGATCCGGGGGGTCAGTTGCCTGGTACTTCGCCGAGTAGGGATGCAGGGCGACGGCGTTGAATTTGGTTTTGATCCCCGGCGTTCTTCTTGTACATCTGTTCGAGGAAGTCGACCGCGCAGATGGCTCTTCGGCCGTTTTTCGACCGCACAGCCCTTGGGCAGGGCGAACATGCCGCCGAGCATCAGCTGGGCGCTCGGGTCGGCCGTTTTCGATGCCGTCGAGGAGAGCTTGACCAGCCGGCCGTATTCGGCGGGGTTGGGATGGGCGACGAAGTACTTGAAGTTCTGCTCGTTCCAGATCTGCCAGACCTTGACCGGGCGCTTCGGCACGCCCGGGTTCGCGGCCCAGAAGCTGCCGTTGGAGCCGTAGCGGGCGACTGCCGCGGTGACGAACTGCGTCCAGTACGAGGCGGCCGGGCCGGAGGCCGGCAGGTGTGCGGGCGCTTTCGCGCTGCGGTGCGCCGGGCACGAAGACCGACGGGACCGCCCAGTTCGGCGCCCCGGTGAGGAACGGCAGCAGCTCGATGTTGGCCCTGGCGGCGCGTTCGACGATGAGGTCGACCCCGGAGAAGTCGACCGGCACCGCCTTGCCGCCCTGCTGCAGGCCGCCCCAGTCGAAGGGGACGCGCATCGTCCTGACCCCGCCCTGCTGCAGGCGCTGGAAGTGTTCCTGGCTGGGCACCGACTGCGGCACGACGCCCCAGAACTTGACCGGCAGCGCCGCGGCGGTGCCCGCCCAGGCCATCAGGCCCGAGCAGGGCGATCGCCAGCAGCGCCGCGAAGGCGCGCACACGACCGCTGAGCTGCATCGTCGATCTCGACATCGGGCTAGCTCGCCTTGGGCGAGACTTGGCCGCCGGAGCCGCTGCGCTGGCGGCGCTGCCGGATCACGACCGCGCCGATCGAGATCGCCGCGAGGAGCGGCGATCGCGATCAGGATCGGGACCAGCGGCGAGGACGAGCCGCCATCGTCGGCCGCCTGGGTGGCGTTGGCGACTGGGATATTCCCTCCCAGGCCGGTCTGCCCGCTGCCATTGGAGCCGTTGCCTGGATTACCCTGCCCAGTGCCCCCGCCCTTGCCACCGGTGCCAGCGCCGCCGGTGCCGTTTCCTCCACCGGAGCCCGTATTGCCTCCAGCCCCACCAAGACTTTCTGAATCTTCTTCGGTTTCGGGATTGCCCGGGACCGACTTGCCGCCGTCGTTCGACTTTTCCGCGTCGGGTTCGTCGATCGAGTTGTGCTTCTTGGTTTCGTTCGGGACCGGGGGCGGTTCGGTTTCGTACACGGAGCCCACCGAGTCGGCCTGAGCGGCCACGGGAAAGCAAGCAAATGCCAGCAGAGCAAGCACTGACGGAAGCGAGAAGACGGGTCGGGCCGGGCTATGGCGGCGGTGGCGGGACCGATGCATTCCGCGCAAGGTTAGAGGAATCGTCGGCGTTCCTCGCTCCGCTCGTGCTGATCCTCGGGGTCGCGCTGGCCGGAGGGGGCTTCGACCTGAGCGATCGGCATCTCGCCGGCCTCGTCGGTCTGGCTGGTCGTGGTCGTCCTCCTCGCCCTCGGAGCCGCGGGCCGCGCCCTGCTGGAGCGGCCGTTCTACTGGGCGAGTGGGCTGATCGGGGCTGTGGCGATTTTGTCTGCAATCTCTTCTCTCTGGTCCGGTTCGATCGAGCTGAGCGTCACCGAGGTCGACCGTGTGCTCGTCTACCTCGGTGTCTTCCTTGCCGCATTCCTGATCGCCCAAACCGACCAAAGGCGCCAACGTTTCGCTGAAGGGATCGCAATTGGACTGATCGGCGTCGCGATCCTCGGCCTGGCCAGCCGGCTGCTGCCCGATCTGATCTCCGTCACCCAGGGCCTCGGCAGCGGCCCGCGGATGCGCTATCCGCTCGATTACTGGAACGCCAACGGCCTCGCCTTCGCGCTCGCGGCGGCGCTGATCCTCTGGATGAGCAGGCGCTCGCTGAACGTCGGCCTGCGCTGGCTCGCGGTGGCGGCGCTGCCGGCGGTGCTGCTGGCGCTCTACTTCACCTACTCGCGCGGGGGGCTGCTGGCTCTGGCGGTCGCCTGCGGCCTCTTCGCGATTCTCTCCCACGACCGGCTCTGGCTGCTGGGGACGCTGGCTGATCGGCGCCCTCGGGGCGCTGCCGGCGGTGATCGCCGTCCAGGACCGCCGCTACCTCGCCGACAACGTCGACAGCCAGCAGGCGGTCGACCAGGGCCTGACGGTGCTGGCGATCCTGCTCGCCGGGACCGCCCTGACCCTGCTGCTGTTCGCCGCGATGCGCCGGCTCGAGCGTCGCGCAGGGCGGGCTGGCGCAGCGCGCGGTGGCGCTCTCGCGCGACCGCCAGGTGCTGAAGTGGGATCGCCGTGGTCGCGGCGCTGCTGGCGATCGGCGCCGCGGTCGCCGTCGGCGGTCGCGCCTGGGACCAGTTCACCACCTCCGACCTCCAGGTCGCGCAGCCGGAGGAACGGATCACCGACCTCGGCAGCGGCGGGCGCGACGAATTCTGGCGGGTCGCGGTCGACGCCTTCGCCGAAGAGCCGATCGGCGGCCACGGCGCCGGCACCTACCAGTTCTCCTGGAACCAGCTGCGCGAGATCCCCACGATCTCGACCCAGGCCCACTCGCTCTACCTGCAGGCGTTCGCCGAGCTCGGCCTGATCGGCGGCCTGCTGGTGCTGGCGCTGGTCGGGTTCGATGCTCGTGGGCCGGTTTCGGCGCCTGGCGCGCCGCCGGCGGCGCCCAGCAAGAGCTCTACGCGGTGCTGCTGGCGGTCGCCGTGGCGTTCGCGATCGGCGTCGCGATCGACTGGTTCTGGCAGGTCGCCGGGATCGGGATCGTCTTCTTCCTGGTCGGCGGCGTGCTCGTCGCCGCCCGCTGCGCGCAGCTCCTGGAGAGCCGCGGCGCGAGCGCCAACGGACAGGGCCAGCGAGCGCCGCTTCGGGCTCGCCGTCGCCGGCCTGGCGCTGGCCTGGATCACCGCTCTGGCCCTGGTCGGGCCGCTGCTGGTCGACCGCGAGATCAACGCCAGCCGCGCCGCCGCCGCCGACGGCGAATTCGAAGTCGCCGTCGACCACGCCAACACCGCCCGCTCGATCGAGCCCTGGGCGGCGAGCCCCTACCTCGCAACTCGGGCTGCTGGCGCAGGCGCAGGGCGACTTCGCACCGCCGCGATCGAGCGCATCGGCGAGGCGATCGACCGCGAGGACCACAACTGGATCCTCTACTACCTGCGGGCGCGGCTCGAGCACGAAGCGGGCGAGGACGCCGCCGCCCAGGCCGACCTCGCCGAAGCGAAACGGCTGAACCCGCTCGAAGCTTGTCTCGCCGAAGGGTTTGAAGGCTGCGGCTGAGCATGACGCCGAGCGCCCGACACCGAGAAGCAGCACCGCCGGCAGACCGCCGCCGCCGGCCGGCCGCCGGCGCGGAGCCGCCGCCCGGTCCCGCCGACCGGTTCGGCCGGCGGCCGAAGGGCTCGCGCCGGCGCGGCGCCCTGCTGCGGCGGCTGCTCGCGCTGGGCGACTGGACGGCGCTGATCGCCACCCTCTTCGTGGTCACCGCGACGACCTCCTCGACCGACGTCGCCGACCTCTTCTGGGCGCTCCTCTTCAGCCCCAGCCTGGATCCTCGTGGTCAAGCTCCACGGCCTCTACGACAACGACCACCGGCGGATCCGCCACTAGACCCTCGACGAGGTGCCCTCGCTGGTCTCGGCCACGCGTGCTGGGGACGCTGGTGCTCGACGGCCTGCTGGCGCTGAGCCCGGTCGGCCCGCTCTCGCCGAACAGCGCGATCGCGCTCGGGGTCGGCACCCTGTTCGGCAGCTTCGTCCTGCGCGGCTTCCTGCGCTGGCTCCTGGCACCGGGCGACGGCGGTCGCGACCGGCCTCGTGATCGGCCCCGCCGGCGCCGTCGACATCGTCGCCCGCCGCGTCGTCGACCCACCCGGAGACGCGCCTGCGTCCTGGTCGGCTACCTCTCCTCCGAGGGCGACGAGGAGTCGGCCGAGCTGCCGCTGCTCGGCTAGCCTCGCCGACATCTCCGAGGTCGCCGCGCGAGCTGGCGATCGAGCGCGTCGTCGTCACCGAACAGGAGATGGGCGAGCCGGCGGCCGAGCGGCTGATCGAGGAGTGCAAGGCGGCCGGGCTGGCGCTGACCTTCCTGCCCCAGCACTACGGCCTGCTCGGGCCGGGGATCGAGCTCAACCGCCTCGCCGAGCTGCCGGTGCTCGACTTCCGCTTCAGCGACCCGCCGCGCTCGACCCAGGCGATGAAGCGGGCGATGGACGTCGTCGTCTCCGGCTTCCTGCTGGTCCTCCTCTCGCCCCTGCTGGCGGCGATCGCGCTGGCGATCCTGCTCGACTGCGGCCGCCCGGTCTTCTTCCGCCAGCGCCGCGCCGGCAAGGACGGCGAGCCGTTCACGATGCTGAAGTTCCGCACCATGGACGCCGACGCCGAGCAGCGGCTGGGCGAGCTGATCGACCTCGCGAAGCTCGACCAGCCGGCCTTCAAGATCCCCGACGACCCGCGGGTCACCGGCGTCGGCACGCACCCTGCGCCGGACCTGCCTCGACGAGCTGCCGCAGCTGATCAACGTCCTGCGCGGGCGAGATGTCGCTGGTCGGCCCGCGGCCGGAGGAGGAGAGCGTGGTCGCCCTCTACGACGAGCGCCAGCGCGGCCGGCTGGCGATCAAGCCGGGCCTGACCGGGCCGATGCAGGTCTACGGCCGCAGCGACCTCACCTTCGAGGAGCGGCTGGCGATGGAGCGCGACTACCTCGACAACCTCTCGCTGCTGACCGACCTGCAGATCCTGATGCGGACCCCGCGGGCGATCATCCGCGGCGACGGCGCCTACTAGCGGAGCAGCCGGTGCCCGCGCCCGACCTCGAGGTCGTCATCGTCAGCCACGGCGCCGAAGCGCTGCTGCGGCGCTGCCTGGGCTCGCTGGCCGCGCACCCGCCGGCCGGCGAGGAGATGCGGGTCACGGTCGTCGACAGCGGCAGCCCCGACGGCACCCCGGACATGGTCGCCGCGCGAGTTCCCGGCGGTGCGGCTGATCCGCCAGGCCAACATCGGCTTCTCCGCCGCCAACAACCTGGTGCTGCGCGAGAGCCAGGCCGGCGCCGTGCTGCTGCTCAACCCCGACACCGAGGTCTACGAGGGGACGCTCGGCGGCCGGGCTGGCGCGGCTGCGCTCGGGGCCGCGGATCGGGATGGTCGGGGTGAAGCTGGTGACCGAGGTCGGGCGAGCTCGACCACGCCTGCAAGCGCTCCTTCCCGACCCCGCTCTCGGCCCTCGCCCACTTCACCGGGATCGGCCGCGAGAGCGGCGCCCCCGGGGCGCTCAGCCAGTACCGGGCAACCGCGCTGGGCGACGACGAGCCGGGCGAGGTCGACGCCGTCAACGGCGCCTTCATGCTCTGCCGCCGCGAGGCGGTCGCCGCGGTCGGGCTGCTCGACGAGGGCTACTGGCTCTACATGGAGGACCTCGACTGGTGCCACCGCTTCTGGGACGCCGGCTGGATCGTCTTCTACGAGCCGGCCGGGACCGCCCTGCACGTCAAGGGAGCCTCCAGCGGCGGACGGCGGGCGCCGAAACAGGAGATCGCCTTCCATCGCGGCATGGGACGCTTCTACCGCCGCTTCGACGCGCCCGGGGAGAGCCCCCTGCTGAATGCCGCCGTCTACGCCGGGATCGGCGCCAAACTCGGGCTCAGCCTGGCGATAACCGCCTACCGGCGGGCGCTGGGCGTACCCAAATCAGACTAAAGTCGTGTCTGTGCCAGATCATGCAGCCGACTCGGTCACGGATGCTGAGTTGCCCGGGCTGGAGGATCTGGTCCGGGCGGCTACTCCGGATCCACCCTCGAAGCGGGATCGCACCACCCGCTCGGTCGTCTTCTTCGATCTCGTCGGCTCGACCGTCCGCAAGCTCAAGAAGGGCCACAAAGCGGGGGTGATGGCCGCCGCTACGCACAATCGCCTCTGCCGGACGGTCGTCGAGCACTTTGGTGGAGAGGTCCTGCAGGAGCTGGGCGACGGGGTCCTGGCGGTCTTCCCCGACCCGCTCGACGCGGTCCTGGCCGCCGAGAACGTACGCAGCGGGCTGGCCCTGTACTCGGACCTGGCGACCAAGGTCGGGATGACCTTCGGGATGATCGACCTGGTCGAAGTCGACGAGCGCAAAGACGCGCTGGGGGCGACCGTCGACCGGGCCGCCCGGATCCAGGCGGCGGCGTCGCCCAACGAGGTGCTCATCGACCGGGCCCAGGCCGACGCGATCGCCGACTACCTGAAGGACAGCGATGCGGTGCGCCTGGGGCCCCCGCGCGAGGTGGACCTGCGGAGCGTCGGCATGACGGAGCTGCGGGCGATCGAGTCGCGGGTGGCCGACGTCGGGCCACCTCGCCTGGCCGAGCGGCTGCGGGCCTTTGGCTCGGGTCGGCTGCCGACGGCGGACAAGCTGCGCATGATGAACGTGGCCACCAGGGAAGTGATCGAGTTCGGGACCGGATTGACCACCTTCACGAACTACTTCACCAACCTCAATCCAGAGCTTTGGAGGTGGCCCGTGCGCGACCTCCTCGCCCGGGGGGTGACACTGCGGTGCTACGCGATGGATCCGGATTGCGCGATCGCGCCGATCTACCACGATGCCCGCGCCGAACCCAAGTATCCGGCCCAGGCGCAGGGCGCCCTCGAGCGCCTGCTCGAGGTGCGGAACGAATACCGCGAGGAAGGCCACGGGGGATTCGAGCTCTGGCTCTACGACACGCTCCCGACCTTCTATGCCCTCGGGGTGGACCTGGGCGAGGACCACAGCGGCTTCCAGATCTCTCCGTACCTCTCCGGCATCCCCCGCGCCCAATGTCCGGTCTTCGAGTTCTCGAAGGCCGCCGAGCCCGGCCTGGCCCAGCGGGTCCAGCGCTCCCTCGAGGCTCAGATCGCGGGAGCCCGCCTGGTCGACTGATGGAGCATCCGCTGCTCAGGTGGGGCGGCGGCGGGCGACGTAGGCGTCCTGCAGGACCGCCAGGTCCGGCGCCCCGAGGTCGAAGCCGGTGACCTCGCCGAAGCCGGCCAGCAGGGTGCCGGTGACGTAGGAGCGCGGGTGGTAGGCGGTGCAGAGGTTGCGACCGGCCAGGCGCGGCCGCTGCAGGACCAGCTCGCCGCGGTCGAAGCGGGTCCGCTCGTCGGGGTCGAGGCGGCCGCGGACCGAGTCGCCGAGGACGCTGAGGACGAGCAGGCCGCCGGGCCGCAGGATGCGGTGGAACTCGGCGACCCAGGCCGCCTGCAGCCGCTCGTCGAGGTGGCTGAAGACGGAGAGCGCGTAGACGAGGTCGAAGCTGCCGGCGACGTAGGGGGCGGGCGGGACCAGGCCGTTGGCGTCGGCCTGGACGAAGGGCAGGTTCCCGCGGCACCAATCGACCAGCTCGGCGTTGTAGTCGCAGCCGTGGATCTCCGGGCCGCGCAGGCCGGCCCAGTGGCGGGCGACGCGGCCGCAACCGCAGCCGAAGTCGAGGATCGCCGACATCTCCTCGGGCGGCGAGCCGGCGCCGGAGGCGGCGCCGCGGATCGCCGCCGCCATGCGGCTGCCGATCGCCAGGAAGCGGCCGGCGTCGCCGCTGCGGCCGTCGACCAGGAGCCGCAGCCGGGCCGGCGGCACCGGCAGCCCGTCGAAGGCGAGGTGGTCGTCGCGGGCCCGCGCCGTCAGCCACCCCTCGCGCAGCCGCTCCGCCGGAGCCAGGAGCCTGGTGCGCTCCAAGCCGTTGGCGATCCGGCTTCGCGTCTGCTGCCTCATCCCGACCGCATCAACACCGCCGGAGCGGAAAGTCGCGGGTTGTCGACTTTCTCAACCATGGGGCCGAAAAGTCGACACGTCGGAGGCGACGACCGGCGGGAGCGGCGGCTGAAGATCGGACCGCCCTTGAGCCGGGCGTGCCCGATGATGGCCGGGTAGTCGCTACTACCAGGGGAGGGTGTCGGCGATCTCGGAGAGCTTCGGCGCGGTCTTGTCGCGCTCGGAGAGCAGCGGCTCGGCGACCTGCCACTCGACCCCGACCTCGGGGTCGTCCCAGGCGATCCCCGCCTCGGTGGCGGGGTCGTAGGGGCTGGAGACGAGGTAGGCGACGTCGGCGACGTCGCTGAGCACGGCGAAGCCGTGGGCGAAGCCGACCGGGACGAAGAGCTGATGGTGGCGCTCGTCGTCGAGAACGTGGCCCTCCCACTGCCCGTAGGTCGGCGAGTCGCGCCGCAGGTCGACGGCGACGTCGAGGATCGCGCCGCGGGCGCAGCGCAGCAGCTTCGCCTGCCCCGGCTCGGTCTGGAAGTGGAGCCCGCGCAGGGTGCCCCTACCCGAGCGCGAGTGGTTGTGCTGGACGAACTCGGCCTCGACGCCGGCCGCGGCCCAGGCCTCGCGGCTGAAGGTCTCGACGAAGAAGCCGCGGTCGTCGCCGTGCACGGCCGGCTCCAGGAGGACGACCCCGTCGAGCTTGGTCGGCAGGACCGCGGGCATCAGCCGAGGCTCTTCCCGTACTGCTTCTCGTAGTACTCGCGGTACTCGCCGGAGCGGATCGGCCCCCACCAGTCCTCGTTGTCGCGGTACCAGGCGACGGTCTTCTCGAGGCCCTCGGCGAAGTGCACCTGCGCCTCCCAGCCCAGCTCCTCCTTCAGCTTGGCCGAGGAGAGCGAGTAGCGGCGGTCGTGGCCGGGGCGGTCCTGGACGTACTCGATCAGCGACTCGTCCTGGCCGGTCAGCTCGATCACCCGCTTGATCACCTCGATGTTCTCGCACTCGTCGGGGCCGCCGACGTTGTAGGCCTCACCGGCCTTGCCCTTCATCAGCACCGTGTGGATGCCGCGGCAGAAGTCCTCGACGTAGAGCCAGTTGCGGACCTGCCTGCCGTCGCCGTAGACCGGCAGCGAGTCGCCGTGCAGGGCGTTCAGCGTAATCAGCGGGATCAGCTTCTCCGGGTACTGGCGCGGGCCGTAGTTGTTGGAGCCGCGGACGATCGAGGCCTCGATCCCGTAGGTGTGGACGTGGGCGGTGACCAGCAGGTCGCCGGCCGCCTTGGTCGCCGAGTAGGGCGAGGAGGGGTCCAGGGGCGAGGTCTCGGTGAAGGAGCCGGACTCGATCGAGCCGTAGACCTCGTCGGTGGAGACCTGCAGGTAGCGCTCGACTCCGAGCTCGCGGGCCGCGTCGAGCAGGGTGCCGGTGCCGATCACGTGGGTGCGGGCGAAGGCGTCCTGGTCGTCGATCGAGCGGTCGACGTGGGACTCGGCGGCGAAGTTGACGACCGCGTCGACGCCCTGCATCGCCTCGCGCACGATCGCCGGGTCCTCGATCGCCCCCTCGATCAGCGCCACGCCGTCCGGCAGGTTCTCCGGCCGGCCCGCGTAGGTGAGCTTGTCGAGGACGACGATCTCGTGCTCGGCGCCGGCGAGCCGGACGTAGGTCGAGCCGATGAATCCGGCGGCGCCGGTGACCAGGAGCTTCATTGTTGGTTTTCCTCCGCTTCGCGTTGGGCGAGATAGCCGGCCAGCCCGTCCTGCCAGGAGGGCAGCCCGATCGCGTGCTGGCGCTGGCTGGTCAGCGCCGAGAACGGCGGGCGCGGCGCCGGGCGGCCGAATTCCTCGGTCGTGACCGAGAGAACTTTGCAGTCGACTTTGGCCTGCTCGAAGATTTCGCGGGCGAAGTCGTACCAGGAGCACTGGCCGGCGGCGGCCATGTGGTGGATCCCGAACTCGAGCCCCTCGATCAGCCGCACGATCCCGTAGGCGAGGTGCCAGGTGTAGGTCGGGGAGCCGACCTGGTCGCGGACCACGAGGACCTCGCTGCGACCGCTCGCCAGCCGCAGCATCGTCTCCACGAAGTTGGTGCCGCCGACCCCGAAGAGGCCGGCCGAGCGGACCACGAAGTGGCGCTTGTTGGCGGCCGCGGTGGCCTCCTCGCCGGCCAGCTTGGTGCGGGCGTAGGCGGAGAGCGGCGCCGGCTGGTCGCTCTCGACGTAGGGCTCGCCCTTGGCGCCGTCGAAGACGTAGTCGGTGGAGACGTAGACGACGCTGGCCCCGACCGCGGCGGCCGCGGCGGCGACGTTGCCGGCACCGGTGCCGTTGACCGCGAAGGCGGCCTGCTCGGCCTCCTCGGCGCCGTCGACGTCGGTCCAGGCGGCGCTGTTGATGACCACGTCGGGACGCTCGAGCTCGACCCGGCGCCCGACCGCGTCGGCGCTGGTCACGTCGAGCTCGGCGCGGCCGAAGCCGACGACGTCGTGCCCGGCGTTGCCGGCGGCCAGCATCAGGTCGCGGCCGAGCATCCCGGCGGCTCCGGTCACGAGCAACTTCACCGGCCCGCCCCCATCAGACGATTTCGATCTCGGAACGGTCGCCGACCAGCAGGCGCAGGGTCTTCGGGACGCCGTCGGAACGGGTCAGCTTGACGTTGCGGCCGAGCAGGCTGGCCTCCATCCGGGTCCCCAGGTCCTCGACCACGGAGCCGGCGAGGATGATCGAGTGCTCGACCTCGGAGCGGCGGATGTGGACCTCCTCGCCGATCGAGGTGTAGGGGCCGATGTAGGCGTCCTCGATGTGGGCGCCGGCGCCGATCACGGCGGGGCCGCGGACCACCGCCCGGGTCAGCTTCGCGCCGGGGGCGACGACGACCCGGCCCTCGACCCGCGAGCCCTCGTCGATCTCCCCCTCCAGCGAGGTCTCCAGCTCCTCGAGCACGAGCCGGTTGGCCTCGAGCATGTCGGCCAGCTGGCCGGTGTCCTTCCACCAGCCGCGCACGACCTCGGACTGGACCGGGCGCTCGTCGTCGATCAGCTTCTGGATCGCCTCGGTGATCTCCAGCTCGCCGCGCCAGGAGGGCTCGAGCGAGCGCGCCGCCTCGAAGATCGTCGAGGTGAAGAGGTAGACGCCGACCAGGGCGAGGTTGGAAGGCGGGTCCTTCGGCTTCTCGATCAGCCGCACGATCCGCTCGCCGTCGAGCTCGGCGACCCCGTAGGACTGCGGGTCGTCGACCGGGGTCAGCAGGATCAGCGCCTCCGGCTCGTCCCGGGTGAAGGTCGAGACGAGGCCGCGCAACCCGTCGCGCAGGAGGTTGTCGCCGAGGTACATGACGAACGGCGAGCTGCCGATGAACTCCTCCGCGGTCAGCACCGCGTGGGCCAGCCCGGCCGGCTCGTCCTGGACGATGTAGGTGATCTCGGCGCCGAACCGCGAGCCGTCGCCGGCGGCCTCGCGGATCTCGCCGCCGGTCTCCGGCGCGATGATGATCCCGATCTCCTTCACCCCGGCCTCGACCAGCGCCTCGATCCCGTAAAACAGCACGGGCTTGTTCGCGACGGGCACCAATTGCTTCGCCGAGGTGTGGGTGATGGGGCGCAGCCGCGTGCCCGCGCCACCGGAGAGGATCAATCCCTTCAAGGGCTCCATGCGAGGCTGCAACCCTACTTACTGACCGGAATACCTGTGCGCGCAGTCGTCTACATCCCGAACTTCAACGGCTCCGAGTGGATCGGGCGGACGCTGGCGAGCCTGCGCGGGCAGAGCCGCGAGGCCGAGGTCGTGGTCGTCGACAACGGCTCCAGCGACGGCTCCGTGGAGCTGCTGCGGGCCGATTTCCCGGAGGTGGCGCTGCTGGAGCTGGGCCGCAACACCGGCTTCGGACCGGCCCTCAACCGGGCCGTGGCCGAGCACCCGGCGGAGGCGGCGATCCTGCTCAACAACGACGTCGAGTGCGAGCCGCGCTTCGTCGAGGCGCTGCTCGACGGGCTCGGCGAGGGGGTGCAAGCGGTCGCCGGGGTCCTGGTCCAGGAAGCGGCGCCGGAGCTGATCGACTCGGCCGGCGTCGTCGCCGACTCGACCCTGATGGGCTTCGACTACCTGCACGGCGAGCCGCTGACCGCGGCGCTGGATGCCCCCGCCCCACTCGGGCCGACCGGGGGCGCCGCGCTCTACCGGCGCACGGCCTTCGAGGCGGTCGGCGGCTTCGACGAGCGGATCTTCCTCTACTACGAGGACCTCGACCTGGCCCTGCGCCTGGCGGCCGCCGGCGGCCGCTGCCGGCTCGCCGGCGAGGCCCGCGCCCTGCACGCCTACTCGGCCAGCCTCGGCGCCGCCTCCGCCGCCAAGTACGCGCGCACCGGCTGGAGCCGCGGCTACATGCTGCGCCGCTACGGCGTCCTGTCCGAGCCGCGGCGGGCGCTGCGGGCGCTCGCCTGCGAGGGCGCCCTCTGCGCCGGCCAGCTGCTCAGGGACCGCACCGCGAAGGGGATCGGCGGGCGCCTGCGGGGCTGGCGCGACGGCGCCGGGCTGGAGCGGCGCGAGCTCGACGGGGCGCCGCTGCTGGAGATCGGGGCCGGCGAGGCGCTGGCGCT
Source organism: uncultured Thermoleophilia bacterium (assembly GCA_963824245.1). Classification (GTDB taxonomy): domain Bacteria; phylum Actinomycetota; class Thermoleophilia; order Solirubrobacterales; family 70-9; genus VAYN01. Next base: position 232,556 of record CAWGON010000002.1, read on the forward strand.
GCGGCGAAGGCGAAGGGGCTAGCGCGAGAGCAGGCGGGCGCGCAGCCGGCGGAGGACGCCGCGCCAGCCGGCGCGGAGGCGGAGGACTTCGGCGCTGAGGATCTCCTGGTGGCTCTCCAGGTCCGCGCAGCGCGTCCGGGTAATCCCCAGCTCCGCCTCCGTCGCGGCGAGTCGTGCGGCGAGGGCGTCGCGCTCCTCGCTCAGCGCCGCCAGGCGGCGAGCGGAGACCATCGGGCCCAGGCGCGGGCCCTCGATGCGACCGGAGGCGAGGCTGCGGACTTCGGCGGCCAGCCGGGCGTTGACGCGAAGCAGTTCTTCGACCCGGCGCTCGTCCTCGCTGGTCGCGCTCTCCGCGCCGGAGGCCGCCCCGTTTCCGGCCCGGGTCAGCGGGCTATCCATCGCATCCTCCGTCGCCGGTTGCGGGTGCGCGCTTCGTTCCATCCGAGCCCCTGCAGCTCCTTGCTGTGCTCGCGCAGGAGCGAGTCGGCGCGGACCCGGTAGCGAGCCAGGCGCTCGGGGATGACGGCGCCGAACCGGCCCTCCTGGCGCAGCCAGCGGTAGAGCTCCCAGTCGCCGTGCATCGCCCCCACCGGCCCGTAGGTGAAGCCCAGCTCGGTGAAGAGGCGGCGCGGCAGCAGCGCGATCGAATCGCCATCGAAGTTCTCCTGGTCGTCCGCGACAACGCCATTGCCAAGGGGAGCGTATCCGTGCGCTGCCTCGAACTCGACCCCAATTTCGTCGACGACCCGCAGCCAGCAGGTGACGTACGCGAGCTCCGGGTGGCGACGGTAGGCGGCGAGGGCGCGCTCGACGAACCCGGGCTCGAGCAGGTTGTCGGCGTCGAGCATGACCATGTACTCCCCCTGCGCCAGGAGCGCTCCGAGGTTGCGGGCCGAGGTCTCGCCGCCGTTGGCCTGGGTGACCACGGTGACCCGGGGATCGCGCTCCAGATCGGAGAGGACCGAGTCCTCCTCGCGGAAGGAACCGTCGTTGACGATCAGCACCTGGGTGCGCGGGTGGGTCTGGCCCAGCAGCGACTCGACCGCCTCGCCCACGAAGGGGGCGGCTCCGTAATAGGGGATCACCCCGGTGACCAGCGGCAGCTCGGCCCGCGGCCGGGCCGGGACCCCCAGCTCGGCCGTGCGCTCGGCCGCCGCGGCGATCTGCAGGTAGCCGTCGAGGAGCGCGGCCGGCTCCGCCAGGGCGGCGACGTGGCTCTCGATCCTGCCCGAGGACCTGACCCGCTCCAGCTCCTCGGGCTCGGCCAGCAGGCGCGCGAGGGCCTGGCGCAGCGGCTCGGCCCCCTCGCCCGCCGCGTGCCAGCCGGTCTCGCCGTCGAGCACCAGCTCGGTCAGGGCGCCGACCGGGGTGCAGAGGACGGGGACCCCGGCCCACATCGCCGCCAGCGCCTCCTCGCTCCAGGGGCCGACCCGCGAGGGGACGGCCAGAAGATCGAAATCGGGCAGGCGCGCGGCGCGCTCGCGCTCGCTCATCGGACCCTCCACCCGGACGCGGGGATCGTGGCCGGCCATCGCCTCGATCGCGATGCGCACCGACTGTCCCATCGTCGCGGTGTCGGAGTCGGCGCCGGCCAGGGTCAGCTCCCAGTCGTCGCCCGGCAGCCCGAGGCAGGCGTCGACGAGGTCGAGCGGGCCGGCGTGGGCATCGAGGCTTCCGAGGAAGAGGATCCGCAGCGTCTGCCCCGCCGACTGACCCGGCGGCGGCGCCGAGCGCGGCGGCGGGGCGACCGGGAAGCCGATCCGCACCGTCGCCGGCAGCTCCAGGCCCTCGTAGTAGCGGCGGTAGAGGCCGAGCGAGTCGCCGCCCGGCCAGATCAGCCGGTCGGCGAGGCGCAGCTGCTCGCGCCCAAGCTCGGCGGTCAACCGCTGCAGCGGTTGTTCGAGGGTCCCGTCCTGGAAGCTGCGGAGCTCGAAGCCGGGCCAGGCCCGCACCGCGACCAGGGTCTCGGCCAGCAGCGGATCGCCGGTACGTCGCGCCTGCAGGGGGACGAGGGCCAGCGGCGAGAAGTCGAGGACCTCGAGGTAGTCGGGGCCGGAGGAGCCGTAATGGGCGCGGATCGCCGCCATCGCTTCGGCCGATTCGCGGTGGGCATCGCAGGAGAAGGTGATCCGTTCCAGCTCCGGCGAAGGAGCCGGCTCGACGACCGCGACCTCGTGCGCCTGCGAGAGCAGCTCGGCGAGCCGGCCGATCGCCCGGCTCGGCCCGGGTGCCGCCGCCGCCGGCGAGAGCAGGCAGACCCTCACCCGCCGACCGTCCTCGCCCCGAGCCAGCGGCGAGCCCGGCCGGGCTCGCCCTCGCGGCGCAGGCGCCGTCGCTCGGCCAGCAGCGCCGGCAGCCAGCGCAGCGCTTCCAGCTTGCCCCGTGCGGTGGCCGCGAAGCGGCGCTGCAGGCCGGCCCGGGTCAGCGCCCCGAGCTCGACCGCGAGGATCCGCGGCAGCGCCGCCGCCGGCATGAACTTGACCTGGGTGGCGAGCCGGTTGCGGGCGACCAGGCGCGCGTTGTCGGCACCCGGCCGCTCGAAGCCGGCCTGCCAGGAGGCGTTGCCGAGGTGCCAGACGACCGCCTCGGGAACGTAGGCGAAGCGCCAGCCGGCGATCCGCGCCCGCACGTTGAGGTCGACGTCCTCGTAGAAGGCGAAGTAGCGCTCGTCGTAGCCGCCGAGCCGATCGAACAGCTGCCGCCGCAGCAGGCAGGCGGCGCCGCAGACGCCGAAGACCTCGTGCGGGCGCAGGTGCCCGCCGGCCTGGGCCTCGCCGGCCCCCTCCTCGAAGGCGCGGCCGTCGGCGCTGAGCGCCTGGCCGGCGCTGTAGAGGCGGGCGGCCGCGAGCTCGCCGACCTCCCCCTCCAGCTGCAGGATCCGCGGCTGCACCCCGCCCAGCTTCGGATCGCCGGCGAGCTCGCGCGCCAGCGCCGCCAGGCAGCCGGGCTCGAGCACGGTGTCGGCGTTGAGGGCGAGGATCGCCTCCGCCCCGACCCGGGCCGCGCCGAGGTTGACGGCGGCGGCGAAGCCGACGTTGGCGGGCAGCGCGACGTGGGGCACGCCGCGCTCGCGCAGGTACTCGACCGAGCCGTCGCCGGAGCCGTTGTCGACGACCAGCAGCTCGGCCTCGACCTCCTGGGCCGCGAGCGAGTCCAGGCAGCGGGGCAGGAGCCCGACCGAGTTCCAGCTCGGGATCACGATCGCCAGGGTTGGAGCCGGGTTCACCACGCCCAAGCCTGACAGCCGGGGGCGCTGAACGTGGGGGCGGCAGGGTAGCCTCCAGTCCGATGACTGAGCTCCGCAGCCAGGAGGTCGCGAAGCCGGACGCACCGGCGGAGGCGCCCCCCGTCTATCTCGATGCCCGGCGCGAGCTGGCCGCCCACTTCCTCGACGGCGAAGGGCTCGAGATCGGGCCGCTGCACCAGCCGCTGGCGCTGCCGCCCAACGCGAAGGCCCGCTACGTCGACCGCATGGCGATCGACGACCTGCGCCGCGAGTATCCGGAGCTGGCGGGCTGGAACCTGACCGAGGTCGACGTCGTCGACGACGGCGAGAAGCTGCTGACGATTCCCGAGGGCTCGCAGGACTTCATCGTCGCCAACCACTTCCTCGAGCACTGCGAGAACCCGATGGGGACGATCGAGACCCACCTCGGGAAACTGAAGCCGGGCGGGGTCCTCTTCTACGCGGTCCCCGACAAGCGCTACACCTTCGACTTCCGCCGCGAAGTGACGCCGCTGGCGCACATGATCGCCGACTACGACGAGGGCCCCGAGCGCTCGCGCGCCGAACACTACGAGCAGTGGACGCGGCTGGTGATCGTCGAGGGCGGCGAGACCGAGGAGCAGACGATCGCCCGCGCCCGCGAGCTCGAAGCGGCCGCCTACTCGATCCACATGCACGTCTGGACCCAGGCCGAGTTCCTGCAGCTGATCCTCGCCTGCCGCGAGCGCTTCGGCGAAGCCTTCGACATCGAGGCCACCGCCCGCCAGGCGATCGAGTACATGGTCGTCCTGCGCAAGCGCGGCGCCCTGCCGGAGCCGGCCGCGCCCGCCAGCTCCGCCGCGCCGCCCCCCGGGGCCGCGGCGAGGGCCTGGGCGAAGCTGGAGCGCAGGGCCCGCGCGGCCTGGCGGCGCCGGCGTGCCTGAGGCGACCCCCGGGGGTGCCGCGATGCCCGTCGACGACGCGATAGCCGACCAGCTCGCCGCCCGCAACGCGGCGCTCTCGACCGAGGGGGCCGCAGCGGCGATCCAGGTCGAGGGGCTGAAGAAGGCCTTCCGCATCCCCACCCACCGGATCGACTCGCTGAAGGAGCGGGCGCTGCGGATGTTCTCCAGCGGCGACTACCGCGAGCTGCAGGCGCTCGACGGGGTCTCCTTCGAGATCCGCCAGGGCGAGTTCTTCGGCATCGTCGGCCGCAACGGCTCCGGCAAGAGCACGCTGCTGAAGCTGCTGGCCAGCATCTACCGCGCCGACGCCGGCACGATCCGCATGGCCGGCCGGCTCGCCCCCTTCATCGAGCTCGGGGTCGGCTTCAACGTCGAGCTGACCGCGCGCGAGAACGTAGTCCTCAATGGGGTGATGATGGGCCTCACGCCCAGCGACGCGGCCGAGCGCCTCGACGCCGTCCTCGAGTTCGCCGAGCTGGAGGAGTTCGTCGACCTCAAACTGAAGAACTACTCCTCCGGGATGCTGGTCCGGCTCGCCTTCGCGACGATGCTGCAGGCCGACGCCGACGTGCTGCTGATCGACGAGGTGCTGGCGGTCGGCGACGCCTCCTTCCAGCAGAAATGCGCCGACGCCTTCCGGCGGATGAAAGGCGAAGGCAAGACGATCGTCCTGGTCACCCACGAGATGTCGACGGTCGAGGCCTACTGCCACCGGGCGATGCTGATCTCCGAGGGCAAGATCCAGGCGATCGGCGACCCGGCCGAGATCGCCGGCGAGTACCTGCGGCTGAACTTCGAGAGCGGTCCGCAGGCCTCCGGCGAGGCGCCCCGCAACACCGCCGACGGGGTGCGCCTGCTCGACGCCTGGATGGAGGACGAGAGCGGCGAGCGCACGACCAGCGTCGAGCACGCGAAGCCGATCCGCCTGCACGTCGAGATCGAGGTCGAGCGCGACGTGACCGGCGTCGGGGTCGGCTTCATCGTCGCCAACGCCGACGGGCTGGGGATGTTCCAGTACGGCACCCCGATCGCCACCGAGGACGGCACCAACACCCTGCGCGCCGGCCAGAGGGTGCGGATCGACTCCGAGCTGGCGAACCCGCTCGCGCCAGGCCGCTACTTCGTCCACTTCGGCGTCCAGCCGCACCAGCCCACCGGCGACGACGTCAGCCTCTACAGCCACAACGCCCTCGACTTCCTCGTCTTCGGCAGCCAGAGCGCCCGCGGCAGCCTGCTGGCGCTCGAGCACGAGGTGCGGGCCGTGGTCGCCCCGGTGGAGCAGCGATGAGCGCCACCCCGGAGTCGCTGGAGCTGCGCGAGGTCAAGGGCCCGTCCGCCCTCGGCGGCGGCCGCCGCCGCTTCGGCGACCTGCTCTGGCTGATGGCGGTGACCGAGTTCAAGCGCACCTACTTCGGCACCGTGCTCGGCTACCTCTGGTCGCTGGTGCGGCCGCTGCTGCTCTTCGCCGTCCTCCTCTTCGTCTTCACGAAGATCGTCCGGATCGGCGCCGACACGCCGAACTACCCGGTGCTGTTGCTGCTCGGGATCGTCCTCTTCTCCTTCTTCCAGGAAGCGACCCAGAACTCGGTCACCTCGGTCGTCGCCCAGGAGGGGATCGTCCGCAAGACCCAGTTCCCGCGGCTGGTGATCCCGCTGGCGACCGTCCTCACCGCCTTCTTCAACCTGCTGCTGAACCTGGTCGTGGTCTTCGTCTTCATCCTCGCCTGGGGCGTCGACCCGACCTGGACCTGGCTGCTGTTCCCGCTGGCGCTGGGGCTGATCGCGGTCTTCACGGCAGCGGTCAGCATGATGCTGGCGGTCCTCTTCGTGCGCTTCCGCGACGTCGCGATCATCTGGACCGTGCTGGGCCAGGTGCTCTTCTACATGACCCCGGTCCTCTATCCGCTCAGCGTGCTGGAAAACCAGACGCTGGAACGGCTGATGCTGATCAACCCGCTGGCCCCGATCTTCAACGAAATCCAGCGCTGGGTGATCAACCCCGACGAGCCCTCGGCCGCGGCGATCGCCGGTGGCGGGGTCTACCTGATCCCGGCCTTCGTCCTCTTCGTCGGGATCTGCGCCTTCAGCGTCTGGATCTTCAACCGCGACGCACCGCGAATCGCCGAGGAGCTCTAGGCCAGAGGGCTAGGCCCCGAGGGGGCCGGCCCAGCAGACGCGCGCTCCCTGGGCCGCCTCGACCTGCAGGAACCAGGGCTGGGGGGCGCCGTCGCGGGGAATCTTCAGGGTCGTCACCGAGTCCCCTGGCGCGCCCGCGGTGGGGACCGGGAACTCGCCGCGGGCGAAGCGGCGCAGGCTGAACCGCGCCGGCGGGCCTGGCAGCAGGCCGATCTGGGTGACCCCCGGGCGCAGCTTCACCTCTCCGACCCCGCCCACGACCCGATCGCAGCGGGGGCCGAGGCCGGCCGGCAGCGCCGTTTCGGTTTCGGTCACGGTCGCCAGCGGCAGCGCCTGCGAGAGCACGACGTCGGCCTGGCGACGGCCGGCCTCCGGCGCCCGCGCCAGCTCCGCCGGGGTGTAGGCCGGGGTGCCGTGGTCGGCCTCGGCCTCGAAGTACTCGGGCGCGTTGACGTCGATCAGCGAGCCGGTCCCGGCGATCGTCGGTCCGAGCGCGAAGTAGGGGGAGATCGTCCGCTCGGCGATCTGCATCGCGCCGAGGTCGGAGCGGGTCAGCACCGTCTGTTCGCGAAAGTAGTCGTGGCCGTCCTCGAGCGGGTCGAGGTTGACGGCGCAGATCGCGACGACCAGGGCGGCGCCGACCAGGGCCGCGCGGGTGCCGAGGCGGGCGCCCTTCAGGAGGTCGGCGGCCATCAGCAGCAGCAGGATCGCGCCGACGTGCATGTAGCGGCTCGCCTCCGCCTCGCGGCCGGCGCCACGGTTGAAGCCGCCGAGGAACCAGAAGGTCGCGGCGGTGGCGGCGACCGGCCAGAGCCGCGGGTAGATCGCCGGGCGGCGCCTCCAGAGCCAGTAGGCGAGGGCGACCAGCAGCGCCGCCAGCAGGACCATCCCGGCCCAGGGCCGGGCCTCGACGCTGCCGGTCAGCACCGAGATCCCGGTCAGCGCCGCCAGCGAGGCGGCCAGCCCTTCGAGGACGAAGATCGGCGAGTGGAAGACGTTGGCGATCGAGAACGAGCTTTCGGCTTCGTGGCCGTAGGCCAGGTACCAGGCGCCGTAGAGGGCGAGCGGGATCGCCGCCAAGTAGAGGCGGGCGAGGCCGCGGTTGCGGCGGTGCTGGAGGACGTCGACGCCGGCGCCGACCGCGAAGGCGACGCCGAGGCTGGAGAACCCGATCGAGACCGCCAGCAGCAGGCAGGCGGCGAGGTCGCCGGCGCGGTCTTCGCGCTCCAGCGCCAGCAGCATCGCCAGCCCGGCCATCGTCGAGCCCAGCAGGGTCATCTCGAACGGCCACAGCAGGACCTGCCAGGCGGGGCCGAGGAAGAGGACGAGGGTGGCGGCGAAGAGCGCCGGCCAGTCGCCGAGGCGGCGGCGGACGTAGACGAAGAGCAGCACCGCGGTGACCAGCAGCAGCACCGTCAGGAGGAAGAATTCCGGCGTCGCCGAGCCCATCCCGAAGAGCGCCAGCTGCAGCTTCAGGATCGCCACCGGGATCACCACGATGTGCTCGTTGTGCGGTTCGAGGAAGTCGGCCGCCGAGGAGCCCTGCCGGTGCATCAGGAAGGCCCAGGTGTCCTGGTAGAAGGTGAGGCCGGAGTCGAGCGAGAGCAGCAGCGCCGCCGCGCCCGCGAGCACCAGGCCGAAGGCGATCAGCGGTGCCCGCCGCCGCGCCGCGCTCACTGCTCGCCCCGCAGCGCCAGCAGGCCGAAGCCGGCGAGGCCGAGCGCCGCCAGCAGGAAGGCGAGCACCGAGTAGCCGCTGCCCGGCGGCGGTTCCACCGAGGGCGAGTAGATCGCCAGCGCCAGCACGCAGTTGAGCGCCACCACCCCGATCGCCAGGCGCGGGAAGGTCGCCCGCAAGCCGGCGATCGCCCCCGCCATCGCCAGGATCGGCAGCAGATAGGTGCCGGCGTGGATCACCGTCCGCGCCGGCGTCGTCCCGAACAGGATCAGGCCCCAGAGCACCGCCCCGGCCGCGGCGACGCCGAGCGCGGTCAGCGCGAAGCTCCAGTCGATCCCGTCCTCGCGCCCGCGCCGGAAGCGGATCGCCATCGCCAGCGGCCCCAGCAACAGCAGGCCAAGCGAGGGCAGCAGGTAGAAGAAGCCGAGGTTCCGCAGGTGGCGGTCGAAGAGGTTGGCGTCGCCGTCGTCGACCGCGGTCTTCGCTTCTTCGACCATCGTCCAGGCCGGGCCGCCGCCGGCCATCGTCACGAAGTTCTCGGCCTTGTTGTGGATCGCGCCGCCGAACCCGGCCTCGCCGTATTCGTCGACGATCGCCTCCAGCGTCCCGCGGTCGTCGATCGTGGTGATGTCCGCGCCGGCCAGCATCCACTTGGTCAGCCGGTTGCCGGGCGGCGAGTCGTACTTCTGGAAGGCCGACCAGGGGGCCATCAGGGCGATCCCGACGAGCGCGGCGACCCCCACCCAGCGCCAGCTCGGGAGGCCGCGGTAGGCGGCCAGCAGGGCCAGCGGGATCAGCCCGAAGACGCTCGAGCCGTGCCCCAGCATCGCCAGGCCCGCCAGCGCCGCGACCAGGGCGCCGCCGAGCAGGCTGCGGCGGACGTCGGTCCACAGCGGCGTCATCACCAGCGCCGCCGCGGCCAGCAGCATCGCCGCCGGCAGCAGCTTCGGCCAGACGTAGAACCCGTTGACCAGGGCGAGGCCGCTGAGCAGCACCGCGACCATGATCAGCGCCCGCGTCCGGCGGCCGATCTTCGCCGCCAGCAGCAGCGCCCAGAGGCCGACGATCCAGAGCTGCTGGAGGCCGGTGCCGAGCACCTCGTAGTGCATTTCCCTATCGCCGGAGTAGAACGGGCGCTGGGCCAGCACGTAGCCGATCTGCAGGGGCGGCCGGTCGCTGACCAGCCAGCCGCCGGGGTAGGCAGGCGGCGTGTTGTGGTGGCCGTTGGCGAAGAACCATTCCGCGTAGTAGAGGGGGATGCCGCTGTCCGACGGCAGGATGCCGGCGGTGAAGCGCGTCGACGCGGTGAGCACCGGCTGGTCGAGGCCGCCGTGGGCGAAGCCGAGGAAGACGAGGAAGGAGGTGCCGGCGACCCAGAGCCCGAGCGGGACCGCCAGCGCTCGCAACAGCGCACGCGGGACCCGGCGCTCGTACAGCGTCCAGGCGATCGCCAGGACCGAGCCGAAGACGACGAAGTAGGAGAACGCTTCGCCGAGCTCGCGCTTGCCGTAGTAGGCCCAGAAGGCGCCCATCGCGACCACGCCGGTCGCCGCCAGCGCGATCGCCAGCAGGACCGGGACGGAGCGCAGGCCCCGGCGCGCCGCCAGCAGGGTCGCCGCGACCGCCGGCAGGCCGGTGAGGATCAGGTGGGTCGCCAGGACCAGGAGGAGCTCGCCCTGGCTCATCGCCGGACAGGTTCGCACATGTCCCAGCGCCCCCGCTGCGGGCGAAATCGGCGTGGGCGGTGGGTAGACTCGCCCCGATGGCCGATCGATCGACGCCGACCGAGGCGCCCGCCGGCGCCCCGGGCCCGCTCGCGTTCGGGGCCCATTACTTCAGCCACGGCTGCGGCGTTCCCTACGAGCGCAACGAGCACTGGCTCGGGTTCTTCGGCAGGGTCGCCGACGGGATCGTCCGCGACCTCCACCCCACCTCGGCGCTCGACGCCGGCTGCGCGATGGGCTTCCTGGTCGAGCAGCTGCGCGAGCGCGGCGTCGACGCCTCCGGCATCGATCTCTCCGAGCACGCGATCTCGCAGGCGCACGAGTCGGTCCGCGGGCAGGTCCGGGTCGGCTCCCTGGCCGAGCCGCTGGGCCGCCGCTACGACCTCGTCGTCTGCGTCGAGGTGCTCGAGCACATCCCGGCCGCCGAGGCCGACGCGGCGGTCGCCAACCTCTGCGCGGCCAGCGACCGGATCCTGCTCTCGACCACGCCCGAGGACTTCGGCGAGGCGACCCACGTCAACGTGCGCCCGCCCGAGGCCTGGTCGGCGGCACTGGCCCGCGAAGGCTTCTTCCGCGACCTCGAGCGCGACTTCTCCTACATCACCCCCTGGGCCGCCCTCTACACCAAGGTCGAGGAGCCGCCGAGCGAGACCGTGCGCCGCTACGACCGCGCCTGGTGGCGGCTGCGCAGGGAGACCAACGAGGTTCGCGGCGCCCTGCTGACCGCACAGGAGCGCCTCGCCGCGCTCGAGGGCGGCGGCGGGAGCGAGGGCCTGGAGGAGCTGCGCGCCCGGCTCGCCGCCAGCGACGAGGAGGTCCTGCGCCTGCGCGACCTGCTGGTCGGCAAGGACGCCGAGCTGGGGGCGACGAAGGGCCAGCTGACCGCGCTCGAAGGTCACGCGCACCTGCTGATCTCGACCGCGACGCGGCTCCAGGCACGGGTCCCGGGCGCGATGCGCCTGGTCGGCGCGGCCATGCGCCGGCTTCAGGGCCGGCGGGGGCGCAAGGGTGCCTGAGCAGCCACGCTTCTCGGTCATAACGCCGGTCTACGACACGCCGGCCGACGTGCTCTGGGCGATGCTGGAGTCGATCCGCACCCAGACCTTCGAGGACTGGGAGCTGTGCCTGGTCGACGACGTCTCCCCCGATCCCGGGGTGCTGGAGATGCTGGAGCGGGCGCGGGCCGAAGACCCGCGGATCCGGCTGCACCGGCGCAAGCAGAACGGCGGCATCGTCGCCGCCTCCAACGACGCCCTGGAGATGGCGGAGGGCGAGTTCGTCGTCCTCCTCGACCACGACGACGAGCTCCACCCCGACGCCCTCGCCCACGTCCACGAGGCGCTGGAGGCCGAGCCCGAAGGCGACTACGTCTACACCGACGAGGACAAGATCGACCGCGCCGGCCACCACTCGGGGCCGTTCTTCAAGCCCGACTGGTCGCCGGAGCGGATGCGGACGCAGATGTACACCTGCCACCTCAGCGTCTTCCGCCGCAGCCTGGTCGAAGAGGTCGGCGGCTTCCACGCCGAGTACGAGGGAGCCCAGGACTGGGACCTGGTGCTGCGGGTCACCGAGCGGGCGCGCAAGGTCCTGCACGTGCCGCGGATCCTCTACCACTGGCGGATGCTCGAGACCTCGACCGCGAGCAAGGGCGAGGAGGCGAAGCCGTGGGCCTACGTGGCGGCCGAGCACGCGGTGCAGGCCCATCTGGAGCGGATCGGGATGCAGGCCCGGGTCGCGATGGACAAGACCGACTTCGGCGTCTACCACCTGAACCCGGCGCTGCAGCGCGAGCCGCTGGTCAGCATCGTGATCCCGACCGCCGGCCAGACCCGCGAAGTCCGCTACGAGCAGATCGTCCTGGTCGTCAACTGCGTGCGCAGCATCGTCGCGGACTCCAGCTACGGCAACTACGAGATCGTCGTCGTCTTCGACTCCGGCACCGACCCGGCGGTCCTGGCGCAGCTGCGCGAGATCGCCGGCGAGCGCCTGCGGCTGGTCGAGTTCGACCGCCCGTTCAGCTTCTCGGCGAAGATCAACGCCGGCGCCGTCCGCGCCGCGGGCGAGCACCTGCTGCTGCTCAACGACGACACCGAGGTCTACACCGGCGACTGGATCGAGCGCATGGTCATGTACTCGGCCCTGGAGGGCGTCGGCGCCGTCGGCGCCCGCCTGGTGCTCGAGGACGGCCGCCTCCAGCACGTCGGCATCCGCTTCGAGAACGGCCTCCCGGGACACCCCTTCCACGGCTACTCGGGCGCCTACCGCTCCTACGCCAACAGCGTCCGCGTCGCCCAGAACTGCCTCGCGGTCACCGGCGCCTGCCTGATGACCCGGCGCGAGCTGTTCGAGCAGGTCGGCGGCCTCTCGACGACGCTGCCGATCAACTACAACGACGTCGACTACTGCCTGAAGCTGGGTGAGCTCGACAAGCGCGTGGTCTACGACCCCGATCTGATGATGTACCACTTCGAGTCCTCCAGCCGCTCGATGGACGTCGAGGACTGGGAGAAGGACCTGCTGCGCCAGCGCTGGGCAGCGAGCACCGCCATCGACCCCTACTCGAACCCCAACCTGCGCCACGAGAGCCCGCGGCTGATCTCGCCCTTCGTCTGGGCGGTACGGCGGCGACCGCGGCTGAGACGGCGCAGGCAACCGAAAGGACAGCCGGTCTGACGTGAACTACGAGCGCCTGTACACCTACCGCTTTCGCGACATCGACCAGGACGGCCGGATCGCCGTCTGGAAGCAGATCGGCCCCCACGTCCACGGCCTGATGGGGTCGCCGCAGAAGGTGCTCGACCCGGCCGCCGGCCGTGGCGAGTTCATCGGCGCGGTGCCGGCGCGCGAGACCTGGGCGGTCGACGCGGTCAGCTACGACGAGGCCGCGCACAAGCCCGACACGACGGTGATCACCTCGATGATCATGGACGCCGAGCTTCCCCAGGACCACTTCGACGGCGTCTTCGTCTCCAACTTCCTCGAGCACCTCTACGACCAGGAGGCGATCGCCGCCTTCCTCGAAAAGATGCACGCGGCGATGGAGGCCGGTGGGCGGATCGCGATCATGGGCCCGAACTACCGCTACTGCTCGGACGAGTACTGGGACTGCGCGGACCACTACGTCGCCCTCACCCACGTGGCGATCGGCGAGCACCTCTACGCGGCCGGCTTCGAGGTCGAGCGAACGATCCCCCGCTACCTCCCCTACTCGTTCCGCGGGATCCTGCCGCCCTCCCCCGCGCTGACCCGGATGTACCTGAAGACGCCGGCCGCCTGGCGCCTCCTGGGCAAGCAGTTCCTGGTCATCGGCCGCAAATAAGAGTTCCCAAGCACTCGATACCCTGCGCCGGTGCCGCGAGCCCTCGTTATTGGCTGCGGGTTCATCGGCTCACACATCGTCGAAGCGCTGAACTCGCGGTCCCAGCCACCGATCGTCCTCAGCCGCCACCGGCCCGCCGAGGCGGTCGCCCGGCAGATCGCCGAGGGCGACCTGCACCTCGGCGACGCCGCCGACCCGGCGCTGCTGGAGTCACTGCTGGACGACGTCGACCAGGTCGTCTTCAGCGCCGGCGGCCTGCTGCCGGCGCAGTCCGAGCGCGAACCCGAGCGTGACCACGAGCTGACCCTGCGCCCGGTCCGCGCGGTGCTGGAGGCGCTGCGCTCGCGTCCGGGAATCGGCCTCACCTACCTCTCCTCCGGCGGCACCGTCTACGGCGAGCCGGATCGCCTGCCGATCGACGAGGACGCGCCGACGGAGCCGATCGGCAAGTACGGGACGCTGCACCTCGCCTGCGAGGCCGAGGTCCTGGAGCAGAGCCGCGAGCACGGCACGCCGGTGCGGATCCTCCGCTGCGCGACCGTCTACGGGGAGCACCAGAAGCCCGATCGAGGGCAGGGCGCGGTCGTCACCTTCCTGCACCGGATCGAACACGGCCAGCGGATCACAGTCTTCGGCAAGGGCGGCACCGAGCGCGACTACGTCTACGCCGGCGACGTCGCCAGGGCCGTCGTCGAGCTGCTCGGGCGGGAGGGTGGCCCCGCGGTCCTCAACGTCGGCTCCGGCGAGGGCACGAAGCTGATCGACCTGCTGCGGATGACCGAGCGCCAGGTCGGCCGGCCGGCCGTGATCGACGAGCAGCCGGAGCGCGAGTTCGAAGTCCACCGCATCTTCCTCGACACCTCGCGGTTACGAGCACTTATCCCCTTTCGACCGATAACCCTGCAGGCGGGGGTCACCCGGACCCACGAATGGCTGTCCTCCGGGCCGTCGGAGGACCTGTGAGCCGGGTCGGGGAACGCCTCCACGGCCTGCGCTGGCGGCTGACCGCGATGCGGAGGCTGTGGAGCGCGGGGGTGCGGCCGGGGATGACCTTCATGCCCAGCGACCGCCGCGGGACCGAGCCGATCAGCGAGGTCGACTGGCCGAAAGCCGGCGACGAGATCGAGCGCGGGCCGCTGAAGGTCTCCGGCTGGGTGATGTTCCCGGCCGGCTCGACGGTGCGGGTCGAGGCCCTGGTCGGCGACCAGCGGGTGGGCCGCGCCCGGCTCGGCCTGCCGCGGCCCGACGTCGCCGAATCGTGGGACCCGCCGCAGGCTGAGATCGCCGGCTTCGAACTGGTCGCCGACCTCAGCGGGTGGGACGGCCCCGACGGCGCCACCGAGCTCCGCGTCCTCGCCACCGGCCCCGGCGAGGAGCGCTTCGAGCTCCCCCCGGTGCCGCTGACGATGGTCGGCGCGCTCGAGCGCCGGGGCCCGAAGCAGGCACCGCCGCAGCCGCGCACCGCGCCGGCCCAGGAGCGCGGGCGCCCGCGCGTCCTCGTGCTCACCCACCAGCTCAGCCTCGGCGGCGGTCAGCTCTACCTGCTCGACCTGCTCCGCGAGCTGAGCCGCTCGACCGCGGCAACCTTCACCGTCGTCAGCAACGGCGACGGCCCGCTGCGCGCCGACCTCGAAGCGCTGGGGATCCCCGTTCACATCTCCTCCCTGGTCCCCTACGACGACCTCAGCACGCACGTCGGGCGGGTCGAGGAGCTGGCGACCTGGGCCGAGGGCCGCGGCGAGTTCGACGTCGCCCTCGTCAACACCGCCACCGCCTGGACCGTGCCCGGGGTCGAGGCCACGGAGCTGCTCGGGATCCCGGTCGTCTGGGCGATCCACGAGAGCTTCCCGCCGGCGGTCCTGTTCTCGGAAATGTCGCCGGCGATCCACGCGCGAGCCGAGGCGGCGCTCGGCAAGGCCGACTTCCTGGTCTTCGAGGCGGAGCAGACCAAGCGCCTGTTCGAGCCGCTCTCGCGGCCCGAGCGCTGCCTGATGCTCCCCTACGGGCTCGACCTCGAGCCGATCGACGCGGCGATCGACGCGTTCGACCCCGCGGGCTTCCGGGCCGCCGAGGGGATCCCGACCGACGCCGAGGCGATCGTCTGCATCGGCACCGTCGAGCCGCGCAAGGCGCAGGCGCTGCTGGCCCAGGCCTTCGACTCGATCTGCGAGCGCCACCCCCGGGCCCACCTCTTCTTCGTCGGCGGCCGCGAGGACATCGACTCCGAAGCGCTGCGCAACTACATCGCCTCGCCGGAGACCAACGACCGCATGCGCCTGGTCGACATCACCCCCGACGTGCAGCCCTGGTACGGGCTCGCCGACGTCCTCGTCTGCGCCTCCGACGTGGAGTCGCTGCCGCGCACCGTGCTCGAGGCGATGGCCTGGCGCACCCCGGTCCTGGCGACCGACGTCTTCGGGCTCCCGGAAGTGATCGCCGACGGCGAGACCGGCTGGCTCTGCGCCCCCCGCGACCTCGAGACCCTGGCGGCGGCGCTCGACCGCGCCCTGCGGGTCCCGGCCGACGAGCGGGCGCGGATCGGCGCGGCCTCCCGTGAGCTGGTCGTCGAGCGCCACCGCCTCGCCACCTACGGAAGCCAGATCGCCGACCTGCTCGAGCGGGCGGCCGCCGGGGCGGCACGGAGCTAGCCGGGTGCTGCCGCGGAACGCCTACCTGCGCTGGGCCCTGATCGTCGCCGCCGGCTGCCTGCTGCTGGCCGCGATCAACATCTGGTGGATCGCCGAATACCGCCACGGCTTCCCGCTCAACACCGACGAGGCCGGCTACACCAGCATCGGCCTGGGCGACTACTTCGGCCTCGAGAACGGCGGCCTCGGCGGTTGGTGGGAAGCGGTCCAGAACCAGACCCCCAACGCGCCGCTGCTGCCCGCGGTCACCTCGCTGGTGCTGACCGTCAGCCCCGGGGTGATGCAGGGCTTCGGCGTCCTGATCGGGTTCGCCACCATCCTCATCCTCGCCTCCTACGGGATCGGCGCCCGTCTGGTCGGCCCGCGCCTGGGAGCGCTGGTGGCGCTCGCGGTGGCGACCAGCCAGGGCGCCTTCATCTACACCCGCGAATACATCTTCGCGCTGCCGACCGCGACCTTCCTCGCCTGCGCCACCTTCGCGCTGATCTGCAGCGACGGCCTGCGGCGGCGCTGGTGGTCGATCGGGATCGGCGTCGCCCTGGCCCTGATGCTGCTCTCGCGGACGATGGCCGTCGCCTTCGTGCCCGGGGTCCTGCTCGCCGCCGCGATCGTGGCGCTGCAGCGAGGCCAGGGCGACTACCGCAACCGTCTGCTCAACTTCGGCCTGCTGCTGCTCTCGGGCGCCCTGGTGGCGGCGACCTGGTACTGGAAGAACCTGCAGCCGGTCCTCGACTACCTGACCAGCTACGGCTACGGAGACCAGGCCCAGTACTACGGAGCGCAGCACGCGCTGATCTCCTGGGGACGGTTCGAGTCGGTGCTCGAGCGGATCGCCGCCGACGACCTGCTGGCGCCGCTGACCGTGCTCGTCTTCATCGCCTTCGTCGCCCTCGCGGTGGTGCTCGTCCGGCGGCTGCGGGAGGTCCCGGACCGGCGCGCGGAGCTGCTGCGGATCGCCGGCTCCGACGCCTTTGCCCTGCTCGTCGTCGTCGCCTCCGGCTACGCGGCGCTGATGACCTCGCGCAACGGCGGCAACGGCTTCACCTTCCCGATTGCGATGCTGATCCCGCCGCTGGCCGTGATCGCCCTGCGCTACTACCGGGTCGCGGTGGCGCCGGTGGTGGCGCTCGTCGCGGCGATCGGCGCGATCAACCTCGTCGCCCAGTCGAGCCTCTGGGACGACGCCGCGAAGTCGCGCTCGGTCGAGCTGCCGCTGCTCGGCTACGTGCCCTGGGCCAACGGCGTCCCGCACGCGGTCGACGCGGTGCGCGCCCAGGTCCCCGGCCCGGCGACCCACTTCGGCGACGGCGACCGCGGCTGGCTCGACGTCGACTCGGAGCTGGTCGACACCTTCTTCCGGATCTCCAGGGAAGGCAACCTCACGGTGGTCCTGTTCGGCAACCGCAATCGCGTCGTCAACACCAACTCGGTCAGCCTCGCCTCGCTGCTCGACCGGCACTCCGGGATTCCGATGGCCCAGCTGCGGGCCGAACTCGGGAGCGGCGACGACGTCGCCAACTACGAACAGCAGCTGACCAACCCGGAATTCGGCCCGCCCAGCGTTCTGGTCACGGCGAGCAGCGAAGTCGACGACTTCCCGCCGCTGGTCACCCAGGCGAAGGCGGAAGCCGCGGCCAGGAACGTCGGCTTCCGCAAGGTCAAGAGCATCGCGATGCCGGACGGCCGCCGGCTCTTCGTCTGGGTCAAGCCGCCGCAGCCGATCGCCCCCGCCGCCGCCAAGTGAACCGCTGGGACACCTGGCAGCGGCGCTTCACCCAGGCCATCCGACCGGGCTGGCGCGAGCTCGCCGCGGTCAGCCTGCTGTTCGCCGTGCTGGCCTTCGCGGTATACGGCTGGTACGCCCTGCACGGCGGCTTCGTCGCCGACGACTGGGTCAACGCCGACCGTTACTACTTCCACCCCGAACCGGGCTTCTGGGGGGCGGTCGACAACTACCAGACCCCGAGCCGGCCGGTGGCCGCGGTCTACGTGACCCTGACCTACGCGGCGATGGGCATGCACCTCCACTACCACCTGGTGCTGGCGGTCCTGCTCGCCGCCTTCCTCTCGACCGGCTTCTACGCCTTCCTCCGGACCTTCGGGCTCAGCCGGATGCTGTCGCTGGGCGCCGCCACGCTGCTGCTGGTCTTCCCCTCCTCCGACTCGACCAAATTCTGGAGCACCGGCAGCCAGATCAGCCTCTTCATCGGCCTCTACCTGTTCGCCGTGGCGATCGCGATCGCCGGGCGGCGGCGCTACGGCGCGGCCCCGACCAAGCCCGCGGTCGCAACCCAGCTGCTGGCCTCGGCGCTGGCGGTGACCGCGGTGGCGGGCTATGAGATCGTCGCCCCGGCGGTCCTGCTCTCGTTCCTCCTCTACCGCTGGGCCGGCAAGGAGGGTGTGGTCTGGCGCTGGCTCTGCGATGCGATCCCGACGGTGCTGGTGCTGATCTTCTACACCCAGAAGTTCGGAGGCGGGGGCGCCCACGGCACGCAGCTGCTGACCAACGTCCGCACCGTCGCCGACGGCGCGATCTCGATCCTCGGCTACACGCTGGTCCCCGACCGCGACTTCTCGCGCTGGACCGTCTTCGGCGGCGTCGTCGCGATCGTCGCCCTGATCGCCTTCGCCAGGTGGGCCGCGAAGGCGACCCGGGACCGGGACGCGATCGGCCGCTGGCTGGTCCCGGTGCTGCTGGCGGTCGCCGGCATCGTGATCGGGTACCTGATGATCGTCCCGGCCGGCGAACGCTATCCGCTGTATGCGCCGGGGGTGCAGAACCGCAGCAACTGCTTCGCCGCCCTCGGGCTCTGTGCCCTGGTCGTCTTCCTGCTCTGCGCGCTCGCCTCGACGGTCGCCGCGGTCATCCCCGGCCTGACCAAGAGGTCCCGGGGACAGGTGCGGATGGTCCTCTCCGGCGCCTTCGTGCTGGCGATGATCGCCGTCTACACGGTGCGGATCACCGAAGACGAAAGCAGGTGGACCAAGGCCGCCGAGATCCAGGAGGTGATCCTCGCCGGATCGCACGAACTCGTGCCCTCACCGCCGTCCGACGCGACGATCTTCACCTCTCCTTACCCGGGCTACGCGAGCCCCGGCGTCCCGGTCTTCGGCGGCGGCGGCAACAACGACGCGGTCGGCGCCTTCAAGGTCAGCTACGACAGCGAAGAGATGCTCGCCTTCCCGCTGCTCGACGGCGTCGGCGTGATCTGCGGTCGCGCGCAGATGTCGACCCCCGACGCCGGCAACAGCGGCACCCCCTACGGCAAGGGGATCTTCGTCGACCTCCGCACCCGTGCCGTCTACCGGCCGCGGAACCGTCGCGAGTGCATCGCCGACACGGCGGCGATGGAACCCTTCGGGCCGGTCAACCTCTCGGAGGAGTGGTGACGCCGGACCGCCTGGCGCCGTCCCGCACCTGGTAGTCCCCCCGGCTGAGGGTGCTCTCGAGCCAGACGTACAGCACGATGAAGAGGTAGCGGCTGCCCATCTCTTTCATCGCCAGCTTCGCCTCGCCGCTGGTCCGGTTGGTCCAGTCGGTCGGGATCACCTCGTAGGTGTGGCCGCGGACGATCGCCTTCAGCGGCATCTCGACGGTCAGGTTGAAGTGCTTGGAGAGCAGCGGGCTGATCGTCTCGACGACCTCGCGGCGGTAGGCCTTGAAGGCGTTGGTGGTGTCGTTGTAGCGGTGGCGGAAGAGGATGCGGATGAACTGGTTGGCGAAGCGGTTCACGTAGTACTTGAGCCGCGGGTAGTCGTGGACCTCGGCGCCGGGGACGAAGCGGGAGCCGAAGGCGCAGTCCCAGCCCTCTTCGAGGATGCGGTGGTAGCGGACCAGGTCGGCGGGGTTGTCGGAGGCGTCGGCCATCACGATCGCGACGGCGTCGCCCTCGAAGACGTCGAGACCGGCCCGGATCGCCATCCCGAAGCCGCGCTCGTAGTGGGAGCGGTGGCAGCGCACCCGCGGGTTCCCGGCCCCGATCGCCTCGACCACCGCTTCGGTCGAGTCCTCGCTGTCGTCGTTGACGACGATCACCTCGTAGTCGATCTCCGCGCCCTCCAGCGCCGCGACCACGCCTTCCACGGTCGCCCCGACCGAGCCCTCCTCGTTCTGGGCCGGCATCACCACCGAGAGCTTCATGCCGTGCTCCCGATCGCCGGATCGAAAAAGGAGAGATCCGTGAGGACGGTGGCGATGCGCTCGAAGTCCGCGTCGTAGGTCCAGAGGCTGTGCCCGCCCCCGACCGCGGCGGCGGCGATCATGAGATCGGTCAAGGGGAGGGTCCGGCCGGCGCGACGGAGGCGGGCCGCGACCGCGCCCACTTCCCTCCAGGAGGCCGGGCCCAACTCCGCCCAGGGCAGCGAGGAGAGGGTTTCCCAGATCCGATCCCCAACCTCGGAATCGGCGCCGGCCATGAGCTCGGCGGCGACGGGGCCGCAGGTCGCGACCTCTCCCGCATCCAGAAGCCCGGCCAGAGCCGCCGCCCGCCCTTGCGATCCCCGGCGCGAGAACTCGACCCAGACCGAGGTGTCGGGAAGCACCACCGGGTCAGACCCGGCGGTCGACCGCGCGCAGCTCGGCGGAGACGTCCTCGATCTCGATGCTGCCCGCGTTCTCGAGCAGCCAGTCGACCGCGCCTCGTCGCACGTGGTCGCTGATCGCGGCCTCAACCGCTTTGGTCTTGCTCTCACCGGGATGTCGCGCCATCAGCGCGTGCATCAGCTGATCGTCGAGATCGAGCGTAGTTCTCATGGCATAAGTATGGCATACGACCGGCCTGTGGTCATGCCGGGGCCGCCGTCCAGCGCTCGAGGTTCTGCTCGTGCATCTCGGTGAGGATCTCGTCGATCCCGTAGCGCAGCTCGAACCCCGGGTAGTCGGCCTGGAAGGGCGCCAGGTCGGAGATCCACCAGCGGTGGTCGCCGATCCGCGGCTCCTCGCCCATCTCCCAGCTCAGCTCGCGGCCGGCGATCCGCTCGCAGGCGTCGATCGCCTCCAGCATCGAGCAGTTCGAGCTGCGGCCGCCGCCGATGTTGTAGACGGCGTGCGGGCGCGGCGCCCGGCGGAAGGCGTCGAAGGCGGCGATCAGGTCGGCGCTGTGGATGTTGTCGCGGACCTGCTTGCCCTCGTAGCCGAAGACGGTGTACGGGGTGCCGGTGACGGTGCACTTCATCAGGTAGGCGAGGAACCCGTGCAGCTTGGCGCCGGCGTGCTGGGGGCCGGTCAGGCAGCCGCCGCGGAAGCAGACGGTCGGCATCCCGAAGTAGTGGCCGTACTCCTGGACCAGCAGGTCGGCGGCGGCCTTGGAGACCCCGAACAGCGAGTGGGTCGAGGCGTCGATCGACATGCTGGTGTCGATCCCCTTGTAATAGGGATGGTCCCCGGGCAGCTCCAGCCGCTTCTCCAGCGCTTGCAGCGGCAAGCGGTTCGGCGTGTCGCCGTAGACCTTGTTGGTCGAGCAGAAGACGAAGGGCGCCTCCAGCGCGTGCGCGCGGGCCGCCTCGAGCAGGTTCAGGGTGCCGTTGGCGTTGACCCCGAAGTCGGTCTGGGGGTCGCTGGCGGCCCAGTCGTGGGAGGGCTGGGCTGCGGTGTGGACGACCAGCTCGATCTGGCCGGCGTGGCTGGCGAAGATCCGCTCGACCGCCGCGGTGTCGCGGATGTCGGCCTCCTCCCAGTGGAAGGAGTCGTGCTCGGCGACCAGCCGCTCGGTGACGTGCGCGGTCGAGGACTCGGGGCCGAAGAAGCGGGCCCGCATGTCGTTCTCGATCCCGACCACGTCGAAGCCCTCGGCGACGAAGTGCTCGACCGCCTCGGAGCCGATCAGGCCCCCGGCCCCAGTGATGATCGCAACCGGCATCTGCTCGCTCTCTCCTTCTTGGTTCGACTAGACGTTCAGGGCGGCGGCAATCCGCTCTGGATCCGCAGCTACCCACGCGTGTATATCGCTCAACACGTCCCGGGCGCTTCGACGCGGCCGCCACTCGTCGAGCTCGAACAGGCGGGCGCAATCGGAGAGGTAGATCGGGACGTCGCCCTGGCGCGTCTCCGCCAGCGGCGCGATCGGTACCTCGTTGCCGGTCAGCTCGCGGCAGAGCGCGGTCGTCTCCCGCAGCGAGAGGCTGCACTCGCGGCCGCCGCCGGCGTTGACCGTGCGCCCGTCCCAGGCCTGCGGGTCGAGCAGCTGGCGCTCGACCAGGTCGACCAGGTCGTCGACGTGGAGGAGGTCGCGGACCTGCTTGCCGGTGCCGCCGAAGCCGATGTAGGTGAGCGGGTTCTCGAACTGGTGGGCGAGCATCCAGTGGGTGAACACCCCCTGGTCGACCTTGCCCATCTGCCAGGGGCCGGCGATCACCCCGCAGCGGTCGATCACCGCGGGCACGCCGAGGCCGGAGCGGAACTCCTCGATCAGCAGCTCGGCGGCGAGCTTGGTGGCGCCGTAGAGGGTGCGCGGCCCGTCCAACGGGAAGGCCTCGGAGATCCCGGCGGGCGAGACCCCGGGCAGCTCCTGGCCGGCGGCGATCTCGAACCGGGTCTCAGCCTCCTCCAGCTCGATCGCCAGCTGCGGCGCGACCGGGTAGACCCGGCTGGTCGAGAGGAAGACGAGGAAGGCGCCGTCGCGGCGGGCCAGCTCGAGGCAGTTGTAGGCGCCGGTCAGGTTGGTGTGGACGAGGTAGCCGGTGTCGCCGTCGACGCCGCTCATCACCGAGGGCTCGGCCGAGCACTCGATCAGGAAGTCGATCGCGGGCAGGGCCTTCAGCGCCTCCGGCTCGCGGACGTCGCCGCGGACGAACTCGACGCCGGCCCCGGCCAGCCGCGGCAGGTTCAGCTCGGAGCCGCGGCGGTAGAGGTTGTCGAGGGCGAGGATCTCCCAGCGCGGGTGGCGCTCCGCCAGCGAGACGGCGAGGTTCGAGCCGACGAATCCGGCGCCGCCGGTGATCAGGACGCGATTCACGGCGCCTGAAGCTATCGGACCCGGTTTCGGTAGGTTGCGGGCCGTGGCCGAGCCGGGTACCGCCCAATCCCTGCCGATCCCGCCGCCGCGGTTGCTCGACCGGATCGGCCCGATGGGCGACGTCGACCCGGCCCGGGTCTACCTGGACTCCGGCCGCGACCACCGCGAGCTGATCGAGTCGCTGCTGCCCGCCGGCTGGTCCTGGGAGGGCAGGCGCACGCTCGACTTCGGCTGCGGCGTCGGCCGGATCATGCGCCAGTTCGCACCCGAGGCGGAGAGCGCCGAGTTCTGGGGCTGCGATCTCGACCGTCCCAGCATCGAGTGGCTGCGGGGCAACCTCGAACCGCCCTTCCGCTTCTTCGCCTCCGACGACCAGCCCGACCTGCCCCAGGACGACGGCTTCTTCGATCTCGTCTACGCCTTCAGCGTCTACACCCACTTCACCGACAACTGGGCCGCCTGGCTGCTCGAACACCACCGGGTGCTCAAAGACGGCGGCCTGCTGCTGGTCACCTTCCTCGGCGAGGGGATGACCAAGGCGCTGGTCGACGAGGACTGGGACGAAGGCCGGATCGGGATGAACCCGCTGCTCCACGGCAACTCCTGGGACCTCGGCGGCCCGGTCGCCTTCAACTCGGAGTGGTGGATCCGCGCCCACTGGGGCCGCGCCTTCGAGATCGTCAGCTTCCGCCCCCACGACGGCGGCGAGCCGGCGCAGGGGCACGGGATCGTGCTGATGCGCAAGAAGCCGGTGGCGCTGACGGTCGCCGACCTGCTGGCCTTGGAGCCTGACGAGCCACGTGAGATCGCCGCCCTCCAGCACAACGTCGAGCAGCTGCGCGACGACACCCTGCGGCTGCGCCGCTCGCTGGCCGAGAAGGACCGCCAGGTCGCCGAGCAGCAGCAGATCCTCGAGGACATGGTCTCCTCGCCCTCCTGGAAGCTGACGGCGCCGCTGCGCCTCGCCAAGCGCCGCTTCAGCCGCGGCTGACGGCGCCGCGGGGGCGGCGGGCGAAGCGCAGCAGCGGCAGCCGCCAGAGCGCCTCGGCGACGATCGCCGCGTTCATCTTCGAGGCGCCGATCTGGCGCTCGCGGAAGACGATCGGCACCTCCTCGACGGCGAACCCGAGCCCGATCGCGCGGTAGGTCATCTCGACCTGGAAGGCGTAGCCCTTGGCGTCGACCGCGTCGAGGTCGATCGCCTCCAGGACCTCGCGGCGGAAGCACTTGAAGCCGCCGGTCAGGTCGCGCACCCGCAGGCTCAGCACGGTGCGGGCGTAGGCGCTGCCGCCGCGGCTGATCCGCATCCGCAGCGGGCTCCAGTCCTCGGTGCCGCCGCCGGGCACGTAGCGCGAGCCGATCGCCAGGTCGGCGCGCTCGCTGGCGGCGATCAGGCGCGGCAGGTCGGCGGGGTCGTGGGAGAAGTCGGAGTCCATCTCGAGGATCAGGCCGGCGCCGGCCGCCAGCGCCCGCCGGAAGCCGGCGATGTAGGCGGGGCCGAGCCCTTCCTTCTCGGTCCGGTGCAGGACCTCGATCCGCGGGTCGGCGGCGGCGAGGCGGTCGGCGATCTCGCCGGTGCCGTCGGGGGAGCTGTCGTCGACGACCAGGATCCGCGCCGAATCGGGCAGGCTCGCGCCGGCCGCCTCGACGAGCGACTCG
Organism: uncultured Thermoleophilia bacterium; assembly: GCA_963824245.1. Classification (GTDB taxonomy): domain Bacteria; phylum Actinomycetota; class Thermoleophilia; order Solirubrobacterales; family 70-9; genus VAYN01. Next base: position 256,845 of record CAWGON010000002.1, read on the forward strand.
ATGTTGCCCGCCTCGTTGTAGGTCGGGAGCACCAGCCAGGCTGGCCCCCGTGCCGCGGTCTGGGACATTCCGGCGATGCTATTAGCTACCTTGGAAGGGTGATTCGAGCCGCCGGCGTCATCGCGGTGCTGATCGCGCTGGTGGGGGCCGGCAGCGTTCAGGCCGCCACCCTGCAACAGGTCGGGTTCTTCGACGGGCCGATGTACGTCACCTCGGCCCCCAACGACCCCGACCGGCTGTTCGTCGCCGAGCGCGAAGGCAAGATCGAACAGACGGTCAACGGGACGGTCACCAACTTCGCCGACCTCAGCTCGAAGGTCGCCTGCTGCAGCGGCGAGCGCGGCCTGCAGTCGATCGCGCTCTCCCCCGACTTCGCCGCCTCGGGGCGCCTCTACGTCGCCTACAACGGCTTCGAAGGAGAGATCCACGTCGCCGAAATGCGCGCCTCCGGCAGCAGCGCCCCGCTCTCGAGCCTGCGCGACCTGCTGATCGTCCCCCACGCCGACGAGAGCAACCACAACGGTGGCCAGCTGCAGTTCGGCCCCGAAGGGCTGCTCTACGTCTCGACCGGCGACGGCGGCGGCAGCGACGACGAATTCCACAACGCCCAGAGCCTCTCCAGCCTGCTCGGCAAGGTCCTGCGGATCGACCCCAATCCCAGCGCCCTCCTCCCCTACACCGTGCCGGCCGGGAATCCCTACGCGGGCGGCGAACCGCAGGACGACGCGATCTGGGCCAGCGGCCTCCGCAACCCATACCGCTTCTCCTTCGACCGCCTCGGCGGCGGGATCTGGATCGGCGACGTCGGCCAGGGCCAGCGCGAGGAGGTCGACTTCTCGCCCCCGGGGACCGCCGGCGCCAACTACGGCTGGAACTGCTTCGAGGGCACCCTGCCGGGCAAAGCCGACGATCCGGAGTGCGCGACCCCGCCGCTCTCCGGCTACACGGAACCACGCTTCGAGTACGCCCACGACGACCCAGGCGCCGGCGGCTCCCGCTGCGCGATCGTCGGCGGCTACGTGGCCCGCGACCCCGACCTGCCCGACCTCTACGGCCGCTACCTCTACAGCGACTACTGCGGCGGCAGCATCCGCTCCTTCGACCCCGCCAACCCGTTCGCCAGCGACCGCTCCGAGGGCCTGGAAGTGCCGCAGATGACCTCCTTCGGGGAAGACTCCTGCGGGCGCCTCTACGTCGCCTCGGAGACCGGCCGCGTCTCGCGCCTGGTCGGCGGCGGCTCCGCCGGCTGCGCGGAGACCGTGCGGGCGATCTCCTTCGTCGGCATCAAGGCGCAGGGCCGCAAGGTCAAACGCCGCAAGCGCGCCCAGATCACCGCCTGGGTCTCCCCCTGCACCGGCCGCCGCGGCGAGCCGGTCAAGCTCTTCCGCGGCCGCAGGCACCTCGCCACCCGCCGCCTCGACCGCGCCTGCTCGGTCCGCTTCCGGCCCCGGATCGTCCGCCCGGCCAGCTTCCGCGCGACGATCGTCGAAGACGCCAACTACGTCGCCGCCAGCTCTCGCAAGCTGCGGGTGAAGATCCTCCACCGCAAGCCCGGCAAGCGCCACCGCACGCAGCGCTGACGCACTCATATGGTTAGCCGGGCATGGGCCCGGCAGACCAGCACTCGGTGACCGAGGTCGAGCGACGACCTGGCGAGCTCAGCTTCCGCGCCCGGATCGGCGGGCTCGACAAGCGCCTGTTCGTGCGCTCGACGACGACCGACCTCACCCCGAACGCCGACGCCGCCCTGGCCGGCTGCTTGATGCCGGCGATGGCGCCCGGCGGGACGTTGACGATCGACGCCGAGGTCAGCCCGCGGCTGCTGCGCACCCAGCGCGAGTTCCAGGCGATCCAGAGCGCCTGGTCGCACGGCTGGGAGTTCGACTCCCCGCTCCTGCACGAGGTCGAGGTGATCGCCCCGGTCCGGAAGGTCGAGCCGCGCCGGCCGACCGGGCGCGTCGCCGCCTTCTTCAGCGGCGGCGTCGACTCCTGGTCGACGGTCCTCGACAACCCCGACCTGACCGACCTGATCTTCGTCCGCGGCATCGACCTGCTCGCCGACGCCCCCAACCAGGTCGCGATCGCCGGCGAGATCGAGGCGCGCCTGCGCGAGGCGGCCGAGCAGATCGGCCTGCGCCTGCACTCGGCCGAGACCAACCTGCGCGAGCTCTCGGACCCGCTGGTTCGCTGGGAGACCTGCTTCGCCAGCCCCCTGGCCGCCGTGGCGCTGTTCTTTGCGCCGCTCTTCGACCGGGTCCTGATCGCCGGCACGACTGACTACGCCTCCCAGCAGCCGCTCGGCTCCAGCCATCTGATCGACCACCTCTGGAGCACCGAGGGGACCGAGATCGCCGACGACGGCGGCCGCTACAACCGGATGGAGCGCGTGCGGCGAATCGCCGCGAACCCGATCGTCCAGCGGACGCTGCGGGTCTGCTGGGAGAACCCCGGCGGCGCCTACAACTGCGGCCACTGCATCAAGTGCCTGCTGACGATGACCGCGCTGGAGGCGCTCGGCGCCCGCGAGCAGGTCGAGACCTTCCCGCCCGAGCTCGACCTGGACGCGTTCGCGGCGACCCCGGTTCCGCAGCTGGTGTCGCTGGGCCTGCGCGAAGAGATCCTCGAGGCCGCGCTCGAGAGCGGCAACCCGGACCTGGTGGCCTCGCTCGAGACCCTGGTCGAGAACGGCAGGAAGGAGCTCAGCCTGCCCGACGACTACCGCAGGCGGGCCGCGGAGGAAGCGCCGTCATCCCGCCTGGCGCCGCTGGACCAGGGGATATCCGAGCTGCGAACCGCCCCCGGCGAGCTCAGCTTCCGCGCCCGGATCGGCGGTCTCGACGAGCGCCTGTTCATCCGCAGCGAGACCGCGGTGACCCCGAACGCCGACGCCGCCCTCGCCGCCTGCCTGCTGCCGGCGATGCGCACGGGCGGCAGCCTGACCATGAGCGACCCGGTCAGCCCGCGGCTGCTGCGCACCCAGCGGGAGTTCCAGGCGATTCAGCGCGCCTGGTCGCGGGACTGGGAGTTCGGCCAGCCGCCGCTGCGTGAGGTCGAGCTGAGGGCGCCGGCGCGGGAGGTCGAGGGGCGCCGGCCGACCGGGCGGGTCGCCGCCTTCTTCAGCGGCGGCGTCGACTCCTGGTCGACGGTCCTCGACAACCCCGACGTCACCGACCTGATCTTCGTCCGCGGCATCGACCTGCTCGCCAGCGCCCCGCACCAGCTCGACCTCGTCGAGGAGGTCGAGGCGCGTCTGCGCGAGGCCGCCGGGCTGCTGGGCCTGCCGATCCACGTGGTCGAGACCAACGTGCGCGAGCTCTCGGATCCGCTGGTCCGCTGGGAGACCTACTTCACCAGCCCGCTGGCGGCGGTGGCGCTGTTCTTCGAGCCGCTCTTCGACCGTGTCCTGATCACCGGCGACACCGACTACGAGACGCAGCCCCGGATCGGCCCGAGCTGGACGGTCGACTCGCTGTGGAGCACCGAGCGGGTCGAGGTGGTCGACGCCGGCGGCCCCATCGACCGGGTCGAGCGCACCCGCCGGCTCGCCGCCAACCCGGTCGCCCGGCGCAGCCTGCGCGTCTGCTGGGAAAACCCGGACGGCGCCTACAACTGCGGTCGCTGCCGCAAGTGCCTGATCACGATGGCGACCCTGGAGGCGATCGGGGTCCGCGACGAGTTCCCCACCTTCCCGTCCGAGCTCGACCCCGAGCTCCTGCGCGCGACCGCGTTCAATCACAAGATCGCGCTGGTGATCTGGGAGGACCTGCTGCAGGCGGTTCGCGACGCCGGCCGCGACGACCTCGCGGAGCCGATCGCGGAGAGCGCGGCCAGGGGTCGCGAGGAACTCGGGCTGCCCCCCTCCCACCGCTTCCGCCACCGCTCGCCCGCCGCCGTGCGGGGCAACCCGGCGGCGGCGACCGCCGCGCCGGCGCTCTTCGGCACGCCGGCCACCGCCGAGGCCCTGGCGGGCGCCCGCGCCGTCGCCTTCCTGGTCGGCAGCTACGACGGCTCGGGCAACTTCGGCGACATCGCCCAGCTCGACGCCGCCCTCGCGCTGCTGGAGCCGCTGCAGCCCGACCTGCTGGTCCTGCCGGTGATCGAGCACGCCCACGAAGCCGACCACCTGCGGGCCTGGGAGCAGATGCGCCACCCGGGCGAGCACGTCCTGCGCTTCGGCGCCGCCGCCGCGGCCGGGAACCTGGTCGAGCTGGCGCCGCCGGCCGGCCTCGCCTACGCCGCCTGCTACCTCTACGGCGGCGGCTACCTCAACCCGGACTGGGGCGACCGCAAGCTGGCGATGCTGGGTGCCGTGGAAACGCTGGCGATCGCCGGCGGCGCCAAACGGGTCGACCGCCTCGCCTCGGGGCTGCAGGTGGACCCGGACTGGGTCGCCGGCCTCGCCGCCGCCGACCAGCGCACCCTGCGCTCCTTCGCCCTGCTCGGCGGCCGCGAGCGGCGCTCGACCGCGGCGCTGGCGGCGCTCGGCGGGAGCGGCGGCGTGCTCGACGGGGGCGACGACGCGATCGGCCTGCTGGCGGGGCTGCCGGCGGTCGAGCCCGCCGATCCGGACCCGGCGACGCTGCGGGTCAACGTCCACTTCGCCCAGCACGAGTGGGTCACGGGCGACCCCGAGGCGATGCTGCGCTTCCATGCCGGCTTCCTCGCCGAGCTGGGGCGCCGCAGCGAGCGGCCGCTGGCCGTGCAGCCGCTGCTCGCCTACGTCGACTCGCGGATCGACGAGCGCCCTGGCCTGGAGCGCCTGCGAGGCGCCTGCGCCGAGGCCGGTGCGGAGCTGCTGGAGCCGCTGCTGCTGCGTCCCGTCGACCTCGACTCCAGCGCCGCCACGATCGGCCGCGCCGAGCTCACCCTCAGCTGCAGCTACCACGCCGCGCTCGCCTCGCTGATGGCCGGGGTGCCGGCGATCCTGGTCGAGGACAACCCCTACTACGAACAGAAGGCGGCCGGCCTGCGGCGCGACTTCGAGCTGCCGCCGGAGCTCGCGGTGCGCTCCGGCGAAGACCCGGCCGCGGCGGCGGCCCGGCTGCTCGCCGCCACCACGGGCGAGCGCGGCGAGGCGCGGCGGCGGCGGCTGCGGGCCGGCGGCGCGGCGGTGACCGCGCGGCGGCGGACGGTGGAGGCCGAGGTCGCCTCGATCCTCGCCTCGGGGCCCCTGGGGGTGCTCGCCGCCGACGGCGGCGACGCGGCGACGCGGCGGCGGCTCGCGGGCGCCGAGCAGGCCGTCGCCGCGGCCGAGCGGCGCGCCTTCGACGCCGAACAGAGCGCCGCCGCCGCCCACGCCCGGCTGGGCGAGGTCCTCGGCTCGCGCTCCTGGCGGCTGCTGGAGCCGCTGCGGCGCGCCGCTAGGGCCGCGCGCGGCCGCGGCTGAGCGCGACGAAGGCGTGCCAGGCGGGCTTCGCGTGGAACTTCGGGCCTTCGCGGAAGAGCCCGACCGAGTCGCAGAAGCTGCAGGAGTCTTTGAGGTCCTTCCAGGAGAACCAGTAGGCGCCCTTGAGGTTGAGCCGCCGGCGGTTTTCGAGCATGAACCGGTAGGAGTCCCGCAGCTGCTTGACCTGACCGCGGATGCCCTGCTCGAAGGCGACTTCCTGGAAGTTGTTCTGGGAGCCCCAGCCGAGCTCGGTGATGTAGAGGCCGGGACGATCGTGGGCTTCGAGGGTGACTTCGTGGATCCCTTCGATCATTTCTTCGAGCGTTTCGGCGTCGACCGCGTAGGGGTGCAGGGCGACCGAGTCGAAGCGGCTCTTGATCCCGGGGTAGCGGTAGAGGCCGCGGAGGAAGTCCTCGGCGTCCATCCCGTTCTTGCCCTTCGCGTTCGGTTCGCCGAAGAGGCCGCTGAGGATCACGTTCGCGTTCGGGTCGACCGATTTGATCGCCGGGCCGGAGAGCGAGATCAGGCGCGCGTAGCGCGGCACCGAGACCGGGTAGGCGAAGTAGAAGAAGTTGACCTCGTTCCAGATCTGCCAGTCGCGGATCGGCTGCGGCCGGCCGATCGCTTCGGTCTGGTACTGGACGGCGCCCGGCGCGTGCTCGTTCCAGAATTCGCCGCCCGGCCCGTAGCGTTTGACCAGGGCCTTGAGGAACTTGGTCCAGGCCGTGCGCTGGCGACCGCTGTCGATCGGCAGTCGGCGTTCGTCGTGGCTGAGCCAGCGCGGCGTCCCGTAGACGAACGGCAGCAGGCGCAGGCCCTTGCGGCTCGCTTCTTCGACCGCGACGTCGAGGCCGCCCCATTCGTAGGGGCCCTTTTCGCGCGGCTGCGCTCCCGGCCAGGAGACCAGCAGGCGGACGCTGCCGATCCCCCCCGCCTTCATGTAGTCGTAGTCCTCCGGGGTGAGGCCGGTCTGGGGGCCGATCCCGAAGAAGGTCCGCGGGGCCCGCGGGGGCGTCTTCGCGGCGCCCGACTGGGCGTCGACGACCAGCGCGGTCGCGAGGGCAAGCAGAAGCACGGAGATGGTGAGAAGTCGTTTCATGAGATCGGGCAGGGTAGCGGTCCGGTCAGCTTGGAACACGCCGAGCCGGCCGATGTAGCGATCCTGTCGCCGCTCAGTAGGTGCCGCCGAGCTTGCGATGGTCCCAGCTGGCGGTCCGCAGCGGCCTGAACTGGATCGCCACCCGCTTCGGCGCCTGCGCTTCCAGCGCCGCCTTCGCGTCCCCCTCCAGCGAGGAGATCCCCTCCGCGTAGCGCAGGGTCAGCTCTTCGGCAAAGCCGAGCACGGTCGGGAGGTCGCGGTGCAGGACCGCCTCGGCCTCGATCATCGCCCCCCGCAGCTCGGAGTACTCGTGGCCGCTCTCGATCAGCAGCGTCGCCCGCGGATCGCGTTCGAGGTTGCGCACCTTCTGGGCCTTCGCGTAGGTCCAGATCCAGACCTCGCCCTCGCGGGCGACGAACCAGAGCGGCATCGAGTGCGGCCAGCCGCGCGGCCCGAGGCTGGAGACGACCGCCACCCGCTCGCTCTCCAGCAGCTCTCCGAGCTCGGCCTCGCTGAGGACGATCTGGTCGCGGCGGCTCACCCGCCGAACGCTACCCCAGCCGGGGCCGGACATCTAGGCGAACTGCAGGAGGGGGTGACCGGCGTTGAAGCGAGTGACGATCGCGGGATCGAACTGCGTCCCGGCCTCGGTCTCGAGCACCGCCCGGGCCCGGGCCGGGGCGACGGCCCGCCGGTAGGGCCGGTCGCTGGTCAGCGCGTCGAAGGCGTCGACGACGGCGAGGATGCGGGCGCCGAGCGGGATCGCCTCGGCGGCCAGGCCGTCGGGGTAGCCGCTGCCGTCGAAGCTCTCGTGGTGGTGGCGGACGTAGGCGGCGATCTCGGCGTCGCCGAAGCTGGCGACCATCGCCGCCCCGACCGCGGCGTGGCCGCGGACCATCCCCAGCTCGAGCGGACTCAGCGGGCCGGGCTTGCTGAGGACCGAGCCGGGCACGCAGGCCTTGCCGATGTCGTGGACCGCGCCGGCGTCGGCGACCTTCCGCGCCTCGCTCGGCGAGAGGCCGAGCGTGCGGGCGAGGTCGCCGGCGTAGGCAGCGACCCGCCGCGAGTGACCCGTGGCCCCCGGAAGCCTGCTCTCCAGCGCAGCGGCAAGCCGCTCAAGCGTCTGCATCCCCATCCCCCTTCCCGCTCACGTTCCATTCGTAACATAGGGCTAGGATGGCCCGGTGCGGACGGCGATCCTGATTTTTGACGGACTTACCGCCCTCGACGCGGTCGGTCCCTACGAGGTGCTGCGCTCGGCTCCCGGCTGGGAGGTCGAGTTCGTCGCCAAAGCGCCCGGCGAGCAGCGCACCGACAGCGGCCATCTCGGCCTCAGCGCCGACAAAGCCCTGGCCGAGGTCGGCGAGCCGGAGATCGTGCTCGTCCCCGGCGGCCGCGGCAACCGTGCCCTGCTCGACGACGAGGAGGTGCTCGATTGGCTGCGCCGGGTCGACGCCACCACCACCTGGACCACCTCGGTCTGCACCGGCTCGCTGGTGCTCGGCGCCGCCGGGCTGCTGGAGGGCAAGCGGGCGACCGGCCACTGGCTGTCGCTGGAGCCCCTGCGCGCCTACGGCGCCGACCCGGTCGGCGGCCGTTTCGTCGAGGACGGCAAGGTGATCACCGCGGCCGGCGTCTCCGCCGGCATCGACATGGCCCTGCACCTGGTCGGCCGTGAGGCCGGCCCAGAGGTCGCCGAAGCCGTGCAGCTGGCGATCGAGTACGACCCCCAGCCCCCCTTCGACGCCGGCCATCCGAGCAAGGCCCCGCGGTCGATCGTCGAGCGCGTCACCGCGGTCGCCGAGCGGCGCGACTCGCAGCTCAGCATGGACTGAGCCGGGTCAGCCCGGAGCGGGCGCCAGGTCCAGCTCGCGCCAGGGCCCCTCGCCGCACATCGGCTGCGTCCGTCCCTCCAGCCAGCCCGGCTGGAGGTCGTCGTAGTGGGGGCTGGCCGGGTGCCCGGACTGGCCGGTGAACATCTGCCAGCGCGAGCGGTCGGGGTCGCAGGGGTCGGCGACCATCCGCCAGCTCGGGCCCCAGACCGCGCGGTAGGGGTCGTTGGGGTCGTAGGCGATCTGGCTGACCGTCTCCTGGGCGCCGCCGGCGCGCAGGCGGCGGTTGAGGAAGCGCTTGAGCAGCGGGTTGGCGTCGCCGAGCGGGTGCGGGAACTCCATCTCGTGGACGCGGCCCCAGCGCCAGGCCTCGGGGTCGGGGCCGAAGCGCTCCTCGAGGTCGTCGAGGGCGCCGGCCAGCGCCTCCAGCGCCAGCGAGTCCCAGGGGCGGCCGATCAGCGCCTCGTCGGCTTCCTCCCAGAGGTCCATCAGGTGCGAGTGCCAGCGCCAGGGCGAGGTCGAGTGCGAGGTGAAGCCGTTGTCGGCGCGGTCGAGCCAGCGCTCGGAGAGGTCGCGGTCGCCGATCGCCGCGCGGGCGGTCTCCCGCGCCAGCCGCAGCAGGAAGGCCTGGTAGATCGTCCCGGCGATCGTCTCCGGGTCGAGCCGCCCGTCCCAGCTGCGCAGGCGCTCGATCGCGCTGCGCTCGCGCTGGCCGGCGGGATGCAGGCGGCCGAGCCGGCGCGCCGCCTCCAGCCCGGGCAGCGAGAGGTTGTCGGTCTGCATCGCCTCGAAGCTCTCCAGGTCGTGCCGCTCGCGCTCCTCCAGCAGCTGCTCGATCCGCTTCGCGCGGAAGCCGTCGAGCCACTCGCTGGTGATGTGGTGCGGATAGTCGTCGCCGACGATCCGGTTGTTGGCGGTGACCAGGAAGCCGCTCTCGGGGTCGACCGTCTCCGGCAGCTCCCCGTAGGGGATCGTCCCCTCCCACTCGAACTCGCCGTTCCAGCCCGGCTTCGGCAGGTCGGGGCAGTTGCCGCGGCGCAGCGGCAGGCGGCCGATCAGCTTGTAGCCGATCGAGCCGTGGCGGTCGGCCCAGATCATGTTCGAGGCCGGCGAGGTGTGGCCCTCGAAGCGGCGGACCAGCTCCGGGCCGGAGTCGATGTCGAGCTGTTCGAACATCTCCTGGAAGGCGGTCGGCGCGTCGAGGGTCAGCCAGCGCAGGGCCAGCGGCTCGGCCTCGTCGGCGCCCAGCGCCTCGTTGACGATCGGCCCGTGGTGGGTGCTGCGGACGGTCAGCTCGACCGGCTCGCGCCCCTTCACCGGGATCTCCTCGCGCCCCGTCTCGACCGGCAGCCACTCGTCCTCGAAGAGGTAGGTGTCGCCGTCGAGGCGCTCGACGAAGAGGTCCTGGATGTCGCCCATCACGTTGGTGATCGTCCAGGCGACGTCGTTGTTCTGGCCCATGTAGACGCCGGGCATCCCCGGCATCGAGGCGCCGCGGACGAAGCGCTCGCCGTGGCGCAGGCTGACCTGGTACCAGATGCCCGGCATGCTCGGGGGCAGGTGCGGGTCGCCGGCGATCAGCGGCGTCCCGGTTGCCGAGCGGGCGCCGGAGACGGCCCAGTTGTTGGAGCCGCTGGCCTCGGCGGCGAGCCCCATCGAGCGCCGCACGGCGTCGATCTGGGCGACGATCGAGAGCCCGTCGCCGCTCCAGGCTTCCTGGGTGACGACCGGGTTGCCGGCGGGGTAGGCGGGGTCGAGGCGGGCGGTCAGCTCGGGCCCGAGCTCGCGAAGCATGTCGGCCCGCACCAGCTCGCGCTCCCAGTTGGTCGAGAGGCCGAAGGCGAGCAGCTTGCCGAGGCTGAGGATGTCGACCGGCTCCCAGGGGTCGAAGTCGAGCCCGAGCAGGCGCATCTCGAAGGGCCGCGCCCTGGCCTCCGCGGCGGCGGCGTTGACGCCGGCGCAGAAGCGCTGCAGCTGCGCCAGCAGGGCCGGATCGAGCGTCGCCACCTCGCGCTCGGCGACCCGGCGCATGCCGAGGGTGCGCAGCAGGCGGTCGATCGGCAGGCCCTCCGGCCCGGCCATCTCGGCGACCCGGCCGCGGACCACGCGGCGGTAGAAGTCCATCTGCCAGAGCCGGTCCTGCCCGTGGCAGAAGCCCTGGGCGAAGTGGAGGTCGGCGCGCTCGTCGGCCTCGACATGGGGGACGCCCCAGCGGTCGCGGCGGATCCGCACCTTCCCCTCCAGGCCGGCGAGCTCGATCGTCCCCTTCGTCTTCGGCAGCGGCCGCCGCGCCATCAGGTGCCACCCGGCCGCCGCGGAGGCGGCGGCGAGCCCGGTCCCGGCGACGCCGGCCAGCAGCCCCGCCTTCGCCGCCCGATTGCTCAACCGCACCATAGCGGAGCAGTGTAACCAGAACTGGCTGCGCAGCCAGTCCGCTGCCAGCCACCCGCACGGTGGTCCAGGACAGACTCGGCGGGCTACCCGGTCAGGTCGGCGGGGAGCCGGCCCTCGTCCTCGAGCTTTTCGAGGTGGGCCTCCATCGCCATCGCCGCCATCGGCAGCAGCTCGACCGGGACGTCGTCCCAGGCGCTGGCCAGCAGCGCCGCCCGCGAGCGCTCGCCGGTCTCCAGCGCGGCGAGCAGGCGGCGCTCGCGCAGCTCGCGGTGCTCGAGGTACTCGGCCAGCTTCGCCTCCGGCTCGGTGATCCAGGGACCGTGACCGGGGGCGATCAGCTCGATCTCCTGCGCCTGCAGCAGCCGCAGCGAGTCGAGGAAGGCGGCCATCGCGCCGCCGCCGGGCGGGACGATCGTCGAGCCCAGCCCGAGCACCAGGTCGCCGCTGAAGCAGACCCCGTCGGGCGAGAGGAAGGCGACGTGGTCGGCGGCGTGCCCGGGGGTGGCGAGGGCCCGCAGGCCGCCGTGTTCCTCGCCGTCCTCCGGCAGCGCCACCTCGGCACCCAGCTCTTCGGCACCGGCGGTGTGGTCGCCGTGGGAGTGGGTCAGCAGGACGAGGCCGATACCGCCGCGCTCTGCCGCCGCGGTCCGGATCGCCTCCAGGTGGCCGGGGTCCTCGCTGCCTGGGTCGATGACGACGCAGGGGTCGGCGCCGTGGACGTAGGTGTTCGTCCCTTCCAGCGTCATCGGCCCCGGATTCGGAGCCAGAATCCTCAGGATCTCCGGATGACCGGGCGCCAAGCTCACGCGTGAGGCCATCCCGATAGGGGTGGAACGCCTTGTACTTTTTCGCCAACCCGCATGGTCGATTGCCGCATTGGCAACTCGAAAAAGTTAAGTGGAACCCCTATCGGGATGGCCTCACGGGGACACCTCTTTGGCGATCGCCTCGCGGGCGTCGCCCGGCTCGAGCACGACGAGGTCGCCGGCGCCGCGGAGGATCTCCCGCACCAGCCAGGGCTTGCCCGCGTAGGGCAGCTCGACGACGACGGCGCCGTCGGCCAGCTCCTCGACCACGGTCCGCTCCTCGCGCAGCCAGCGCGCCCGCTCCGGCGAGACCCAGACCCGGGCGACCTCGGCGGTCGGCACCTCGCCGTGGGTCATCCAGCCCTCGACCCCGGCGAACTCCTCGACTTCCGGCCGCGGCTCGAAGCTCTCCTCGGAGAGGATCGCCTCCTTGATGCGGTCGAGCTTGAAGTGGCGGACGCCCTCTTTGGTCAGGTCGTAGCACTCGACGTACCAGCCCTCTTTGCCGTTCTCGAGCCGGTAGGGCTCGACCCGGCGGTCGGTGAACTGGTCCTCGTTTTCCTTGTAATAGGAGAGCTCGAGCACCTTCGATCCGGCGATCGCGTCGTTGACCATCCGCGCCACGGCGGCGTCGCCGCCGCCGGCGGAGGCGATCTCCAGGCCCTCCTCGGAGGGGTCGTGGCCGAGCGCCTTGACGATTTTCTGGCGGGCCGACTGCAGGTCGGATTGCGGCAGGTGGTCGCCGAAGAGGTCGATCGCGGCGACCAGCGCCTTCGCCTCCAGCGGCAGCAGGCGGGCGGGGCGGGCGAAGTTGTCGCCGTAGGGCTCGGAGTCGACCTCGATCTTGTCGCCGAGGATTTCCGCATAGAGGACGTAGGTGCCGCCGCCGAAGTTGACGACGTTGAGCAGCTCGACGTCCTCGCGCAGCTCCTCGTCGGTCAGCTCCAGGCGCGAGCGGAGGTCGGCGATCTGCAGCCGCTCGCCCTTTTTCGCCGCTTCGATCAGCATCCCGGCGAGGGTGACGAGGCGGGCGAAGCGCTCGGGGCGGATCGCCGCCTCGCCGCGGCCGTTGGAGCGCGAGCGCCGTGGCGCGTCGCGCAGCGGCCGGTCGACGACCTTGGCCGGCTTGAAGCCGTTCTCGTGGCGATCGCGCAGCAGCGCCCGCCGCTTCTCCGCCTCCTCGCGGAGGTCGCCGGGGGCGAGCACCTCGGCGTTGGCGCGCCAGCGCAGGACCCAGGCGATCAGCTCGCGGTGGGAGGCGTAGCTGGTCTCGAAGACCCTGCCCTTGCCGGGGGCGCCGTCGGACTTCACGGCGTCGCGGAGCTCCCCGTAGCCGCCGTAGTCACGCTCGATCAGCCAGGCGATCCGCTCGCGGATGAAGATCTTCGCCGTCCCCAGGGTCTCCCCCAGCTGCCAGTCGGCGCGGCTGCCGTAGTCGCGGCGGTCGAAGTCCTCGGGCGGCGAGAAGTCGTGCTCGGCCTTGGAGGCGTAGCCGACCTTGCCCTGGATCCGCGAGAGCCGGAAGACCCGCACCGCGTCGCGCTCGTGCGAGTGGCCGATCAAATAGAACTGGCCGCCGCGGAAGACCAGGTGGAAGGGGTCGACCTTGCGCTTCTCGGTCTCGCCCCGCTCCATCGTGTAATAGGTGAACTCGATCGTCTTGCGGCGGCTGATCGCGGTCTCGATCTTCGAGAGGCGCTGCGAGAGCTCGCGGCCGCCGGCGCTCGCGGTCATCGCCATCTCGACCGGCGCCCGCTCGCCCTCGTTGAGCGGGTTCGGGTGGCCCCAGGCGACCTGCTGCAGGGCCAGCCGCAGCGGCTCCGCGTAGGCGAAGCCGCCATCGGTCAGCAGCAGCAGCGCCGTGCTCAGCGCCGCCAGCTCCTCGTCGCTGAATTTGATCGCGTCGAGGTAGAAGTTCTCCGGCGGCAGCGAGTAGAGCTCGGCCTCGAAGAAGCCCTCGCCGGGCTTCTCCACCCCGAGCTGGATCCCGAGGCTCTCCAGCTCCGCGCGATCGGCGTAGAAACGGCGCGCGAAAGCGTCGTCGTTCATGTCGCTGTACCCCTCCACCTCGCGCTTGATCTCCAGTGCGGAGACCGGCCTGCCCTGCGCCATCAGGAACGAGATCAGAGAGAGCTGTCGGATCAGCTTCTCGGTGTCCTTCGCCACGATGCGCAGGATAGTCTGCGGCGGACGCCATGGACTTCCTGCGCAACCTCTTCGGCAACCTAACTTCGGGCATCATCCGGCTATTGGTGACGGTCGGGATCATCGCCGCAATCGGCTATTTCCTGGTCAAGCCGGCTCTCGACACCGCCAACAAGGGGATCGAGAGCTACAACAAGACCTTCGAAAACAGCTTCGGGACCAACGGCGTCGACATCACCGACATCGGCGGCACGATCGAGAAGGTCAACAGGCAGGTCGAGCGCGAGATCCGCCGTTCGTTCAAGGCGGCCAAGCACGAGGGCAGCCCGAAGCGGCTGGTCAGGTGCATCCAGCGGGCGCACGGCGACGTCGAGAAGATCCAGCGCTGCACCGTCAAGTTCTGAGCGGGGCCGGTCCCACCCAGGCGCGCTAGAGCTGGGTCGCGATGACGCCGATCAGCGCCGCGACGATGACACCGCCGACCTGCATCAGGGTCCTGTTCAGAGCGTCGAAGCGGGCTTCCATGCGTTCGAAGCGCGCGTCCATGCGCGCGTCGAGGGTGTCGAAGCGGGCGTCCACGCGGGCGAACCCGCTGTCGACCTTCGCGTTGAGGTCGTCGAGGCGCTCGTCGGTCCACGCTTCTCTCATCGCCGGCATGATCGCACCGTAACCTGCTGTCTGCAACAGAACAAGACGCGAGCCGCGCGAAAGCGCCGCCTTACTGTGACTTCTTCGTCTCGGCCGCGAGCTAGGAGCTAGGCGGCGTCGCGGGCGCCGAAGTAGGCGGAGCCGGAGATCGCGCGGTCGAAGCCCGACCAGGACTCGCCGGCGGGGAGCTGGCGCTCGAGGCGGTCGAAGCTGCCGAGGCGGCCGCCGAGGTTGTCGATCATGTGGACGAGGACCGCCTCGCGGGTCTGCGGGACCACCGGCGAGCCGTGTTCGAGCGAGCCGTGGTGGGCGAGGATGATGTGCAGCAGGCAGCGGGCGAGGCCGGGGTCGAAGTCGGCGATCTCCTCGATCTTGCGGCGCACCGTGTAGTAGCCGAGCGGGATCTCGCCTTCGAGCCGGCCGGCGTCGGTGAGGTCGATCGCCAGCGGGTCGTCGTTGTAGGCGACGAGCTTGCCGACGTCGTGCAGGAGGGCGCCGGCGACGGCGACTTCGCGGTCGATCCCGGGGAAGAAGCGCGCCGCGGCGTTGACCGCCTGGGCGACCGAGAGCGAGTGCTCGAGCAGACCGTGCTTGTAGGCCTGGTGGTAGACCTTGGCCGCCGGCGCGTCGCGGAAGCGGTGCCAGGTCGGCGAGAGCTCGCCGAAGAAGTAGTCGAGCAGCTGGTGCAGCTGGGTGTCCTCGATCCCGTCGAGCAGCTCGCGCAGGCCGGCCTCCAGCTGCTCGGCGGAGATCGCCGAGGCCGGCGCCAGGTCGCCCGGCTCGTACTCGTCCTCCTCGGCGGCGCGGATCGAGACGATCTTGATCTTCGCCCCCCAGCGCTCGCTCTGCTCGAAGATGCCGGTGATATGGACGGCCCGGCCCTTGGCGCAGAGCGCGTAGAGCTCCTCCGCCTCCTCCCAGGAGACCGCCTCGGCGCTGCCGCTGGCGTCGCCGACGCCGAGCCGCAGCCAGGGCTCGCCGTTGCGCTTGCGGCGCAGCTCGCGCTCGCGCACCGCGTAGACGCCGCGGACCCGCTGCCCGTCCTCCAGCTCGTTCAGCGGAACCCGCGGTTCCGGCGGCGTCGGGATCGAAATCTGCTCAGCGTCGAGGGTGGGTTGCTGGTCCATCTCGCCACCTAAGGTAGAGACGTGGGCGGACAGCGAGAGGACGCCGTAGGCCCTCGAGCGACGGGTGGGGAGACCCCCGACGGAGCCTCCCCGCTGTTGCGACGGCGGGGGTCTCCCCGCCCGTCGCTAGACGCCTGAGGGAATCTCGGCCTGCGGCGGCGTGGCGCCCTGCTCGGCGCCTTTGAGACCGGCATCCACCCGCGAGCCCAGCTCGGAGTCGACCTGGGTCCAGTACTCGACGACCCGCGCCTGCACCTCGCTGGAGACCTCGGCGCTGGCGTGGCCGACGATGTTCTCGACCAGCCGGTCGCGCTCGCCGCCGTCCATGATCTCGCGGTAGAGCGTCCCGGCCTGGCCGAAGTCGTCGTCCTCGGCGTGCTTGGGGTTCGCGTAGCGGCCGATCTCGGCTCCGTCGACTCCCCAGCTCAGCTCGGCGCCGTTGGCCGGGTCGGCCTCGGGGCCGCCCTTGGTGTTCGGCGCGTAGACCGGCTGGTCGCCGGAGTGGTGGTAGCTCATCGGCCCGTCCTGGTTATAGGAGTGGACCGGGGACTTCGGCGAGTTGATCGGCAGCTGCTCGTAGTTGGCGCCGATCCGGTGCAGGTGGGTGTCGTGGTAGCTGAAGATCCGGCCCATCAGCATCTTGTCCGGGCTGAGGCCGATCCCCGGCACCAGGTTGGCGGGCGAGAAGCCCGACTGCTCGACCTCGTTGAAGAAGTGCTCGGGGTTGCGGTCGAGGACCATCCGGCCGACCTGGATCGGGGCGTAGTCGGAGTGCGGCCAGACCTTGGTCAGGTCGAACGGGTTGAAGCGGTAGGCGGCGGCCTCCTCGAAGGGCATGATCTGCATCTCCAGGCGCCATTCGGGAGCGTCGCCGTCGTCGATCGCCTTGCGCAGGTCGCGGCGGTGCGCGTCGGGGTCCTCGGCGGCCATCGCCACGGCCTCGTCTTCGGTGTTGTTCTCGATCCCCTGGACCGTCTTGAAGTGGTACTTGACCCAGAACTTCTCGCCGGCCGCGTTGACCCAGGAGAAGGTGTGGCTGCCGTAGCCGTTCATGTGGCGCAGGGTGCGCGGGGTGCCGCGGTCGGACATCAGGATCGTCACCTGGTGGGCCGACTCCGGCGAGAGCGTCCAGAAGTCCCACTGCATGTCGTTGGAGCGCATGCCGGTGTCGGGCAGGCGCTTCTGCGAGTGGATGAAGTCGGAGAACTTGGAGGCGTCGCGGATGAAGAAGACCGGGGTGTTGTTGCCGACCAGGTCGTAGTTGCCTTCCTCGGTGTAGAACTTGATCGCGAAGCCGCGCGGGTCGCGGGCGGTGTCGGGGGAGCCGAGCTCGCCGGCGACGGTCGAGAAGCGCAGGAAGAGCGGCGTCTTCGCGCCCGGCTGGAAGAGGCCGGCCTTGGTGAACTGGGAGACGTCCTCGGTGACTTCGAAGAAGCCGTGAGCGGCGCTGCCCTTGGCGTGGACGACGCGCTCGGGGACCCGCTCGCGGTTGAAGTGCTGCATCTTCTGCACCGTGGCGTGGTCGTGGAGGACCGTCGGCCCCTGCTCGCCGACGGTCAGCGAGCGTTCGTCGCTGGTCATCGGGATCCCGGAGTCCGTGGTGGTGGTCGGTCGCTTCGTCTCGTCGCTCATCGTTCTTCGCTCCTCCGCTTGGTTCTAGTTCTTGCAGTTGGGACAGAGGCCCCAGAAGGTGACCTCGGCCTCGTCGACCGCGAAGCCGGCGGCGTCGGCCGGCTCCAGGCACGGCGCCGCGCCGACCGCGCAATCTATGTCCTCGGTCGCGCCGCAGGCGCGGCAGACGATGTGGTGGTGGTTGTCGTCGACCCGCGTCTCGTAGCGCGAGGGGCTGCCGGCCGGCTCGATCCGCCGCAGCAATCCCGCCCCGGTCAGCATCGCCAGGCAGTCGTAGACCGCCTGGGTCGAGATCGAGAAGCCTCCGGCCTGGACCCGGGCGAGGATCTCCTGCACGTCGGGATGGCCCGGCAGCTCGGTCACGGCCCTGTAGACGGCGACCCGCGAGCCGGTCGCCCGCAGCCCGCGGTCGCGCAGCTGCTCCCTGATCTCAACTTGGTCGGCGAGCACCGCGACCCACCATATCCAATTTGGATCAATTCCAAAGTACGCCCCACTGCCCCGGCTGGGCTTGGCGTTCTGCCCCGTCAGAGGGAGCCGAGGCAGTGGCCGAGGGTGACGGCGGCGAAGCCGGCGACGATCGAGAGGCCGATGTTGAGCAGGGCGAGGTCGAGGTCGCCGCCGCGCTCGAGGCGGTGGGTGTCGAGGATCCAGGTCGAGAAGGTGGTGAAGGAGCCGATCGCGCCACCGGCGACGACGACGCGCGTCTCGCCGTCGAGGCCGGCGCCGGCGACGATCCCCAGCGCCAGCGCCCCCAGCAGGTTGACCGCGAGGATCCCGACCGGGAAACGGCCGCGGTTGCGCAGCGAGATCTCGAAGTCGAGCAGGAAGCGGGCGCCGGCCGCGATCCCACCGAGCAGCCCGACCCCGATCCAGGCGACCGCGCTCACCCTGCCGCCTCCGTCGCCCCGGCGCCCGGCCGCCGCGCCTCCAGCCCGATCCCGATCCGCAGCAGCAGGTAGCCGGCAGCCACGGTGGCGGCGCAGTAGGCGGCGGCGAGGCCGACCTCGCCGCCGTCGACCAGCTCGTAGAGCTCGAGCTGCAGGGTCGAGAAGGTGGTCAGGGTGCCGCAGATCCCGGTCCCGAGGAAGGGGTGGCGCAGGCTCTCGGCGGGGTGGTCGCGGTAGAGGGCGAAGAAGTAGCCGAGCGCCAGCGCCCCGACCATGTTGACCGCGAAGGTCGGCCAGGGCCAGGTCCCGGCGGCGGGCGGGAAGGCCTCAGCGAGGCCGACCCGCAAGAGCGCCCCGACGACGCCGCCGGCGTAGATCGCCGCCAGCACGCGCCCGGGGTGTCGGCTCAGCCGCATCGCCGCGCATTATCGGTCCGGGCGCAGCTGTCCTCCTATCCGGGAGCGATCGCGCTGGGGTGGGCTCTAGCCTGGAGGGCGATGAAGCGCGCCGGCCTGATCCTCCTGGCGACGCTCGCGATGGGCGCCGTCCTCGGGCCCCCGGGCGCGAGCGCGGCCCGTCCCGGCTTCGCCTTCGGCCCGATCGACCAGCCGACGCGGGAGCGGATGGTCGGCGTCTCCTGGCACCGCGGCTGCCCGGTCGGGTTGAACGATCTGCGGCTGCTGAAGGTGCGGCACTGGGGCTTCGACGGCCGGGTCCACCGCGGCCGCCTGGTCGTCCACGAGGACTCCGCCCGGGGGATGACGCGGGCGATGCGCCGGCTCTTCCGCCTCCACTTCCCGATCCGCCGCATGCGCCTGGTCGACGCCTACGGGGCCGACGACCACCGCAGCATGGACGCCGACAACACCTCCGCCTTCAACTGCCGGTTCGTCGCCGGGACCGACGAATGGTCCGAACATGCCTACGGCCGAGCGATCGACGTCAACCCGGTCGAGAACCCCTACGCCGACAGCGACGGCTACGTCTCACCGCCCGCCGGCGCCCCCTACTTCGACCGCTCCCAGCGCGCCAAGGGACTGATCCACCGGCGCGGGCCGGTGGTCGACGCCTTCGCGGCGATCGGCTGGGAGTGGGGCGGCGACTGGTCCTGGCCGAAGGACTTCCAGCACTTCTCGGCCTCCGGCCACTGAGCGCCGCGGCTCAGCCGACGGCGCTGGGCAGGCGGAACTCGCCGCGACGGTCGACCGGGACGAGATCGAGGAACTGCGGGTGCTCGGCGATGTACTCGCTGACGAACCAGCAGTAGGGGAGGATCTCCCGCCCCGCCGCCTGGCTCGCCTCGAGCGCGAAACCGGTCAGCTGCCCGGCCAGCCCGCGGCCGCGGAAGCGGGCGATCGTCTCGGTGTGGACGAAGGAGTCGACCGACTCGGCGCGGATGTAGTCGGCGACCGCCACCAGCTCGCCGTCGAGGCGCAGCTCGAAGCGCGAGCGGTCGGGGTTCTCGGCGATCTCGGTTGCCACCCGGGGCACCTACCCCTGGGTGATGAATGTCCAAACCGCGGGCGGCCAGCAGCCATTAGGGTCCTCTGACGTGAACCTGAAGTCCTTCCGCTACGTCGCCCTGGCCGAGGCGACCAGCTTCCTCGCCCTCCTCGTCGCGACGGTGATCAAACGCACCGACGGCGGCGAAGTCGGCGTCCAGATCCTCGGCCCGATCCACGGCCTCCTCTTCATCGCCTACGTCGCGATCGCCCTGACGATCCGCGCCGAGGAGGGCTGGAGCGGCAAGGCCACCTTCTGGATCCTGGTCGGCGCCGTGCTGCCCTTCGGCGGCTACGTGGTCGACTGGTGGCTCCTGCGCCGCCAGCGCGACGCCCAAAGCGCCTAGACCTCCTGGCCAGCCCGGCAGGCGGCTGACGTGATGGCGAGGGCGGGATTCGAACCCGCGACACCACGATTTTCAGTCGTGTGCTCTACCAACTGAGCTACCTCGCCTGGGAGCGCGAGCGACTCGCGCAGCGGGAAGGCTAGCGGCCGGAGGGCGGCGAGGCTGCTTGCATTGGGGCGTGGCCTGGACTCGTGCAGCGCTGGCGCTCGGCGCCGTGGTGGTGCTGGGTCTGCTGGCGCTCTCGGGCGGCTCCGGGGCCGATCCGCGGACGCCGCCGGCATTGCCCGGGCAGCCGCCGCCGTTCCTCGGCACCGCGGTCGCCGGCTCCGGCGGGCTGACCGCGGCGGTCGACGCCTACGGCGACGTGGTCGACCTGCGGTCCGGGCCGGCGGGGCCGGCGCTGATCGACAACCCGTCGGCCCGGCAGGTGGCGGGGACCGTTCCCGCCGACACCGGGATCGTGCCGCGGGTGGCGATCGACGGGGGGCCGGCGCTGGGCCTTTGGCAGGCGGACGCGGTCGCGCAGCGGTACCTGGCGGGGACGAACGTGGTGCGGACCGTGGGGCGGTTCGGGCGGGTGCGGGTGACGGTGAGCGTGGGGACCGACGCCGAGCGGCTGGCGTTCTCGGTGGCGACGAGCGGCGGGAGCGCGGTCCCTTCGGTGAGGGTCGACGTAGAGGGCCTCGTGGAGGAGGGAGCCCGGATTCGCTGCCTGCGCGAACGACGACGGGGACAGCTCGACCTGCTTTGCGGGGTGAGTCGAGCTGTCCCCGTCGTCCCTGGCGCGGCAGCGGGGGATGCGGCTCGGAGCGAATCGCAAACCGCTTCCCAGTCCGTTTCGCGAGTGATCCGGTCCGCCGCAGCAGCCGATCGCCGCTGGCTGTCCCGGGCCCGGCCGCTCGGGCCCGACGCCCCGACCTGGGCGCAGCGCATGTACGGGCGCTCGCTGCTGACCCTGCGGGCGCTGACCGACCGCGAGAGCGGGGCCGTCGCCGCCGGCGCCCGCGACAGCTGGGCCTACGTCTGGCCGCGCGACGCCGCGACCGCGGCGCTCGCCTTCGCCGCCGCCGGCTACCGGGGAGAGGCCGAGCGGGCGACCCGGTTCCTGCTCGGGGCCGACCTCGAAGGGGCGGCTCGCTTCCGCGGCGACGGCAGCCCGGTGCCGGGACGCGAGGCCCAGGGCGACGCGATCGGCTGGACCGCGGCGGCGGCCCAGGCCAGCGGTCTGATCTCCAGCGCCCGCCACGCCGCCCGCATCCTCTCCCCCACGCACCTCGTCCCCTGGCGCGACCTCGCCGATTACCAGGAGGGCGAGCCGGGCGACTACCTCGGCAACGCGATCGCCTCCCGCGCTTCCGACATATTGGGCGCTCTGGCGCCCAATATGTCGGAAACGTTCGCGACTCCCGCCGGCCTGGTGCGGCGCGCCGGCGAGCCGGGCTCCGGGCTCGACTCGGCCGCGGCCTGGGCGGTGCGCCCGTTCCCGGCGCCGGCGCTCTACCCGCAGGTCCGCCGCACCCTGCTGCGCCTCGCCGCGGGCGGCACCCGGTTCGGGATCACGCCCGGTTCCGCCTGGCACGGCGGCGAGGACCCGTGGATGGCACCGACCGCCTGGAGCGCCTGGAGCCTGGCCGCGCTCGGGCAGCGGCGGCAGGCGCTGGCGCTGCTCGCCGATCTGCGCCGCGCGGCCACCCCGGCCGGCGCGCTCCCGGAGCGGGTCGACGCCGACACCGGCATCCCCGCCTCGACCACGCCGCTCGCCTGGCCGCACGCCTTCGCGGTGCTGGCGCTGCGCGAGCTCTGGCCCGGCCGGTCCCGCTAGGCCGGGGCGAGGACCTGCTGGACCGCGGCGACCGCGGCCTCGGCGCTGTCGACCGGGAGCAGGCCCGGGGCGCCCTCCATCTCGCCGCGGCCGATCAGGGTCCAGCTCCGCAGGGTGACCACGGGGCGGCCGATCGCCCGCGCGTAGCCGATCTCCGAGAGCGTCCCCCACTCCCCCGTGACCGCGATCACGGCGTCGCCGGAGCTGACCACGGAGAGGTTGCGGGCGTGGCCGATCCCGGTGGCGACGACCTGGGTGCAGTAGGGGTTCGCTTCCTCGACCGAGTCGCCGGGGACGATCCCGATCGCCGTCCCGCCGGCGCCGGCGGCGCCGCGGCAGGCCGCTTCCATCACCCCGCCGAGGCCGCCGCAGACGACCGCGATCCCGGCCTGTGCGAGGCGCCCGCCGACCTCTTCGGCCAGCAGCCACGGCTCCGCGCCGACCTCGCAGCTGCCGGCCCCGATCACCGCCACCTGCCGCGGTCGCCGGCTCTCCCCGCTCCCGCCCAAGTCGCCGTTCTCGCTCATCTGCCCGCCGTTCCTTTCATCTGGCCCATCAGCTCCAGCGCCCCCGCCTTGTGCAGCGGTTCGTTGAGATTTCCGCACTTCGGGCTCTGCACGCATGACGGGCACCCCGACTCGCACGGACACTCCGCGATCAGCCGCTCCGCATCGCCGAGCAACCGCTCAAACAGCTCATACCCGCGGCGGGTGATTCCCACGCCGCCGGGGTGGCCGTCGTAGATGAAGATCGTCGCGCGCCCGGTCTGGAAGTGGACGTTGGTCGAGAGGCCGCCGATGTCCCAGCGGTCGCACATCGCGATCAGCGGCAGCACCGCGATCTGGCCGTGCTCGGTCGCGTGCAGGGCGCCGAGCAGGACGTCGGGGGGCAGCGCCCCGCTGAGCCGCTCCGGCAGCACGTACCAGAGGGCCTGGGTGACGAAGCTCTGCTCCGGCAGCTCCAGGGCGACGATGTCGATCGGCTCCTGCTCGGAGATCGAGACGCGCTGGAAGGCGATCACCTGCTCGGAGACCGAGACCTCGCCGAAGTGCAGCTCGACGCCGGCGACCGTGCGCTGCTCGTGGATCCGCTCGATGTAGACGTCGGTCTCCTTCTTCGGCCGCGTGTACCAGTCGCCGTCGAAGGCGGAGACCACCGCGCGGCGCTCGGAGACGTCGAGCCGCTCGACCTCGTAGGAGCGGCCGAGGTGCAGGTAGACGGCGCCGGGATGGATCGTCGTGAAGGCGCGCTCGGCCTCGACCAGGCCCAGCATCTCCCCCGACTCGCGCTCGATCACCGCGACCGAGTCGGCCGAGGCCGAGCGCAGCGGGATCCGCGAGGCGACGAAGTCGTTGCGGCGCGGCAGCAGCTTGCCGCCGGCCTGGCGCAGCTCGCCGGCGACCAGCAGCCGCTCCGCCCGCTCGCGCCACTCGGGCCCGAATATGTCCCCGTCCTGGTCGGAGAGCGGCAGCTCATAGGCGGCGGCGACCAGGTGGCGGCCGGCGATCTGCTCGTTCGCGTGGTCGAGGATCGCCGCCTCGACCGGCCGCTCGAGGAACTCCTCCGGGTGGCGGCAGAAGAACTGGTCCAGCGCGTCCTGGCCGGCGACGTAGACGGCCAGCCCGCGCCGGCGGCGCCCCGCCCGGCCCCACATCTGCCGCAGGCTGGCGACCGTGCCGGGGAAGGTGACGCAGATCGCCGCGTCGAGCTCGCCGACGTCGATCCCCAGCTCCAGCGCGTCGGTGGCGACCACCGCCAGCAGCTCGCCGCGACTCAGCCGGTCCTCGATCTCGCGTCGCTGCTGGGGCGTGTAGCCACCGCGGTAGGGGGCGATCCGCGCCGCCAGCTCCGGCTTGCCGCGGCGCTCGAGGTTCTCGCGGGCGAAGCGCTGGATCAGCTCGATCCCGCGGCGGCTTTTGAGGAAGCAGATCGTCCGCACCCCCTGGCTGACCAGCTCGGCCAGCAGGTCGGCGGCCTCCGAGAGCGCCGAGCGCCGCGCCCCGGTCGCCCTGTCGAGCAGCGGTGGGTTCCACATCGCGATCTCGCGCCCGGCCCGCGGGGCGCCGTCGTCGTCGATCAGCTCGAACGGGGTGCCGACCAGCCGCTCGGCCAGCTCGACCGGGTTGGCGATCGTCGCCGAGGCGAGCAGGAAGCGCGGCTCGGAGCCGTAGGCGCGGGCGATCCGCCGCAGCCGCCGCAGCACGTTGGCGACGTGTGAGCCGAAGACCCCACGGTAGGTATGGGC
Source organism: uncultured Thermoleophilia bacterium (assembly GCA_963824245.1). Classification (GTDB taxonomy): domain Bacteria; phylum Actinomycetota; class Thermoleophilia; order Solirubrobacterales; family 70-9; genus VAYN01. The sequence goes on from CAWGON010000002.1 coordinate 280,720, forward strand.
CTCGTCGACGACGACCCAGCGCAGGTTGGCGAGGAAGTCGCCCCAGCTCTTGTGGTGGGGGAGGAGGCCGACGTGGAGCATGTCGGGGTTGGTGAGGACGAGGTTGTTGGCGCGCCGGATCGCCGGCCGCTCTTCCTTCGGCGTGTCGCCGTCGTAGATCGCCTCGCGCAGCCCCGGCGGCCGCAGCTGGGCCAGCTTGCGCGCCTGGTCCTGGGCCAGCGCCTTGGTCGGGTAGAGGTAGAGGGCGCGGTTCTTCGGGTCGGCGGCGATCCCGTCGAGAACCGGCAGGTTGAAGGCGAGGCTCTTGCCGGACGCGGTGCCGCTGGTGATCACCAGGTTCGAGCCGGCGGCGGCCTCGTAGGCGGCTAGCTGGTGGCTGTAGAGGCGCTCGATCCCGGCCCGCCGGAGCGACGCGACGAGCGCCGGGTCGAGCCCCTCGGGAAGGCTGACCGGGCGGGCGGCGCGGTCGGCCTCCGAGCTCTCGGCGACGATCCGCCCGTCGCGCCGCGCCGGGTCGATCGCCACCGACCAGGGGTGGGCGAGCAGGCTGGCGCCGCGCGCCATCAGGCGGGGCTCCGCGCGGGCCGGGCGATCTGGCCGGCCAGGCGCATCGCCTGCAGCGAGCTGCGGTCGTGGATACGGAGGATGTCGGCGCCCTCGCGGACCGCCAGGGCGACCGCGGCGACCGTCCCCCACTCGCGCTGGCCGGCCGGCCAGCGGCCCTCCCAGGAGCCGGCCAGCACGGCGCCGATGAAGTCCTTGCGCGAGAGCGAGACGTAGAGCGGCAGCCCGAGCGCCCGCAGCTCGCCGAGCCGCCGCAGGATCTCCAGGTCCTGGTCGGGACTGAGGTCGAAGTCGAGTCCGGGGTCGATCGCGATCTGCTCCACCGCGACGCCAAGCTCCCGCGCCAGCTCGACTCTCCCCTCGAACCAGGCCTTGAGGTGGTCGACGACATCGCCGTACTCGCGCCAGGGCCGGTCGACCCGCGGCGGTCCCTCGATGTGCATCAGCACGTAGCCGCAGCCGCGCTCGGCGACCAGCCCGAACATCTCCTCGGAGCCACCGGAGATGTCGTTGACGGCGTGCGCCCCTGCGGCCAGCGCCGCCCGCGCCACCTCGACCGAGAAGGTGTCGGCCGAGATCGGCACCCCACCCCCATCGCGTGGTTCCTTAGTAGTCCCATGCACGACAAAAGAACCACGGGATGGGGAGGGAGCCCGGGTGAGCCCTTCGATCGCCGGGACCAGTGCGGCGGCCTCGTCCGCGGGGGCGACCGGGGGGCCGGCCTTGGCGGCGACGGCGCCGAGGTCGAGCATGTCGAAGCCGGCCCCGGCCAGCGCCAGGCCGTCGGCGACCGCCTGCTCGGGGGTGCCGCTGCGGGCTCCCTCGAACATCGAGTCGACGGTGACGTTGACGATCCCGGCGCCGAGCGGCTGGGCCAGATCGAGCGTGCGGTCGGCGAGTCTCCAATCCATCGCCGCTACGGTAGCGGCCGGACCGATGCCCCTCCGCTGCGTCTACACCGACCTCGACGGGACCCTGCTGGGGCCCCGCGGCTCGCTCTTCCGCGACGCCGAGGGCGCCTTCTCGATGGCGCCGGCGCGGGGGATCGAGGCCTGCCACCGGGCCGGGGTGGAGATCGTCGTCATGTCCGGCCGCCGCGAGCCGCAGGTCCACGAGCTGGCCCGGCTGATGGGCCAGCCCTCCTACATCTACGAGGCCGGCTGCGCCTACGCGATCGAAGGCGAGACGACGCTGCTGACCGGCGACCTGCAGCCGGGCGAGGACGGGACGATCTACGAGCAGATGGAGGCCAGGGGCACGCCGCGGGCGCTCTTCGAGCGTTTCCCGGGCCACCTCGAGTACCACCACCCGTGGCACCACGGCCGCGTCCTCTCCCACCTCTTCCGCGGCAAGGTCGACGTCGGGGAGGCCAACGCCCTGCTGGAGGAGCGCGGGGACGGCGACCTGCGGCTGCTCGACAACGGCGCGATCGGCACCCCGATGGCGACCGTCGAGGGCCGCACCCACGCCTACCACCTGGTCCCGCGGATGGTCAGCAAGGCCAACGCCGCCGCCGCCCACGCCCGCGCCCGCGGCTACGACCCGGCCGAGTGCATCGCCGTCGGCGACTCGATCGAGGACCTCGAGGTGGCCGCCGCGGTCGGCCGCTTCTTCGTCGTCGCCAACGGGCCCGAGCGTGACGCCGGGATCCGCGCGGCGCTGCCCGCCTGGGACAACGTCACCGTCACCGAGGGCAGCAACGGCGACGGCTTCTACGAGGCCGTGGTCACGAGCCTGATGGAGCGGCGCTAGCGGCGAGCCGCCGCGGCCGCCGCACCCGCACGTACTCGGCCCCGTAGTAGGAGCCGATCACCAGCGCCGCCGCCAGCGCCTGCGCGACCAGCCCCTCGACGGTCGGGAAGACGGCGAACCAGAGGCCGGCCCATTCGGGGATCGCCACCCCGACTTCGGTGCTCGGCAGCCAGCCGGCGAGCTGCATCTCCTGGACGCTCTCGCCGACCATCACGATCAGCACCACCCCGAGCAGGACGCCGGTCAGGACCAGCATCCGCTTGTAGTGGAGCTTGCGGTGGGCGAGGAAGGTGAGGGCGCCGACCGCCAGGGTCAGCGCCAGCCCCAGCGCCGCCCCCTCCAGCACCGTCCCCGGCCCGTAGGAGAGCCGCAGGTTCTGCAGGAAGAGGACGACCTCGAAGCCCTCGCGGTAGACCGAGGTGAGGCCGAGGGCGACGAACCCGAGCAGGACCCCGCGGCGGCTGTCGACGCCGACCCCCTCGAGGATCCGCCGGCGCCGGCGGTTGCGGTTGGAGATCCAGCCGGTCCAGTAGACCCGGTGGAAGAACCAGTTCATCACCACCAGCAGGACGATCACGGCGAGCAGCCCGGTCGCCGCCTGCACCGCGAGGCCGCCGGCGCCGAGCTGGCCGATCGCCCAGGCGGCGAGGAACCAGGTGGCGATCGTCAGCCCGAAGCCGACCCCCGCCCCGGCGGCGATCGGGCGGCGGTAGACGGCGGCGGTGCCGAGCAGGCTGGCGGTGATCGCGGCCAGCACCAAGATCGTCTCCAGGCCCTCGCGGAAGACCAGCAGGCCGCTGTCGAGGACGACGGCGAGGTGGCTGAGGTGAGCGCCGGTGGTCGGGTCCGGGACCATGCGGCCAGCGAGGTTAGGCCGACCTAATAAACCCCGATTAAAAAGCGCCCGGGCCGCCGCCCGCGCGCGCCGATTACTATCGGTTCGAACGTTCGATCGAGAGGAGCAGCGTGTCGTCGGAGACCGCCACCGTCGCGGAGCAGGAGTACTTGGAGATCATGTTCTGGCTGGAGGAGGCCGGGCTGCCGATGACCGGCGCCAACATCGCCCGCGCGATGCAGCTCTCGCCCCCGACCGTGCACGAGATGGTCGGCCGCCTGGTCGAGGACGGCTACGTCGAGCGCAACGCGAACAAATCGCTCTCCTTCACCGAGTCCGGTCGCGTGCACGCGACCCACATCGTCCAGCGCCACCGGATGATCGAGCGCTTCCTCACCGACGTCCTCGGCATCCCCTGGGACGAGGTCCACGAGGAGGCCGAGCGGATCGAGCACGCGATGTCGCCGGTCCTCGAGGAGCGGATGCGGGCGGCGATCGGCGACGCCACCACCTGCCCCCACGGCCACCCGATCATCGAGGGGATCCGCGAGCAGGGCTCGCTGCTGGCCGACGTCTCGGTCGGCGCCGACGTCGTCGTCCTGCGCTTCGAGAACGAGGCCGAGGACCTGCTGCACTACCTCAAGGCCGCCGGCCTCGACCCCGGCCTCGAGGGCAAGGTCGAGAGCTCCGACGAGGAGCGGGTCGTGATCGCCTCCGCCGACGGCAGGCACGAGGTCAGCCGCAGCGTCGCCGAGACCGTCTCGGTCCGCGCCGACCCGGCACCGCCGCCCCGCGCCGCGATCCCAGAGCAGCTCGTCCTCAGCTCGGACCGCTACGGGCGCTAGCCCGTTACGCCACCCACTTCAGGCGCCGAAAACCAAGCCTGGCAAGGACGCAGGGAGGCTGCCAAGGGGAGCGCACTTCAGTGCGTGACCCGCCGGCGGCCGACCGAGGACACAGCCAGGCGCCGGTTTGCAGGCGCCTGATCTACTCGGGGATCGGCATGGTCAGGATCGGGTCCGAGGTGGGAGCCTCGCTGCCGCCGTCGGGCTCGCTGGTGACCATCACGATTTCGACCCCGTCCATGTCGGCGATCCTGGTCGAAGCCTGGCCCTCGCGGTCGGGGACGAACAGCGCCGGCACCGCTTCGATTTCGCCGTCGCGCTGGACCCAGGCCTCGAGCACGCGGTCGCTCGGCAGCTGCTTGACGTTGGCCAGCTTCAGCGTGCCGCCGTCCCCTTCGGAGATCATTTCCGCGGCGACGCCGGCGTCGGTCAGCTTCAGCGGCGGCGCCGTCCCGCCGGCGCCGGGGTCGCTGCTGCCGATCTCGTAGCCGCCGATCGCGACCACGGCCAGGGCCAGGGCCGCCAGGCCGGCGAGCGGGCGCCAGCCGAAGGAGCCGACGTGGATCCGCCCCAGCCAGCCGCCGCGCGCGGCGGCGCGCCTGGCCTGCTCGCGCCTGGCGTCGGCCCGGACCTCGGCCATCACGCTGTCGCGGACCCGGCGCGATGGCTCGGCCCGCTCGGCGCTCTCCGGCAGCAGCGCCACCGCCGGCGTCAGCCAGCGCAGCTCCGAGCGGCAGCGTTCGCAGCCGTCCATGTGGGCCTCGAGCTGGCGCGCCTCGGTCTCGTCCAGCGCCCCCAGGGCGTAGGCAGCGACCTCGTCGCGCCAGCGGTTGTCGTGCTCGCTCGTCATGCCAGTCCCTCCGCCAGCTCGCCGCGAATCTTCTCCAGGCCCAATCTCATCCGTCCCTTCACCGTGCCGAGTGGAACCCCGAGCATCTGTGCGATCTCCGAATGCGAGAAGCCGCCGAAGTAGGCCAGCTCGATCACCTTCGACTGGTCGCCCGGCAGCTCGCCGAGCGCCCCCCGCACCTCGCTCGCCGTCTCCCGCCGCAGCGCCTCGTCCTCGGTCAACTCCCCGGAGGGGCGCTGCTCGAGGATCGCGTCGTCGTCGAAGGCCAGCTTCGGGGCTTTGCCGGCCTTGCTGCGGAGGAAGTCGATCGCCCGGTTGCGGACGATGCTGAGCATCCAGGACCGGACGCTGCCGCGGGTCGAGTCGAAGCGGGCGCCGCTGCGCCAGAGGGAGATGAAGGCCTCCTGGGTGACGTCCTCGGCGGCCGCCCGCTCGCCGACGATCCTGTACGCCAGCGAGAAGGCGACGCCGCCGTGGCGGTCGTAGAAGACCTCGAAGGCCTCGGGGTCCTTTTCCCCGATCAGCGGCATCAGCTCCTCGTCGGCCAGCCGCTCGGCCTTCTCCCTCCTGATCGTCATCGTGCTCTCGATTGTCCCGCCCGCGACCCGTGCCGTCGCCGACTAGGCGATGAACGGTTCGACGGCCTTCAGCACCTGCGCTTCGTCGAGCGAGGGGTCGAAGGCGTCGGGGGACGGTTCTTCCTTGTTCTGGAGGCGGATCGCCGCCGCGTGCCGGGCCTCGACCTGGACGATCGAGCCGGCCGCCGCGAGCACTTCTTTGGACTTGATTTCCGGCGCCGCCCCGTTGTAGGCGCTGACCCCGGTGTCCTCGAAGGTCTGAGCCAGTTTGAGGAAGCCGGCGGTGTCGCTGTAGGCGAAGTCGAATTTCGGCTCCGCGACCGGCTTGCCGCCGAGCTGCTTGATCGTCGCCGTCAGCGCTTCGACGTGCTGCTTCTCGTCCTTGGCGATCAGGTCGACCAGGCTCTTCAGCTCGCCCTTGGCCCCGGCCCTGGATTTCGCTTCCTCGTAGAAGGACGTCTCCAGGTACTCGAGGGTGAGGGCGAAGTTGAGGATGTCGACGTCGCCGCCGCCGCTCATCGCCAGCGCCTTGCGGACGAAGGGGCCGACCATGAAGGTGCCGTAGACGGCGCCCGCGGCCAGCGCTCCCTTGAGGATCACCTCGCTGCGGGAGATGTCCTCGCTGTCCTCGTCGACGGTGATGCCGGCGAGCTCCGGGTGGGCTAGTTCGTTCTGGGTCATCGCTTGCTCCTTTCGCTCTCTAGCGCCGGGTCAGCCGACGATGAAGGGTTCGACGGATTTGAGGACGGTGGCGGCGTCCGCCGGCTTGGCGAAGGCGCCGTCGGGGGTGATCGGCTGCCCCAGCAGCGTGTTCAGGGTCGCCGCGTGGCGCCCCTCGACGCTGTGGATCGCGAGCGCCGAGGCGAGCACGTCCGGGCTCTGGATGTTGGCCGCCTGGCCGAGGTAGGCGGCGGCGCCGAGGTTCTCGACGGTCCCGGCCAGTTCGACCACCGCTTTCGCGCTTTCCAGCGGGAATTCGGCTTTCGGTTCCGGCGCCGGCTTGCCGCCCAGTTCCTTCGCGGCGGCGGTCAGCGCTTCGACGTGTTCCTGCTCCTCCTGGCCGAACTTTTCGATCGTCTTCAGCTCGGCGCCCTTGAACAGGCCGCTCTTGACTACGTCGGCGTAGAAGGCCGCCTCGAGGTACTCGAGGGTGAGCGCGTAGTTGACGATCCCGAGGTCGCCCTTGCCGAACTGGGCGGTTTCGCTGTCGCCGGCCGCCGGCGCGGTGGTGGTCGCTCCCGACATCGACGTGTCGTCGTCGCTGCCGCAGGCGGCCAGGAAGGCCGCGGCGGCGGCGGAGCCACCGGTGAGGGCCATGAACTTGCGGCGGGAGACGGGGTCGCCCACAGCGCGCGCGACCGCGCTCTTTCCCTGTCCTGCAGATTTCTCGCGTTCCTTGCTGCCAGGCATCGAATCGCCTCCTCGCTGGTTTGCGCTTACGCCGGTTCCCTACGCGGGCCGCCGCCGGGGCGGATCAAAACTTTCCGCGATGCGGCTCGCGGGGCGGGATCCCGGGCGGCGCCTTAACCACCTGGTAGCCCCCTGGTTACAACTCCGGAGCGCCCGCCCGCGAGGCTTCGGGGCGATGCGCGTGGCCGCTCTCCTCCTGCTGTTCTGCCTCTGGGCAGCCCCGGCCGCGGCCGAAGTCTCCGCCCCGGTGGTGCTCGACGGGCCGAGCCCGGAAGTGGTCGGCGCCGCCGGCGCGGCGATGGCCCCCGACGGCGGTGGCGGCGTCGTCTACCTGCGCAAGCAGGGCGGCCGCAACCACGTCTTCGTCGCCCGCTTCGCCGCCGGCGCCTGGGCGCCGCCGCAGCGGGTCGACCTCGGCCAGGAATTCGACTCCAGCTGGCCGCGGATCGCCGCCGGCGACGGCGGCCGCCTGCTGGTCACCTGGGTGCAGGAGTTCGGGGTCGGCAGCGACCGCATGTTCTCGGCCACGCTCGACCCCGGCGCCCAGGGCTTCCAGGCGCCGGTCCCGGTCGACTTCAACGTCGGCGAGGCGACCGCGACCTTCCCCGACCTGACGATGAACGCCGGCGGCCAGGCCTACCTCGCCTACGTCGTCCTCACCGATACCAGCGCCCTCAACCCGCCCGGCTATGTCGGCGCTAGCGTGCGGGTCGCCCGCTACAACAACCGCCTCTGGTCGGCCTTCGGCAGCGCCGTCAACCGCAACCCGGCGGGCCCGGTGCGGCTGCCGGTCGCAGCGACCGGGCCGCGGGTGGGGATCGACCTGCGCGGCAACGGCCTCGTCGCCTGGCAGGAGCCCGACGACGAATTCATCGACCGGATCTGGGCCCGGCGGCTGTTCGGGACCTCGGTCGGGGTGCCGCTGCCGGTCGGCCCGGCGAGCTGGGAAGGCAGCCCGCTGCGCGGCCCCGCCGACGCCTTCGCGCTCGACGTCGCCGGCTTCGGCCAGGCGGCGGTGGCGCTGCGCCAGCAGCCCGGCCAGTCGGCCGCGCTGGGCGGTCCGCGCCTCTTCGTGAACGAGATCCCCGACGCCTTCTCCGCCGAAGGCGCCGCCTTCGCGGTGCCGCGGCTGGTCGACGGTGGGCTCCAGGCCGGCCTCGGCGAGCCCAGCGTCGCGGTCGAGCCCAACAGCGCCTTCCTCGCCGGCTTCGCCGCCGCCGGGGGCGCCCAGATGGCCGCCGGCGACAGCCGCGAGCTGAAGCCGCTGCGGCGGGCCGACTCCGGCGGCGGCCTGGTCGCCGGCACCCCCCTGGTCGACCTCGCCGAGACCGGCGCGGCGGTCGCCGCCTGGCCCGAACAGCGGGCCGGCGCCGGCACCGTCGGGGTGCAGGAGCGACGCGCCGACGGGGTCACCGAGCCGGCGGCGCTGAGCTCGCCGCGCGGCGGCGCGGTCGACGACCTGCGGCTCGGCGGCTCCGGGCTCGGCGACGCGCTGCTCGCCTGGACCCAGGGCAGCGGCGCCAACGCCCAGGTCGTCGCCGCCTTCGTCGACGCTCCCCCCGACCCCTTCAACGTGGAGACGCCGGAAGGCTGGAGGCGGCAGGCGAAGGTGACCCTGCACTGGCCGGAAGCGACCAACGCGATCGGCGGCGTCAGGTACTCGGTCAGCGTCGACGACGAGCCGATCGGCAAACCGACCCGGCGCCTCTCCGCGCAGCTGCGCGCGCGGCGGATCGGCAACGGCCGCCACCGGGTGCAGGTCTTCGCGATCGACGACTCCGGCCAGCAGACCGGCTCGCGCAACGCGGTGCTGCTGATCGACCGCCGGCCGCCGCGGGTGCGGCTGCGGCGGCACGGGCGCCGGCTCAGCGTCGTCCTCGCCGACGGCGCCAAGCGCGAGAGCTCCGGGATCAAGGGCAGCGCCGTGCGGATCTCCTACGGCGACGGCAAGCCGGGCCGGGCACGGCGCCACGTCTACGCGGGCGGAGGCAGCTTCCGGGTCGGCGTCCGCGTCCGCGACCGCGCCGGCAACGCCGCCGAGCTGCGGCGGACCGTGAGGATCGGGTGAGGGCGCGGGCGGCCGCCGCAGTCCTGCTCTTCGGGCTGGGAGGCCTGGCGGCGGCGCTCGCCTCACCCCCGGCGGCATCCGCCTTCTACGCCAACGCCGGCGACGGGGTCGACGGGGCGCTGCTGGTCTCCGCCGACTACGCGCGCCTCGAACAGGGCGACGACACGACCCGCTTCGCGGCGGTCTCCGGCGACGGCCGCTACGTGGCGATGCAGACGCGGGCCCGCAACTTCTTCGCCGACGACGACCCCGACCCGCCCGGCCGGTACCGGGCCGGCGGGATCTTCCGCTTCGACCTGCAGACGCGGGCGCTGAGCAAGGTCGCCGACGGCGACCTCTTCGAAGAAGACGGCAACGCCTTCCTGCGGCGCGGCGCCGGCAACCCCTCGATCAGCGCCAGCGGCCGCTACGTCGCCTTCACCACCGCGCAGAGGCTGAGCGCCGCCGACCTCAACTCGAGCATGGACGTCTACGTGCGCGACATGGACAGGCCGGCGGGCGCCGCCGACGCCTACGCCCTCGTCTCGGCCCGCGACGGCGGCGCGGTCGCGGCCAGCTTCGCGCCCCCGTCCAGCCCCTTCCCCGGCGGCGACCCCGGTGCCGACGTCTCACCCGGGGTCGCGATCAGCGCCGACGGCAACCGGGTCGCCTTCCGCACCGAAGCCGAATCGGACCTGCCGGCCGAGCTCGGGACGACGACGCCGGCCGGGCAGATCTTCGTCCGCGACCTCGCGGCGCAGACGACGACGCTGGTCACCGCGAGCCGCGAAGGCGACGGGACGATGGGCCCGGCGCCGGCCGGGGGCGCGCTCGGCGCGGCGCTCAGCGCCGACGGCTCGACCGTCGCCTGGACCGGCCGCAACGCCAACCTGCAGACCCGCTTCCTCGGCGGCGAGAATCCCGACCCGACCTTCAACTACTACCTCTGGCGCCGGGCCCCCTTCGGCGCCGCTCAGCCGACCCGGAGGATCACCGGCGTCGGCGATCCCGACGACCCCGCCTGCCGGCAGCTCGAAGAAGCGAGCCCGGGGATGACGACGAGCTTCGACCCCGGCGGCAGCGGCCCCTGCTTCGGGCCGCTGGTCGACCAGGAGGCGACCCGCTCGGACATCGGCTCGCAGCTGCCGGCGCTGAGCGCCGACGGCAACCGGGTGGCCTACCTGACCGGGTCCGGGCCGCGGCCGCTGGTCCAGAACGGGCCGGGGCTCGACCTCTACGTGACCGAGATGTCGCCGGGGCTGACCCGTAAGGCCGCCAACGTCGAGCTGACCCGCGACGGCTCCAGCAGCGAGACCGCGACCAGCTCGCCGCTGACCGGCGTCGCGATGGCCGCCGACGGGCGCCACCTGGCGATCACCACCAGCCGCACCCAGTTCACGCTGCCGGCGCTGCAGCTCGTCGGCACCGCCCGGGCGGTCGCCGGGCCCCGCGAGCTCTACGTCGTCGACCTCGCCGCGGGGACGATCGAACGGGTCGCCCACTCGGTCTCCGGCGGCGACATCGACGCCGGCGTCCAGGACGGGGTCAGCATCTCCGCCGACGGCAGCCGCGTCGCCTTCACCTCGTTCGCCGGCAACCTCTTCCGCGGCGACGCCAACCAGCGCGCCGACGCCTTCCTCGCGACCGCGGTGCCCGAGGCCGGCGAAGGGGTGGCCCCGCCGCCCCCGCCGGGCGGGGCCAGCTCGATCACGGTCGAACGGGCGGGCCCGCGGGTCGGCGTCCGCGCCAAGGCGAAACCCGGCGGCGTCGTCGTCCTGACCGTCTCGGTGCCGGCGGCCGGGGCGATCGAGGCGCGCGCGAGCGCGCGCCTCGGCAGGCCGCCCAAGGCCCGCGAGATCGCCAGCCGCAGCACCCGCGCCCGCGGCAAGGGCAGCTTCCACGTGGTGATGCGGGTGGCGGCTCGGTTCCGCCCGGCGCTCGACGGCACCAAGCCGCTGCGGGCGCGGATCGGGGTCACCTTCAAGCCCGCGGCCGGGGGCCGGCGGCTGCACGCCGGCACCACTGTCGCCCTCGAGGGCGACTGAGTCTTCTTCACAGAATCTTCTCCACTTCGACACAGCCCCTTCACCGGCGACCCGCGGCGCTTCGGGATCGTCTGCTGCGATGCTGGCCGAGCCGCCGATATCCGCCGGGGAGACCGTGCAGCTGGCCAACCTCGAGATCCGGCCCAGCGAACTGCAGGTGCTGGCCGGGGAGCGCCGGGCCGGCTTCACGGTGCGTGAGTTCGAGCTCTTCTTCCTGCTCGCCAGGCGCCTCGACAGCGTCGTCCAGCGGCCGGAGATCTACCGGCTGATGTGGGGCGGGGAGATGCAGCGGCGCGACCGCTCGGTCGACGTCCTGGTCCGCAAGGTGCGCGGCAAGCTCGAGGTCGCGGCGCCGGAGTGGCGCTACATCCACACCCACTTCGGGATCGGCTACCGCTTCACTCCCGAACGGGTTTCCACCGGCGCCGCCTGACGCCGCGGTCGCGGGCCGCCGTGGGCGGTGGCGCCGATCAGCGCCGCGACCAGGATCAGCGCCGGCAGGTAGACGGGTACGACCGAGCCTCCCCCCTCGCCGCGGGACTCGTACCGGGAGAAGGCGTGCGATTCCTCGATCGCCGCCTCCTCTTCGCGCTTTTCCTCGACCTGGTAGGTCCGGGCGGGGGCGCTGGTGCCCGGCGGCAGCGGCCGCACCACCGGCGGCGGTGGCGGCAGGATCGCCAGCGGCACGGTGGCGACGAGCGGCACGGTGAGGGGAGCGAAGCCGGCCGCTGAGAGCGGCGCCGGAGGGATCACGGCCGGCGGGGTCGGCGGCGGCGGCGGGGCGGTCGGGGCGGCGGCCGGGGCGGGCGGCGTGAACTGGACCGGCGGGCTGCTCGGCGGCGGCGCCGGCGGGGGCGGCGGCACCGCGCCCGGGTCCGCGCCGCGGACGAAGCGGTCGGGGCGCAGCGGCCGGGTCCCGCAGGGCCGGCGCACGCTTCCCCCCTGCACGGTGACCCGCTGCGAGTAGGAGAGGCCGCCGGCGCTGACCATGACCGTCGTGGTGCCGGCGTTGAAGGGGCAGAGCAGCCCCGAGGAGCTGTCGGTGACGACCTTCCCCTTCTTGTCGAGCAGCGGCTTGCGGAGGTTGGCCGAGGCCGGGTCCTGGGCGACGAAGTCGGCGATGTCGGGATCCGAGGAGCTGAAGCCGTACTCGGGCTCGACCCGGTCGGCGCAGCCGGCGACCAGGCACTGGTCGGGCGGGAACTCGGTGTAGGGATCGCCGCCGGAGGGGCTGGGGATGCCGGAGCCGGCCGAGGCCGCGCCCCAGCGGTCGCCGCCCAGCGGGCGCCGGCCGAGGCCGCTGAACAGAGCGGGGATCGAGCGCCGCAGCAGGGTGCCGTCGGTCGCCTCCAGGGAGAGGTCCTGGATCACCGGGATCAGCCGGATCGCCACCGGGGCGCGGTTGCTCGCCGGGTCGCGCCCGGCGGCGTCGAGCTCGAACAGCAGCACGCCGGAGTCGCCGAACAGGGCGTCGGCGGAGTTGGCTCCGACCACGCCGGAGAGCTCGGAGCGGTAGCCGAGGGTGCCGGTGCCGAAGCTGGGGATCGTGGTCGCGCCGCCGGCCGGGATCCGCATCGCCCGGTTCTCTTCCGGGCGGTCGAAGAGGTAGGCGGAGGCGCCGCCGTCGACCAGCGCCTGGGCGACCTCGGTGGCGTCGCTGGCGACGTTGAGCTTCGGCGTGAAGTTGGCGTTGAGGCTGCGGTTGCCCATCGCCACGGTCGGGATGCCCCTGGCGCGGGCGTCGGCCAGGACCGCGCGCAGCCAGGGCAGCTGCGCCTCGGGCGGGTTCTGGTAGGGGTCGGAGGCGGCGAGGGAGCCCTGCGAGTTGTCGATCACGATCACCCGCACGGTGCCGCCGGGGCCGCTCGATGTCGAAGGCGTAGTGGGTCCGCGCACCGCCGCTCGAGCCGCCGCCGGGGATGCCGGCGGTCGAGATCCCGGGCGCGGCCGCGCCGGCGCCGAACGGCGCCGGGAAGGCGGCGAAGGAGGAGCGGAAGACGCCGGCGCCGACCCCGTTGGCGACGTCGCCGGAGCCGAGCGCCGGGAAGACCGGCAGGCTCGGCTCGGCCGCGAGCAGGGACGCGTAGCGGGCGCCGTCGGCGCTGCCGAGGCCGCTGGCGACCCGGTTGCCGGTGTAGAGCAGCGCCCGCGGCCCGTCGCCGGCGTGCATCGAGGCGGCCAGCCGCAGCGCTGCCGCCAGGGTGCGGTCGGGGCCGATCGACTGCGGCGCCAGGTCGGCGCAGGATTCCTGGCAGGCGGCGTTGCCGGCGACCGCGAAGCGGACCGGGCCGGCCGGCATCGCCACCGGCGCCGAAGCCGCCGCGGTGGGCGCCGCCGCGGCGCCGGCGCCGAAGCGGGCGATCGCCGCCGTGCGGACGCGGGCGCGGACGGCGGCGGCGGCCCCGCCGGTGGCCGAGGTGCCGCGGCCGGCGGCGTCGCCGTAGCCGCTCCAGCCGCCGAGCGCCCAGCCGTTGCCGGCCGGGTCGAGCAGCAGCGCCAGGGTCGGGTCGCTCTTGATCGGGCGGTCGGAGCTGGAGCCGAAGAAGGCCGAGCGCTGCTGGTCTTCCCAGCCGCTCGCGGTCTCGCGCAGCAGGTAGCCGTCGCCGGGCAGCCCGAACGGCGGCAGCACCGGCGGCGGCACGTTGGGGTCGGGCGGCGGCAGATCGTCGGACTGCGGGTAGACCAGCTGGGGGACGACGGAGACGATCGCGCTGACCCCGGCGCCTTCGCGGACCGCCGCCGCGGCGATCGCGGTCGAGCCCGGCAGCGGCTGGCCCGAGAAGCGCCAGGGGGCGCCGGGGCCGTCGCGCTCGATGACGATGTCGCGGCCGGCGGCGACGGCGCCGCCGTCGGGCAGCCCGGCGACCGCCAGCAGCCGCGGTTCGCCGCCGCGGACCGAGTCGAGCAGGGCGTGGGCGGAGGCGTCGACGTGCCAGCCCGCGCCCTCGTCGGTCAGCAGGTCGCCGCCGGCGGCGACGATCGCCTGACTGCCGGCGAAGGCGACCGAGGTGAAGTCGGCCCCGGCGAAGCCGGCCGGGAGCGCCACCTGCTCCCAGCTCTTGCCGTATTCGAGCAGCACCCCGCCCTTGCCGACCGCGTAGCCGCGGCTCGGGTCGGCGGGGTCGAAGGCGATCCCCATCAGGTTGCCCTGGAACCCGATCGGCACCCCGGGGTCGGGGATCCAGAGGCCGTCGCTGGCGTTCCACTGCCACATCGCTCCGAGGTCGCCGACCGCGAAGGCGTGGCCGGGTTCGGGCCAGGCGACGCCGCGCAGGGTCGCCTTGTTGACGGCGCCGCTGGAGCTGAGCAGGAACTCGCGCTGCCAGCCGGCGCCGGGGGTGTAGCGGGCGACGCCGCCGTCGGCGCCGACCGCCAGCGCCGCCGAGCCCAGCGCCCCGGCCGGCTGCCCGGGTGCGCTCACCGCCGCGGTCAGCGGCGCCCGCAGGGCGATCGGCCAGGGCCGGAGGCGGTCCGGCGCCGCCTTCGCCGAGATCTCCACCGGGCCGCCGAGCCAGCCGCTGTCGGCGCCGGCGAAGGCGGCGCTGGGGCGGAAGCTGCCGCCGCCGCCGGGCAGCCTCGCGAAAGCGCCGTCGGCGAAGCGCAGGTAGGTGCCGCGGTTGCTTTCCTCGCTGCCGCCGGGGTCGAGCGGGTTGGTGACGATCCGGGTCCCGAAGCCGGAGCCGGGCCAGGCGAAGCTGCGGTAGCCGATCTGGCTGGAGAGCTTCGCGCCCAGCGCTTCGTCGCAGGCGGCGGCGTCGCACCAGGAGCCGGTCACCGCGCCGGCGCCGATGTCGTAGAAGAGGCTGACGCTGAGGGCGGCGCCGGCGATCGTCGCCGTGAGGTCGATCCAGGCCCCGTGGGCGCTCACGGTGAGCGGCTGCGCGGCGCCGCCGAGCGGCGCGACCGCGGAGATTTCCTGGGCCGGGGTCGCGGTCGCCGCGAACGGGGTCCCGCCCAGCCCGTGCTGGACCCAGAGCGGGCCGCCGGGGGTCGAGGTGCGCTCCAGCAGGACCAGAGATTTGCCCAGCGCCGGGTCGGCCTCGGCGATCGCCCAGGCGTTGCCGAGCCCGGTCGCGTCGATCGCGAGGATCTGGAAGTGGGTCTCCGACCCGGCCGGGATGCCTACCGGCTCGCGGCTCCACTCGGTGCCGTCGAAGTGGACGATCCCGTCGGCGGCGGAGCGGCCGGCCGGACCGAAGAAGAGGCCGGTCCTCCCGCCCGCTTCCTCGAAGGCGGCGACGGCGACCTGGCCGGAGCCGCGATCGCCGGCCAGCGCCTCGGCCGGCCGTTCGCCTTCGGCCGGCAGCAGGACCGTCGGCGGCGGGGGCGCCAGCGCCTGCCAGGGGCCGCCGGGGTCGTGATCGAGGACGACCACCTGGTCGTCGGCCGGGCGGCTGGCGTCGCGGCCGACCAGGACGCCGCCGCCGGCGCGGGTGATCCGCGCCGAGAGCGGGTTCGGGACCGGGCCGCGGTAGGGGTTGCCGTTGCGGTCGCGGGGGGTCTGGAAGACCTGCCAGCCGCCTGCCCCTCGGTGTAGCGCAGCAGCGCCAGCTGTTTGCCGGGGTTGGCGGGGTCCAGCGGCGGCCCGAAGGGGAGCGCCTGCGAGCCGACGCTGACGGCGCCGACGTCGGCCGGCAGCTGGCGGTAGCCCCAGGCTTCGCCGGGAAGACCGCCCGGCGCCGAGCCCATCAGGGTCATCCCGGTGTCGGCGCTGCCGAGCAGCGGCAGCGGGCCGGTCCCGGGCGGGGCGGGGGCGCTGCTGCCGGCGCTGGCCAGCAGCGCCGCGGCGGCCAGGGTGAGGGCGAAGGTCAGCGCCGCCGCGGCGAGGCGGCGGCGGTTGCGCCGCACCCGCGTCACTTCCCGATCTCCCTGGTCTCGAAGGCGAGCTTGGTCGGGTAGCGCTCGCGGCTCAGCCGCAGGGTGAGCGCGTGCCGGCCAGGCCCGAAGACCCGCTTCGGCGAGCTGGCGACGGTGCGGCCGGCGCGCTTGGCCAGCAGCCGCACCCGGGCCTTGCGGGTGACCGTGAAGCTGACCGTCAGCCGCAGCCCGCGCAGGTCGGACTTGACCTTCCTCAGCAGCGGCGGCAGCCGCTTCGTCTCCCGTTCTTCCTTTTCCTTTTCGCGTTCGACCGGCGCCGGGGCGAACAGCTGCGAGTCGTCTTCGGGCAGGGCGTCGGGGATGAACTGTTCGGCCGCCTCGTTGGGGCGGAAGGTGATCGTGCCCTGGAAGGCCGGGTCGGTGTCGACCGGCAGCGGCGTCCCGTCGCGTGTAGTGGAAGAGCCAGCCGCCCCAGGTGACCAGCCAGCACTCGTTCGCCGCCGGGCAGGCGATCCGGGCGGCGCTGCCGCGGCCGGCGCCGGAGGACGGCAGGCGCGTGGTCGCGGTCGCGCCGTCGGCCTCGATCCGCGCCACCATCGCCTTGCTGTTGGTGGAGCCGCGGTCGGCGAACGGCACCACCGTCGCCATCGCGGCGCCGCTGCCGGGGAGCGCGGCGACGTCGGTGAAGCGGTCGTTGGGGCCGAAGGCGGCGCCGCTCAGGCTCAGCTCCTGGAACGCGCCGCCGACCAGCCGCGCGGCCAGCGGCGGCCGCGCGACCGAGCTGCCGATGGGCGCCGAGGGGCCGGAGGCGCCGCCACCGCCGACCGCCCAGAGGTTGCCGCCGTCGCCGTCGAGGGCGAGCAGCTCGGTGCCGTCGCCGGGGACCCCGGGGAGCGGCGCCGGCCCGAACGGGTCGTTGGCGAAGCCCGCGCCGACCCGGTGGATCAGCCGCGGCTGCGGCTCGGGCTGGGCCAGCTCGACCGCTTCGGAGCGGTTCTCCGGCGAGCGCCCGACCAGGGTCGTCTCATACAGCTGGCCGCCGCTGAACTCCATGTCGGTGACGCCGCGCCCCTGCGGGCCGTAGACGCTGTGCAGGTCGCTGCCGTCCCAGTGCAGGTGGAAGGCACCGACCCGCTCGCCGAGCGCGTCCTGGGAGCCGACGCCGCCGAACCAGCAGTCGCCGGGGCCGTTGCAGGTGGCCGAGAGCAGCTGCCGGAAGGGGTCGGCGGAGTCGATCCGGGTGCTCCACGAGCCGACCACCTGGCCGCCCTTGAAGCGGCAGAGCCCGAGCCCGGCGCCGGCCCGCGGCGGGCTCGGTTCGGTCACCACCCAGAACTCGTCGGGCCCCGCCCAGGCGATCTTCGAGCTGTCGCCGGCGCCGCCGCAGACGGTCGCCAGCTGGTGCCAGCTCTGGCCGTTCCAGCTGTAGATGCCACGGGCGATCGTGCTGTTGCCGGCGACCGTGAGGAGGCCGCGGTTCGGCGCCCAGAACTGGAGGTCGCCGGGGGTGCCGAGCGGGACCGTGAAGGGGCTGCCGGCCGGTGGCGGCGGCTGCTCGAGCCGCCAGATCGGCTCCGCGGCGGCGGCGCTTGCCGGGCCGGCGAGGAGCAGGGCCGCCGCCACCGCGAGCGCCGCTGTCCGCCGCCTAATCACCTTCCGGCTGCGCCTCGAGCTCCTGCGTCTCGCCGTCGCGCTCGGGCTGGCCGAAGTCGAGCAGGGTCGGCTTGACCGAGGCCAGGACCGCGTCGAGGGCGTGGCCGGAGAGCGTCTCGTGCTCGACCAGCGCGTTCGCGGTCTCATAGACGGCGCCCCAGTTGGCGTTGAGGATCGCCTCCGCCTCGACGACCGCCTCGCCGACGATCCGCTCGACCTCGGCGTCGATCGTCTCCAGGGTCGCCTGCGCGACCTGGCCCATCTCCTGCAGCGAGGCGCCGAGGAAGACCTCGCCGGCCTTCTCGCCGATCGTCACCGGCCCCAGCCGCTCGGACATCCCGTAGGAGCTGACCATCTGCCGGGCCAGCCCGGTCGCCGCGTGGAGGTCGTCGTGGACGCCGGTGGAGACGACCCCGAACTCGATCTTCTCGGCGGCGAAGCCGGCGACGATCGCCAGCAGGTGGCGGCGCATGTCGGGCTCCTGCATGACCACCGCGTCGCGGTCGGTGAGCATGTTCGCGGCGGTCCCCATCTGCCGCCCGCGGGCGACGATCGAGAGCTTCTGGGTCGACGATTTCTGGCCGATCGAGCGGATCACCACGGCGTGCGCGGACTCGTGGATCGAGATCACCCAGCGCTCGGCGTCGCTGAGCACGTGGCTCTTGCGGGCCGGCCCGGCGACGACCCGGTCGATCGCCTCCTCCAGGGTCGGCTGGTCCATCTCCGAGCGCCCTTCGCGGACGGTCAGCAGCGCCGCCTCGTTGACCACGTTGGCGAGCTCGGCGCCGCTGAACCCGGAGGTCAGCTTGGCGATCTGCTCCAGCGAGGTCCCGGGCGCGAGCGGTCGTTTGCCGCAGTGCAGGGTGAGGATGTCGAGGCGGCCGTGGACGTCGGGGACGTCAATGGTGACCTGGCGGTCGAAGCGGCCAGGCCGCAGCAGTGCCGGGTCGAGGATGTCGGGGCGGTTGGTGGCGGCGAGGACGACGACCCCGGCGTCGCCGCCGAATCCGTCCATCTCGACCAGCATCGCGTTCAGCGTCTGCTCGCGCTCGTCGTTGCCCTGGCCGACCCCGGCGCCACGCTTGCGCCCGGCGGCGTCGAGCTCGTCGATGAAGATCAGCGCCGGCGCCATCTTGCGCGCCTTCGCGAAGAGGTCGCGGACGCGGGCGGCGCCGACCCCGACCAGGGACTCGACGAAGTCCGAGCCGGAGAGCGAGAAGAAGGCGGCGTCGGCCTCGCCGGCGGTCGCCTTCGCCAGCAGCGTCTTGCCGGTGCCGGGCGGGCCGACCAGGAGCACGCCCTTGGGCGCGCGGGCGCCGACGTTGGCGTATTTCTCCGGGTTGGCGAGGTAGTCGCGGATCTCCCGCAGCTCGGCCACCGCTTCGCCGGCGCCAGCGACGTTGGCGAAGGTGGTGCGGTCGGGGGAGTCGGCGTTGCGCTTGCGCCCCTTGCCGGTGAATTTGGAGAAGCCGGCGAAGGCGCCGGCGCCGCCGTCCTGCCCGATCCTGGTGAAGAGGACGAAGAGGCAGACGAGGAGCAGGATCGGGATCAGGAACTGGACCAGGATCTGCTTCGAGGGGATGTCGGCCTGCTGGTCGATGGTGACCACGGCGCCGCTTTCGGAGAGCGCTTTGACCAGCGAGTTGGTCTGCGCGTCGGAGCTCGGGTAGGCCGCGTAGACGGTGCGCCCGTTGGCGGTGTCGATGACCACGCGGGCGTCCTGGTCGAGCAGGGTCGCGACCTCGACCTGCTTGGTTTCGGTCAGCTTGAAGACGCGGCTGAGCGGGATCTTTTCGCCGACCGAGCTCGGCTGGATCTGGTCGAGCAGGATGAAGAAGGTGGCGTGAGCGCGATCGAGGCGACGATCAGCATCGTGTTCAGCGGGTCCTTGAGGAACCAGCGCCCCAGCGCCGCCAGCCGCTCGCCGATCGCCCCGGCGGTTTCCTTGAAGTTGACCTTGTCTTTCATGTTCGTCGCAGCCAATCGCTTATCGCCGCTGCCGAGGTGAACGCGATGTAAATGCCCTCGAACCGGCGCGGCGCCCGGGCCCGCTCGGGGCCCGGGCGCTGGATCGCGCCGGGGTGGGTCAGGCGGGTTCGGCTATTTGCCGCCTTGCTCGACCAGCTTCAGCGTCACCGCGCTGCTGCTGGTTTTCGGGGTCCCGCCGTTCGGCGAGAAGGTGAGCTTCAGGCTGGTCACCAGCTTGCCCTTGTCCTTCAGCACCGCCTTGGCGGCGGCACTCGGCTTCAGGCTGAGCGTGTACGTGCCGGCCTGACCGGCGTTCAGCACCAGGTGGCCGACTTTGACCTGCGCTTTGCCGACCTTGGCCTTGGCCAGCAGGTCGAGCTTGCCGGCACCAGGCAGTTTCACCTGGATGCTGGCCGTCCCCTTGCTCGAGGAGATCGTCTTGCGCAGCACCGAGAAGGCGTTGCTGACGGCGACCGGGAGCACGGGGGTCGTGCCCTTGTCCACCGGGGGCTCCGGCGGCACCACTTTTTCTTCTTCTTTGGTGCTCGACTTGTTCCAGCCGATCGCCGAGACGGCGGTCCTGGAGAGCGCCAGGAAGCTGGCCGGCAGCGGCGCGTAGTCGGCCCCGAACAGCTGGCCCTGGGCGGTGTCGGTGAGCAGGCTTTCCTCGTAGTCCTTGACGGTCCGCGCCTTCGACTCCTCTTCGACGGTGTTGCCCCAGACCGCGGCGTTGTCGTCGAAGACCAGCGCGTAGGTGAGGGTGCAGATGCCCCAGCCGCCGGCCGAGTTGACGCCGCTGGCGTTCTCCCAGTTGCCGAAGCTGGAGGCGGGGATGCCGGTGAACGTCGCGTTCAGGCAGTTGGAGCCCTTGGTCGGTCCTCCGGCCGCGGTTTTGTAGCCGTTGGCTTCGTCGGCGGTCGGCTCGGTCCAGGCGCCGGAGCCGTTTTCGACCTGGGTCCAGTACGGCGTGGTCGGCGCTTCGGTTTTGGTCGGGTCGACCGCCAGGGTCGGCGTGTTGTTGCGGGCCGTGGCCAGGTCGGCGTAGCCGATCGAGCCGTCGGTGGCGACCAGTTTGGCGATCAGCTGACCGTTGCCTTTGGCGCAGCCGCTGGTCAGGTGGTCGATGCTGTCGGCCTGTTTGCCGGGGGCTTCGGTGGTGGTGCACTGGCCGCCGGAGCCGAATTCGGCGTTCGGCCACTGCCGGGTCAGCACCGGGCCGACCGTCGAGTAGGTCGACTTCCAGCCCTTTGCCGGGGCGATCGTGTTCAGGTAGTCCTTCAGCGTGAACGTGGTGCCCGACTGGTCGAAGCGGACGACGCGGGTGATCGGCGCTTCGCAGGCCGCCACGGCGTCGAGCTCGGGGAACGCTTCGGTCCACTTGGCGTTCGATTCGCCGGCCCAGACCTTCTCGAACAGGGCCTTCGGGAAGCGGACGCGCAGCAGCGCTTTCTTCGCCGGGGTGCTGGTGATTTCAGCCGCCGTGATCGTGCGGTGAGCGGCGCTCAGGTCTTCGGGGTCGCAGCCGTCGGGGAAGTTGACGAGCGCGACCACGGAGCCGACCGCGATCGGGAAGACGTGCAGTTTGCCGTTGTCGGTTTCGCTGGCGGTGCCGGCGTTCATCGCCGCGACCTGGGCCGGGGTCGGCGGGTCGTCGGTGCCGCCGAAGCGGGGGACCAGCGTCCGGTTGGTCATCGCCGTGATCCCGGCGCCACTGCCTTCGGGGCTGTAGGCGGCGTTGATCGAGCCGAAGCCCGGCGTGCCGATGCAGTAGTTCGTCTTGAAGTTGTCGTTGAATTTGATCTGCGCGTCTTTGGCGAAGGACCCGCCTTCGCCGGTGATGTTCACGCCCGCGCATTTGCCCGTCGTGAAATCCGCACTCGCCTTCGGGGCCAGCGCGAACGCCGCGGCCAGCAGCAGGGCGAGCACGGCGCCAACGGTGGCGCGCACCCCCCAGACCGGCGCACTCGTCGTATCGCTCATCCGAGTGATTCCTTTCATTGTCTGAACCATTCCGCGGCCAGGGTTGTTGGCCGCAGATGGCTCTGTCAAGCCGGTTCACGGAACTTCTACGACCCCGTTACACGGCGGTCACAGCCGCTTCTCCAGATCGTCTCCAGGGGGTGACGGAGGGGTTACATGTGGGGCGAGGGAGGCGGGGCGGGAGGGGTGGTGGTTGCCTCTTTGGGAATTGAGTCGCGTCCCCTGAAGGGGACCGCTCCCGAATCTGGAGCCCGCCTATGGCGGGCAGAGATAAGGACAGGCCCTTCGGGCACATTCCCAAAGAGGCAACCACCACCCCTCCCACGAACGTCCCTCGTCCATCTGGAAAGCAGAGTCCTCCCCGCTCCTCTCACCAGAAGCTGTCGGCGCTCGATCCAAAGCAACCACATCTCGGACGTCGGCACTGCTTCACGGTGCGGCAGACCTTTGGGTCGGTATCCGGCACAAAGGTCTGCCGCACCCCGAGCGTCCCGGTGCGCGGGTGATTGGCCGGGGGCGGTGGGCCTCTGGGCGAATGTGCCCGAAGGGCCCTTTACTGATTCCAGCCCGCCATAGGCGGGCTCAACATTGCGGAGCAGTCCCCTTCAGGGGACGCGACTCAATTCGCCCAGAGGCCTACCGCCCCCGGCTGCTCTCCCCCCGAACCGGGCTACGCGAACGCTTGGGTGGCGCGCCGGCGGAGGTCGGCGTTGAGCATGCCGGTGACCTGGCTGGGGGACTCGCCGGCCGAGGGGACGGCGGCGCCGATCAGGCCGTCGGCGCGGAAGCCGTAGAGCGGGGCGACGAAGCCGAGCTCGCGGATCTTGCGGACCAGGCGGACGGCGTCCTGGGTCTCGGCGCCGGGGCCGCAGAGGACGATCGCGGTCGGGTCGAGGGCGCCGAGGGCGCGCTCGAGGCGCTCGTCGCCGAGCTCGTTGGAGAGCATCAGGACGCGGAAGCCGGCGCGGCGCAGGGAGAGGTCGAGCGCCTGGGCGTGGACCTCCTCGGCGTCGTGGCCGCGGCTGGAGTCGAGCAGCAGGATCCCGGCCGGGCGCGAGGCGGTCGGCGGCGAGGCGGCGGGCGCCGTGCAGCCAGCCGGTCGCCCAGCGGGCGGCGAACTCGAGCTCGGCCTCGCGCTCGGGGTCGGCGGCGAGCTCGTCGATCGCCGGCAGCAGCAGCTCCTCGACGGTGCGCTCCAGCGGGCGCACGGCGAGGCTTTCCTCGATCGCGCGGTCGGCGGCGGACTCGTCGAAGCTCTCGAAGGCGGCGAGCAGCTCGCCGCCGCTGGCCGGCGCGTGCCTGGCGCTGGCGGGCGAGCTCGATCGCCGAGGAGATGTTGCCGGTCTGGGCGAGCGAGTCGCGCAGGGTCTGCAGCTCGACCAGCTCGTAGTTGCGGTGGTTGCCGACCGTGCGCTTCGGGGTCGGGAAGCCGTAGCGGCGCTCCCAGCTGCGCAGCGTGTTCGGGCTGACGCCGAGAACTTCTGCGGCTGCGTTGGTGCGGATTCCGGGCATCTGTCGGAGATTCTTCCAGCGGATCTCCGGGTTTACCGCAGTTATGGACAAATTTGCGAGATCTGCCGGAGATCTTGCACAGGCTCGCTTGGCGATTTACTCAACCACTGGTTGAGAAAGTCGCCGATCAGGCGGCTTGGAGGGGGCCGACGCCCAGGGGCTGGCCGACGGCGCGGGCGCGCCAGATCGCCGCGTCGGCCTTGTGCAGCAGCGAGTCGGCCTCGGCGCCGTGCTCGGGGCAGGCGACGACGCCCGCGGAGAGGGCGATCCGCAGCCCCCCGGCCCGCTCCAGCTCGTCGAGCTTGCCGCAGCAGCCGCTCGGCCATCTGCACGCCCTCGACCGTGTCGAGGTTGGGGGCGAGCACGCAGATCGCGTCCTCCTCGAGGCGGAAGGCTTCGTCGACGATGCGGATGCTGTCGCGCAGCGCCGCGCCGACGATCGCCAGCACCGTCTCGCGACCGCCGACCCGGGTCGCCGCTGCGCGTCCCCGGCCCGGAGGCGTCGAAGACGGCGAGTCCGAAGGGGTGGCCGTAGCGGCGGTTGGTCTCGATCAGCTGGTCGAGGCGCCGGCGCATGTGACCGGGCTGGTAGAGGCTCGGCAGCTCTTCCGGCGGCGACCATGGAAGCGGCGTCCGCCGTGGCGGCCTCGGCGACCGACTTGGCGACGGCGGCGTCGACGGCGGCGGCGCTGACCTCGCCGAACTCCTCTGCCAGCCGCTGTGCCGCGGCGGCCAGGGCCGCGCCGTCCTCGGTCCCGATCTCCTCGCGCAGCCGGCCCAGCAATGCCGCCTGCTGGGCGGAGACCTCGACGGGCCAGACGGCCGGCTGCCGAGCCGCCCGCCGCGTCGCTGCGATTCGTTGTCGCTGCCCGCCTGCGTGGCCACGCACGGACCCTGCCTGAAGCGGCGGACGCCAGCGCGGGCAAAAAGTCGCTATTTGCGGCGCAACAGGCGTCCAGGACGAATGTTCAGTGCGACCCGACTAATCGAGACTGCGGCGCCCGGCGAGGGCGCGGCCGAGGGTGACCTCGTCGGCATGCTCGAGGTCGGCGCCGACCGGCAGGCCGGTGGCCAGGCGGGTGACGGTGGTCTGACCGCGCAGCCGTTCGGCGATGTGCAGCGCCGTCGCCTCGCCGGTCGTGGTCGGGTTGGTCGCCAGCACCACCTCGTCGATCCCGCCGCGCTCGACCCGGCTCAGCAGCTCGGCGATCTTCAGGTCCTCGGCATCGACCCCGTCGATCGGCGAGAGCGCCCCGCCGAGCACGTGGTAGAGGCCGCGGTATTCGTGGGTGCGCTCGATCGGGATCACGTCGGCCGGTTCCTCGACCACGCAGATCGTCGCCCGGTCGCGGTTGTGGTCGGCGCAGATCCGGCAGAGCGGGCCCTCGGCGAGGTTGAAGCACTCCTCGCAGAGCCCGACCTTCTCCTTCACTTCGCGGATCGCCTCGCCGAGCGCGAACGCCTCTTCGTCGGGCGCGCGCAGCAGGTGGAAGGCGAGCCGCTGGGCGGTCCGCTGACCGATCCCCGGCAGCCGCGAGAGCTCGGCGACCAGGCGCGCCAGCGGTGCCGGCCCCTCGGTGCTCAACCGCCGAGTCCGGGAATCCCGCCGCCCATCCCGCCGGTGACCCCGCCCATTTTCGAGGCTGCCAGCTCCTGGGCCGCGCGCAGGCCCTCGTTGACCGCGGCCTGGACCATCTCCGCGAGCATCTCCGCCTCCTCGGGGTCGACCGCCTCCGGGTCGATGGTGATCTGGCGCAGGGTCATGTCGCCGCCCATCACGACCTTGACCATGCCGCCGCCGGCACTCGCCTCGACGGTCTCCTCTTTCAGTTTCTCCTGTGCCTGCAGCATCTGGTTCTGCATCTCCTGCGCCTGTTTCATCAGCGCGTTGACGTCGAACCCGCCGGGACCGCCTCCACGAGCCACCTAACTGACCTCCTCCGCGTCGAACTCGCTCTTCAGCCGCCGCAGCAGCTCTTCCTCGTCAACTCCATCAGCTTTGGCGGCGGCGGCGGGAGCCTCCGGCTCGGCCGGCTCGGCGGCGTCGAGCTGGTCGTAGCTCGGCCGCAGGCTCTGGCCGGTGACCTCGCGCAGGGCGGCGATCAGCGCTTCGCGGCGATCCGGAGCCTCGGCCTTGCGTTTGTTGAAGGTGCGGTCGGCCGGGAAGCCGATCGAGAGCTCGTCGCCCTCGAGCCCGTCGGGGCGCACTCCCTCGAAGGTCGCGGCCAGCGCCGGCGCCGTCTCCCCCAGCTTCTGCAGGACCGCCGGCCAGACCCGCTGGATCTCCTCCAGGGAGAGATCGCCGGCGGTGGGCGCGGGCGCCTCCGCCTCGGGCTCGGGCTCGGGCTCGGGCTCGGGCGACACCTCCTCCCGCTCCACGACCTCAGACGCCGCGGCCTCAGGCTCCGCCGCCACCTCGGGCTCCATCTCGACGCTAGGTGCAACAGCGTCTGCCGGGACGGATCCTCCAGCGGGTGGCGCCGCAGGGGATCCCGCCCCCGAGGAAGCTTCAGCTACCGCAGGGGGTGGGTCCCCTGCGGTGACAGGACCCGCTGGCGACTCCGCCCCCGTCAGCCGCCCCTCCAGCCGCTCGATCCGCCGCAGCAGCCCCTCGGTGCCCGGATCCAGATCCGGCCGCGCCGCCTTCAGCAGCGCGATCTCCACCGCCATCCGCGCGTCGTCGCCCTCGCGGACCGCGGTCAGCGCCGCGGCCAGGTCGTCGATCGTCCTTATAAGAGTGGCCGGGCCGACCGCCTGCGCCTGCGCCCGCATCCGCGCCGAGTCGGTGGCGGTGACGACGAAGGAGGTCGGCACCTCGCCGGTCGTCTGGGTGACCAGGAGGAAGCGCAGGTGGGCGAGCAGGTCGCGGGCGAACTGGGCCGGGTCGCGGCCCGAGCGGGCCATCTTCTCGACCCCCAGCAGGACCGCCCTCGGGTCCTCGGCGGCGACCGCGTCGACCGCGTCGAAGAGCAGCTCCGCGTCGGCGGCGCCGAGCATTTCCAGCACCGCGTCGAGCCGGACCTCGTTGCCGCCGAAGGCGACCATCTGGTCGAGGGTGCCGAGCGCGTCGCGGAAGCTGCCCGAGGCCGAGCGGGCGATCATCGCCACCGCCCCCTCGTCGACCTCGATCGACTCGGTCGCCGCGACCCGGTTCAGGACCTCGGAGATCTGCTCCAGCGAGGGCCGCTGGAAGTCGAAGCGCTGGCAACGGTCGGCGATCGTCGCCATCACCTTGTGCGACTCGGTGGTGGCGAGGACGAAGACGGTTTTCGGCGGCGGCTCCTCCAGCGTCTTCAGGAAGGCGTTCCAGGCCTCCTTGGTCAGCATGTGGGCCTCGTCGAGGATGTAGACCTTCCAGTGGCCGCCGGCCGGCGCGTAGGCGACCCGCTCGCGGAGGTCGCGGACGTCGTCGACCGAGCGGTTGGAGGCGGCGTCCATCTCGATCACGTCGATCGAGGTGCCGGCCGCGATCGTCACGCAGGACTCGCATTCCCCGCAGGGGGTGACGGTCGGGCCGCCGCGCTCGCAGTTCAGCGAGCGGGCGAGGATCTTCGCCATCGAGGTCTTGCCGGTCCCGCGCGAGCCGACGAAGAGGTAGGCGTGATGGACCTTGTCCTGCTCGACCGCGTTGCGCAGGGTGCGGACCACGTGCTGCTGGCCCACGACCTCGTCGAAGGATCCGGGGCGGTGGCGGCGATAGAGGGAGGTCGACTCGGCTGACATCGGGACTCGAGCCAGTGTATCCACGGGCCGGCCCGTTCCCAGATACCGTGCGCCGGTGCCTACGAGGGTCTCCAGCTGGCTGGCGCCGGCCGCCTGGGTTGCCGGGGTGACCGCGGTCCTGCTGGCGCTCTTCCCGGTCGGCTTCCCCAACTACGACACCATCTACGCGCTGGTCTGGGGGCGCGAACTGGCGCACGGGATGAGCCCCGACGTCGGCTCGGCGCTGCCGCCGACCCCGCACCCGCTGACCGAGCTGATCGGCCTTGTGACGACCCCGCTCGGCGACGGCGCGATCACGGTGACGATGGTCGTCGCCTACGCCTCGCTGGGGCTGATCGGGTTCTTCGTCTACCGGCTCGGGGCGATCTGGTTCGACCGCTGGGTCGGCGCCGTCGCCGCGGCGATCGTGCTCACCCGAGCCCCCTTCCTCTCCAACGGCCTGCGCGCCTACATCGACCTCCCCTACATCGCCCTCTGCCTGGGAGCGCTGCTGATCGAGGCCAAGCGCCCCCGCGCCGGCTGGCCCGTCCTCGCCCTGCTCGCCCTGGCCGGGTTGCTGCGGCCCGAGGCCTGGCTGTTCGCCGTTGCCTACTGGCTCTGGCTCGCCTTCGACGTCACCGAGCGAAGGATCGTCTGGCGCCACGAGCGCGGGACGGCGGAGCTCGCCTGGCTGGCGACGCTCGCGCTGGCCGGGCCGCTGCTCTGGGTGGCGTTCGACGCGATCACCGCCGGCGACCCGCTCTACTCGTGGACCGGGACCAAAGAAACGGTGGAGACGCTGGAACGGCAGACCGGCCCGGTCGACCTCGTCCTCTACGGGCCGCGCCGGCTCGGCGAGGTTCTGCAGTGGCCGGGGATGGTCGGCGCCCTCGGCGGCGCCGCGCTCGGGCTCGCCTTCCTGCGCCGGCGCTCGGCGCTCGGGGTCGCCGCCGCCGCCCTCGCCCTGCTCGCCTTCGCCCTGCTCGCCTGCGGCGGCCTCGCGATCCTCCCCCGCTACACGATGCTGGCCGCGGCGATCCTGGCGATCTTCGCGGCGCTGGCGCTGCTCGGCTGGCGCCTGCTGGAGCCCGGCCACCCCTGGCGCCGGCGCTGGCAGTTCTTCGCCGGGGTCGTCGCCCTGATGTTCGCGGTCTGGATCCCCAACCAGTGGGACCTCGACTCCCGCGTCGACACCGACCTCACCAACCAGGCGCGGATCGAGGGCGACCTCACCGACCTGGTCGACTCCGGCGCCTTCGAGCAGCCGCTCTGCGGCAAGGTCGCCGTCCCCAACCATCGCGCCGTCCCCCGCCTCGCCTTCGGGCTCGATGTCCGGCCGACCGAGATCGTCAGCGCCAGCGAGGAAGCAATCCCCGCCCGCGGCTACTTCGTCGCGCCCGCCGACGACTTCGTCATCCACAACTTCGTCCTCGACCCCAACGACCCGACCGACTTCGACCTCCCGGTCCCCAAGGGCTTCGAGCTGGTCGCCGAAAACGAGTCCTGGCAGGTCTACCGCCGCTGCTGAGTCAGGCGAGGCTCAGGGAGCGGCGCCATCGGCGGCAGCTCGAAGCCGCGGTGGAAGCGCAGCGCGCCGACCCCGTCGCAGCTCTCTTTCGCTTCTTCGGCTTCCGCCGGGGCACCCGGCTCCTCGGGGACGATGACGCCGACGTTGGCGATGTCGCGGACGCCGAACTTGAGTTCGACGTGGACGCGACCGAGGCGGCCGTTGCCGCGCTCCTGCCAGTTCAGGATCAGCTTCCCGTTGCTGGGGACGAGGCGGCCCTCGGGGGCCTCGGCGCCGGCGGTGAAGAAGCGCGGTTCCGCGGTCGGCGAGTCGGAGGCCTGGCAGATGATCTGGATCTGCAGCTCGAGGTCGCGGACGCGGCGGTTGCGGACCGTGAAGTAGACGTATTCGCCGCGGGCCGGCTTGTGGACGCCGTAGGTGCCGTTGGGGATCACCGTCCCCGACTGGGCCGGGCGCGCCGCGGCGTGGGCGGGCTCGGCCGAGGAGCCGCCGGCGGCGACGAGGCAGACGACGAGGCCGAGGGCCAGGACCAGGCCGACGGCAAAGAGTTCGCGCTTGAACGAAGCGGGGACGAGTTTCATGCCTCCACTGTCGACCATCCGAGGGCGGGACTTGAGCGTGAGTTCGCCGTTATGCACGCATAGCGTGCATAACGGCGAACTCGCGAACTCAGCCGCCCTCGACGGCGACGATCGCCTCGTGGGTCGCGGCGGCGAGGTCGGGGTCGGCGAGGTCGATCGCCGGCGGCAGCTCTATGTGGAGATCGTCGGAGGGATCGAGGCGGGCGCGCAGCGGACCGCCGCCGCGCGAGTCGAGCACGTGGCCACCGCGTCTGCGGTCGGCGCTGATGAAGTGCAGGTGGTAGCCGGCGACCTCGATCCCCTCGACGTAGGCGGGGAAGCGGAAGCCGAGCATCGTCCCCGCGACCCCCCGCAGCTCGAAGACGCTCTGCTCGGCGACGACCTCGGTCAGCGGGCGGTAGGGCGGCTGCTGCGCCGGGACCGAGCGGGCGCGGACCGACTCGAACTCGCCGTCGAGGCGGATCGCGCAGGAGGAGGCGCCGGCCGGGACCAGCGCGTCGAGGCGCTCCAGCAGCTCCGCGTGAGCGAGGCCGCCGCCGAGCTCGGCCTCGATCGTCGGCTCGAACCTGGTCACGACCGCGAACGGGGTCCGCGCCCGCGGCGCGATCGGATGCACCCGGCCCGCGACGTCGGCCCGCCAGAACTCGCCGTCGAGAGCGATCATCTCGCCGTCGAGCCGGTTCAGCGTCCCCAGCCCGAGGTCGCCGTGCTCGGCCAGCTCGGCGAAGCTGAGATCGCCGTCGTAGGCGCCTTCCAGCAGCGCCCCGATCGTCGAGGCCTGGAACAGCACGTGCGGGTCGCGCTCGCCGTGCAGGTCCGCCCGGCGCATCGACTCCACGTGCAGCGATCTGATCCAGCGCTCGTCCAGCACGCCGCCAGTCTCCCAGCCGGGGCCGCGACGGGCCGCGCCCGCGGTCGGCTAGCGTGCCCCTCCGTGGCGGCGATCGAGCTCAAAGGGGTGGTCAAGCGGTTCGGGCCGATCACGGCCGTGGACGGCCTCGACCTCGACGTGCCCGAGGGGATCTGCCTCGGGCTGCTCGGCCCCAACGGCGCCGGCAAGTCGACGACGATGCGGCTGCTGACCGGGCAGGCGATCGCCGACGAGGGCTCGCTGCGGGTGCTCGGGTTCGACCTGCCTAAGGAGTCGAAGCCGGCGCGGGCGGCGATGGGCGTGGTCCCCCAGCTCGACAACCTCGACGTCGACGTCACCGTCGAGGACAACCTCGCCGTCTACGCCCGCCTCTACCGGGTCGCCGACGTCGGCGCCGCGGTCGACCGGGCGCTGCAGATCGCCCGCCTCGGCGACCGCCGCAAGGACGAGGTCGACAAGCTCTCCGGCGGCATGCGGCGGCGCCTGCTGCTCGCCCGCGGCCTCGTCCACGACCCCGACCTGATCCTGCTCGACGAGCCGACCGTCGGCCTCGACCCGCAGATCCGCACCGAGCTGTGGACGCTGATCGGCGACCTGCGCGCCCGCGGGACGACGATCCTGATGTCTACCCACTACATCGAGGAGGCCGAGCGGCTGGCCGACGAGGTGGCGGTGATGCACAAGGGCCGGATCATCAGCCGCGGCCGCCCCGCCGACCTGATCGCCGAGCACGCCGGCGCCCAGACCGCCGAGGTCTACGCGCCGCCGCAACGGCTGGCCGAGCTGCGCGCCGCCGCCGAGGCCTCCGGCCTGCGGGTGCGCCCGGCCGGGCCGGCGATCGCGATCGTCGGCTCCGAGCGGGCCGAGAACGGCGTCGTCCCCGAGGACGCGGTGGTCCGCGCGGCGACGCTCGAGGACGTCTTCGTGCTGCTGACCGGCGAGGAGGCCGAGTGAGCGACGGGACGGCGGCACCGGTCAAGGGGCCGCGGCCGAAGGCGATGCGGCGGCTGGAACCGGCGGCGATCGCCGGGGTGATGAGCCGCGAGGTCGCCAACTTCCAGACCTACTGGAAGGGCACGACCTTCTCCAGCGTGCTCGAACCGCTGGTCTACCTGCTCGCCTTCGGGCTCGGGCTCGGCGCCACCCTGATCGACGAAGTCGAAGGCGTCCCCTACATCCAGTTCGTCGGCACCGGGATGGTGGCGACGGCGGTGATCTTCTCGTCCGCGCTGCCGTCGATGTTCGGCACCTTCGTCAAGCACCGCTTCCAGAACACCTACGAAGCGATCCTGGCGGCGCCGGTCGACGTCGAGGAGCTGGTCACCGCGGAGATGATCTGGATCGCCGGGCGCTCCGCGGTCTACGGATGCGTGCCGCTGATCGTCACCTTCTTCTGGGGGCTGGACCCGGCCTGGGGCATGCTGCTGGTCCCGATCTTCGCCTTCGTCACCGCGCTCGGCTTCGCCGGCTTCGGGATCACGATGGCGGCGGTGGTCGCGAAGATCGACCAGTTCAACTACGTGACGGCGCTGTTCGTGACGCCGCTGTTCCTCGTCGCCGGCACCTTCTTCCCGATCTCCGGCCTGCCCGAGGGCGTGCAGGTGATCGCCAACGTCAACCCCCTGCACCAGCTGGTCGAACTGGTCCGCGGCGGCGCCTTCGGCTTCGAGCCGGTCGACGTCCTCCGCTTCGCCTTCCTCGTCGCCTTCGCCCTGGTCACCTGGCGCTTCGCGGTGAACAGGATGAGCGCCCGCCTCATCGACTGAGGCGGGCGCCCGCTGAAGCTATGGACCGTGCACCCGCCTCTGAGACGAGGTCACCGGGCGTGTCCGTCGCTTATGGCTCGAGCCGGGCTCACCTGCGGCACCCGCGGCATCCGCTTAAGGCTGCTTCCTTCCGGACCTGACCTGATTCGCGTGCCCACGTCGCGCAGGACCCGACCGTCAACGCCGCCGCGACGCACTGACCCCGACGGCCAGTCCCTCGGAACGGGAATTCGGCCCCGCTAGAGCGGATTGCGGGTTACAGGGCACCGCTGATTCCCCGCCTAGCACGGTCCGTTACCGATCCTAGCGGGCCGGACGTAGGATGCGCACTTGCTCGCGCTTCCCCTTCCCATCGCCGAGATCGAGGTCGATGCCGGCTCCTTCTTCGCGATCGTCGTCGTCGCCGCGATCTCGGCGATCGTCGTCGCCGCCGTCCCGAAGCGCTTCGCGCCGCCGGTGGTCGTGCTCGAGCTGGTCCTCGGGATCGTCATCGGGCCGGAAATCCTCGACCTCGCGAAGACCGACCAGTTCATCGACTTCTTCTCCAACCTCGGCCTCGGGATGCTCTTCTTCTTCGCCGGCTACGAGATCGACTTCGACCGCATCAGGGGGCTGCCGATGAAGCTCGGCGCGCTCGGCTGGGTGCTCTCGGTCGGGCTCGCCTACGGGATCGGCGGCCTCCTCGCGGCGGCCGGGATCATCGTCTCCTTCCTCTACACCGGCTCGGCGATGGCGACGACGGCGATCGGCACCCTGATCCCGATCCTCCGCGACAACGGCGAGCTGAAGACCCGCTTCGGCACCTACCTGCTGGCGGCCGGCGGGGCCGGCGAGTTCGGCCCGATCCTGCTGGTGACGCTGGTCCTCTCGACCACCAACCCGCTGCACGAGGCGGCGATCCTGCTCGGCTTCGTCGCCCTCGCGCTGATCCTCGCGGTCGGCTCGATCCGCTACGCCTGGCGCGGCTGGCCGGCGCTGGAGCGGACCTTCGAGGCGAGCAGCCAGCTGGCGGTGCGGGTCACCGTGGTGCTGGTCTTCGGCCTCGTCCTGCTGGCCGGCGAGCTCGGCCTCGACATCCTGCTCGGCGGCTTCGTCGCCGGGATGATCACCCGCCTGGCGCTGAAGGGCCAGGAGGTCTCGATCTTCGAGTCGAAGCTGACCGCGGTCGGGTTCGGCTTCTTCGTGCCGTTCTTCTTCGTCACCAGCGGCATCGCCTTCGACCTCGAGGCGCTCGGCTCGGCGGAAGCGATCGCCAAGCTGTTCATGTTCCTCGCCCTCTTCCTGGTCGTCCGCGGGGCGCCGGCGCTGCTGCTCTACCGCCACGTGCTCGGCGCCCGCGACCGCGCCGCCCTCGCCTTCTACTCGGCGACCGAGCTGCCGCTGGTCGTCGCGATCACCACGATCGCCACCGAAACCGGCAACATGAAAACGTCGACCGCGGCCGGCCTGGTCGGGGCGGCGATGCTCTCCACCCTGATCTTCCCGTTCATCGGCCTCGCCCTGCGCAGGAAGTCCGAGCAGGAGGAGGGAGGCGCAAGCTCCCCCTCCCCCGGCCCGGTCTCGCCGGCTAGCGCTTGATCAGCTTCAGCCGTTTGTAGACGGTGGCCTTGGCCTTGCCGGCCTTGACCGTCTCCTTGAACAGCAGCCGCTTCCTGGCGATCACCTTCGCCCGCGCCTTCGGCTTCAGCTGCAGGACGAAGCGCTTGGTCTTGCCGTCGCCGATCCGGGCGCTGCGCCTGCTGGTCGCCGCCCTGCCCTTCTTCAGCAGGCCCTGCAGGCCGACCTTGCAGGCACGACCCACCTTCGCCGGGCACTTCACCTTGACGATCACCCGCTTGCCCTTGAGGATCGCCGGGCCGATCAGGCTGCCCTGCATCAGCGACGCGAGGCTGCCGTTGGTGAGGCCGCCGCCGCCGTTGCCGCCGCCGCCGTTGCCTTTGCCTCCCGGGCCGCCGGTGTTGCCGACGGTGACCGAGACGTTGTCGAAGCGGGCGGTGGCCGCGCCGAGCAGTCCGAGGTTGGCCACCGAGGAGCTGGTTTCGGCGTCGATCGCGATCGCGTAGGTGTGGCCGGCGACCAGTTTCGTCGCCCCGTCTTTGCCGACGAAGGCGTCGCCGCCGCCGCTGACCGCCTCGCTGATCGCGATCGTGCTGTCACCGGCGGTGCGGTCGATCAGCGTCGCCGTGTAGGTCAGCGACGGCGTCAGGTCGAGCAGGCTGCCGGTGGCGAGTTGCCGGTCCAGCGAGAGCGTCGCCGGTCCCCCTTCGGTCGCCGTGAAGTCCGGCGACTCGAAGACCGCTGTCGATTTGAAGAGCCCGCCGACGTTGATCAGCACCGTCGTCGTGGCGGCCAGCGAGCCCGGTGGGTTGCCGCCCGCCCCGTCGTAGCCGGCGGTCGCCGTGCAGAGGCCGAGGCCGATGTTGCAGGCCGGCTCCTCCGCGTTCCTCCATCCTTCCGCGCTGCCGGTGAAGCTGCCGCCGCCGGCCGGGTACACGGCGGCCCGCGCCTGCCCGATGCACAGGACCATCAGCGCGGCCAACGTCGCCGCCCCGACAACCCCTGCCCTAGATCTCCTCAGTCCTGCGCTCACGCTGATCCTCCTCAAATCGGAAAAATGAACTGATCCGCCGAGAGCATTGCCCTTTACTTAAAATTCTCAACCTCTCTACCTACTTTTCTGGACCAACGTTCTAGTCCAATCGCCCCCGTCAGGCACGAGCCCCGAATCGGCTCCAGCGGACGAATCCCTCCAGCGGGCCGCGCGCCGATCGGGATCGATGCCCCTAGAATCAGCCCGACCAGGGCGCGTAGCTCAGTGGGAGAGCGCTCGCTTCACACGCGAGAGGTCGCTGGTTCGAAACCAGCCGTGCCCATGGCAGTGACGCCGGAACGATCCCGCTCCGGTGGTCCGATTAGGCTGCGGCCTGTGTCCGAGCCGAGCCGCCCTGGGAACCGGCAACTGAACATGCTGGGGCCGACCCCTCTCCTCGATGGAGCGGGACGCGCTGAGGCGCTCGATCGGGTTCGAGCCACCGACCCCCTGACCAAGCAGAGGTGGTCGGAGGAAGCGGCCGCGCTGGTCCACTCGCTCAGCTCGGAGTGGATCGAGAAGAGCACCGAGGTGGCCCTGCACGGCGCCTTCCTTTCAAAGCTCTTCATCGGCTTGCTGGGGTATTCGGACGCGCTGGCCGGGCACACCCCATTCACCCTGAGCCAAGCGGTTACCACCGAAGTCGACGCAACCGAGGCAGATGGCACGCTCGGCTGGTTTTCAGCCCCTGGAACGGGAGAGACCCTCGCCGTCATCGAGCTGAAGGATGCCCGGAAAAATCTCGACAAACGGCAGCTTTCGCGACGCGACCGCCTGACGCCGGTTGATCAGGCATTCCTCTACGCCAACAAGTTCCGGGGCTGTCGCTGGGTCATCGTCTCCAACTTCTTGGAGTTGCGCCTCTACTCGGTCCGGCACGGACAGACGGCATATGAGCAGCTCTGGCTCCGGGACCTCACCACCGCGGATCGCCTCCTGGAGCTCGTCTCTCTGCTCGGTCCCGAGGCACTGATCGGAGATCGCAAAGGGCAGGAGGGCTACCTTCACGGACTCCTGGTCGACCGGCCGGCAGAGCGGCAGCGCCAGATCACCGAGGACTTCTACGCGGGGTACGCCGACAAACGCAATCGCCTCATCCACTACCTGGTGACCAACTTCCCCGATGAGAACCGGGGGGCGCTGATCGAGGCGGCTCAAACCCTCCTGGACCGCATTCTCTTCATTGCCTTTGCGGAAGACCGGCCCCTGCTGCCGGACCACCTCCTCAGGGACACGGGAAGAAATGCGCAGATGACGCGCAACCGGTCTGCAACCAAGGTATGGGACGAGCTGGTCTCGCTCTTCCGGGACATCGACACCGGCTCCGACAACACCTCTTCCGCCCTGCCGCCGATACCGGCGTACAACGGCGGCCTCTTTGCGGAGAATCATCTCCTCGATCACCGCCTCGCCCTTGCCGATGATCTCGTCCTCGACCTCCTGGGTCTTGGGAGCTACGACTACCGACGAACGATCGACGTCGAGATTCTCGGTCACGTATTCGAGCAATCCATCTCGGACCTCGAGGCCATTCGGGCCGCGCACACCCTCGATGGCCTCGCGGTCGAGACCAGCCCAGGCGGCGCCACCGAAGCCCGGCGCGCACTCGGCGTGTTCTACACGCCACGCTGGGTGACCGAGTACATCGTCAATGCAACGGTCGGCGAGATCGCCACCGCCACCGACGATGCCGACTTCGACTATTCATCGATCCAGATCCTGGACCCGGCCTGCGGGAGCGGAGCCTTTCTCGCCCAGGCCTTTCGCTACCTGTTCGAACTCGCGAACGCCGCTACGCCGGAAGTCCTCCCCGAGGAGCAGGCCGGCCTGCTGGAACAGACCAGCCTTGCCCAGCCGTCGCTCTATCTTTCCGGCCTGCACGGGATCGACGTCATGGATGAGGCGGTCGAGATCGTCCGGCTCTCACTCTGGCTGGCCAGTGCCAGCCCCCTGGAGCGGCTGCAGCGCCTCGATGGGATAGCCGAGGGCAACACCCTTGCGCGCAGCGACGGTGAGGGCCCGCTCGCCGAGCTGTTCCCAGAGGAGATGAGCGCCGGTGGGTTCGATGTGGTGGTTGGCAACCCACCCTGGGGGGCAAACCTCGACTTCGAGCTGGACCCCGCCCTACAGCTCGCCGAAGGCCAGTTCGACAGCTACGAGCTCTTCGTCGAGCGCTCGCTGCGCGAGGCGCTGAAGGACGGGGGAATGTTCGGGTTCGTCATCCCCGATCGATTCCTGCGTCCCGAGGGCGAACGGCTTCGACGATGGCTCTTCGACAACTACCAGGTGGTCGAGATCATCAAGCTGGGCGAGGGGGTCTTCGACCATGTCTTCAGAGCCGCGGTGATCTTGATCGTCCGCAAGGCGACCCCCACCGCCGAGGATCGAATTCGCACCCTCAGCGTCACCTCGGAAGACCGCTCGGTCCTGGAAGAGACCGGCGCCACCTATCTCCACGCGCTGCTGGAGGAGCGCGCGGGGCTTCTCGCCCGGAGCCGCGTGCTCGAAGACCCCCAGTACAACGTCCCCCTCGGGGCCTCCGAGGAGGACTTCCAGATCATGGCGACCATGAACAGCCGCAACAAGCCGTGGATCGGTGCCGACGGCCTGTTCGAGCCGCATGGCAGAGGAGTCGAGCTCGGAGGCGATGGCTTCGTGGTCCGCTGCAACGCCTGCTTCACATGGCAGGTCGGGCCCCGCCGTCGCGGGCAGGGCCGGGGCGGTGGATATCAGGACAAAGCATGCGTGAACTGCGAGGCGACGATCGCCGATGGGTCGTGGCCCGAGAGCGGCAACATCATCGTCGACAACCCCCCCACCGCCGGTTCGGCGGCCGACCAGGCGCTGCCGGGAAACGGCTGGCAGGCCCTGTACCTCGGTGAGCACATTTCGCGCTACGAGCTTTCCGAGCCCAGGTGGATTCGACTGAACGTCCCCAACGTCAACTACAAGGACCCGGCCCTCTACGCCTCGCCGAAGCTCCTGATCCGCCAGGCCGGGGTGGGGGTCAACGCGGCGGTGGACGAGAGTGGCGCGTACTGCCTGCAGTCCGCATACGTCTACCGCGTCCGTGAGGAGGTCCAGGCGGGTCCTTATTTCTTCCTCGCCTGCCTGTGCAGCCGGGCGATGCTGTTCTACTTCCATCGCCATACGAATCAGACGGAGTGGCAGTCGTTCCCGAAGCTCGTCCATTCGACCCTCCATCAGCTCCCCCTGCCGGACCCAGCCCAGGTTGACGATTCCCTGCTCGGGGCGATCGACGAGAAGGCGAAGCTCCGAATGGGTGTCGATCCACTCCAGGCGCACGAGCTCGATCTGGAGATCGAGGACCTCGTCATGAAGGCGTATGGCCTCGAGCCGGAGGAGCGCCAGCGCATCGTTCGGACCTTGAGATCCGTGCAGCGACTGCGGGTGATCCGAGAGATGTTCCCCTCGCGGGGGGACGAGCCGCAGCTCCTCTAGGCGGAGACCCGGACCGAGAAGCGGGCGGTGAACGCGCTTCCGGGCTCGACCAGCGGCAGCTGCGGACCGCCCGCGACCAGCGCGTTGGTCGGCGCCGTCATCGGCTCGATCGCGACCGCGTCGGTGTCGGCTGGGGCATAGATCTGGGTGAAGGGATAGCCCTCCCCGAGCCGCAGCTCGAGTCGCCGGCCGCCGCCCTCGAGCGCGAACGGAGCGCCGTCGGGCGGCGCGAGGAAGGCGTCGTCGTAGGTGCGCGATCCCAGCGGGCCGGTCTCGATCGCGGCCGGCTCGCGCTCCCCCGTCGGCAGCCCGTGCCGGTCCAGCGAGAGGCGCTCGCCCACCGGCGCCTCCAGCACCCAGTCCACCCGCGGCACCCCCGGCAGGAACAGATAGGGGTGGAAGCCGAAGGAGACCGGGACCGCCACCTCGCCGGTCGCCTCGATCGTGGTCGCGATCGTCAGCGTCGCCGCCTCCAGCGTCGCCTCGATCTCGACCCGGTGCGGGAATGGGAAGGCGTCGAGCAGGTGCGGGTAGGCGGCGAAGTCGAAGCTCGCGGTGAGGACCCCGCCGGTCTCCAGCTCGAGGTGGCGGCGCACCTGCCAGCCCGGTGCCGCCGAGAGCAGGCCGTGCATCGGCAGCCCGTTGCCGTCGCGCTTCAGGGGCAGGTCTTCGAGGTTGAGGTCGACCTCGTGCCCGGCGACCTCGAAGCGGTCGGAGCCGAGCCGGTTCGCCCACGGGTGCAGGAAGGGGATCCCCATCGTCGAGCGCGACTGAACGTACTCGCGCAACCCGGCGCGCTGGCCCAGCAGCTCCTCGCCGCGGTGACGCAGCGAGCAGCAGATCATC
Source organism: uncultured Thermoleophilia bacterium (assembly GCA_963824245.1). Lineage (GTDB taxonomy): Bacteria > Actinomycetota > Thermoleophilia > Solirubrobacterales > 70-9 > VAYN01. The sequence goes on from CAWGON010000002.1 coordinate 318,923, forward strand.
CCCGCCTCGGGCACGAAGGTGGCGACGGTGCCGCCCAGGGCCGCGCTTTCCAGCGTCAGCCCCGCCATCCCCTCCTCGATCCGCTCGCCGACCAAGCCGGCATCTTCCCCGACCTGACCCCGCGCCGGCGGGCCGCACGCGAGCCCGACGGCCTAGGCCTGCTCCTCCAGGACCGCGAGGATGTTGCCGGCCGGGTCCTTGAACCAGGCGATCAGCGGGCCCGCCGGGCTGCGGGAGATGCCCTTCGCGTCCTGGTCCATCCCCTCGTAGCGCTCGAACTCGACTCCGCGGGCCGCCAGCCCGTCGACCGTCGCCTCGACGTCGGCGACGGGGAAGTTGAGGACGGTGTAGGTGGCCGGCTCGAAGTCCGGTTTGGCGTAGATCAGCGTCGGCCGGTCGCCGGCCAGGTCGAGGGAGAGGAGCACGTCCTCCATCGGTTCCGAGGTTTGCAGCCCCAGCGTCTCCCGGTAGAACCCGCGCGCCGCCTCGAGGTCGTCGACCGCGTAGCCGCTGAACGCCTTGCTCTCAGCCAGCATCTTTCTGGACTCCCTTCATGGTTGGTCTCTAGTCGTCGTACCCGGGTCGCCGGCGCCCACGCTTGCGCTCGCCGGACCGCCGCTTCTGGTCCAGCCGGCGCTGGCGCGAGGCGCGGGTCGGCCGGGTGGCGCGCCGGCGCCGCGGCACGCGCAGGCCGGCGGCGATCTTCTGCGCCAGCCGCTCCAGCGCCAGCTCGCGGTTGCGGGCCTGGCCACGGGCGTCCTGCGCGACCGCGGTGACGGCGGCGCCGGCCCGCTCCAGCAGCCGTGCCCGCTGCGCCTCGTCGAGCGTCGCCGAGGCGGTGACGTCGAAGACCGCTTCGACCCGCGAGGCGGTGACGTTGGCGTGCTGGCCGCCGGGCCCGGAGGAGCGGCTGGTCCGCAGCTCGATCTCGGCCAGCGGGATCGCCAGCGACCCGTCGATCCGCAGCTCCTCGGCCATCGCCAGAAGCTACCGGCCCGGCGGCGCTACCCGGCCAGCTCGGGGATGTGGGCCTCGAGGTGCTCGGCGATCGTCTGCCGGACCCAGCGCTGGGTCTCGGCGTCGGCCATCCGGTAGCGGCCGAGCAGCATCTTCTGGTCGTCGAGCGGCAGCCCGGCGATCTCCCAGCTGACCGCGAGGCGCTCGAAGAGGGTCTCGGAGCGGCGCTGCCAGGCGTCCTCGAGCGAGGCGGCGGCGCTGGTCGGCGGCTCGCCGATCTTCGCGATCGTGCCGGCGCTCAGCGACTGCCGCAGGGTCAGCACGTTGCCCTCGGGGTCGGTGTAGTCGACCGTCACGACCTTCTCGCGCGCCCGCCGCTTGTTCTTGCGCTTCGCCATCGCTTCCGAGTTTGACACCACCAGGGGGTGGTTAAAGTCGGAAGCGTGGAGCCGCTCACCTTCATCGGCGTGCCGATCGACTCGGTCGGCCGCGACGGCGGCAGCGAGCACGGGCCGGCGGCCCTGCGCGAGCTCGGCCTGGCGCCGGCGCTCGGCGGCACCGACGCCGGCGACCTCGAGGTGCGGATCCGCGGCTCCGAGCGCGATCCGGCCACCGGCATCCTCGCCAGCGCCGACGTGCTCGCGAGCACGGCGACGATCCGCGCCGCCGTCGCCGCGCGGATCGGCGCCGGCGCCCGCCCCTTCCTAGCCGGCGGCTGCTGCGCCGCCCTGCCCGGGGCGCTGGCCGGCGCCCGCGACGCCGCCGGCCCGCTCGGGCTCGTCCACCTCGACGGCCACGCCGACCTCTACGACGGCCGCACCTCGACCACCGGCGAGGCCGCCGACATGCCGATCTCGGTTGCCCTCGGGCTCGGTCCCGAGGCCTGGGTCGAGGCCGCCGGCGGGCCCTCGGTCGCCCCCCAGCACCTCGCCCTGGTCGGCTACCGCGACCGCGAGGAGTCGATCGCCGACGGGATGCGCCAGCCGGAGACGCTCTCCCCCGCCCCGGTCCTGCGCCCCCTCGACCTGCTGCGCGCGGCCGGCCCGGAGGCGGTCGCCGCCGAGCTCGCCGGGCGGCTCGGCAGCGCCCTCCCCTTCTGGCTGCACTTCGACGTCGACGTCCTCGACCAGAACGTCTTCCCCGCCACCGACTACCTGATGCCGGGCGGCGCCGAGTGGTCGGAGGTCAGCGCCATCCTGGCCCCGCTGCTGCGCTCACCGGCCCTGATCGGCGCCTCGCTCGGTTGCTACAACCCTGACAAGGACCCGGGCCTGGAGCACGGCCGGGCGCTGGTCGGGGCACTCGGCGCGGCGGCCTAGATGATTGATTCCACGGCGAGGCGTGACTGGGGGCGCGCCCGGCCGAGCGGATCAAGGACGCAGGGCGCCGCCTTTGCCGGTCGGCAAAGGCAAGTCCGAGGACGCCGAGCCGCGAAGTGTGCCGGGCGCGTCATCCAGGTGGGCCTGGTCGTGGAATCGATCATCTAGCCGAGCCGGTCGATCTTCGCCGCCAGCTCGAAGTCGGCGGCGGTGAGGCCGCCCTCGGAGTGGCTGGAGAGGGAGACCTTGACCGTGTCCCAGGAGATCTCCAGGTCGGGGTGGTGGTTCATCGCCTCGGCCGGCTCGACCAGGCTCGCGACGAACTTCACCGAGCCGACGAAGTCGCCGCAACCGAACCGCTTCTCGATCGTCGCGCCGGCCCGGCTCCAGCCGGGAAGCCCGGTGAGCCTCTGCTCGATCTCGAAATCGCTCAACAGCGCCATCGCCCCATGCTTGCAAGCCGGCCACGGAAGCGCTTGGCGGTCGGGCAGAGGGAGCCCCAGCTCACGACCGGAGCGCAAGCCGCCGATCGGCCGTCACAGAGAATTTGCAGAGTGCAGACAATAGGTTGCACCAATTCGCCTACGGTGCCACCATGCAGCGAATGGCCTGGACCGACGAGAGACTCGAGGAGCGCTTCGACAGGATCGATGAGCGCTTCAACGAGGTCGATAGGCGCCTGGAGGGAATCGAAGCGCAGCTGGTCGAGCTGCGCCAGGGCTTCGCGGCCCTCAACGCGCGGATCGACCGGATCTCGATCGCCCTGCTGATCGGTTTCATCAGCCTCGCCACCGCGCTCGTCGTCAAAGGCGGCTGACCGCCGCCATCGCGCTACGGCGTGAAGACGATCTTCAGCGCTTCGCGCGCGTCGTACATCTCGTAGGCCTCGGGGGCCCGGTCGAGCGGCATGTGGTGGCTGACCAGCGGTGCCGGGTCGAGCTTGCCGGCCTCCAGCAGGTCGAGGACGTGGTCGACGTGGGCGATCACGTTGGCGACGCCGAGCCGCAGCGAGAGCCCCTTCAGCCAGGCCAGCCCGAGCGGGATCTCCGCCTTGCCGGCGTAGGCGCCGATGCCGGAGACGGTGCCGGCGTCGCGGGCGAGGCTGATCGCCAGCGCCAGCGGCTCGGGGTTGCCGACCGCGTCGACGGCGAGGTCGACACCGGCGCCGCCGGTGGCCGCCCGCACCTCCCGCTTCGGGTCCTGCTCGGTCAGGTGGATCGGGGCGGCGCCGAAGGAGGCGGCCATCTCCAGCCGCTCGGCGACCGTGTCGATCGCGAAGACGCGGGCGGCGCCGCCGGCCAGCGCCGCCTGCACGGCGCAGAGCCCGACCGGGCCGAGGCCGAGCACGGCGACCGTGTCGCCGGGCCCCATCCCGCCGTGGGCGATCGCGTGGAAGCCGGTGCCGAGCACGTCGCCGGCGAAGAGGGCGACGTCGGAGTCGATCGAGTCCGGCACCCGCCGCAGGGTGAGGTTGGCGCGCGGGACCAGGACCTGCTCGGCCTGGGCGCCCTGGAGGTCGCCGAGGCGGGAGCCGTGGCCGAAGGTCCGGCCGTTGGCGCAGCGGTGGTAGTCGCCGCGCAGGCACGGCATGCAGGTCGCGCAGGCGGTGTGGAAGCAGCCGACGACGCGGTCCCCGACGGCGACGCGGTCGACGTCCTCGCCGGCCGCCAGCACGGTGCCGACGAACTCGTGCCCGATCGTGAACCCCTGCTCGACCGGGACCCGGCCGTGGTAGATGTGCAGGTCGGAGCCGCAGACGGCGCTGGTGTCGACGCGGACGACCGCGTCGTCGCCGGCCGCCAGCTCGGGCTCGGGCTTCTCCTCGACGCGGACCTGCTCGGGCCCCTGGAAGGTGACGGCGCGCATTGCCGCACCGTATCGGGCCGCAGCGCGCTCTATCTAGACGCTGACGCCGGCGACCTGGAAGCGGCTCTGACCGTCGCCGTCGGGGCTGGCGGTCTCGGCGATCCGCGATTCCAGCGCCAGCTCCTTCTCGAAGTCGGCCGCCTCGCCGTGCTGGAAGGAGACGTCTTTGCCCTCGAGCAGCTCGATGAAGACCTCGACGAAGCGGGCGTCGAGCTGTTTGCCGGCGACCCGCCGCAGCTCGACGATCGCGTCGTAGCTGGACATCGGCGTGCGGTAGGAGTCGCGCGCGGTCATCACGTCGTAGGTGTCCGCGACGGAGATGATCCGGGAGAGTTCCGGAATGTCGTTCCCGGCGAGGCCGCGCGGATAGCCTTTGCCGTCGATCCGCTCGTGGTGGGCGAGGATGATCTCCGCCACCGGCCCGTAGCCGTCCAGCGAGGAGACGACCCGCGCGCCCTGCTGCGGGTGGCGCTTGATCAGCATCCAGTCCTCGTCGGTGAGCGGCACGTTGGCCTTGAGGATGCGGTCCGGAAGGATGAACTTGCCGATGTCGTGGAGCAGCGCGGCGATGTGGACGAGCTCCTCCTCGCGACGCGAGAAGCCGGCGCGCTGGGCGATCGCCCGCGAGTAGCGGGCGACGGCGGCCGAGTGGCGGGCGGTCATCTGGTCCCGCAGGTCGAGGGTTCGCAGCATCGCGCTCAACATCCCGACCTGGAAGCTGGCCAGCTGCTTGGAGCGCAGCTCCAGTTCCTCGGCCCGCTGCTGAGAGAGCAGCAGCTGCCCGAGCAGGTACTGGAAGGTGATCAAGACGACGCCGAAGAGCGCGATCGCGGCGATCCCGATCACATGGAAGATGAAGGCGACCGCGATCGCCAGCATCGCCGAGGCGAACTCGGAGGGCAGGACCGGCGGCAGCACCTTCAGCTTCTCGCTGAAGCGGACCCGCTCCAGGTAGGCGCCGTAGCCGGCGGTCATCGCGAAGTTGACGGCGAGGACGATCTGGAAGAGGACGAAGACGAGCACGTAGAACATCGGCTGGCCGGCGTCGATCCCGGCTTTGTCGGTGACCTCGAGGAAGGCGAGGCCGCCGGCCAGGGGGAAGGTCGCGTAGGTGAGGAGGTTGTTGAGGAGGTCGTGCGGGGCGTCGCGCCAGCGCAGCCAGCCGACCGCGATCGTCAGCACGCCGAGCAGCGCCGCCGGGGTGCCGCCGAGGAAGACCATCGCCAGGACGAGGGCCAGGAAGCTGCCCGAGATCTTGATCTGGGCGTTGGTGGTGATCGCCGTCAGGTCGCTGAAGGCGGCAAAGGCGAAGAGGACCAGCAGCAGGCCGAGGTCCCAGTTTCCTTTGGGCGCCTCGAAGATGGCCAGGCCGACGACCGCGACCAGGGCTACCGCCTGGAGGGCGATCACTCTCGGGGTGGGTCGTTCGGCGGACATCTGCTGGGTTTCGATTTCGGGCGGAGACACCGGCTCGGTTGCGGATTCCGCGACCGCCCGAGGTTCCCTGCGTGTGACAGGAATCGCTCGCGGCTGACCGGTGAGGAAGACGTTAGCGCCCGTTTGGCCGCTCAACCGCATCGAATAGGCAGATATTCCAGGGGGAAATCGATCTTGCAGAGCCCGGATCGACCGCCGCGGGCCCCCGGCAGGTGGCCTCGCGGGGGTCCCGAACATACGAAAGGCGCCCCAATGGACGCCCTTCGGAAACTTCTGGCGGACCTCCCAAGAAGTCCGCTGTTCAAGTCAAATTAGCGACGGAAACCCATTATGCCTGCTCCCTTCGTATGGATTTGAAGCCCTAAGACCTGTGCGTGGCCCTACGAAACTCGTGCATTTCCTGGGTGGATTTGTAGCACAACCTGGCGAGAAGTTGTGCATCTGCAGGAAAACTTGTGCAGAAATCGATTAGGACATACATCCAGCCATGCCCAACTCAGGACTAACCGCGCCGCTGCGCCGGCCGCTCTTCAGGCGGCTGGCGGCGACCTACGCGATCAACGAGCTCGGCGACTGGATGGGGCTGATCGCGCTCTCGGTCCTCGTCTACGACGAAACCGGCAGCGCCCTGGCGACGGCGGCGCTGTTCATCGGCACCGGATTCCTGCCGGCGCTGCTGGCGCCGCTGCTGGTCGCCAGGGTCGAGCTGCCGCAGCCCCGCTACGCGCTTCCGGTCCTCTACTGCGCCGAGGCCGCCGCCTTCTCCGGGCTGGCGCTGCTGGCGCTGAACTTCTCCCTGGCCGGGGTGGTGGCGCTGGCGGCGCTGGACGGAGCGCTGATGCTCGCCGGCCGCTCGCTGACCCGGGCCGTCGCCGCCTCCCTGCTCGAGCCCGCCGGCGAGCTGCGGGCCGGCAACGCGATCCTCAACGTCGCCTTCACCGGCGGCGCCGCCCTCGGCCCCGCCCTCGCCGGCCTCGTCGTCGCCGGCTTCGGGGTGCCGACGGCGCTGCTGCTCGACGCGCTCTCCTTCTATGCGATCGCCTGGATCCTCTTCACCGCCGGCGAGATGCCGCGGGCCGAGCCCGAGCCCGGGCAGATGCGCGAACGGCTGCGGGCCGGGCTCGCCTACATCAGGGAAAAGCCGACGCTGCGCCGGCTGCTGCTCGCCCAGGGCGCCGCCTTCGTCTTCTTCGCGGCGGTGATCCCGGTCGAGGTGATCTACGCGAAGGAGACGCTCGGCGCCGGCGACTCCGGCTACGGGTTGATGCTGGCCAGCTGGGGAGCCGGGATGGTCCTGGGAGGGGTCCTCTTCGCGGCGATCCGCAAGGCCTCGCTGGCGGTCCTGCTCCTGTTCAGCACCCTGGCGGTCGGCGCCGGCTACCTCGGCCTCGCCGCGGCGCCGACCCTCGCCCTGGCGTGCGCCGCCTCGGTGGTCGGCGGCGCCGGCAACGGGGTCCAGTGGGTGACCGCGGTGAGCGCCGTGCAGGAGCTGACCGTGCCGGGGATGCAGGCGCGGGTGATGAGCGTGCTGGAGTCGATCGGGGCGGCGGCGCCGGGCGTCGGATTCGCACTCGGCGGCGTGATCGCCGCCGTGGTCAGCCCGCGGGCCGCGTTTCTGGTTGCGGGCCTGGGGGTATTCGCGATCGTCGCCCTGGCGATCCCCGCCCTCGGGCGCAACTGGTCCGCATCGGTCGAGGCCCCGGATTCGGGTCACCTTGACGGGGGTAACGACGTTGTGCTGGAGTTGATCCCAGGAAGCTCGCCCATCCAGAACGACCGGGAGGTCAGACTGTGAAGAAGCTTTTCGTCGTTGCAGCGGTGCTCGTGACTGCACTATTCGCCTCTCTCGGTCTGGTTGCTTGCGGAGGCGGTGACGACACCAGCGGCGGCGATGGCGGCGGCGGCCAGCAGGGCGGAACCCTCAACGGCACCTACGCGTCCTTCCCGGATTACATGGACCCGGCGCTGAGCTACACGGCGGAAGGCTGGACCGCGATGGCCGACGTCTACGTCCCGCTGCTCACCTACAAGCACGCCAACGGCGAGGAAGGCAGCGAGGTGATTCCCGGGCTGGCCAAAGCGCTGCCGAAGATCACCAACGGCGGCAAGACGTACACCCTCTTCCTCCGTCCCGGACTCAAATACTCCGACGGCACCGCGGTCAAAGCGTCCGACTTCCCCTTCGCGGTCGAACGGATGATCAAGCTCAACTCCGGCGGCTCGCCCTTCTACCTGAAGATCGCCGGGGCCGAAGACTTCGCCGAAGGCAAGGCCAAGAGCATCTCCGGGATCAAGACCGACGACAAGACCGGCGAAGTCTCGATCGAGCTCGTCAACCCGAGCGGAACCTTCACCAACGAGCTCGGCCTGATGTTCGTGGCGCCGCTGCCGCAGGACACGCCGATCGAAGACCTCTCGGCAAACCCGCCCCCGGGCACCGGCCCCTACATGATCACCAAATCGCAGCCGGGCCGAGGCTGGGAATACGCGCGCAACCCGCAGTGGGCGAAAGCCAACGGGAAGGCGATGCCCGACCTCCCGGCCGGCGCGATCGACGACGCCAAGATGACCGTGATCCGCAACCCGCAGTCGCAGGTCGACGACATCGAACAGGGCACCTACGACTGGATGCAGAACCCGCCGCCGTCCTCGCGCTACGCGGAAGTGAAATCGAAATTCGAAGGCACCCAGTTCCGGGTCGAGCCGACGATCAGCACCTACTACTTCTGGATGAACAACGAGTCGCCCACCTTCAAGGACCCGAAAGTCCGTCAGGCCGTCAACTACGCGATCAACTCGGATGCGCTGGAACGGATCTACGCCGGCCAGATCGTCGGCACCCACCAGATCCTGCCGCCCGGGATGCCGGGCTACGAGCAGTTCGACCTCTACCCGTACGACCTGGCGAAAGCCAAGGAAATGATCAAAGAAGCCAACCCCTCCGACATGGACATCACCGTCTGGACGGACACCGAATCGCCGAACAACGAAGCCGGCGAATACCTCAACGACGTCCTCCAGCAACTCGGCTTCAACACGCAGCTGAAAATCCTCAACGCCGACAACTACTTCACGGTGATCGGCAACGCGACCACCCCGAACCTGGACGCCGGCTGGTCGGACTGGTTCCAGGACTACCCGCACCCGAACGACTTCTTCCAGCCGCTGCTGGCCGGGGAAAGCATCCTGCCGACCAACAACGGCAACTTCGCCAAGATCGACGATCCGGCGCTGAACAAGAAAATCACCGAACTCGGCGAAGAACAGCTCGGCCCCGAGCAGGAAGAGGCCTACAAGGAACTCGACAAGGAATACATGGAACAGGCGCCGTGGGCTCCCTACGGCACCCGCACCCTGTCGACCTTCGTCTCCGACGCGATCGATCTCGAAAGCGTCATCTTCAACCCGACCTTCGGCCACTACCTGACCAGCTTCGAATTCAAGTAGGAGGCGCCTCCGGCGAGGGGAACGATAGGCAAGTGGCCGCTCGACCCCGAGCCGCGAGGCGAGCGAAGACCGACGAACGGGGCCCGTGGTCGCTGGCCTGCGGCGCTTCCTGCGCAACCGCGTCGCGGTCGGCTTCCTCGCCCTCTTCGTCCTGATCGTCCTCTTCGTGCTGGCGGCGCCGCTGTGGGCGAACCACGTCGCCCACACCGGCCCGAACGAGACGCACACGCTCGAAAAGCTGCACCGTCGACGGCGAAGAAGCAGGACGTCGTCAACGTCGAAGGGCAGCCGATCGGGCCGCAGCTGTTCGAAGCCGACGGCAAGTTCTTCCTCGGCGCCGACAGCCGGCTCGGCCGCGACGAGATGGTGCGGCTGATGTACGGCGGCCGCACCTCGCTGCTGATCGGCATCGTCTCGGCTCTGATCACCACCATCGCTGGCGGTCGTCCTCGGCCTGCTCGCCGGCTACTTCCGCGGCTGGGTCGACACGGTGATCGCCCGCACCCTCGACGTGCTCTGGTCGCTGCCGGTGCTGCTGATCGGGATCGCGATGGGCGTCGCGCTGGCGGTCGGCGGCCTCAAGATCGGGCCGCTCGAGATTAGCCGGCGGCTCGATCTGGATCCCGATCTTCATCATCAGCATCTTCACCGTCCCCTACATCGCCCGGCCGATCCGCGGCGAAGTCCTGGCGCTGAGCGAGAAAGAGTTCGTCGAGGCGGCGATCGCCCAGGGGGCCGGGCCGCTGCGGGTGATGTTCGGCGAGATCCTCCCCAACCTGGCCTCGACGATCATCGTCTTCTTCACCCTGACGATCGCCAACAACATGCTGTTCGAGGCGGCGCTCTCCTTCCTCGGCGCCGGCGTGCAGCCGCCCAACTCCTCCTGGGGGACGATGATCACGGTCGGCGTCGAACTGCTGAACACCCAGCCGCTGCTGGCGATCATCCCCGGCGTGATGATCATGCTGACCGTGCTCTCGCTGAACATCGTCGGCGACGGCCTCCGCGACGCGCTCGACCCGCGCTCGAAAGTCCGGCTCGAGGCGCACGCCGGCATGGTCGAGCCGAAAGGGGCCGTCGGTCTGATGGCCCGCTTCATCGTCAGGCGCCTGGTCGGGATGGTCGCGCGTCCTCTTCGCCGTCTCGGTGCTCGTCTTCGTGATCTTCAACGTCCTCCCCAACGCCAACCCGGCGCAGCGGCTGGCCGGCAAGAACGCGACCCCGATCCTGGTCAAGAGCATCGAAGAAGAATGGGGCTTCGACGAATCGCTGCCGGAGCAGTACGTGACGATGATGAAGAAGGTCTTCACCGGCGAACTGACCTCCTACAAACCCCGGATCAACGGTCGAGGAACAGATCGTCGAAGGGATCCCGGCGACGCTCTCGCTCAGCATCGGCGCCGGCGATCATCTGGCTCTTCTTCGGCCTCCTGCTCGGCTACCTCTCGGCGATCCGCGCCGGCGGCTGGCTCGACCGCGTGCTCACCGGCGTCGCGATCGCCGGGATCTCGATCCCGGTCTTCCTGATCGCCCCGGTGCTCCTCTACTTCCTCACCTACAAGCTCGAAATCTTCCCCAACGCCGGGTACGTGCCGCTGACCGAAGACCCCTGGGAGTGGCTCACCCACCTGATCCTGCCCTGGTTCACGCTGGCGATCCTCTCGATCGGCTTCTACAGCCGCGTCCTGCGCTCGAACATGCTCGACGTGATGAACGAGGACTACGTGCGGACGGCGCGGGCCAAGGGGCTGAGCGAGCGCAAGGTGATGACCCGCCACGTGCTGCGCAACTCGCTGATCCCGATCATCACCCTCTTCGGGCTCGACTTCGGGGCGACGATCGCCGGCACCGCGATCATCACCGAAGTCCTCTACAGCCATCGAAGGGGTCGGCCTCTACGCGGCCGAAGCGGCGATCAGAAACTCGAACTGCCGCCGATCATGGGCGTCGCCCTCTACGGCGCCTTCTTCGTCGTCTTCATCAACGCCCTGGTCGACATCGCCTACGCCTACCTCGACCCGCGCGTGCGGCTCGGGGAGACCGCCTCGGCATGAGCCCCGCCCCGCTGCTCGCGCGTCGAGCGACCTGCGGGTCGGCTTCGCCACCGAAGGCGGCCTGCTGCAGGCGGTCGACGGCGTCAGCTTCGAGCTGCGGCCGGGCGAGGTGGTGGCGATCGTCGGCGAGTCCGGCTCGGGCAAGAGCGTCACCGCGCAGACGATCATGGGGCTGACCCGCTCCAAGAACGCCCGCATCGAGGGCTCGGTCGAAGCTCGAGGGCGAGGAGCTGATCGAGGCCGCCGACGCCGACCTGCGGCGGCTGCGCGGCGACCGGGTGGCGATGGTCTTCCAGGACCCGATGACCTCCTTCAACCCGGTCTACCGGCTCGGCAACCAGATCGGCGAGGCGATCCGCGCCCACCGCGGCGACGTCTCCAAGGGCGAGGCGCGGGCGCGGGCGGTCGAGCTGTTCGAGGCGGTCGGCATCCCCGACGCGGAGCAGCCGGGTCGACGCCTACCCGCACGAATTCTCCGGCGGCATGCGCCAGCGGGCGATGATCGCGATGGCGCTGGCGCTGGAACCGGAGCTGCTGATCGCCGACGAGCCGACCACCGCGCTCGACGTCACGATCCAGGCGCAGATCCTGGAGCTGCTCGAGGAGCTCAACCGCGAGCGCAACCTGGCGACGATCCTGATCACCCACGACCTCGGCGTCGTCGCCGAAATCGCCGACCGGGTGCTGGTCATGTACGCGCGGCCGGGTGGTCGAGCAGGGGACGCTCGACGAGATCTTCTACGACCCCCAGCACCCCTACACCTGGGGCCTGATCGGGTCGCTGACCCGGCTCGACCGGCCGCGGCCGGAGCGGCTGCCGCAGATCAGCGGCGCGCCGCCCTCGCTGCTGGCGCTGCCGGAGGGCTGCTCCTTCCGGCCCCGCTGCCCGCACGAGTTCGCGGCAAATGCACGGAGATGCCGCCGCTGGAGGCGCGGCTGCGCGACGAGCCCGGGCACTGCGACCGCTGCTGGCTGAGCCCGGAGGCAGAAGCGGGAGAAGCGCCAGGTCGCCGGCCAGATCGGGCTGGAGGCACCGTCGCCATGAGCGCCGAGCCGCTGCTCGAGGTCACCGACCTGGTCAAGCACTTCCCGATCAAGCGCGGGATCCTGATCGACCGCGAGGTCGACCAGGTGCGCGCCGTCGACGGGATCAGCTTCCCGGTCGAGCGCGGGCAAGACGCTGGGCCTGGTCGGCGAGTCGGGCAGCGGCAAGTCGACCGCCTGCCGGGCGGTCCTGCAAGCTGATCAAGCCGACCTCCGGCTCGGTCAAGTTCGAGGGCCGGGAGATCGCCGGCCTCGGCGCGCCGCCAGATGCGGCCGCTGCGGCGCGAGATGCAGATGATCTTCCAGGACCCCTACGCCTCGCTGAACCCGCGCAAACGGATCGGCCAGATCGTCGGCGACCCGCTGAAGCGCCAGGGCGTCGCCTCCGGCGGCGGAGCTGCGCAGGCGGGTCCAGGAGCTGCTCGACCGGGTCGGCCTCGCGCCCGAGCACTACAACCGCTTCCCGCACGAGTTCTCCGGCGGCCAGCGGCAGCGGATCGGGATCGCGCGGGCGCTGGCGCTGAAGCCGAAGCTGGTCTTCGCCGACGAGCCGGTCTCCGCGCTCGACGTCTCGATCCAGGCGCAGATCGTCAACCTGCTCGACGACCTCCAGGACGAGCTCGGCCTCACCTACGTCTTCGTCGCCCACGACATCGGCGTCGTCCGCCACATCTCCGACCGGATCGCGGTCATGCACGACGGCAAGATCGTCGAGGAGGGAACCGCCGACCAGGTCTGCGAGCGGCCGAGCGACGCCTACACGAAGAAACTGCTGGCGGCGGTGCCGATGCCGGACCCGCGCGAGAGCCGGGCCCGCCGCGACGGCGCCGCCGACCCCGGCTGAGGCGTACGCTCCGGGTCGCGTGGCCCTTCCGCTCTCGCCGCCGATCAAGCCGCAGCTGGCGCTGACCCGCAAAGAGCTGCCGCGCGGCGAGGAGTGGGCCTACGAGCCGAAGCTCGACGGCTTCCGGGCGATCGTCTTCGTCGACGGCGACGAGGCCTACGTCCAGTCGCGCGGCGGCAAAGAGCTGGGCCGCTACTTCCCGGAGCTGCAGCTTCGCGCCGGGGCGCTGGGTGCTCGACGGCGAGCTGGTGATCCGCGACGCCGACGGCAACCTCGAGTTCGACTCGCTGCAGGAACGGATCCACCCGGCGCAGTCGCGGATCGACCTGCTCTCGGAGGAGATCCCGGCCAGCTACATCGGCTTCGACCTGCTCGCCGAGGGCGACGAGTCGCTGCTGGAGGCGCCGCTGGCCGAGCGGCGCGAGCGGCTGGAGGCGATCGCCGCCGAGGCCGGCCTCGAGCTGACCCCGCTGACCGCCGACGCCGGCGCAGGCGGAGGAGTGGCTGGCGCAGCATCGAGGGGGTGATGGCGAAGCAGCTCGACGCCCCCTACATCCCCGGCAAACGCAAGGGGATGGCGAAGGTCAAGCGCGAGCGGACGATCGACTGCGTGGTGATGGGCTGGCGGCCGGGCAAAGAGGAGGGCACGGTCGGCTCGCTGATCCTCGGCCTCTACGACGGCGACGAGCTGCGCACCGTCGGCCACATCTCCGGCTTCAGCGCCGCCGCGAAACGCAGCATGCGGGCGATGCTGGCGCCGCTGGAGACGGGCGAGAGCGGCAGCGCCGAGCCGAGCCGCTGGACCGGCGGCCGCGACCTCGAGTGGGTCGAGCTGCGGCCGGAGCTGGTGATCGAGGTCGGCTACGACCACGCCGCCTCGGGCCGGATCCGCCACGGCGCCCGGTTCCACTCCTTCCGGGACGACAAAGCGCCGGCGCGAGTGCCGCTTCGAGCAGCTGGACGAAGGCGGCTAGAAGAGGGCGGGCTCTGGGCGGCGGGTCTCGGCCTCAGACGGCTCCGGCTGGCCGGAGCGGCTCGGCCTGGGCGCGACCGGAGCGCGGTCTCGCGGCCCCAGCCGCGGACGGCGCGGGTGGCGCGTTTGCGCTGCTCCGGGCTTCATGTAGGCGCGGTCGCCGTAGAGCGCCTCGTACTCGCGGCAGCAGGTCGGGGCGTTTGGCCTGCAGCCAGGCGAAGAAGACGTCCTTGACCTCGTCGCGCAGGTGGAGGGCGACGCCGCCGAGGAAGGTGGCGCCGGCCTTGCGGGCGCGTTCGACGATCGGGCTCGACCTGCTCGGGGTCGTCGTTGATCCCCGGCATCAGCGGCGCGATCAGGACGCCGGAGTCGATCCCCCGCCGGCGCAGCTCGGCGACCGCGTCGAGCCGGGCGGCGGGGCTCGGGGTGTGCGGCTCGGTCGCCCGCCAGGCGTCCTCGTCGAGGGTCGGGACCGAGAGGTTGACCGAGACCGGCAGCCGTCTTCGCCATCCGCTCGAAGATCTCGACGTCGCGCATCGCCAGCGGCGACTTGGTCAGGACCGAGACCGGCGTCCGCGCCGCCTCCAGCGCCTCGAGGATCTCCGGCATCATCCGGTAGCGGCTCTCGACCCACTGGTAGGGATCGGTGTTGGTCCCCAGCGCCACCAGCTCCCGCTTCCAGCTCGGCCGCGCCAGCTCCGCCCGCACCAGCTCCGGCACGTTGACCTTGACCACGATCTCCCGCTCGAAGTCGCGGCCGGCATCCATGTCGAGGTAGGTGTGGGTGCGGCGGGCGAAGCAGTAGATGCAGGCATGGGTGCAGCCCCTGTAGGGGTTGATCGTCCAGCTGAATCCGTAGCGGCCGCCGGGGACGTGGTTGAGGGCCGAGCGGGCGCGGACCTCGTGGAAGTTGATCCCCATCGCCTCCGGCGCGTCGAAGGTGCGGACGACGGTGCCGTCGCCGACGCCGGGCAGGCGCAGGTCGTTCTCGACGCGTTGCTCGTCCCACCTCATACGAACATACGTTCGCATGCGGCTCGGACAGCGCGTGCAGGATTGACCCCGCCCCGGTGGGGTCAAAGTCGCAAGCGATGGGCGGCGGGGCGCTGGGAGCTAGAGGCTGGAGCCGGTCTCTTCGCGCTTGTAGGCGGCGAGCTGGTCGAGCGCTTTGGCCCGGGCCTTCTTGCGCAGCGGCGGCAGCAGGGCGACCAGGTGGCCGCTCGGGCCGAGCGCCTGCTTGGCCCACTTGTGGAAGTCGAACTCGTCGACGTGGTCGGCGATCAGGCCGTCGTCGTCGAAGCGGAAGCTGGCCTGGATGTCGTTGACGACGGGGCGGCCGGTGGAGAAGGTGTAGCGGGCGATCCAGTGGGCGGTGCCGGTCTGCTCGCCGGCCTCGTGCTCGCGCAGCTCGATCCGCAGGTCCTTGGCGCGGCCGGTCAGCATCCGCCACATCGCGCCGATGTCGTCGCCCTCGAGGTCGCCGAAGGCGGGGTCGCGGAAGTGGGCGCCGGGCGCGTAGCAGGCGGTCATCGCGGCCCGTTGCACTCGCCGAAGGCGGCGTAGAACCGCTCGATCGTCGCCTTGTTGGCCTCCGCCGCCACGGGGACACCCTACGCATGGGCGAGGCGGCGCAGCAAATCCACCGAGTCTGCTCTGGGTGGTGGTATGCGCCACCTAATGCAGACTCGCGGCGGTTGCTACGCTATTTGACGTGAACGTAAGAAAGAGGTTCGGCGTGCGGGGTCGGCGCCGACCACGAGCACTACAAGTGGTGGGCTCTCTCCTGCACCAGCCTCGGGATGCTGCTGGTGGCGACCAACTCGGGGACGCTGATCATCGCCCTGCCGGACCTCGAGCGGGCGCTCGGGACCAGCCTGCTGGAACTGGTCTGGGTGATCCTCGCCTACATGATCTCCTCGACCGTGCTGGTCCTCACCGCCGGCCGGCTCTCCGACCTCTTCGGCCGCAAGCCCGCCTTCGTCGCCGCCTTCCTGATCTTCGCCGCCGCCTCGCTCGGCGCCGGCTTCGCCGCCGACGGCACCCAGCTGATCCTCTGGCGCATCCTGCAGGGGATCGGCGGCGCCTTCATCTTCGCCAACGGCCCGGCCCTGGTCACCGACGCCTTCCCGAAGGAGCAGCTCGGGCTGGCGATGGGGACGAACACGATGGTCGCCGCGATCGGGCTGGTGATCGGCCCGGTCCTCGGCGGCGCCCTGGTCGCGATCTCCTGGCAGTGGGTCTTCTGGTTCAACGTCCCGCTGGCCCTCGCCGGGGCGCTCTGGGCGGGACTGATCCTGCGCGAGCTGGCCAAGCGCGACGCGGTCCGCGGCCTCGACCTGCCCGGCACCGCGACCTTCGTCGTCGGCCTGACCGGGCTCGTCTACGGGATCTCGCGCGGCGGCATCTCCGGCTGGGACGACACGCTGGTGATCGCCAGCCTGATCGCCGCCGCCGTCCTGCTGCCGCTGTTCGTGCTGATCGAGCACCGCGGCAAGGCGCCGATGCTCGACCTCTCGATCTTCCAGAACCGGCTCTTCGCGGCGGCCACCGGCGCCGCCTTCATCAACGGGCTCTCGCGCTTCGCGCTGATGTTCATCTTCGTCTTCTACTACCAGGGCGCCCAGGGCGACGACCCGATCCTGGCCGGGATCAAGCTGGCGCCGATGGCGCTCGGGATGCTGGTCGCCTCGCCGCTCGCCGGGATCTGGGCCGACCGCCACGGCTCGCGGATCCTGGCCGCGCTGGGGATGCTGGTCACCGCCGTCGGCCTGGCGCTGATGACGACCCTGCAGGCCGACACCGCCTACTGGCCGGGGGCGATCTGGCTGGCCCTGGTCGGGATCGGCTCGGGGATGTTCATGTCGCCGAACACGGCGGCGATGATGGGCACCGTGCCGACCGAGCGCCGCGGCATCGCCGCCGGCGCGCGGACGATGGTGCAGAACACCGGCGCCGTGATCTCGATCGCCTTCGTGCTCGCGATCATCACCGCCGCGGTGCCGAAGCCGGTCCTGTTCAAGATCTTCTCCGGCCTCGCCTCGGGCCTGACCAGCGCCCAGCTCGACCCCTTCATCGCCAACATGCACACGGCGCTCTGGGTGCTGGCCGCGGTCTCGGTGCTCGGCGCCGGCGTCTCGCTGCTGCGCCCGAGCGAGAAGCCGCGGCGGCGCCCGCCGGCGCGAGCGGCGGCGCTGGCGATCGACGAGGCGATCCGCGAGGAGATCGAGGCGACGCCGTGAGCGCCGCCGCCCCCAGCCGCGGCGAGCTGCGGATCGGCGACGTCGCCAAGCTCGCCGGGACGACCCCGCGGACGATCCGCTACTACGAGGAGATCGGGCTGCTGCCGGCCGCCGGCGGCCGCGAGCCCGGCGCCCACCGCACCTACGCCGAGGCCGACGTCGAGCGGCTGACCGAGCTGCTGCGGCTGAAGGACCTGCTCGGCGTCTCGCTGGAGGAGCTGAGGCAGCTGGTCGAGGCCGAGGGGGCGCGCGCCGCGCTGCGGCGCGAGTGGCACGGCGGCGTCGAGGACCCGGTCCGCCGCCGCGAGATCCTCGAGGAGTCGCTCGGCCACATCGGCCGCCAGCTGGAGCTGGTGCGGCGCCGGCGCGACGAGATCGCCGAGCTCGAGGCCGAGCTGCTGGCGCGGCGCAAGCGGGTGCGCAAACTGCTGCGCAATCAGAGCAGACCGCGGCCGGTGTCGGGAGCGCCGGCGACCCCTCCCAAAACACTCAAGCGCGGCGCTAGCCGCGCGTTTAGGGAGGGGTCGCCGGCGCTCCCCCTCGCCCCGACCCCGCCGTCTGCTCCTCGAAGTGCTTGCTGAGCATCGTCACCTGGCCCTGGTAGTTGGAGCCGAGGCCAGCGCCGTAGAGGCGCTCGGCGGGCTCCTCCATCCACTCCAGGCCGAGCTTGCAGACCGGCTGGCGGTGCTCGACCATGAAGGAGACGTCGCGGGCGCGGACCTCGAGCGCGGCCCGGCTGCCGTGCCGCCCGCCGGCCGGGTCGTAGCCGAAGCCGGGGTCGAAGAAGCCGGCGTAGTGGGTGCGCAGCTCGCCCGCGGTCGGGTCGTAGGCCATCATCTCGGCGGCGATCTGGGGCGGGATGCAGACCCCCTCGGCCGAGAGCAGCAGGTAGAAGATCTCCGGCTCGAGCACGATCCGCCCGCCCGCGCTCGGGGAAGACCGGGTCCCAGTAGTCGCTCCAGCGGTAGGCGCGGATCTTCGAGAGGTCGACCGGCAGGCTGTTCTTCTTCGCCCGGTAGCCGACGGTGCGGTCGTCGGGGCCGGAGAGGTCGAGGCTGAGGAAGAGCCCGTCGGCGAGCGCCAGCTCGGACTGCGCCACCGGGTCCGTGTCGAGGTAGACGAGCGGCGAGTCGCCCTGCAGGTCGCGGATCTCGCTCGTCGCCGAGGCGGACGTCGCCGCGGGCCAGCCGCAGCTGGTTCAGCGAGAGCCCGGTCTTCACCTGGATCGCGAAGGAGCGCGGGACGATCTCCAGGTAGAGCTGGCCGCGGTAGCCGGCGCGGATGTCGTCGAAGCGGTGGTGGCGGTCGGTGATCACCCGGGTGAAGACGTCGAGGCGGCCGGTCGAGCTCTTCGGGTTGGCCTTGGCGCGGACGTCGTCGGGCAGCGCCAGCTCCTCGATCAGCGGCACCAGATAGGGGCGGTCGCGCTCGAGCACGGCGCCGTCGCGGAGGTCGATGCGCTGGAAGGCGAGGCCCTCGATCTTCTCCTCGACCGTCGAGTCGACGTCGGGGAGGAAGGAGCAGCGCAGGGCCCAGGCGACGTCGCCGAGGCGCAGGTCGATGCTGGCCGGCTGGATCGCCTCGGGGCGGATCCGGTAGTCGCCGGAGCTGACCCACTCGCGCTCGATCGCCGCGGCCAGCGCCTGCGAAGGGAAGACGCCCGCGGCTTTGCGCCTCGCTCATCCGGCAGAGATTATTCGCCGCGCCTCGGCCGTGCCGAGGTAGGGCGTCAGGGCGAACTCGAGCACCGCCGGGGTCAGCTCGTCGAGCCGCTCGGCCTCGCCGGCGAGGATCCGCCGGCCGAGCAGCGAGGCGATGCCGCCGACGACCGCTTCGTCGGTCGCCTGCGGCACCTCGCCCCCGGCCGGGGCCGCCGGCGCGCCCTCGCGCAGGTAGGGGACGAAGCTCTCGACCGCGGCCTGGTAGCGGTCGTAGACGCCGCGCCCCGCGCGCAGCCCCTCGACCAGGGAGATGCCGGCCAGCGGCGGGTCGGTGGCGAGCAGTTCGAGCAGCGAGGCGATCCCGTCGCGGATCCGCGGCGGCCAGTCGGCCATGTCGTGCGCGGCGCAGGCGTCAGCACATGCGGCGCGGATCCGCTCGACCGCGGTTTCGTAGGCGGCGAAGAAGCACTCGTCCTTACTCTCGAAGTGCTTGTAGAAGTCACTCTTGGAGACCGCCGCCCGCTGGCCGATCAGTGACACAGTGGTTTTTTGATACCCCACTTCGTAGAGGACTTCGGTCAGCCCGTTGATCAGTCTTTCGCGCTGATTCTGAGCGACGAATTCAGGGGAAAGGCCATGGCGTCCGCGGGGTAGTCGATCCATCTGCGGAATGAAGTCTGCCACCGTACTGTCACTTTCGCTTCGCGGTCACCTGTTCTGTAGCGGTCACACCGAGGTACGGAGAAAGCACGAATTCGCGCGAGATCTGGCAGCAACTCGCCGACCTCGGCCGACTCGCCGCGACGGATCTGCTGCTGGACGATCCAGGCGACGCCGCCGACCAGCGACTCCTCCAGCGTCTCCGGCAGATCCTCGTGCGGCGGCGCGCCCGGCCTTCAGCAGATCGACGAACACGCCGAGCGCCGCCTCGTAGGTCGGCCGACGCTCGCGGCGTCGCCGAGAGCGCCTCGACCATGCAGAGCCGCGCCGCCGCCGGGTGCTCGGCGATGAACCCGAGCAATGCCGCGAGCCCGGCCTCGATCCGCCGCTCCCAGCCCTCCTCCACCTCCGTGCAGGCCTCTTCGACGGCGGCCCACGCCTCGCTGAAATCGAGATCGAAGGCGGCGAGGAAGAGTGCTCCTTGCCGTCGAAATTGTCATAGAGCGTTTTGCGGGCGACCCCGGCACGGCTGACGATGTCGGCGATCTTGGTCGCCTCGTAGCCCTGTTCCGCGCAGAGCTCGGCGATCGCATCGATCATGCGACGCCGCTTGTGCGCTGCGACGAACTCTCGTGGAAGCTCGGGCCGAGTCGGCTTCATCTTGGCCTCCCAGGTTGGGCTGGGAGCATGCGCGGAAGAATACCCGTGGCTTACCCCGTTCACCCGCACAAGACACCCTCCCGTCTGGTACCGTGAAGAAACTTGGGTCGTTCTTGTTAGGAACTGGTAAGTTTCTAGGTGTCCTTCGATCGAATTCAGCTGAGCCAAGAGATCCTCGTAGCGGCGATCGGAGACGATTGGCCCGCCGAGCAGGTCAGACGCCGCAATCGAGCTGCTCGCCAACAGCGAGGGCAAGTTTCCGGCCGGCGTCCGCAAACTCCCCTCGGATCTGGTCAAGGCGGTCCAGCGCGAGCGCCTGGTGGTCGCGATGCTGATGGCTGCCTCCGAACTCGGCTACCGCGAAACCAACGTCCAGGACGTGATCGACCGGGCCGGGGTCTCGCGACCGACCTTCTACGAGCACTTCGCCAACAAAGAGGACTGCTTCCTCGCCGCCTTCGACACCAGCGCCGCCCGCCTGCGCACGAAGGTCGACGATCGCCGCCGCGTCGCGGCGGCGACGACTGGCGCGACCGCCTCCGCTACGGCCTCGAAGCGCTGCTCGAGTTCGCGATCGCCGAGCCGCAGACCGCGCGGACGCTGATCGTCGAGGCGCGCGCCGCCAGCGCCGACGCGGTGATGCGGCGGGTGGCGCTGCTCGAACACTTCGCCGACTGCCTCGACATCGAGGCGCGGGAACTGCTGCCCACCGACCTCGGCCGCTCGGCGATCACCGCCTCCGGCGTCGTCGGCGGGGTCGAATCGCTGCTCTACGCGCGGCTCTGCAAGGAAGACGTCGAGAGCCTCGAGGAGCTGCTGCCCTCGCTGATGTACTTCGCGGTCCTCCCCTACGAGGGCCACGAGGCGGCCAGCGAGGAGCTCGCCGCGGCGGGCTGAGCGGGCGCGGCTAGAGTCCGCCCGATGAGGTCGCCGCGAAGCGCCCGCGCGGCGCTGCTCCTGCTGCTGCTCGCCGCCCTGACGATCGGGCTGACGGCGACGATCCTCCCCCGCACCTTCTACGACGACTTCCCCTTCCTGACCCGCTGGGTCGAGCTGCTGCCGCCGTACAACGAGCACCTGGTCACCGACGTCGGCGGCCTCTACCTCGGCTTCTCGGTCCTCCTCGCCTGGGCCGCCGTGACCCTCGACCGCACCCTGGTCCAGGC
Organism: uncultured Thermoleophilia bacterium; assembly: GCA_963824245.1. Classification (GTDB taxonomy): domain Bacteria; phylum Actinomycetota; class Thermoleophilia; order Solirubrobacterales; family 70-9; genus VAYN01. The sequence continues at coordinate 340,250 of CAWGON010000002.1, forward strand.
GGTCTCGGTCGCCTGGCTGCTCAGCGCCGGCATCCACCTGCTCTTCCACGCCGGCCACCTGCAGAACTTCGGCACCGCCGACGCGATCGCCGAGATCGCCAGCCTCGCCCTGCTGCTGGTGCCGCCGCCGCTCGCGGTCTGGGGCACCTCGCCGCGGGAATGAGCTCGAGGACTGCACTCACCGCGTCATCGGGGGCGAATGCAGTCCTCGGCCTTCAGCGGAGGGGGTGGGATTCGAACCCACGAGCGCCTTGCGACGCCAACAGTTTTCGAGACTGCCCCGTTCAACCGCTCCGGCACCCCTCCGGGGACCGCGCTTCGCCGATTCTAGGGATGAAGGGCTCAACAGCGGCGCCCGATTTGCCGAGAAAGCCATGTGCAAAGCAGCGAGCAGACCCGAATCGGGCGGTTCTTCGACCGCCACACCGGCATCCTGCGTGCGCTGGCGCTGATCGCGCTGCTCTGGGGGGCCGGCTACCTGACCTGGCGGATCGGCTGGAGCGGCGAAGGGGCCAACCCGGTCCTCTTCGCGATGCTGCTGGCCACCGAGCTCTACGGCCTCTACGCGCTGGCGACCCTGACCTGGTTCTCCTGGTCGCGGCCGGCGGCGGTGCGGCCGGAGGCGACGGCGGGGCGGGCGGTCGACGTCTACGTCTGCACCTACGACGAGCCGATCGAGGTGGTGATGGCGACCCTCGCCGGTTGCGCCGCCCTCACCTACCCCCACACCACCTACCTGCTCGACGACGGCCGCCGCGAGGAGATGGCCGAGCTGGCGGAGATGGCCGGCGCCCGCTACCTGGTGCGGCCCGACAACTCGCACGCCAAGGCCGGCAACCTCAACGCGGCGCTGCCGCGGACCGAGGGCGAGCTGGTGCTGATCCTCGACGCCGACCACGTGCCGATGCCTGACGCGCTGGACGCCGTCGTCGGCTACTTCGACGACCCGCGGATGGCGGTGGTGCAGACCCCGCACGACTTCTTCAACCACGACTCGGTCCAGCACTACCGGGTCGGCCGCCACGAGCAGTCGCTCTTCTACCGCGTCGTCTGCCCCGGCAAGGACCGCCACGGCGCCGCCTACTGGTGCGGCTCGGCGGCGCTGATCAACCGCGAGGCGCTGCTGGCGATCGGCGGCGTCGCCACCGAGACGATCGCCGAGGACTTCCACACGACGATCCGCCTGCTGCGCCACGGCTGGCGCAGCCGCTACCACGACGAGGTCCTGGTCCAGGGGCTGGCCCCGCACGACCTCGACGGCTACCTGCTGCAGCGCGACCGCTGGGCGCGCGGCAACCTCGCGGTCTTCACGCTGCCGGAGTCGCCCCTGCGGGCGCGCACCCTGAGCCCGCTGCAGCGGCTCTCCTACCTGGCCAGCCTGCTCGCCTACCTGGCGCCGCCGATGCGGCTGCTCCTGCTGCTGACCCTGGGCGCGGTGCTGTGGACGGGGGCGCTGCCGATGAAGATCAGCGTGGCGGCGCTGGCGGCGCTCTGGCTTCCGTCGGTGGCACTCAACCTCAGCGCCGGGATGGCGCTGGCACGGGGCTACATGCGGATCCCCGAGACCGCCCACTACGAGCTGCTGACGATGGAGATCTACACCCGGGCGCTGCGCTGCATCGTCTGGCCGAGCAGGACCGCCTTCAAGGTGACCCCGAAGCAGGGCCGCGACGGCGGCGGCATCGACGCCGTCCGCAAGCTCCACCTGGTCCTCTTCTGCACCCTGCTGCTGGGCGGCGGGACGCTGCTGCGGCTGCTCGACCTGGCCGGGGTCGGGCCGCTGGCGGACCTGCCCGGGATCGCCGCCGTGGTGGTGCCGCTGCTGGGCCTGATCGAGCTGCGCCGCCTGCTGAAGACGACCCTCGCGGTCGGCCGCCGCCGCCAGCGCCGGCTCGTCTACCGCTTCCAGGGCGAGGCCGAGGCCAGCTGCTATGAGCCGACCGGCCGCACACCGGCCCGGCTGGTCGACGCCAGCGCCTCCGGGGTCGGCCTGATCTCCGCCGCCCCGCTCGAGGTCGGCGCCCGGCCGGCGCTGGTGCTCGACCTCCAGGACGCGGCGGGAGCGCCGCTCGAAGTCGCCGCCCAGGTCGAGGTCCGCAGCTGCCGCCCGGCGGGCGAGGAATACGTGATCGGCGCGACCATCGTCGACATCGACCCGGAGGCGCGGCTGGCGCTGATGGAGTGGTGCTACGTCGTCTGCAGCCACGAGCGCCTGCGCGGCCACCGTCCGGCGTCCCTGCAGGGGCCGCAGGCGACGATCTTCTCGCTCGACGACTACCGCGAGGGCGTCGTGCGGGCCCCGCGCCCGCGGCTGCCGATCTCGATGCCGGCGGTCTACGAGGTCCCGGGCTAGTCCGCCGCCCGTTCTCTAGGCTTTGCCCAGCACCCCGGAGAGGTGTCCGAGTGGCTTAAGGAGCGCGATTGGAAATCGCGTGGGCGGGGTTAACCCGCCTCGAGGGTTCGAATCCCTCCCTCTCCGTTCCCGCCGCGCTGTTCCTTTTCCGCGCTATGCGCGGTTAAGGAACAGCGGATCAGCGGCGGGCGGCGAAGAAGTCGCGCAGGAGCCGGGCGCACTCCTCCTCGCGGACGCCGGCGATCACCTCGGGGCGGTGGTTGAGGGCGGGCTCGGCGAGCACGTCGAGGACCGAGCCGGCGGCGCCCGCCTTCGGATCCGGGGCGCCGAAGACGACGGTGGGGATGCGGGCGAGGACGATCGCGCCGGCACACATCGCGCAGGGCTCGAGGGTGACGTAGAGGGTGGTGTCCGGGAGGCGCCAGCCGCCGAGCGCGGCGGCGGCGGCGCGGATCGCCAGCAGCTCGGCGTGGGCGGTCGGGTCGCGGCGCAGCTCGCGCTCGTTGCCGGCGGCGGCGAGGACGGCGCCGTCGGGACCGAGGATCGCGGCGCCGATCGGGACGTCGCCGTGCGCCTCGGCCAGGCGCGCCCGCTCGATCGCCTCCCCCATTCCACGGCTGTGCAGGGCGGATTCCGTATCCGGCGTCATCGATCCGGGAGTATGTCTCCCTACAACTTCGCCGGCATCGCGGTGTTAGCCAAACGAGGGCTCGCCCGGCCATCCGATTCGGCGAGCACCGGGGCCTTTCCATATGAAACGACTTTGCTGCATTACCGTTCTCGCGGCGTCACTGGCGCTGCTCCTCGCCGCCCCCGCGCAGGCGGAGATCGGGCTCGCCCCCGCGCACGGGTTCGTCCCCCGCCAGGTCGTGGTCAAGCTCACGGGCGAGCCGCGGGCGCGGACGCTGGAGCTGGCGCGGGGGACCGGCGTGCGCGCGGCGACGCGGGCGCTGGGCGACCACGCCGGGGTCGAGTACGCGGCCCCCAACTACATCGCCACCGCCTCGGCGACGCCGTTCGCCCTGCCCAACGACTCCGGCGGCATCGAGGGCCCGGCCGAAGCCGCCAGCACGCTCGGCGACTGGACCCTGAAACAGTGGAACTTCCTCCCCTGGGAAGGGGTCCCGACCGGACGGGTGCCGGTCTCCCCGGGCGGGATCGACGCGGTCGGCGCCTGGCAGAACCTCGCCGCCGCCGGGCGGCCGGGAGGCGAAGGGGTCACCGTCGCCGTGCTCGACACCGGCGTCGCCTACCGGGCGAAAGGGCCGAGCTTCCCCCGCAGCCCCGACTTCGCCTCCGAACAGTTCGTCAAGGGCTACGACTTCGTCGACGACGACCCCTGGCCGCTGGACGAGAACGGCCACGGGACCCACGTCGCCGGCACGATCGCCGAGAAGACCGGCAACGCGATCGGCCTCACCGGGCTCGCCTACGGAGCGAAGCTGATGCCGGTGCGGGTGCTCGACCGCTTCGGCCGCGGCAACGCCGCGACGATCGCCAGGGGCATCCGCTTCGCGATCGGCCACCGCGCGCAGGTGATCAACATGAGCTTCAACTTCGGCTGCGGCAAGCGGGTCCCGAGCGTCGACGAAGCCCTGCGCGAGGCCTACCTGCGGGGCATCGTCGTCGTCGCCTCGGCCGGCAACCTCGGGGCCGAGACCTGCGTCTCGCCGCCGGCGACCGGGCCGCGGGTGCTGGCGATCGGCGGCAGCACCGAGGGCGGCTGCCTCGGCGAATACTCGCTGGCCGGCAAGGAGCTCGACCTGCTCGCCCCCGGCGGCGGCATCCCGGTCGCCGGCTGCCCCTCGGTCTCGGCCCGGCCGATCTACCAGGTGACGCTGAAGCCGGGCACGACCGACGCTTTCGCCATCCCCAGCAACTACGTCGGCACCTCGATGGCGGCCGCCCACGTCTCCGCCACCGCCGCCCTGGTCCTCGCCAGCGGCACGCTCGGGCCGCAGCACAAGAGCAAGCGGGCGCGCGTCGACGCGGTCACCCGCCGCCTCCGCAAGACCGCCCGCAGCCTCAACCTGCCGCCGACCCAGCAGGGCGCCGGCCTGATCGACGCGGGCGCAGCGACCGAACCCTGATCCCGGCGACCTGGCCTGAGGGCGAGCGTGGCCGAGCAGATCAAGGACGAGTGAGCGAGCGTGCTCTGCACGTGAGCGAGCGAGGACGCCGAGATGCGACGCGCCACGCGCGTCCTCAGGCTAGGTCGTGCGGACGATGATCACCGAACACGGGGCGTGGTGGGAGACGTTGTTGGGGACGCTGCCGAGGAGGTAACGGCGGGCTCCCGTCATTCCTTTGTTGCCGACCACGATCAGGTCGGCGTCGACCTTCTCGGCGACGTTGAGGATCGCGTCGGCGGGGTCGGCCTCGACCGGGTGGGTCTGGATCTCGATCCCCTCCTTGCGGGCCTCCGCCGCGGCCGCCTCGAGCACCACGTTGACGTCCTCGCGGGGGCCGAACTCGTGCTGGACGTCGGCCGGGGCATCGCTCTGCTCGCCGCGCACCCGGCGCGCCGGGACCGGCTGGTAGGCGCTGACGATGTTCAGCGTCGCGTTCGAGAGCTTCGCCAGGTCAACCGCCTGACGAACCGCCTCGGCCGCCGTCTCGGAGCCGTCGGTCCCAACCACGATTCGAGTGAACACGCCGTCTCCCTTGCCTCGGTCGTCGAACGCGCCCGATACTAACGGCGCTCGTCGGCGCTGTGGGCGGGGAGCCCGCGAAAACCGTCGCCGAGGATTTCGGTCGGGGTCGTGGTCAGCCGCACGATCGCGATCGCCATCGAGGCGACCAGGCAGACGACCAGCACGAGCATCCCCGCTTTCCAGATCCAGGGCACGCGGCGAACCCTAGATTACAGGCGGGGCTTGGACCGGCTCCCCGGCGCGACTATGGTTGGCCGATGGGGCTGGAGCGGGTCGCCGACGGGGTCTGGCTGTTGCGGGGCGATTTCCGCGGGGCGATGAACATCTACTTCCTCGAGGACGGCGACGGCGTGGTCATGTTCGACGCCGGGACCAAGGCGATGCGCAAGAAGGCACGGGCCGCCGGCGAGCGGCTGGGCGGGGTGAAGCGGGTGGTGCTCGGGCACGCCCACTGCGACCACCGCGGCAGCGCCCCATATATGGGCGCACCGGTCTTCTGCCATCCCGACGAGGTCGCCGACGCCGAGAGCGACTCCTGGAGGCCGCCGTACTGGCACCTCGAGCAGCTGCCGGTGCGGCCGGTGCGCTGGCTCTACGAACGGGTGCTGCTGCCGCGCTGGGACGGCGGTGCCGTCAAGGTCGCCGGCACCGTCGCCGAGGGCGACGAGGTGGCCGGCTTCCGGGTCCTGCACATGCCCGGGCACGCGCCGGGGCTGATCGCGCTCTGGCGCGAGCGCGACCGGGTGGCGCTGGTCAGCGACGTCGTCTATCTGGTCGACTCCGGGCGCCTGAAGCCGCTTGCCGACGGCGAGGCCAGCGTCCCGCACCCCGCCTGGGCCTGGGACCACGAGAAAGCGCGCGAATCGGTGCGGCGCCTGGCGGCGCTGGAGCCGGAGGTCCTGGGGACCGGTCACGAGCACCCGCTGCACGGCCCGGGCCTGCGCGCGACGCTCGAACGCGCCGCCGATAAGTAAGTTCCCTGCCTGATGATCGGTACTTACGCCTCGGCGGCGCTGATCTGCGGCGCCTCGCTGCTGGTCGGGCGCGCCCTCCTCACGGTTGCCGGTAGGCGGACCTGGTCGTGGCTGGAGCCGGCGGTCGGGCTCGCCGCGATCCTCACCGTCACCGGGCTGCTGGCGCGGGCGCCCGGGCACGGCAGCGGCGCCACGATCGGCGCCCTGGCGCTGGTGATCGCGGCGGCGGCGGTCGTCTACCGCGAGCGCTACGACGCCCCGGGGGCGCTGCGGGCGGGGCTGCCGGTGGCGATCGCGATCGCCCTGGTGCTGGCGATCCCGTTCGCGGTCAGCGGCCGCTGGGGCCTGCTCGGAGTCGGCTTCAACAACGACCTCGGGCTGCACCTGGCCTGGGCCGAGTGGCTGCGCAGCGGCTTCGGCCCGGCGGCCGAGCCCGGCTACCCGCTGGGACCGCACGGGCTGGCGGTGGCGACCGCGGCGGTGCCGGGGATCAACCTGGCGCAGGCCTTCATCGGCGAGATCGTCGCGATCGGCGTGCTCACCGGGCTCACCGCGATCGGGGCGCTGGGCGAGCTGAGGCCGGGACGGCGGACCCTGGCGGCAGCCCTGGTCGCCCTCCCCTACCTCGCCGCCTCCTACTTCGCCCAGGCCGCCTTCAAGGAGACCGCCGAGGCGCTCTTCGTGCTCGCCTTCACGGTCTTCCTGATGGCCCCGGGGACGCTGCCGGCGGGGCTCGGGCAGCGGCTCCGATTCGCGCTGCCGCTGCTGGCCCTGCTGGGCGGGATCTTCTTCTCCTACAGCTTCGCCGGCGTCGCCTGGCCGGTCGCGATCGTCGCGCTCTGGAGCCTGACCCTGCCGGCAGTGCGGAGCGCCCTGCGGCCGCGGGAACTGGTCCGCTTCCTGCTGCGCCCGCTGACCCTGCTGACGCTCGTCGTCCTCGCCGGGCTCGCGGTGCTGGCGGTGGTCGGCCCCTTCGGCTTCGCCGGCGGCTTCAACAAGGTCGCCGGCAGCAACACCTACGGCCCGGTCTCGCCGGTCGAGACGCTCGGGGTCTGGTGGACCTCCAACTACCGCCTCGACGCGGTCGGCGGCGCGGCCCTGCCGTGGCTGGCCGGGGCAATCGCGATCGTCGCCCTGCTGGCCGGCATCGCCTGGTGGATCCAGCGCCGCGAACCGACGGTGCCGATCGCGCTCGGCGCCGCCGCCGTCCTCTACCTCGTCTCGCTCCCCTTCAGCGGCGACTACTCGCAGGCGAAGGCGCTGATGATCGCGGCGCCGCTGGCGATGCTGGTCGCGGCGAAGCCGCTGATCTGGGAGTTCCCGAGCCTCGCCAGGAGGCGCGGCAGACCTTTGTCCCGGAAACCGGAACAAAGGTCTGCCGCGCTCGGGGGGGGTGGGGTGCTGCGGGCGGGCTGGGCGGTGCTGGCGGTGGTGTTCATCGGCAGCGCGATCTACTCGAGCCTGCTGGTCCTGCGCGACGCGCCGGTGGCCCCGGCCGGGCACGGCTCCGAGCTGCGCGCCTTCCTGCCCATCGTCAAAGGCCAGCCGGTGCTCTACGCGGGGCAGGACCGCTACGCCGCCTACGAGCTGCTCGGCGCCGACACCCACGTGCCGCTGGTCGAGTTCCCCGACGAGGCCGTCTCCCCGAACCCGGAGAAGCCGTTCGACACCGGCGACGCCTACAGCCCGATCGACTTCGACTCCTTCTCACGCGGCACCCTCGACGCCTTCCCCTACGTGGTCACCAGCCGCGCCGCCTGGAACAGCAAGCCGCCGCCGAACTTCGAGCGGATCGCGACCACCCCCTCCTACGTGCTCTGGGAACGCTCCGGGGACACGCCGGAAGACCGCCACGTCCTGCTCGAGGGCACCGAGGCCGGCGCCTTCGCCGGCTGCGACTCGCCGGAGATCCGCGTCCTGCTCGCCAACGGCGGCCGGGCGACGCTGTTCCCGGAAGCCGTGAGCGGCCCGAAATCGGCCTGGGAGGACGACAGCGTGCTCGGCCCCGGCGCCGTGGCCTCGCAGACGCTGGCCCTGCCGGCCGGCAGCTGGAACCTCTCCCTCCAGTACTTCTCCCCCCTCGACCTGACCCTCTCCGCGCCGGGCTTCGAGGAGCCCCTCGCGGCCGCACTCGACGGCCAGCGCCCGAACACGATCAGCCTCGCCAACAACGGCCAGTTCTGGCCCGCGGGCCGCTACGCCAGCGACGGCAGTCCCGCTGAGTTCACGATCTCGGTCGCCGACGCCAGCACCCTCCAGAGCATCACCGGCTACGACGGCAAGGCCTACATCGGCGAGCTCGTCGCCGTCCGCGCGCAGCCGCACCGCACGGTCGTCCTCAGCGCCGCCTGCAATGCCTGGATCGACTCCTACGAAGCCGAACAGGCGCCTTAGCGGGAATCCCGCTGATCCGTCTCGCGAGTCGAGTCAGACGGCTTTAGCCGCAAGCCGCTCGGGCGAGACGCGGACGACGTCCCAGACCAGGTTGACCTTCTCCAGCCCGTCGATGACGAGGGCGGAGATATCGACTTGGTACCAGCGCAGGCCGTGGGTGGCCGAGGTCGGGAAGGCGTGGTGGCTGTTGTGGAAGGCCTCGCCGAGGGTCGGGATCGCGATCAGGGCGAGGTTGCGGGAGTGGTCGGTGGTCTCGAACTCGCGCTTCCCAAAGACATGGCAGAGCGAGTTGATGCTGTAGGTGAAGTGGTGGAGGACGAAGACGCGGACGAGGCCGCCCCAGAGCAGCCCGGTGAGGCCGGCGAACAGGGTCCCGCCGATCACCCAGCCGAGTGCGAAGGGCAGCATCAGGCCGCCGATCGCCCAGTAGATGAAGGTGCGATCGACCCAGGAGATCACCGGGTCCTTCAGCAGGTCGGGCGCGAAGCGCTCCTTGTTGCCGCGCTGGGTGTGGATGAAGAGCCAGCCCATGTGGGCGTGGAAGAGGCCGCGCATCGCCCCCGACCAGCCGTTGCCGTGGTCGACGTGGGGGCTGTGCGGGTCGCCCTCCTGGTCGGAGAAGGTGTGGTGCTTGCGGTGGTCGGCGACCCAGGAGATGACCGGGCCCTCGATCGCCGCCGAGCCGAGGATCGCCAGCAGCCCGTGCAGCCAGTTGTACGTCTTGAAGGAGCGGTGGGTGAGGTGGCGGTGGAAGCCGACCGTGATCCCCAGCCCGGTGAAGAAGTAGATGCCGAGGAAGAGGAAGACGTCGCTCCAGTGCAGGGCGCTGCCCCAGACCTGCCAGCCGGCGAGCCCGATCGCGACGAACGGGATCAGCGTCACCAGGCCGGTGATGATCCGGTCGCGGGTCTCGTTCTCGACCGGTTGGATGTCCGAGGGAAGGGGGCCGGCGGCAGTAGCCATCGCTGGCGATCATAGGGGGCGAGCCTGAAGCCATGCAGCCGGTGCGCCGAGGTCGGCCCGGTTGTAGGCTGAGCCGCGGTGCCGTTCGCAAACCCAGCCAGCCTGCGCCGCGAGATCGAAGCGCGCCTGCCCGACCGCCCGTTCACGGTCGAGTTCTGGGACGGGTCGAAGCTCCCCCCGACCAGCGGCGACGGCCCGACCTTCAGCGTCCGCTCGCCGCGTGCCGCCGCCCACGTCCTGCGCGCCCCCGGGCAGCTCGGGCTCGGCCGCGCGTACGTCAGCGGCGAGCTCGAGGTCGACGACATGGACGCGGTGATCGAACTGCTCGACGGCTGGCAGCCGCCCGCGCTCGACGGCGCCGACAAGCGGGCGCTGCTGCTGGCCGCGGTCAGGGCCGCCGGGCTGACGCCGCCGCCGCCGCGCCCGGCCGCCGAGCTGCGCCCCAGCGGCCGCCGCCACTCGAAGGAGCGCGACGCCCGCGCCGTCCGCCACCACTACGACGTCTCCAACGAGTTCTTCGAGCTCTTCCTCGGCGAGACGATGGTCTACAGCTGCGCGATCTGGAACCAGGGCGCGACGACGCTGAAGGAGGCCCAGGAAGAGAAGCTGGAGACCGTCGCCCGCAAGCTCGCGCTGAAGGAGGGCGACCGGGTCCTCGACGTCGGCTGCGGCTGGGGAGGCTTCCCGCTCTGGGCGGCGACCAGGCACGGCGCCAGCGTCGTCGGCATCACCCTCTCCCCCCGCAGGCCGAAAAGGCGCGCCGGCGGGCCGAGGAGGCCGGGGTCGCCGACCGCGTCGACATCCGTGTCATGGACTACCGCGACATCGCCTCGACCGGCGAGAAGTTCGACGCGATCGCCAGCATCGGCATGGTCGAGCACGTCGGCGCGGCCCAGATCGAGGTCTACGCCGAGACCCTGGCCAGCGTCCTCGAACCGGGCGGGCGGCTGCTCAACCACGGGATCACCCGCCTGCGCCACAGCGACGGCGAGGCCGGTGCCTTCTCCGAGCGCTACGTCTTCCCCGACGCGGCACCGCTGCACCTCTCGCGCAACCTGCTGGCCCTCGAACGGGCCGGCTTCGTCACCCACCACGTCGAGGACTACGGCCCCGACTACGCCGAGACCCTGCGCCACTGGTACACCAACCTCGACGACAACCTCGCGGAGGCGACGCGGCTCGCCGGCCCGGAACGGGTCCGCGTCTGGCGCCTCTACCTGCGCGCCGCCCGCAACGGCTTCCTGTCGGGCTTCACCAACATCTACCAGGCGCGCTGCACGCTCGGCTGACGCTAGAGGGGAAAGCCACTGGTCACGTCCGGGATCGCCCAGTCGGCGCCGGCCGCCCGCTGTTCCTCGACGCTGTAGTCGCCGGTGGCGACGCCGACGACGCGGATGCCGGCGCCGTGGCAGGCGCTGACGTCGCGCGGGGTGTCGCCGACGCCGATCGTCGTCTCCAGCGGCAGCGGGCGCCCCGCGACCTCGCCGCCGCGCTCGACCCCGCGGCGGGTCAGCTCGGTGCGGTCGCGGGAATCGGAGCCGTAGCCGCCGAAGGCGAAGAAGCGGTTGAGGTCGCCGCGGGCGAGCTTGATGTGGGCGGCGGCCTCGATGTTGCCGGTGACGATCCCGAGCAGGACGCCCTGGTCGACCAGCCGCGGCAGCAGCTCCTCGATCCCCGCCATCAGGCGGTAGCCCTCGGACTCGGCGACGGCCGCTTCGAGGTGGCCGAGGTAGCCGGCGATCGCCTGCGCCCGCTCGGCCTCGGTGCCGTCGCGGCCGATCACCTCGCGGAAGACGATCGCGGCGATTTCGGGGTCGGTCATCCCCGCCCGCGTGTGCTCGGAGATGTTCGCGTCGACCCCGTGCAGCTCGCGAAAGGCGCGCTGCCAGGCGACCGCGCCGGCGCCCCCCGTGACCAGGAGGGTGCCGTCGATGTCGAAGAGGACCGCCTCGATCACCGGCCGGAACCTAGCCGATCGCCTGGCGGCGCTAGCGCCGGGCGCGGCCGGCGCGCAGCTCGTGGCGGCGCAGCGCCTGCGCCCTGGTGCCGCGCAGCCCATGGTTGCGGGCGAAGCGGCGCTTCTGGCGCGTGTGGATGACGTGGGTCTCGGTGACCACCGTGACCGTGCCGGAGCCGGCGGCGGCGGGCTTCGGGGGCTTCCCCTCCGGGGGGCCGCCGCCGGGGGGCTGCCCGGCAGGGGGCGTCGGTTTCTCCGCGGCGACCTCTTCGCCCTCGCCCGAGAGCTCCGAGGCGAGGCTGCCGGCGGCGCCGCGGACCCGCAGCGTCGCCGACTTGGCGCCCGGGCCGTCGGGGGCGAAGCGGACGCGGACCTCGCACCGCTCGCCCGCGCCGAGCACGATGCCCGAGCAGCCGTCGCCGGAGAGCGCGAACTGGTCGAGGTCGGCGCCGACGATCTCGACCCGGTCGAGGTCGAGCGAGCCGCTGCCGTCGTTGGCGACGACGAAGGCCTGGGGAGCGCTCTTGCGGCCGATCGGCTGGGCGCCGAAGTCGTGCGAGTCGGGCAGCAGCGTCGCCGCGGCGGCGAGCCCTTCGCCCTGGAGGAAGACCATCATCCCGTCGTCGCCGTCGCCGAAGAAGGCGAGGCGGGCGGTCCTCGCGCCAACCGCCTGGGGGACGAAGCGGACGTGGGCGCTGCAGCTGGCGCCGGGCTGCAGCTCGGCCGCGGTGCAGTTCTCGTCGAGCAGCTCGAAGCTGCCGGCGTCGCCGCCGGCGATCACGCCGATGAAGAAGGCGGCGGGCAGGTTGCCGGAGTTGGTCAGGACGATCTCGCGGACCTGTCCCTGGCTGGCGACCGTGGCGGGCTCGAAGCCGACCGGGTTCTCCGCCGTTTCGACCACCGCGCGACCGCCCTGGCCGTAGAGCATGGCGCCGAAGACGGAGCCGCCGACAGTGGTGCGCAATTCGGCTTCGTAGGAGGTCAGGTCGCGCGGGCCGAACCAGACTTCGACCGTGCAGGCTTCGCCCGGCTCCAGCCAGCGGTAGCAGTCGCTGTTGCCGGTCCAGAAGGCGTCGGAGCCTGACCCGGAGACTTCGAAGTTGCCGGCCTGGACCCCCGCCCCGCCGTTGTTGACCAGCTTGAAGCTCTGGGAGACGGCGTCGCGGTTGACCCGCTGCAGCCCGAAGTCGTGGCTCCCGGGCTCGAAGCCCGAGCTTCGGCGGGACCCCGGTGCCGCGCACCGGGAACGCCTCGGACTCGCGCTTTTCGTCCTTGAAGACGATTTCCACCTTCGCCTCCTGCTCCCCTTCGGCGCTCGGCGCGAAGCCGATCCAGAGCGAGCAGAGCGAGCCGGTTTCGAGGTAGCCGCAGGAGCTGGCCTGGAGGCTGAAGGCGCCGTCGCCGCCGTTCGATCGAGACCTTGTCGATCGTCGCCGTGTCGCCCTTGTTGAGCAGCTGTACTTCCTGGGCCGGCGCCTGGGCGCCGAGCGTCGTCGGCTTGAAGGAGAGGCCGCCCTCGGGGCTGACCAGCAGCGGCGAGGGGTCGGCCAGCGCCCGCGCCGGGATCAGCGCGGCGGCGGTCAGCAGCAGGACGAGGATCGAGGAGGCGAGCAGCTTCGGCTCGGCGAAGGTCTTGTTCATGGGGCCTCATCGACCCGGCCGGGTCCCGCTTGAGAAGTGGTCCCGACAAACCTCCACTTCTGGGTAGCGCCGTGCCTGCGGCGCGGCGCTAGTGCTCGAGCAGGTCGCGCTGGGTGAGCGCGTAGAGCAGCCCCAGCGACGGCAGGACCAGGACGGCGGCGACCGCGAAGACGACGAAGACGACGTCGAGGGTCGGGCCCGGCGCCGCCGCCTGGTCGATCCGCAGGCTGGTCGGCAGCAGGTACGGGAACTGCGCCACGCCCCAGCCCCAGATCACCGCGACCACGGCCCCCGCGGCGAGCGGTCGCAGCGGCCGTCGCCCGCCGCCGCAGCAGCACCGCCAGGAGGCCGAGCCCGCAGGCCAGCGAGAGGATCACCAGGGGCAGTCCCTGGTCGGTCAGGCGGTCGAAGACGTAGCGCGCTTCGGCGTGCAGCTCGACCAGGCCGATCGCGGCGGCGAGCCCGGCGACCGCGCCCGCGGCCAGCGCCCGGCGCACGAAGTAGCGCTCCAGGTCGGCCTCGCCGGCGCGGCGGGCGTCGCCGACCAGGAAGACCGCGGAGAGGTAGGCGCCGCTGGCGACGAACATCGCCCCGATCAGCAGCGGCAGCGGCTCCAGCCAGCTGGAGAAGGCGTCGCCGTTGCCCTCGGCGGGGACGTTGCCGGAGGCGATCGCGCCGACCATCGCGCCCATGAAGAACGGGGTGAGGACGGAGGAGATCGCGAAGATCGCGCCGAAGCTGCGCTGCCCGGTCAGGGTCGCCACGGTTTTGCGGAAGGCGAAGCCGGCGCCGCGCAGGACGATCCCCAGCGCGGCCAGCGCGATCGGCACGTAGAGGGTCGAGAAGATCGCGCTTGAAGGCCGGCGGGAAGGCGGTCCAGAGGACGACGAGGATGAAGATCAGCCAGACGTGGTTGGCCTCCCAGACGGGGGTCAGCGAGCGCTGGATCAGGGCCCGCGGCCGCGCGCCCTTCTCGTCGCCGCCGGCGATCAGGTCCCAGAAGCCGCCGCCGAAGTCGGCGCCGCCGAACAGCGCGTAGAAGGTCGCCCCGACCCAGAGGATCGCCGCCGCGGCGTCGGCCCTGCTCACGGCGCCGCCTCCTCGGGCGGCGCGTAGGGCGTCCCCGCCGGTTCGGCGAGCCCCTCTCGCCAGCGCCGCGACATCCCCCGCAGGACGAGGATCGCGGTCGTCCCCAGCGCCGCGTAGACCAGCAGGATCAGGCCGAAGGCGAACCAGATCCCGCTCGCCTCGGTGACCGCTTCCTCGGTCCGCATGTAGCCCTGGACGATCCACGGCTGGCGCCCGACCTCGGTGACGATCCAGCCGCACCAGAGCGCCACGATCGAGCCGGCCCCCGAGACCGCGACCGCGCGCAGGAACCAGGGCGTCTTCGGGATGTCGCGCCGTTTCCACCAGACCCAGGCGAGCCAGGCGGCGAGCCCGAGCAGGGCGCTGCCGATCCCGACCATCAGGTCGAAGGAGAGGTGCAGCAGCGTGTTCGCCGGCGGCCGCTCGTCGGCTCGGGATGTCGTTCAGCCCGATCACCTCGGTGTCGGCGCTGAAGCCGACCAGGAAGGAGTCGAGGTCGGGGATCGGGATCGCGAGCTTGACCCCGTCGTCGGTGCAGATGCCGCCGAGGTACTCGGTCTGGTGGCTGCCGGTCTCCTGGATGCACTCCATCGCCGCGAACTTGGCCGGCTGGTGGTCGGCGACTTCGCGCGCCGCGGTGTCGCCGACGAAGAGCTGGATCGGGGTGACGATGCAGCCGATCGTCAGCGGGATCAGCAGCCCCAGCCGGTGCAGCCGGTCGCGCCGCCCTTTCAGCATCCCGACCGCGTAGATCGAGGCGACGAGGAAGCCGACGACCATGTAGGCGGCGAGGATCATGTGCGGGACCTCGTAGCCGGTCGCCGGGTTGATGAGGACCTTGAGCGGCTCGGTGTCGATGACTTCGCCGGCGCGCGTTGAGGGTGAAGCCCTGCGGCTGGTTCATCCAGGCGTTGGCGGCGACGACGGCGAAGGCGCCGCCGATGCCGGTGACCACCATCGGCACCCCGGACCAGAAGTGGGCCCAGCCGCCGAGCCGCTTCCAGCCGTAGATGTAGATCGCCAGGAAGATCGCCTCGAGGAAGAAGAAGATCCCCTCGATCGCGAAGGCGATCCCGAAGACCGAGCCGAAGCGGTCCATGAACTCGGGCCAGAGCAGCCCGAACTCGAAGCTGAGCACGGTGCCGGTGACGGCGCCGACCGCGAAGGTGACCGCCATCGCCTTCGACCAGCGCCGGGCCAGCTCCATCGCGTCGGCGTCGCCGCGCTTGAGGCCGAGGTAGTTGGCGACGAGGATCGTCGCCGGCAGCGCCACCCCGAGGCAGGAGAGGACGATGTGGAAGGCGAGGGTGAATGCCATCAGCTCCCGGGCGGCGAGGAGATTCGACTCCGACGCCGCCAGTGGGAGCGCGTCGAGGAGTGGCATGGCCGTGAGGCTAACCGCTGGGACGGGCGCTGTCAGTGACGCGGCTCACGGCCGCGGCCGAATCGACGCCGCGACGGGGCGGCGGCCGCGCCAAACGCGGCCTGCCAGACGCCGCCAGCGAAGTCGTGGTTCCTTTGTCATCTCATAGATGACAAAGGAACCACGCGATGCTTGACCTACGGGTTGACGCCGTCGTGGCCGTGGAACGGGACCAGTTGCACACCCACCTGCCTTGGCCGGGTGTGGCGCTGCCCCGGCTGGAGCCTCCCTAGGAGGCGTCGCGCATCGAGCGGTAGCGCCGGATCAGCGCGTTGGTGGAGCTGTCGTGGCTCGGCTTCGGCTCGGCCCCGGACTCCAGCTCGGGGATGATCGCGACCGCCAGGACCTTGCCCAGCTCGACCCCCCACTGGTCGAAGGAGTCGATCCCCCAGATCGCCCCCTGGGTGAAGACGCTGTGCTCGTAGAGGGCGATCAGCGCGCCCAGCGTCTCCGGGGTCGAGCCGCTCGGCGAGGATCGTGTTCGAGGGCCGGTTGCCCTCCATCACCCGGTGCGGGCACGACCTCCTCCGGCGTCCCCTCGGCCCGCACCTGCTCGGCCGTTTTGCCGAAGGCGAGCGCCTCGCCCTGGGCGAAGACGTTGGACATCAGCAGGTCGTGGTGGCGGCCGAGCGGGTTCAGCGAGTTGGCGAAGCCGATGAAGTCGCAGGGGATCAGCTGCGTCCCCTGGTGGATCAGCTGGTAGAAGCTGTGCTGGCCGTTGGTCCCCGGCTCGCCCCAGTAGATCGCCCCGGTCTCGTAGTCGACGTGGGCGCCGTCGAGGGTCACGTGCTTGCCGTTGGACTCCATCGTCAGCTGCTGCAGGTAGGCGGGGAAGCGGTGCAGGTACTGGTCGTAGGGGAAGACGCCGCTGGTCTGGGCGCCGAAGAAGTCGCCGTACCAGACCGCCAGCAGCCCCATCAGCATCGGCAGGTTGGAACCGGTCGGCGCCTCCTGGAAGTGCTCGTCGATCGCGTGGAAGCCGGCCAGCATCTCGGCGAACCGGGCGGGGCCGATCGCCAGCATCGTCGAGAGCCCGATCGCCGAGTCCATCGAGTAGCGGCCCCCGACCCACTCCCAGAAGCCGAACATGTTCTCGGTGTCGATCCCGAACCCGGCGACGCCCTCGGCGTTGGTGGAGACGGCGACGAAGTGCTTGGCGACCGCCGACTCGTCGCCGCCGAGCGCGGCCGAGCACCCAGTCGCGGGCGCTCTTCGCGTTGGTCATCGTCTCCAGCGTCGTGAAGGTCTTCGAGGAGATCACGAACAGCGTCTGCTCGGGGTCGAGGTCGCGGGTCTCCTCGACGAAGTCGGTGCCGTCGACGTTGGAGACGAAGCGGAAGGTCGATCTCGCGGTGGCTGTAGTGGCGCAGCGCCTCGTAGGCCATCACCGGGCCGAGGTCGGAGCCGCCGATGCCGACGTTGACGACGTCGCGGATCGGCTTGCCGGTGTGGCCGAGCCACTCGCCGGAGCGGACCCGCTCGGCGAAGGCGCCCATCCGGTCGAGCGTCTCGTGGACCTCCTTGACGACGTCGACGCCGTCGACGACGAGCGAGCGGCTGCGCGGCATCCGCAGCGCCACGTGCAGGACCGCGCGGTCCTCGGAGACGTTGATGTGCTCGCCCGCGAACATCGCTTCGCGGCGCTCGGCGACGCCGCGTTCGCGGGCCAGCTCGCCGAGCAGCAGCAGCGTCTCGTCGGTGATCCGGTTCTTCGAGAAGTCGAGGTGGAGGCCGGCGGCCTCGGCGACCAGGCGCTCGCCGCGCTCGCCGTCGGCGGCGAAGAGGTCGCGCAGATGGGTGCCCTCGATCTGCTCGTGGTGGGCCTGCAGCGCCGCCCAGGCGGGCAGCTCCCGCAGCGGCGACGGGGTCACCCGGTGACGACCCCGCGCTTCGACCGGATCGAGGAGAGCAGCTCTTCCCAGGACTTGACGAAGCTCGCCTTGCCCTCCTCCTGGAGGCGGGCGGCGAGTGCGGCGACGTCGATCCCGGCATCGGCGAACTCGCTCAGCACCGCCTCGGCGTTGCCGCCGTCCTTGGCCAGCAGGTCGCCGACCTCGCCGTGCTGGGAGAAAGCGACCAGGGTCGGCTCCGGCATCGTGTTGACCGTGAACGGGGAGGCCAGCGCTTCGACGTAGAGGGTGTCGGAGGCGTCGGGGTCCTTGGTCCCGGTGCTGGCCCAGAGCAGGCGCTGGGCGCGGGCGCCCTCGTTGAGCAGGCGCTGCATGCGGTCGGAGTCGAGCAGCTCGTGGTAGGCGCGGAAGGCGCGGCCGCCGATCGCGATCGCCGAGCCGGTTGACCAGCTCCGCCGGCGCCTCCTCGGCGACGGCGACGTCCCAGCGGCTGATGAAGAGCGAGGCGACCGAGGCGACGTTGGGGTCGAGCCCGGCCTCGATCCGCCGTTCGACGCCCTTCATGTAGGCGTCGGCGGCGGCCAGGTACTGCTTGTCGTCGAACAGCAGGGTGACGTTGATCGGGATCCCGGCGAAGATCGACTCCTCGATCGCCCCGAGGCCGGCCTCGGTGCCGGGGATCTTGATGAAGAGGTTGCGGCGCTCGGCCTTGGCGTGCAGGGCCGCCGCCTGCTCGATCGTCGCCGCGGTGTCGTCGGCGAGCAGCGGCGAGACCTCCAGCGAGGCCCAGCCGTCGACCCCGTCGGTGCGCTCGTGGACGCCGGCGAAGAGGTCGGTGGCGTCGCGCAGGTCGGCGACGGCGAGCTCGAAGAAGACCTTCTCGTCGGAGTTGTCGCCGACCCCCTCGCCGCTCTCGGCGGCGTCGGAGACCTCGGCGATCTGCTCGTCGTAGGCGTCGCCGGCGCCGATCGCCTTGTCGAAGATCGTCGGGTTCGAGGTCAGGCCGGTGACCGAGAGCTCGTCGATGTAGCCCTGCAGCATGCCCTCCGCCAGCATCGGCCGGGTGATGTTGTCGAGCCAGAGGCTCTGTCCCAGTTCGTGCAGTCGCGCCGTCGCCTTCATCGCTCCTCCTCCATCGCTCCAGCCTTCACTTTCCCACCTGCCGCGACCGCGTCGCGAGCGACCGCGGCGATCTTCTCGGGGGTGAAGCCGAACTCCTCCTCGACGTCCTTGAAGGGCGCCGACTGGCCGAAGGTGTGCATGCCGACGATCGTCCCGTCGCTGCCGACGTAGCGCTCCCAGCCGAGCGTCGAGGCCTCCTCGATCGCCACCCGGACGGTCCGCCGGCGGCAGCACCTCGTCGCGGTAAGAAGCCTCCTGGCGGTCGAAGATCTCCCAGCAGGGGAGGCTGACCACGCGCGAGCGGATGCCCTCCGCGGCGAGCGTCTCGTGGGCGCCGAGCGCGAGGAAGACCTCGCTGCCGGTGGCGATCAGGATCAGCTCCGGCTCGCCCTCGCAGTCGGCGAGCACGTAGCCGCCCCTGCGCACGCCCGCGGCGGAGGCGTACTTGGAGCGGTCGAAGACCGGCACCGTCTGGCGGGTGATCACCAGCGCGATCGGGTTGTGGGTGCGCTCGATCGCGATCCGCCAGGCCTCGGCGACCTCGTTGGCGTCGGCGGGGCGCATCACGTCGAGGTGCGGCATCGCCCGCAGCGAGGCGAGCTGCTCGATCGGCTGGTGGGTCGGGCCGTCCTCGCCGAGCCCGATCGAGTCGTGGGTGAAGAGGTGGATCACCGGCAGCTCCATCAGCGCCGAGAGGCGGATCCCGGGGCGGCCGTAGTCGGAGAAGGTGAGGTAGGTCGACCAGAGCGGGCGCAGCTTGCAGAGCGACATCCCGTTGCAGGCGGTGGCGGCGGCGTGTTCGCGGATCCCGAAGTGGATCTGGCGGCCGCCGAAGCTCTCCGGCTCGAGGTTCTCGGCGCCGTCGAAGGTGAGCCGGACCGAGGTCGAGTCGGTGAGGTCGGCGGAGCCGGCGATCAGCCACGGGACCTTCTCGCCGATCGCGTTCTCGACCTTGTTCGAGGCCTTGCGGGTGGCCAGGCCCTTCTCTTCGTCGGCCTCGAAGCTGGGGATCGCGCTGTCCCAGCCCTCGGGCAGGCGGCGGCGCTGCATCGTCTCGACCGTCTCCGCGTGCGGCGAGGCGGCGAGCTTCTCGCGCCAGGCCGAGCTTTCGGCGGCGCCGCGCTTGCCGAGCACCTCGTCGAAGCGCTCGCGGACCCCCTCGGGGACGAGGAACTGCGCGTCCTCGGGCCAGCCGTAGGCCCGCTTGGTCAGCTTCACCTCCTCCTCCCCCAGCGGTTCGCCGTGGGCGGACTCGGTGTCCTGCTTGTTCGGGGAGCCCCAGCCGATGTGGCTGTCGATCACGATCAGGGTCGGGCGGCCGGTCTCCGCCTTGAACGCCTCGAAGGCGCGGGCGAGCAGCGAGGCGTCGTTGGCGTCTCCCACCCGGACCACGTTCCAGCCGTAGCCCTCGAAGCGGCTGAGCACGTCGTCGCCGTAGGCGAGGGCGGTGTCGCCGTCGATCGTGATGTGGTTGTTGTCGTACATCCAGCAGAGGTTGTCGAGCTTCAGGTGCCCGGCCAGCGAGGCCGACTCGTGCGAGACGCCCTCCATCAGGCAGCCGTCGCCGGCCAGCGCGTAGACGTCGAAGTCGAAGAGGTCGGCGCCGAAGCGCTCGCCCTGCCACTTCGAGGCGATCGCCATCCCGACCGAGGTCGCGATCCCCTGGCCGAGCGGGCCGGTGGTCGTCTCGACGCCGGTCGTCCAGCGGTACTCGGGGTGGCCGGGGGTGCGCGAGTGCAGCTGGCGGAACTCTTCGATCTCGTGCAGCGAGCAGGCCGGCTCGTCGGTGATCTCGTAGTCCTCGGTCGACCTTCTTGACGCCGGCCAGGAAGAGCATCGAGTAGAGCAGCATCGAGGCGTGCCCGGCCGAGAGCACGAAGCGGTCGCGGTTGGGCCAGATCGGGTCGGCCGGGTCGTAGCGGAGGTGGTTCTGCCAGAGCTCGTAGGCGACCGGCGCCAGCGCCATCGGCGTCCCCGGATGCCCGGAGTTGGCCTTCTGGACCGCGTCGATCGAGAGGGTCCGGATGGTGTTGATGGCGAGCTGGTCGATGTCCTGATTCATGCGCGGTCTCCGATCCTAGCCATTACCGCCCGACGGCTCGCGAACCCGCTGGCGCTCGCCCGCTCAGGGCTCGATGCGGGTGACGCTGCCGTCGCCGTTGTCGACGACCCAGACGGCGCTCTCGCCTACCGCGACCGCGGTCGGTTCCGGCCCGACCCCGATCGGCTCGCCGGCCTGCTCGCCGCTGTCGAGGTCGAGACGGGTGACCGCGTCGTCGCCCGCGCTGGTCACCCAGACGGTGCTGGTGCCGGCGTCGACGCCGCCCGGCTGCGAGCCGACCGCGATCGGTTCGCCGACCACGGTGCGGGTCTGCACGTCGACCGTGGTGACGGTGTCGGAGCGGCTGTTGGCGATCCAGACCTTGCCGCCGGCGACGGTCAGCCCGGCCGGGTTGCGGCCGACGATGATCGCCCCGCTGGGGGCCAGCGTGCTCTCGTCGATCCGCCGCAGGCGCGCGGTCGAGGCGCTGGTCACCCAGAGGCCGCCGGCGCCGCTGGCGAGGCGCAGCGGCGCCTGGTGGGGGGCGATCCCGCGGGCGACGATGCGGCCGCCCTTGGCATTGACGGCGCTGATCCCGGCCCCGGCGGAATCGGCCACCCAGACCCGGCCGCCGCCGAAGACGACTGCCCCGGGGGAGCCGCCGACCCCGATCCGCTGGGTCACCGCGCCGCTCTCGGGGTCGAACCGCAGCAGCTTGCCGGCGGCCGCGTCGGCGACCCAGACCGAGCCTTCGCCGACCGTGACGCCGGCGATCCCGGCCCCGAGCTGGAACGGCCGGCCGGCCGGCTCGCCGCTTTCGGGATCGAGCTCGGTCAGGGTGCCGTCCTTTTCGCTGGTCACCCAGATCGCGTCGCTGCCGGCGGCGATCCGCAGCGGCGGCTTGCCGATCGCGATCGGGTCGGAGACGTCGATCCCGTCGCCGCCGAAGAGCAGCGAGGAGGCCAGGATCGACGATCGCCCCGAGCAGCGCCACGCCGCCGCCGGCGAGCAGCAGGTCGCGGCGGCTGCGGCGCCGGCCGAAGCCGCCGCGCGGGCGCAGCGGCGCCGTGGTCCGCTCGCCGTCGACCTCCGAGAGCACGCGGGTGGCGGCGAGCTCGGCGCTCTCGCGCTCGCGGGCGGCGGCGATCAGGGCGCCGGCGCTGGGGTAGCGGTCGCCGGGGTCCTTGGCGACGCCGCGCTCGATCACCTCCTCCAGCCCCTCCGGGATCTCCGGTTCGGTGTCGGCTTCCCTGCGGGCGAAGGGCGGGATCCCGGTCAGCGCCTCGTAGAGGACGCAGCCGAGCGAGTAGATGTCGGCGGCGGGGCCGACGTCGCCGCCGCGCCACTGCTCCGGCGACATGTACTCGGCGGTGCCGACCACCGAGGCGCCGCCCAGCTGGGCCCCGCTCTCCTCCAGCGCCTTGGCGAGGCCGAAGTCGGAGAGGTAGGCGCGCTCGCCTTCGACGAGGACGTTGTGCGGCTTCACGTCGCGGTGGACGATGCCGGCGGCGTGGGCGGCGTCGAGCGCTTCCGCGACCTGGCCCAGCAGAGCGACGGCGCGGGCCGGCGGCAGCGGCCCCTCGCGGTCGATCAGCCGCCGCAGGTCGCCGCCTCCGACCAAGCGCATCGCGACGATCAGCTCGCCGTCGACCTCGCGCGAGTCGTAGACCGGGACCACCGCCGGATGGTCGAGCCGGGCGGCCAGCCGCGACTCGCGCAGGAAGCGCTCGCGAAATCCCTCGCGATCGGCCAGCTCGCGGGCGATCACCTTCAGCGCCACCTCCCGTTCCAGCCCCAGGTGGGTGGCCCGGTAGACGACGCCCATCCCGCCGCGCGCCAGCTCGGCGTCGATCCGGTAGCCGGCGAGGGTGGAGCCGATGGTCAGATCTGGCACGAAGGCGGTTATACCGCCCCCGTGCGGCAGACCTTTGTTCCGGAAAGCGGAACAAAGGTCTGCCGCGCCTGTGGGGTTAGCGGACGGGCTGCCAGTCGATGACGGGGCCGATCACGGTGCCGTCGTCGCTGCCGTACTGGGCACCGTCGGCGAGCCGGGTCTGGCGGCCGTTGGCGACGTTGATCGAGACGAGGATCTGTTCCTCTTCGATCGCCACGAAGGCGGCCACGCGCTTGCCGTCGGAGGAGAAGACCGAGCTGGTCACCGAGTTGTCGGGCAGCTGGCTCAGCTTGCGCGCTTTCGTCGGCCCGATCCGCTTCGCCCAGAGGCCCTGGTCGCGGCGGAAGACGACCGTGCGGCCGTCGGGGGAGACGTCTTCGACGTAGGCGGAGCCGACGCCGGCGACCTGCGGCTTCACCTTGGTGCCGTTGCGCTTCATCGTGTAGACGTCGGCGTAGGCGGCCGGGCCGGGGCTGCTCTCGCCGCGGCTGAAGAGGATGCCGCCGGCGAAGTAGTGGGGCGCGAACTCGTCGAGCCCGGCGGTCGTCGTCAGGCGGGCGAGGCCGCCGCCGGTGGGCCGGATCGAGAAGAGGTCGTCGTTGATCGCGTCGGCGGCGTCGGCGCTGCCGCGGACGAAGGCGATCGCCTTGCCGTCGGGGGAGAAGGCGGCTTCGCGGTCGTCGTTGGCGCCGGTCAGGGCCCGCAGGCCGCCGCCGGTGACGCCGACGGTGTAGAGGCGGCGGGGCCGCCGGCGCCGGTGCGGCGCTCGAAGACCACGTACTGCCCGTTCGGGGCGACCTGTGGCACCGAGTCGAGCTCCGGGCCGCTGGTCAGCTGCCGCTGGCCGGAGCCGTCGGGCCGGACCGAGTAGAGGTCGCCGCCGCGGGCGAAGGCGATCGTGCGGCCGTCGGGGGAGAAGGCGGGTTCGGTGTCGGCGGGGTCGTCGGTCAGCTGGTTGAGGTGGCCGTCGCGGACCGCGTAGAGGCCGCCTTTGGTCTCGCCTTCGATCGTCGAGACCTTGGAGAAGACGACCGCCGGGCTCGGCGCCGCCGACGGCGGCGGCCGGGAGGGCGAGGGCGAAGAGGGCGAGCAGGGCGCTGATGATCGTGCGGTGGGACATCTGGTGCTCCTTTCCGAGCATTTGCGATTGCCCCACCAATGCTCGGGCCCGGGTCCGGGCCGGCCAACGACAGCGCTGCCCCCGACCGGGCCAGGTCTGGCCCGGTCCGGGTCAGCGCGGGCGGTCGAGGCCGAGCTCGATCACCCGGGCGGCGATCTGGCGCGGGCGGTCGCGGCCGGCGTCGCCGGGGACGTCGAGCTTGGCCGCCAGCGCGTCGAGGCGGCGCTGGGCGGTGCGCTCGGAGACGTGCAGCTCGGCGGCGATCTCGGCCCGGGTGGCGGGACGGCCGGCGAAGGCGCCCTCGCTGCGGTAGGGGGCGACCAGCGCGGCGGCGGTCGCCCGCTCCTCCTCGCTCAGCGCGACCCCCGGCTCGGAGCTGGCGACGGTCGCCCCGACCGGGGTGACCGAGCCGGTCTTCACTTCCAGCCGCTAGCCGCCGACGATCAGCGTGTCGCCGTCGCGCAGCCGCCGCGGGCGGTCGAGCGGCTCGCCGTTCAGCGCCGTGCCGTTGCGGCTGTCGAGGTCGGTCGCCATCAGCACCTCGCCGCGGCGCTCGATCTCCAGGTGGTTCCAGGAGACCGCCTCGTCGTCGAGCCGCAGGTCGGCCTCCGGCGAGCGCCCGACGACGGTGCGCTCGCCGCTCAGCGGCACCGACCGCGGCGCCTCACCGGCGACCGACAACCAGAGCCGCGGCTCCACCCCGCTGCCTAGTAGCGGTAGTGGTCGGGCTTGTAGGGCCCCTCGACCGGGATGCCGAGGTAGGACGACTGGTCCGGGGTCAGCTCGGTCAGCTCGACGCCCAGCGCCGCCAGGTGCAGGCGGGCGACCTTCTCGTCGAGGTGCTTGGGGAGCACGTAGACCTTCTTCGCCTCGAACTGCTCGGGCCTGCCGAACATCTCGATCTGGGCGATCACCTGGTTGGTGAACGAGTTCGACATCACGAAGCTCGGGTGCCCGGTGGCGTTGCCGAGGTTGAGCAGCCGGCCTTCGGAGAGGACGATGATCGAGTGGCCGTCGGGGAAGCTCCACTCGTCGACCTGCGGCTTGATCTGGATCCGCTCGGCGTCGGAGGCTTCCAGCGTCGCCATCTCGATCTCGTTGTCGAAGTGGCCGATGTTGCCGACGATCGCGTTGTGCTTCATCTGCGACATGTGGTCGAGGGTGATGATGTCCTTGTTGCCGGTGGTGGTGACGAAGATGTCGGCCGTCTCGACGACTTCGTCGAGCCTGCGCACCTCGTACCCCTCCATCGCCGCCTGCAGGGCGCAGATCGGGTCGATCTCGGTGACGATCACGCGGGCGCCCTGGCCGCGCAGGCTGGAGGCGCAACCCTTGCCGACGTCGCCGTAGCCGCAGACGACGGCGACCTTGCCGCCGATCATCACGTCGGTGGCGCGGTTGATCCCGTCGACCAGCGAGTGACGGCAGCCGTAGAGGTTGTCGAACTTCGACTTGGTGACCGAGTCGTTGACGTTGATCGCCGGGAAGAGCAGGCCGCCGGCCTCGGCCAGCTGGTAGAGCCGGTGGACGCCGGTCGTCGTCTCCTCGGTGACGCCCTTGATCCCGGCGGCGAGGTTGGTCCAGCGCTGGGGATCGGCCTCGAGCGAGCGGGTCAGCGTCTCCAGCACGATCCGGAACTCCTCCGAGTCCGCCGAGGCGGGGTCCGGGACCGAGCCGGCCTGCTCGAACTCGACGCCTTTGTGGACCAGCAGGGTCGCGTCGCCGCCGTCGTCGAGGATCATGTTCGGGCCCTCCCCGTCGGGCCAGAGCAGCGCCTGCTCGGTGCACCACCAGTACTCCTCCAGCGTCTCGCCCTTCCAGGCGTAGACGGGGATGCCGGCGGCGGCGATCGCCGCCGCGGCGTGGTCCTGGGTGGAGAAGATGTTGCAGCTGGCCCAGCGCACCTCGGCGCCGAGCGCGACCAGGGTCTCGATCAGGACCGCGGTCTGCACGGTCATGTGGAGGGAGCCGGTGATGCGGGCGCCCTTCAGCGGCTGGGAGGCGCCGAACTCCTCGCGGGTCTGCATCAGGCCCGGCATCTCGACCTCGGCGAGCGAGATCTCTTTGCGCCCGAAATCGGCGAGTCCGATGTCGGCGACTTTGTGGTCCTGCGTTGCGGTGCTGGTCGTCATGGGGTCGAGTTTCTCCCGGTCGTCGTTTGCGCCCTTAAGTATGGACAACTCAGCGTTTAGAGTCAGCGCCGTGAGCACTGCGGACGACGAGAAGCGCCTCGCGGCGGAGGCCGCCGCCGAGCTGGTGGAGAGCGGGATGACGGTCGGCCTGGGCACGGGATCGACCGTCGCCCACCTGCTGCCGGCGATCGCCGCCCGCGGCCTCGAGGGCATCCGCTGCGTCGCCACCTCGGTGGCGACCGACGCGCAGGCGCGCGAGCTGGGGATCCCGGTCGAGGAGTTCGACGCGCTGGCGCGGCTCGACATCGCGATCGACGGCACCGACGAGGTCGACCCCGACGGCTGGCTGATCAAGGGCGGGGGCGCCGCCCACCTGCGCGAGAAGATCGTCGCCGCGGCGGCCGAGCGCTTCGTCGTGATCGCCGACTCGAGCAAGCCGGTCGAGGCCCTGCGCGGGCCGGTGCCGCTGGAGCTGTTCGGGTTCGGCGCCGCCTCGACCCTGGCCCGGCTCGGCCCGGCGGTCGAGCTGCGCGACGTCCCCCCCAGCCCCGACGGCGGCATGATCGCCGACTACCGCGGCGAGATCGGCGACCCGGCCGCGCTCGCCGCCCGGCTCGAGGCCGACGCCGGCGTCGCCGCCCACGGACTTTTCCCGCCGACGATGGTCGCCGAGGTGATCGTCGCCCGCGGCGGCGAGATCGAGCGAACCACCCCACCGAGATGACCAACCAAGGAGAGAGCGAATGGCGACCCAGCTGCTGACCCCCACCGACGCCGACTGGGACGCCCAGCGCGGCGCCTTCAACGTGCTGATCGACCAGCGGCCGGCCGCGATCGCGACGCCGGGGAGCGCCGCCGAGGTGGCCGAGGTCGTCCGCGCCGCCGCCGCCGAGGGCAGGCGGGTGGCGGCCCAGCGCACCGGGCACGCCGCGGCCCCGCTGGGCGCGCTGACCGACACCGTGCTGCTGCGGACCGACGCCCTCAACGCGATCGAGGTCGATCGCGAGGCGCGGCTCGGCCGGGTCGGCGCCGGCACCCTCTGGGGCGAGTTCGTCCCCGCCGCCTCCGACCAGGGCCTGGCGGCCCTGCACGGCTCGGCCCCGACGGTCTGCATCGGTGGCTACAGCCTCGGCGGCGGCGTCAGCTTCTACGGCCGCAAGCACGGGCTCGCCTGCAACCGGGTGCGGGCGATCGAGCTGGTCACCGCCGATGGCGAGCGGCGCCGGGTCGACGCCGGCAACGAGCCCGACCTGTTCTGGGCGCTGCGCGGCGGCGGCGGCAGCTTCGGCGTCGTCACCGCGATCGAGTTCGAGCTGCTGGAGCTGCCGGAGATCTACGCCGGCGCCCTCTTCTTCCCGGCCGAGCGCGCGGCCGAGGTCCTGCATGCCTGGCGCCAGTGGACCGCGACCGTGCCGGAGGAGACGGCCTCGGTCGGGCGGCTGATGAACTTCCCGCCGATCCCCGAGATCCCGGAGCCTTTCCGCGGTAACTCCTACGCGATGATCGAGGTGATCCACTGCGGCGAGGTCGCCGCGGGCGAGGAGCTGGTGGCGCCGCTGCGGGCGCTGGGAGCGGCGATGGACACCGTCGCCGCCGTGCCCCCCGCCGGGATCGTCGACCTGCACATGGACCCGCCCGAGCCCTCGCCCTACGCGAGCACGGCGACCCTGATCGACGAGCTGCCGGAGGCAGGCCTCGACGCCCTGCTGGAGGCGGTCGGCCCGGGCTCGGGCTCGCAGCTGGTCTCGGTCGAGCTGCGGCACTGCGGCGGCGCGCTCTCCCGCGCTCCGGAGGATGCCGGCGCGCTCGGCGTCCTGCCCGGCAACTTCCTCGCCTTCGCGGTCGGGATCGTCCCCGTGCCGGAGGCGATGGAGCCGACCCGGGCCTGGCTCGGGGGCTTCGACGCGGCGCTGGCCCCCCACTCCAGCGGCCACTACCTCAACTTCTGCGACGACCCGACCGAGCTCGACACCGCCTTCCCGGCGGAGACGGTCGCCCGCCTCCGCGAGGCGAAGCGGCGCTACGACCCCGAGAACCTGTTCCGCGCCAACCACCCGGTCACCGCCTGAGCCGATGGCCGGGGCGGCCTACCTCTACGACGCGGTCCGCACTCCGTTCGGCCGCTTCGGCGGCGGCCTCTCGGGGGTCCGCCCCGACGACCTCGCCGCCCACGTCGTCGCGGCGCTCTGCGAGCGCTCGCCGGCCCTCGACCCGGCGCGGATCGACGACGTCGTCTTCGGCAACGCCAACGGCGCCGGCGAGGACAACCGCGACGTCGCCCGGATGGCGGTGCTGCTGGCCGGGCTGCCGACCAGCGTCCCCGGCGCGACCACGAACCGGCTCTGCGGCTCCTCGCTGGACGCCGCGATCGGCGCCTCGCGGGCGGTCGAGACCGGCGACGCCTCGCTGGTCCTGGTCGGCGGGGTCGAGTCGATGTCGCGGGCGCCCTGGGTGGCGCTGAAGCCCGAGCGCGCCTTCGCCGCCGCCGACGCGACCCTGCACTCGACCACGCTCGGCTGGCGCCTGGTCAACCCGCGGATGCCGGCCGAGTGGACGATCTCGCTCGGCGCCTCGACCGAGAAGCTGGCCGGCATCCACGGGGTCGGCCGCGAGGCGCAGGACGCCTTCGCGCTGCGCAGCCACCAGCGCGCGGCGGCGGCCTGGGAGCGCGGCTTCTACGACCCCTGGACGATCGCCCCGCCCGGGGTCGAGGTGGAGCGCGACGAGAACATCCGCGCCGACACCAGCCTCGAGAAGCTGGCGAAGCTGAAGCCCGCCTTCGCCGACGGCGGCAGCGTCACCGCCGGCAACTCCTCGCCGCTCAACGACGGCGCCGCCGCCCTCTTCGTCGGCGACGAGGCCGCGGCGGCGACGCTCGGCCGCGAGCCGCTGGCCCGGATCGCCGGCCGCGGCGTCCACGGCGTCGACCCCGACGTCTTCGGGATCGGCCCGGTGGTCGCCGCCGAGCGGGCCCTGGCCCGGGCCGGGATCGGCTGGGGAGACCTCGCCGCGGTCGAGCTGAACGAGGCCTTCGCGGCGCAGTCGCTCGCCTGCCTCGGCGCCTGGGAGGAGCTCGACCCGGAGATCGTCAACGTCAACGGCGGCGCGATCGCGATCGGCCACCCGCTCGGCGCCTCCGGCGCCCGCCTGCTCGCCACCCTCGCCCACCAGCTGCGCGAGCGCGGCGGCGGCTGGGGGCTGGCGGCGCTCTGCATCGGCGTCGGCCAGGGCCTCGCCGTCGTCGTCGAGGCCTGAGCCGACCGCCGGCCCGCGGTCTTTCGCGGGGAAGGTGAAGCCGATTCCACCATTGAGCGATGATGCGGGTGCGATGGCAGCGGAGCAGGCGCAGGAGACACCGCAGCACGGGATCAAATCGATCGAGATCGGTGCCCGCGTGCTGCTCGCGCTCGAGCACGGCCGCGGCCCGCTGACCCTGACCGAAGTCGCCCGCCAGAGCGATCTGCACCCGGCCAAAGCCCACCGCTACCTGGCCAGCCTGGTGCGGACCGGGCTCGCCTCCCAGGACGCGGCCACCGGCCTCTACGACCTCGGGCCGGCCTCGCGCCACCTCGGGGTCGAGGCGCTGCGCCGGGTCGACTCGGTGCGCTCGGCGCTGGCCCGGGTCGTCGACCTCCGCGACGCCACCGGGCACACGGTCTGCCTCGCCGTCTGGGGCGAGCATGGGCCGACGATGGTCTCCTGGGACACCGGCGCCCACCCGCTGCCGATGGTGATCAGGGTCGGCGCGACCCTGCCGCTGCTCGACTCCGCCGTCGGCTCCGTCTTCCTCGCCCACCTGCCGCGCGCGGTGACCGCCAGCGCCCTGACCGCCCAACAGGAGCAGGGGGCGACCCGGGTCGTCGCCGAGCCCGAGATCGAGGCGCTGGCCAAGACGATCCGCCGCGACGGCTACGCCAGCACCGCCAACAAGCTGATCTTCGGGCTGGCGGCGCTTGCCGCGCCGGTCTTCGGCGCCGACGGCAAGATCGAGCTGGCGGTCGGGCTGGTCCTGCCGGCGCGGCTGGCGACCGAGCGGGCGGTCGGCGAGCTGGCGGTGGAGCTGCGGGCCAGTGCCGGCGCGATCTCGCGCGAGCTCGGCTTCGGCGGCTAGACCCGCGTTTCCGCCTTTTTGGGCGCCATAGCGCCCAAAAAGTCGGAAGGGCGTGCTAAGGCTAGCCCGCCGCCGCCTCGTCGGCGACGACGACGATCTCGCCGTTCTCGACCCGGCCGGCGGGGATCGAGCGGTCGCCGGCCAGCAGCTGCTCCAGCGGGCCGCGCTTCTCCGGGCCAGTGACCAGGAAGAGGATGCGGCGGGCGGCGGCGAGGGCCGGGTAGGTGAGGGTCATCCGCGGGTGGCCCTGGTACTCGCCGCCGGTCATCGCGACGCGGCGGTCACTCACCTCCAGCACCGGGTCGCCGGGGACGAGGGAGGCCGTGTGGCCGTCGGGGCCGAGGCCGAGGTGGATCAGGTCGAGCGGTTCGGGCAGGCTCGCTTCGTAGTCGCGGGCGGCGGCGTCGAGGTCGCGCTGGGTGACCGGCATCGGCCGCAGCGCCGGCTGGTGGTCCATCGAGAGGCCCAGGACCATGTGGGTGAGGTTGCGGTCCTCGCTGCCGGGCGAGGCGACCCGCTCGTCGACCTGGAAGAGCTCGGTCTCCCCCCACGGCATCCGCTCCAGTTCGCCGAGGATCGCCAGCATCGCCCAGGGCGAGCGGCCGCCGCTCATCGCGAAGCCGAAGATGCCCCGCTCGCCGACCGCCGCGGCGCCGGCCTCGGCGATCAGCTCGGCGGCGCGGCGGGCGGCGGCGCGCTCGTCGCCGGCGACCTCCAGCTCGATCCCCATCGCCGCGCCCTCAGCTCGGCTTCTCGTCGTGGCCGCCGAACTGTTTGCGCATCGCCGAGAGCAGCTTGTCGCCGTAGTCGCCGAGCCCGCGCGAGTAGAAGCGCTCGTGCAGGGCGGTGGTCAGGACCGGCGTCGGCACCCCCTCGTCGATCGCCGCGATCGCCGTCCAGCGGCCCTCGCCCGAATCGGAGACGCGGCCGGAGAACTCGCTCAGCTCGGGCGATTCCTGCAGCGCCGCCGCGGTCAGGTCGAGCAGCCAGGAGCCGACCACGCTGCCGCGCCGCCAGACCTCGGCGACCTCGGGCAGGTCGAGGTCGTACTGGTAGTACTCGGGGTGGTCGAGGGGCGCGGTCTCGGCGTCGGCCTCGCGCTCGACCTTGCCGGCGTCGGCGTTCTTCAGCACGTTCAGGCCCTCGGCGTAGGCGGCCATGATCCCGTACTCGATCCCGTTGTGGACCATCTTCACGAAGTGGCCGGCACCGTTCGCGCCGCAGTGCATGTAGCCGTTCTCCGAGGGGCTGGGGTCGCCGCTGCGCCCCGGCGTGCGCTCGGCCGACTCGACCCCGGGGGCCAGCGAGGCGAAGATCGGGTCGAGCCGCTCGACCGCCCTGTCGGGCCCGCCGATCATCAGGCAGAAGCCGCGCTCGAGGCCGAAGACGCCGCCGCTGGTCCCGCAGTCGACGTAGTCGATCCCCTGCTCGCCGACTTCGCCGGCGCGACGGATGTCGTCGCGGTAGTAGGAGTTGCCGCCGTCGACGATCGCGTCGCCCGGCTCCAACACCGCGGCCACGCCCTTGACCGTCTCCTCGGTGATCCCGCCGGCCGGGACCATCACCCAGACCGAGCGCGGCGCGCTCAGCTTCGCGGCCATCTCCTCCAGCGAGGAGGCGCCCTCCGCCCCGTCGCCCGCCAGTGCCGTGACCGCGTCGGGGTTGACGTCGTAGGCGACGATCTTGTGGCCGTCCTTCATCAGGCGCCGGGCCATGCCCGCGCCCATCCGGCCGAGGCCGACGATTCCGAGTTCCATTCAACGACCTCCGTGTGAGCGCAGCTGGACTGGTAGGCCGCATCGTACTTTCACCGTGCCGCGAGCGAGTAGCCTGCGCGCCGATGGCCAAGGCACACAAGGACGGCGCCGCCGGGGTGCTGGCGATCTTCGGGATCAGCGGCGACCTGGCGAAGAAAATGACCTTCCGGGCGCTCTACCGGCTGGAGGCGTCGAAGAAGCTGCTGACGCCGATCGTCGGCGTCGCGATCGACGAGTGGGACGACGCGCAGCTGCGCGCCCATGCCCGCAAGTCGGTCACCGCGACCGTCTCCGAGCCCGACGAGGAGGTCCTGCGGCGGCTGGAAGCGCGGCTCTCCTACGTGCAGGGCGACTACGGCGACGAGGCCACCTTCGAGCGCGTCAAGGAGGCCCTGAAGGGCGCCGAGAACCCGGTCTTCTACCTGGAGATCCCGCCCTTCCTCTTCTCGACCGTGGTCAAGGGGCTGGGCCGGGCCGGGCTGACCGAGGGCGCCCACGTGGTGATCGAGAAGCCGTTCGGCCACGACCTCGCCTCGGCCCGGGCGCTGAACTCCGAACTGGCGGAGGTGCTGAGCGAGGAGCAGATCCTGCGGATCGACCATTACCTCGGCAAGGAGCCGGTGATGGACATCACCTACCTGCGCTTCGTCAACTCGATCCTCGAGCCGGTCTGGAACCGCGACCACATCTCCCACGTGCAGATGACGATCGCCGAGGACTTCGGGGTCGACGACCGCGGCCGCTTCTACGACGCGGTCGGGGCGATGCGCGACGTGATCCAGAACCACGCCCTGCAGGTGCTGGCGCTGATCGCGATGGAGCCGCCGACCGGCAACCACCCCGACTCGATCCGCGACAAGAAGCTGGAGCTGTTCAAGGCGATGCGGACGACCGACCCGCACCGCTACGTGCGCGGCCAGTACGACGGCTTCCTCGAGGTCCAGGACGTCGACCCGAAGTCGACCACCGAGACCTTCGCCGCGGTCGAGCTGGAGGTCGACAACTGGCGCTGGAGCGGCGTCCCCTTCTTCATCCGCGCCGGCAAGTGCCTGCCGGCCAAGGCCAGCGAGGTGACCGCGGTCTTCCGCCGCCCGCCGCTGCTCGGGATCGGCCACGGGAAAACGCCGGAACCGAACAAGATGACCTTCCGGATCGAGCCGACGCCGGGCTCGCGGATGCGGATGTACGCGAAGAAGGCGGGCGTGGAGGAGTTCGAGCCGGCCGACCTCGAGGTGCTGTTCGAGCGCGAGCCGGGCGAAGACCCCGAGCCCTACGAGCGCCTGCTCGGAGACGCGATCGCCGGAGTCCACACCCTCTTCACCCGCCAGGACGCGATCGAAGAGACCTGGCGGATCGTGCAGCCGCTGCTCGACGACCCCGGACCGGCGCTCCCCTACGAGCCCGGCACCTGGGGGCCGAAAAAGTCCGACGAGCTCCTGCGCGGGGTCGCACATTGGTCGGATCCCTGGCTGCCCTGAGCCTGCGGCGCCGCCCGGGCGCCTAACCTGAACGGCTCGATGGTCACGAACGGGGAGAGAGCGGATTCGCTGCTGGCCGAGCTCGGCTACGAGCACTGGCGGCCGGGGCAGCGCGAGGCGGTGATCGCCGCGCTCGAAGGGCGCGACTCGCTGATCGTGATGCCGACCGGCGGCGGCAAGAGCCTCTGCTACCAGCTGCCGGGGCTGGCCAGCGAGGACCTGACGATCGTCGTCAGCCCGCTGATCGCGCTGATGCGAGACCAGTGGCAGCGGCTGACCGCGGCCGGCAAGCCGGTGGCGATGATCTCCTCGGGGATGGACGAGGGCGAAACCTGGTCGGCGCTGGACGACGTCCGCAGCGGCCAGGCGCGGATCGTCTACTGCGCCCCCGAGCGCTTCGCCTCGCGGGTCTTCCTCGATGCCCTGGGCGAGCGCAGGATCGACCTGCTGGCCGTCGACGAGGCCCACTGCGTCTCCGAGTGGGGGCACGACTTCCGCCCCGACTACCTGCGGCTGCCGCAGATCGCCGACCGGCTGGGGCGGCCGACGGTGATGGCCTGCACGGCGACGGCGACGAAGCCGGTCGCGGCGGAGATCGCCCAGCGCTTCGGGATGCGCGAGCCGCTGCAGGTGCGCTCGGGCTTCGACCGGCCGAACCTCTCCTTCGACGTCGTCGCGCTCGAGGGCAAGGGCTCGGTGGCGCGCCGCCAGGCGCTGCTCGAGGCTGGGCTGGCCGACCCCGCCAACCGCCCCGCGATCGTCTACTGCGGCACCCGCAAGGACACCGACGCGGTGGCGGAGGAGCTGCGTGGGGCCGGCATCGCCGCGGTCGCCTACCACGCCGGGATGGAATCCGAGCGGCGCAGCCTGGTCCAGGAACGGTTCATGGCGAGCGACACCGGCGTGATCGTCGCGACCAACGCCTTCGGCATGGGGGTGGACAAGGCCGACGTGCGCTCGGTCTGGCACATGACGATCCCGACCAGCGTCGAGGCCTACTACCAGGAGGCCGGCCGCGCGGGGCGCGACGGGCTGCCCTCGCGGGCGGTGATGCTGGCGATGAAGGCCGACCTCGGCCGCCTGGTCCGCTTCAACGAACAGCGTGCCGACAACCCCGACTTCGCGATCGCCCACGAGCGCGGCTGGCGCGCCTACCACGCGATCAAAGCCTTCATCTACGGGACCGACTGCCGCCGCCGGTCGTTGCTGTCCCACTTCGGAGACCAGACCGCCGGGGCGCCGCTGGAGCGCTGCTGCGACATCTGCGACATGCTCGAATGGCTGCCCGATCCGGAGACGATCGCGGTCCGCAAGCCGGCCGGCGCCAAGGCCGCCACCCCGCCTCCCGACCTGACCAGGGCCGACGCGCCGCTGTTCGAGGCGCTGAAAGCCTGGCGCCTGCAGGCCGCCGCCGGCAAACCCGCCTACACCGTCGCCAGCAACAAGACGCTGGCGGCGATCGCCTCCCTGCGCCCGGCCAGCGCCGACGCGCTGATCTCGATCAGCGGCGTCGGCCCCAGCTTCATCGCCAAGTTCGCCCCCGAGGTGCTGGCGCTCGTCGCCGAGCACCCGGCGGCGCTGGCCGAAGCGGCCTAGCGGCGCTCCTCAGTGCTGGGCGCCGGCTCGGCCGGGTCCTCGCCCAACTCCTGCTCGCGACTCTGCGCCCGCTGTTCGTCGAGCTCGGCCTCGGCCCGCGCGCGCTTCGCGCGCTCCTCGGCGAGATCGGCCTCGGCCCGGCGCTCGTCGGCGCGGCCGCGGTGGTGCTCGACGTCGTCGTGCTTGGCCTGGACCTGGGTCCTGGCCAGCTCCTTCTTCTGGGCGGCCTTGCGCGAGTAGGCCACGACCATCGCGACCACGACCAGCACGACGATGACTATGACGATGATTCCAACGGTCGACATATCCACTCCTTTTCCCTCGTAGGCCTCTCCAGTGCCCGTCCACGGCGGAGAGAAAACCAGCGCCCCGATGACAGGGTTCGCCCAGGCGCACCGCCGGGAAGGAGATCCGGGCGCCGAGAAGCGAGCATAAGCGCGCCTTCGCGTGTTGGGGGAACGTGCTCACCCGCCCGCCGAAGGACCCACGAATGGCCCGCGCCCGCGCTCATCTCACCGCCCTGGTCGGCACGATCGCCGTCGCCGCGATCGCCCTCGCCCTGCTGGCGATGGCGGGCTCGGCCCACGCCGGCCTGCTCGAACCGCCCGACGGGAAGGTCTACTTCGGCGTCTCCGACACCGGCGACCCGGCCGACTTCGGGGCGTTCAGCACCGACACCGGCCACCACCCCGCGGTGATCCAGTCCTTCCGCACCTGGGGCAGCGACTTCCCGGAGTCGATCCAGCGCTGGCAGACCGCCCGGGCGCGGCCGATGCTCCACATCACCACCGCCGACAACAACGACGGCCACGAGCTGATCAGCCCCGCGGCGATC
The DNA here is from genome assembly GCA_963824245.1 of uncultured Thermoleophilia bacterium. GTDB lineage: Bacteria > Actinomycetota > Thermoleophilia > Solirubrobacterales > 70-9 > VAYN01. Next base: position 375,634 of record CAWGON010000002.1, read on the forward strand.
GCCCGCGGCGGCGGCGACGAGTACCTGCTGCGCCTCAACAAGCTCTTCTGGAGCAAGAAGATGCGGACCTACATCCGGCCGCTGGGCGAGCCCAACCGCTGCCTCAACGTCTACGCCGCCTACGACTGCGAGGGCAGGTTCCGCGACGCCGCCCACAGCCCGCGCGCCTACAAACGCGCCTTCCGCCGCATCTACATCCTCGTCCACGGCGGCGGCAAGGCGCCGGTGATCAACGCCCGACTCGCCGCAGCCGGGCTGCCGCCGCTGACCGTGATCGTCCCCGGCCTGCCGAAAGCGCCGGTGGCGGTCGTCTGGAGCCCGCTGCCCGCCGGCTCGCCGACCGTGCCGCAGAACCGGCCGCGCCACTTCTACCCCGGCTCCAGGTGGGTCGACTGGGCAGGCACCGACTTCTACGCCGGCTATCCCGAATGGAAAGCGCTGAACGGCATCTACAAGCGCTTCTCCGGCAAGCCCTTCGCGATCACCGAGTGGGGCGTCGAACAGGGTGACGACCCGGCCTTCGTCAGCCGCCTCTTCCGCTGGGTCGAGACCCACCCGCGGGCGAAGATGCTCGTCTACTACCAGGACTTCGGATCGAGCTCCAGCTACCGGATCCAGAACTGGTCGGCCAGCCTCGGGGTCCTCAGGGACCGTCTCCACTCGCCGCTTTTCCCGGCCTACGCGCGGGCCTTCCCGCGGCTGCCGCCGCCACCGTCCGGCGGAGTCGTGCCCGGGCTCTGAGCACCGCTTCGCGCCCGGCCCTGATCTGCGCCGCCATCGGCTCGCCTTCGCGGCGCGCTTTCAGGCGCGCGTCCTTGGCCAGCTCGCGGACCACGATCCCCGGCAGGTGGCCTTCGCGGCGCAGCTTCGCCCGCGCCGCCCGCAGCCGTTTGACGTTGTAGGGCTGCAGGGCGGTGATCGAGGAGTAGCCGGTGAGGTAGATGCGGCGGCCGTCGGAGATCACCGGCGAGTAGGTGCCGTAGGGATAGCGGAAGACGCGCCGGCCGCTGCGCATCATGAAGCCGCTGGTCGTCTTGTTGGTGAACTCGGCCGCGTAGACGATGTCGCCGACCGCGGAGAGCGAGCCGATCACCTGGCCGCCGGCGCCGCGGCTCCAGCGCACGCTGCCGTCCCGGGCGTCGAGCGAGTAGACGTTGCCGTCGAAGGAGCCGATGAAGACCGAGGGCGGGCTGTGGCGGGTGGTCGCGACGGTCGGCCCCGAGTAGACGTAGCCGCCGGTCGAGTAGGTCCAGGCGAGCTCGCCGTCGCGCACCGAGTAGCTGTAGACGCGGCCGTCGTTGTTGCCCGAGTAGACCCGGCCGAAGGCGACCGCCGGGGTCGAGTAGAAGGCGCCGGAGCCGCCGAAGCCCGGCCCCAGCGAGCCGGCCTGCCAGATCAGCGTGCCGCTCTCGGGGTCGACCGCGTTCATGTAGCCGCCGTAGTCGCCGACGAAGAGGCGGCCCCCGTAGTAGGCGGGCGCCGCCTTGATCGCGCCGCCGAGCTGGGTGCTCCAGCGGATCTTGCCGTTGACCGTGCTGAGCGCGAACAGCTCGCCGTTTTCGCAGCCGAAGTAGACGCTGTTGCCGATCACCAGCGGCGAGGACTCGGCGCGGTCGGGCAGGTCGCGCTTCCAGATCGTCCTCCCGGTCCTGGCGTCGAGCTTGACGATGTGGCCGGGGACGAGGTTGACGATGTAGAGGCGATGCTTGGAGTAGGCCGGCGAGGAGGCGTTGAGGGTGCCGATCCGCCGTTCCCAGAGGGTCCGCCCGCTCTTCGCGTCGAGGGCGAAGGCGTAGCCGTTGTTGTTGATCGCGTAGAGGGTTCCGCCGACGTAGATCGGCGGGAACTCGAGCAGCGGCCGGTCGGTGTGGCGCCAGAGCTTGCGGAACGGCGGCGCCACCCCGCGGGCCGGCATGTAGCGGGTGCGGGCGCGGTCGTAGCCGAACAACGGCCAGTTCCGCGTCCGCGCGTGCAGCGGCAGCTGCTTCGGCTCCTGCGGTTCGAAGGCGACGTCTTCGTTGTGGACGTCGGGCGGGCGCTTGAGCTCGTTGTAGGCGACGACGACGCCGAAGATCGCCAGCACCGCGGCGGCGATCAGGGCCATCGCCCAGGTCCGCTGCTCCTCCCAGAAACGGCGCGGGTGCGCCAGCAGCGAGAGCGCGTCGCGGATGCGGGCCTTGGGCCCGCCCTCAGCCATTCGCCGCGGCGCGCCGCTCGGACTCGGTCGCGATCCCGCCGATCAGCGCCTTGACCCCCTGCTTGATCCCGGCAACCACGGCGAAGCCGGCGAGCGGGACGGTCGGGATCGTCCTCAGCGCGTAGACCATCCGCGTGCCCTCGCCGGCGGCGCTGAGCTCGACGGTCCCGAGGTGGTTGCGAACCGGCAGGCCGGAGAGCAGCTTGTAGGAGAAGCGGTGCGGGGGCTCGTAGGCGACGACCTCCTCGCGCAGCGGCGGCCCGGCCAGGCCGAGCACGCGGATCGCCCCGACCCCGTTCGGCGCCGGCTCCCCCTCGCGCTCGAGGGTCGAGCTGCGCAGCGGCGTGATCTTCGCGTAGCCGCCGTGCTCGGTGAGCACGGCGAAGACGGTCTCCGGGGGCGCCGCGATCCGGCGCTCGAGGGTGAAGCTGGCCATCGGGGAAGGCTAGATGATCGCCCCCCGGCGACCGCTCACGCCGCCAGGGCCCAGCGTTTCGGGTCGGTGCCCGCGACCACCTCGATTTCGCCGCGGGCGACCATGTTGTCGAGCACGGCGAGGACGATCTGCAGGAGGAACCCGGTCGCCGGGGTCTCCAGGTTGTCGGGCCCGACGATCGCGGCGACGACGTCGAAGGCGGTGTGCTCGCCCTCTGCCAGCGCCCCCCGCGCTTTCCTCCGCAGCTCCTCGATCTGGCGTCGCGCCTCGGCGATCTTCACCTCCGGGTCGCGGAACGGTTTGCCGTGTCCGGGCAGGCAGAGGTTCGGGCCGAGCGGCTCGACCGCGTCGAGGCTGTCGAGGTATTCGCCGACCGGGTCGGGGGTGTGGCCGTAGTCGAAGAAGAGGACCGTGCGGCCGAGCAGGTGGTCGCCGGTCACCATCAGCTCGCGCTCGGGCTGGTGGAGGACGACGTGCGAGGGCGCGTGGCCGGGGGTCTCATGGACCTGCCAGGCGCCGTGGTCGGTCACCACCTCGACCCCGGGCAGGAGCTCGCGGTCGGGCTCGCGGATCGCCTCGATCCCGGAGTCGTCGTCTTCGCTGCGGGCCTTGCGGTAGCGCTCCAGCGCCGCCGCCGGCACGCCGCTCATCCGCGCCACCTCCAGCCGCGCCTCCAGCGCCGCCGCGGGGTCGTCGACGGAGCGGCGGATGTGGCCCCAGGCGGGGTGGATCCAGAGCTCGCAGTCGGCCGCCGCGGTGATCGGCGCCGCCAGCCCGTAGTGGTCGGCGTGGGAGTGGGTGCAGACGACGAGGTCGATGTCCTCGACCGCGAAGCCGACCTGGGCGAGGGCCAGTTCGAAGTTGCGCAGCCGCCCGCGGCCGCCGCCGATCCCGGTGTCGAAGAGGACGAGGCCGTCGCCGGCGGCCAGCACCCAGGCGTTGCCGTGGGGGACGCCGGGCCAGGGCAGGGCCAGGCGCAGGCGCCAGATCCCCGGCAGGATCCGTTCCGCCCGCGGTGCCTCAGGTCGCGCTTGCCCCGCCATCGGCTAGATCCTCGCAGCCGCCGCCGGGGACGGCTCGCGCGGGCGCTCGAACTCTTGGAGGACCCCCGCGAAGGCGAAGCAGAGGGCGCCGGTGAGGGTGCCCCAGTTTGCAACCCCGACCGAGGTCAGGTCCCCGTCGGAGTGGACGAAGGAGGCGACCGCCGAGACCATGAAGAGCAGCGAGCCGAGCTGGTTGACGGCGACGATCCACCAGCCGAGCTCGGCCGGGCGCCAGCAGGGGTGCCAGCGGCCGCTCAGCTCGACCATCGAGAGGTGGCCGGAGACGAGGAAGAGCGCGCAACCGATCATGTCCGGGGACCAGATCAGGCGGTCGGCCTGGCGCGGGGTCAGTTCGGCGATGAACGAGTCGACCAGGTTGATCGCGAAGACCAGCGTGCCGGCGAAGAGGACCAGCGCCGCCAGCCACTCCAGGCGCCGCCATTCCGGCGCCCACCAGCGCCAGTGGCCGGCCGCGAAGGCGCCGGCGCCGTCCTCGCGGGGGCCGTTGACCACCTGCAGCACCGAGGCGTAGCCGCCGCTGCTGAAGAAGACGCCGCCGGCCAGGTAGACGCTCGCCGGCAGCAGCGGCCCGCCGACGTCGCCCTGGGCGAGCGCGGCGCCGAGCGCGAACAGCGAGCCGCCGAGGACGAAGGCGGTGGCGGCGATCGCGTTGATCCGCCGCAGCCGCGTCAGGGTCTCGCGGTCGGCCCAGGCGCGGGCCGCCTCCAGCTCCTCGCCGAGGTCGCGCAGGACTCCACGCTTGCGCATCGCCCGGCGGTCGGTGCGGCCCATCGGCCGCGAGACTAGCTAGTGGACGGCGAAGGTGGCTGGGTCGGGGCCGACCCGGTGACCGTCGTCGAGCGCCGCGATCGCTTCCATCTCGTCGTCCTCCAGCTCGAAGTCGAAGACTTCGTAGTTCTCGCGGATCCGCTCCGGCGTCGCCGATTTCGGGAAGACGATGTTGCCGAGCTGCAGGTGCCAGCGCAGGATCGCCTGCGCCGGGGTCTTCCCGTGGTGGCCGGCGACGTCGACGATCGTCTCCTCGTCGAGCAGCTCGCCCTGCGCCAGCGGGCTCCAGGCCTCGGTGGCGATGCCGTGCTCGGCCTGCCAGTCGCGCAGCTCGCCCTGCTGCAGCCGCGGGTGCAGCTCGATCTGGTTGACGGTCGGCTGCAGCTCGGCGTCCTCGCGCAGGCGCTCGAGGTCCTCGACGCGGAAGTTGGAGACTCCGATCGAGCGGGTCCCCCCTTCGCCGCGGATCCGCTCGAAGGCACGCCAGGTGTCCAGGTAGCGGCCGAGCGAGGGCAGCGGCCAGTGGATCAGGTAGAGATCGACCTGCTCGAGCCGCAGCCGCGCGAGGCTGGCCTCGAAGGCGCGAAGGGTCGGGTCGTATCCCTGCTCGGAGTTCCAGAGCTTGGTGGTGAGGAAGATCTCGCCACGGGGGATCCCGGTCGCGGCCAGCGCCGCCCCGACCCCCTCCTCGTTCTCGTAGGCGGCGGCGGTGTCGATGTGGCGGTATCCGACCGCCAGCGCCTCCTCGACCGCCTCCTGGGTGCTCTCCGGCGGCACCTGGAAGACGCCGAAGCCCAGCTGCGGGATCTCGACCCCGTCATGCAGGGTGACGCTCGGCACCGCGGCAAGGCTCGTCATCCCGGACCCCTACCCCGCTCGTGCCCGGTCAACCAGACGTCGAGTTCGCGCCGATGCACGCTATGCGTGCATGACTGCGAACTCGCGGAGCCGCCGGCGCTAGCTGGTCGCGAGGCCGATGGCGAGCAGCGGGAAGGCGAGCATGACGCCGAGGAAGGCGCCCATCGCGGCGCCGGTGCCGATGGTGGCGGTGCGGGCTTTGGCACCGGAGATCACGCCGACCAGGAAGATGAAGGCGGCGATTCCGAGACCGATCCAGAAGACGGGCGGCATGCGGCGGCGACAATATCGCAGCGGGACCGGAGACGGGCCCGCGAGCGGCGCCCGAGGATGTACGTTGCCCAGGTGAACGCCCGGCCCGCTCGTCCCCGGTTCGCGCTCCTGCGGCTCGCCATCCCGCTGGCCTGCCTGCTGGCGCTGGGACTGAGCGCCACCGCGCTCGCCGCCGCCGCTCCCAGCGCCGACGACGACGCCGCGGCGAAGCGGCTGGCCGCCAGGTACGCGCCGATCACGATGCTGCGCGAACAGCAGGACCCGCCCTGCGAAACCAGCGCCGAGCAGTACGAGCCGACCAGCGTCGACGCGCTGCTCGGCAACCCCGACGTGATGCTCGAACGGGCGCGGCCCGACGGCAAGCTGGAAGACGTCAAAGCCGCCCCGACCGCGGCCGACATCGCCGGCCTCGCCGACGGCTACTACCTCGACCTCGAAGGCAGGGTGCTCGACGACACCTGCGTCTACGCCCGGGACTTCGCGGCCCTGCTCGCCGCCGGCAGGGCGCCGCCGACCACCTACGCCCACGTCGCCCGCGAGGCCGGCCACCCCGGGTTCGCCCTGCAGTACTGGTTCTTCTGGTACTTCAACCAGTTCAACGACCTGCACGAGGGCGACTGGGAGGGGATGCAGCTCAGCTTCGAAGCGGAAACGCCCTCCGAGGCGCTGCGCGGCGGCGAAGAGCCGAGCGAGATCATCCTCTTCCAGCACGCCGGCGGCGAGCGCGCCGACTGGGAAAGCTCGAAGGTGCAGAAGGAGGGGACGCACCCGATCGTCTACCCCGCCGCCGGCTCGCACGCGACCTTCTACGACTCCGCCGTATACGTCGAGAACGGCCAGGAAGGGTCGGGGCTGGGCTGCGACAACACCTCCGAACCGCTGCGCGAGCTGCGGCCGCGGGCCATCCTCCTCCCCGCCCGGGCGCCGCTCGAGGGCGGCTTCTCCTGGCTCAGCTACGAAGGCCGCTGGGGCGAACGCGAAAAGGGCTACAACAACGGCCCCACCGGGCCGGTGACGAAGACCGTCTGGAGCGAACCGTTCACCTGGATGGAAGGTCAGCGGACGACCAGCCCGCGGCTGCCGGGCGGCTCGATCGTCGGCCCGCAGGTGACCGGAGCCTTCTGCGGCGCCGTCGCCGGCGCCTCGGAACTGATCAACCTCGACGCCAAGTCGCGGCCGGCGGCGATCGCCACGATCGTCGCGATCCTCGCCGCGATCGGCCTCTTCGTCGGCCTCACCAAGTGGGGGCCGGTCGACCTCGCGCGGCTGCGGGCGCGCCGCTCCTTCGGCCAGCTGGCGCGCACCGCCCGCCAGCTCTACGGCCGCCACTGGCTGCCGCTGATCGGGGTCGGCCTGACCGCGATCCCGATCGTCGGCGGCGCCAACCTCCTGGCCGGGCTGCTGGCCGCCAACCGCGACGTCGACGGCGCCGCCGGCCGCGGCGGCTTCAACCTGGCGCTCGGCGACGTCGTCGAAGGGATCGGCCGGCCGATCGCCCAGGCGGTCGTCGCGGCGGTCGTCGTCGTCTTCGTCCGCCTCCTGGTCGAAGCCAAGGAGCCCCGCTTCGGCCGCGCCTGGGGGGCGATGCGGGAACGCTTCTGGCGCGTCGTGCTGGCCCAGCTGGGGGCGACCCTGGGGATCGTCCTGCTGGCGATGACGATCGTCGGCCTGCCGCTGGCGCTGAACAAGCTGGTCGCCTGGCGCTTCGTCCAGCAGGAGGTCCTGTTCACCGACAAGCGGGTCCGCGAGGCCTTCCACGGCAGCTCCGACCTGGTCCGCGGCCGCTGGTGGCACTCGGTCCGCTTCGTCGTCTTCCTCTCCGTGCTCAGCGTCGTCGTCGGGCCGGTGGCCAGCTTCGCGCTGATCTTCACCACCCTGCCGCTGTTCTGGGCCAACCTGCTGGGGGCGCTGGTCTTCTCGCTGATGATCCCCTACGTCGCCCTCGGCGACACCCTCCTCTACTTCGACCTCGGGGAGCGGGCGCGGGCCGAGGGAATCAAGCCGGCGCGCTCCTGGAAGGTCTGGCGCCCGCGGCGCTTCGGCCGCGTCGTCGGCCCGCCGGCCGAGGCCGCTCCCCAGCCCGCGCCGAGCGGGTAGGTTTGCGGCGATGAAGCTGCTCGCCTTCAGCGACCTGCACCGCGACCTCGACCAGGCCGCGACCCTGGTCGAGATGTCGGCCGGGGCCGACGTCGTGATCGGGGCCGGCGACTTCGCCTCCGTGCACGAGGGGCTGGAGGAGACGATCGCGGCGCTGGCGGCGATCGCGGCGCCGACCGTCCTCGTCCCCGGCAACAACGAGACCGTCGACGCGCTGCGCGCCGCCGCCGCCGGCTGGGAGGCCGCCACCGTCCTCCACGGCGAGGGGACGGAGATCGGCGGGGTCGAGTTCTTCGGGCTCGGCGCCGGGATCCCGGTCACCCCCTGGGAATGGAGCTTCGACCTCGACGACGAGGCGGCGACCGCAATGCTGGCGGCCTGCCCGCAGGACGCCGTCCTGGTCCTGCACTCGCCGCCCAAGGGCCACTGCGACGGCGGGCCCGACGGCAGCCACTTCGGCAGCCCGGCGCTGCTGGCCGCGGTCGAGCGCAAGCAGCCGCGGCTGGCCGTCTTCGGCCACATCCACGAGGCCTGGGGCTGCGCCAGCGAGGTCGGCGCGACGCCGCTGCGCAACCTCGGCCCGACCGGCACCTGGATCGAGCTCTAGGCCGGGTGGAATCGGGCGGCCCCAAGCGCGCCGGGCTGGTCCTGGCGACGCTGATCCTGGTCGCCGGGGTCGCCAACCTCAACCTGGCGGTCGCCAACGTCGCCCTGCCGGACATCGGCAAGGCCTTCGACGCCGGCCAGACCACCGTCGACCTGATCGCCGTCGGCTACTCGCTCGGGCTCGCCGCCTCGGTCCTCTACCTCGGCGCGGTCGGCGACCGCTACGGGCGCAAGATGCTGCTGCTGCTGGGGATGGCGCTGACCGTGCCGTTCTCCCTGCTCGCCGCCTTCGCCCCCTCGGCGACCATCCTCTTCATCGCCCGGGTCGGCGGCGGCGTCGCCGCCGGCATGGCCTACCCGACCACCCTGGCGCTGATCACCGCGCTCTGGTCGGGCCAGGAACGGACCCACTCGATCGCGCTCTGGTCGGCGCTCGGCGGCGGCATCTCCGCGCTCGGGCCGCTGATCGCCGGGGCGCTGCTGGAAGGCTTCGAGTGGGGCTCGGTCTTCATCATCAGCGCCCCGCTGGCGGCGATCGCCCTGTTCTTCGCCTGGCGGCTGATCCCCGCCCACGTCAACGAGACGACCGAGCCGGTCGACCACCTCGGCGGCATCCTCTCGATCGCGATGGTGGCGACGCTGGTCCTGGCGATCAACCTCGCCCCCGAACCCGGCAAAGGCACGACCGCGATCGTCCTCGGGATCCTCGCCGTCGCCGGGGCCGGCGCCTTCGTGATGCGCCAGCGCCGGGTCCGGGTCCCGCTCTACGACCTCAAGATCGCCTCCCGGCCGACCTTCTGGGTCGCGGCGCTGGCCGGGATCATCGTCTTCGGCTCGCTGATGGGGGCGATGTTCATCGGCCAGCAGTTCGTCCAGAACGTGCTCGGCTACACGACCCTGCAGGCCGGCCTGGCGATCCTCCCGGGCGCCCTGGGGATGATCGTCGTCGCCCCGCGCTCGGCCAGGCTGGTCGCCTCGCACGGCTCCCGCTTCACCCTCCTGGTCGGCTTCAGCTTCTGCCTCGTCTCCTTCCTCGTGATGCTGCTGCTCTGGGACGAGGGCTGCTCCTACTGGGTCGTCGGGCTCGGCTACCTGCTGCTCGGGATCGGCGTCGGCTTCGCCGGCACCCCGGCCTCGCGCTCGCTGACCGGCTCGGTCCCGGTCAAGCGCGCCGGCATGGCCTCCGGCACCGCCGACCTCCAGCGCGACCTCGGCGGCGCGATCATGCAGTCGATCTTCGGCGCCCTCCTGACCGCCGGCTACGCCGCCAGCTTCAGCGCCCAGATCGGCGCATCCCCCCAGGCCGCCCAGGTCAGCGAGCAGGTCCAGAACGAGCTCACCAAGTCCTTCGCCAGCGCCGCCGGCACCGCCCAGCAGTACCCCGAATACGCCCCCCAGATCGTCGAGGCCGCCCGCACCTCCTTCCTCGACGGCGGCGACTGGACCTACGCGGCCGGGATGATCGCCGTCGCCCTCGGCATCGCCGTCGTCTTCTTCCTCTTCCCGCGCAAAGAGCGGGAGATCGAGCTGCTCGACCGCTTCCACGGCGAAGACGCCGAACCGGCGACGCCGGGATAATCCCGGCGTGCCCTTCCGCCTGCTGAGATCCGGGGACGCCTTCTGGCGGCGCTCGAACCAGATGCAGGTCTGGAACACCGACCTCGGCAAGCAGCTCGAGGCCGATGAGCTGGGGGCGCGGCTGTGGCGGCTGGAACCGGGGCAGGCCTCGACCAGGCACCGGCACTTCGGCCAGGAGGAGCTCTACGTGCTGCTCGAGGGCGAGGGCCGGGTGCGGATTGACGAGGAGGTGCTGACCCTGGCGCCGCTGGACACGCTGCTGGTCGGGCCCGAGTCGGCGCGCCAGCTCTTCAACGACACCGGCGCCGACCAGCTCTGGCTCGTCGCCGGGGCGCCGCCGGAGCTCGCCAACACGCTGGAGATGACGGAGGAGCAGCTGGCCCTGCTCTACCCCGACGGGCCGAAGGCGCTGCCGCCCGAGCTCGCCTGACCGACCGGCGGGGCGCCGCGGTTACCATCGGGGCGATGGAGGCAAAGGCCGCAGAGGGGATTACCTTCGAGAGCGGTCCCGGTCGCTGGCTGCTCGCCGTCGCCGTCGCCGGCTCGGGGATGGCCTTCCTCGACGGCACCGTCGTCAACGTCGCCCTGCCGGACATCGGCCGCGACTTCGACGCCTCGACCAGCGCCCTGCAGTGGATCCTCAACGGCTACCTGCTGACCCTGGCCTCGCTGATCCTGCTCGGCGGCTCGCTCGGCGACCGCTACGGGCGGCGGCGGATCTTCTCGCTCGGGGTGATGCTCTTCACCGCCGCCTCCGCGCTCTGCGCCGCCGCCCCCAACGTCGAGCTGCTGATCGCGGCGCGGCTGCTGCAGGGGATCGGCGGCGCCCTGCTGACCCCGGGCAGCCTGGCCCTGATCGAGGCCAGCTTCCGCCCCACCGACCGCGCCCGCGCGATCGGCGCCTGGTCGGGCCTCGGCGGCGTCGCCGCGGCGATCGGGCCGCTGGTCGGCGGCTACCTGATCGGGGCGATCTCCTGGCGGGCGATCTTCCTGATCAACATCCCGCTCGGCGCCTTCGTCGTCTGGGCCGCGGCCAGGCACGTGCCCGAGAGCCGCGATCCCGGGGCGACCGGGAAGCTCGACCTGCTCGGCTCGGTGCTGGCCGCGGTCGGCCTCGCCGGCACCACCTACGCGCTGATCGAGGCGCCGGAGAAGGGCGCCTCGGCGGCGATCCTCGTCACCGGCATCGGCGGCCTCGCGGCGCTGGTCGCCTTCTTCGTCCACGAGCACCGCACCGCGAACCCGATGCTGCCGCTGAGCATCTTCGCCTCGCGCCAGTTCAGCGCCGCCAACGCGGTCACCTTCGTCGTCTACGCGGCGCTCGGCGGCGTCTTCTTCCTGCTCGTCTCCTTCCTGCAGATCTCGATGGGCTACACCCCGATCGAGGCCGGCTCCGCCTCGTTGCCGGTGACCGGGCTGATGCTGGTCTTCTCGGCCCGCGCCGGCGGACTCGCGCAGCGGATCGGCCCGCGGGTCCCGCTCACGGTCGGGCCGCTGGTGATCGCGCTCGGCCTCGCCTGGCTCTCGATGGCCGCGCCGGGCGACTCCTACCTGACCGGGATCCTGCCGGCGGTGACCGTCTTCGGGATCGGCCTCACCCTGGTCGTCGCCCCGGTCACCGCCACCGTCCTCGCCGCCGCCGACGCCAACCACTCGGGGATCGCCTCCGGGGTCAACAACGCCGTCGCCAGGGTCGCCGGCCTGCTCGCGGTCGCGGTCCTGCCGGTGATCGCCGGCCTCACCGGCGACAGCTTCTACGACCCCGAGGCGATGACCGACGGCTTCCAGATCGGGATGATGATCTGCGCCGGCCTCGCCGCCGTCGGCGGTGTCCTCGCCTGGTTCACGATCGACTCCGCCGTCCTCCACGAGGAGCCCGACGACGAGCACCTCGAGGACGAGTACAGCTGCGGGGTGACCGGCCCACCGCTACGCCCAGGAAGGGAACCCGCATGAAGATCCGTGCCGCAGTGCTGGAGGAGTTCGGAGCGCCGCTGGCGGTCCAGGAGCTGGAGCTGACCGAGCCGCGGGCCGGCGAGGTGCTGGTCCGGCTGCAGGCCTGCGGCGTCTGCCACACCGACCTCTACACGGCCTCCGGCGCCGACCCCTCCGGCTACGCGCCGGCGGTGCTCGGCCACGAGGGCGCCGGGGTGGTCGAGGCGGTCGGCGAGGGCGTCGGCTCGCTCGCGGTCGGCGACCACGTGGTCACCCTGTTCTCGCCGCAGTGCCGCGAGTGCGTCCACTGCGTCGACGAGCGCACCAACCTCTGCATGGCGATCCGCGCCGAGCAGAACCTCGGCCACCTGCCCGACGGGACCACCCGGCTGCGCCGCGATGGCGAGGAGGTTCGCCACTTCATGGGCTGCTCGACCTTCGCCGAGTACACGGTGATGCCGGAGATCGCCCTCGCCAGGGTCAACCCCGAGGCGCCGGCCGAGCACACCTGCCTGTTCGCCTGCGGGCTCTCGACCGGGCTCGGGGCGGCGATCAACACCGCCGCGGTCGCCCCCGGCAGCACCTGCGTCGTCTTCGGCGCCGGCATGGTCGGCCTCGGCGCCGTCGCCGGCGCCCGCCTGCGGGGTGCGGGGCGGATCGTCTGCGTCGACCTCTCCGCGGAGCGGCTCGAGCTGGCCCGCGGCCAGGGGGCGACCGAGACGATGATCGCCGGCCCCGACACGGTCGCCGAGATCCTCGAGTCGACCGGCGGCTTCGGCGCCGACTACACCTTCGAGGCGACCGGCAACGTGAAGGTGATGGCGCAGGCGGTCGAGGCGGCGCGGATGGCCTGGGGCCTGTGCACCGTCGCCGGCGTCGCCGGCAAGGGCGAGACGCTCGACGTGATCCCGCGCTGGCTGATCACCGGCCGCCGCGTCGCCGGCTCCTCCTTCGGCGGCGTCAAGGGCCGCGACCAGGTGCCCGAGTTCGTCGAGATGGCGATGAAGGGCGAGATCGACGTCGCCCCCTTCGTCTCCCACCACCTCAGCCTCGACGAAGTCAACCGCGGCTTCGAGCTGATGGAGGCCCAAGACGGCATCCGCAGCGTCATCCAGCTCGCCTAGTGTCGAGTTTCTCAACCACAGGTTGAGAAACTCGACACGGCCTACCCGTCGATCGGCTTGAAGGTGCCGTAGCGGCCGCGGAAGAAGACCAGCGGGTCGAGGTCCTCGCGGCCCGCCAGCCGCTCCACCCGCGCCAGGGCGATCGTGTGGTCGCCGGCGTCGTGCTCGGCGTCGAGCTCGCACTCGATCCAGGCCACCGCCTCCTCCAGCGCCGGCCCGAACTCGCGCTGCTCGTAGGCGACCCCGTCGAAGCGGTCGCCGTCCTTGCGGGCGAAGGCGAGCACGGTCGCCTCGTGGTCGCTGTTCATCAGGTTGACGACGAAGCGCCCGGCCGCGCGGATCTGCGGCCAGGTCTCCGAGCTCTTGGCCGGGCAGACGGCGATCAGCGGCGGCTCCAGCGAGACCGAGGTGAGCGCGTTGCAGGTCATCCCCACCGGTCCCCCGGGCCGATTCGCGGTGACCACCGAGACCCCGGTGGCGAAATGGCCGAGGACGCGGCGGAACTCGTCGGGCTCGACGGGCATCGGGCGGCTACTCTACGCCCCCGTGGGAGGCACCGAGATACGCCCCGAGGACTTCCTCGCGATCGACCGCCTGCTCAGCGACGAGGAGCGCGACATCCGCGACACCGTCCGCGCCTTCGTCCGCGACCGCGTCGTCCCCGAGGTCGCCGAGTGGTTCGAGACCGAGCGGGTGCCGGTGGCGGAGCTGGCCCGCGAGCTCGGCAAGCTCGACCTGCTGGGGATGCACCTGCAGGGCTACGGCTGCGCCGGGGCCTCCGCCACCGCCTACGGGCTCGCCTGCATGGAGCTGGAGGCCGGCGACTCGGGCATCCGCAGCCTCGTCTCGGTCCAGGGCTCGCTGGCGATGTTCGCGATCTGGCGCTGGGGCTCGGAGGAACAGAAGCGGGAGTGGCTGCCGCGGATGGCCGCGCGGCGAGGCGATCGGCTGCTTCGGGCTGACCGAGCCCGACGCCGGCTCGGACCCCGGCGCGATGCGCACCCGCGCCCGCCGCGACGGCTCCGACTGGGTCCTGCACGGGCAGAAGATGTGGATCACCAACGGCTCGCTGGCCGAGGTCGCGGTCGTCTGGGCGCACACCGACGAGGGCGTGCGCGGCTTCCTCGTCCCCAAGGGGACCCCCGGCTTCAGCACCCAGGACATCCACGGCAAGATGTCGCTGCGGGCCTCGGTCACCTCGGAGCTGCTGCTCGACGACGTCCGCCTCCCGGCCGACGCGGTCCTGCCCGAGGTGAGCTCGCTGAAAGGGCCGCTCTCCTGCCTCAACGAGGCCCGCTACGGGATCGTCTGGGGAGCCGCCGGGGCCGCCCGCGCCTGCTACGAAGCCGCGCTCTCCTACGCGAAGGAGCGCGAACAGTTCGGCAAGCCGATCGCCTCCTTCCAGATCCAGCAGCAGAAGCTCGCCTACATGGCCCTGGAGGTGAACCGGGCGACCCTGCTCTCGCTGCACCTGGGACGGATGAAGGACGCCGGGACGCTGCGCAGCGAGCACGTCTCGATGGGCAAGCTCGGGAACGTGAACGCCGCCCTCGACGTCGCCCGCTCGGCCCGCCAGGTGCTCGGGGCGAACGGGATCACGCTCGAGTATCCGGTGATCCGCCACATGAACAACCTCGAGACGGTGCTCACCTACGAGGGCACGGCCGACGTCCACGCGCTGGTCATCGGCGCCGCCGTGACCGGCATCCAGGCCTTCCGCTGAGCCGGGGGCCGGGCGTGCCGGACGAGCAGACCCTCGGCGGGCGACCGCCCAGCACCACCCACGAACGGATCGTCCGCGCCGCCGTCGACCTCTTCTCGCGGCAGGGCTTCTCGCGCACCACGGTCGACGAAATCGCCGCCGCGGTCGGGGTCGGGCGGCGCACCATCTTCCGCTACTTCCCCTCCAAGAACGACATCGTCACCAGCGACTTCGACCGCGTGCTGGCGCGGCTGCGGGGGGAGCTGGAGCGGGCCGACCCTTCGCTGACGATGATGGAGGCGCTGCGACGGGCGATGGTCGCCGCCAACCGCCACGAGCCGGACGAGCTGCCGGCGCTGCGGATCCAGATGACCCTGATCGTCCGCGACCCGGTCCTGCAGGCGCACGCGATGATCCGCTACGCCGCCTGGCGCCGGGTCGTCGGCGAGTTCGCCGCCGAGCGGACCGACTGCCGTCCCGACGACCTCGTCCCGCAGGCGATCGCCTACGCGGCGATGGGGACGACGATGGCGGCGATCACGCGCTGGGTGCGGGCGCCGGGAGAGCAGCTGGAGCGCTGCCTCGACGACGCCTTCCGCGAGCTCGCCAACGGGTTCGCGATCGAACCGGGCTGAGGCTCAGCGCATCGCGCGGGCGATCACCACGCGCTGGATCTCGTTCGTTCCCTCGTAGATCTGGGTGATCTTGGCGTCGCGCATCATCCGCTCGACCGGGTACTCGTTGACGTAGCCGTAGCCGCCCAGCACCTGGATCGCCTCGACCGTCACCTTCATCGCGTTGTCGGAGGCGATCAGCTTCGCCATCGAGGTCCACTTGCCGAGGTCGGCGGGACGGTCGGGGCGGTCGGCCATCGAGCAGGCTTTGTAGAGGAGCTCGCGGGCGGCGGCGGTGCCGGCCTCCATGTCGGCGAGCTTGAACTGGATCGCCTGCAGCTCGTTGATCGGCTTGCCGAAGGCGATCCGCTCTTTCGCGTACTCGTTGGCGAAGTCGGTCGCGCCCTGGGCGATCCCGACCGCCTGGGCGGCGGCGCCGAGCCGGGTCCGCTCGAGCGTGCCGAGGGCGACGTTCAGGCCCTTGCCCTCCTCGCCGACCAGGTTCTCGTGCGGGACGCGGACGTCGGTGAAGCTCGGCGAGCCGGTCGGCGAGCCCTTGATCCCGAGCTTGTGCTCGAGCTGGCCGGGGTCGAAGCCCTCGCGGTCCTTCTCGACCACGAAGGCGCTGGTCCGGCGCTTCTCGCGGTCGGTCATCGCGAAGACGACGTAGAAGTCGGCGATCGCCGGCGTTGGTGATCCAGGCCTTCTGCCCGTTGATCACCCACTCGTCGCCGTCGCGGACCGCGGTGGTCCGCATCGCCGCCGGGTCCGAGCCCGCCTCCGGCTCGGAGAGCGCGAAGGCCGGCGACCACTCGCCGCTCGCGCACTTCGGCAGGAAGCGCTCTTTCAGCTCGTCGGAGCCGAACAGCTGGATCGGCAGCGTGCCGAGCTCCTGGATCATCAGCATCAGGGCGCTGGAGGCGCAGGCCTTGGCGATCTCCTCGACCCCGATCTGCAGCATCAGCGTGCCGGTCCCGGTGCCGCCGTACTCGCTCGTCGAAGGGCAGCCCGAGGATGTCCTGCTCGCCCAGCAGCTTGCGAATGTCCCGCGGGTATTCGCTCTTGCGGTCGATCTCGCCGGCCCGCGGGGCGATCTTCTCGACCGCGATCTGGCGGATCGTGTCGCGGAAGTCGATCATCTCCTGGGGGATCGAGTAGATCGCCCTCGCCGGTCGCGGTGCTCACGCGGGCAAGCCTGTTCAGAACTCTCAGAAGACAGGCGTCTCGGTGTAGGTGCCGAAGACCTCTTGCATCGCCGCGATCATCTCGCCCTCGGTCACCTGGACCCGGGCCGCCTCGATGATCGGCGGCATCATGTTGCCGCTCCCGGCCGCGGCCCGCTTCAGCTCCGCCAGCGCCGCCTCGACCGCGGCCGCGTCGCGGCCGGCCCTGGTCGCCTGCAGGCGCGTCGACCTGCTTGCCTTCCAGCGCCGGGTCGATCTTCAGGATCGGCGTCGGCTCTTCGTCGTCCTGGGTGAAGTCGTTGACGCCGACGACGATCCGCTTGCGCTCGTTCAGCTCCTGCTGGTAGATGAACGAGGCGTCGGCGATCTCGCGCTGGGGGAAGTTGCGGCGGATCGCCTCGACCATCCCGCCGAGCTCGTCGATGCGGGCGAAGTAGCGGTAGGCCGCCTCCTCCATCTCGTCGGTCAGCTTCTCGACGAACCAGGAGCCGCCGAGCGGGTCGGCGGTGTTGGTGACGCCGGTCTCGGTGGCGAGGATCTGCTGCGTGCGCAGGGCCACCCGCACCGCCTCCTCGGTCGGCAGCGCCAGCGCCTCGTCGTAGGAGTTGGTGTGCAGCGACTGGGTGCCGCCGAGCACCGCCGCCAGCGCCTCGGAGGTGGTGCGGACGATGTTGTTGAGCGGCTGCTGGGCGGTCAGCGAGACGCCGGCGGTCTGCGTGTGGAAGCGCAGTCGCATCGACTCCTCCTTCTTCGCCCCGTAGGTGTCGCGCATCTCCGCGCGCCCAGATCCGGCGGGCGGCGCGGAACTTGGCGATCTCCTCGAAGAAGTCGACGTGGGAGTTGAAGAAGAAGGAGA
Organism: uncultured Thermoleophilia bacterium; assembly: GCA_963824245.1. Taxonomy (GTDB): domain Bacteria; phylum Actinomycetota; class Thermoleophilia; order Solirubrobacterales; family 70-9; genus VAYN01. The sequence continues at coordinate 392,926 of CAWGON010000002.1, forward strand.
GCCGCGGCGCGAAGTCGTCGACGTCGAGCCCGCGCTCGATCGCTTCCTCGACGTAGGTGAAGCCGTCTTTGAGGGTGAAGGCGAGCTCCTGCTGGGCGGTCGCCCCGGCCTCGCGGATGTGGTACCCGGAGATCGAGACCGGGTGCCAGCGGGGCATGTTCTCGCTGCACCATTCGATCATGTCGGTGACCAGGCGCAGCGCCGGGTCGATCGGGAAGCACCACTCTTTCTGGGCGATGTACTCCTTGAGGATGTCGGTCTGGATCGTCCCGCCGAGCTTCTCCGGCGGCACCCCCTGGCTCTCGCCGACCAGCACGTAGAAGGCGAGCAGGATCGCCGCCGGCGCGTTGATCGTCATCGAGGTGGTGACGCCGCCGAGCGGGATCCCGGCGAACAGCTGCTCCATGTCGGCGAGGGTGTCGACGGCGACCCCCTCGCGGCCGACCTCGCCGAGGCTGCGCTCGTGGTCGGAGTCGTAGCCCATCAGGGTCGGCATGTCGAAGGCGGTCGAGAGCCCGGTCTGGCCGTGGTCGAGCAGGTAGTGGAAGCGCTCGTTGGTCTCCTCGACGGTGCCGAAGCCGGCGAACTGGCGCATCGTCCACAGCCGCCCCCGGTACATCGAGGGGTAGGGCCCGCGGGTGAAGGGATAGGAGCCCGGCTCGCCGACCCGCTCCTCGAGATCCGGGGCCGCGTCGGCCTCGGTGTAGAGGGGCTCGATCGGGTGGCCGGAGATCGTCGAGAACTCGGCGTCGCGCTCGATCCCGGGCTTGTCGGACAGGCGGCTCATCGATACAGGGGTACCACGGATCGGCTCTCCTCGGGTCGCCGGCTCAGCCGCCGGGAAGCAGGACCTTCATCGCGGTCAGGGCCGCGACCCGGCGCAGGACATCGTCGCCGAGCCCACGCAGGAGCTCTTCTTCGCGCCTGGCGATCTTCCCCACCGGCTCGAACTGCCGCGCTTCCACGCTCGGGGCCGAGGACGTATCGGCGACCGGCGCCGGGGTCGATTCGACCGCGGTCAGGCAGCCGACGATCCCGTCGGCGATCAGCTGCGCGCGGACGTCGGCGCCCGCTTCGCTGGGGTGCAGGTTGTCGGCCTGCATCAGGTCCGGGCGGGTGTTGGCGACCGTCGCCCAGTCGGGAGTCTGGGTCCCCGGCCGGGCGGCCGCGAACTCGTGCACGACCCGGTTCTTGCCGCGGTTGTTGGCCCCTTCGACCGTGTAGCCGTGGATCGTCGGCACGACCATGCAGCGGTCGCCGACCGTGGCCGCGACCTTGGCCAGGTTTTCTTCGAGGATCTGCGGATAGTTCGGGTTGTCGTTGGTGCCGCCGTCGAAGACGACCACCGAGTAGGAGGGCTCGAAGCTTTCTTCGAAGAGGTCGAGGATTTCGAAGGTGTTGGAGCCGCCGACCGCGTTGACCGTGACTTCGACCCCGGGCAGGTACTTCTCGAGGTTTGGGGCGGTCGATTCCTCGAGGCTGTCACCGACCACGAGGACCTTCGGGGCCGCGCCGGCCGCCGCCGGGCCGACCAGGCCCAATGCCCCGATCGCCACCGCCGCCAGCGCCCCGATCGCCTGCCTGCGCGCTTTCCGCATCGACCAACTTCTACATTACGAGCATGATCCCGGCGTCCCGCGCGCTCACCCGGCTGGCCCTCGCCGGCTGTGCCGCCGGCCTCCTCGCGCTCGCCCCGGCGCTCTCCGGGTGCGGCGACGACACCGCGGCCACGGCCGGCGGCACCAGCGTCGCGACCAGCCCCGCGAAGTCCCGGCCGCGGGCCGAGCCCGCGGCTGGCGCCCAACGCTGCAAGCGGCAGGTCGGCGGCTTCCTGACCGCGATGGACGGCCTCCGCGAGCGCCTCGTCACCGGCCTCAGCTACGAGCAGTACGCGGAAGAGATCGACGCCGTGCGCTCGCTCTACGACGAGGTCCCGGCCGACGAGCTGGCGCTGGCCTGCGTGCTCGCCGCCGGCACCCCGGCCGAGCGGGCCTTCGGCCACTACCTCGACGCCGCCAACACCTGGGGCCGGTGCATCGGCGAAAGCGGCTGCGACGCGCTGACCATCGAACCGGTCCTGCAGAGGCAGTGGCGGCTCGCCTCGCACCTGCTCGGCGAGGCCCAGCGGGGCCTGCGGCGGTCCGCCTGAGTCAGGCGCGGCGCGCGGCGCCGTTGGGGGCGGCGAGGCCGATCATCTCGAGGCTGCGCGGCACGTAGAAGTCGGCGACCTCCTGCAGGGTCAGCATCCCCCCCGGCCGGTACCAGAGCCAGACGCTGTGATGGAGGCCGATCACTACCCGGCTCATCAACTGCGGGTCGGCCTCCGGGATCAGCTTCTGCTCCATCCCCCGCGCCAGCAGCGTCGCCCAGGCGACTTCGAGGTCGTGGCCGCGGATCCGCGCCGCCTGCCGCGCCTCCTCCTCGCGCGGCGACTTGCGACGGCCGCTGATCCGGGTCTGGCCGGCGACGAGGACGCGGCTGCGCTGGACCTCGTGCTCGTTCAGGTCGAAGCCTTTCTCGAGGACCCTGCGGACCGCCTCGCCGAACTCGTTCTCGGCGGTGATCCGGTCGAAGTCGGCGCGGGCCGCTTCGATCGCCTCGGCCATGATCACGTAGAGGCAGTGCTGCTTGGACTCGAAGTAGTGGTAGAGCGCCGTCGAGCCGACCCCGACCGCGGCGGCGACGTCGGCCCACTTGCTCTCCTCGAAGCCGTCGCGGCCGAAGTTGTCGATCGCCACGCTGACGATCTCGTCGCGCTTGTTGCGCGACGACTTGCGCCGCGTTCGCACCTCACCCTCATCAGACACCCTGGCTCCTTGCCGCTAACGCCCCGTTACAGGGAACCCTACTGTGCCGAATCGATCTCATTCCAGTTCCTATTGGAGAAATCTCCGAGAGAAATAGCAAGGGCCGCCCGAAGGCGGCCCTTGCCTGGTGCTTGGGAGCGAACGCCGGGTGCAGCTGCCGGGTGGGACAAAGCCCGGCCTCCCTGCGATCGCCGGTGCCCGGGGTGGATTCCGCCGGACGCCCGAACCAGTGCGGCGCCTAGCGGCCCTGCACCTCCAGAGTCCCCTGAAGCATGTGACTCAAAATAGGACCACCTCCTTTCTCTGGTCTGCGGATTGAAGCAAACCGGGAGGTCGGGCTACAAGGGGATGTTGCCGTGCTTGCGTTTCGGCTGCGCGACCCGCTTGCTCTGCAGCATCCGCAGCGCCCGGATCAGCTTCGGACGGGTCTGCCGCGGCTCGATCACGTCGTCGATGTAGCCGCGCTCCGCCGCCGAGTACGGGTTGGCGAAGTGGGCTTTGTAGTCGTCGATCAGTTTCTGGCGGCGCTCGTCGGGAGTCGGCGAGTTGGCGATGTCTTTGCGGTAGATGATGTTGACCGCGCCCTCCGGCCCCATCACCGCGACCTCCGCGGTCGGCCAGGCGACGTTGAAGTCGGCCAGCATGTGCTTCGAGTTCATCACGTCGTAGGCGCCGCCGTAGGCCTTGCGGGTGACCACGGTGAGCTTCGGCACGGTCGCCTCGGTGAACGCGTAGAGCAGCTTGGCGCCGTGGCGGATGATCCCGTTCCACTCCTGGTCGGTGCCCGGCAGGAAGCCCGGCACGTCGGTGAAGGTGAGGATCGGGACGTTGTAGCAATCGCAGGTGCGGACGAAGCGGGCCGCCTTCTCGGAGGCCTCGATGTCGAGCACGCCGGCGAGGTAGGCGGGCTGGTTGCCGACCACGCCGACCGGAAAGCCGTCGAGCCGGGCGAAGCCGCAGACGATGTTCTTCGCGAAGTGCTCGTGGACCTCGAAGAACTCCTCGTCGTCGACGATGCGGGCGATCACGTTGCGCATGTCGTAGGGCTTGGAGGGATCGTCGGGGACCAGCGTGTCGAGCTCGACGTCTTCGCGCTCGGGATCGTCGCTGGGCTCGAAGCGCGGCGGCGCCTCGAGGTTGTTCGAGGGCAGGAAGCTGAGCAGGTAGCGGGCGTCCTCGAGGCAGCTCTCCTCGTCCTCGGAGGCGAAGTGGGCGACGCCCGACTTCGAGTTGTGGCTCATCGCCCCGCCGAGCTCCTCGAACTCGACTTCCTCGCCGGTCACCGTCTTGATCACTTCCGGACCGGTGATGAACATGTGCGAGGTCTCTTTGACCATGAAGATGAAGTCGGTCATCGCCGGCGAGTAGACGGCACCGCCGGCGCACGGGCCCATGATCAGGCTGATCTGCGGGATCACGCCGGAGCACTGGACGTTGCGGACGAAGACGTCGCCGTAGGCGCCGAGGCTGACCACGCCCTCCTGGATCCGGGCGCCGCCGGAGTCGTTGATCCCGATCACCGGCGCCCCGACCTGGGCGGCGAGGTCCATCACCTTGCACATCTTCTCCGCCATCACCTCGCCGAGGCTGCCGCCGAAGACGGTGAAGTCCTGGGAGAAGACGAAGACCGTGCGGCCGTCGATCATCCCGTGGCCGGTGACGACGGCGTCGCCCCAGGGCCGTTTCTTCTGCATCTCGAAGTCGTAGGTGCGGTGCCGGACGAAGGTGTCGAGCTCCTCGAAGGAGCCCGGGTCGAGCAGTTTCTCGACCCGCTCGCGGGCGGTCATCTTGCCCTTCGCGTGCTGCTTCTCCACCGCCTCCTCGGAGGCCGAGTTGATCGCCGACTCGCGCAGCTCGCGCAGGTAGGCGAGCTTCTCGTCGTGGCTGATCGGGTTCTTCTCTCGCATCGGCAGGGCTCCGGGTCGGGGGCGGCGCGGGATTCTATTTAGGGCGGCCCGGCGGTGCCCCCAGACGTGCGGGGGCTCGCTTTCGCGGGTTCAGCTGAAGGGCCGGCGCTGCGGTTCCGCCAGGCGGTCGAGCACCGCTTCCAGATCGGCCTCGGCAAGGCCACTGTGCTCAGAGGCGCGGATCTCGACCCAGGTGCCGAAGCCCTTCTCGGCCATCGTCACCTCGAGCCCTTCGACGTCCGCGATCAACTCCGCGAGCTCGGGCTCGGACTTCATCAGCGTCCTCGACACCTCGATCATGCAGGCGGCTTCCACCGCCACCCGGCCGTTCCTCCCCCGACCCCCCCATGAAACGGACCGTTCAGGGGGCGCGGGGGAGAATCCTGCGCGCTCGCGACATTGACCCCATCTGGGTGTGGTCAATGTCGCGAGCGCGAAACCGAGATACGTGGAGGTTGGTGGGGCGCCAGCACGGGATCGTGGCGCGACCTCAGCTGCTGGCGCTGGGGTTCTCTGCGAGGGCGATCGAGCACCGTCTCGCAAACGGGCGGCTCCATCCCGTCGCCCGGGGCATCTACGCGGTCGGCTGGCCGTATCTGGATCGCCGGCGGCGATGGGCCACCGCTGTCCTCGCGGCCGCATCGGGTGACGCCGCCTCGCATTTCTCCACCGAGCCCTACCTCGGCAACGGCGCCACCCTCAGCCACCGCAGCGCAGCCGCGCACTGGAGAATCGGATCGGAGCAAGAGGGAAGAATCGACCTCTCGGTGCGCCGAGCGCAGGGGGTCCGCCGCCCCGGGCTGCTCGTTCGCCGCCGACCCTCGCTGCCGGCGTCCGAGATCCACCTCGTTGACGACCTCCCGGTCACCAGCCCCGTCCAGACCCTCGTCGACCTGGCAACCGAACTCGGCCCCGTCGCCATCGAGCGCGCAGTCAACGACGCCGACAAGCGCGACCTGGTCGACCCGGAGGCGCTGCGCCTCGCCCTCGACGACCATGCCGGGGAGCCGGGTGTCCGCCCCCTTCGCGAGGTCCTCGACCGCCTCGCCTTTCTGCTCTCGGACTCCGACCTCGAGATCCACTTCCGCCCGATCGCCGCCTCGGCGGGACTCCCCTCCCCGCTCACCAAACAGCGGCTCAACGGCTTCGAGGTCGACTTCTTCTGGCCCGACCTGGGCCTGGTCGTCGAGACCGACGGGCTCCGCTACCACCGCACGCCCGCAGCGCAGAAACGAGACGCGCTGCGCGACCTAACCCGCGCCGCCGCGATGCTCCAGAAGCGCTCGCCTAGAAGAAGCTGCCGCCCTTGTATTCGCCGAAGACCTCGCGCATGGCGCCGCAGACCTCGCCGATCGAGGCGTCGGCGGCGAGCGCGGCGCGGATTGGGTGCAGGAGGTTGCCGTCGCCACGAGCGACGTCGCGCAGGGAGTCGAGCTTGGCCTCCACGGCGGCCTGGTCGCGGGACTCCTTGAAGGCCTTGAGGCGGGCGAGCTGGCGCTGCTCGGCCTCCGGGTCGACCTTGAGGATGTCGACGTCGTCGATCTCGTCGGTGACGAATTTGTTGACGCCGACGATCGTGTCCTGGCCCGAGCGGTAGCGCTCGTGGTAGCTGAGCGCCGACTCCTCGATCTCCCGCTGCATGAACTCCAGCGCCTCGACCGAGCCGCCGAGCTCCTCGACCTTCTCCATCAGCTCCCAGCTGCGCAGCTCGATCTCGTCGGTCAGCGACTCGACGAAGTAGGAGCCGGCGAAGGGGTCGACGGTCTCGGCGACGCCGGACTCGTAGGCGAGCACCTGCTGGGTGCGCAGGGCGATCCGGGCCGAGCGCTCGGTCGGCAGCGCCAGCGCCTCGTCGAAGCCGTTGGTGTGCAGCGACTGGGTGCCGCCGGCGACGGCGGCGAAGCCCTGCAGGGCGACGCGGATGATGTTGACCTCCGGCTGCTGGGCCTGCAGCGTCACCCCGCCGGTCTGGGTGTGGAAGCGGATCTGCATCGATTTCGGGTTCTCGGCCCCGAACCGCTCGGCGACGATCTTGGCCCACATCCGCCGCACCGCCCGGAACTTGGCGATCTCCTGGAAGACGTTGTTGTGGCAGTTGAAGAAGAAGGCGAGGCGGGGGGCGAACTCGTCGATCACCAGCCCCCGATCAAGTGCTGCCTCGACGTAGGCGATCGCGTTGGAGAGCGTGAACGCCACCTCCTGCACGGCCGAGCAGCCCTTCTCGCGGATGTGGTACCCGGAGATCGAGATCGTGTTCCATTTCGGCACGTTCTGGTGGCAGTACTCGAAGAGGTCGGTGGTCAGCCGCATCGTCGGCGCCGGCGGGTAGATGTAGTTGCCACGCGCCATGTACTCCTTCAGCACGTCGTTCTGGACGGTGCCGCGGAGCTTCTCGGAGGGCACGCCCTGTTCCTCGCCGACCAGCTCGTAGAGCAGCAGCAGGACTCCGGCCGGGGCGTTGATCGTCATCGAGGTGGAGACGCTGTCGAGCGGGATCTGGTCGAAGCAGATCCGCATGTCCTCGATCGTGTCGATCGGGACCCCGGTGCGGCCGACCTCGCCGTTGCAGAGCGGATCGTCGGAGTCGCGACCGAGCTGGGTCGGCAGGTCGAAGGCCATCGAGAGCCCGGTCGAGCCGTGCTCGATCAGGTAGCGGTAGCGCTCGTTGGTGTCCTCGGGGGAGGCGAAGCCGGCGTACTGGCGCATCGTCCAGAGCCGGTCGCGGTACATCCCCTCGTGGATGCCGCGGGTGAACGGCGGCTGCCCGGGCTCGCCGAGCCGCTCCTCGAGCCCTGGGGCGACGTCGTCGGGGCCGTAGAGGCCGTCGATCTCGATCCCCGAGTCGGTGAAGATGCGATCGTCGTCGGGCCCGACCAGCGGGGCGATCGTGCGGTGCGTCTCCTCCGCTGCCGAGCGGTCGGTGGAAGCCATCCACCGGGAGGATATTGAGGCGCGCCGCAAGGGGCCTGCCGGGGCTTCCAGGCCCCCTGGAACCGACGCAACAAAGCCCCTGAAAGTGGGTTGTTAAGGTCATTGACCGGGAATAGTCTGGTCTCAACCAACTTTGCCGCGCGTCGCCAGGTCGGGGCCGTAGGGGGCGGCAATAAACGGAGGAATATCTATATGAACGATGCATCCCAGCCACGCAAGGCTCGGGGGAGAATGGTGCCCGCCGGAATCCTGGCGACGGCGCTGATCGCCCTGCTCGCGTTTGCTCCCCTCGCCTCCGCGTCACCCGATCCGGTTGCAAGCGGAAGCACCACCGTGACCCTCAACGGGGGCTTCACCAACTACCTGAAGACCTTCGGCATCACGGTGCAGAAGATCGCCCCCACGAAGCTGAAAGGCAAGGCCGCGACCCTGACCGTCACCGGCGGCTCGCTCGACCCGCTCACCGGGCTCGGCGAAGTGACCCTCGGCGGCGGCCTCAAGTTCAAGGCCGGCAAGAAGACCGCCCCGGTCAAGGGCCTGGTCCTCAACACCACCAAGAAGGCCCTCACCGGCAAGGTCGCCGGCAAGCAGATGAAGGTCGCCACGGTTGCCGGCTGGTCGTTCGCCCGCAACGGGTTCGGCGTCAACCTGACCGTCAAGAAGCTGAAGCTGACCGGCTCCGCCGCCAGCGCCCTTAACAAGAAGACGGGCTACCAGAAAGGCAAGCCGAAGCCGTTCATCGGCGGCAAGCTGATGGGCAAGGCGAGCAGCGAAACGCAGCCGAGCACGGTCGCCGTTCTACCGGCCGGCACCGCCAGCCTGGCGCTGAGCCCGGCTGCACTGAAAAAACTCGGCCACGTCGGCACGCCTCCCTTCCCGGAAGGCTCCAGCCCGGTTGCGGTCTCACTCGCTCCGGTCGCGCCGACCACGTTCGACAAAGCGACCCTGACCGCCGGCTTCCCGATCGGCGGCGGCACGATGGGCCCGGCGGCAACCGCCGGCACCCTGCAGACCCTGGGCGGCCTCACCCTGACTCAGGATCTCTCCGCTGTAACCGCGGATCCGGAGAACGTGACCACGCTGACGATGGGCAACATCTGGGTCGACATGGCCACCAAACAGGCCTCGGTTGAAGTTACGATCACCAACCCAAAAACCCCGGCTGCCAATCTCGGCAACCTGGGCCGGGCCTCGATCGCCGACATCAACCTGACCGGTGCGACGATCGTCTCCGACCCGGCGACGCACACGGTCAGCGTCCAGAACGCCACCGCGACGTTGCAGGCGGTAACGGCGGAGACGCTGAACCAGGTGTTCATCGAAGGACTCGAAAAAGCGGACCCGGAAAAATTCGCCGGGCAGGAAAAATTCGCCGCTGGCGATCCGCTGGGCACCTTCTCCTTTACGGCCCTGACCCAGTAGACCAGGCCAGAAGGAGCATTACGGAAAGGGCGGCCTCCGGGCCGCCCTTTTCTTTGCCCCGACGAGGCGCGGCGAGAAACGGAGCCGGGTGGGCTAGAGGCCGCGGAGGACTTCGACCGCGATCGCCGCGGTCTCGGTCGGGCTTTCGCCGACCCGCACGCCCTTGGCCTCGAGCGCCTCTTTCTTCGCGGCGGCGGTGCCGGAGGAGCCGGAGATGATCGCGCCGGCGTGGCCCATCTGCTTGCCCGGAGGGGCGGTGAAACCGGCGATGTAGGCGACCACCGGCTTGGAGATGTCGGAGGCGATGAACTCGGCCGCCCGCTCCTCGGCGTCGCCGCCGATCTCGCCGACCATCACGATCAGCTCGGTCTCGGGGTCGGCCTCGTAGAGCTTGAGGATGTCGATGAAGTCGGAGCCGACGATCGGGTCGCCGCCGATCCCGACGATCGAGGAGTTGCCGGCCCCGGCCTGCTTCAGCTCGTTGCCGATCTGGTAGGTCAGCGTCCCCGACTTGGAGACGACGCCGATCGAGCCGGGGTCGAAGAACTGGGCCGGGATGATGCCGACGTTGGCCTTGCCGGGCGAGAGCACGCCGGGGCAGTTGGGGCCGATCAGCCGCACGCCCGCCTCCCTGGCCTTCCAGTAGGTCTTCAGCATGTCGAGCACCGGGATGCCCTCGGTGATCGCGATCACCGTCTCCACCCCGGACTCGATCGCCTCGTCGATCGCCGGCGCCGCGAAGCGCGCCGGCACGAAGATCATCGAGGTGTTGGCGCCGGCCTCCTCGACCGACTCCTTGATCGTGTCGAAGACCGGCACGCCCTCGACGTCCTGACCGCCCTTGCCGGGGGTGACGCCGGCGACCAGGTCGGTCCCGTAGGCCTTGTTGCGGAGGCCGTGGAAGGAACCCTCGCGGCCGGTCAGGCCGGAGACCGCGAGCTTCGTCTCGCCACCGACGATGATGCTCATGAAGCCCCTCCGGCGAGCTCGACGACGCGGCGGGCGGCGTCCAGCATCGTCTTCTCCTGGTGCAGGTTGGGCAGCGCGGCCTCGGCGAGGATCGCCAGGCCCTCCTCGGAGTTGGTGCCGTCGAGGCGGACGACCAGCGGCAGCTCGAGGTTGAGCTGGCTGGAGGCGGTGACGATCCCCTTGGCGATCTCGTCGCAGCGGGTGATCCCGCCGAAGATGTTGAAGAGAATCGCCGTGACCTTGTCGTCGGACTGGATCACTTCCAGCGCGTTGACGATCGCCTCGGCTTTGGAGCCGCCGCCTGCGTCGAGGAAGTTGGCGGGGGCGCCACCGGCCTGGGCGACGACGTCGAGGGTCGACATGCAGAGGCCCGCACCGTTGGCGAGGATGCCGACGTTGCCGTCGAGCTTGACGTAGGTGAGGCCCTTCTCCTTCGCCATCTGCTCCTGCGGGTCGTCGACGGTGTCGGCGATCTCGGCGAGCTCCTGGTGGCGGAAGAGGGCGTTGCCGTCGATCGTCACCTTGGCGTCGAGCGCGACCACGTCGCGGTCGGCGGTGACGATCAGCGGGTTGACCTCGATCAGGTTGGCGTCCTCCTCGGAGGCGACCTCGGCCAGCTTGACCAGCACCTCGGCGGCGGCGTCGAGGGCGTCGTCGGCGAGCCCGGCGGCGGCGACGATCGGGCGCGCGGCGGCTACGTCGAACTCCGTGGTCGGATCGATGTGGACCTTGACCAGCGCCTCGGGGTCCTCGGCGGCGACCGCCTCGATGTCCATGCCGCCCTTGGCGGAGACCATCGCCAGCAGCTTCTTCTCGCCGCGGTCGAGGATCACCGATGCGTAGTACTCCGCGGCGATGTCGGAGCCGCCCTCGACCCAGACCTGGTCGACGCGGAAGGGGCCCTCGCCGTGCGGGCCGACGATGTCCATGCCGATGATCGCGGCGGCGTACTCGCGCGCCTCCTCGGCGTTCTGGGCGATCTTGATCCCGCCGGCCTTGCCGCGGCCGCCGATCAGGACCTGGGCCTTGATCGCGCAGGGGTAGCCGATCTTCTCCGCGGCGGCGACGGCGGCGTCGACGTCGGCGGCGACCTCGCCGCTCGGCACGGAGATCCCGTGCTGGGCGAACAGCTGCTTTCCCTGATACTCGAGGAGGTCCATAGGTGGGCGCCGGGGCGCGGCCGGGGACCCTATCCGAGTTGGCCGCGGACCGGCCCGATCCTCGCCGCTGCGGGATGGTGAAACCCCCGAGCCATGGGGCAATGCCATAATGCCGCGCTGCCCCATGGCCCTTCCAAGTCTAAAAAACATCAATTGGGTGACCACCGACTGCTACGGCACCCTGATCGACTGGGAGAAAGGCATCATCGACGCCTGCAAGAAAGAGGCGGCGAAAGACGGCTTCTCCTTCGAGGAGGGCCCGTTCCTCGCCCGCTTCATGGAGGTCCAGGCCGAGATCATGGCCGGCTCGTATGAGCTCTACGCCGAGGTGCTGCGGCGCACGATCGTCAAGGTCGCCGGCGAGCTGGGCTGGGAGGTGGAGCCCTCGCGGGCCCAGTTCCTGCCCAACAGCGTCGCCTACTGGCTGCCCTTCCGCGAGGCCAACGCGGCGATGGACCGGCTCGGCAAGAAGTACGAGGTCGGGATCATCTCCAACATCGACGACAAACTCCTCGGGATCTCGCGGCGCCACCTGCGCACCGAACTGGACCTCGTCGTCACCGCCCAGCAGGTCCGCAGCTACAAGCCGGACCCGGTCCACTTCAAAGAGTGCGCGCGGCGGATCGGCGGCAAGAAAGGCTGGCTGCACATCGGCTGCGACTACACGACCGACATCGCCCCGGTGCTGAAAATGAACGTGCCGGTGATCTGGGTCAACCGCCATGGCGAGAAACTGGAAGGGCGCAAAGCCCCCAGCGCCACGGTCAAGAACTTCCGCGAAGCAGCGAAAAAGCTCGGCGCGTCCTGAGCGTCTTCTAGCTTTCAGGGCGCAACTCCGGCGGCGGGAGTCGGTTTCGTCGGTAGTCGTTCGCGATTCCCCTGATGAATAGGTTCGCTCAATCGAAGACTCAAGCGCGTGCCCTGGCGGGCGCGCGGCTCGGTTTCGCGCTGAGCCTGCTGGCGCTGTTCGCGGCGCTCGCCTTCGCGGTCGCCCAGAACGCCGGCGCGGCGGCGAAGAAGGACGGCGGCCGCAAGACCGCGGCGGGGCTGCTGCCGGCCACCGAACGGCCCAACTTCGTCGTCATCCAGACCGACGACCAGACGATCGACAGCCTCTACGCGACCTTCACGCCCCCGGGCGGGCAGCCGATCCAGGTGATGCCGAACACGCTCTCGCTGATCGCCGACAAAGGGGTGACGCTGAGCCGCTACTACGTCTCCTACCCGCTCTGCTGCCCGTCGCGGGTCAGCCTGCTGACCGGGCGCTACGCGCACAACCACAACGTCCGCGGCAACGTCCAGCCCAACGGCGGCTACCTCGGCTTCTCCTTCCGCGGCGCCAACAGCCACAACATCGCCACCTGGCTGCAGAGCGCCGGCTACCGGACGATCCACATCGGCAAGTTCCTCAACGGCTACGGCGACGAACCGTTCGACAACGGCTCCACGGTGCCGCCCGGCTGGAGCGCCTGGCACACGACCCTGAAGGCCGACACCAACCACTACTTCTACGGCTACCAGCTCAACAACAACGGCACGATCGAAGGGCCCTACGGCGACTCCGGAAGCTGGGACACGCGCGAATACGGCAAGTGGGACGACTTCGGCTGCCCGACCCTGCCGCTCGACGGCCAGCCCTGCCTCTACGAGACCGACGTCTTCAACCGGATCGCCTCCGAAGAGATGTTCGGGACGCCGGAAGGGACGCCGTTCTACCTGCAGCTCGACTACACGGCGCCGCACGGCGACTTCCGCCGCCCGGCCGGGCCCCAGCCGGCGACCCGCCACTACAACTCCTTCGCCGGGGCGCGGCTGCCCCATACCCGGGCCCAGGGGGTCAACGAGGGCAACGTCTCCGACAAGCCGCGCTTCATCCGCGACGCGCCCTTCCTCTCGCCGACCGAACTGCGCACCTACCGCGTCTACTACGAGAAGCAGCTGGAGTCGCTGCGCTCGATCGACGAAGGCGTCAAACAGGTGGTCGACACGCTCGGGGCGATGGGCCGGCTGAAGAACACCTACATCGTCTTCACCTCCGACAACGGCTTCTTCTTCGGCGAGCACCGGCTCACCGGCGGCAAGTTCATCGCCTACGAGCCGGCCACCCACCTGCCCTTCCTGATGCGCGGCCCGGGGATCAAACCGGGCAGCGTCAGCGGCGAGCTCTCGATGAACATCGACATCGCGCCGACGATCCTCGAACTGGCCCACGCGACCGCCGACAAGAGCATCGACGGGCGCTCGCTGGTCCCCTACGTGACCGACACCACCCTGCGCACCCGCCGCCCCCTGCTCTACGAGTCGTTCGTCGAAACCAACGACGTCGAGGCCAACGGGGCCGAACCCTCGACCCTGTCGAAGAACGCGCGGACCGGCGGGACCAGGGCCGAACAGAGCGACGAAGCGAGCGCCGTCGGCGGGGCCGGGACCGGCGCCACCGCCTCGATCACGGCGCCGCCCAAGGACTACGTCGGGATCCGCCTCGGCCCCTACAAGTACATCGAGTGGCCCTCGGGCGAGAAAGAGCTCTACGACATCACCAAGGACCAGTACGAGCTCAACAACCTCGCCCGCGACAACAACCTCGCCCCGATCCGCAACTTCCTCCACAACCAGCTGGAAGCGCTGAAGGAATGCTCCGGCCGCAGCTGCCGCGAACCGGCCCCGAAGCTGCCGCTGACCAAGAAACAGCAGCTCGAGGTCAAACGGCAGAAGGAAAAGGAACAGCGGGAACGCGAACGGGAACAGAAGCGGAACCAGCAGAAAGCGCAGAAATAGGGGCTGCTGTGCGGGGAGGGAGTCGGTGCCCCTCCCGGCTCAACTTTTTTGTGGGTCGCCGGCGTCCGTCCGAGTTGCTCTGAGGCAAAAAAGTACAAGCCGCCGGGAGGGGTACCGACTCCCTCGCGACACGTAGCACCTGTTCTGCTGGCTTGGCCGAGCTCGCTCTACGGCTGAAGCTGTATCGCTCGCGCCGCGCAGGGGCGACACCCTCTCCCCTGTCGAGCAGCTGACGGAAGCGGGGGGGGTGTTGTCGGCGGGGGCGGGTGTGGTGCCCCTCCTCACTCGCTTGCTCGCTGGATCGTTGCCGGCTGGCCGCGATGCGGATCGGGCGAGAAGCGCAAAACGTTCGGAGGGGCACCACACCCGCCCCCGCCCCGGAGCACCGCCTCCTGCCCGCGCGCTACTCGATCGTCGCGAGGGTGTCGCCGCTGTTCACGGCGTCGCCCTCTTTGATCGCCAGCGAGGTGACTTTGCCGGCGCGGTGGGCGACGATCTCGTTCTCCATCTTCATCGCCTCGATCACGCAGATCAGGTCTCCCTCGGCGACCTCCGCGCCCTCCTCGACGACGACTTTGAAGACGGTGCCCTGGAGCGGCGCCGGGAGGGCCGCGCTGGAGGCGCCGGAGGAGGCGCCGGCCTTGCGCTCGCGCTTCGGCGGCTTCTTGCCGCCGGCCGCCGGGGCCGCGCCGCCGGCGAGCGCCTCGCCGATCACCTTGACGTCGAAGAGCCTGCCGGAGACCTCGACCTTGTAGTCGCGGGTGACCATCTCGCCGCCGTCCTCGGAGGGCTCGGGCGGGGCCGCGTCGGCCGGGGCGGTGGACTTCAGCCAGTCCGTGTCCTCCATCAGGTCACGGCAGGTCTCCCCCTGCGCCCACTGCTCGGTGGCGAGGATCGCTTCGTGGAAGGGGATCAGCGTGGTCAGACCGCCGGAGTCGTATTCGGAAAGCGCGCGCAGCATGCGGCGCGTCGCCTTCTCGCGGTCGACGTCCCAGACGATCAGCTTGGCCACCATCGGGTCGTACATCGGCGTCACCTCGGAGCCGCGCTCGACGCCGGAGTCGACGCGGACACCCGGCCCGGAGGGCTCGCGGTAGGAGTCGCCGATCGGCCCCGGGGCGGGGGCGAATTTCTTGTGCGCGGCCTCGGCGTTGATCCGGCACTCGATCGACCAGCCGCGCAGCTCGACGTCCTCCTGGGCGATCGAGAGCGGCTCGCCGGCGGCGACCAGGATCTGCTCGCGGACGATGTCGACGCCGCTGACCATCTCGGTCACGCAGTGCTCGACCTGGACCCGGGTGTTCATCTCAAGGAAGAAGTACTCGTCGCCGACCTGCATGCCCTCGATCGTGCCGGCGCCGCGGTAGCCGACCGCCGCCGCCGCGTCGGTGGCGATCTTGCCGATCCGCTCGCGCATCTCCTCGTCGACGTGCGGGCCCGGCGCCTCCTCGATCACCTTCTGGTGGCGCCGCTGGATCGAGCAGTCGCGCTCGCCGAGGTGGATCACGTTGCCGTGCGAGTCGGCCAGCACCTGGACCTCGACGTGGCGCGGGTCCTCCAGGTAGCGCTCGACGTAGACGCGGTCGTCGGAGAAGAACTTCTCGCCTTCGCGGGCCGAGCCCTCGAAGGCCTCCTTGAGGTCGTCCGGGGTCATCGCCACCCGGAAGCCCTTGCCGCCGCCGCCGCCGGCCGCCTTGCAGGCGACCGGGTAGCCGGCTTCCTCGGCCTGCCGGCGGGCCGCGTCGACGTCCTCGGCGACCTCGGTCGAGCCGGGGACGATCGGCACACCGGCCCGCTCCATGATCTCGCGCGCCTTCGTCTTCGAGCCCATCGCCTCGATCGACTCCGGCGGCGGGCCGATCCAGGTGATCCCGGCCTCGGCGCAGGCGCGGGCCATCTCGGCGTTCTCGGCGAGGAAGCCGTAGCCGGGATGGATGCCTTCCGCCCCCGCTTCCTTCGCGGTCTCGATGATCTTGGCGATGTTCAGGTAGCTCTCGGCCGGGACCGCGGGGCCGATCAGGAAGGCCTCGTCGGCCTCGCGCACGTGCGGGGCGTCGCGGTCGATCTCCGAGTAGACGGCGACCGAGACGATCCCCATCTCCTTCAGGGTGCGGGCGACGCGGATCGCGATCTCGCCGCGGTTGGCGATGAGCACTTTCTGAAACACGGCGGCGCAGTCTATTTATGCGGCGGAGACGATGCCGGCAGAGGGTCCGCCCGGCTCAGGGCGTGGTGAAGGAAACCGAGACGCAGCCGAAGTTGGTCGCCTGCTGGTAGAAGCCGGCGAAGATGTTGACCCCGTCCGCGGTCAGGGCTCCGCGCATCAGCGTGTAGGAGAGGGTCTTGCCGCCGTTGCTCACGGTGGCCGGCTGGCCGGCCGTGTCGAGGTTGACCAGCGGTGCCCGCTGGCTCTCGATCGGGGTGTTCTCGCTGCCGCTGAAGCGGAAGATCGCGCGCGAGGCGGCGCCGTCGATCTCGATCTCCGGATCGGCGGCGGTGAGGTTGATCCCGCGCTCGGCGTAGCGGTAGGTGACCGCTCCCTGGCCGTAGATCGCGGCGGTCCCGCTGGCCTGGTCGAACCAGCTCGGCAGGGGCAGGAAGTCGACCGTGAACGGCAGCCCCGGGGGCGCCTGTTTGACCGGGGCGCTGGGGTCGTAGGGGCACGGCGACTGCTCGGAGAGGACCCCGGAGGCGCCGCCGGAGAAGCTGCTGCCCTGACCGCTGGAGACGTAGCGGACCCAGGAATCGCGCGGGTACCAGGTGACCTGCACGTCGCTGACGTCGACCGCGCTCGCCGGCCTGGCGAGCCGCGGCGGTTCGGTCCCGAGCGGCCCGGAGGTCGGGGCGCTGGGGCCGCCGGGCTGCTCGGCGAGGGCGGCGCGGCGCAGCCGCGCCCGCAGGAGCCGGGTCCGGGTCTCGCCTTCCTGGCGCACCCGCAGGCGCACCTCGACGGTGATCGTGCGGCCGGCCAGCGCCGCCAGCGCCCGGCCGCCGAACCTGACTTTGACGGGCGCCCTGGCCCCGGCGGCGACCCGCTTCGGGGCGATTACCCGCGCCCAGAACCCGCTCCCCCCGATCTTCGCCCGCACCCGCTTCGGCGCCTTCAGCTCGCAGGGGGCGCCCGCGCAGACCACCTTGCCGACCGCGATCACACCCCCGTCGCCGACGTAGCGCAGCTGGGCCGACGCGGGAGCCGCCAGCAGCAGTGCCAGCAGGGCGGCGAAGAGAGGTGAGGACCTGACCATCGCGGGCAAGATAGCAAGCCTCTATTAGGGCGCCCTAATCCCATCCTCCCACCCCGCGGTTCCTTTGTCGGCGCATGCACGACAAAGGAACCGCGGGATGGGGATGGCGTAGGTTGCGTGCCGTGCTGATCGAGTTGCAATCCCACTCGACCGTCTCCGACGGGCAGCTGGCGCCGGAGGCCGTGGTCGAGGAAGCCGCCAAGGCCGGCGTCACCACCCTGGCCCTGACCGACCACGACGGCGTCGCCGGGGTGCCGGCGGCGGCGGCGGCGGCGGCGCGCCTGGGGATCGAGCTGGTGCCGGCGAT
Source organism: uncultured Thermoleophilia bacterium (assembly GCA_963824245.1). GTDB lineage: Bacteria > Actinomycetota > Thermoleophilia > Solirubrobacterales > 70-9 > VAYN01. The sequence continues at coordinate 410,452 of CAWGON010000002.1, forward strand.
CGAGATGTCGTGCGTCCACCCCTACGCCGAAGACCTGCACGTCTGCGGCTACTGGATCGACCTCGAGACGATGGCGCCGATCTGCGAGCGCGCCCAGGAGGAGCGGCGCACGCGGGCCGGCGAGATCGTCGAGAACCTGCGTCGCGAGGGCTTCGAGCTGACCCTCGAGGACGCGATCCGCGAGGCCGGCGACGCCGACTCGATCGGCCGCCCCCACATCGCCAAGGCCGCCGGCGCGAGCGGCGACCTCGGCCCCTTCTTCGAGGAGTACCTGGTGCCCGGCGCGAAGGCGTTCGTGCCGCGGCGCTGGCCCAGCGCCGCCGAGGCGATCGAGCTGATCCGCGGCGCCGGGGGCGTCGCCGTGATCGCCCACCCCTACTGGGACATCTCCGAGCCGCGGGAGGTCGAGGACCTGATCCGCTCGCTGGCCCCGGACGGCGTCGAGACCTACTACCCGCCGCACACGCGCGAGCAGACCGCGCACCTGCTCGGGCTCTGCGCGGAGCTCGACCTGCTCGCCACCGCCTCCTCCGACTACCACGGCCCGACCCACAAGACCTTCGCCGAGTTCGGCGCCTACGACACCTACGGCCTCGGCGAGCCGCAGGTGCCGCCGCGGCCCTAGCCCGCCGCCCTACCGCTTCTTCTTCAGGACCAGCTTCTTCGTCTTCGTCCGCGGCTTGCCGCCGGTCGGGATATAGGTGACCTTGCCCTTGACCTGCGCCTTGCCCTGCCTGCGCAGTTTCCGCTGCGCCCTGCCGACCAGGCGCACCGGCAGCTTCACGACCTTCGCCCGGGCCGCCCGCCGCTTCACCCGCTTCACGCCGCTGCCCTTGAGCAGCACCGTGCCGGGGCCGGGCACCCTGATCAGAAGGGTGCCGGTGCCGGCCCTCTTGTTCAGCTTCAGGCGGCCGACGTTGAACTGGTTCGAGGGCTCGCGGAGCGCCGTGGGCGGCATCGGGGCCGGTGGCTTCGGCGGCGCGCAAGACGGGGCGCCCGGCTCGCCGAAGCGCTCGATCCGGGCGAACCCGGTCGCTTCCTCGGCGACGAGGACGGCGCCGGTGCAGTCGACGGCGACCCCGTAGGGGTTGCTGGTCGCCCCCGCGAACGTCGGCCCGCCTTCGAGCCCGGCGAGGCAGCCGCTGGCCGCGGTGCAGATCTGGAACCCGGGGGCGCCGTCGAGGACACCGGCGCCGAAGGCGCGGACGAAGCCGCCGCCGAGCCTGAACTGGGCGACCCGTTCGTAGCCGGGATCGCCGACGTAGACGCCGCCTTCGCCGTCGGAGGCCAGCGGCCGCGGAGCCGCCAGCGCCGCCGCCGGGCCACCGGGCGCGGCGCTCCCCGCCTGGCAACCGCCGGCCCCCGTGCAGACGTCGCCGCCGAGCGGGTCGACGTCGGCGGCGAAGGCGCGCACGAACTCACCGCCGGCGGTGAAGACGTCGACCCGGTGGTTGGCCTCGTCGCTGATCGCGAGCAGGTCGCCGGGAACCGGCACGACGCCGCTCGGGCTGTCCATCTGGCCGGCTTCCTCGCCCGCCAGCCCGGCGCTGCAGCCGCCGCCGGAGCCGCAGGTGTCGGCACCGAGCGGGCCGACGTCGGCGCCGAACGCGTAGAGGAAGGCGCCGGCGGTCGAGTAGACCGCGATCCGCTCGTTGTCGGAATCGGCGACGTAGAGGTCGACCCCCTCGATGGAGATCCCCCGGGGCTGGTCGAGCCCGCCGGCTTCCGGGCTCGGGAGCGCCTCGAAGCAGCCGCTGACCGCGGAGCAGACGTCGCCGCCGCCGGCGCCGACGTCCTTGCCGAAGGCGAAGCGGAAGGTGCCCTGGGCGGTGAAGGAGCTGACCCGGTCGCCGCCGGACTCGGCGACGTAGACGTTGCCGGCGGCGTCGATGGCGATGCCTTCTGGCCCCTGCAGCGACCCGGCCGAGCCGTTCCCGACCCCCGGCTGGCAGCCCCCGGAGGCCGTGCAGACGTCGCCGCCGGCTGGGTCCACTCCCTTGCCGAAGGCGAACTGGAAGACGCCCTCGGGCGAGAACACGTTGACCCGCCCCTCGCCGAAGTCGGCCTGGTAGGCGGAGCCGTCGGCGGCGGTGACGAGGCCGCCGCTGTCCTCCCACTGGCCGGCGCCGGGGCCGAAGGAGCCGAAGGCGGCGATCGGGCCGAAGGCGGCGGCGCTGGCCGGCAGCGAGAGGGCCGCGGCGCCGAGCATCCCCAGGACGAAAACCGACAGCCGACCAGCGCGCATCTCTTCTCCTCGCCTACTTGGGAACGAGGTCGCAATCTACCGAGGGCCGGCTTTTGGCTACCCTAATTAGGTACACCTAATTAGGGTTCCCTGAGGGAGCCCGCGGAGAAGGAGCAACGGTCTTGAGAGTCGTGATGAACGTGGTCGAGGTGAAGGAGGAGAACCGGGAGGCCTTCGAGCGGCAGTTCCTCGAGCGCGAGAGCCACGTCCACAAAGCAGAGGGCTTCGCAGGTTTCGAGCTGCTGCGGCGCGACCGCGACGGCGAGTACGTGGTGCTGAGCCGCTGGGAGACCGAGGAGGCCTTCCAGGCCTGGGTCAACAGCGACCTCTTCGCACTCAGCCACCGCCACGCCGACGGCCAGCTGGCCGAAAAGAGCCGGGTCCGCAACTACGACGTGATCGACTCGCGGGTACCCGCCTAGTGCGGTTCCTCTTCAACCCCATGCGTGCAAAAGGGACCGCGATCGCGGCGCTGCTGCTCGCGGCGCTGGTGCTGCCGCTCGCCCTCGCCCTGCCGGCCGCGACGGGCGCCGCGACGCCGCCGACGCCGCAGCGCATCGTCGCCCTCACCCCGTTCGGGGCCAACACCCTCGCCAAGCTCGGCGTCACCCCGGTCGGGGTCGGCCAGACGCTCGGCGGCGAGACCCGGCTCTCGCCCAAGCTCGACGGCGTCACCGTGCTGCCGCTCTCGCACCCCAACGGCCCCAACCTCGAGCAGCTCGCCTCGCTGGACCCCGACGTCGTGCTCTCCTCGGCGACCTGGGCCAAGGGCAACCAGGCGATGGAGAACCTCGGGATCGAAGTCGTCCTCCACGAGCCGCGGACGATCGCCGGCGCCTACGCCGACACCTTCAAGATCGGCGAGATGACCGGGCACCGCCAGCGCGCCCGGGCGCTGCTGAAATCGATGCGGGCCAACGTCGACGCGGCCAAGCGGGGGGTCAAGCAGCACCCGAAGGTGATGCTGATCCTCGGGGTCGGCCGGACCCCGTTCACGATGCTGCCCAACAGCTGGGGCGGCGACATCGTCAGCAAGGCCGGCGGCGAACTGCTGACCGGCGGCGTCAACTCGAAGTCCGGCTTCGAGCGGATCTCCGACGAAGTCGTGGTCGCCGAAGACCCGGACGTGATCATCGCCGTCCCCCACGCCAACGCCGACGACATCCCCAGCCTCACCGAATACCTGCGCGACAACCCGGCCTGGTCATCGACGTCGGCGGCGCGGACCGGCAGGGTCTACGTCTCGGTCGACAACTCGCTGCTGCAGGCCGGCACCGACATCGCCCGGACGATCCGCAAGGTCCGCAGCGCCTACCTGAAGAACTGAGCCCCTTGGCTCGCCGGGCATCGGTCTTCGCGGCGCTGCTGCTGGCGCTGGCGCTGGCGACGGTCGCGTCGCTGGCGCTCGGCGCGGTCCGGGTGCCGTTCTCGGAGGTGATCGACATCCTCCTCGGCAAGGGCCCCGGCGGGCCCGACCAGCAGATCGTCGAGGCGCTGCGGCTGCCTCGCACGGTCGAGGCGCTGGTGGTCGGGGCGGCGCTGGGGATCGCCGGCGCGATCCTGCAGGGGGCGCTCGCCAACCCGCTCGCCTCGCCCGACGTGATCGGGGTCACCGGCGGCGCCGGCTTCGGCGCGATCCTGATCATCATCCTCTTCCCCGGCTCGATCGCGCTGCTGCCGGTCGGCGCCCTGTTCTTCGGCCTGCTCGCCGCCACCCTGGTCTTCCTCTTCGCCTGGTCGGGGCGCAACCGCGGCAGCGTCGGCAAGGTGATCCTGGCCGGGATCGCGATGCTCTCGCTGTTCACCGCCGGGACCACCGGGCTGCTCGCCGCCTACCCCGAGCGGGCGCCCTCGGCGATCTTCTTCATCGCCGGCGGGCTCACCTCGAGCGGCTGGGAAGACATGGAGACGATCTGGCCCTACTTCGCGGTCGGCTTCGCCTTCGCCCTGGTCCTGATCCGGCCGCTCGACCGGCTGGCTCTGGGCGACGACGTCGCCGCCTCGCTGGGCTCGCGGCCGCAGCTGATCCGGCTCGGGGCGGGGATCGCGGCGGCGCTGCTGGCCGCCGCCTCGGCGGCGATCGCCGGCCTGCTCGGCTTCCTCGGCCTGGTCGTCCCCCACGTCGTGCGGATGGCCGGCGGCAGCTCCAGCCACGCCTACGTGGTCCCCGCCTCGGCGATCGGCGGCGCCGCCCTGCTGGCCGGCGCCGACACCCTGGCACGGACCCTGCGGGCGCCGATCGAGATGCCGGTCGGCCCGTTCATGGTCGTGCTCGGCGTGCCGCTGTTCCTCTGGCTGCTGCGGAAGGCGGTCTGATGGCCGGCCCGCGCGAGCTGCCGCTGCTGGAGGCCGAGGGCGTCGAAGTCGAGATCGGCGGTACGCCGATCCTCACCGGCGCCGACCTGCGGCTCGGGCGCGGCGAGCTGGTCGCCGTGGTCGGCCCCAACGGCGCCGGCAAGTCGACCCTGGTGCGCGCGGTCGCCGGGCTGCAGGGCCTCAGTGGCGGCTCGGTGCTCTGGGGCGGGCGCTCGATCAACGGCATCCGCGGCCGCGAATTCTCGAAGCTGCGCGCCTTCGTCCCCCAGCGGATGCCGGTCCCGGCCGGGATCACCGTGCGCGAAGCGGTGACGATCGGCCGCTCCTCGCACCTGCGGATGCTGGGCCGGCTGACCGGCGCCGACCGCGCCGCGGTCGAGGCGGCGATCGAGCGCGCCGGCGTCGGCCGCTTCGCCGCGCGCACCCTGGTCACGCTCTCCGGCGGCGAGCTGCAGCGGGTCCAGATCGCGATCGGGCTGGCCCAGGAGGCGCCGGTGCTGATCGCCGACGAGCCGACCTCCCAGCTCGACCTCGGGGCGACGATCGGGGTCGCCGGCCTGCTCCGCGGCCTCGTCGCCGACGGGCTCACGGTGTTGCTGGTCGTCCACGACCTGGCGCTGGCGCTGGCCGTCGCCGACACCGCCGTCGTCGTCTCCGACGGCAGGACCGTTGCCGCCGGCCCCCCGACCGAGGTGCTGACCCCGGAGCGCCTGGCCGCGGTCTGGGGGGCCGACGCCCGGCTCAGCGAGCACGACGGCCGCACCGCGCTGCACGTCGCCTGGCTCGCGCCCGCTCATTAGGTCACCCTAATTCCGATCCTGTTAGTGTGGATTTCTTAGGTAACCCTAAGTCCAGTATCCGTCCCCGTTCAACTCCCCCTAGGAGAACGCATCAGATGAGCCCGCTTTCCCGACTTTCCCTCCGTAGGCGCCGCTCGCGCGCCCTCGCCGCATTGACGGCGGCGGCACTCGCCGGCACCGCCCTGACCGCCAGCGCCAGCGCCGCGCCCGCCACCGGCGACGTCGTCCTCTCGCTGAAGAGCGGCGCCCAGAGCTCCCTCCTCCGCGAAGGCGTCAAGGCCAGCCCACGCAGCGGCAAAGGCAAAGTCCAGACCGTGAAGCTGCCGGTCGCCGACCTCGACCTCGCCGCCGGAACCCTGCAAACCGGAGCCACGCTGACCCTCAGCGCCGACGGCAAGAGCGCCAAGCTCGCCGACGTCGTCCTCCAGGTCGGCGCCAAGAGCACCGCGATCAGCGCCAAGCAGGGCGGCAAGCGCAAGGTCTTCTTCCGCGCCAGCTCGGCCGCGCAGACGATCGGCACCGCGGTCACGGTCAAGGGCCCGCTGGCGCTGACCGGCGGCGGCGCCAAAGCGCTGCGGCAGGCGCTCGGCCTGGACGGGATCAGCGCCGGGCGCGTCGGCTCGACCGACGTCTCGGCGGCGATCGCCGCGGCGGCACCGCTGCTTCCGGAGGCCCAGAAGCCGGCGGAGGCCCCGAAGGTCGACCCCTACCCGTACGCGGCCGAGTGCCCGGTCGCCAGCGTCGCCGGAGCGCCGGGCGGCGCGGGTGACGCACCCGGAACCGTCAGCGGGATCGCGGCGGCGCCGACCTTCAACGTCGGCACCTCGCAGGGAGTGACCGGGACCGAGGTCGACTGGGGCTTCAAGCAGAGCTTCCGCGACTACGTCCTCAACATCGGCGGCCCGAAAGCCGCCGGCAGCCTGCAGACGCTGGACGGCGCCGGCGCCGCCTCGACCGGGACCGGCATGGAAGATGCCGACTCGTTCTTCGAGTTCCCCGCGAGCGGCGGCACCTACGAGCGCGGCACCGCGGCCGACCACTCCGACGACAAACTGGTCGTCGAGGGCACCGGCACGGTCCTCTTCTGCAAGTCGGCCCACGGGTTCGACGTCGTGCTGAAGAACCCGACCGTGACCATCGACGGCGCCAACTCACGGATCACCGCCGACCTCGGTTCCAACTTCAACGGCACCTGGTACCCGTTCCAGCGGGTCGACGTCGCCGACCTCGACCTCGACGGGGTGACCCCGGCGATCGGCGACGGCGGCACCACCATCGCCTGGCCGGAGATCCCGGCCACCCTCACCGAAGACGGCTCGAAAGCATCCGGCCTCTCCGGCTTCTACCTGGCCGGCGAAGCGCTCGACCCGATCACGGTGAAAACGACCCTGCAGCGGCCGGTCCTGCCCGGGTGCGCGATCGACGCCGGAACGGCCGCCCCGGCGGCGGTCACCTTCACCCCCGACGTCCTGCCGACCCTGAACACCCCGGTCGTTCGGACGGGCAAAAACCTCGGCACGATCAACTGGGGCTTCCGCCGGTCGCCGCGGGCGACCACCTTCACCGGCGGCGGCGCAAACGCCTTCCAGCTGCTGGGCGGAGCGAGCGAAAGCTTCCCCGGCGCCATGGGCGGCGGCAACTCCCTGCCCCCCGCGGGTGGCCTCGGGAAGTTCTTCCGCTTCCCGATCTCCAGCTACCAGTACGAAGCGGGAAGCGCCGACCCGGCGGACGACCGCCTGATCGCGACCAGCAACGCCACGGTTGGCTTCTGCAACCTCGCCCAGGGCAACTTCGGCTTGATCATCTCCAAGCCGACGCTGGTGATCGACGGTGCAAACTCGCGGATCGTCGCCAACGCCTACAGCTTCGCCGGCAGCTTCAACGAAGGGCCGGTCGGAGGCTGGGCGGGTGGCCGCGTGAAGCTGGTCGACCTGAACATGGCCGGGATCAACACCAGCACCGGCGTCGGCACCGTCAGATGGGGCGAAGTCAACGCCGACTTCGAGCCGCTGCAGAACGGCATCCCGGTCGCGGGCGGCCTGCAGACCGAAGCCTTCTCGAAGCTCGGTCTGACGATCGGATCGACCGCCAGCGGCGGGATGGACCCCGTCGCGGCGCAGATCGTGCTGCCGGCGCCCTAGCGGAACTTAGGGTGACCTAAGATCGGCGTAATGCACCGCGCGGCACTCAGCATCGGACCACGCACCGCCGCCCTGACGGCGGCGGTGCTGGTTCTGCTGGCCTCGGCCTTCGCCGGCGAAGCGCGCGCCGACGCGGCCCAGGTCAGCGTCGTCTCCCCCGGCGGCGGCGAGCGCACGCTGGCCCTGGAAGCGCTGGCCGGGAGCGAGGACGTCGGCCGCTCCTACCTGCTGCGCTCCGCGGGCGGCGAGACCACGGTGGCCGTCGACGGCTTCTCGCTGGCGAAGCTGATCGAAGCGGCGGGGTCCGACCCCTACGGCTTCTCCTACCTGGAAGTGCAGCGGCCGAGCGGCGGCGGCGTGCTGCTAAGCCGCCACCAGGCGCTCGACCCCGGGGCCTTCGCCGAAGGGCCGCCGGCGGTCTACGCGACCGCGACCGGAACCGCCTTCCTGCGCCCGAGCGGCGGCAGCGACGACCTCAACGCCGACGACACCTTCGAGGCCCCGCAGGGGGTGACGATCGTGCTCCGCAAGGACTCGCCGCTGCGGGTCCGGGCGCGGGCATCCACCCTGAAGACGAAGGCCGGCAGGCCGGTCGACTTCAGCGCCGTGGTCGAGCGGGCCGGCGCCGGCGAGGACCTCTCCTTCTCCTGGAGCTTCGACGACGGCGGCCGCGCCGGCGGCCCCGCGGTCACCCACAGCTTCGCGAAGCGGGGCAGCTACGACGTCGTCGTCGGGGTCACCGCCGCCGGCAACGAGGCCGGCGCCTCCGACGTCGTCACGGTCCAGGTCGGCGCGCCGATCGCCGGCCCCGACCGCAAGGGTGGCGGCCGCAACGAGGCCGCCGACGCCCCCGACCATGGCGCCGCCTCCGGGCCGAGCGGCGGCGACTCGGGCGGCGCGAGCGGCGGCGGGGGCGCGAGCGCGCCCACCGCCTCGTCCCCGCCCCCGCCTTCCCCCGCCCCGACCGAGTCGCGGTTCGAAAGTAGTCCCATGGACGACAAAGGAACCGCGACTCCGGAGGGGGAGGCGGTGAGCGGGGAACTGCTGACCTCGAGCGTCGAGGCACCGACGCGGCCCGACCGCCCGCGGGCCGAAGCGCGCCGCGGCAGCCTCGACGGCGACGGTGGGAGCGGCGGCGGTTTGCCGGCGGGAGCCTGGGGCGCGCTGGCGACGCTCGGCCTGCTCGGCACCGGCGCCCTGCTGGAGGCCCGCGGCCTGGCCGGCCTGCTGCCCGGTCGCCGGCACGGGGGGATCGCGTGATCGAGGAGATCCTCTTCGACGTCTCCGAAGCGCTGAAGGTGCCGGTGCTCGTCCTCACCCTGGTGGCGCTGCTGATCGTCGTCGTCGAAGCCGGCTCGCTCCTGGTCGAGGTCTCGCGGCGGCGGCGGCGCAACCTGCTCGGGCTCGAACGGGCGATCGAGGAATGCCGCGCCCGGCTCGCCGCCGGCACCCCGGCGCCGGCCCTCGCCGCCCTCCTCCCCCACGCCTGGAACCGGCAGATGGAGGAAGCGCTGGCCGGGATCGTCGAGCAGTGCGACCTGCCCGACGCCGAAGCGCGGATCGCCAAGCGCCTGGCCGAGTACGACTACCGCTCGCTGCGCCGCCTCGAGCGGACCCGGATCCTCGTCCGCATGGGCCCGGCGCTGGGGCTGATGGGGACCCTGATCCCGCTCTCTCCCGCCCTCGCCGGGCTCGCCGACGGCGACGTCGCCACCCTCAGCGACAACCTCCGGGTCGCCTTCAGCGTCACCGTCGCCGGCCTGCTGATCGGCGCCGTCGCCTTCGCGGTCTCGCTGGTCCGCGACCGCCTCTACGCGCAGGACTACTCCGACGTCGAGTTCGTCGCCGCCCGCCTCACCGCGCCGACCGGCCACAACGCGCCGCTCCCGCACAGCCACCTGGCGGTGGCGCCGTGAAGGTCAGCGCCCGCGCCCGCAGCCGCGACGACCGCGCCGGCGACCCGCTCGACGGCCTCGTCAACCTCTTCGACCTCGGCATCGTCCTCTCGGTCGCCTTCCTCCTCGCCGCTCTCTCCTCGCTCGACCTGACCTCGGCGATCACCGGCAAAGCCCAGAGCAGCGACCCCGCCACCCGTCCCGCCGACACCGTCGTCTCCGGCAAGGACGACAAGGTCAAGGAGGTGCGGATCGAGCCGGGCGAGAAGGTGGTCGGCCGCGGCGAGGCGATCGGCACCGTCTACGAACTCAGCGACGGCCGCACCGTGATCGTCCGCGAGCCGAAGCGCTAGCTCAGCGTCCGGGACCTGACCCAGATCACGAACTGGCTCTCCGCCACGGTCCGCGCGGCGACCATCTCGATCATCTCCGCGATCTTCTCCGCGTCCTCCCGCGGGCGGGGCCATGGCAGGTCGGCGCGTTCCAGCATCTCTCGCATGCACTCGTAGGCAACCCGCTTGTTGCCGTCGGGAAAGGGGTGGTTGCGAATCAGCCGCGAGCAGCAGATCGCCGCTCGTTCAGCCGGGTCGACATAGAACACGATGCCGCTGAAGCTCGCGAACGGCGCGGCGAGAGCGGACTCGGCCCCCGGGATCAAGATGATCCGAGCAAGGTTCTCGGCAGGCTGGCCCAGCACTCCCTCCGCAATGATCAGGAGATCGGCAAGCTCCAGTCTCTGCGTCATATTGCTACCAGCATATAGAACATATCTCGTTCACTGCAAACTACTTCTTCAATAAAAGTTTTTGATACATAGCCATTCACTGGTTAAGATGTTTGTCACCAGTAGACGGCGGACCCAGGAAAAGGAACTGATCACGATGTCCGACAAGGCAATGAGTCTCCGCCTCCCCGAGGAGAAGGCCGCCGAGCTGGCTGCCGTCGCCCGTGCCGACGACATGCCCATCTCGGAGGCAGTGCGAGAAGCGATCGACAACCACATCGCGGCCCGGCGGGCCGACAAGGATTTCCAGAAGCGCCTGAAGCGTCGCCTCGAGGAGGATCGCGAGGTCCTCGAACGACTCGCCCGCTGAGCGACCGCTACGCGGCGAGCGGAGGCCAGGACCGCGCGCGGCTTGTCTGAGCGATTGTCCGGCGCTAGCCGAGCAGGCCCAGCAGCTCGCGAACCGCGGTCTCGAGATCGGGGTCGGTGACCAGCTCGGGGTTCGCGGGTGCCTCGTACGGGGCGCCGACGCCGGTCAGGTTGGTGATCTCGCCGGCCCGGGCCTTCGCGTAGAGGCCCTTCGGGTCGCGGCGTTCGCACTCCTCCAGCGGCGTGTCGACGTGGACCTCGAAGAAGGGGATGCCGGCCTCCTGGTGGGCGGCGCGGACCTTGTCGCGCTCGGCCGCGTAGGGGCTGACCAGGGAGACGATCGAGACGGTCCCGGCCTCGGCGAGGATCCGCGAGACCTCGCCGACCCGGCGCACGTTCTCGGCCCGGTCCTCCTCGCTGAACCCGAGGTCGGCGTTGAGGCCGTGGCGCAGGTTGTCGCCGTCGAGCATGTAGGCGGAGCGGCCGCTGGAGACGAGGCTGTGCTCGAGCGCGGTCGCGATCGTCGACTTGCCCGAGCCCGAGAGCCCGGTCATCCAGATCGTCGCGCCGCCGGTTTCCAGCGCCCCCCAGCGTTCCTCGCGGGAGAGCTTGGAGGGGTGAAAGGTGATGTTCTCGGCGACGATCGAGTGGGTCCCGGTCGCCGCCTCGCCGCCGGCGCCGATGATCATCCCGGCGGCGACCGTGAGGTCGGTGGCGGGGTCGACCAGGATGAAGCTGCCGGTGGTCCGGTTCAGCCGGTACTCGTCGAAGAAGAGCGGCGAGGTGGTGTGGATCGAGATCCGGCCGATGTCGTTGACCTCGAGCGTCTCCGCGTCGAGGTCGCGGTGCAGGGTGTCGACGTCGAGCCGGTAGCGCAGCTCCTCGACCTCGGCGGCGATCCAGCGGGTCGTGTGCTTGAGCTGGTACGGGACGTCGGTGCGCAGCCGCGAGGTCTCGTCGAACCAGCAGACCATCGCCTCGAAGCGGCGGTTGGCGCTCGGCTGGTTGGTCGGGCGGCAGATCATGTCGCCGCGCGAGACGTCGAGCTCGTCGTCGAGCAGCATCGTCACCGCCATCGGCGGGAAGGCCTGGTCGACCGGGCCGTTGGGGGTGTCGATGCGGGAGATCGTCGAGGTCCGGCGCGAGGGCATCACCATCACTTCGTCGCCCTGCTTGAAGATGCCGCCGACGACCGAGCCGGCGAAGCCGCGGTAGTCGCGGTGCTCGGCGACCTGGGGCCGGATCACGTACTGGACCGGGAAGCGGTTGTCGACCAGGTTGCGGTCGGAGGCGATGTGGACCTCCTCGAGCTGGCCGAGCAGCGGCTGGCCCTCGAACCAGGGCATGTTGGTCGAGCGCTCGACCACGTTGTCGCCCTCCAGGGCGGAGATCGGGACGAAGCCGAGATCGGTGATCTCGAGCTTGGCGGCGAAGGCGGTGAAGTCCTCGCGGATCTCGTCGTAGATCGCCTCGTCGTAGTCGACCAGGTCCATTTTGTTGACGCAGAGGACCAGGTGCGGGACCCGCAGCAGCGAGGAGAGCAGGGCGTGCCGGCGGGTCTGTTCGAGCACGCCTTTGCGGGCGTCGACCAGCAGCAGCGCCAGGTTCGCGGTCGAGGCGCCGGTGACCATGTTGCGCGTGTACTGGATGTGGCCGGGGGTGTCGGCGATCACGAACTTGCGCTTCGGCGTCGCGAAGTAGCGGTGGGCGACGTCGATCGTGATCCCCTGCTCGCGCTCGGCCCGCAGGCCGTCGGTCAGCAGGGCCAGGTCGGTGTGCTCGTCGCCGCGCTTTTCGGAGGTCCGCTCGATCGACTCCAGCTGGTCTTCGAAGATCGATTTGGTGTCGTGCAGGAGCCGCCCGATCAGGGTCGACTTGCCGTCGTCGACGGAGCCGGCGGTGGCGATGCGGAGGAGCTCGGAGGGCATTAGAAGTAGCCCTCCTTCTTGCGATCCTCCATCGCCGCTTCGGAGAAGCGGTCGTCGCCACGGGTCGCGCCGCGCTCGGTGATCCGCGAGATCGCGGTCTCGGCGATCACCGCCTCGTAGTCGCTCGCTTCGGAGGCGACGGCGCCGGTCGCGGTGGCGTCGCCGACGGTCCGGTAGCGGACCATCATGCTGGCGACCTCGGCCCCCTCGGGGGCGGGGAAGAACTCGTTGACGGCCATCAGCAGCCCCTCGACCTCGGTCACCTCGCGCTCGTGGGCGAAGTAGATCTGCGGCAGGTCGACCTGCTCCTGGGCGAGGTAGCGCCAGACGTCGAGCTCGGTCCAGTCGGAGATCGGGAAGACGCGGATGTGCTCGCCCTTGCGGTGGCGGCCGTTGTAGAGGCGCCAGAGCTCGGGCCGCTGGTTCTTCGGGTCCCACTGGCCGAATTTGTCGCGGAAGGAGAGCACCCGCTCCTTGGCGCGGGCCTTGTCCTCGTCGCGGCGGCCGCCGCCGAAGACGGCGTCGAAGCCGCCGTTCTGGATCCCTTCCAGCAGCGCCACGGTCTGGTGGCGGTTGCGGCTTTCGAGTTCGTGGCCGACCTTGATCCGGCCCTGGTCGATCAGTTCCTGCACCGAGGCGACCTCCAGGCGCAGCCCGAGCTCGGCGGCGGTGCGGTCGCGGAACTCGATCACCTCGGGGAAGTTGTGCCCGGTGTCGACGTGCATGATCGGGAACGGCACCGGGGCCGGCGCGAACGCCTTGCGGGCCAGGTACAGCATCAGGACCGAGTCCTTGCCGCCGGAGAACAGCATCACCGGGTTCTCGAACTCGGCGACGACCTCACGGATGATGTGGATCGACTCCGCCTCGAGCGTGTCGAGGTCGGACAGCTCGACCGCCGCCTGGCGGACTTTCGTGACCTCCTCCATCTACCTATTCCCCCTCGACCGGCTCGGCGCCGGGAAGGGCGTCAGTTGATGCCGCACTCAGTCTTGGCGCTGCCGACCCAGCGGCCGTCGCGGGAGGAGGCACCGGGCCCCACGGGCTGCGTGCAGTGGGTGCAGCCGATCGACGGGTAGCCATGGTCGTGGAGCGGGTTGTATGGAAGGTGGTGCTCACGGATGTAGTTCCAGACGTCGCGCTCGCTCCAGTCGGCGAGTGGGTTGAGCTTCCAGAGGCCGAATTTCTTGTCCCAGCCGAACTTCGGCGTCTTGGAACGTGAACTCGAGTCGCCGCGACGGACGCCGGCGACCCAGCAGTCTACGGAAGAAAGCGCCCTCCGCATCGGCTCGACCTTGCGCAGTCCGCAGCAGGCGTCGGGGTCGCTCTTCCAGAGCTCGTCGCCGTAGCGCTCGGCCTGCTCGTCGAGCGTCAGGTTGTGGAAACGGTCGAACTCGATCCCCAGCGCCTCGGCCAGCTGGTCGCGGGTCTCGTAGCTCTCCTCGAAGAGGACCTCGGTGTCGAGGTAGAAGAAGCGCGCCTCGGGGTTGACCGTGCTCGCCAGGTGCGCGGTCACCGAGCTCGTTTTCTGGAACGAGCAGGCGATGTAGTGATCGGAGCCGAAGCTCTCGAACATCCACTCCATCGCCTCCTGCGCGGTGCGGTCCTCGAGCTCGGCCGCGACCCGCTCGTGGTCGATGTCCGAGATTGTGGGCACGGTGCCGGAGAGGGTGATCGGCGGCGGCTTCATCAGATCGCGCACTCGCCCTCTCCGCGCTCGACTTTGTACGGGCTGGCGCGGTTCCAGTCGATGAACTGCTGCATCGTCTCGAGGCTGAACTCGGCCGGCAGGGTCAGCTCCTTGACCGCCGCTTCGAAGGGCTCGGCCCCGATCCGCTCGGCGAAGTCGTTGAACTCCTCGCCCTCGTTGCGCTCGGCCTCGTAGAGACGGATCCAGCGCTCGACCGCCTCGGGGACGCGCTTGGCCGGGAGCCGCGATTTCAGCCGCTTGCCGAAGATCACCTCACCGCCCTCGAAGTTGCCGCCGATGTGCGGGATGTAGGCGGGCATCTGGCGGCCGCCGACTTTCAGCGAGGCGCCGTAGAAGCCGATGTTGGAGATGTGGTGCTGGCTGCAGCCGTTCGGGCAGCCGCTCATTTTGATGTGGATCCGCTTGCTCAGCTCGTCCTCGATCTCCATCTCGGTGACCCGCTGCTTGATCGCCCGGTTGAGGCCCATCGAGCTGGTGATCCCGAGTTTGCAGCTGTCGGTGCCGGGGCAGCTGACGACGTCGGTGACCTGGCGCGGGCCGACCTCGGCGAGGTCGAGCGCGGCGAGCTTGGTCCAGACGTCGTAGAGCGCCTCGTCGCGGACCCAGCGCAGGACGAAGTTCTGCTGCACGGTGCTGCGGGCGTAACCGCCGGTGTACTCGCGCATGATCTGGCCGAGCCCGCGGAACTGCTCCGGGGTGAGGTCGCCGCGCTCGATCTTCACCTCGACGGCGGAGAAGCCCTCCTGGCGCTGGGCCTGCACGTTGGCGGCGAGGAAGCGCTCGAACTCGGAGCGGTCGCCGTTCGGCGAGGCCGGCTGCGGCGGCGCCTTCGGGGCGTTGGCCTGCTCGTCGTCGTCGAAGCGCAGGCGCTCGACCAGGTCGGAGTCGAATTCGCGCTCGGCGACCCAGTCGCCCTCGAGCTCCTGGTCGACCAGCTCGCGGAAGGCGTCCATGCCGATCTTGTCGACCAGGACCTTGATCCGGGCGCGGGCGCGGTTGACGCGCAGCCAGTCCTGGCGGTCGAAGATGCGGAAGACGGCCTCGGAGACCTTCAGGTAGTCGCCGTTGTCGGCCTCGACGAAGTCGTAGAGGGTCGGCGCGACGCGGGCCATGATCGAGGTGCCGCCGCCGACCCGGACCTCGAAGCCCTTGACGCCGTCCCTTTCGCGCGAGATGAAGGCGATGTCGTGGATGCCGGTGATCGCCCGGTCCTCGTCGGAGCCGGTGAAGGCGGTCTTGATCTTGCGCGGCATCAGCTGCGTCGTCGGGTGGCGGACGAAGTAGCGGACGTAGGCGATCGCATGGGCGGTCGGGTCGAAGATCTCGTCCGTGGCGACGCCGGCCCAGGGGTCGCCGGTGACGTTGCGGACGGTGTTGCCGCAGCCCTCGCGCGAGGAGAGGTCGGCGTCGGAGATCTCGCGAATCAGCGACTCCATGTCGCGCAGCGGCACGTGGTGGATCTGGATGTTCTGGCGGGTCGTGATGTGACCCTTGTTCAGCGGCGCGTACTTCTCGACGACGTTCGCGAAGGCGTCCATCTGGTCCGGCGTGACGCCGCCGAAGGGGAGCTTGACGCGAACCATCTGGACGTCGGGCTGGCGCTGGCCGTAGACGCCCTGTTTGAGACGGAAGCCGATGAACTCGGGCTCCTCCATCTTGCCGGCGAGGAAAGCCTCCGCTTCGTTGTCGAAGTCGTCGAACTCGCGCTCGATGATCGGGATGATGTTCCCGGGGACGTTCTCGTAGGTCTCCGGGTTATCGACGGTGCCCACGCGGCCCTTGCCGCGCTGCTCCTTGTTCTCTGCGACGACTACCTCCATGGGAGGAAAATAGCAAAACCTGACCGGGATTAGGGTATTTAGCCGTCAGCAGGCAATTTTGGGCGCCCGGCGCGCCTGCGGCGGAGTTCAGCCCACCCGCTTGCGCGCCTCCAGCACCGCCGCGGCCTCGCCGGACTCGGCCACGTAGCCGCCCTCCGGCTCCAACGGCAGGCCCGCCTGATCCCAGCCGACGATGCCCTCGGTCAGCTTCGAGGCCTCATAGCCGGCGTCGGCCAGCGCCGCCGTCGCCATCGAGGAGCGGTTGCCGCCGCGGCAGTAGACGACGACCGGGCGCTCGCGGTCGATCTCCCCCGCGCGCTCGGCCAGCTCGTCCAGCGGCAGATGGGAGGCGCCGGCGATCCGCCCCGCCTCCCACTCGTGCTCGGCGCGCACGTCGACCAGCTGCGCGCCATCGTCGATCAGCCGCTGGGCCTGCTCGCGTGAGACCTCCTTCGGCTCCCCCGCCTCCGCCATCAGTCGACCTCCGTGCCCTCGACCAGGAAGGCGACCCGCACGTGGGCCCGGTACTCGTCGAGGTTCTCGCCGCGGATCCCGGTCGAGACGATGTCGACGGCGCGGATGTTGCGCAACGACCCTTCGGCCTGGTTCAACGCCTGCTTGGCGGCGTCGTCGGTCGAGGTCTTTGAGCTCCCGACCAGCTCGATGATTTTTACGACAGCCATGTCGATCCCTTTCCTTTCGACTCCTGGACCGCCTCCTTGGCCCCCACCCCTTCCAGCAGCGCCGCTCGCTGCCACGGGCTGACCGCCGCCGCGGAATCATCCGCAGGAGCGGACGCGAACTCCGCCTCGAACCGCGCGATCGCCGCTGCGATCGCGGCGGCCTCGACTCCGTTGGCGGTCTTCGGTGCCACGGTTCAAGCCTAGTTCAAGCGTGATCCGAGCGTGGCGGCCTGCACTTGTCGCCCTGTGGGCGACAAGTGCAGGCCTTGGATGCAGGCTCTAGCGGAGCTCCTGGCGGCGGCGTTCGAGGTGCCCGCTGAGGCGGCAAATGATCGCGTCGGGTTCCCGGCGCAGGCGGGGATCGGTGATCCGGATCACCTCCACCCCCAGGACCAGCAGGTCGTCGTCGCGAATCCGGTCGCGCTCGAATGCCACGTGGGTTCCGTGGGTCTCGTAGACGTCGAGTTCGACCGCGAACCGCTCGCGCTCCCAGTAGGCGTCCAGCTCCATTCCGCCGACTACGTAATTCATCGAGGGAACGGGCAAGCCCGCGGCTCTCACCAGGCGGAGAAAGCGCCTCTCCAGATCCGACCGTAGGACTACGGGTGCACTTCCATGTATGGAGAGCAAGCGTGCAAGCGGGACCGACCCGGGATGTCGCGGATACCGCTTCATCACCTCCTCAAGCCGGTCGAGATCGAGCAGCCCCAACTCCTCCGCGCGTTCAAAGACACGTT
Source organism: uncultured Thermoleophilia bacterium (assembly GCA_963824245.1). Lineage (GTDB taxonomy): Bacteria > Actinomycetota > Thermoleophilia > Solirubrobacterales > 70-9 > VAYN01. Next base: position 427,821 of record CAWGON010000002.1, read on the forward strand.
CCAGCCGGGGCAGGGGAAAGTCGGCGGCGAGATCGAGCTCGGTACGAGCCACAGAGGTGACGGGGATCGCGTCCTCCATGCCGATGTCGGGGGCCGGGAGGCGGTCGAAATGGACAGTGAACTCACTCTTGTGTCGGCGCCAGGTCGGGACGGTCAGATGGATCCGTTCGGGCTCGTACTTGAGGAGTCCCCACACCCTCGCCGCAGCGGTGTGGCTGGCCAAAGCGGGGCGGTTGGCCAGCACCGCCGCCATGCATCGCCCCCTCCAGCCGAGCTCGGTGTGACCGACCGCGTAGACACCGCGGTGGACCCGGGTCAGCCTGCCGACGCCGTGCGCCTTGGACGCCGAGCTCCGCGAGTAGCCGATCCGTGCGAGCTGCCGGGTCGAGACGACCCCGTGCTGGCGCGTCGCGAGCTCGCGCAGCGGATGATGTCTCTGCAGAGATCGCTCCTTGTCGCCCACAGGGCGACAAGTGCAGGGAGGGCTGGGGTCTCCCCCCGGCCGGAACCTCGAGGCGGTCGGGCTAGCCGTTGAGGCCCGGCACCGGGGTGCCGTGTTTGACGATCGCGCAGTTGAAGGGGGCGGGATCGAAGGAGTCCATGATCGCGCGGCCGGCGGGGGTGCCGGTCGGGGCGGTCAGGCCCTTGCCCTTCCCTTTGCCTCTGGGATGCGGGGGGTCGCCGGCGCCGCACTGGATCGAGAAGTCGCGGACGCCGTCGCGGGCGTCGATCACGTCGTCGCCGCCGTTGCCGTAGAAACGGTCCTGGCCGGGCTGGCCGAGCATCGCGTTGGCGCGGCCGTCGCCGATCAGGACGTCGTTGTCGAAGGAGCCCTCCATGTCCTCGTTGGTCGGCGAGAGGCGGACGCTGTCGCAGCCCTCGATCTCGTCGATCCAGGCGGCCCGGCGCGGGAAGGAGACGATCAGCAGGCCGGGGTGCGCCTGGGTCTCGGCGAAGGAGGCGTCGTCACGGCCGGGGCCGCCGACGATGGCGCCGCCGGCGCAGCCGCCGCCGGCGGCCAGGAGGTCGCCGTTGGGGCCGCCGTAGAGATAGGTCGGGCCGGGCAGGCCGCCGATCAGGCCGTCGGCGCCGGCGCCGCCGTAGAGCTTGTCGGCGCCGCGGCCGGCCTCGATCAGGTCGTCCTCGGGGCCGCCGTGGATCTCGTCGTTGCCGTAGCCGCCGGCGATCCGGGTGGTGCCGACCGATTTCAGCGAGCCCTGGACCGTGAGGCCGTCGTTGCCGGGGCCGAGGTCGGCCATCAGCCAGAGGCCGGGGCCTTTGGCCGCACAGATGACCTCGGTGGCGGCGCCGGTCGGCCGGCTGCAGCCCGGACCGATCGCCAGCGCCTTCCTGGCGCTGACCGAGAAGGTCTCGCTCGCTTCGTCGAAGGCGACGAGGAAGTCGTCGCTGCCGCCGCTGCCGACCACCTGCAGGCCGGCGCCGCCGCGAGCCAGCGGGTTCAGCTGCACGTAGGCCGAGGCTTTGGGCGCCCGTTCGGAGCCGCAGGAGATGGTCCGCCCTTTGGCGCCGTCGCAGCCGTCGCTGCCCTGGCCGCCGTCGATCGTGTCGGCGCCGCCGCCGCCGAAGATCGTGTCGTCGCCGAGGCCGCCGTCGATCGTGTTGGAGCCCTTGCTGCCGAACAGGGTGTCGCGGAAGGCCGAGCCTTCGAGGTCCTCGAAGCCGAAGAGCTTGTCGTGGCCGTCGCCGAACGCCCGGTGGTCGCGCAGCGAGACCCAGACGCCGCTGCCCTTGCCGCCGGCGACCGCGGTCGCGAAGGAGGCGACGTCCCCGGTGCCGGCGCCACCCGACATCCGGTCCCAGCCGTAGTCGCCGCGGACCAGGTCGAAGTTGCCGGCACCGCCGTTGACGATGTCGATGCCGAGGCTGCCGGCGGCCTCGTCGTGGGCGCCGCCGCCGCCGACCACCTTGTCGTCGCCGAGGTCGCCGATCACGCGGTCGTAGTCGCCGGCGCCGCCGTCGACCTCGTCGTTGCCGCGGCCGCCGTGGATCAGGTCGGCGCCGGGCCCGCCGCAGAGCAGGTCGTTGCCGAGGCTGCCGTAGATCGTGTCGTCGCCGTCGCCGCCCCAGATCACGTCGCGGCCGGAGGTGCCGTGGAGCACGTCGTCGCCGTCGGTGCCGACGATCATCGCCTGGCGGCCGTGGCAGCGCGCGGTCTCCGCCGCACCCTCCTCGGCCGCGACCGGGCCGGCCAGCGCGGCGAGGCCGAGGAACGCCGCCAGCGCGGCGAGGACCAGGATCCGGAGCTTCATCGACTGCAGACTATGCGCTGCGAATCAGCTTCTTGTTGACGAACTCGTCTGCACCGAAGCGCCCGAGCTCGCGGCCGAAGCCGGAGCGCTTGAAGCCGCCGAACGGCAGCTCGGGACTGTCCGCCCCGACCAGGTTGACGTAGACCATCCCGGCTTCGATCTTGTCGGCGACCCGCTCGCCCTGCTCCCTGTCGGTGGTCATCACGTAGGAGCCGAGGCCGAACGGGGTCTGGTTGGCGAGCGCCACCGCCTCCTCCTCGGAGCCGACCCGGTAGACCTGCGCGACGGGGCCGAAGAACTCTTCCTGGGAGGCCTCGTCGCCTGGCTCGATCCCGGTCAGGATCGTCGGCTCGAAGTAGTTGCCGTCGCGCTTGCCGCCGGTGACGATCTCGGCCCCGTTGGCGACCGCCTTCTGGACCTGCTGCTCGAGCCGGTCGGCGGCCGTCGCCGAGGAGAGCGGCCCGACGGCGGTGTCCTCGGCGGTGGGATCGCCGGGCTTCGCGGCGCTCAGCGTCGCGGTGAACTTCGCCAGGAACTCGTCGTAGTAGTCGTCGACGACGATGAAGCGCTTGGCCGCGTTGCAGGACTGGCCGGTGTTGTCGAGCCGCGCTTCGGCCGCTGCCTCCACGGTCGCGTCGAGGTCGTCGGTCCCGAGCAGGATGAACGGGTCCGAGCCGCCGAGCTCGAGCACGACCTTCTTCAGGTTGCGGCCGGCGATCTCGGCGACGGCGGCGCCGGCGCGCTCGGAACCGGTGACCGAGACGCCGTGCACGCGCGGGTCGGCGATCACCCACTCGATCTGCTCGTTGGTCGCGTAGACGTTCTCGTAGGCTCCCGCCGGGAAGCCGGCGTCGTCGAAGATCTGGGCCATCGCCTCGGCCGATTCCGGGCACTGTGGCGCGTGCTTGAGCAGGATCGGGTTTCCGATCACCAGATTCGGGCCGGCGAAGCGAGCCACCTGGTAGTAGGGGAAGTTCCAGGGCATGATCCCGAGCAGCACCCCGAAGGCGCCGCGGCGGACCACGGCGGTGCCCTCGCCACCGAGCAGCTCGATTGTCTCGTCGGCCATCAGGGCCTCGGCGCTGTCGGCGTAGTAGCCGTAGATTTCGCCCGCGAAGTCGACCTCCATCAGCGCCTGCTCGATCGGCTTGCCCATCTCGCCGACGATGATCTCGGCCAGCCGCTGGCGGCGCTCGCCGTGCAGCTCGCCGACCCTGCGCACGAGCGCGGCGCGCTCCGCCACGGTGGAGCTGCCGGACCAGGTGCGGGAGGCCTCGTCGGCGCGGTCGATCGCGGCGCGGAGCTCGGCGTCGCCGATCTCCGGGTACTCCTTGACCGTCTCACCGGTGGCCGGGTTGACTACTGCGTAAGCGCTCATTCAGCTCTCCCTTGGATGCTCATTATTTTAAGGTCCGTTCGAGTTCGAGGGCCTCCTCGACAGCGACGTAGTCCATCCCCACTCCCTCGGCCACCGCCGGGTGGGTCACCTGCCCGGCCGCCACGTTGACGCCGGGCCGCAGGCCGGGGTCGCGGCGGATCGCCTCGGCGACGCCGTGGTCGGCGAGCGCCATCGCGTAGGGCAGGGTCGCGTTGGTGAGGGCGTGGGTGGAGGTGATCGGGACGGCGCCCGGCATGTTGGCGACGCAGTAGTGGGTGATCCCGTCGACCTCGAAGGTGGGCTCGCGGTGGGTGGTCGGCCGCGAGGTCTCGAAGCAGCCGCCCTGGTCGATCGCGACGTCGACCAGCACCGCCCCCGGCTTCATCAGCGCCAGCTGGTCGCGGCGGATCACGTAGGGGGCGCGGGCGCCGTGGACGAGCACGGCGCCGATCACCAGGTCGGCCCGCGGCAGCATCTCCTCGACCGCCAGCGTCGTCGAGTAGACGGTCGAGCAGCGGCCGCCGAAGGCGACCTCGAGCTCGCGCAGGCGGTCGATCGAGCGGTCGAAGACGAAGACGTCGGCCTCCATCCCGATCGCGATGAAGGCGGCGTTCATCCCGACCACGCCGCCGCCGATCACCATCACGTTGGCCGCCGCCACACCGGGCACGCCGCCGAGCAGGATGCCGCGACCGCCGAGCGGCTTCTCCAGCATGAAGGCGCCGGCCTGGGTGGCGATCTTGCCGGCGATCTCGCTCATCGGCGCCAGCAGGGGCAGCCGCCCTCTCGCGTCCTCGACGGTCTCGTAGGCGATCGCGGTGGCCCCGGAGTCGCAGAGCCCGCGGGTCTGCTCGGGGTCGGGCGCCAGGTGCAGGTAGGTGAAGAGCATCTGGCCCGGCCGCAGCATCTCGATCTCGCTCGCCTGCAGCTCCTTCACGTGCAGGACCATCTCCGCCTCGGCGAAGACGGTGGCGGCGTCGGCGACGATCTTCGCGCCCTGCGCCCCGTACTCGTCGTCGGCGATCGCGCTGCCGTCGCCGGCCCCGGCCTGGATCAGCACCTCGTGGCCGTGCTCGGACATTTCGCGGACGCCGGCCGGGGTGATCGCGACCCGGTACTCGTCGACCTTGATCTCGGTGGGCACTCCGATCTTCATGCGACCAACTCCCTTGCTCGTAGGGCCAGCCAGAACTCGATCCGGTCGTGCGCCCGCGAGAGGTCGCGGCCGGTCAGCTCCTCGACTTTGCGCATCCGGTACCGCAGGGTGTGGCGGTGGCAATAGACCTGGCGTGCGGCCCGCTCCCACTGGCCGTTCTGCTCGATGAACGCCTCCAGCGAGCGCAGCAGCTCGCCGCCGTACTCCTCGTCGCCCGCCTCGATCGGGCCGAGCACGCTGTCGCAGTAGAGGCCGAGCGCGTCGTCGTCCTGGATCGAGAGCAGCAGGGTGAAGGCGCCGAGGTCGCGCCAGGAGGCGACCTCGGGGGCGCTGCCGTTGTCGAAGGCGGTCGCCTCGAGGGCGCAGCGGGCTTCGTGGAAGGAGTGGCGCAGGCTCTCCGGCAGCGCCGGCCGGCTGGCGGCGGCACGGACGGCGCCGTTGCCCGACGCGAGGGCCCGGCGGGCGGCGGTGGCGGCCTCGATCGGGTCGCGCTCGGCGGCGTCGATCACCGCGCAGAGCAGTTCGCGGTCGCCGGTCGCGAACGGCGCGACCACCGCCGGGCAGGCGTCGGCGGCGAGCGCCTGTTCGAGGGTCGCGGTGGCGGCGGCGGGGTGGTCGAGGGAGAAGACGAGCACCGCCGCCTCCTCGCCGATCCCGAACGGCTCCAGCCGGCGCCGCAGCTCGGTCGGCTCCATGCGCCCGCCGAGAGCGCCGGCGAGGACGTCGCCGGCCAGCCGCCGCTCGGTCTCGCGGGCGACCCGGCGGCGCATCAGCTCCAGCGCCACCACCGCCACCGCCTGCTGCAGGATCAGCCGCTCGAAGTCGCCGAGCCCGCCGGAGTCGCGGACGATCACCACCCAGGCCTGCGGCGGCCCGCCGCCCGGCGAGATCACCGGGTGGGCGAGCGCCCGGCCGGCGACCGAGGGGTGCGAGGGCACGAAGGGGTGGCCGTCGGCGGCGTGGCCGAGCGCCTCCTTGCGGATCGCGGCGATCGCCTCGGCGGAGAGCTGGCGGCGGAAGCCGCGCCCGGCGAGGCGCTCGCCGCGGCCGTCGAGGATCGCCACGGTGCCGCCGACCGCGGAGGCGATCGTCGCCGCGATTTCCTCCAGCCCGCGCTCCTCGAGGACCAGCCGCTCGAGCCGCCGCTGGACCGCGATCCCCCGCTGCAGGACCTCGTACTGCTCGTTGACGAGGCGGGCGAACGCTTTCTCGGTGATCGCGATGAACGGAGTCGAGTAGGGCACCTCGAAGAGCGGGAAGCTCGCGCTTCTCGGCCTCCTCGATCAGCGCCTTCGGGACCTCGTCGTGGCTGAAACCGGTGCCGAAGCCGAGCCCGGCGAGGTTGCTGTCGGCGAGCAGGCGCACGAACGAGCGCTGCTTGGCGGCGGTGTCCAGCGGGATGCCGGTGGTCAGCATCAGCTCGCCGCCGGAGAGCCACGGGGTCGGGTCCTGCAGCTCGGAGATGTGGACCCAGCGGACCGGCGCCGCGGCGGCGTCGCCGCCGGCCGCCAGCTCCAGGTCGAGCTCGTCGAGCAGGCTCTGGACCGTCAGCACCGGGGGCCTATCTGACGACCTGGTCCCAGGCCTCGGCGAGCACCGTGCTGAGCACGTCGTGGATCTCTTCGAACTGCTCGGTGTCGGCGATCAGCGGCGGCGCCAGCTGGATCACCGGGTCGCCGCGGTCGTCGGCGCGGCAGATCAGGCCCCGTTTGTAGAGCTCGGCGGAGAGGAAGCCGCGCAGCAGCCGCTCGGACTCCTCGTCGTCGAAGCTCTCTTTCGTGTCCTTGTCTTTGACCATCTCGATCGCCTGGAAGAAGCCGGCGCCGCGGACGTCGCCGACGATCGGCAGGTCGCGCAGCGTCTCCAGCATCTGCCGGAACTCGCCCTCCTTGGCGAGCACGTGCCCGCAGAGGTCCTCCTTCTCGTAGACGTCGAGGTTGGCCATCGCGATCGCCGCGGCGACCGGGTGGCCGGCGAAGGTGAACCCGTGGGCGAAGGAGGCGTTGCCCTCCATGAACGGGGCGGCGACGGTGTCGGAGGCGATCATCGCTCCCATCGGCGCGTAGGCCGAGGTCAGCGCCTTGGCGACGGTGATGATGTCGGGCTGGTAGCCGAACCGTTCGCAGCCGAAGTAGTGGCCGAGCCGGCCCCAGGCGCAGATCACCTCGTCGGAGATCATCAGCACGTCGTAGCGGTCGCAGATCTCGCGCACCTGCTGGAAGTAGCCGTCGGGCGGGACGAAGCAGCCGCCGGCGTTCTGGACCGGCTCGAGGATCACCGCGGCGACCGACTCCGGCCCCTCGAAGACGATCCGCTCCTCGATCGCGTCGGCGGCCCAGATCGGCTCGCGCTCGTCGGGCCAGCGGTAGACGTTGGTGTTGGGGACGTGGCAGCCGCCGGGGGTCAGCGGCTCGAACTGGGTGCGCAGCTCGGTGATCCCGGTCGCCGAGAGCGCCCCCATCGAGGTGCCGTGGTAGGCGACCTCGCGGGCGATCAGCTTGTGCTTCTGGCCTTTGCCGTGCATGCGGTGGTAGTTGCGGGCCAGCTTCAGCGCCGACTCCACCGCCTCCGAGCCGCCGTTGGTGAAGAAGACGCGGTTGAGGTCGCCGGGGGCGAGCGAGGCGATCCGCGCCGCCAGTTCGATCGCCCGCGGGTGGGCGTAGCTCCAGAGCGTGTAGAAGTCGAGCTCCTCGACCTGGCGCGCCGCCGCCTCGCCGTACTCCGTGCGGCCGTGGCCGGCGTTGACGCAGAAGAGGCCGGAGAGGCCGTCGAGGTAGCGGTTGCCGTGCTCGTCGTAGACGTAGCAGCCCTCGGCCCGGGTGATCGATCGGGATCTCGTGCTCGGCGTCGTAGCCGCCCATGCGCGAGAAGTGCATCCAGAGATGCCGCCGGGCCAGCTGCTGGAGTTCGGTGTCGACGGACCTGCGGCGCGGTGGCCATTCGCGCTCTCCTCTCTCGCTACGACGTTATGGACAACGCTAGCTCCACTTCGGCAGGTGCGCAAGTGGTCATTGGGTCAAGCAAGGCCGAGGGGTTTGTACGCGACGTACAAGGTCGAGGCTGTGCTTTTGGGACATTCGCCACTTGCGCCTGTGTCCGGCTGGGCATACGGTCGGGCGATGGAGAGCGCATCGGTACCGCCGCCTCGCTCCACTCCGTCGCAGAGCGGCGTCGAAGACAAGGGCCTGAAGAAGAACGCGATCGGGTTCGTCTCCAGCGTCGTCATCGGGGTCGCCTCGACCGCCCCGGGCTACAGCCTCGCCGCGACCCTCGGCTTCGTCGCCGCCGCGGTCGCCTTCCAGGCGCCGGCGATCCTGCTGATCAGCTTCGTGCCGATGTTCCTGGTCGCGGCCGGCTACTACTACATGAACAAAGCCGACCCGGACTGCGGCACCAGCTTCTCCTGGGTGACCAAGGCGATGGGCCCGCAGCTCGGCTGGATCGCCGGCTGGGCGATCGTCGTCGCCGACATCATCGTGATGGCGAACCTGGCGCAGATCGCCGGCCTCTACACCTTCGAGCTGTTCGGGATGACCGGCGCCGCCGAATCGACCGTCGCGGTGACCGCGGTCGGAGTCGTCTGGATCGTGATCATGACCTCGATCGTGGTGATCGGGATCGAGCTCTCCGCCCGCACCCAGGTCGGGCTGCTGGCGGCCGAGATCTTCACCCTGGCGCTGTTCGCGGTCGTCGCCCTGGTCAAGGTCTACACCGGCGACGCCGGCGCCGAACGCCGATCCACCCCAGCCTCTCCTGGATCAACCCGTTCGCGCTCAGCCCCGAGTGAGATCTCCGCCGGGATGCTGCTAGCCGTCTTCATCTACTGGGGCTGGGACACGACCGCGACCGTCAACGAGGAGACCGAGGACTCCGAGCGAGGCACCCGGCAGGGCGACCGTGATCAGCACCCTGATCCTGCTCGGGATCTACCTCGTCGTCGCCTTCGCCGCCCAGGCCTACGACGGCGTCAAAGGCCTGACGGCGGAACCCGAAGACGTGCTCAGCCACCTCGGCGCCGAAGTCTTCGGCTCGCCGCTGGACAAGATCCTGATCATCGCCGTGCTGACCTCGGCCGCCGCCTCGACCCAGACGACGATCCTGCCGACCGCGCGGACGACGCTCTCGATGGCGCGAGCGCACGCGATGCCGAAGCAGCCTCGGCAAGGTCCACCCCCGCTTCCTCACCCCGCACGTCTCGACGATTCTGATGGGGCGCTCTCGATCCTCTGGTACGTCGGCCTGACCCTGGTCAGCGAAGACATCCTCTTCGATTCGCTCGCCGCGCTCGGCCTGATGATCTCCTTCTACATCGGCATCACCGGCTTCGCCTGCGCGGTCTACTACCGCCGCGAGCTGCTGCGCAGCGTCAAGAACTTCTTCTTCATCGGCGTCGGCCCGGCCTTCGGCGGCGCGATCCTCTTCTACCTGCTGATCAAGAACGGGATCGAACTCGCCGACCCCGCCAACTCCGAATCGGGCAACTCCTGGTTCGGGATCGGCCCGCCGCTGGTGATCGCGGTCTTCTTCCTGATCCTCGGAGTGCTGCTGATGTTCGTCCAGTGGCGAAGGCTTCCCGGAATTCTTCCGGCGCCGTCCCGAGGTCGTCCCAGCCGGCTTCCTCGAGGGCGAAGCGCCGCCGCCCGGAACCGACCGGGGTCGCGGAGGACGAGGTCTGATGGCTGAGATCGTCGTCGGGTTCGACGGATCCGGCCTGCGGGGAATGCGCGCTCGGCGCGGCGCTCGACATCGCCGTGAAGCTGGGGACCGGGTCGTGGTCGTCTTCGGCTACGCGCCCCCGGGCCTGTGGGGCGGCGAGATCGCCGACCACGAGGAGGCGATCGAGGAGCTGGGCGAGAAGGTCGTCATGGCAAGGCGCAGGCGCAGGCCGCCGCGCACGGGATGGAGATCGAGGTCGAGCTGGTCCCGAAGACGAGCGGTCGACGCGCTGCTCGACGCCGCCGAGCGCCACGACGCGCGGATGATCGTCGTCGGCAGCTTCGGCGAGCCGCCGCTCAAGGGCATGATCCTGGGCTCGACCCCGAACAAGCTTCTGCACCTGTCGGAGCGGCCGGTGCTCGTAGTGCCGGCGGAGTAAATAGCGGCGCCCGCGGGTAGCCGCCAGAACGGATGGAGGAGAAAGCCATTCCAATGAATTCCGAGTCAACTCCGAGCGTCGAGCTACGCGGCGTCACCAAGCGCTTCGGCGACTTCATCGCGGTGGACGACATCGACCTCACCCTCGGCAGCGGGGAATTCTTCACCCTGCTCGGGCCGAGCGGCTGCGGCAAGACGACGACGCTGCGGATGATCGCCGGCTTCGAGCAGCCGAGCGAGGGCGAGATCCAGATCGAGGGCGAGGACGTCGCCGGGCTGCCGCCGCACAAGCGCCCGACCAACACCGTCTTCCAGAGCTACGCGCTCTTCCCCCACCTCAGCGTCGAGGACAACGTCGCCTTCGGGCTGAAGCGGCTGAAGGTCGGCAAGGACGAGATCGCCGAGCGGGTCGCGGCCGAGCTGCAGCGGGTCGGGCTGGCGGCGCGAGGCGAACGGAGCAGGCCATCGCAGCTCTCCGGCGGGATGCAGCAGCGGGTGGCGCTGGCGCGGGCGCTGGTCAACCTGCCCGAAGGTGCTGCTGCTCGACGAGCCGCTGGGGGCGCTCGACCTGAAGCTGCGCAAGGGCCTGCAGGTCGAACTGAAGCGGATCCAGCGCGAGGTCGGGATCACCTTCGTCTACGTCACCCACGACCAGGAGGAGGCGCTGACGATGAGCGACCGGATCGCGGTGATGAACCGCGGCAAGGTCGAGCAGGTCGACGGGCCCGAGGAGGTCTACGAGCGGCCGACGACCAGCTTCGTCGCCGGCTTCATCGGCGTCTCCAACCTGATGCCGGCGACGGTCTCCGCGCCGGGGACGGTGAAGCTCGACAGCGGCCCCGAGGTCGCCGGCGACACCGGCTCGCTGGCGGCCGGCGAAGGCTGCGCCGCGGTGGTGCGGCCGGAGAAGCTGCGGGTCGACCTGGCCGGCGAGACGGCGCCGGCCCCCGGCACGCCGCAGGTGCGAGGGGGTGGTCGAGAGCTCGGTCTACCTGGGGACGGCGACGCAGATCGTCGTCGACCTCGGCGAGGGCGTGCGGATGACCGTGCTCGTCCCCAACGCCGACGAGTCCGAGCGCCAGCGGCTGCCGGGCGGCGGCGCCCGGGTGGTCCTGAGCTGGGAGCCGGAGCACATGCACGTGGTGATCGAGGAGGAGGGCGATGACGGATGAGTAGGCGCGCCGGCGCGACCAGGATCGCGCTTGCCCTGGCGGCCCTGGCCGCGGTGCTGGGGCTGGCCGCCTGCGGCAGCGGCATCGAGTCCGCCAGCAACTCCCCGGCCAACGCCGAGGGCGGCAGCGGCAACCGGGTGGAGCTCGAAGGCAAACCCTCGGGCGAGCTGACGATCTCCAACTGGCCGCTCTACATCGACAAACAGACCGTCGCCGGACTTCGAAGACGAAACCGGCGTCTCGGTCAACTACGTCGAAGACGTCAACGCCAACGAAGAGTTCTTCGCGAAGCTGCAGCCGCTGCTGACCTCGGGCGAATCGGGAGGCCGCAGCATCTTCGTCGTCACCGACTGGATGGCGAACAAAATGAACGAACTCGGCTACCTGCAGGAATTCGACCCGGCGGCGATTCCGAACTTCGAGAAAAACCTGGTCGACAACCTGCGGGCGCCGTCGTACGACCCGGGCCGCGACTTCGCCGCGCCCTGGCAGACCGGGATGACCGGGATCATCGTCAACAAAGAACTGGCGCCGGATGTGCACTCGATCTGCGACCTCTTCGACCCCCAGTTCAAGGGCAAGGTCGAGATGCTGAACGAACTCCGCGACACGGTGCCGCTGGTGATGAAGTGCGAAGGGGTCGACGTCGAAAAGGCGACCGAAGCCGACTGGCTGAAAGCGATCGAAAAAATCGGCGAGGCGGCCGAATCGGGGCAGATCCGGCGCTTCACCGGCAACGACTACGCCGCCGACCTGACCAACGGCAACGCCGCCGCGGTGATCGGCTGGTCGGGCGACGCGGTGCAGCTGCAGGCCGACAACCCGCAGATCGAATGGCGGATGCCGACCGAGGGCTGCATCCTCTGGTCGGACAACATGGTGATCCCGGTCGGGGCGCCGAACCCGACCGCCGCCGAGGCCTGGATCAACTACGTCTACGACCCAAGTCACATGGCCCAGATCGAGGCCTACGTGAACTACGTCAGCCCGGTCGAAGGGACCAAGGAAGTCCTGCTCAAAGAAGAACCGGAAGTGGCGAAAACCAGCTGATCTTCCCGGACGCGGCCTCTTCACCAAGAAGTGCTCGATCCAGCCCTCTCCGACCGGCGAAGAAGAACAGAACATCAACCGGGCCTTCAACGCGGTCCTCAACGGCTAGGACCGATGCTGCGGCGCCGCACCATCCCCTACGCGCTGCTCTTGCCGGGGGCGGTCTGGCTGGTCGTCTTCTTCGTCGTCCCGCTGTACTTCATGGGCAGGCTCTCGCTCGACTCCTACGAACTCGGCTACTACCACTTCAGACTGGCACTGGGAGAACTACTCCGACGCGCTCAGCCTCTACGACACGCAGTTCGTCCGCTCCTTCGTCTACTCGGGCCTGGCGACCCTGATCTGCCTGGTGCTGGCCTACCCGCTCGCCTACTCGATCGCCTTCAAGGCGGGCAAATGGCGCCACGCGATGCTGCTGGCGGTGGTGGCGCCGTTCTTCACCACCTACCTGATCCGCACCCTGGCCTGGGTGACGATCCTCTCCGACGACAGCCCGGTGGTCGAAGTCCTCCAGTTCTTCGGGTTCGTCGGCGACAACGGCCACATCCTCGCCACCGGCCCCGCCGTCATCGCGGGGCTCGTCTACAACTTCCTCCCCTTCATGGTGCTGCCGATCTACGCCAGCCTCGAGCGGCTGGACGAGCGCCTGATCGAGGCGGCGAAGGACCTCTACTCCAACGCCGCCACCGCCTTCTTCAGGTGACGCTGCCGCTCTCGGCGCCCGGGCGTCGTCGCCGGCACCCTGCTGACCTTCATCCCCGCCTCCGGCGACTACATCAACGCCCAGTTCCTCGGCGGCTCCAACAACCAGATGATCGGCAACGTGATCCAGTCGCTGTACCTGAAACAGAGCGACTATCCGGCGGCGGCGGCGCTCTCCTTCGTGCTGATGGCGATCATCCTCGTGGTCGTCCTGATCTACATCCGCTTCGCCGGCTCGGAGGCGCTGATGGGCGAGGAGGCGGCGGCGATATGAGCGCCGGCGAGCGCCGCCCGCGAGGTTCTGGCACTGGCTGCGCGAGCACGCGCGTCAACATCGTCGCCGTGCCTGGTCGTCATCTACATGCTGATCCCGATCGCGGTGATCTTCGTCTTCTCCTTCAACGATCCGAGCGGGCGCTACAACTTCACCTGGGTCGGCTTCACCCTGGAGCACTGGGGCAACGCCTTCGTCGATCCCGGAATTCAACGAAGCGCTCTGGACCTCGATCAAGCTGGCGCTGCTGGCGACGGTGATCTCGACCGTGATCGGCACGATGATGGCGCTGGCGCTGGTCCGCCACCAGTTCTTCGGCCGGCGCGCCGCCAACTTCCTGATCGTGATCCCGATGGCGACGCCGGAGATCGTGATGGGCGCCTCGCTGCTCTCCTTCTTCCTCATCCTCGGCTCGCCCTCGCTCGGCTTCGAGACGCTGCTGATCGCCCACGTCATGTTCTGCATCAGCTTCGTCGTGGTGGTGGTGCGCTCGCGGCTGATCGGCTTCGACCGCAACCTCGAGGAGGCGGCCAAGGACCTCGGCGCGACGCCCCTGCAGACCTTCCGCCTGGTCACCCTGCCGCTGATCATGCCCGGCATCTTCGCCGGCGCGATGCTCGCCTTCGCCCTCTCGATCGACGACTTCGTGATCTCCAACTTCAACTCCGGGACGACGGTGACCTTCCCGCTCTACATCTTCGGCGCCGCCCAGCGCGGCATCCCGGTCGAGGTCAACTGCATCGCGATGATGCTCTTCGGGCTCACCGTGGTGGCGATGGTCTTCACCACCTGCAGCAGCGCCGGGCCGAAAAGATGGCCGAAGTCCGCCCGGACGAGGACGAAGCGCCACTCCAGGCCGCCGGCACCCCCGCCGCAACCTAGGCCCGAGCCGAAGCAAGCCCCCGGGGGGAGAACCCCGCGTGCGGCAGACCTTTGTTTCGGTATGCGAAACAAAGGTCTGCCGCGTGGGAGGGTGATGGCCGATCTGGCGGATCGGCAGCATGGCGTCGTCTCGACCCGGCAGCTTCAGGCCAAAGGATTCTCCCGGGCCGCAATCTCCCGGGCCGCAGCGAGCGGCCACATCTTTCCGGTGCACCGTGGCGTCTATGCCGTCGGTCGCTCGGGCCTCTCCCTGCACGGGCAGTGCCTGGCAGCGGTTCTCGGATGCGGTCCGGACGCGCTTCTCAGCCACTGGTCGGCCGCCTGGCTCTGGGGGACCTTCAAGGGCAGCCCGATCCCCCTGCACGTGACCGGACCGATCCCCCGCGAACTCCGGCACCCGGTTCGGATCCACCACTCGCGGGTTCTCGCTGACGCCGACCGGACGGTCGAGGACGGGATCCCGGTCACCGCCGTGCCGCGGGTGCTGCTGGACTTGGCCGCCCGTGACCGACGCGGGCGGCTGCGCCATTACATGGAGCGGGCCGAAGAGCTGGACCTGCTCGACCTCGGGGCGATCCAGGAGCTGCTCGACCGGACCAGGGGGCACCACGGCTGGGGACGCCTGCGGCGCGCCGCGGCGTTCTACGAGCCGCCGCCGTTCACGCGCTCGGGGTTCGAGCGGCGCTTCCTCGAGGCGCTCTCCGCGGCAGGACTGCCCCGGCCCTCGGTCAATTTCAACGTGGCCGGTTACGAGGTCGACATGTACTGGCCCGAGCAGCGCTTCGCGGTCGAACTCGATTCCTACAGGACGCACGGAACCCAGGAGGCGTTCGGCCGCGACCGCCTGCGTCAGGAGGATCTGCTCCTGGATGGAGTGCGGATGACCCGGGTCACCGACGAGCGCTTCTACCGCGATCCGGATGCCGTCATCGAGCGAGTGAGGCGGCTGCTGGCAGAACGACGGCCCCGCTAAGAGGCCGTCGCACTCGTAGCACTAGAGGTGCGGCAGACCTTTGTTTCGCTTACCGAAACAAAGGTCTGCCGCACTCGGCTGGGGTGGGCGAGGGGATTGGTCAGCGGCCGATGTGGAAGCCGATCAGCTTCGGGACGCCGGCGACGGCGCTGGCGAGGCGGCCGGGGGGACGGCCGGCCAGCTCGGCCTCCTCCTTGGCGAGGATGCCGAGGCGGATCGCCTCGCCGCCGATCCAGTGGAAGGGCTCGGGTGGGACGCCGCGGACCTCGGAGTCGACGAAGGCGAGGGCGGTCGGCTCGTCGCGGCGGTCGAGGGCGAGGGAGGCGAGGGTGCGGCCGACCATGTTCGAGGGGCCGACGCCGTTGCCGGTGTAGCCGGCGACCGCGAAGGCGCGGCCGTGGGGCTGGCTGACGACCATCGGCAGGTGGGTAGGGCGAGGCGTCGATCGGGCCGCCCCAGGCGTGGGTGACTCGCTTGCCGGCGAGGCCGGGGAAGTAGTCGAGCAGGTGGGCGCGGATCGCCGCGACGACGTCGCGGTCGACCTCGGAGCGGCCGCCGGTCCGCGCCCCCATCGCGATCCTCCCGCCGCCCCAGCCGAAGGCGATGCGCCCGTCGGGGGTGGTGCGGAAGTAGTGCAGGAGGGCGCGCGAGTCGGTGATGCACTCGCCACCGGTCCAGCCGATCTCGGCCAGCAGCTCGGGCACCGGCTCGGTCAGGACGATGTGCGAGGAGGCGACCGAGAAGCCGGTTGTGAAGCGGGCCGTGGCGACCCTTGGCGGCGCCGCCGATCGCCAGCACCGCGCGGGGGGCGCGGACCGAGCCGGCGGCGGTCCGGGCCTCACCCCGTCGTCGCCTTCGCGGAGCGAGCGGACCGCCGAGCCCTCGTGGATCTCGACCCCCTGCGCGCGCAGGCGCTCGCGCAGGCCGAGCGCCAGCCGGGCCGGCTGCACGGTCGCCGAGGTCGGGCAGACGGCGCCGCCGCGGAAGGCCGGCGAGGCGCAGCGGGCGGCGACCTCGGCGGCGGAGAGCTCGTGCAGCGCCTGCGGCGATCCGAGCTCGCGGCAGGCGGCGACCGCCTCGTCCCAGACGCCGTCGTGGGCGGCGGCGGTGGAGACGTGCAGGTAGCTCGGCCGGCCGGAACCAGGCGTCGACGGCCTGCTCGGCGCAGAAGTCGCCGATCCTCCCGACCGCGTCGTCGGCGGCGCAGGCGACGGCCAGCGCCGGACCGGGGCCCCAGCGCTCGCGCATCGAGGCCAGCGAGAACCACATCGCGTTGCAGAAGCCGCCGTTGCGGCCGCTCGGCCCCTGCCCGCAGAGCCCCGGACTCGAGCAGGACGACGCGCGCCTCCGGCTCCAGCCGCTTCGCGTACCAGGCGGTCCAGAGACCGCTGTAGCCGCCGCCGACGACGAGCACGTCGGCGTCGATCTCGGCGCGCAGCGCGGGCGCCGGCGCGACCTCTCCCGCCTCCGCCAGCCAGTAGCCGAGTGCGCGTGTGCTCCATCGCCGACAGTCTCGCGCACGGCGGCGGCGCGGCGGGGCTGAAATCGCCCTGGCCGGCGCGCCGCGGCGGCGTAGACTCGGCAGGGATGCCCGACCAAGGCCAGGACTCGACCCCCTACGTCGACGCCCTGCTCGCCTACTCCGCCCTCGAGCCCGGGCGCTTCCAGGTCCCCGGCCACAAGGGCGGTGCCGGCGCCGACCCGGCGATGCGCGAGCTGGTCGGCGAGACCGGCCTGCGCAACGACATCCCCTCGGTCACCGAGGGCGTCGACATCGGTCCCGAACCGACCCCCTTCCAGCAGGCGCAGCTGCTGGCCGCCGAGGCCTGGGGCGCGCGCCGCACCTGGTTCCTGATGAACGGCGCCTCGCAGGGCAACCACGCGACCTGCCTGGCGCTCGCCCACTACGGCAACCGCGTCGTCGTCCAGCGCAACGTCCACTCCTCGGTGATCGACGGCCTCGTGCTCAGCGGCATGCGGCCGACCTTCGTCTCGCCCCAGCTCGACCCCGAGCTGGGGATCGCCCACGGCCTCACCCCGGATTCGCTCGCCGCCGGCGCTCGACGCGACCCCGGGGGCGGTGGCGGCGATGGTCGTCTCCCCCACCTACTTCGGCGCCTGCGCCGACGTCGCCGCGCTCGCCGAGGTCGCCCACTCGCGCGGCGTGCCGCTGGTCGTCGACGAGGCCTGGGGCGCGCACCTGCACTTCAGCCCGCGGCTGCCTGCCGACGCGCTTGCCGGCGGCGCCGACCTCGTCACCTCCTCGACCCACAAGATCGTCGGCAGCCTCACCCAGGCGGCGATGCTGCACCTCGGCCAGGGCGGGCGCATCGACCCCGCGGTCGTCGACCGCTGCGTCAGCCTGGTCGAAACGACCAGCCCCAGCGGCCTGCTGACCGGCTCGCTCGACGCCGCCCGCCGCCAGGCCGCCGTCCACGGCGCCGAGCTGCTGGAGCGAGACGCTGAGCGCGGTCGCCAGCACCCGCGAGGCGGTGCAGGAGATTGCCGGGCTGGGGGTGCTCGACGAGGCGCTGGTCGGCGCGCCGGGCATCGCCGGCTGGGACCCGCTGCGGCTCTCGATCGACGTCCGCGGGACCGGCTCCACCGGCTACCGGCTGGCGCGCTCGATCTTCTACTCGCACGGGATCGACCTCGAGCTCTACTCGGAGAACGTCGTCGTCGCGATCTTCGGGCTGGGCGAGCCGGCCGCGGTCGCCGGCGAGCGCCTGGTCGCGGCACTGCGCGAGGCGGTCGCCGAACTCGAAGCCGAGCCCGGCGCCCCGGAAGAGAAGCTGGCGCCGCCGCCGCCCTGGGGCGAGCTGGTGATGACCCCGCGCGAGGCCTTCCTCGGCCCGCAGGAGGTGATCCCCTTCGACGCCGCCGCCGGCCGGGTCGCCGCCGAGGGGCTGGCCGCCTACCCGCCGGGGATCCCCAACGTGCTCCCCGGCGAGCGGCTGACCGCGGAGACGCTCGACTACATCCGCGCCAGCGTTGCCCACGGCGGCTACGTGCGCGGCGGCTCCGACCGCGAGCTGAAGACCCTGCGGGTCAGCAAGTAGATTCTGGCGATGGCCTCCTACGACGCGATCGCCGAGCTGCCGCTGGAGATCGAGTCCTGCGCCTTCGAGGGCCTGGAAGTGAAGATGGGGGAGTTCGAACGGCTGACCACGCTGGTCAAGCTCAGCGGCGGCGGCCACGAGGGGGTCGGCGAAGACGTCGTCTACGACGCCGTCGACCACGTCGCCCAGCAGGACCACGGGCCGCCCGCGGGGCTGGCCGGCAGCGGCAGCTTCGACGAGTTCTCGAAGAAGCTCGACGGGATCGACCTCTTCCCGGCGGCCGCGCCGCAGCGCGAGATCTCGGTCGACTACCGCCGCTGGGCCTTCGAGTCGGCCGCCCTCGACCTCGCCCTGCGCCAGGCCGGGACCAACCTGGCGGCGATCCTCGGCCGCGAGCCGAAGCCGGTGAACTTCGTCAACTCGATGCGCCTGGCCGGCTTCGAAGAGGGTGCGAGATCCTCGATCGAGCCGCTGCGCGAACGGCTCGCCGTCTACCCCACCCTGCGCTTCAAGCTCGACCCGTTCAACGACTGGGACGACGAGCTGATCGCCGCCCTGGTCGAGACCGGCGCCGTCGACTCGCTCGACCTCAAGGGCTTCTACAAAGGCACCCCGGTCGACGTGATCACCGACCCCGAGCTCTACGCGAAGCTGATCGAGGCCTTCCCCGACGCCTGGCTCGAGGACCCCGACGTGACCGAGGAGACGCGGCCGCTCCTCGACCCGGTCTCCGAGCGGGTCACCTGGGACGCGCCGATCCACTCGATCGCCGACATCGAGGCGATGCCCTGGTCGCCGCCGCAGACGGTCAACGTCAAGCCCTCGCGCTTCGGCCCGATCTCCCGCCTCTTCGCCGCCTACGACTACTGCGAGGAGCGCGGGATCGGCGCCTACGGCGGCGGCCAGACCGAGCTCGGCCCCGGCCGCGGCCAGATCCAGTACCTCGCCTCGATCTTCCACCCGGAGACGCCCAACGACGTCGCCCCGGGCGGCTACAACGACCCGGCGCAGGCGACCAGCCCGGGGCTCCTGTCGAGCCCGCTGCAGCCGTCGATCGACCCGCTCGGCTTCCGCTGGATCGCCTGATCCCCCTTCGGCCGTCCTAACCGCCTGCTTCGGCCGACCGAACTCCTAGATTGGGCTACGTTGGGTCCTCCCCGCCCCGCCGACAAGGAGCTTTGAGATGGCAGACAAGTCTTTCGCCGACGCGCTGAACGCGCAGATCGCCAACGAGTTCGCGGCCTCGCAGCAGTACGTGGGCGCCGCCGTCTACTACGACGCCGAGACCCTGCCCCGGCTCGCCGCCTTCTTCTACCGGCAGGCGCTGGAGGAGCGCGAGCACGCGATGATGATGATCCAGTACCTGCTCGACGTCGGCGAGGGCGTGCATGTCCCCGACATCAAGGCGGCCGAGACCAGCTACGCCGACGGCGCCGCCCCGGTGAAGATGGCGCTCGAGCAGGAGAAGCGGGTCAGCGACGAGATCTTCTCCCTCTTCGAGCTCGCCCGCGACCTCAAGGACTACCGGGCCGAGCAGTTCCTGCAGTGGTTCGTCAAGGAGCAGGTCGAGGAGGTGGCGCTGATGGGCGACCTCCTGAACGTCGTCGAGCGCTCGATCGACAACCTGCTGCTGGCCGAGGAGTACATCGCCCGCGAGAGCCTCGGCGAGGAGGGCTCGGACCCGACTGCGCCGCCGGTGGCGGGCGAGGGTCACTAGGGCCTGGGGCGTAGCGCCCGGGGGGCGGTGCGAGTGAGGGTCCGGTTGTCCTCTGGGTGAATTGAGTCGCGTCCCCTGCGGGGACAGCTCCGGATGATGGAGTCCGCCTATGGCGGGCAGATGACAGATTGCATATCGCCGCCTGCGGCGACATTCACCCAGAGGACAACCGGACCCCTCACCCACACGTCCACCGGGACGACCCAGGGTTCGGCAGCTCTCTCGCAAAAGTCCGGCGCCCGGTCAGCTCTCGCAATAGCTGGGTGACTCGGGGGTCCGCAGGAGCTCGTTTCGTGGGAGGCGTGGTGGGACCCCTGCGCGGGAATGTCGCCGAAGGCGGCGGAAATGCAATCCGTTAAATGCCCGCCATAGGCGGGCTCCATCACCCGGAGCTGTCCCCGCAGGGGACGCGACTCAATTCCCGCGCAGGGGTCCCACCACGCCTCTCGCAAACCCGAGCCCGCCGCGGCCCTACCCCAACCACCCGGCCCGCTTGCGCATCGTTTTGATCCGCCGGAACTCCGCGATGTCCTCGCGCAGGGCCGCCGGGGCCGGGGCCGGGAGGAAGCGGGCCGGGAGCGGGGACTCGGAGACGGTGTCCTCGCGCGAGCAGACGCGGTAGGCGCGGGCGCCGCGGCGGGCGGTGACCGCCGCGGGGGTGCCTTCGCCCTCCCAGAGCAGGCCGGCGTAGTCGTCGAGGCCGTAGCCGCCCGGCATCCCGTCGGCGACCGCCTCCAGGTAGGCGGCCCGGCGCTCGGGCTCGTTGTTGTAGTGGACGCAGAGGCTGCCGGAGAGCAGGCCGAGGCCGGCGGCGGCCAGCGGCTTGCCGGAGGACTTGGTGATCCCGGCCTCGAACCAGCACATCGCGCCGGCGCTCTGGCCGGCGAGGACGATGCCGCGGCGCCAGGCGAGGCTGAGGATCGAGGCGACGTCGTGGGCCTCCCAGACCGCCAGCAGGTTGACCAGGCTGCCGCCGCCGACGTAGATCAGGTCCTGTTCGAGCAGGTGGTCGCGGAGCGCCATCGGCTTGCGGCCGAGCCGGAACAGGGAGAGGTCGGAGGGCTCGCAGGAGCGCTCGCCGAAGGCCGCGTAGAAGCGGCCGATCTGCTCGGAGGTGTCGCCGCTGGCGGTCGGCAGGATGCAGATCTTCGGCCGCTCGGCGCCGCGCTCGGCGGCCAGCCGCAGCAGCAGCTCGCAGACGGCGCGGTCGGGCGGGCGCGAGGTGAAGTCGTGGCCGCCGAGGGCGAGGATCCGCCGCACCGCCGTGGCGGGCGCCGAGTCGGCCGAGCCGGAGCCGGCGAGCGCGCCTTCGGGTGGCCCCATCAGGCCGCGACCGCGGTGGACAGCGCCTCGGGCACGGGCTCGGCCGGGACGGCGCCGCGCTCGCCGAGGTAGGTGGTGGCGATCCGCATCTCCACCACCCGCTGTCCGGAGACGTCGAGCCGGTAGCCGCGGGCCTCGGGCCGCGAGGCGATGACCCGGCTCAGTTCCTGATCTGTGAAGTGGAGCGCGGCGCCGTCCTCGGCCGCGTAGCCGGGGCGCATCCCCTCGCGCAGGAAGCGGTGGTAGGACTCGCGGCGGCTCGACTTCGGCTCGTAGTGGACGCAGTTGCTGAACGGCAGCAGGCCGATCCCCTCGAGCCGCTGCGGCGCCCCGTGGAATCCCGTCACCGCCTCCGCGAACCAGCAGAGCGAGCCGGCCGAGAGGCCGCAGAGGATCACGCCCGCCTCCCAGGCTTCGCGCAGGATGGTGTCGATGCCGTGGGCGCGCCAGACCCCGAGCAGGCTGATCACGCTGCCGCCGCCGACGTAGATCAGGTCCTGGGAGAGGAGGTGGCGGCGCAGGTCCTCGGGCCCCTGCTCGCGGCGGAAGAGGGAGATGTGGCTGGCCTCGCAGCGGTGGGCGGAGAAGGCGCGGTAGAAGCGGACGATGTAGTGGTCGGCGTCGCCGCTGGCCGAGGGCAGGAAGCAGACGCGGGGGCGCTCGGCCCTGGTCAGCCCGAGCACGTAGTCGTCGAGCAGGGGGTTTCCCGACTCCATCGAGAACCCGCCGCCGCCGAAGGCGACTATCTGCCGCGGTGCCGTCTTCATTACCCAATAGTCGGCTAAGCGACCCGCGCGTACCTTGTACAGCGGTCTGAACTTCCCGCCCTCGCGCTCGCCCGTGTGTACAGCGGGTCGAGGGCGCGCTAGCGCGGCACGTAGACCCGGCGCAGCTTGTTGCGGGCGCGGTGCAGGCGGACCTTGACGGTTCCTTCGGGGATCCCCAGCCTGCGCGCGATCGCGCCCTGCGTGAGGTCCTCCTGGTAGCGCATCTCCAGCAGGTCGCGGTCTTTGTCGCTGAGCCGCCCGAGCGCCGCCCGCAGGTCGGCGAGCTCGACCGCGGCGATCACCCGCGCGTCCTCGACCCCCTCGGACTCGACCAGGTCGGTCGGGTCGGGTCGGACCCGGGCGTGCTGGCGGAAGGCCTCGTTGCGGACGATCGTCGCCAGCCACTGCTTGCGCCGGTCGGGCTCGCGCAGGGTCGAGCGGCGGCGCCAGGCGCGGAGCAGGGCGTCCTGGGCGATGTCCTCCGCTTCGCTCGGATTGCTCGCGTAGCGATAGGCCAGCCTGAGGCAGACCCGGTGAGCCTCTCCCCACTCCCAACCTTCGTCGTTTCCGGTGAGATGTGCCGATAGAGAGCTGATCAAACGAACTTACATCGCACATACCCATGCGGGTGCACTAAATCGCTGTAACCCTTTCCACTAATCCCCGGTCTTTGCGTCGTGGAGGTTCAAACCGCAGGGGAGGGGCGGCCGCGCTCGGCCGAGATCGCTTACGAAGCGATGGCCCCTGTCTACGACAGCTTCACCTACCGCAACGACTACGAGATGTGGTTCGGGCTGCTGCTGCCGCTGCTCGAAGAGCACGGCCTGCGGCAGGGCCGCCTGCTCGACGTCGGCTGCGGATCGGGCAAGGCGTTCCCGCCGATGCTGCGGCGCGGCTGGGAGATCGAGGCCTGCGACGTCTCCCGCGGGATGCTGGAGCGGGCGCGGGAGCGGGCCGAAGGCAGGGTCGCGATGCACGTCGCCGACATGCGGGAGCTGCCGGTCTTCGGCGAGTTCGACCTCGTCTGGGCGCTCAACGACCCGGTCAACTACATGCTCAACGACGGCGAGCTGGCGCTGGCGCTGGAAGGGATGCGCAGCAACCTCGGCCCCGGCGGCCTGCTGCTGTTCGACACCAACACGATCGCCGGCTACAGCGGCTTCTTCGCCGAGGAGACGCTGATCGAGCGCGACGGCTGGCGGCTGATCTGGCGCGGGCTCGCCGATCCCGACGCGCCGCCCGGCTCGATCATGGAAGCGAGCTTCGAGGCCGAGCCCCTGGAGCCCGGCGCGGCCGAGCCGATCGCGCCGGAGATCCACCGCGAGCGCCACTTCTCCGAAGCCCAGGTCCTGGCCGCCCTGGAGCAGAGCGGGCTCGAGTGCCTCGACGTGGTCGGGTTCGCCGAGACCGACGCCGTGATCCGGCCGCTCAGCGAAGCGGAGCACCTGAAGGCGCTCTTCGTCGCCCGCGCCGCCTAGGAGTTCCGCGCAACGGCTAGATTCGGACCTCGCCCAGTCCATCCAAGAGGGAGCCAGCAATGAGCGTTTCCGTCAGCGGCGTCGACTTCATCACCGTCTTCGTCAAGGACTACCCCGCGGCGCAGGAGTTCTACGGCGGCCTGCTCGGCCTCGAGCACTCGGTCGACTACGAAAAAATCCCCGCCGGCGAGTACGAGACCGGGAACCTGACCCTGCAGGTGATGGACGCCGCCTCGGTCGGCCAGGAGTTCACCCCGCGGCGCCACCCGATCGCCCTCCACGTCGACGACGTCGAGGCCGCCCGCGGCGAGCTCGAAGCCAAGGGGGTCTCCTTCCAGGGCGAGACGCTCGACAGCGGCGTCTGCCACATGGCCTTCTTCAGCGACCCCGACGGCAACATGCTGATGTTCCACAACCGCTACGCGCCGAAGCCCTCCTGAGGCGGGCTCAGGCCGGCGCGAGCCGCCCGAAGTAGCCGAACCAGTTGCCGGAGCGCTCATCGAGCCGCAGGCCGGCGGCGGCGCCGAGGCGCTCGAGGCTGGACTGGGTGGTGAAGTGGGGGTCGCCGAAGAGCTCGCCGACGACGAGCCGGCCGCCGGGCCCGAGCACGCGGCGGATCTCCCGCAGGGCGGCGGCCGAGTCGGGGATCTCGCCGAGCACGGCGGTGAGGATCACGGCGTCGACCGAGGCGTCCTCGTAGGGCAGCGCGGTGGCGTCGCCCTGGGTCGCGACCAGGTTGCCGAGGCCGCGCTCGCCGGCGGCCCGCAGGGTGTGGTCGAGGAACTCGCGCTGCAGGTCGAAGAGCTCCAGCGTCCCTTCCGGCCCGACCCATTCGGCCAGCTCGCAGCTGTAGTAGCCGGTGCCGACGCCGATCTCCAGCAGGCGCTCGCCGGGCTGCGGGCGCAGCACCTCGCGCAGCCGCTCCCGGGTGATGATCGGGTGCGGGGCTTCGACCCAGAAGCGCTGCCCGTAGGGGCAGGCGGAGGGGTTCTTGCGCCACCACAGGGCCGCGCCCAGGACCGCCGCGCCGGCGGCGCCGAGCAGCAGCCGCGGGCGCATCACTCGACGCTGCCGAAGCCGACGCGGCTGCCGCTGGAGGCGATGCGCAGGAAGTTGACCTTCGCGAGGTAGAGGGAGATCACGCCGTCCTCCGTGTGGACGTCGTGCCAGCCGCCCTTCTCGAGCTGCTTGCGCAGATCCTTGAGGTCGTCCTCGGCGAGCCGGGCGGAGATCACCTGCCCGCCCTCGAATCCAATCTCGACGCGCTGTGCTTCGGCCATCAGTGCCCTCCCGCGGGTTCGACGATCTCGGTCAGGACCCCGCCGGTCGAGCGGGGGTGAAGGAAGGCGACGCGGCTCTCGCGGATGCCGATCCGCGGCGTCGAGTCGATCAGCGAGACGCCGGCGGCGGCGAGCTTCTCCAGGGTCGCGTCGATGTCGTCGACCGCGTAGGCGACGTGGTGCAGGCCCGCCCCGTTCTTGGCCATGAACTTGCCGACGGGGGTGTCGGGACCGAGCGGCGCCAGCAACTCGACGTGGCCGTCGCCGACGTCGAGCAGGACCGCCTCGACTCCCTGCTCGGCGACCGTCTCGCGGTGGACCAGCGGCATCTCGAAGCTGCCCTCGTGGAGCGCGAGGGCGGCGTCGATGTCCTCGACGGCGACTCCGATGTGGTCGATCCTCCCGAACACGGCGGCCAGTCTATGCGGCCGGAGGCAGCGCGTCCTCGCCGCCGCCGCTCTCGACCCGGAGGATCTCCGCCAGGGCCGCCAGGCCGACCTCGAGCTGCTCGGGGGTCGGCTCCTTGGTCGCCCAGTGGCGCTGGATCTCGCGGCCCGGGGCGTGGAAGGCCTCGGCCAGGGGCTCGCCGTGGTGGCGGTCGCTCCAGGCGAACATCTCGACCGCCAGCGAGGCGCCGGCGAGGCCGACGCCGGCGCGGACGGCGGCGCTCGGCTGCTCGACCAGACGCTCGAGGGCGACGGTGCCGCCGGCCGAGAGCAGCATCATCGGCACGATCAGGTTTGAGCCGCAGCGGTCGTGCTCTTTCGGCACCGAGGAGACGTCGTCGATCCCCTGCTCGTAGGCGGCGATCGCCTTGTGCTCGACCCCGTGGTAGGCGGCGAGGTCGCGGTCGCCGAGGGCGACCAGGGCGGGGACGACGCCGAGCGCCTGCACGACGCCCTCGCGGACCGCGGACGCCGGGGCCCGCCGGCGCAGCAGCGCGGTCGCCACCAGGGTCGTCCCGATCGCCGCCAGCACCCGCCAGTCCTCGAACGGCAGCCGGGCGGCGCGCAGGCGGCGGCGGGTCAGCGGCAGCACCACCATCGCCTCGGCGAGTTTGACCGGCCCGCGCAGGCCCGGCAGCTTGGCGACCAGCTTCGGGGCCAGCTCCGGCTTGCGCTCGGAGGCGACCTGGATCGCGCCGTCGGCATCGCGGACCGCGGCGGCCCAGTGGGTGGGGCCGTGGATCAGCAACCCGTTGCGCAGCGCCATGCCGCCGAGTCGCAACCGCTGAGGATCGACTGCCGCCATCCGTTCACCTTAGGCGATGGAAAATGTGAGGGCGCCGAGTTGGTCCCATCTCGGCGCCCTCTCCCCCCTGTCCAAATCCCGGCCGGAGACCCCCAGTCCGAGCCTCCGGCCGGTGTTCGGCTCTCCCTGGCTCTAGCTTGGAAAGCCGACCCTAAAAACCCAGCTTGTGCGAGAAGTTGCGGCGCCCCTTCAGGACTTGCCGAGGCGGCGGCGCAGCTCCTGCAGGCGCCGCCCGAGCTCGGCCTCGTGGCCGCGCCCGGTCGGCTCGTAGAAGCGGCGCTCCTCCAGCCCCGGCGGCAGCAGCGGCTGGTCGCTGACCCCGTCCGGCGCGTCGTGCGCGTAGCGGTAGCCGCTGCCGCGGCCGAGCTTCTCGGCGCCGGGGTAGTGGCCGTCGCGCAGGTAGTCCGGCGGGGTCTGGGCGCCGTTGTCGCGGACCTCGGCGCGGGCCGCCGCCAGCGCCTTGTATGAGGCGTTGGACTTCGGCGCCAGGGCGAGGTGGACGGCGGCCTGGGCGAGGTTCAGCGCGCACTCGGGGAGGCCGACCCGGTCGACCGCGCGGGCCGCCGCGTCGGCGACCAGCAGCGCCTGCGGGTCGGCGTTGCCGATGTCCTCGGAGGCGAGGATGACCATCCGGCGGGCGATGAAGCGCGGGTCCTCGCCGCCCTCCAGCATCACCGCCAGGTAGTAGAGCGAGGCGTCGACGTCGGAGCCGCGGGTGGCCTTGATCCAGGCCGAGACGAAGTCGTAGTGGCGGTCCCCCTGGCGGTCGTAGTCGAGCGCTCGCCGCTGCAGCGCGTCCTCGACCGCGGCGACGTCGATCTCCTTGCCGCCGGCCCGCTCGGCCGCCCGCTCCAGGGCCGAGAGGGCGACGCGGGCGTCGCCGCCGCTGCGCTCGGCCAGCATCGCCAGCGCAGCGTCGGCGACCGGCGGCGGCTCGGCCAGCCCGCGCTCGGGATCGGCGAGGGCGCGGCGCAACAGCGCCTCCACCTGCTCGGGGGAGAGCGGCGCCAGCTCGTAGACCTGGGCCCGCGAGAGCAGCGCCGAGTTGACCTCGAAGTAGGGGTTCTCGGTGGTCGCCCCGATCAGCGTCAGCAGCCCTTCCTCGACCGCCGGCAGCAGCGCGTCCTGCTGGGCCTTGTTGAAGCGGTGGATCTCGTCGAGGAAGAGGATCGTCGGCCGCCCCGAGCCCCTGCGGCGCTCGCGGGCGCGCTCGATCACGGCGCGGATCTCGGCTTTGCCGGCGTTGACCGCCGACTCCTCCTCGAAGGCCCCCGCGGCGCCGGCCGCGGCGATCCGCGCCAGCGTCGTCTTCCCGGCCCCCGGCGGCCCGTAGAGGATCGCGCTGTGCGGCCTACCGGACTCGATCGCGTCGCGCAGCGCCGACCCCGGCCCGACCACGTGCTCCTGCCCGACCAGCTCGTCGAGCGTCCGCGGCCGCATCCGCACCGCCAGCGGCGCGTCAGGTGGCAGCTCCTGCGGCTCCGAATCGCCACTGTCACCCGTGTCAAAAAGCTGGTCGACCACTTCCGCTGAGTATGAGGCAGTCCGGGGAAGTCTCGACGGAACCTCCCGCTGTTCGTGACGGCGAGGCTTCCCCGGACTGCCTCCCGCCCTGCGTAAGATCGACATATGGAGAGCGCAACGCAGATCAGAGAGTCCGTGTCCACCCTGGAGTCGTTCAACCCGGCGACCGGCGAGCTGGTCGGCTCGGTGCCGACGATCACTCCCGACCAGGTCCAGGCCGTGGTCGACGACGTCGCCCGCGTGCAGCCGGCCTGGGCGGAGCTGCGGCCGAAGACGCGGGCCAAGTACATGCGCCGCGCCGCCCACGTCCTGCTCGACGACATCGACGAGGTCGCCGAGCTGCTGGTCCGCGAGCAGGGCAAGCCGCGGGCCGAGGCCTACACGATGGAGCTGCTGCCGACCGTCGACGCGCTGCACTGGTGCGCGAAGGCCGGCCCGAAGATCCTCGCCGACGAGAAGGTGCGGATGACCCAGGCCTTCACGCTCTCCAAGAGCGGCCACTTCTCGTATGAGCCGATCGGCGTGGTCGGGGTGATCGCCCCCTGGAACTACCCCTGGTCGATCCCCTTCGGCGAGGTCGCGATCGCCCTGATGGCCGGCAACGGCGTCGTCCTCAAGCCGGCCAGCCTGACGCCGCTGCTCGGCGAGCGGATCCGCGCGATCTTCGACAAGGCGGGCCTGCCCGAGGGCCTGGTCCGGGTCGTCCACGGCGGCGGCGCGGTCGGCGACGCGCTGGCCCGCTCCAGCGTCGGCAAGGTCTTCTTCACCGGCTCGGTCGAGGTCGGACGCAAGGTCGGCGAGGTCTGTGCCGGGGCGCTCAAGGGCAGCGTGCTCGAGCTCGGCGGCAAGGACCCGATGATCGTCTGCGCCGACGCCGACCTCGACAACGCGATCTCCGGCGCCGTCTGGGGCGGCTTCGCCAACGCCGGCCAGACCTGCTCGGGGATCGAGCGCGTCTACGTGATGCGCGAGGTCGCCGACCGCTTCGTCGAGGGGGTCGCCCGCGAGGCCGCGAAGCTGCGGCTCGGCAACCCGCTGGAGTGGGAGACGGAGATCGGGCCGATGACCTCCGAGAGTCAGTACGGGATCGTCGTCGAGCTGATCGACGACGCGGTCGCCGCCGGCGCCACCAAGCTCTGCGGCGGCGCAGTCGACCCCGAGGGGCTGGAGGCCGGCCGCTACATCGCGCCGACCGTCTTAACGGGTGTCACCCACGAGATGCGGATCATGCGCGAGGAGATCTTCGGGCCGGTGCTGCCGATCGTCGTCGTCGACTCCGAGCAGGAGGCGATCGAGCTCGCCAACGACTCCGAGTTCGGGCTCGGCGCCTCGGTCTGGACCTCCGACCGCCAGCACGGCGAACGGATCGCCCGGCGGCTCGAGTCGGGGATGGTCTGGATCAACGACCACTCCTTCAGCCACGGCGCCTGCCAGTGCGCGTGGGGCGGCGTCAAGGACTCCGGCGTCGGCCGCTCGCACTCCAAATTCGGCTTCTACGAGTGCGTCAACATCAAGATGAACGCCTGGGAGCCGGGGCTGACCCGTGACTTCTGGTGGCACCCCTACGACCGCACCCTCGGCGAAGCGGTGCAGGCCTCGGCGAGGATCCTCTACGGCAAGGGCGAGGCCCGGACCAAGGCGCTGCGCGACGGCGCCGGCCCACTCCTCGCGGTGGGCCGGCGCACGCTGCGAAAACGACGCGGCTGATCAGCCGCCGGCGATTTCGACCGTCCGCGAGGTCGCCGCGAGGCACTGGTAGATCGGCCCGGCGGTCGCCTGGGTCGACGGCTTCACTTCGGCGAAGACCTTGGCCGGGATCTTGATCTTGGCGTTCAGCTCGTCGAGGTCGGCCTTCCAGTTGCCGTTGGCCTTCGACTCGACCCGGCTGAGGACGCCATTGCCCTTCTGCTTGAGGACGACGATCCGTTCGCCGATGCAGTTCCCGTTGTCCGACTTGACCTTGCCCTGGTAGCCGGCGGCGCCGAGCGTCACTTCCGACTTCGCGTCGACCGTCTTGCCGGGCGCGGCCGAGACCAGCACCGGCGCTGCGAGGGCGACGAGGGCGGCTGCCGCCGCGACCAGCGCCGCCGCGCGATTCCACTTCTTCATCCAAGTCCTCCTTGTCGGGATTCCGATGCGCCTCTTGCCGAGTTGCGCGGCGGCAGCCTAGATGATCGCCACGCTTCACAATCCCCTGCGGATGGCGACTACGCAGGAAATACCCAGTCCGGCGATCGCGCTGGCCGGACTGCGCAAGGACTTCGGCGAGCGCGCGGCGCTCGACGGCGTCGGGCTCGAGCTCGGGGCCGGCGAGACCCTGGTCGTGCTCGGCCCCAACGGCGCCGGCAAGACGACGCTGCTGCGGATCCTGGCGACCCTGCTGCGGCCGAGCGGCGGCGAAGCGACGGTGCTCGGCTGCGCGCTGCCGCGCGAGGCCTGGAAGCTGCGCGGCCAGATCGGCTACCTCGGCCACGAAGCGCTGCTCTACCGCGACCTCTCCGGGCGCGAGAACCTGCGCTTCCACGCCCGCCTGCACGGGCTCGAGCCGGCCGCCGCGGAGGCGCGGATCGACGAGCTGCTGGCGGCGGCGGGGATGGACCGGCGCGGCGACGACCATGTGGTCGAGCTCTCGGCCGGGATGCGCCAGCGGCTGGCGATCTGCCGCTGCGTCCTGCACCGGCCGGCGCTGCTGCTGCTCGACGAGCCCGACTCCAACCTCGACGCCGAGGGCCGCGAGCTGGCCCGCGGGCTGATCGGGCCCACGGCCGGGCTCACCCGGGTCGTCGTCACCCACGACCCCGAGCGCTTCCTGCCGGAGGCCGACCAGGTGCTGACCCTGGGAATCGGCGAGCGGGCGGCGGTCGCATGACCCCCTCGCGCACCGCCTTCGCGGCGATCCTCGGCAAGGACCTGCGCTCGGAGCTGCGGACCCTGCAGTCGCTGCCGGCGATGGCGATCTTCGCCGTCACCACCTTCGTCATCTTCCGCTTCGGGCTCGACCGCACCCAGCTCTCCGGCGACCTCGCCTCCGGGGTGCTCTGGGCGACGCTGCTGTTCGCCGCCGTGCTCGGGATCAACCGCCTGTTCGTCGCCGAGCGCGAGGAGGGCGGCTTCGACGCGATCCGCCTCGCCCCGGTCGACCGCAGCGTCCTCTTCGCCGCCAAGGCGACCGCCCTGGTCATCTACCTGCTGGCCCTGGAGCTGATCGCGGTGCCGATCTTCGCTCTTTTCTTCCTCGACTCGGCGGCGGCCCTGGGGCCGCTGCTCGCGGTCCTGCTCCTGGCCGACGTCGGGCTCGCCGCGACCGGCACCCTGATCTCCTCGATGGCGGTCAACTCGCGCGCCCGCGACCTCCTGGTGCCGCTGATCCTGCTGCCGCTCGTGGTGCCGCTGATGATCGCCGCCAGCGGCGCCACCGACCCGCTGCTGGCGGTGGGCGGTCCCGGTTACGAGCGCTTCGGGACCTGGCTGATGGTGCTCGGCCTATACGATCTGATCTTCGTCTTGCTCGGCTATGCGGTGTTCGACTTCCTCCTGGAGGACTGAGCCCGGCCGGGCGACCCGACCTCCCGAAGCATGTACGGCAAAGGACTGAGACCACTCTCGATCGCCACCGTGGCGATGCTCGCCCTTTCGCTTTCGCTGGTCTTCTTCTACGCGCCGCTGGACGCCGACCAGGGATTCATCCAGAAGATCTTCTACATCCACGTGCCGCTGGCGATCGTCGCGCTGATCGGGTTCGTGGTCGGCGGCGTCTTCGCGATCCTGCACCTGCGCAGCGGCGACAGCCGCTGGGACGCCTACTCCTACGTATCGATCCACATGTCGGTGATCTTCGGCGTCGCGGTGCTGATCACCGGCGCGATCTGGGCCAAGGCCTCCTGGGGGCACTGGTGGGTCTGGGACGAGCCGACCCTGGTCAGCTTCCTGATCGTCTTCCTCCTCTACGCCACCTACTACCCGTTCCGCTACGCGATCGAGGATCGTGAGCGCCAGGCCCGCTACGCCTCGGTCTTCGCGATCGCCGCCGGCGCCTTCGTGCCGCTCAACTTCATGGCCGTGCGGATGGCCCAGCAGCTGGTCCACCCGCGGGTCTTCGCAACCTCCAGCGGCGGGCTGCCCGGCGAAATGATGCTGACCTTCCTCTGCTCGCTGGCAGCGATGGCGCTGCTCTGGGTGACCCTGGTCAAGTTCGAGCTGGCCGCCAAGAGCACTTCCGGCCAGGTCAAGCGCCTGCGCCGCGCGCTCGACGCCCCCGGCCCGGCCAACCGCTCGCGGATCGCCCCGGAGGTGAGCTGATGGAGGCGCTGCTGATCGCCGCCCCGGCGCTGCCGCTCGACGAGGCCGGTAAGTACGTCGCCGGCGCCTACGTCGTCTTCGTGGTCCTGCTGGTCGTCTACGTCGCGATCATGGCCGCGAAACTTGGCCGGATCGAGAGGGAACTGCGCGAAGTCGCCGAGGTGGCCGAGGAGCGCCAGCAGGAGCGCGAGGAGGTCAGCGCCTGATGTCGGAGCTGCTGGCCCTCGGCGTCTCCCACAAGACCGCGCCGCTGGACCTGCGCGAGCGGCTCTCGCTGACCGAGGGCAGCGCCGTCAGCGCCCTGCGCGAGCTGACCGCGGGGACCGGGATCCACGAGGCGGCGGCGATCTCGACCTGCAACCGCACCGAGCTCTACCTGATCGTCTCCGACGCGGTCGAGGCCGAGTCGACGGCCCTCGGGGTGCTGACCCGCCAGGCCGACACGCGGCCGACCGAGCTGCTCGGCCACCTCTACTCCCTGCGCGGGACCGACGCCGCGCGCCACCTGATGAAGGTCACCGCCGGGCTCGACTCGATGATCGTCGGCGAGGCCGAGATCCAGGGCCAGGTCAAACGCGCCTACGAGCTGGCGCTGGTCGAGGGGGCCACCGGGCCGATCCTCAACCGCCTCTTCCGCGGCGCCCTCGCCGCCGGCGGCCGCGCCCGCGAGGAGACCGGGATCAGCGAGAAGGGCGTCTCGGTGCCCTCGGTCGCGGTCGAGCTGGCGCGCCGCTCGCTCGGCGACCTGGCCGAGCGCCGGGTGCTGATGGTCGGCGCCGGCGAGACCGCCGAGCTGGTCGCCCGCGCCCTGGTCGCCCGCGGCGTCCACACCGTCTTCGTCGCCAACCGCCACTACGACCGGGCGATCGGCCTGGCCCAGCTCTTCGACGGCGCCGCGGTCCGCTTCGAGGACCTGCCGGAGCAGCTGGTCGAGGCCGACATCGTCGTCTCCGCCACCAACTCCCCCCACCACATCGTCGAGCGCGACGGGCTCGAACAGGTGATGGCGGCGCGGCCGCAGCGGCCGCTGATGGCGATCGACCTGGCGGTCCCGCGCGACATCGAGCCCGACTGCCGCGAGGTCCCCGGGGTCAGCGTCTTCGACATCGACGACGTCCAGCAGATCGCCGAACGCAACGCCTCCGGCCGCGAGGCCGAGGCCAAGCGCGCGGAGCTGATCATCGAGGCCGAGCTCGACCGCTTCGAGCGCTGGCTCGCCTCGCTGGAAGCGGTGCCGACGATCACCGCCCTGCGCCGCCGCGGCGACGAGGTGGTCGCCCGCGTCCTGGCCGAGAACGAGTCGCGCTGGGAGAGCCTCGGCGAGGCCGACCGCGAGCGGATGGAGGCGATGGCGAAGGCGGTCGCCTCGCGGCTGCTGCACGAGCCGACCCTGCAGATCCGCCGCGCGGCCGGCACCGACGACGCCTACTTCTACCTCGGCGCCCTGCGCGAGCTGTTCGGTCTCGACGTCGAGACCGCCCCCGAGGTCGAGAGCCGCGGCGCCAACGTCACCGAGCTGCGCTCCAAGAAACAGGGCTAGGCGGCGCGCCTTGGCGCTGCGGATCGCCACCCGGGGCAGCACCCTGGCGCTGACCCAGGCGGGTCTGGTCGCGGAGATGCTCGGCGGCGCCGAGCTGGTCGAGGCGAGCTCCGACGGCGAGCCGGGCGACAAGTCGCGCTTCGTGCGCGGGGTCGAGCGGGCGCTGCTGGCCGGCGACGCCGAGCTCGGCGTCCACTCCGCCAAGGACCTGCCCGGGGAGCTGCCCGGGGGCCTGGAGATCGTCGCCGTGCCGGTCCGCGAGGACCCCGCCGACGCCTGGATCGGGCCCGGCGCCTCGCTGGCCGAGGCGCCAGAGGGCGCCCGCGTCGGCACCGCCAGCCTGCGCCGCCGTGCCCAGCTGCTCGCCGCCCGTCCCGACCTGCGGGTGCAGGAGCTGCACGGCAACGTCGACACTCGCCTGCGCAAGCTGGCCGAGGGCGACCTCGACGCGATCGTCCTCGCCGCCGCCGGCCTGCGCCGGCTCGGCCGCGCCGAGGAGATCGGCTTCGCGATCCCGGCCGCGGAGATGGTGCCGGCGCCGGGACAGGGCTCGCTGGCGCTGCAGGTGCGGGCCGGCGACGCGGAGACCGCGGCGGCGGTCGGAGCGCTCACCGACCTGACCGCGATGCGTGAGCTGACCGCGGAGCGGGCGGCGGTGGCGCCGCTCGGAGCGAGCTGCGCGACGCCGATCGGCGTCCACGCCCGGACCGTCGGCGAGCGGATGGAGATCGAGGCCTTCGTCGGGCTGCCGGACGGCAGCGAGTGGATCCGCGACCGGGTCGAGGGCGAGGCCGGGAGCCCGGCCGCGCTCGGCTACGAGCTGGCCGAGCGCCTGCTACTGGCCGGCGCCCGCGAGCTGCTCGAGCGCGCCGAGGCCACCCCATGACCGCCGCGCGGTTCCTTTGTAGTCCCATGCCTGACAAAGGAACCGCGCGATGAGTGCGCGGGCTGGAATCGTGTACTTGGTCGGGGCTGGCCCGGGCGATCCGGGGCTGATGACGCGGCGATCGCTGGAGCTGATCGCCGCGGCCGACGTCGTCTACTACGACCGGCTGATCCCGCCGGGAGCCCTGGCCGGCGCCCGCGAGGACGCCGAGCTGGTCTACGTCGGCAAGCAGCCGGGGGTCCCCTCGGTGCCGCAAGGGGAGATCGGCGAGCGGCTGATCGAGTCGGCGCGGGCTGGTCGCAGCGTCGTCCGCCTCAAGGGGGGCGACCCGTTCGTCTTCGGCCGCGGCGGCGAGGAGGGGGAAGCGCTGCGGGCGGCCGGGGTCGAGTTCGAGGTCGTCCCCGGGATCACCGCCGGGGTCGCGGCTACCGCCTACGCAGGCATCCCCGTGACCCACCGCGACGACGCCTCCGCGGTCGCCTTCGTGACCGGCCACGAGGACCCGGAGAAGGCCGAGACCGCGCTCGACTGGGAGGCCCTGGCGGCCTTTCCCGGCACCCTCGTCTTCTATATGGGCGTCAAACGTCTGGGCGAGAACGCCGAGGCGCTGATCGCCGCCGGCCGCGATCCCGAGCAGCCGGCGGCAGCGATCGAACGCGGCACGATGGGTGGCCAGCGCACGGTGACCGCGACCCTGCGGACGATCCACGAGGCGGTCGCCCTGGCCGCGGTGAAGGCGCCGGCGCTGATCGTCGTCGGCCCCGTGGTCGAGCGGCGCGAGGCGCTGGCCTGGATCGAGCGGCGGCCGCTGCACGGCAAGCGGGTGGTCGTCACCCGCGCCCGCGCCCAGGCGAGCGGCCTCGCCGCGACCCTGCGCGAGCTCGGGGCCGAGGTCGTCGAGCTGCCGGCGATCCGGATCGAGCCGCGAACCGACTCTCCCGAGGTGCAGAAGGCGGCGGCCGCGGTGAGCCTCTACGAGCTCGTCTGCCTGACCAGCCCGAACGGGGTCCGGCTGCTGTTCGAGGCGATCGAAGCAGCCGGCCTCGACTCGCGGGCGCTGGCCGGGGTAACCGTCGCGGCGATCGGGCCGGGCACGGCCCGCGCCCTCGCCAAGCGCGGCATCGTCGCCGACGTGGTCCCCGAGCGCTTCGTCGCCGAGGGGCTGATCGAGGCGCTCGATGACGTCGCCGTCGAGGGGACGCGGGTGCTCGTCGCCCGCGCCGCCGAGGCCCGCGACGTGCTCCCCGAGTACCTCGAGCAGCGCGGCGCCGAGGTCGACGTCGTCGCCCTCTACGAGACGGTCCGCGAGCAGCCCGACGCCGACGCGGTCGCGGCCGCCCGGGGCGCCGAGTACGTCACCTTCACCTCCTCCTCGACCGTGACCAACCTGACCGCGGCTCTCGGCGAGGACTACCCCGCCGGGGCCCGGGTCGTATCGATCGGCCCGGTGACCAGCGAGGCCGCCCGCGAGGCCGGCCTCCGGGTCGACGTCGAAGCCGAGCGCCACGACGTCGACGGCCTCCTCGCCGCCCTGCTCGCCGACGCAACCAAGTAGCCCAAGCGGACAAACCCCGCCGCACTTTGCCGCCCTGTGGGCTACAAGTGCAGGTGGATGAGCTTCGGGACTCCGCACCGGCACTTCGCCCGCACCGATTCGACCAACAGCCGGGCCCGGGAGCTGGCCGCGGCGGGGGCGCCGCACGGGACCGTCGTCACCGCCGCCGAGCAGACCGCGGGACGGGGTCGGCAGGGGCGGGAGTGGACGGCGTCGCCGGGGACGGCGCTGCTCTACTCGGCCCTGGTGCGGCCGCTCGGCGAGCGCCACCTGACGCTGCCCCTGGCGGTCCCGCTCGCGGTTGCCGAGGCGGCGGAGCAGCTGGCGCCGGGGATCGAGTGCGGCGTCAAGTGGCCCAACGACGTCCTCGTCGGCCGCCGCAAGCTCGCCGGCATCCTGATCGAGGCGCGCCCCCAGGACGGCTGGGCGGTGATCGGCGTCGGCCTCAACCTCACCGTCTCCCCCGCCCAGCTCCCCCCCGAGCTCCGCGACACCGCCACCTCCCTCGCCACCGCGGGTGATCGCCATCTGTCAGCTCCAGGCGGGCAGATGGCGACCACCCAGCTCGCGGTTGGGGCGGCAAAGGTGCTGAGCGAGCGGCTCGAGGCTTGGCTCCAGGCCGACCAGGCGGAGGTGCTGGCGGCTTGGCGCGAGCGGGATGCGCTGCTGGGGCGGGAGGTCGCCTGGGAGGGTGGCTCAGGCGTCGCCGATGGGATCGACGACCGTGGCTACCTGGTCGTCGTCACCGCCACCGGCGAGCGCGTCGCCGTCGGTGCCGGCGAGGTCCACCTCACCCGCTCCTGAGCCGGTCTCCGCGTCGCCGTCCCTGGCTTTCGCGGGTTTGCGGCGTTTGCGCGGTTTGCGTTTGCGTTTCGGTTTCTCCGAGCCCGACTCCCGGCCCTCGACGTCGGCCCCGTTCTGGCTCTGCGGATCGCCCTCGGGGGCACCGCCGTTCTCGTTCTGGCCGCCGCTGCGCTTGCCGCGTTTGCGCCGGCGTTTGCCGCCTTTGGGGAAGTTCCGCAGCAGCTCGCGGGCGACGGCCGAAGGTTTCCTCGCCATCCGCATCCGCGCCCCGCGCAGGACCTCCTCTCCCTCCGGGGTATGGGAGACAGCCGCCGCCAGCAGCGCCACCGCCAACCGCCGGTCCTGTTTGCGGGCGGCGTGGACGAGCCGGCGGGCGTTGCGCCCGTGGGCGCGGCCGGAGGAGTTGACGAGCAGGCCGAGCAGGCGCTTGGTCTCCGGCCAGCGCTGGACCGCGTACTCCTCGTGCAGTTCGCGGGTGTAGGAGGCGAGCCGCCAGACCCACGCCTGGGCCTGGTCGCGCCGGCCGATCCGCTTGTCGATCAGCGCCTGCAGCAGGGTCTTGGTGCCGGCCCGTTTGTCCTCGCGGCTCCAGGTGCCGACGATGTCGATCGCGTCGTCGAAGGCATCGGGATCGCCGAGGTCGGCGATCTCCGACAGCGCTTTCAGCCGCAGCTGGGCGTTGCGGTTGCGCTGCACGCAGGTCAGCAGGAAGCGCCGGCGCAGCTCTTTGGTGCGGTCGTTCTGCAGCATCGCCCGCGCCCGGCGCCAGCCCTGGGTGTTGACCCGCGCCCCGGCCAGCGCCGCCCAGGCGTGCTGCTCGGGGTAGTCGAGGTTCTCGACCGCGATCCGCCAGATCTCCCGTTCCAGCACCTCCATCCGCTTCTCCTCGACGTCGGAGACCGGGACGATCCGACGCTCGACCCGGACCTTGCGGCCGCGGCCGCGGCGCACCGGACCGACCACGATCGCGCCGCCGCGGTAGACGTCGCGGTCGAGCAGGCTGTGCAGGGTGACGATCGTCTCGTCGTGGGTGGTCGCCGGGTGGACGAAGTCGATAACCAGGCCGGCCTCCTTGCCCGGGGCGCGCCGGGTCACGCGGCCGACCCGCTGCTGGTAGATCCGTCGCGAGGCGGTCGGCGCCAGGTGCATGCAGATCGTCGCCCGCGGGCTGTTCCAGCCCTCGGCCAGCAGCATCGCGTTGCAGAGCACGTCGACGCTGCCGCGCTCGAAGCCGGCGAGGATCTCGGCCAGCTCGCGCTTCGGCGTTTCGCCGGAGACGGCCTGCGCGTTGATCCCGGCGTTGCGGAAGGCTTTGGCGACGTTCTTCGCGTGCTGGACGCCGGCGGTGTAGAGGACGCCCGGGACTTTGCGGAAGCGGGTCTTGTAGAGATCGGCGATGGCGACGTTGAAGGGCTCCTGGTCGAGCAGCGCCGCCAGCTCCTCCTGGTCGAAGTCCTGGTCGACCTCGCCTTTGCGCAGCGGCACCTTGGCGATCGTCCGCACCCCGGGCCCCGGCGGGATCCGCAGGCTGCGCAGCGGCGAGATGACGCCGCGGCGGGCCGCCTGGGCGAGGTCGAAGCGCGAGGTCTGGGTCGGGAAGAGGTCGGCGACGTGGCGGGCGATCAGCGCCCCGGTCGCGGTCATGCCGATGTAGACGGGGCCGTTCCAGGAACGGATGCAAGCACTGGTTTTCTCGCCCAGGGCGGTGTGCGCCTCGTCGCAGATCACCACCGCGTAGGCGTCGGAGACTTTTTTGTAGTTGCGGACGAACCACTGGTAGGTCTCGACGGTGACGGCGCCGTCGGGGTCGTCACGGCCGTCGAGCAGCGGTGGCCGCAGCCGCTCCTTGTAACCGCGGTCGGAGATCTCGCCGATGAACTGGTCGACGAGGTTGCGACGGTGGGTGAGGATGAGGACGCCGCCGGTCTTGGTCGCCTCGATGAAGCCGACGGCGGCGACGGTCTTGCCGGCACCGGTGGCGTGCTCGAACCAGAAGCGGCGGGCAGCGCCGGGGTCGTCGGGGGCCTCCTCGACCAGCTCCTCGTCCTCGTCGGCGGGCTGTTCGGTCCAGTCCTGGGGCTCCTCGTCGGGGGCCAGCTCCTCGTCCTCCTCGTCCTCCTCGGCGTCGCCGTCGGCACTCGCCTCGGCGGCCGGTTCGAGCGGCGTTTCGTCGGTCTCCGGCTCGGCGTCCGGCTCGCCGTCCTCGCCGGCCACGCCATCGGCTCCGCCCACCTGCTGCTGGGCCATCAGCTCGGTCAGGGTCCCGGACAGGGCGTCGACCTGATGCGGGTTCAGTTCGGCGCCGTCGCGCAATTTCGGCGGTTCGTCGGCGAGCAGCCGCTCGAGCCCGAGCAGCAGCGAGAAATTGCGCCGCCACTCGATCGACGGGTTCTCCGCCCCCTCGTCGAGCTCGCTCAGCGCCGCGTCGAGCGCGCGCCGGCGCGCGGTGCCGGGCGCCAGCGCCTCGGGGCCCTCGCCGTCGAGCAGGAACGGCTCGCGGGCAAACTCCGCCGCACGCTCGATATCGGCGCTTGAGGGAACTGCCGCTGGCGCGGCAACGTCGCTGGTGTTGGCCATGGAAGGCTTCTGCTGTCTGCCTCCACCGAGCACTAGACGTACGGCTGGAGGCGAGTGAACGAGGCTGCCGGGGGATCTGTAATCCCGTCCCCCGACGTTCTCAGCTGTCCGCTAACCCGCGGACGGAACATACGTATTGTAATCAAGGAACGGATGACCAGGCGAATCACCCTCCCGATCGCGCTGATCGCGCTGGCGCTGGCACTGCTGGGCAGCGCCGGCTGCGGCTCCTCGGAGGACCTCGACACGGGCTCCAAGCCGCCCGACTACGCACGCCTGCTGGCCGGTTCCCCGGCGCCGCTCGCCGCCCTCCACGAGCAGGCCGACCAGCTGCTGCCGGGCGGCACCGACGCCTACGAGAAGCGCATCGCCGCGCTGCAGGGCTACCCGGTCGTCACCAACGTCTGGGCCTCCTGGTGCGGCCCCTGCCGGCTCGAGTTCCCGGTCCTGCAGAAGCTCTCGGCCCGCTACGGCAAGCGCGTCGCCTTCCTCGGGGTCAACTCCCAGGACGACGCCGACGCCGCCAGGACCTTCCTCGCGGAGGCTCCGGTCCCCTACCCCAGCTACAGCGACCCCGACCAGGGGATCGCCGACTCGATCGGCGCCAGCCTCGGCGGCCTGCCCAACACCGCCTACTACGACCGCGAGGGCAACCTCTGCTTCCTCAAGCAGGGCCAGTACCCCGACGCGCGGGACCTCGAAGCCGACGTCCGTCGATTCGCCCTGCGCGAAGAATGCGAAGGCGGATAATCAAACGATGGAAGCGTTCGTCGTCATCGCCCTCATCGCCTTCGCCCTGCTCGTCGCCGAGCTGCTGCTGCCGACCGGAGGAGCGCTGGCGGCGGTCGGCGCGCTCGGGCTGGTCGCCAGCGGCATCGTCGCCCTGAGCTCCGACAGCGACGCCGCCGACGTCGTCGGGCCGGCGCTGATCGCGCTCGGGGTTCTCTCCGCGGTCACCTTCTACTTCGTCGCCCGCAAAGTCCTGACCGCGCACCGCGACACGCCGGTGCGGACCGGTACCGAGGAGATCGTCGGCTCGCTCGCCGAGGCACGCTCATCGATCGGCGCCGAGGGCCAGGTCTGGCTGCAGGGAACGATGTGGAGCGCCCGCCTGGCGGCCGGCCAGGACCCGGTCGGGATCGGGGATAGAGTCCGGGTCGAGGCGGTCGACGGGCTGACGCTCGTGGTCCGCCCGGAGCCCGCCACCGCACAGCAGTCCAGCCAAGGAGGCAGTTGATGGAAGCCGTGCTCGGAGTCGTCGTCGTCCTCGCCTTCTTCGGCCTGATCGCGGTCGGCCTCTCGGTCAAGGTGCTGCGCGAGTACGAGCGCGGCGTGATCTTCCGGCTCGGTCGCCTGATCGCGACCAAGGGCCCCGGCCTGATCCTGCTGATCCCGCTGGTCGATCGGATGGTCAAGGTCGACCTGCGGACGATCACCCTGAACGTGCCGCCGCAGGAGGTGATCACCCGCGACAACGTCCCCTCCCGGGTCAACGCGGTCGCCTACTTCCGCGTCGTCGACTCCAACAAAGCGATCGTCGAGGTCGAGAACTACCTGATCGCCACCTCGCAGATCGCCCAGACGGCGCTGCGCTCGGTGCTCGGCAAGGCCGAGCTCGACCAGCTGCTCTCCGAGCGCGAGCGCCTCAACGAAGAGCTGCAGAAGATCATCGACGAGTCGACCGAGCCCTGGGGCGTCAAGGTCACCGCGGTGGAGATCAAGGACGTCGAGATCCCCGAGCAGATGCAGCGGGCGATGGCGCGCCAGGCCGAGGCCGAGCGCGAGCGGCGGGCCAAGATCATCAACTCCGAGGGCGAGTTCCAGGCCGCCCAGAAGCTCACCGACGCGGCCGACATCATCAGCACCAACCCCGCCTCGCTGCAGCTGCGCTACCTGCAGACGCTGCTGGAAATCGGCAGCAACCAGAACACGACGATCGTCTTCCCGCTGCCGATGGACGTGCTCGAGCCCTTCGTCGGCGCGGGCGCGGTCGAGCGCTCCAAGGGCGGCCGGGAGGACAAGCCGACGCCGCCGGCGCCGAGCCGGCCCGAGGCGGTCCCGGAGCTGCCTGACGATCCGCCCGAGCCCCCGTCCGACCTCCCCCCCTCCCGGTCCTGAGCTCGCCCGAGATACGCATCGACCAGCTGAGTGGGCTGAGGACGATCCTCGCCCCCGGCCGGGCCGACCGGCCCGACAACTTCTCGGCGCCCAAGAGCGAGCCGAAGGGAGCGGAGAACTGCCCCTTCTGCGAGGGCCGCGAGGACCGCACTCCGCCCGAGTCCTACGCCCTGCGACCGGGCGGCGGGCCGGCCGACAGCCCCGGCTGGCGCACCCGTGTGGTCCCAAACCTCTACCCCGCCCTCGCCGACCCATCGCGCGGTTCCTTTGTCGTCCATGGGACGACAAAGGAACCGCGCGATGGGGGCGGGGGGACGCCGGGGGCCGACGCGGGGGCCTTCGCCAGCGGCGGCGACCCGCTGCTGGCCTCGCGGCGAGCCGGCGAACCGGACCTCTTCTCCTCGCGCCCGGCGAGCGGCACCCACGAGGTGATCGTCAACTGCCCCCAGCACGCGACCGCGATGTCCGAGCTCGACGACTCGCAGTTCGCCGACGCGGTCGCCACCTGGCGCGAGCGCATGCGGGCCCACGGCGACGCCTCCTACACGCAGCTGATCGTCAACGAGGGCGGTGGCGCCGGCGCCTCGCTGGAGCACAGCCATGCGCAGCTCTACGCGCTGCCGTTCGTGCCGGCGGCGGTGGCGCGCGAGCGCGAGCGGGCCGGCGCCTACGGCGAACGGACCGCCGGCGGCG
Source organism: uncultured Thermoleophilia bacterium (assembly GCA_963824245.1). Classification (GTDB taxonomy): domain Bacteria; phylum Actinomycetota; class Thermoleophilia; order Solirubrobacterales; family 70-9; genus VAYN01. The sequence goes on from CAWGON010000002.1 coordinate 469,643, forward strand.
GCCTGCTCAGCGACGTCCTGGTCGAGGAGGTGCGGCGGGGCGAGCGGCTGGTCGCGATCGACGACGAGGCGGCGCTGATCTGCCCCTGGGCCTCGCGCTCGCCGTTCGAGCTGCGGGTGCTGCCGCGGCGCGAGAGCGCCAGCTTCGCCGAGGACGGGAGCGGCGCGGCGATGATCCGCAAGGCGCTGCTGGCGCTCGCCGCCCGCTTCGACGGCCCGCCCGAGCTGAACCTCTGGGTCCGCACGGCGCCCCGCGGCAGCGAGCGCTTCCACTGGCACGTCGACATCGCCCCGCGACTGACGATCAAGGCCGGCTTCGAGCTCGGCACCGGCGTCGACATCAACATCTACCCACCCGAGCGCGCCGCCGCCGACCTGCGCGAAGCGCTGTGAGCCGCCTGGCCGGCGCATCTCGGCGTCCTCAGTCGCTCACGTGCGGAGCACGCTTCGCTCCCTGCGTCCTTGAACTGCTTGGCCAGTCGCCTCACAGTAGGTTCTGGATATGACCCCGAACCCGCGACCGATCCCGCGCTTCATCGCCGACTCGACCCAGGAGGGGATCCCGCACGGCCGCTTCGCGGCGCGCCTGCGCGAGGCCTTCGCCGCGGCGGTCGCCGAGATCGCCGACCTGCCCGAGGGCGTGAAACTGCCGGAGGAGCTCGACTGGTTCCCCGAGCGCGCCTGGGGCAACCGCGTCTGGGTCCCGGTCTCCGCCCACAGCGGCAGCGAGGAGGGCAAGCTGGAGCTCTTCGGCCACGTCTCTTACGTGCTGCCGCCCGCCGGCGAGCCCACCGACTTCAGGGCCAGCGCCGACTTCACCGATGTCCTCGCCGAGGACAACTCGGACTGGCGCATCGACCTCAACGACGACGTGATCGGCCGCTGGCGGGGGGAGAACGGCCGCGCCGGCGCCGTCACCCTGGTCTGGGGCCGGCCGCTGGTCCGCGGCGCCGTCGCCGCCACGGCGATGCTCGACGCCGAGACCGTCGACCAGGAGGAGGTCTCCAACGACCGCTTCACGCTGATCGCCCTCGATGCCCTCGAGGGCTACGGCGACGCGGTCTACATGGAGGTCAAGCTGTGGAGCCGCCGGGCGATGGAGCTCGCCTCCGAGAGCCTCTACGCGGCCTGAAGCACCGGGCTATCGATCAGACCGGGATCACCTCGACCTCGGCGATCATGCCCGGGGCATTGCCGAGGCGGGCGTCGAAGGTCAGCAACGGCGCGTCCAGTGCCTCGGCGAGGGCGACGTAGAGCCCGTCGTAGAAGCTGAGGTTGTCGCGCAGCTGCCAGGCGCGTTCGGAGAGGAAGCGGTGCGAGACCCGCTCCAGCTGCATCGCCATCAGGTCGCCGAGGGCCTGCTCGGCCAGCGGCGGGGTGATCGTGCGGCGCCGGACGCCGGCCCGCAGTGCGTGGCCGACCTCGGCGTCGACGACGGCGGGCGCCCAGAGCCAGCCGGCGTCGTCGCCGAGCCGCCGCGAGACCTCCTGCCCGCGCTCGCTCTCCGTCAGGTACTCCACGAGCACCGAGGCGTCGAGGACGATCACCTCACTCGCCCCGGTGCTCGCGGATGATGTCGACGATTTCCTGCGTTTTCATCTTCGATGGGCCGCGGGCGCGGATCCGGGCGTCGATCCGGTCCAGCCGCGAGCGGTTGCTGACGCCTCCGAGTTCCCGCTTGATGTAGTCGGAGAGCGACATGCCTTCGTGAGCGGCGTTTTCCTTGAGTGCCCGGTGCATCTCGTCGGGCACGTTTCTGATCTGGATCATCTTGGACATGTGGACCACATTAACCCCTGTGTCGGACATGTCCAGTAGCTGTGGTTGCCTCATGCACGGAATCCTGCCGATCAAGGTGTGCCCCGTGGCCCGCGGAATGGATCTTTTCCCGCGCCGAATCCCGAACTAAGAGAAAATCCCGCCCACGCGCCCCGATAGCTCAGCTGGATAGAGCGATCCCCTCCTAAGGGATAGGCCGCTGGTTCGAATCCAGCTCGGGGCATCAGGGGTGGATGGATTCGACGCCGGTGCAACTTTCCGGGTCCCGACCCGGTTGTAGCGAGAAGCAGCAAATGAGCCGACACCGATCCAAACGCCCAATCTTCAGCCTGCTGCTCGCGGGGCTGGTCGTCCTCGCCGCCTGGCAGGCGCTGCCGGCCGCCGCCGCGACCCGTGGCGTCCACTTCGACGGCGGCCGGGTCCAGGTGCCGGCTGGCTGGCCCGTCTACCGCCTCGCCCAGCACCCGGGGATGTGCGTACGGCTCGACCGCCGCGCCGTCTACCTCGGGGCCCCCGCCGCCGACCAGCGCTGCCCGGCGGAGGCGATGGGGCGGAGGCGGGCGATCCTGATCGAGCCCGCCCGCGCCGCCCGCGCGGCCGGCTCGGCCCTGCCCCGGGCCGCGGGCCCGACGGCGAGCGCCTCGGCCGGCGGCGCCGTCTTCACCGGCCTCGGCTTCGACGCCTGCACCGCCCCCTCCTCGAAGTCGATGAGCGCCTGGCGGGCCTCCTCCCCCTACGAGGCGATCGGCGTCTACATCGGCGGCGAAAACCGCGGCTGCTCGCAGCCGAACCTGACCTCGACCTGGGTCGGCACCCAGACCGCCGCCGGCTGGCACCTGATCCCGACCTACGTCGGCCTGCAGGCGCCGACCAGCGCCTGCAGCAGCTGCGCGAAGCTGAACGCCAACCAGGCGACCGCACAGGGAGCCGCGGCGGCGGCCGACGCCGTCGTCCAGGCCGGCGCCCTGGCGATCGGCCCGGGCAGCCCGATCTACTTCGACATGGAGGCCTACGCGCGGACCTCGAGCGCGACCGCGGCGACCCTCTCCTTCCTCGAGGCCTGGACCGAAAAGCTGCACGCGCTCGGCTACACCTCCGGCGTCTACAGCAGCAGCGGCTCCGGGATCGCCGACCTCGCCGGACAGGTCGGGACCGGCTACACGCTCCCCGACGACATCTGGTTCGCCAACTGGAACGGCGTCGCCAGCACCGCCGACACCTACGTGCCGGCGAGCGCCTGGACCCCCCATCACCGGATCCACCAGTACCGCGGCGGCCACGACGAGAGCTATGGCGGGGTGACGATCAACATCGACAACAACTACGTCGACGGCGCGACCGTCGGCGAGGGCGGGCTGCCCGCCGAAGACGACCCGATCGGCTGGCTCGACCTCAGCGGCGCTCCGCAGCCGGGCCAGGTCCGGGTCAAAGGCTGGGCCTTCGACCCCAACGCGCCGACCCAGCCGCTGGCGATCCGGCTGGCGATCGGCGGCCGCGCCGGCTCGCCGAACGCGCTCACCTACGAACTGGGTGCGATCGCGTCGCTACCGCGGGCCGACGTCGCGGCCGAGTACCCGGAGGCCGGGACCGCCCACGGCTTCGACGCCACCATCCCGACCGTCAAGTCGGGCCCGCAGCCGGTCTGCGTCTACGCGCTCGACGTCGGCCGCGGCGAGGACCGCCTGCTCGCCTGCAAGACGACCCAGATCCCGGTCGCGATCTCGATGACCAACCTCCGCGCCACCCCGAACGGGGTCCGCGTCCGCCTCTCCTGCGCCTGGCCGCAGGGCACCGCCTGCCCCGGCCAGCTGGCGCTGCGCACCCGCTTCAAGGTCGCGGTCTCGCGCGGCCACGGCCGGCCGCCGCGGCTGCGCACGGTCAAGCGCTCGCTCGCTCGCCGGCCCTTCCAGCTGACGGGGAAGCGCTCGCACGCCTACACGATCCCGCTCGGCCCCGGTGGGCGCGCGCTGCTGCGCGAGCGCGGCAGCCTGCGCACCCAGGTCGTCGTCGCGATCCCCGGCGGTCGCCGGGTCCAGGTGCTGGCGATCGAGCATCGCTGAAGCTTTTACCGGCTCCAGGGGGTAAGAAGCTTCAATCGCCGCCGAGCGCCTCGCGCAGGCTGGAGAGCTCCTCGCGCAGCGCCTTCAGCTCCGCTTCCAGGCGGCCCAGGCGCTCGTCTTCGGCGGCCGGGTCGCCGCTGCCGACGACCTCCTCGGGGACGCCCATCGACGGGACCCCGTCCTCGCTCGGCGCCGGCTCCGGCGTCGCCGCGCCCGCCTCTTCCTCGCCGCCCCCGAGCAGCTGCGAGAAGCGCTCCTCCTTCTGGCCGGGACGGCGCGCGTGGCGGGCGACCCAGCCGCGCTCGGCCAGGGCGTCGAGCGCCCCCTGCACCGCGCCGAGGTCGGAAAAGGCGTGGAGGCGCTCGCTGCGCTGCTTCAGCTCGCCGGGGGTCTGCTCCCCGCGCAGCATCAGCACCGCCAGCAGCGAGACCTCGGCGTCGTCGAGCCCGAGCGCCTCGGGCAGCAGGTGGCGGTACTTGCGGGCACGGCTGCCGGCGCCGCTGGCGAGGCGGGTCCAGCCGCGCTGGGCGAGCCGCCGCAGGGCGGCGCTGACCGTCTCCTCGTCGTAGGCGACGACCGGGTCGCGGTTGGTCGACTGGTTGCAGGCCAGGCGCAGGGCGTTGAGCGAGAGCGGGTAGGAGTCGGGGGTCGTGCGCTGCTTCTCGACCAGGCAGCCGAGCACGCGGATCTCGACGCCGTCGGGCTCCACGTCAGCCGCGGTCGGGGCGGTCCGGGTAGATCTCGTCGATCGTGACGAGGGCGCGGTAGGGCGCCTCAGCGGCGGCTTCGATCTTCGCGCCGCCGCCGGCCAGGCGGTCGACCACGGCGACGACGCCGACGACCTCGAGGCCCTGCTCGCGGACCCGGCCGACCGCCGTCGCGGTCGAGCCGCCGGTGGTCACCGTGTCCTCGACGACCAGGCACCGCATCCCCACCTCGACCGGGCCCTCGACCCAGCGCTGGAGCCCGTGCTCCTTGCGCTCGCCGCGGACGAAGAAGGCGACGAGGCCGGCTCCGGCGGGGACGGCGATCGCGGCGCAGGCCGGCGGGATCGCGGCGGTGGCGGGGCCGCCGACGGCGTCGGCGCCGAGCTCGGCGGCCGTCGCGGCGATCAGCTCACCGGCCGCCGCGAAGCCGTCGGGCCGCATCAGCGTGCGGCGCGCGTCGACGTAGTACTGGGCGGTGGCGCCGCTGGCCAGCGTCACTTCGCCCAGAACGAGCGAGTGCTCGCGGAGGACGGCGAGGAGGGTGCTCTTGGCGGCGGCGAGGTCGGTCACGGGCGGCATCCTACGCGGCCAGCGAATCGGCGAAGCCGCGGCGCCAGCTCGGGTGCTCCGGGACCCAGCCGAGCTCGCGTTTGGCCTTGCCGTTTGCGGCGCCGCGCAGGGTCAGCATCTGGCTCGTGATCGCGCCGCCGGCGACCAGGCGGGCGAGCCAGGCGGGAACCCGCCGCGGCGGGTTCGCCCCCAGCGCCTGCGCGTAGGCGGGCAGCCACTCGGCCAGCCGCGCGGGCTCGTCGTCGACGACGTTGTAGACGCCGTGGGCGCCCCTGCCGACCGCGGCGACGAAGGCCGCCGCCGCGTCCTCGACGTGGACGTAGGAATAGGTGCCGGTCCCGGCGCCGACGATCGGGTAGCGCCGCCGCCGGACTTCCCCGGCGATCGCGCCGTCGCGGTCGTAGTGGGTGCCCGGCCCGTAGAACCAGCCGCAGCGCAGGACCAGCCCCTCCATCTCGCCGGCTCCCAGAACCTGGTTCTCGAGGTCCTTGAGCGCTCCCGCCGCGTCGCGGAAGCGCCCGCTCGGGTGGAGCGTCAACGGCGCCCCCTCGTCCTTGACCCAGCCGCCGATCGGCTCGTAGAAGAAGGCGACGCTCTCGGCCAGCAGCCGCTTCGCGCCGGCCGCCCGCGCCGCTGCGACGAGGTTCCGCGTTCCCTCGGTCCGCACCCGGTTGGTCGCCGCCAGGTAGTCGCTGCGAGGCTTGATCCGCTGCGGCAGCGCGGTCAACGCGTGCACCACGATCTCCGGCCGGGCCTCACCCACCGCCCGCCTCAACGAGTCCGCGTCGAAGACGTCGCAGACCACCGCCTCCGCCCCAGCGGTCCGCAGCCCCTCAGCCGCCTCCTCCCGCCGCGTCATCCCCGCCACCTCATGCCCCGCCTCGACCAACTGCCGCACCAGCGGCCGCCCCAACGCCCCACTAGCTCCGGCTACAAAAACCTTCACGACACCCGCCTCCTGGTCGTCTCGCCATCCAAAGTAAACCCAAATGAGGCGGTCGGAGGGTGGAGATGTGCGACTGACGGCGGCTGTGGTCGAGCAGCTCAAGGACGCAGCCATCGCGAATAGCAGCGCTATTCGCGACTGGCGAGGACGCCGAGATGCGAAGCGCCACAGACGGCGTCAGGTGTGCAGATCCACCCGACGCCCGCCGCTACCAGATGAAGATGTCCTCCCCATAGTGAATCCGGTTGAAGATCTCCGGCTGGTCGGCGATGAAGGTGCGCAGGCAGCCGTGGCTGGCGGGGTAGTCGGGCACCGATTCGTAGCCGTGGATTGCGTAGCCGCCGTAGAAGTAGAACGAGTAGTACATCCCGTGCGAGTTGTAGCCGGGTTCGGTGCGGATGAAGGTGAAGTGGCCGGTCACCGTCGGGGTCGAGGACTTGCCGGAGGAGACCGGGTAGATCGCGAACGGCTTGTCGCCCTTGGCGAAGACGATGACCTGCTTGTCGAGCGGAGCCTCGACGTGCTCGCCGGCGCCCGGGTAGCGCACGCGGTAGGCGCCCCTGCCGGCGTAGACGCTGCGGACCAGGCCGGCGCCGGCCCGCATGCTGCGGCTCTTGCCGTTGACTTTGCGGTAGGCGAGGACGCCGCGGGCGGTCTTGCCGCCGAAGCAGGAACCGCTGTTGGCGATGTAGCCCATCTCCCGCATCGCCTTCTTGAAGCCGACCACGGCTTTGCCGCACTCGCCCTGGTGCAGGGAGGGGAAGCTGACCTTCCAGGCCTTGCGGACGGTGCTGTCGCCGCCGAGCTCGTCGGTCGCCTCGTGGGTGGCGCTGACCGTGTAGCGGCCGTCCTCGCGGACGATCACGTTCGACTTGAACTTGCCGTAGCCGGCGCCGCCCTTGCCGACCGCGACCTTCTTGCTGACCAGCGGCTTGCCGTCGAGGAAGAAGTCGACCTGGACCTTCTGGCCGGGGACGTAGGGCTCGACGGTGCCGAAGACGGGGACCGTCGAGTAGATCTCGGCGCGGCCGCCGCTGAGCTTGCCGAGCTTGATCTTCACGGTCGCCTCCGAGGCCTTCGGCGGTACCTGCTTCTGCGGCGCGGCGAGGGCCGCGGCGGGCAGGGCCAGCAGCGCGAGCAGGGCGAGGATCGGGACCGGACGGCGGCGCATCGGGCCGGGAACTCTACTGGGCGAGCAGGGCGACACAGTTGTTCAGCATGTGCAGGAGGATGCACGGCACGATCGACCCGGTTTTCTCGTAGAGCAGCGCCAGGATGAAGCCGAAGGCGATCAGCGGCGGCACCGCGCTGACCCCGGTCAGGGCGTGCAGGGCGCCGAAGATCAGCCCGCTGAGCAGAGCCGCCCCGTACATCGGCAGCCGCTCGCGCAGGCCGCCGAAGAGCATCCCGCGGAAGCAGATCTCCTCGCTGATCGGGGCGGCGATCGCGATCAGCAGCAGCTGCACCGGCAGCGCCCCGAAGCCCTCGGCGATGTCCTCCTGTTCGGGCTGGACGACGAGCAGCGAGTAGAGGGCGGCGAACAGCAGGTAGGCGCCGATCGAGGCGGCCATCCACTTCAGCGCCGGGCCGACCGCGAAGCGCCGGACCCCGAGCCGGTCGAGGATCTCCCGCATCGAGGCGGCGCCGCGCCAGGAGGCGAGCGCCATCGGCACCAGCAGGAAGCCGAGCGCGGTCGCCACCTGGACGACGATGTTGCCGGCGGTGCTGAGGTCGCCGTCGGCGTCGGTGCTGAGGAAGGCGGCGGGGATCGAGAGCAGGATCCCGGCCCCCAGCGCGAGGACGACGCCGAGCACGGCCGCCGCAGGGCCCCAGTTGGAGTACGGGAAGCGGGGCTCCTGCGCGCGCGCCGGCGCCGGCGCAGTTAAGTTGGCCTCCATGTCGCCGCAAGTCTCACAGGTCTCGCGCTCGACCAAGACCCGCCTGCGGCTGCTGCGGCGGCTGATCGTCGTCACCGTGCTGGTCCTGCTCGGGATGATCGCGCTCGGCCAGTTCACCGACCTCGAGCGGCTGGCGACCGGCGTCCTCGCCTCCTCCGCGGTGATCGCGCTGATCGTCGGCTTCGCTGCCCAGCACACGCTCGGGAACATGGTCGCCGGGGTCCAGATCGGCGTCTCGCAGCCGTTCCGGATCGGCGACAAGGTGACCTTCGAAGAGACCGCGGGCCGGGTCACCGACATCTCGCTCTCCTACACCTACATCGACCCGGGCGACGGCAGCTCGGTCGTGATCCCCAACCAGCTGCTGGTCGACGGGATCGTCCACAACCACTCGACCGGCGAGACCAGCGAACTGCCGAAGCTCGAGAAGCCCGGTTGAGCCGGAGCCAGCGGGGCCGGCGAAGTACCCTCTGAGCCGATGGCGCAGCAGCGCATCCGGCGGAGACAGAGACGCCGCGGAGGGATCGGCGGCAAGGTGCTGCTGGCCTTCGGCGCGGTCTTCGCGGTGCTCGGGATCGCCGCGATCGCGGTCACCTCGTGGGTGCTCGACGTCGCCGCCGACGCGCCGCCGCTCTCCAGCTGCAAGCCGGTCGACCAGCGCGGCAACACGACGATCTACGCCGCCGACGGCACCCGGCTCGGCCGCGTCACCTCCAGCCGCACGCGGATCCCGGTCTCGATCGAGCGGATCCCGAAGAGCCTCCAGCACGCGACGGTGGCGATCGAGGACCAGCGCTTCTACGAGCACGACGGGGTCGACCCGGAGGGGATCGTGCGCGCCGGGTTCAAGGACCTCGAGGCCGGCGAAGCGGTCGAGGGCGGCTCGACGATCACCCAGCAGCTGGTCCGCAACCTCTGCCTGAAGGACCCCGAGCGGACGCTCGAGCGCAAGATCATCGAGGCGAAGCTGGCCGAAGAGTACGCGCAGCGCCACAGCCGCCGGGAAGTCCTCGGCGCCTACCTCAACGTCGCCACCTACGGGACGATCGAAGGCAGCACCGCGGTCGGGGTCGGCGCCGCCTCGCGGATCTACTTCTCGAAGCCGGTCTGGAAGCTGACCGTGGGCCAGGCGGCGCTGCTGGCCGGGCTGCCGCAGGCGCCCTCCGAATACAACCCGATCCTCCACCCCGCCGCCGCGAAGGCGCGCCGCAACCAGGTGCTGCGGCAGATGGCCAAGCAGGGCTACGTCGACTCCGGAGCGGGCCCGCGCCCTGCAGGAGGGCGGCCTCGGCCTCGACGTCTCCGGGAGCTACTTCGAACACCGCGAGCCCTACTTCTTCGACTACGTCGAAAACGAGCTGATCGACACCTATGGGCCGACGCCTGGTCCGCGACGGCGGCCTCCAGGTCCACACCACGATCGACCTCGACCTGCAGCGGGTCGGCCTGGAAGCGATTCGGCGGACCCTTCCCTACTCGACCGACCCGGCCTCGGCGCTGGTCTCGATCGACCCCCGCAACGGCCACATCCGGGCGATGGTCTCCAGCGCCGACTACGCGCAGACCCAGTTCAACCTCGCCGCCCAGGGGCGCCGCCAGCCCGGCTCGACCTTCAAGGCGTTCGTGCTGACCACGGCGATCAAGCAGGGGATCGACCCCTACTCGACCTACTACACCTCGAAACCGCTGGACCTCGACCTGCCCCACTGGGGGCACTGGGAGGTCCGCACCGCCGACGAGGGCTACCAGGGGACGGTCAACCTGCAGCAGGCGACGGTCGACCTCCGACAACACCGTCTTCGCCCAGCTCGACCTCGACGTCGGGCCCAAGAGCGTCGCCCAGACGGCGAAGTCGATGGGGATCACGACCGAGCTCGACGGGATCCCGGCCGAGGGGATCGGCGGCCTGCGGATCGGCGTCTCGCCGCTGGAGATGGCCGACGCCTACGCGACCCTGGCCTCCGGCGGCATCCACCACGCCCCGGTCTCGATCGAGAAGGTCGTCTTCCCCGAACGGCCACGTCGACCAGCCGCAGAGGGCGCGGCCCGAGCAGGCGATCTCGCCGGCGGTCGCCTGGGAGGTGACCCGCCTGCTGCACGACAACATCACCGAAGGCACCGGCACCGCCGCCTACACCGGCTGCGCCGGCCAGGCCGGCAAGACCGGGACCACCGACGAATACACCGACGCCTGGTTCGCCGGCTACCAGCCGAACCTGGCGACCGCGGTCTGGGTCGGCTACCCGGAATCGAACGACGATCTCGATGTCGAGCGTGCACGGGATCACCGTCTTCGGCGGCACCTTCCCGGCCGAGATCTGGAACTCGCTCTACTCCGCCGGCGGCGTCCCCTGCGAGGAATTCACCGAACCGGAGCAGTCGATCCAGTGGGCCCCCTACTACGGCCAGTTTCGCCCGCGGCATCCCCGAGCGACGGCAATGCCGGGGACGGGAGCGGAGATCGAGATGGAGATGGCGGAGCGCCCCCGCCGGGGACCGCCGCGGTCGGCGGCTATGACCCGAACGCCTACGCGCCCGGTGCCGGGCAGGATCCGGCGCCGCTTCCGCCCCCCTACGAACCTCCCCCGCAGGGCGGCGTCGGCGGCGGCGAGTCGGCCGGCGGAGCCGGGTAGCCGCGATCGACCCCGGGCTCGCCTTCGGCCTCGTCTGGGCCGGCTTCCTCGCCTACCTCGCGTTTCTCTGGGCGGCCCCGCGGCTCGGCGGGCGGCTCGTCTGGGCCGCGATCGCGATCCGCGTCGCCGCCTTCGCGGCGGCCCCGGTGCTGCTCTCCCACGACGTCTTCAGCTACGTCGACTACGCCCGGCTCGGGGTCGTCCACGGGCTCGACCCCTACGTCCACGCACCCGATGCCGTGCCCTCCGACCCCGCCTTCGCCGACGTCACCTGGACCGAAGCGACCAGCGCCTACGGCCCGCTGTTCACGCTCGCGACCTACCCGCTCGCCTGGCTGCCGGTCGGTCTCGCGGTGGCGGGCGCTGAAGGGGTCGCGGCGCTCTCGGTGCTGGGACTGGCGGTGGTGGTCTCCCGGATCGCCGCCTGGCGCGGCGTCGACCCGCTGCGCGCCGCCGCCTTCGTCGCCCTCAACCCGCTGGTCCTGGTCCACGTCGTCGGCGGCGCCCACAACGACGGCCTGACGATGCTGCTGGCGATGCTTGCCGTCGCGGCCATGCTGGCGGCCCGGCCGGCCGGCGCCGGCGCCTCCCTCGTCAGCCGCCGTCGCGATCAAGTCCTCGGCCCTCTTCCTCGCCCCCTTCGCGCTGCTGGCGAGCGCCCGCGAGCGCGGGCTCGGGCGGTTCCTGGCCGGCGCCGGCGCCGCCGCGCTGGCGCTCGGGATCGCCGCCTACCTCGGCTTCGGCTGGGACTGGGTCCACGCTTTCGGGCTGGCCGGCGAGAACCAGGGCCGGACCAGCCACATGAGCATCCCGATCACCTTCGCGCCGGCTCACCGGCCTCGACCCCGGCGCGGTGCGGGCGCTCGCGCTCGGCCTCTACGGCGCCGCGCTCGCCTTCCTCCTGCTCTGGACCTGGCGCGGCGACGACTGGGTCCGCGCCGCCGGCTGGGCCGCCCTCGGCCTCCTCCTCGCCACCTCCTGGCTGCTCCCCTGGTACCTGGTCTGGGCGCTGCCGCTCGCCGCCGTCTCCCGCGACCGGCCGCTGGCGCTGCCGACCCTCGCCCTCACCGCCTACCAGCTGGGCGCCCGCATCCCGCTCTAGAGGATTTCCGGCGAGTGGCGCGGCCGTTCGGCCTCGGAGTCGCTCCGCTTCCTCCTCGGGGGAGGGATGAAGGATCCCGGTGTGGATGCTCCAGCCCTCGCGCCGGCCCAGCGCCGTGACCGCGGCGACGTAGATCAATTCGGCCACCGTCATCACGCCGCGCACGGCGATCGCGATCAGCGAGCCGAGCGCGAAGCTGCCGACTCGGCAGCGCCGCCTTCACCGCCCAGGCGAAGGCGGCGTCGCGGACGCCGAGGCCGGCCGGGGCGACGATCGTCACCAGCGCCGCGAAGTAGCCGATCGCCTGCGCCGAGCCGACCAGGAGGATGTCGTCGAAGGGGATGTAGGTGACCGAGCGGGCGACGCAGTAGATGCCGAAGGCGACGACGATCCAGTTCAGCGAGTAGAAGACGATCAGGACGATCACGTCGCGCAGCGGGATCACCGCCGGCAGCGGCTCGCGGCCGAAGGCCCGCAGCGCCCTGTTGGCCAGCGGCCCGAAGACCTTCGGCGTGCAGCACGACGATCGCCGCCGGGATCAGCAGCAGCACCGCCCAGCGCAGCGGCTGGCCCTGGAGATCGGGGTGGTTGATGATGAAGTAGGCGGCGACGACGATCGCCGAGGTGGCGGAGATCGCCTGTTCGTAGACGATGCTGGCGATCGTGATCCGCCGCGGCATCCCCGCCCGCTCGGAGAGCAGCACCCGGCCGAGCACGTAGAGGACGCTGCCGGGCACGTAGCGGGCCAGCAGCGGCTGCCCCAGGCGACCTGGGCGCGGCCGAACCCGATCCGGTAGCCGAGGAAGCGCAGGATCAGGTCCCAGCCGAAGGCGCTGAGGACGAAGAAGAGCGGCAGGATGACGATCGCCGGGATCAGCCAGCCGACGTGGAAATGGACGCCCTCCTCTCTGGATCTCCGACCACTGGTCGATGACGGTGAGGACGAGGAAGCCGAAGATGAGGACGGCGAGGCCGATCTGCAGGGCGAGGCGGACCCGGCGGCTGCGGGGCGGCTTGGTCCCGACCCGCGCCCCGGCCTCACCGATCCGGTGCAGGAGTGGTTGGCGGCGCTCCACGACGCCGTCACCTTAGTGAGGCGTTCTGGGATAGTCAGCCGATGGGCGAGTTCGAGCTGCTGGCGAAGCTGCGCGAGCGACTGCCGGCGGCCGGGAGCGCGGGTGCGGCTCGGCAGCGGCGACGACGCCGCGGTGACCGTCCCCGGCGGCGCCACCGCGACCTCGGTCGACGCGGTGGTCGAGGGCGTCCACTTCCGCCGCGAGCACCGCGACGCCTCGCGCCAGATCGGCCGCAAGGCGCTGGCGACCGCGCTCTCCGACCTGGCGGCGATGGGCGCCGAGGCCGGGCGAGGCCTACGTCGTCCTCGGCGTGCCGGCGGACCTCGACGAGGACGGGTGCCTGGCGCCTGCTCGACGGCATGCGTCGCGCTGGCCGAGCGAGACCGGGACGACGCTCGCCGGCGGCGACGTCACCCGGGCGCCGGCGCTGACCCTGGCGGTGACCGTGGTCGGCCACGCGGCCGAGCCCGAGCAGCTGGTCGGCCGCGGCGGCGCCCAGCCCGGCGACGTGCTGGTCCTGACCGGCGAGCTCGGCGGCGCCGCCGCCGGGCTGCTGCTGCTCGAGCGCCCCGCGCTCGCCGACGCGGTCGCGCCGGCGACCGCCGAGCTGCTGCGCCGCCGCCAGCTCGAGCCGACGCCGCGGCTGCGCGCCGGCCGGGCCCTGGCCGCGGCCGGCGCCGACGGCGATGATCGACCTCAGCGACGGCCTCGGCGGCGACGCCGGCCACCTCGCCGCAGCGCAGCGGCGTCGCGCTGCGGATCGAGGCCGGCCGCGCTGCCGCTCGCCGAGGGCGTCGCCGAGGTCGCCGCGGCCGCCGGGCGCGACCCGCTCGAGCTGGCCGCGCCGGGCGGCGAGGACTACGAGCTGCTGGCGGCGCTGCCGCCGCGAGCGCCTCGCGCGAGGCCTCGGCGCGCGGTCGGGCGAAGCCGCGGAAGCGACGCTGACACCGGTCGGCGAGCGTCGCCGCCGGCGCCGGGGTCGAGATCAGGCTGCCCGGTGGGGAGCTGTCTGGAGACGGCTGGCTTCGACCAGCTGGGCCCGCGTAGGCCCCGATCAGCAGCTCGCGGACCCCGCGGCGCTGCAGCATCGCCGTCGCGATCCGCGACGGATCCGGCTTGTAGTTGCCGGACTCGACCAGGTTTTCAGTTCCTGTGCTTGCATCGGTTTTCTTATCGGCCCGCGCTCGGAGATCCTTAGTTCTGGGTACTCGCACATGTGTCCAGACTGTCCGGCGCGTTCGAATTGATCCAATTCGCGGTCTCCGCATTACCCTTCAGGTGTGGCTAATGGGTCTGCCCGCATCCTCCTCGTCGACGACGAGCAGTCGATTCAGACGCTGCTCAGCTACCCCCTGCGCAAGGACGGCTACCACGTCACCTCCGCGCTCGACGGCTCCGAAGCGCTGCAGCGCTTCGACGAAGGCCGCTTCGATCTCGTCATCCTCGACCTGATGCTGCCGCGCCTCGACGGGGTCGAAGTCTGCCGCCAGCTGCGCTCGCGCAGCCAGGTGCCGATCATCATGCTGACCGCGAAAGGCAGCGAGACCGACAAGGTCGCCGGGCTCGAGGTCGGCGCCGACGACTACATCACCAAGCCCTTCTCGATGCGCGAGTTCCGCAGCCGCGTCAAAGCGGCGCTGCGGCGCTCGCGGATGGGCGGCGACCGAGCAGCGGCGACGAAGGGGCGATCGAGTCGCGGCGACGCTGACGATCGACTTCGACCGCCGCATGGTCACCCTGCGCGAGCGAGGAGATCAGCGTCACCTACGTCGAGTTCGAGATCCTCGGCGCGCTCGCCCGCTCGCCCGGCCGGGTGCTCACCCGCGAGACGCTGCTCGAGCACGTCTGGGGCGACTCCGAGTACCGCGACCCCCGCACCGTCGACGTCCACATCCGCCACCTGCGCGAGAAGCTCGAGCGGGACCCGAAGGAGCCGGAGTTCCTCTTCACCGTGCGCGGCGTCGGCTACCGCTTCAAGGAGTAGCCCCCGATGCGACCGGCGGCTCGACCGACCCTCGGCGGCCGGATCACGGTCACGGCGGTCGGGATCTGCCTCGGCACCGTCCTCGTCATCTACCTCTACGCGGTCGACGATCGGCGGCGGCGCCAGCGGCCTCGCCGCGGTCGAAGCTGCAGATCGTCGTCGGCGGCCTGATCGCCGCGGCGATCGCGACCGCTGCTCGGCGTCTACTACGCGCAGCGGCGCGATCGGCAACGTGCGCCGCCTGCAGGAGGCGGCCCGCAAGGTCGCCGACGGCAACTTCGAAACGACGATCCCGGTCGCCTCGGTCGGCCAGCTGGCGCCGCTGGCCCGCACCTTCAACGAGATGCAGCGGCGCCTGGCCGAGCTCGACAGCGCCCGCAAGCAGTTCATCGCCAACGCCTCGCACGAGCTGCGCACGCCGATCTTCAGCCTCGGCGGCTTCGTCGAGCTGCTCGAAGAGGAGGACCCGAGCCCGAGGAGCGGGACGAGTTCGTGCGCACGATGCGCCAGCAGATCGAGCGCCTGACCAAGCTGACCGCCGACCTGCTCGACCTCTCCCAGCTCGACGCCGGGGCGATGGTGATGCAGCGCGCAGCGTCGACCTCGGCGGCCTCGCCCGCGAGGTGACCCGCGAGTTCGGCGCGCGCGCCGAGCTGCGCGGCTCGCGCCTGGAGCTGCGCACGCCCGAGCGACCGGTGATCGCCCGCGGCGACCCTGATCGGGTGCGGCAGATCATCCGTATCCTGCTCGACAACGCCCTCACCCACACCCCCGAGGGCACCAAGGTGACCGTGACCACCTACTCCGCCAACCGCCGCGCCGAGCTGACCGTCTCCGACGAGGGCGCCGGCATCCCCCAGCGCGTCCAGGGCCGGATCTTCGAGCGCTTCTACACCGCCGACTCCGCCGGCGGCTCCGGCCTCGGGCTGGCGATCGCCAGCGAGCTGGCGCAGCGGATGGACGGGCCGGATCACGATCAGCTCCAGCCGCCGCTTCACCGCCTTCACCCTGGACCTGCCGCCGGCCCGCGCCGGCGGCGCGACCGTCGCCCGCGGCGCCGCGTGGCGCCACCAGGGCCGGCGACGTGAGGCGCGCGGCGCGGCGCTCGCCGCGCTGGCCCTGCTGCCTCGCCCTGGCGCTGCTCGCCGGCTGCGGCTCGGGCGAGGACGGCTCCGGCGCGACCGCGCGGCGCGGCACCGGACGGCGAAGCGACGCCGCACGGTCATCGTCGAGACCGCCAGCCCCGGCTTCGACGCCGCCGAGGTCTACCGCGAGGCCTCGCCCGGCGTGGTCACGATCCGCTCGGTCTTCGGCAGCGCGGCGGCGCCGCCGAGGGCTCCGGCTTCGTCCTCGACGACGACGGCGAGATCGTCACCAACGCCCACGTCGTCACCGACGAATCGAGCGGCACCCGCCAGCCCGCCAAGGAAGTCTTCGTCGAGTTCCCCGACCGCAACGTGGTCCCGGCCGAGATCGTCGGCTTCGACCCCTTCGCCGACGTCGCCCTGCTGAAGGTCGAACCCGACGGCTTCGACCTGCACCCGCTGGAGCTCGGCGACGACGCGCGACCTCCGGGTCGGCGAGCCGGTGGCGGCGATCGGCAGCCCCTTCGGCGAGCAGCAGTCGCTCTCGGTCGGCGTCGTCTCGGCCACCGACCGCTCGGTCAGATCGCTGACCCAGTTCCAGATCGAGGGCGCGATCCAGACCGACGCCTCGATCAACCCCGGCAACTCCGGCGGCCCGCTGCTCGACGCCGAGCGCCCAGGTGGTCGGGATCAACCAGCAGATCGAGACCAGCTCCGGCGCCAACGACGGCGTCGGCTTCGCGGTGCCGATCTCCGCGATCAAGCGCTCGGTCGCCCAGCTCGAGGACGACGGCAGCGCCGAATACGCCTACATCGGCGTCTCCAGCCAGGCGCTCTACCCGCAGCTGGCGCGACAAGCTCGGCCTCGACACCGAACTTCGGCGGCCTGCTCGCCAGCGTCGTCCCCGGCGGCCCGGCCGAGAAGGCGGGCCTCGAAGGGCGGCGACGAGAAGCTCAGCTTCCAGGCCGGCCGAATACCGCACCGGCGGCGACGTGATCCTCGAAGTCGACGGCCACGAGGTGGTCCAGCCGGACGATCTCGCCGCGCCTGATCTCGACCCACCAGCCCGGGCGACAAGGTGACGCTGACGATCCTCCGCGACGGCAAGCGCGAGCAGGTCGAGGTCACCCTGGGCAAGCGGCCGGACTCCGTCACCGAAGGCTGAGCACGACGCCGACGCATGCGCCGCCGCGGCCGTGTAGAACTCCGGCCTTGCTTCAGGAAGTCGCCCTCGGCCAGAAGTCCCTCACCGACTACACCCACATAGTCGGCAAGGAGACGACCGAGCGGATCCGCGAGCTCGCCGAGCCGCTGAAGGGCAAGCGCGTCCTCCACGTCAGCGCCACCGCTTTCGGCGGCGGCGTCTCGGAGATCCTCTACACGATCGTGCCGCTGATGCGCGACGTCGGCCTCGACGCCCACTGGCACGTGATCTTCGGCAAGGAGGAGTTCTTCAACGCGACCAAGCTCCTCCACAACTCGCTGCAGGGCGCGCCGGAGACGCTCAGCGACGAGCAGTGGGAGGTCTTCGACGAGATCAACGCAGATCAACGCCGACGGGCCTGCAGGGCGAGTGGGACGCGGTGATCGTCCACGACCCGCAGCCGATCGGCCTGCGCCGCGGCGCCAAGGACGAAGGGCAAGCAACTGGATCTGGCGCTGCCACATCGACCTCTCGACGCCGAACCCGGCGCCGATCGAGCGGCTGCTGCCGATGATCGAAGAATACGACGCCAGCGTCTGGCACATGCCGACCTACGTGCCGACGGCGATGGGCGCCGCCCGCGCCGGGGTCAACATCATCCCGCCGGCGATCGACCCGCTCTCGCCGAAGAACATGGCCTTCTCGCCCGAGGACGCCGCCTTCGTCTGCCGCCAGTTCGGGATCGACCCCGACCGGCCGCTGATCACCCAGGTCTCCCGCTTCGACCCCTGGAAGGACCCGATCGGCGTCATCGACGCCTACCGCCAGGTCACCGAGCAGGTCCCGGACGCGCAGCTGGCGATGGTCGGCTCGATGGCCACCGACGACCCCGAGGGCCGCGAGTACTTCCAGAAAACCTACGAATACGCCGACAACGATCCCGACATCAAGATCCTCAGCAACCTCAACAACGTCGGCGCGATCGAGGTCAACGCCTTCCAGTCGCAGTCCGACGTCTGCCTGCAGAAGTCGATCCGCGAGGGCTTCGGCCTGACCGTCACCGAGGCGCTCTGGAAGGGGCGGCCGACGGTCGCCGGCAACGTCGGCGGGATCCCGCTGCAGATCGAGGACGGCGATCAGCGGCTTCCTCGTCAACTCGCCCGCGGAGTGCGCGCAGCGCTGCCTCGAGATCCTCGCAGACCCGGAGCTCGGCAAGCAGCCTCGGCCGCGCCGGCAAGGAGCACGCCCGCAAAGAGTTCCTCTCGCCGCGCCTGCTGCGCGACTGGCTCGGCCTGCTGACCGAGCTCGACACCTGAGCCCTCGCGGGCTCCCGAGCCGCGACCCGCGCGTAACCTTCGCGGCGTGGACTCCTCGCCGCTGATCATCGTCTCGAACCGCGGGCCCGGCCCAGTTCGAGCGCGACGAGAACGGCGAGCGCACGGTGCGCCGCGGCGGCGGCGGCCTGGTCACCGCGCTCTCCGGCCTGGTCTCCCACCGCGACGCGCTCTGGATCGCCTCGGCGATGACCGAGGAGGACGTCGCCGTCTCCGAAGAGGCGGGCGGCCCGGTCGAGCTCTCGATCGACGGGATCGACTACCGGGTGCTGCCTGGTCGGCAGCGACCCGCAGGCCTACGACCGCTTCTACAACGTGATCGCCAACCCGATCCTCTGGTTCATCCAGCACTACCTCTGGGACCTCTCCAACGCGCCGGACATCCGCCAGGAGGAGCTCGACGCCTGGGACTACGGCTACCAGGCGGTCAACCGCGACATCGCCGAGGCGGTGCTGAGCCAGATCGAGGGCCAGGAGCAGCCGCTGGTGATGCTCCACGACTACCACCTCTACACGGCCCCGCGGATGATCCGCGAGCAGCGCCCCGACGCCTTCCTGCACCACTTCGTCCACATCCCCTGGTCCCAGCCCGACAGCTGGCGGGTGCTGCCGACGCGGATCCGCGAAGCGATCTTCGACGGGCTGCTCGCCAACGACATCATCGGCTTCCACACCGACGCCTACTGCATCAACTTCCTGCGCTGCTGCGACGAACTGCTGGAGGCCGAGGTCGACTACGCCAACGGCGAGGTCCGCCACGCCGGCGGCACGACGCTGGCCCGCGCCTACCCGCTGGGGATCGACGCCGAGCGGCTGCGAGCGGGCGGCGGAGTCGCCGGAGGTGGCCGAGGCCGAGCGCGAGGTGCTGGAGCGCCGCCGCAAGCACCTGATCATCCGCGTCGACCGCGCCGACCTCTCGAAGAACGTGCTGCGCGGCTTCACCGCCTTCGACACCTTCCTCACCCAGCACCCGGAGTTCCGCGAAGAGGTCACCTTCATCGCCCACCTGCAGCCCTCGCGCCAGGACGTGCCCGAGTACGCCGAGTACCTGGAGCGGATCGAGGCGCTGGTCGCGGTCGTCAACCACCGCCACGGGACCACCGACTGGATGCCGATCGACCTGAAGATCTACGAGAACTTCCCCGACGCGGTCGCCCGCTACAAGCACTTCGACCTGCTGATGGTCAACTCGATCTTCGACGGGATGAACCTGGTCGCCAAGGAGGCGCCGGCGGTCAACACCCGCGACGGCGTCCTGATGCTCTCCGAGAACACCGGCTCCCACCAGGAGCTCTGGGACTACGTGATCTCGGTCAACCCGTTCGACATCCAGGAGCAGGCCGACGCGATCTACCGGGCGCTGACGATGGCGCCCGAGCAGAAGCGCAGAGTGGTCGGAGGGCCTGAAGGAGATCATCTTCTCCCGCAACCCCGGCGACTGGGTCGACGACCAGCTCGCAGGACATCGAGGCCGCGCGCGCGCGGCTGCCCGGCGTCGAGCCTAGCCGGGGGCGAGAGCTCGCGCCGCGCCGGCGCCTTGGCGCCGGGATGGCGAGGCGTTCGGATTCAGGTGGCGCGGGCGTCGCGCAAGGTGGCGGCGATCGTCGTCGTCGGCGCTGCTCGCCCTGCGGCTGCTGCCGGGCCTGCTGCAGCGCGCCGCGAGCCGCCGCCGCTGGCGCGCCGACGTCGGCCTGCCGCGGGTCGAGGCCGGTGGCGCGGCGCCGGCGGCGCGAGCTCGCTCGACCGCCGAGCGAGCGCGCCGTCGCGCCGGCGACAGCGCCCGCCCGCGCGCCGTCGGCCCGGCGCACGCGCCGCATCGGCCGAAGGCGCACCGGCGCGAGCCGAAGCGAGCGCCGGCGCCGCACGACGCGCCGCGGCCCCCACCCGCCGCCGAAGCCGCCGCCGCCCCGCCGCCGGCTCCCGGAACACGCCCCGCCCGCGCCGCTCCCGAAGCCGCGCCCCGCCGCCGCCTCCGCGCCCGCCGCCGGCACCCCGCCCGCGCCTGGCGACGGATCCAGGAGTTCGCCCCGCACTGACCCACCGCTATAGTCCCCCGCCGCTTTGGCCGCACCACGTGAATACGAGCTGGTCCTGATGCTGGACCCCCAGCTTGACGCCCCCGCCCGCGACGCGTCTGGCGCAGCGATGCGCGCGGGCCAGATCGAGGCCGCCGGCACGCCTCAAGCACGAGAACACCTGGGGCCTGCGCAAGATGGCCTACGAAATCAACACGCGCACCGAGGCCGACTACCGCTGGTTCCGCTTCGAGGCGCCGACCGAGCTGCTCGACTCGCTCGACCACAACCTGAAGATCGCCGACGGCGTCCTCCGCTTCCGGATCTTCAAAGTCGATCCCGAGCGCGCCGGTGATCGTCCCGCCCGCCGTCACCGCCGCCCCCGGGCCCGCGCGAGCGCAGCGCCACGCGGAGCGCCGCGAGCGATCCGCGGCGAGCCCGCCGCCGGCGAGCCGGCCGACGAGTAGCGCCCGCTGCTCCGGCCGCCGCTCTTTGCGGGAAACGCCCTCCGCGCAGGGGGGAGAGTCGCGCCGTCGCCGCTCTTAGACTGGAAGTCAGACAACGACTTCAGAGGAGTGAGTGCTTTGGCAGCTTCGAACGTGAACGTGGTGGTCATCACCGGGAACCTGACGCGGGATCCTGAACTGCGCAGCACCGGCGGCGGCACCGTCCGTCTGCGAGATGCGGGTCGCGGTCAACAGCCGCCGCAAAGACGGCAGAGCGGCCAATGGGTCGACAAGCCCAACTACTTCGACGTGGTCGTCTTCGGCGCCCAGGGCGAGAACTGCGCCAACTACCTCGCCAAGGGCCGCCCGGTGGCGGTCGAAGGCCGGCTCGACTGGCGCGAGTGGGAGGCCAAAGACGGCAGCGGCAAACGGCAGGCGGTCCAGATCATCGCCAACACCGTCCAGTTCCTCGGCTCCCGCGACGGCGGCGGCGGCGGCGGCGGTGGCGGCGGCAACGGCGGCGGCGGCTTCAGCCCCGCCCAGAGCGACGTCCCGGCCGACACCTCCGACTTCGAGGCGCCCGGCCGGCGCCGGCGGCGGCGGCCGAAGACGACATCCCGTTCTGAGCCCGCGGTCGCCATGCGCGCCGGTCGGCCACAGCGCCGTCGGTCGCGCGCCGACGCCTAGCAGCGCCGATCTGTACCATCCTCGCGTCGCTTATGCCTAGAGCACGAGAGACTTCATCGACGGCGGCACCCGCGCGGCGGCCGCCGTGGCGCCGACCGCGCCCGGCCCGCGCAAGTACACGCGGGTCAACGCCGAGGTCGTCGACTACAAGGACCTGAACCTGCTGCGCCGCTTCCTCTCCGACAAGGGGAAGACGCGCGGCCGCCGCGTCACCGGACTTTCCCGCGCGCCACCAGCGTCAGCTCTCGGTGGCGGTGAAGCGGGCGCGCGAGATCGCCCTGCTGCCCTACGTCGGAGAGCGCTGATGGCACAGGCGATCCTGCTGGCAGGACGTCGAGCGCCTCGGCGAGCGCGGCCAGGCCGTCGACGTCTCCCCCGGCTACCTGCGCAACTACCTGATCCCGCGCAAGCTGGCCCAGCCGGCGACGCCGGGCGCGCTCGAGGAAGCGCAGCGCCGCCTCGAGGCCGCCGAACGGGCCGACGAAAGCCCGCGCCGAGCGCGAAGCCGAGGCCGCCGGCCTGCTCTCCAAAACCGTGCTCACGATCCACCAGCGCGCGGGCGAGGACGGCAAGCTGTTCGGCTCGGTCGGCGCCAAGGAGATCGTCGACGCCCTGCGCGACGCCCGCGACCTGCGGATCGACAAACGCAAAGTCCGGCTCGAGCAGCCGCTGCGCGAACTCGGCACCTTCATGGTCGAGATCGAGCTCGCCGACGGCACCGTCGCCGCGGTCAAGACGATCATCACCGAGGAGAAGTAGCTCCGTCGCGCTCGCGCGGCGTTAGGCTCGGCTCGTGGCCTCTCCACGACTGCCGACGCGGATGAAGCGCCGGGCCAGGGCGCGCACGCGGTTCGGCTGGGCGCGCTCGGAGCGGGCGACGGTCGGCCTCGCCGCGGTCGCGCTCGGCGGCGCCGGCGCGGTCCTCGTCGACCAGTTCGGCCGCCTGCTGCGCGCGGCGCGCGCAGGAGCGCGCACGAGCCCGAAGCCGCTGATCGAAGCGGCGCCGGCGGCCGCGGCCGACACGGTCGGGGTCGCGGTCCGCGGCTACGCCGCGGCGCCGCGCAGCGAGACCGTCCTCTTCAACCTGCTGGCCGGCTTCCTCGGCTCCTTCGCCACTCGTCCGCCTCTCGACCTGGGGCATCCGCGACCACTGGGGGCCGTTCCGCAACGTCAGCATCGGCGGCCGCCACATCCACCACTTCGTGCCCGGCATCCTGCTCGCCTTCGGCTCGGGCACCGCGGCGCTGCTGACCGACGACGACGGGCTCGAGCAGCGGCTGGCGGTCCCGATGGGCGCCGGCATCGGCCTCACCTTCGACGAGGCCGCGCTGCTGCTCGACCTGCGCGACGTCTACTGGACCCGCGAGGGGCTGCTCAGCGTCCAGCTCAGCCTCGGCGCCACGGCGATCCTCAGCATCGCGATCCTCACCCAGCGGATGCTGCGCCGCGGCGAGCGCGCGCCAGGAGGAGGAGGGCCTGATCCCGCCGGCCGCACCACCAGCTCTCCTTCGGAACTGCCGCGATTGCGTGACCGAAGCGTCAATTCCTTTTCACGGCATTTGCACAGAAGGGTGCACGTGCCCGCGCGCCGGCTCTGGTTTGCTTGCGAGTCCCCCGGTTCCGCTCCCGGATCCGCCGGTGCGGCCGCCTTTACTAGACACCGATGCCGCAGCCCCCCGCCACCCACGTACCGCCGCAGAACATCGAGGCCGAGGAGTCGGTCCTCGGCGCGATGCTGGTCGCCGAGCCGGCGCTGACCCGGGTGATCGACGAGGTCAAGCTCAACGCCGCCGACTTCTACCTCGACCGCCACCGGGCGATCTTCGAGGCGGTCCACGACCTCTACGCCGCCTCGAAGCCGGTCGACGAGCTCACCGTCAGCCGAGGCGCTGACCCAGCGCAACAAGATCGACGAGGCCGGCGGCAAGCACTACGTCTCCGAGCTGGCGGCGAAGGTCCCGGCCGCCGGCAACGCCAAGCACTACGCCGAGATCGTCCAGCAGAACTCGCTGCTGCGCCGGCTGCTCGGCGCCGGCCAGGAGATCCAGGGCTGGGTCAACGAGCGCGACGGCGAGCCGCGCGAGCTCTCCGAGCGGGCCGAGAAGCTGCTCTTCGAAGTCGCCCACAAAGAGCAGGCCAGCGACTTCCGCATCCTCGGCGACATCCTCCACGACGAGGTCGACCGGCTGGAGAAGCTCTCGACCGGCGAGATCGAGATGACCGGCACCCCCTCCGGCTTCCGCGACATCGACGCGATCACCGGCGGCTTCCAGCCCGGCAACCTGATCATCGTCGCCGCCCGCCCGGCGATGGGCAAGAGCGCCCTGGTCGCCAACATCGCCGAAAACGTCGCGGTCAAGCGCGACAAGCCGGTCGCCTTCTTCTCGCTCGAGATGTCGGAGGTCGAGCTCGCCCAGCGCTTCATCGCCTGCCGCGCGCGGATCTCCGGCGACAAGCTGCGCAAGGGCCAGGTCTCCCAGCGCGACTGGCCGAAGGTGCTGCGCGCCTGCAACGAACTCGAGGAGGCGCCGCTCTGGTTCGACGACTCCTCCGACCTCGGCATCCTCGACCTGCGGGCGAAGGCGCGGCGCCTGCACGCCCAGGAACAGGACCGCGGCGGCCTCGGCCTGATCATCCTCGACTACATGCAGCTGATGCGCTCCGACGACCCGCGCGCCAACCGGGTCGAGCAGGTCGGCCAGATCAGCCGTGGGCTGAAGATCCTCGCCCGCGAGCTCGAGGTGCCGGTGATGGCGATCTCGCAGCTCTCGCGCGCGCCCGAGCAGCGCACGCCGCCGAAGCCGCAGCTCTCCGACCTGCGCGAGTCGGGCCAGATCGAGCAGGACGCCGACCTCGTCGCCTTCCTCTACCGCGAGCCGACTACTACCGCGACCCCGACGAGGAGCCCGACGGCCTCGCCGACCTGATCATCGCCAAGCACAGGAACGGCCCGATCGGGACCAAAGAGCTGGTCTTCCTCGACCGCTATCCCGAAGTTCGCCGACTACTCCGGCCAGGAAGCGCCGATCGAGCAGCCGGCCGGCGAAGGCCGCCGCCGCTCGAGGACGCCGCCGCGGCGGGGCCTGAGTTCTGATGCCCGCGATCGCCCGCTCCGAACCGTTCCGCGACCAGGTCTGCCCGCTGGGGGTCTGCGACGGCTCCGGCTGGATCCTCGGCCCCGAGGACGTCGCCCGCCCCTGCGAGTGCCGCGGCCGAGCGGCTCAACCGCGGCCGCAGCCGCGGCATCTCCTCGGTGATCCCGCGCGCGCTACCGCGGCGTCTCCTTCGACCGCCCGCCGGTCTCCGACATGGCGCGCGACCTGCAGACGCAAGCGCCGCGGTCGCCGAGGTCCGCGCCTTCATCGACGACCTCGACGAGCAGCCTCGCCGAGGGCCGCGGGCTCTGGCTCTTCGGCGACACCGGCACCGGCAAGACGACGCTGGCGATGCTGGTCTCCAAGGCGGCGCTGGAGGCCGGCAAGACGGTCGCGATCTACTCGCTGCCGAAGCTGCTGGCGCGGATCCGCCGCACCTACGACGCCGAGCCCGGCGGCGACTCCTACCTCTCCTTCTTCGAGCAGCTGACCTCGGTCGACCTGCTCCACATCGACGACCTCGGCGCCGAGAAACGCTCCGACTGGGTGCTCGAGCAGCTCTACGCGCTGGTCAACGAGCGCTACGAGACCGAGCGCTCGGTGCTGGTCACGACCAACCTCGAGCACGAGCGAGCTGGAGGAGCAGATCGGCCCGCGCACGGTCTCGCGGCTGGCCGAGATCTGCGACGACGCTGTCCCGATGCTCGGCGACGATCGCCGCTACGGCAAGACCGCAGCGCCGCCTAGGCGCAGGCCGGCACCCGCGCGCGCCGCCACGACCGTCAGAATCCGCCCTATGCCGGGCGTGGTCATAGTCGGCGCCCAGTGGGGCGACGAGGGCAAGGGCAAGATCACCGATCTGCTCGCCGAGCGGGCTACCACGATCGTCCGCTTCCAGGGCGGCAACAACGCCGGCCACACGATCGTCCGCGACGGCGAGGAGTTCAAGTTCCACCTGATCCCCTCGGGGATCCTCCACTCCGAGAAGACCTGCGTGATCGGCAACGGCGTCGTCGTCGACCCGCGGGTCCTGCTGAGCGAGATCGACGGGCTGAAGCGGGCCGGGGTCAGCGTCGCCAACCTGCGGCTCTCCGCCAACGCGCACCTGATCATGCCCTACCACGTGCTGCTCGACACGGCGGGCGAGACGAAACTGGGGAAGAACTCGATCGGGACGACGCGGCGCGGGATCGGCCCCGCCTACGCCGACAAGGCGCTGCGGCTCGGCATCCGGGTCCAGGACCTGCTCGACGAGAAGATCCTGCGGACGAAGATCCGCGCCGCGCTCGAGCCGAAGCAGCAGGCGCTGCGCGAGCTCTCGGTGCAGCGGCGCAAAGCTGCGCAAGGAAGCCGGCGAGGAAGCGAAGGCGGCGGCCGAGGGCTCGATGGGCGGCGTCCCCGACCCGCGCCTCGACCTGCACGCGATGGTCGAGGAACACGTCAACTACGGCCACCGGCTCGAGCCCCACATCGCCGACACCGCGAAGCTCTGCTGGGACGCGCTCGACGGCGGCGAGACGGTGATCTTCGAGGGCGCCCAGGCGACCCTGCTCGACCTCGACCACGGCACCTATCCCTTCGTCACCTCCTCCAACCCGATCGCCGGCGCGGCGACGCGTCGGCGCCGGCGTCGGCCCGACCGACATCGACGAGGTCTGGGGGATCGCCAAGGCCTACGCGACGCGGGTCGGCGCCGGGCCCGTTCCCGACCGAGCTCGCACGACGAGGTCGGCGAGCAGATCGTCGAGCGGGGCCACGAGTTCGGGACGACCACCGGCCGCCGCCGCCGCGCCGGCTGGATGGACCTGGTCGCGCTGCGCTACGCGGTGCGCCTGAACCGGATGGACGCGCTGGCGATCACCAAGCTCGACGTCCTCAGCGGGATCGGCCCGCTGCGGGTCGCGGTCCGCTACCGCTCCAAGGAGGGCGCGGTCCTCGACGAGTTCCCCTACCACCAGTCGATCCTCCACTCGGCGACCGCCGAGTACGAGGAGCTGCCCGGCTTCGACGAGGACATCACCGCCTGCCGCGAGCGAGGCGACCTGCCGCCGGCGGCGCGCGACTACCTCGGCTTCATCGCCGAGTTCGTCGGCGTGCCGGTCGCGCTGGTCGGCGTCGGCCCGGATCGCGAGCAGAGTCGTCTGGCTCGACGCCTGAGCCGAAGCCGAAGTTAAGCCGCTCTTTTTTGCGCTGCTGCGGGTTTATAGATTGGCAGAAGTTGGTAGGTTCACGCCGCGGAGGGAATGTTCTCACGGTTCCACGCACGTTTTCGACGGCCGTGGCCCCTGGGGGGCGCTCGCAAAGGAGAGATATAGGGATATGCGCAAGTACTTGATGGTCCTGATGGCGCTGGGCGCGCTGATCGCCGTCTCGGTTGTCAGCATCGCCAGCGCGCGGAGCCGCCGACCAAAACCCAAGTCGGAAACCTGAACTTCGAGGCCAACGGTGGCTTCAGCCCGAAGGCGCTGTCGAAGAACAAGCTGGCGCCGATCGCGCTGAACGCTTCGGGCAAGATCAAGACGGCCGACGGAACGCATCCGCCGGCACTCAAAGAAGTGCTGGTCGAAACCGACAAGAACGGCGCGATCAACGTCAAGGGCTACCCGACCTGCAAATCGGGCCAGTTGCAGTCGCAGGACACCAAACACGCGGAAGCGATCTGCAAGAGCGCGATCATCGGCAAGGGCAAGACCGGCGTCGAGGTCGCCTTCCCGGAATCGAAAGTCGTCCCGGTCAAGATCGAACCTGCTGGTCTTCAACGGCGGCTCCAAGGGCGGCACGACGACGCTCTTCATCCACGCCTACTTCACCGTCCCGGTCCCGGCCGCGATCGTCACCACGGTGAAAATCAAAAAGATCAACAAAGGTCGCTACGGCCTCTACTCCGTCGCGTCGGTCCCGAAAATCGCCGGCGGTAGCGGTTCCGTGACCTCGTTCAGCCTCAAGATCGACAAAAAATTCACCTACAAAGGCAAGAAAGTCAGCATCCTGACCGCGAAATGCCCCGACGGCAAGCTGCAGGCCAAAGCCACGGCGGTCTTCGCCGACGGCACCAAGGCCTCGGCCGAGTTCGTCCGCACCTGCACCGGCAAGGGCTGAGCCCTAGCCAAGCGCCGAGTACAAGGCAGGAAGTGAGAAGGGCGGCCACTTGGCCGCCCTTCTCTTTGCCTCGACCCCCCAATCCCGCGCGAACGGGTGCTGCTGCCGGGGACTAGGAGGGATTGGCGAAACTCGCGGTTGCGGCCGGCGAGCGCCGGACCAAGCGGGGCAAGGACGCAGGGAGGCCGAATAGCAGAGCTATTCGGCCGACTGAGGACGCCGCACCGCGCTGTGTCCGCCGCCGCCGGGTGCGGCCGGGGAGTTTCGCCAAGCCCTCCCTAGATGCCCTACCCACGAACGTTGTGAACGCGGCTGATCGGCGGCCGGTCTCCCAGGCCAGGCAACCGGGACAAGGTTGATCGGCGCTCCAGCACATCCGCCAAGCGCCATCGAGGCCACCGGCGGCGGGCCGTTGGGGCGCCACGCAACTCGATCGCCTGCACCGATGCAAGCCGTCCCGCCGATCCAGGCATTCACAACGTGTGTAGGCGGGTCGACTAGAGCTTGGCGCAGGCGGTCAGCTCGGTCGAGCTGACCCCATTCGGCACTTCCAAAGCTCAGCTGTGCCTAGGAGGGATTGGCGAAACTCCCCGGCCGCACCCGGCGGCGGCGGACACGGCGCGGTGCGGCGTCCTCAGTCGGCCAAATAGCTCTGCTATTCGGCCTCCCTGCGTCCTTGCCCCGCTTGGTCCGGCGCTCGCCGGTCGCAACCGCGAGTTTCGCCAATCCCTCCTAGCGCTTCTTGGCCTTCTTGCCGCAGTCGTTCTTGACCAGCGGGTTGAAGTCGTAAGCCTTGCCGTTCTGACCGGCCAACTTGACGACGGCGGTCTGCTTCGCCCGGCAGAGGTTGGCGCTGTTTTCCAGCAGCGCCTTCTTGCCGGCGTTGAGCTGGAGGACGAATTTGCTCACCGGCGCGTCGGGCACCACCACAAACCTGGTGCGGATCCGAGAGATTTCTTTGTTCTTCGGGGAGACGACCGCGTCGATGTAGCCCACCAGGTTGATGTCGATCTGGCCGCGCAGGGCGACGACCATGTCGGGCAGTTCGCGCTCGCCGCCATTGGCCCGCAGGTAGACCTTCCCGCTCAGCGGTTTGTCGAGCAGCGGCGAGTAGGCGGTTGCCTTGCCGAGGATCGAATTCGACGGACAGGCGCTGGCCGCGAACTGCGACCGGGTGCAGACCTGGCCGATCCGGTCCTGGTCGATGAACTGGGCCCTGGGCAGGGTCACCGAGACCTTGCCGATATTGGCCCGGCTGGATTTCGGCTGGGTCAGTTCCGCCCGCAGCGCCGGGTGACCGCTGCGTTTGGTCGCGCCCTTCAGCTTCATCGTCAGCTCCGGCTTGAAGCCCAGGCTGCTGCAGCTGCCGACCTGGAAGCGCTCGCTGAACGTCGCGAGCTGGCCGAAGACCGAGGCGGCCCCGGCGAGGACCGCCATCGGGTTGCAGTTGGTCGGGTTGAGGGTGAATTCCGGCCGGTCCATGCGCACCGCGATCGAGCGCACGTCGAGGGGGATGCCCTTCAGCTCGGTCGGGATCGGGTCGCTCATGACGGTGATCTGCGCCGTTTCGGGGTTCACCTGCAGGGCGGACCGGACGACCACGTCTCCCAGGTCGTAGGGGCCAGCGACCGCAGGGGTCACGACAGCCAGCGAGAGCGGCGCGCCCTTGTAGGGGCCGGCGAGGTAGGCCTTGCCGCCGGTGTAGTAGGGCTTCGGACCGGCGCCGGCGCCGACGACGACGCTGCCCACCTGGGATGCCAGGGGGCAGGAGGACGCGTTGCGCTCTTCGGTGCCGCTCTTGGCAGCCGCCGCGGCGAGGGCGGCGTCCGAGCAGTAGGGGATTCCGGCGAGGCGGCCGAGCAGCCCGGGGGGCGGGGTGACCGCCAGCGAGGTGATCTCCTGCGAGCCATCCGGGCGGGAGAGCCGCACCACGAAGGGGCTGTAGGCCCCGGCGAGGGTCGATTCGGACCCTGCTTCGAAGCTGGGCACGTTCGGCAGTCCCGCCACCGAGGTCGGGCAGGTGCCGCCATCGGCGGCCTGGGTGATCGCGTGGTCGCCGACCTGGCTCACCGGCGGCCCGGATTCGGGTGCCGACCAGGGCGTCAGGGTGGCGGTCGTCTCGTAGGTGCCGCAGACCGCCGGCGTCTTCAGCGCCGCCGCGTCGCCGCCGAAGAAGTCGAGCTGGAACCGTTCGAACGGCAGCTGCGGGTTGTCGGCGAAAGTCGTCGTCAACTGTCCGCCGGGGCCGATCTCGACCTCCCCCGCGAGCTTGATGACGACGCCCGAGATCGGGTCGGCGGCCGCGATGTAAATGGCGAGCAGGCTGTCGAACGGGTTGTCGTAGGGCGCGGCGACGTAGACGGCGCCCGAAATGGGGTGGTCCAGAAGCGGGGTGTCCACCTGCACCGTGCCGATCTTGGCCGCGGCCGGGCACTCGGCCGGATCGGGCGTGGTGTGGACCGGCGTGACGCCGACCGGCGAGGTGAGACCGATCTGCGCCGGCGTGCAGGCCTCCAGCCCGTTGGCCGACGACGGGTTGATGGTGAAACCGGGCGGCAGCTTCACCACCGCTTCTCTCAGATCCGGCGTCGCCAGCTCATCCGGATCCTCGTTCTGGGGCACCTGCAGGTCGACGTCGAGACCGGTGGGCGAATCGGCCGTCGCGCTGGTCGGCTGCACCTCCAGCGTCGGCTCGAACTCAAGCTCGTCGCACCCGGTCATCGCCGGCATCTCGAAGCTGCGGCCGAAGAAGGTTCCGGGCAGGTTGTAGCTGTCGACCTTGACTCGGGCTTGCAGGGTCCCGCCGCACGCGGTCGGATTGCGGAGGAAGGCCTTTTCCTGGGTTCCCGGGGAAACCGAGCAGCCCCTTACGTTGTTGCACAGCCGCAGCGGATCGTGGGCCGGGTTCGCGGGCACGCCCCAGATCCGGATTTCGAATTCGAACGGGTTCGAAATGGTCGGGAGGTTGAGGCTGCCGGCAGTCACCCCGTAGTCGGCGCCGGTGCGGACGCTGGCGCCGATGTATGCGTTGGTGGAGAGATTGATCTCACCGCCCAATCGCGCAGCCTGGCCTTCGGCGGGAGTCATGTTGAAGATCGGCGGGTTGAAGAGGTTCGGCTGCTCTCCCGCGGAGCGAATTTTCAGGACGCCCACCTGGCTGTCTCCCGAGCATTTCTTTTCTTCGGCCAGGCGAGCGGGGCATTGCTCGACCGCGGTCGGATCTCCGACCAGGCCCGCGGGCAGTTCGGCCAGGATGTCCTTGGCCAGGGCCGCCGGGGCAGCTCCACCTTTTACTTCTCCATAGGGGAGAGCGATACGCGTAACCAGTTCGTAGGGGTGCGATCCGGCGGCGTCGTCGGGATCGCCCAACGCGTCGACCGCTTCGATCGAGAACGCTTCGACCCCAAAGGTATGGAAAGTGCCGCCGGATCCTTCCGTCACATCCGCGGTGGTGGTCGCGACGAACCGGTACCTGTATTCGGTATCGCTGTCGAGCCCGAGAATCTCGGCGGTGACTCTCTGGGCAGGGCCCGCCGCGCCAACGGTCCCTGGCGCGCAGGGGATGGCGTCGGCGTCGGCCCAACCGCTCTCGTCGAATGCGGCGGCGGTCTTGTACTGGACCTCACACGACGTCGCTTCGCCGAGTGGATCGACCTCAGCTTCAAACGAAGAGCTGAAGATGCGCGGCCAAGCCGCTTCGTCCTGCAGGTCGGCCGCAGCCGCATTCCCAGCCGCACAGAGCATGACGACGACGGTCAGGGCCGCGGCAAAGAGTGCCGCTCGCGAAATATCCAGCCTCGAGACGGTCATCGGCTCTTCCTCCCGGAGCGCTGCGACTTACCGCCATGCGCGTGGCCCTTCTTCTTCTTCGCCTTCTTCACGCAGCGATCGCCGCGGCGGACCTTGCCGGCCTTGCACCGGGGCGGTCGGACGTTGCCCTTGCCGACAAAGCCGGCGGTGGGCGGCGGTGCCATAGCCGGTGGTGGGGCGGCGGTGCGGCAGGTCTCGCCGCTGGTGCACGGCGCTGGTGGTGGCGAGGGTTCGGTGAAGCCGCCGTCGATGCGGGCGTCATAGACGCTCGGCAGGCCGCCGTCGGTGTCCGAGCGGACGAGCGACTCGGGGGTGGCGAAAAAGACGTCCCGGCCATTGGCGCTGGCGTCGATGAAAGCCGACCCACCCACGGCGGTGCCGCTGGAGATCAGGCGGAGATTGCCGGAGCGATATTCGTAGACATCTCTGAACCCGTTGACGTCCGCCGAGGAGAGCGAGTTCTCCGTATCGAAGAACACCTGGCCGCCGTCGGACACGACGCGCGGCATGTAGCGAGGGCCGGACGAGAATCGCAAGATTTCAACCCTCTCACCCACGTCGCTGTTGGCTACCGGCCTGGCGCCGCTTGGGGCGCAGGACACGCAACTCAGACCCTCCTCCTCCGCGTCGTAGAGGAACATCTCCTTGCAGGTCGGTTCACCTTCACAGAGTCCGGGGGCCGCCGGGGCGTTGTCGAAGCCCGTCAGCGCCTTGTAGGCGGAGAACAGGAGGTACCTCCCTGAAGGGCTCCACATCGTTTCCAGGCGGGCAAGTTCCGTGTTGGGGGGAGGCCCTACCGCTTCCCACCAATTTCGATGGTCCCTGCCGCCGGCGGCCCCGCTGCTTTCCCAAGGCGAAAGCGTCGCCACATAGGTCAGCGCCCCGTTTTGGGACACGTAGAGGTTTGGTTCGCCCGCCAGGGCAACTTCGTTCTGCGCGTTCTGTTCGGTCCCGGTCAACACACCGCGGGCGACGAAGTAGATGTGCGAGCCGTCATCGGACCCGCCGCTGAATCCACGCACATTCGCGGCTTCACCGGAGCCGGCCGTGAGATTGGTGATTTTCCGGGTGCTCACCTGGACTTCGTAAAGATCCGGTTTTCCAGGCTGCGCGCCGGCCGGAGAGGCCAGCTTGTGATCGCTGGTGAAGAAGACTCGATTGCCGTTGCGGGAAGCGAATTGAAAAACGCCGCCTCCGCTGGCATCGGCGCCGAACGATCGATCGATCTGCAGGGTGCAGGCAAGGTCGGGTTCGCTGGTCGTGCGGCAATCGGCGGTGGCCGCCGGTGCCTGCGCCGCGTTTTCGCGGAGGTACAGGTTCCCGTTGGCCTGAAAGAACACCCGTTCACCATCTGCCGACACGGCATGGCTGATCGGGGCCAAGCCCAGCTGCCAGCCATTTGCGACGTTTTGCGGTTCCAGGGTTCCCCAGTCCAGAGTGCCGGCCGCCAGCCTCGCCGGGACCTGATCTCCATTCGGAAGGACGCCGATCGCACGAACGACACCGCCGGACCACTGGAACAGGTTGGAGCCGGGTGCGGAATCCGGGGTCAGCTGCGCGTCCTCGCTGAACACCACGTGGCTGAGATCATCCGAGGCAGCCTGATAAGTCGCGTTCGCCGGCGCTTTCCCTGACGGCAGCGGATTGATCAGATCGTAAGGTTCGGCCAGGTGCCGCGAATAGAGATTCGAGTAACCGCGGGGTTCGCCCGGAACGACTTCCTCTTCGGGAAGTTCACAGTCACCTTCTGGGTCGAAGATATTCGACGAGTAAATTTCCCCACCGGCCGAGAGCACGTAGTTGTCGAGGTCTTCCGAAAGAGCGACCCCCGGCGCACATATGCCTCCGCCCTGCGCGTTCGACTTTGGGGTCATCTGGGGATCGAGGCCCCCAGCGGTCCAGCCGGCGCCGGTGCGTCTGGACAGCCAAGCTTCGCTGCTCGTCTGCGAGCCCGCGGCCGGGTAGCGGCTGAAGTACGAGACGGCATTCCCCTCTGGCGAGGCCTTGCCGCCGCTCGTAAAAAGGCTGACATTCGTCAGAGAGGGGATGCTGCCTGGACTGGCGAGCTCATAGGCGCGGCAGTCCGGCAACGCGAGAGACGCAGCTCCCTGTTCGGACCGGATCGCTTCGTTGGGGCAGGCGGCCGTGGCCGACGGGGCGAGGGCGAGCAGCGCGATGCAGGAGATCCCGAGCGCGATCAGCGCCGCTCTGCTTTGTCCAACTTTGGTTTCCATTCAATCGGCTCTCGTTCCCGTGCTTCTCTCGTGGTGCCTTGCGCCCCGCCCTCACCTACTCGCAGGTGAGGGCGGGACTCGGATGCATTGCCTTCTCAGGGCCCGGTCAACAGGCGGTGCCTATGGTGCCGCGGGCGCCACTGCCCAGCTGCCGTAGGTTTCATTGGTCGGTCCGAAGGCCAAGAGCGCCCCGAACGGCAGGCGTTCGCTTTGTGCAAGCGTCACGTCGAACACTGAATAGAGGCAGAGAATCCCAGGGGTGGCCTCCGGCGCGTTGACGCTACCTGGGCATTTGTCAAGTTCCGGCTGGGTGTTTCCGAAATCGATCAGAACCGTCTCGGTCGGGGCCGTGGGCAGGACCGTCGGGAAGGTGATCGTGGTGACCTGCACGCCGCCAAAGGCGGGCGAGGCAGCATCCACAACCGCAAAGAGGCCGCTCATCTCACCCGCTCCGGCGCTGCCGAGCCCGTTGCAGGCGAACCCTTCCTCATCGCCGGCGAGGAATTTGCTGCCCCCTTCGGAACAGTTTGCGTCACCGGGGGAAAGCGGAATGACGTTGACGCTTTCGCCATCGATCCCATCGGTCCCATCATCGCCAGCAGCCCCGTTGCTTCCGTTAGAGCCAGCGTCCCCCTTCGAACCCTGGGTACCGGCCGTACCGGCGGGGCCCGCCGGGCCAGCTGCGCCCTTCTTGCCGGCGTATTGCTTGGCGATGCTCTTGACTTCGTTCTTCTGCTTTCCGTTGAGCCCGGTGGCGGCGTAAGCGCCTCCGGCCAGAGCGGCAACCAAGGCAACGACGGCGACGATCAGGCCGGCTTTGCCGAAAGGCTCGCGAATTCTGTGGAACATGTCTAACGTCTCCTTGTGTAGTACCCGCCGACATCCCGTCCGGCCGAGTCGACTCGACTTGCTCGGCAGAATCCACGGAGGTTGCCTGCACGCCTGCCAATCGAAGGCAACCGCCCGCTGGTCTTCCTCCAGATTCCTGCCATCCCAAATTTCCCCGCCTCAGACCCTGCTTGAGGCTTCATTTCCCATTCCCGCGATGGCGCAAATGCCACCGCGTTCATTCCCGAGATTAAACAGAAACTCCCTGCCCTGTCAAGGGTACTTGCGTGTTCGTGAGATGGTGGGGAGCTCGCCTCAGGCGGACAGCACCTGCAGCCCGTAGGCCGCTCCCACCCCCCCGGGCACTTTCGCGGGATCAAGGATCGAAGCCAACCGTCTGCCCGCTGACCGAGTGCCGGACTGTGCTTCTACCCGTGTAGGTCCCGTTGGAGTTATGACCGCCGCAGAGGCCGCCACTGCCAGCCGATGTAACACCGCTCACTGTCGGCTGAAAGATCAGGCTTGCACCATCGTTAACGTAGTCGACCGTGCCAACCGTCTGGACCGGCACGGTAAGCGTGCACTCGATCAGGAACCCTGTCACTGTGATCGTGATCGGGTTGACGATGTGGACCTGGCCACTCGCTGTGAAATTGTATGTTGCGTCCGAAATATCCACGGTGGCAATATTGAACGCTTTACATTCACTGTATTTGACGGTGACGTGCTGAGCCGTAAAGCTCGTCGAGGTGATGGTGCCGGTCATCGCGGCTTTTTTGCAGACGACTTCTCCAGCGCCGGTGTTGAACACGTGGTCTTCCAGGGCTGACCCGGTCAGACTGCCGGTCTGGCTGTATGTGAACTGAGCGGCGGAGGCGCTGGCTACGCCGAGCGCGCTAAACGCCGCGACGACGAGGGCAAGGGCCCCGATCTTCTTGAAGGAACGCATGTTGCGGTCTCCTCTTTTTTGCATACACCAGTGCTCGATGAGCGCTGGCTAATTGGTTGACCGGGCGCGGCGATCGGTGACGGTCACGGGTCAAAGCTGAGCGTCTGACCGCTGGTGGTGTGAGCAACTCTGAGTGATCCCGTGAGGGTTCCGGTGGAGTTGTGGCCGCCGCAGAGGCCGCCGTTACCGGTGGATGTGATGCCGGTTACCATGAACTGCACAATTGTGCCCGTGCCGCTGGTCGTGTAGGTAACCGTTCCCCTCGTCTGAGCTGGGAAGGTGACCGTGCAGTGGATCAGGAACCCTGTCACTGTGATGGTAACTGGGCTGACGAAGTGCACCTGTCCGTTGGATGTGAGGTTTAGTGTCATGTTTGAAGGATCCACCGTTGCGATGCCGAACGCTTTGCATGAGGTGCCGAGCGGGACGAGGGTCACGTGCCGATCGGTCGCTTTGGTGCTTGGGATCGTGCCGGTCATTTCAGCTTTTTTGCAGACGACTTCGCCGGCGCCCGTGTTGAGCACAAGATCTTCCGTCAGGGACCCGCTCAGGCTGCCGGTCGAGCTGGCTGTAAATTCAGCGGCTGAGGCGCTGCCTACGCCGAGCGCGCTGAACGCCGCGACGACGAGGGCAAGGGCCCCGAACTTCTTGAAGGTACGCATTGTGGATCTCCTCTGCGCTGGTTTCGTCATTTGCCTTGTATGAGAATGGGGTTGGGACGCGAAAGGAGAAGGCGAGCGCCATGAGGCGCCCGCCTTCTCGACCATCCAATGCCTGCCTAGGCAAGCAGTGCCGAACAGATGCCTATTTGTCGAAGGTGAGCGTCTGTCCGCTGCCCGTGTGGGCCACTTTGCTCGCCCCTCTGTAGGTCCCGGTGGCGTTGTGTCCGCCGCAGAGCCCACCATTCCCGGTGGATGTAATTCCGGTCACATTCGGGGTCACGGTGAGCCCACCCGTACCATCGTTCGCGAAGGCAACCGAACCGACGGACTGAGCTGCCACGGTGACCGTGCACTCGATCAGGAACCCTGTCACTGTGATCGTGATCGGGTTGACGATGTGGACCTGACCACTCGCTGTGAAATTGTATGTTGCGTCCGAAATATCCACGGTGGCAATATTGAACGCTTTACATTCACTGTATTTGACGGTGACGTGCTGATTGGTCGCTTTGGTGCTCGAGACCGTGCCGGTCGTCGCTGCTTTTTTGCAGACGACTTCGCCGGCACCGGTGTTGAACACCTGGTCTTCCGTCGCGGCCCCGACCAGGCTGCCGGTCGAGCTGGCTGTAAATTCAGCGGCGGAGGCGTTGGCTACGCCGAGCGCGCTGAAGGCGACGACGGCGAGGGCGAGGGCCCCGAACTTCTTGAAGGAACGCATGTAGCGATCTCCTGTCTTTTGTATTCCCCAGTGATCGATCAGATCCATCTGGGCATCGATCGAAGCGAGCCTCGCAGCCACTCAGGAATTGTCAAGCAATCGCCCGGAATTGTTTCCTAACTATGGTCGCGGCTTACCGCGGCTATGCAGCGAAGCCGCGCGTCTGGCCGGCAAGCCGCCAAATCAACCGTCAAAGAAAAAGGCGGGCGCCGTTTGGCGCCCGCCTTTCTCAGCCCGCTGATGATGGATGTCCAGGATCAGCGGAAGGGACGACGATTAGTTGTCGAAACTAAGCGTCTGGCCAGCCGTTGAGTGGCTGACTTTGCTTGCCCCGGTGTAGGTCCCGGTGGTGTTGTGGCCACCACAGAGTCCGCCGTTACCGGTCGATGTAATGCCGGTCACTGTCGGGGTGACAGCGACGCCGGTGCCGCTGGTCGCGAAGTCAACCGTGCCGACGGTCTGAGCCGGAACGGTGACCGTGCACTCGATCAGGAACCCTGTCACTGTGATCGTGATCGGGTTGACGATGTGGACCTGGCCGTTAGATGTAAAATTGTATGTAGCGGCCGAGATGTCAACCGTGGCGATGCCGAACGCTTTACAGGTGCCATACGTGACGGTCACGTGCTGATTGGTCGCTTTGGTGCTTGCGACCGTGCCGGTCGTCGCTGCGGTTTTGCAGACGACTTCGCCGGCACCGGTGTTGAACACCTGGTCTGCCGTCGCGGCCCCGGTCAGGCTGCCGGTCGAGCTAGCTGTAAATTCAGCGGCGGAGGCACTGGCGACGCCGAGCGCGCTGAACGCGACGACGGCGAGGGCAATCGCCCCGATCTTCTTGAAGGAACGCATGTAGCGATCTCCTTAGATTGTCTTTTGTATTTCCCAGTGATCGAGCCATCCATCTGGTCATCGATCGGTGTAAGCCTCGCAGGCAATCAAGAGTTGTCAAGCAATCAGAGCGGATTGTTTCCTATCTGCCGGCCGGCTGTTCGACTTCGCCTTGAATCGTGCCCAGCGCCTCCGCAGCTCCGACCGTCGGCGCAAGAGCGAGGAAGGCGAGAAGCGGAAGGAGGGCGGCGGCCGGGATGCTCTCCTCGGAGGCGCGGCTACCCAGGATCGCCCAGCCGGCGGCGGTCGATGCTTCTGCCGAGAGCTGCGACGGCCTGCGGCCCTCGGGTGCGGTGAAGCGCAGGGTTTGGGCGACCCGGGAGATCTGGCGGTCGCGACTGTCGACCCCGGATGTTCCCGCCGCAAAGATCTCGGCGAACAGCACGCGGGCTCCGTCGGGGTCGGCTTCGATCTCGGCGCAGAGCGCCTCGACCACCTTCCAGACGGCGGTGCTCCAGGTCGTCGAGCTCGGCTCCCCGCGCACCGAGACGACGATCGCCGCCGCGACGCGCTGCTCGAGCGCGGAGGTGAGGCAGTCCTCGAGGTTCTTGAAGTGCCGTTGGAAGTCCCGCCGCGAGACGCCGGCCTCGCGGCAGATCCGTGGGACCGAGAGCCTGTGGTAACCGCTCTTGGCGATCTGATAGGCGGTGGCGATGGCCATCGAGCGGGTCTCCCCGGGATCACCTCCCCACTCCCCGCTCCGCAGGCGCCCGGCCGCGGATATGCCGGTCTCGCGGTGCGGGCGGGCCGGAGCAATCGGGAGCCCTGCGGCGGCGGCCGGGGGAAGGCAGAGGCTGACGATCCACTCGGCGACTTCGTCCGCAAGCCCTTCGACCTCGTCCTCCGCGATGGTCGGCAGGATGACCCGCCCGACCCTGGCCAGGCCGCCGACCGCTCCCTCCAGCAGGGGCGGGGGCAGGCGCAGACCGGCATCGGCGCTGAGACAGAGATCCAGAGCGACCCCGAGCTGCATTGCCGAGCTCCGCAGCCTGGCGCCGAACGCCGGCCCGGCCGCCGGCGCCGCTCGGAGCATGAACGTGGTCGCCAGCGGAGCGTCGGCCATGTCGCGGAAGAGGCGGTCGATGGCCAGGGTGAGCCGGCGGCGGGCTTCCGGCTCCTGCCCGACGGCCTCGATCATCCGCTCGGTGACATACCGGCAGACCGAGTGGTAGGTCGAGGTGAAGCAGTCGTCGGTGCTGCGGTACTGCCCGTAGAAGGTGCCGTTGGAGATCCGGGCTCGCTTGGCGAGGGCGCGAACGGTGAGCGCCTCATATCCATGGGAGGCGACGAGTTCGATCGTCGCCCGCTGCAGCCGCCCCCGCTGGTGGGCCGCGACCTGGTCCCGACTGAGGCCCGGTCCCGGTCGGAGCCGTCGGTAGCGGCCCTTCCCTTCGTCCTGATATTCCCGGCCTTGCGTCCTCATGCCGTCGGTCGGCACCCCTCCACCGAGCTTGGGTCAGTGCGTGCGATTGATCAATAATACATGAGTATTTAATGCTCCCGCAATCAGTTACGAGGATCGGTGTGCGGCTCAGGCGGCCTTGCGAGCCTCGGCGAAGACCTCGAACTGCTTCGAGGTCGGCTCGCGGCGCTTGCCGCTGCCGTGGAAGACGTCGGTCAGCTCCATGCCGACCGAGGCGTAGATCTCGCGCAGTTCGTCGACGGTGTAGAGGCGCTGGCGGAATTCGATCCCCTCGAGCCCGTCGAGGACCTCGCCGAAGCGGGCGGCGATCATGATTCCTTCCATGTAGCGGTCGCGCTTGTTCCAGCGGTGCTCGACCAGTTCGACCATCGACGAGCTCGGGATCCAGGAGCGCTGGGGCAGGTTCTCCCTGGCGTAGAGGACGTTCGGAAGCTGGATCAGGTTCCGGCCTCCCGGGCGGAGGGCACGGGAGATCACCCCGAAGGTGCGGAGGTTCTCCGCGTCGGTCTCGAGATACC
Organism: uncultured Thermoleophilia bacterium; assembly: GCA_963824245.1. GTDB lineage: Bacteria > Actinomycetota > Thermoleophilia > Solirubrobacterales > 70-9 > VAYN01. The sequence goes on from CAWGON010000002.1 coordinate 509,333, forward strand.
CGATCGCACCGTCGTTGAGGTTCAGCACCAGGTCGAACTCGCCGTCGAACCCGAGCGCGCGGAGATCGCCCTCGACGAAGTCGACGTCGAGGTCCGGCTCGGCGCCGGCGTCGCGATTGGCGATCTCGATCAGTTCCGCCGAGATGTCGGCGCCAACCACCGAGAACCCGCGGCGCGCGAGCTCGATCGAGTGGCGGCCCGATCCGCAGGCGAGGTCGAGAACCCGCTCGCCGCCCTGCGGGCGCAGCATCTTCATCACCCGCTCGACTTCCGACTCGGTGCGCTCGGTCCACGCCATCTCAGCGCTGGCGCCATCGAACGCCGTCGCGTACCAGTCCTGCGGGATCTCCTCCGGGAGAACGCTCATCTCCGCTCCGATTTCCAGGCTAAATGCCGTTGACAATCTTGTGTAGTCGACTACTCTCGTTCATAGGGATGGATTCTGCAACCCGCGATTCGGCGATCACGCTCGTGACCCTGGGGCCGACGGGCACCTGCCACGAGCGGGCGTGCAGGAACTACATGGATTTCCAGGGCGTCGAGGACTATTCGGTCGACTACATCGGCGACTTCTTCGACGGGCTGGAGATGATCCGGGGGCGGGAAGACGCCTTCCTGATCCAGTGCAGCGCCCACCCGCTGGTCCACGAGGTGACCGAGAAGTACTGGGACGAGGTGTTCGTCGTCGACACCTTCATCTATCCCGACCAAGGCTTTGGCGGTGCTGAGCCGCCGCGAGGTCGAGCGACCCAGGACGCTCGGACTCGTTCCCGCCACCGCCGGCTACATCGACCGCGGCGACTGGGAGGAGATCGTCGACGTGCAGTCGAAGCCGATCGTCGCCGAAGAGCTGCTGGAAGGCCGCTACGACGCCGGCCTGACGCACCTCGAGCACTTGGCGCTGCACCCCGACGAGCTCCGGCTCGATCTCGAGATCGGCGAAATCGACACCACCTGGGTCGTCTACGGGACCAGCAAGCGCTTCCGGGGCGAGGTGATCGGGATCCCCTCGCGGGAGATCTTCGGAAGCGCCGCGGCGGCCCTCCCCTAGTTCTTCTCCTTCAACCCCTTGGCCCTGTCGCGCTCCGAGCGGCGGTGGCGCAGGAGGACCGGCGCCGCATAGCCGATCAGGGCCCCGATCCCGACCGCGATCAGGAGGATCACGATCAGCGGCGCGTTGAAGCTGGCGGTGAGGACATCGACGCTGACCTGCTGGGAGTTCTGCAGGGCGACGACGAGGACGAGGACGACAAGGGCGCCGAGGAACCAGGCGCGCCAGTTGATCGGCTTCTTCTCCTGCGGCTGCACCCGGCTCATCCTAGGTACTGCGATCATCCGGCGATCCCCCATTGGCTCACGAGAGAGGCTTGAGATGGCGATCAGCGAGCGCGAGAACCGGCAGATTGAGAAGGCCAACGCGAGCGGGAAGACCCCGGTCGTGTTCATCCACGGGCTCTGGCTGCTGCCCAGCAGCTGGGACAACTGGGTCGGCGTCTTCGAGGAGGCCGGCTACGCCGGGATCACCCCCGACTGGCCCGATGACCCCGAGACCGTCGAGCAGGCGCGGGCCAATCCCGACGTCTTCGCCAAGAAGACGCTGGGGATGATCGCCGGCCACACCGCCGAGGTGATCGACAAGCTCGCCAGGAAGCCGGCGGTGATGGGCCACTCGACCGGCGGCCTGCTCTGCCAGATGATCGCCGACCGCGGCCTCTCCGGCGCCACCGTGGCGATCGACCCCGGGCCCTTCCGCGGCGTCCTGCCGCTGCCGCTCTCGGCGCTGAAATCGGCGAAGCCGGTGCTCGCCAACCCGCTCAACAAGGGCCGGGCGGTGACCCTCACCCTCGACCAGTTCAAGTACGGCTGGGCCAACGCGCTGACCGACGAGGAGGCGAAGGCGCTCTACGAGACCTACCACGTGGCGGCGCCCGGAGTGGCGCTGATGCAGATGGCCAACGCCAACCTGAACCCGCTGACCGAGGCCAAGCTCGACCCGAAGAACCCCGCCCGGGGGCCGCTGCTGATCATCGACGGCGAGGTCGACCACACGGTTCCGTGGGCAATCGCCAATGCCTCCTACAAGAAACAGAGCAAGAACGAGGCGGTGACCGAGATCGTCAAAATCCCGAACCGCGGTCACTCGCTGACGATCGACGCCGGCTGGCGCGAGGTCTGCGACACCGCGCTGGGGTTCGTCAAGCGCTTCGTCTGACGAGCGCCGCTCGGCGAGTAGCTAGGAGGGATTGGCGAAACTCGCGGTTGCGGCCGGCGAGCGCCGGACCAAGCGGGGCAAGGACGCAGGGAGGCCGAATAGCAGAGCTATTTGGCCGACTGAGGACGCCGCACCGCGCCGTGTCCGCCGCCGCCGGGTGCGGGCGGGGAGTTTCGCCAAGCCCTCCTAGGGGGCGGGCTTCGGGCGCAGGACGACGACGCAGAGGTCGTCGACCAGCGGCGCGTCGGTCCACTCGAGCACGGCGCCGTGGGCGCGCTGGGCGAGGTGGCGGGCCGGGAGGTGGGCGAACGGGGCCAGCAGCCCCGAGAACCCCTCGCGCCCCAACATCTCGCGGCCGCGACGCACGTCGGTGGCGCCGTCGGTGTAGACGAGCACCCCCTCCTCGGGCGCCAGCGGAATCTGGGCGCTGGAGAGCGGCAGGTCCTCGCTGACCCCGAGCAGCATCGTCGAACCGTGCCGGTCGAGCTCCTCGAGGTCGGGGAGGTGCAGCGGCGGCGGGTGGCCGGCGACCGCCCACGAGAGCGTCCCGGCGGCCGGCTCGTAGCGCAGGCAGATCGCGCTGACCAGGTCTTCTTCGCGGCCGGGGCGCTCGAGCAGGGCGCCGTTGGCGAGTTCGAGGATCTGCTCGGGGGCGCTGGTGTTGGCGGCGAAGGCGGCGAAGCGGGCCCTGATGAAAGTGGCGAGCCGGGCCGCCCGCGGGCCGTGGCCGACGACGTCGCCGACGACCGCGACGGTGGAGCCGTCGGGCCCGTTGGTGAGCAGGTAGAAGTCGCCGGAGACGCCGAATTCCGAGGGGGCGAAGGCGGCGCCGGCGTCGACGTCGCGCAGCTCCGGCAGGCTGGCCGGGGTCAGCGCCGCCCGGATCGCGTCGAGTTCCTCGGCCGAGTGCTCGAGCACGATCACCCGCTCGCGCAGGATCGAGAGCAGGAGGACGACGCCGGTGAAGGCGATCGCGCGGATCGCCAGCGCGACGCCGACGTTGCTGACCGGGTCGACCAGCGCCCCGATCACGTAAAGGACGCAGCAGGCGAGTGCGGCGACGAACCCGGCGCGGATCCCGAACCACCAGGTCGCGAGCCCGATCGGGATCGAGTAAAAGAAGCCGACACCGCCGCCGCCGGCGGAGTTGAGCAGCAGCCAGACGACGAAGATCGCCAGCGCCGAGGCGCAGATCCAAGCTATCCGCACCGCGCTCGACTGGCCTTGCTCGGGCACCCGCTCAGCCTATACGCGCCCCGAGATCGGCGAAGGCGATCTCGGCCGGCGGCGGCGACCAGGTCGGGGTGCAGGAGATGGGCGAGCAGCTCGGTGCCCTCGATCAGCCGCGGGCCCGGCCGCGAGTAGGTGGAGGCCGCGTCGACGGCGAAGACCCGCCCGGCGCCGAGCGCGGCGATCCGCTCCCGGTGCTCGAGCGCCTGCGCGCGCGAGTCCTCGACGTACCAGCCGCAGGGCATCGCCACGACCAGGTCCGGGGCCAGCCCGGCGAGCCGCTCCCAGGCGACCTCGGGCGACTTCTCGCCGCTGACCCCGATCACGTCCTCGCCGCCGGCGATCGCGATCATCTCCGGGATCCAGTGGCCGCCGACGAACGGCGGGTCGAGCCACTCGAGGGCGAGGGTGCGGGGTCGCCCCGCCCCGGCGACGGCGGCGCGGACGGCGTCGAGCCGCGCCTCCAGCTCGGCGCGCAGCTCGCGGCCGCGCGCGGGGATGCCGGCGGCGGCGGCGAGATCGGTGACGTCGGCGAGCACCCCGGCGAGCGTGCTCGGGTCCTGCTGCACGACCCGGGGCGGGCCGGGCAGGCGGGCGGCGAGCTCGACCACGTCCTCGTAGGAGACCGCGCAGACGTCGCAGACCGCCTGGGTGACGATCAGGTCCGGGGCCAGCCCGGTCAGCGCCTCCTCGTCGAGGCTGTAGAGGGCGCGGCCTTCGCCGACCACCCGCTTCACCTCGGCGTCGATCTCGCCGGCGTCGAGGCCCGGCGGCAGGACCGTCGCCGTCAGCTGCGGCAGCCCGGCCGCGGCGGGCGGGTAGTCGCACTCGTGGGTGACCGCGACGACGCTCTCGCCCAGGCCGAGGGCGAAGAGCATCTCGGTGGCCGAGGGGACGAGGCTGGCGATCCGCATCCGGCCAATATGACGATGCGGCAGACTTAGGGCGTGGGCACCGCGCAGATCCCCGACCCGACCGAGTCGGTCCGGCACCAGCTGCGGCCGCTGTTCGACCAGATCGTGATCAAGGAGCTCGACCAGGACCGGGTCCGCCGCTCGGGCCTGGTGGTGCCGCCCGGCACCCACGAGCCGCCGCCCGAGCAGGGAATCGTCCTCGCCGTCGGGCCCGGCCTCGACTGGTGGGCGCAGGCCGGGGTCGAGATGCCGGTCGCCCCCGGCGACCACGTCGTCTTCCCGGCCGCCGCCGGCGCCTGGGTCGAGATCGACGAGGAGCGGCTGCTGGTCTGCCGGGTGACGCAGCTGCTCGGCGTGCTCGAGTCGGCCGCGCTCGAGCGCTAGCCGCCCTGGAGGGAGCGGTCGGGGAGCCGCGCCGGGTCATCCGGATCGCGGCCCGTCTTCAACCGCATCATTCGCTGGTCGGCGCGGTGCATCAGGGTCTCGAAGTCGGCGCCGTCCTCGGGGAAGACCGCCCAGCCGATCGAGGCGCTGGGCGCGGGGCCGGGCTCGCCGGGATCGTGGGCGCTGACCGCGGTGCGGATGGATTCGGCGATCCGCCGCGCGTTCTCGCCCTGGGCGCCGGGGGCGATGATCGCGAACTCGTCGCCGCCGATCCGGGCCAGGCTGTCGGTCGAGCGCAGCATCGACTGGGCCCGGGAGGCGGCCTCGCGAAGCACCGCGTCGCCGACCTGGTGCCCGTAGCGGTCGTTGACTCCCTTGAAGTCGTCGAGGTCGAAGATCAGCAGCGCCAATGGCGTCTCGTCGGCCTGCCGGCGACCTCCCCGGGGCAACGTGCGGGCCGCCAGCTCGGCGTGCAGGGCGGCGTCGAACTCGCGGCGGTTGCCGACCCCGGTCAGCGGGTCGCGGTTGGCGATCGCCCGCTGGCGCGCCTCGGCCTCGACCAGGCGACGTTTGAGCCCGACCATCACCCAGGTCGCGGCGAGGAAGCCGACCGCGAGGGCGAGGTAGCGGGGCAGGAAGGCGTTGTCGATCGCCTGGCTGTCGTAGAGCAGCGGCGTGCCGGCGATCGCCACCAGCTCGATCGAGAGCGGCCAGGCGAGGCGGGCTGGGAAGAAGAAGGCGGCGTAGAGCAGCGAGCAGACCAGCAGCGGCTCGATGTAGCTGAGCGAGCCGCCGGTCATGTAGATCGTCAGGCCGACGATCGGCACCGTCACCGCCATCCCGATCGCCAGGGTGTCGAGCGAGGTCTGTTCCCAGGGGATCGCCCCGGTGAGGCTGCCGAGGCCGTAGAGGAAGACGAGGATCGCCGCGCCGGCGACCCAGCCGGCACCGACGTGCTCGGCCCCGGGCAGGAAGGTGGCGATCAGCGCCACCACCGCGGAGGCCATCCAGAGGACGCCGGAGATCCGGCCCATCCGGCCGACCTCGTCCGGGGCTTCGGCGAAAGAGCTCACGGCGGCGGGGATCTTGACGGGGCGCGTCGGCATCGACTTCCCATCGGCCACTGCCACGAACGCTTTAGTCCCAGGTGAAGAAACCCCTGCCGGACTTCTTGCCGAGGCGACCCTCGGCGACCATCCGCTCGAGCAGGGGCGGCGGGGCGAAGCGCTCGCCGTAGGCCTCGCGCAGGTTGCGGGCGATGTCGAGGCGGACGTCGAGGCCGACGATGTCGGTGAGCCGCAGCGGCCCGACCGGGTGGCGGTAGCCGAGGACCATGGCCCGGTCGATGTCGGCCGGCTCGGCGACCCCGGCTTCGACCATCCGGATCGCCTCCAGGCCGAGCGCGAGGCCGAGGCGGCTGGTGGCGAAGCCGGGCGAGTCGCCGACCACGACGGCCTCCTTGCCGATCTCGGCGACCAGGTCGGCGGCGGCGGCGGCCGTCGCCTCGGCGGTGCGCGCGCCGAGCACGACCTCGACCAGCGCCATCGCCGGGACCGGGTTGAAGAAGTGCAGGCCGAGGAAGCGGCTGGGGTCGCGCAGCGGCTCGGCGAGCAGGTCGATCGAGATGCCGCTGGTGTTGGAGGCGAGCAGGGCGGGGTCGAGGGCCTCGGCGGCGGCGAGGATCTCGCGCTTCAGGTCCAGGCGCTCGGGGACGGCCTCGATCGCGACCCGGGGCGCGGCGGTGGCGCCGTCGACGCCGACCCGCGGACGCAGCCCCCGCTTGGAGGCTTCGGCGTCGGCGACCGTGAGCCGTCCGCGGACGACGGCGTCGTCGATCATCTCTGCGGCCCGCTCGACCCCCGCCGCCGCCAGCTCCTCGCTGACCTCGACCAGCTCGGTCTCGATCCCGGCGCGGGCGAGGGCGAAGGCGATCCCGGCGCCCATCGTGCCGCCGCCGATGACCACGGCGTGTTCCATCGGGTCAGGCTACTCGGCGTAGGCGGGCGCGCGGTCGTCCGCGCGGTCGCTGTCCGGCTCCCCCTCGGGACCCGGCTCGCCGGGCGCGGCGGGCATCGGCGTCGGCCGCAGGACGAAGATCGCGATCGCCACCGCGATCGCCGCCAGGCCGGCGCCGACCAGGTAGGCGAGGTGGTAGCCGGAGTTGAGCGCCGCGGCTTCGGCCGTGCCGCTCGCGATCAGCGAGTCGCTGCGTTCGGTCGAGAGCGTCGCCAGCAGCGCCAGGCCGATCGCGCCGCCGACCTGCATGCTGGTGTTGACCAGGCCGGACGCGAGGCCCGAGTCTTCCGGGGTCGCCCCCGACATCGCCAGGGTCATGATCGCCGGGAAGGAGGTGCCGACGCCGGCGCCGATCAGCAGGAAGGGCGGCAGCAGGTCGGTCAGGTAGTTGCCGTCGACCGGGGTGCGGGAGAACAGCAGCAGGGCGACGACGACCGCCGCGACACCGGGGATCAGGGTCGTGCGGGGACCGAAGCGCATGATCAGTTTTTCCGAGAAGCCGAGCGAGAGGGTGCCCATCACGATCGTCGTCGGCAGGAAGGCGAAGCCGACCTCGAGGGGCGAGTATTCGAGCACTCGCCCCAGGTAGAGGGCGCCGAGGAAGAACATCCCGAACATGCCGGCGACCAGCAGCGCCTGCAGGACGTTGGAACCGACCACGTTGCGCGACTCGAAGAGCCGCAGCGGCATCAGCGGGTTGGCGATCGTCGCCTGCCGGTGGATGAAGACGGCCAGCAGGACGGCCGAGACGGCGCTGAGGCCGAGCGTGCGAGGGTCGATCCAGCCCCACTCGCTGATCTGCAGGATCGTGAACACGCCGAGCATCAGCGAGAACGTGATCAGAGCCGCGCCGGGGTAGTCGGCGCCCTGATCCAGACCGATTCCCTCGCGGTTCGGGACCAAGCGCGTCGCCAGGTAGGCGACGCCGACCCCGATCGGCAGGTTGATGATGAAGATCCAGTGCCAGCTGATCGCGTCGGTGAGGACGCCGCCCAGCAGCAGCCCGATCGAGCCGCCGGCGGAGGCGACGAAGCCGTAGACGCCGATCGCTTTCGCCTGGCTCCCGGGCTCCGGGAACATCGTCACGATCATCCCCAGGATCACCGCCGAGGAGAGGGCGCCGCCGATCCCCTGGACGAAGCGGGCGCCGACCAGCATCTCCTGGTTGACGGAGAGCGCGCAGATCAGCGAGGCGACGGTGAAGATCGTCAGGCCGAGCAGGAAGATGCGGCGCTGGCCGACCAGGTCGCCGAGCCGGCCGGCCAGCAGCAGCAGACCGCCGAAGGGGATCATGTAGGCGTTGATGACCCAGGCGAGGTTGCTCTGGGAGAAGCCGAGGTCGTCCTGGATCGAGGGCAGGGCGACGTTGACGATCGTCGCGTCGAGGACGATCATCAGCATCCCCGCGCAGAGGACGTAGAGGGCCAGCCAGCGGCTGCGGTCGGTGCTTGCCTGGGAAGAAGTCAAGGTCGGCACCCTAGCAAAAGCGGAGTATGCGCTCCGGTAAAGCGGAGGGCACGCTCCGCATGGAGTACGATCGGGGCGATGACGGTCACCGGAGAGGAGGTGCTGGCAGGGCTGGCGCTGCGCGCGGACGCCGCCCGCAACCGCGCCCGCATCGTCGCCGCCGCCAGCGAGGTCTTCGCCGAGCGCGGGCTCGACGCCTCTACCGCGGAGATCGCCGAGCGGGCCGGGGTCGGCGAGGGGACGGTCTACCGTCGCTTCCCGACCAAGGACGACCTGATCGCGGCGATCGTCGCGACGAAGATGGAGGAGGCGATCGGGATCGCCTCCGACTGCCTCGAGGAGCCCGACCCCTGGCGGGGGATCGAGCGCTTCCTCTACGAGATGACCGAGCGCTCCCACCAGGACCGCGGCGTCTCCGATGCCGCCAAGGACCGCTGCGTCGCCGCCGCCGACCTGGCACCGCAGCGCAAGCGGATGCTCGACCTCTGCTCGGAGCTGGTCCGCCGGGCCCAGCGCGCCGGGGTCGTGCGCGCCGACGTCGCCGGCCAGGACCTGGTCTTTCTGATCGGCGCCGCCAGCTCGGCCGGCGACCTGCCCTTCCCGGGCCTGCGCGAGGACCTCTGGCAGCGCTACCTCGGCCTGCTGCTCGACGGCCTGCGTCCTCAGGGGGCGACGAAGCTGCGCCCGGGGGCGCCGGCGCGGCGGCTGATCGAGCTGCCCGAGGCCTGAGCCGGCCCGGCCCTCAGGCCTCGCCCGCGTAGTAGCCGACCGCGCTGTCGCGCTTGACGAGGACGTCGGTGGCCTCGTCGCCGGTCCAGATCCCGACCTTGTCGCTGTCGGGGTAGACGGTCGCGGTCGGGACGACGACGGTCGAGAACATCAGCACGCGGGCGCTCGCCTCGGTCTCGTTGCGGATCGCGTGGGCGCCCTCGGGGCCGCGCGGGAAGCAGAGCGACGTCCCAGGCCTCGAGGCGTTCGCTGCCGCCGGGGTGGCGCAGGGTCGGGTTGCCGGAGAGGACCAGCAGCCACTCCTCCTCGCCGACCTCGTAGTGGTACGGGCAGACCGCCTGGCCGGGGGCCAGCTCGTAGACGCTGGTGCCCGACTCCTTGGCGCCGAGCGCCTCTCCGAGCCGCGCCATGCCGGCGCGGAAGCCGTCGGGATCCTCGGGGTCATACTCGAACTCGGGGCTGGAGATGTTGATGCGCTTCATCACCCGACGCTAGCAACAGCCGCGCCGCCGCGACAGCGGCTGGGGTAGCTTTGAAAGGTGGAGCGGCCAGGCGAACTCGAGCTGCGACGCTATCTGCGGAGCCAGCGGCAACTGGCCTCGCGGCTGCTCGAGGGCGAGTCCCTCGACGAGATCGCCGGCGACTTCCTCTTCACCGTCGCCCACCTCCTGCGCTGGGACGCGGGGGCGCTCTGGGAAGCCGGCGAGGGGGAGCCGATCCTGCGCTTCGTCTCCGGTTGGAGCGTCGCCGACCTCGACGCCGAGCCGCTCTGGCGCCACAGCCGCGAGCTGGTCGTCGAGCGCGGCAAGGGGCTGCCGGGACGGGCCTGGGAGGAGGGCGAGATCGCCTGGGCGCCGGACTTCGCCCGCAGCCCGCTCTACCCGCGCGGGGCGACCGCGGCCGAGCTGGGCCTGAGCGCGGCGCTGGCGATCCCGCTCCCGGTCGGGCATCCCGAGGGGGTGCTGGGGGTGGCCGAGTTCCACGCCCGCTCGTTCAGCCCGCCATCCGAGGAACTGCTGGCACTGCTGGGGGCCTTCTCCGATCAGCTCGCCACCTTCATCGCCCGGCGCCGCGAGCGAGCGCGGGCCGAGCGCGCCCAGAGCCACCTGGCGCAGGTCGTCGCCGGGACCCAGGACGCGGTCTTCAGCAAGGGCCTCGACGGGGTGATCGCCACCTGGAACCCGGCCGCCGAACGCCTCTACGGCTACAGCGCCGAGGAGGCGATCGGCCAGCACGTCGCCTTCCTCATGCCGGACAGCCTCAAACACGAGGAGCGGGAGATCCTCGACCGGGTGCGCCGGGGCGAACGGCTCGAGACCTACGAGACCCACCGGGTCCGCAAGGACGGCACCGGCATCGACGTCTCGCTGACCGTCTCGCGGATCGAGGACCCGGTGCTGGGGGTGGTCGGCGCCTCGGTGGTCGCCCGCGACATCACCGACGAGGTGCGGCGACGGCGCGCCCAGAGCTTCCTCGCCGGCGCCAGCCGCGACTTCGACTCCTCGCTCGATCCGGCGGAAACCGCACGCAACATCGTCCACTCGGCGATCCCCGACTTGGCCGAGGTCTGCGTGATCGACTTCGTCCGCCGCGACGGCTCGCTCGGCGACAGCGTCGCCGCCGCCGGTCAGCCACGGGTGGCGGCGGCGCTGGAGCAGATCCGCCAACGCTCGCCGCTCGACCCGGCCAGCGATCACCCGGCCGCGCTGGTCCTGCGCGAAGACCGGGCGATGATCTGGCACGACCTGAAAGCGCCCGAGGTGGTCGACCAGGTGGTCCAGAGCCCGGAGCACCGGAAACTGATGGAGGAGGCCGGCTATAACTCCGCCGCGGTGGTCCCGCTGCGGGCGCGGGGCAGCAACCTCGGCACCCTCTCCTTCCTCCACGCTCGCGCCAACCTGCGCTACGACGCGACCGACCTCGAGTTCCTCGCCGAGCTCGGCGGGCGGGCGGCGCTGGCGCTCGACAACGCGCGGCTGTTCCGCGAGCGCGACTCGATCGCCCGCGACCTGCAGCGCGGGCTGCGGCCGCCGCGGCCGGCGCGCGGTCCCGGGCCTCGAGTTCTCGGTCGTCTTCGAGGCCGCCGGCGACGGGATCGAGATCGGCGGCGACATCTACGACGTGCTGCCGACCGCCGACGGCTGCTGGGTCCTGATCGGCGACGTCGCCGGCAAGGGCGGCGCCGCGGCCAGCGTCTCGGTCGCCATGCGCCACGCGGTGCGCGGGCTGATCCGCGAGGTCGAGGAGCCCGAGGAGGTGCTGAACCGGGTCAACGAGCTGCTGCTCGAGGGCAGCGGGCTGAACGACTTCGCGACGGCCTTGCTGGTCCGCATGCGCGCCGGCGAGGGAGGCGGCTGGACGGTCTCGCTGGCGAGCGCCGGGCACCCGCCGGCGGTCCATCTCGGCGAGAGGGGCGCGGCGCGGTTCGGCGGCGGCTCGGTGCTGGGCGCTTGGGCGGCGGCGCCGCCGCGCGCCACGAGACGACGATCGGGCCGGGCGAGACCCTGGTCCTCAGCACCGACGGCTGGCACGAGGCCGGCCCGGTCGAGGCGCATCGCGACGCCGAGGGGATGGCCGAGATCGCGCTCGAGTTCGCGGGCGCCGAGCTCGGGGAGCTGACCGCGGCGCTGCGCGAGGACGCGCTGTCCCGGGGTGGCGGTGCCCTGCGCGACGACATCGTCGTCCTCGCAGTGCGACCGACGGGCGAGGATCAGTCGAGCGCGACGCGCAGCCGCACCGGCGTGCCGTCCTCCGACGAGCGATGAAGGCGGTCGTCCTGCACGAGTTCGGCGCCCCCGAGGTGCTGCGCCTGGAGGACGTGCCGGCGCCGGAGCCGCTGCCGACCGAGGTCCAGGTCCGGGTCCGCGCCGCCGGGGTCAACCCGGTCGACTGCAAGACCAGGCAGGGGAAGGGGATGGCCGCGGTGCTCGGCGAGCCGCCGCTGCGGATCGGCTGGGACGTCGCCGGGACGGTGAGCGCGATCGGGACCGGCGTGACCCGCTTCGAGGTCGGCGAGGAGGTCTTCGGGATGCCCTGGTTCCCGCGCCAGGCGGGCGCCTACGCCGAGTACGTGACCGCCCCCTCGCGCCACTTCGCCGCCAAGCCCGCGGTGCTCTCGCTGGAGGAGGCGGGGGCGCTGCCGCTGGCCGGGCTGACCGCCTGGCAGATGCTGGTCGACACGGCGCGGGTGCAGGCCGGCGACGATGTGCTCGTCCACGGCGCCGCCGGTGGGGTCGGCCACCTCGCCGTGCAGATCGCCGCCGCCCGCGGCGCCAACGTCTTCGCCACCGCCCGCGCCGAGCAGGCGCCGGCGCTGGCCGAGCTCGGGGTGAAGCGCACGATCGACTACCGCGAGGAGCGCTTCGAGAACCTGCTTCTCGACCTCGACGCGGTGATCGACTGCACCGGCGCCAACGGCGAGCGCTCGCTGGAGGTGCTGCGCCCGGGCGGGATCCTCGTCTCGGTCTCGGCCAGCTCGGTGGCCGAGCTGCGCGAGCGGGCCAGGGCGCTGCAGCCGCGGGCCGGCGGCATCCTCGTCGAGCCCGACCCGGTCGGCCTCGACGGCCTGATCCACCTGATCGAGAACGGCCGCCTGCGGGTCCAGCTCTCCGAGCTGTTCGAGCTGGAGCACGTCGCCGACGCCCACCGGCTCGCCGAATCGAGCCACGGCGGCGGCAAGATCGTCTTGCGGGTTTCGGATTAGCAGCCGCCGGCGAGGTTCGAGAAACCGTGAAGACCCCCTCGCGGACCCAGGCGATCGAACCCCGAGAGCAAGCGCTCCGAACCCTTGGGCACCTAAGCACCACGAACCCCCGGCGCCAACACCCGAACCCTGGGGCTTTCCCAGTTATCCCAGAGCAGATCCCGGAGTGGCGAGGGTGGGTGGGGTGTCCTCCGTACGAGCGGCGTTAGAAATCCGCCCCTAGAGCCATCTCGGACGGGTGCGTCGTCCGGGGCGGATTTCCCAGCGAAGGTAGGAGGACACCCCACCCACCCTTCCGGCCCGAGTCAAACGAGGGGCGCCAACCCCGAACCGCCACCCACCGCCCCCTCAACCCCGCCGCCCGAAGCTGTGCCCAGCCGGGGCGACCGCGCGCAGCTCGGCGACGGCGCGCTGCGCGCTTGCGGGAGGCGGCGGGCGGCGGTTCGGGGCGGTCGGGGCGGCGACGGCGGGGGGAGCGGCTCGGTGCGCTCGAGCTCCCAGACGGTGGCGACGAGGACGTTGACGCGCCTTCGCGGCGCTCGAGGCGGCCGCGGGCGCGCGAGCAGCGGGGCGGCGCGGACGAGGGCGCGGTGGCGGTCGTAGACCGGCGCGGCACGATCAGGTTGACGACGCCGCGCTCGTCCTCGAGCAGCATGAAGACGATCCCCTTGGCGGTCTCCGGGCGCTGGCGGGCGACGACCATGCCGGCCACCTCGACCGTCGGCGCCGTCGGCGACCGCTCGCAGGTCGGCGCTGCGGCGGATCGCTCGGGTCGAGGCCCGGCCGCAGCAGCTCCAGCGGGTGCTTGCCGAGCGCGATGCCGGTCGAGCGGTAGTCGGCGATCAGCTTGCCCCACTCGCCGAGCGGCTCCAGCTCGCGGCGGCTCGCGGCGGCTCGATCGGCAGCGCCAGCTGGGTCCCGCCGGCGCTGCCGCGGCCGGCGCCGGCGACGCCGACCCGCCAGAGCGCCTCGCGCCGCTCGCCGTCGCCGCCGGCCGGGATCGCCGTCCAGCGCCCCCGCCCAGGCCAGCCGTTCGAGGCTCGGCAGGCCCGCCCCCGAGCGCGAGGCGAGCTCGGCGATCCCCCGGTAGGCGCCGCCGCGCTCGCGCTCGGCGACCAGCGCCTCCATCTCCTCCTCCGCGCACCCCCTTCACGTAGCCGAGCCCGATCCGCACCACCAGCCCGCCGCGCAGCTCCGGCTCCTGGCGCGGCGATTCGACGTGGCAGAGGACGCGGCTGCGGTTGGCGTCGGGCGGCGCGATGCGGATGCCGCGCCGCTGCGCCTCGTGGACCAGCGAGTCGGGCGGGTAGAAGCCCATCGGCTGCTCGTTCAGCAGCGCGCAGAGGAACTCGGGGCCGCGGTGGACCCGCAGCCAGGCCGACTGGTAGGCGAGCAGGCCGAAGGCGGCCGAGTGCGCCTTCGGGAAGCCGAAGCCGGAGAAGCCCTGGATCTGCTCCCAGACCCGCTCGCGCCGAGCTCCGGCGGCGACGCCGTGCTCGGCGGCGGCGCCGGCGACGAAGCGCTCGTGGTGCTCCTCGATCGCCTGCCTGCGAGCGCTTGCGGCTCATCGCCCGCCGCAGCCCCTCGGCCTCGCGAGGAGGTGAAGCCGGCGAGCGCCATCGCCACCTCGATCACCTGCTCCTGGTAGACGATCGTCCCCAGCGTCTCCTCCAGCACCGGCTCCAGCAGCGGGTGCTCGTAGGGGACCTCGAAGCCGGGGTCCTCGCGCAGCCGCTTGCGCCTCTCTATATAGGGATGGACGGCGCCGCCCTGGATCGGCCCCGGCCGCACCAGCGCCACCTGCACGGTGAGGTCGTCGAGGTTCGCGCGGCTGGGTCCGCGGCAGCATCTGCATCTGCGCCCGGCTCTCGATCTGGAAGACGCCGGTGGTCTCGGCGGCGCGGATCGATTCGAAGGTCTCGCTCGTCGTCGAGCGGGATCCGCGAGAGGTCGAGCTGCTCGCCGCGGGTGCGTCGCCGACTTCGTCGACGCAGCGCTCGACCGCGGAGAGCATCCCCAGCCCCAGCAGGTCGATCTTGAGGAAGCCGGCGTCGGCGCAGGAGTCCTTGTCCCACTGGACGATCTGGCGGCCCGCCATCGCCGCCGGCACGACCGGGCAGACGTCGATCAGCGGCTCGGTCGAGATCACCATCCCGCCCGGGTGCTGGGAGGCGTGGCGGGGCAGGCCCGATCGCGTCGGCGCAGAGCCACAGCAGCGCCTGCCAGCGCGGCGCGGCGGCGCGCTCGGCGCCGATCGCGGCGACGACGTCGCGCTCGATCTCGGCCGCGGACTCGTGGAAGCCGACCGTCTTCGCCACCTTGCTCGATCTCCGCCGGCGGCAGCCCCAGCGCCTTGCCGAGGTCGCGGACGACGCCGCGCGGGCGGTAGGTCGGGAAGGCGGCGACCAGGGCCGAGCGGTCGGCGCCGTAGACGCTCGTGGACGCGCGGGATCAGCACCTCGCGGATGTCGCGCGGGAAGTCGAGGTCGATGTCGGGCATCGAGGTCGCTTCGTCGTTGAGGAAGCGGCCGGCGAAGAGGTCGGCCTTGACCGGGTCGATGTGGGAGAGGCCGGTCAGGTAGCAGACGATCGAGCTGACGCTGGAGCCGCGCCCGCGCCCCGGCGGCAGCACGCGCGCGGGCCGAGCCGCGGCCGCGGACCTCGACGGCGACCTCGCGGGCCAGCTCGAGCAGGTCGTGGTGGAGGAGGAAGAAGCCGGAGAGGCCGAGCTGGCGGATCGTCGCCAGCTCCTGCTCGAGCCGGCGCCTCGGCCTCGCGCCCGGCGCGGGCTGCCGGCGTAGCGCTCGCGCGAGCCGCTGGCGGCAGAGCTCGGCCGAGCTCGCGGTCGGCGTCGGTCGTCCTGGCGCGGGTAGCGGTAGCCGAGCTCGGTCGGTGAGGTCGAAGCGCAGGCGCTCGGCGAGGCGGACGGTCTCGGCGACCGCCTCGGGGTGCTCGGCGAAGCGCGCCGCCATCGCCGCCGGCGAGACCAGCGCCGAGCTGCGGTTGCCGCGCCGGCCGCGGCTCGGACTCCTCCAGCGTCTCGCCGCAGGCGGACGGCGACGAGCGCGTCCTGCAGGCGGCGCGCGGCGGCGGTTGTGGGCGTGGACGTTGCCGGTGGCGACGGTGGGGACGCCGAGCCGCTCGGCGAGCAGGGCGAGCCAGCGGTTGCGGGCGCGGTCGCGGCGCCAGTAGGGCCGCTGCAGCTCGACCCGGAAGCGCTCGCGGCCCGAAGGCGCGCGAGCAGCCGCCGGCCGAGCCGCTCGCCGCGGGCGGTGTCGCCGCGCTCCCAGGCCCCGGCGAGGGCGCCGTCGCGGGCGCAGCCGGAGAGGCAGACGAGCCCCTCGGCGTGCTCCTCCACCTGCTCCAGCGTCGCCCACGGCTGCGTCCGCGGTCCGCGCTGTGTTGTCGCGGGTGTGCGCGTGGGCGAGCGGTCAGCAGCCGGCAGAGGTTGCGATACCCGCGCGCGTCCTCGACCAGCAGGGTCAGGTGGCGCCGGGACGTCGCTCGTCCTGGCTTGTCGGCCCATCGGCAGGGCGAGGCGACGGTCAGCTCGGCGCCGGTGATCGGGCGCAGGCCGAGGCCGCTGGCAGGCCTGGGCGAACTCCATCGAGCCCCAGAGGCCGTCGTGGTCGGTCAGGGCGAGCGCCGGGTAGCCGAGCGCCGCGGCGGCGGCGGCCAGCTCCAGCGGGCGTCGAGGCGCCGTCGAGGAAGGAGAAGGCCGAGTGCGCGTGCAGCTCGATGTATGGAGGCGTCGGCGTCCAGCGCCGCTCATCAGGCCCGCTGGCGGAACCAGCGCCCGCCGCCGCGGCAGCGGAAGACGGTGAGCGCGCGGCCGTCGGCGAGCGCCAGCTCGAAGTAGTGGCGGCGCAGCGGCCGCGGCGTCCACCAGCGGTCCTCGACCAGCCACTCCTCGCGCACCGCCTCGACCGCGACCCCGTCGACCGCCGCGCGGGACGCCGCCGGCGCCGACGTCGGACCGCGCACCGGGCGCGGGGCGTAGAGGCGGCGCAGGCCCCGGGCGTCACAGCTCCGGGAAGGGGGTGAGCATCGCCCAGCGCTCGGGCACCCGCGAGGCGGAGTCGACCGGGAGGATCTTCAGCAGCGCCTCGGCGCCCTGGGCGGCGCGGACCTCGCGCACCGCCGGCGCCGAGCCGGCGGCGCCGCGGCTCGCCGCCGCCGACCGCGAGCTCGAGCTGGTCGGCGGCCGGCGGGCCGAAGCCGAGCGCCCGCAGCCGCAGCGCCGTCCGCCGGCCCCGGCAGCGCCTCCAGCCGCGGCGACGAGCAGCCGGCGCAGGACCCGCGGCCGAGGCGCTCGGCCGGCCCAGGCCCTGCTCGACGCTCCAGCTGCCGCCGCCGGCCGAGCCGCGCCCCGAGCCGCAGCCCGAGCAGGGTCCGCCCGCGCCGCTGCGGCGCCGCCAGCAGGCGGTCGACCAGCAGCTCGAGGGCGCGGTCGAGCTGGCGCCCGGCGGTCCCTTCCGGCAGCTCGATCTGCTCGACCAGCTCCTCGTGCGGGGTGCGCGGCGCGCAGCGGCTCCTCCTCGCCGCGGGCGAGGCGCAGGGCCCGCAGCCCGAGCGGCCCGAAGCGGTCGGCGACCTGGTCGGCGGCCGAGCCGCGCCAGCGCCCCCAGCGTCCCGATCCCGAGCCGCTCCAGCGCGACGACCAGCTCCTCGGCCTCGCGCGCCGGCGACGCCGAGGCGGTGCGGCAGGATCGCGACCGGCAGCGGCGCCGAGGAAGCCGCGCAGGCCGCGCCGGCATGGACCGACGGTCGCCGTCGCGCGCGGCGAGCGGCGGCGAAGGCGGCGAGCCGGGTCGGCGCCGACGCCGATCCGCGGCGCCGCGTCCTCGCCCAGGGCGCCTCCGATCGCCTCGCGGGCCGCCGCGAGCACGCCGGCGCCATCGCCGCCGTGGATCCCGCGCAGCCCGTCGACCGCGAAGAAGACCTCGCCCGGCGCGCTCGCGACTCGACCGCCGCGCCGATCGCCTCCAGCGCCCGCACCATCGCCTCGGTCCGCTCCGCCGCCGCGACCGGGTCGCGCCGAGGAAGAGAGGCGCGCCCGGGCCGGGACCCCCCGGAACGGCCCGGGCGCGCAGGAGTCGCCAGGCGACTATCGATGACGCAGGCGATCTCCATACGAACGTATGTTCGTAGATCGGCGGCCCAGATTCAAGACCCAAAACACACCAATTTTTGGCTCTAGAAAGCCGACTTGAGTTCAACTACAAGTCCGAAGGAGGCTGCGGAGAGGGGTCGTCTCCATTGCCGTCGAAGCGGTCGAGCAGCCGCAGCACGGCCTCCGTCTGCGCCCGCGTCTGCTCGGTGTTGCCCCGGATCTCTTCGCCCAGATCCTCGAGCCGGGCGATCACCGTCAGGTAGACCTTCTCGTTGCGCAGGAGGATCTCGCGGTTGAACTCGCGGAACTCGGCCAGGGCGCTCCGCGTCTGCTCGAGTCCGCTGCGCGTCTGCTCCAGGCCGGCGCGCGTCTCTTCGTGCTGGGCACGCTGCAGGCTCACCAGTTCGTCGAGCTGGTTGCTGATCTTCTTTTCGCGCAGGCCGAACACGAAACTTATTGTCTCAGGTGAGATCTGCGCGCGGGGCGCGCGGATTGCAAATTCTTCGCCCCCGCGGGCGCGCGCGACTCAGCCTTCGCGGGCGAGCTTCGCCGCCTCGGCGGTGCCGAGGTAGGGCGTCAGGGTGAACTCGACCAGGTCCGGGAGCAGCTGCTCGAGCTCGTCGGTCTGGCCGGCGATGATGCGGCGGGAGATCAGCGAGACCATGCCGCCGACCAGGGCCTCCTCGGTGGTCGGCGAGAGCCGGGCGAGGACCTCGGCGGAGCGGCCCTCGCGGCCCGCTTCGAAGTAGGGGACGAGGCCTGGATCGCGGCGTCGTAGCGCTCGACCACGACCGGGCCGGCGACCAGCGCCTCGACCATGCAGAGGCGGGCCAGGTTGGGCTCGGCGGCGAGGAAGGCGAGCATCGCGGCGATCCCGGCGCGGGCCGCGTGCGGCCAGTCGTCCTCCGCCTCGAAGGCGGCGTCGACCCGCTCGCGCAGCTGCCGCCATGACCGTGTCGTAGGCGGCGACGAAGCACTCGTCCTTGCTGCCGAAGTGCTCGTAGAAGGTGCGCCGCGAGACCGCCGCGTGGCGGGTGATGTGGGCGATCGTGGTGCCGCGCGTAGCCGTTTTCGGCGACCGCCTCGGCGAGCCCGGCGATCAGCCGCTCGCGCTGGTTGTGGACGACGAACTCGCGCGGCAGGCCGTGCCGGCCGGGCGGCAGGCGCGAGAGCTCGGGCGGATACTCGGCGGCCGTCTCGGGTGCGTCGGGGTCAGCGGCCACAGGACGCGACGATACCGGTCGGGGAAATTGGTCACGCGGCTTTGGCACGGTGCTCAGGCGCTGCCTGGTCGCGGCCTCGGCGCCGATGTACGGGGTCAGGGCGAACTCGACCAGCTCGGGGACGCAGCGCCTCGATCTGCTCGGCTTCGCCGAGGATGATCCGCTGGTAGATGATCCAGAAGATGCCGCCGATGATCGTTTCCTCGAGCGTCTCGGGCAGCTCGCCGCCGTGGGGCGAGTCCTCGCGGCCGATCCGCAGCAGCGGGATGAAGGACTGCAGCGACTCCTCGTAGCGCGCCAGCGCGGCGGGGCCGGCGGAGAGCGCCTCGACGATGCAGGTGCGGGCCAGGGCGGGCTCGGCGGCGACGTAGTCGAGGAAGGCGCCGAGCCCGGCGTCGACGCGCGCCTGCCAGCTCTCGACCTCGGCCGCGGCTCGACGACGCGGCGCCAGCGCCTCCTCGACCGCGTAGTCCTGGGTGGCGAGGAAGCAGTCCTCCTTCGAGGAGAAGTTCTCGTAGAAGGTGTTGCGGGCGATCCCGGCGCGGCGCACGATGTCGGCGACGGTGACGGCGCGGTAGCCCTGCGCGGCCGTCTCCTCGGCGAGGGCGGCGATGATCCGCGCCCGCTGGTGCTGGGCGATGAACTCGCGGGAGAGCCGCTGGCGACCGGGCGGCGGCCGCATGGTCGAACTGCGTTGAGCCACGAACGCCAGAGTACCTGAGCCAGACTCGATTAAACCTGGCTTGGCGGCAACGCATACTCATCGAGTTCTCTAGGACATTCAAACCGGCTCCACTTATGGAATCAGGCGTGACGGTCGACTCTATTTCGCCGCGGCCGCGCGGCGCAAGTCAAGAACCCAGATTTACAAACAAACTGAGGTTGGTTCAAACGCCAGCGCCGTGGCGGCCCTCGCCGGCGGCGAAGCGGGCGGCGCCGCGCACGGCGACCTCGAGCGTCTCGCGGCCGAGCCGGTGCTCCAGCGCGAGGCCCTCGGCGAGCGGCATGCCCGAGCCCCTCGATCGCGGCGCGGCGGTCGGCGAGCATCGTCTCCTGGGGGAAGGCGGCGAGCCGCTCGGCCAGCTCCAGCGCCCGCTCCAGATGGCGTCCCGGCGGGGACGACCTCGTTGACGAGGCCGATCCGCGCGCGCCTCCTCGGCGTCGACCGGGCGGCCGCTGAGGATCAGGTCGAGGGCCCGGCCGAGGCCGACGATGCGCGGCAGCCGCTGGGTGCCGCCGTCGATCAGCGGCACCCCCCAGCGGCGCTCGAAGCAGCCGAAGGTCGAGGCCGGGGGTGGCGATCCGCAGGTCGCACCAGAGCGCCAGCTCGAGCCCGCCGGCCAGGCACCAGCCGTCGATCGCGGCGATCGCCGGCTTCGAGGGAGTCGAGCCGGGTGAAGCCCATCGGCCCGGCCGGGTCGTCGACGTCGAGGTCGATCGGCCTTCAGGTCGGCGCCGGCGCAGAAGGCCTCGCCGCCGGCACCGGTGAGGACCAGGACCCGGGCCCCGTCGTCGGCCTCGAAGTCGTCGAAGCCCCCGCGCAGCGCCCGCGCGGTCGCGCCGTCGACCGCGTTGCGGCGCTCGGGCCGGTCGATCGTCAGCACCGCCGCCGCGCCTTCGCGCTCGTAGCGAACCTCCTCCGCCATCGCGCCATCCTCCCACAGGGAAACGCGGCTTGGGCCTATGTCAGACCCGTGGGAGGTGGGAGCGGGCGGGCTAGTCGGCGGCAAGACTCACGGGGTTCGTCGGCGACGCCCGGCTCCCGGTGCGGTGCGCCCCGGTCGCCGGCCGGGGAGGGCAGGTCCCCCGGGCGAGGGCAAAGCTAGGCGGCGGGTCGGACGAGTCGGCGAGCGAAACGGGCACGAAAACACGACCGGTGATGGCGCTCGTTGCCTGCCTCGCGCGTAGCCTTCGCGCTTAGAAGCTCGTTGCGCCACCTTCGAGACCGTCTCCCCGCTTGGCTTCCGCGGGGCCCGGTCTCTCCCGGTCGCAAGAGCAACCTAGCCCGGCCGCGAGCCGGCGCGCAAGGGGTCCGGGAGCGGGCTTCCCGCAAAGTCCGGGGAAAGTGCCGCCCGCCCGATTCCCGGCCGGCCGTGGCGCCGACCGACGGGCCGGTATACGTTTGCGCGCGGGATGAACAGGGATCCGAGGCGTCCGCTCGCCGGGCGCGGCGCAACGTGGTGCTGACCGCCGCGATCGCCGGGCTCGGCGGCCTGCTGTTCGGCTACGACACCGGGGTCATCGCCGGCGCCCTGCTGTTCATCAAGACCGACTTCGCGCCTCGGCAGCTTCGCCCAGGGCCTGGTCGTCGCCGCGGTCCCGATCGGCGCCGTCGGCGGCGCCGCGATCGCCGGGCCCGCCGCCGACACCTACGGCCGCCGGCTGATGATCCTGATCGCCGCCGCCGTCTTCATCGTCGGCGCCCTGGTCAGCGCCGCCGCGCCCGGGGTCGAGGTGCTGGTCGCCGCCCGGATCGTGATCGGCGTCGCGATCGGCCTCGCCTCGGCCGCCGCCCCCGTCTACATCTCCGAGGTGGCGCCGCCGGAGAGCCGCGGCCGCCTGGTCAGCTTCTTCCAGCTGGCGGTGACGATCGGGATCCTCGTCGCCTACCTGGTCGGCCTCGCCTTCGACGACAGCGAAGGCTGGCGCTGGATGCTCGGGCTCGGCTGCGTGCCGGCGCTGGCGCTCGCCTTCGGGATGCTGCGGATGCCGCAGAGCCCGCGCTGGCTGGTGATGAGCGGCGACGACTTCGCGGCGCGGGCGACGCTGGCGAAGATCCGGGTCGACGACCCCGACACGATCGACCGCGAGCTGGAGGAGATCAAAGAGCAGCCTCGACGAGAAGCCGGGCGCCTGGAGCGAGCTGCTGCAGCCGGTCGTCAAAGCGGCGCTGGTGGTCGGCGTCGGGCTGGCGATCCTGCAGCAGGTGACCGGGATCAACACGGTCATCTACTACGCGCCGACGATCGTCGAATTCACCGGCGTCGACTCCTCCGCCGGCTCGATCCTCGCCGCGGTCGGGGTCGGGGTGATCAACGTCGCCTTCACGGTGCTCGCGCTGCGCCTGCTCGACCGCGCCGGCCGCCGCACGCTGCTGATGATCGGCGTCAGCGGGATGGTGGTCTCGCTGTTCGCGCTCGGGGCCGCCTTCGATCGGCGGCGGCGGGCGAGCACCTTCGCCTCGGTCGTCGCGATCGTCAGCCTGATGGCCTACGTCGCCTCCTTCGCGATCAGCCTCGGGCCGATCTTCTGGCTGCTGAACGCCGAGATCTACCCGCTCAGCGTGCGCAGCAAGGCGGCCGGGATCGGGACGATGGCGAACTGGACCTTCAACTTCATCGTCTCGCTCACCTTCCTGCTGCTGATCGAAGCGCTCGGGCGCTCCGGCGCCTTCTGGTTCTACGGCGCGATCGGGATCGTCACCCTGTGCTTCTGCTGGAAGTTGGTGCCGGAGACCAAGGGCAAGCACCTCGAGGACATCCAGGCCGAGTTCCAGGCCCGGGTGGACCGCAGATCAAACGCCGCCTCCTCCGCTCCCACGCAGCCGCGCTGATCGCCACCGGCAGCCTCGCGACTGCGCTCCCGCGTCCGGGGCCGGCTGACTTACCCTTCTCCGATGCGCATCGACGAGATCATCGCCGCCGACAGGCCGACCTTCTCGGTCGAGTTCTTCCCCCCGAAGACGGCGGAGGCGAGGGAGGAGCTCTACGAGACGGCGCGCGAGCTGAAGCAGCTGGAGCCCGACTTCGTCTCGGTCACCTACGGCGCGGGCGGCTCGACCCGCGACGGCACGGTCGAGATCACCACGCGCGCTGAAGGACGAGCTCGGGCTCGAGACGATGGCCCACCTCAGCTGCGTCGGCGAGACGACCGCGGGGCTGGCGTCGACGCTGGACCGGATCGAGGCGGCCGGGATCGAGAACGTCTTCGCCCTGCGCGGCGACCCGCCGCGGGGGGAGGGGGACTTCGTCCAGCCCGAGGGCGGGCTCGGCAGCGCCGCCGAGCTGGCCGCCTTCATCGCCGCCGGCTGGGACTTCGCGATCGGCGGCGCCTGCTTCCCGGAGGTCCACCCGGAGGCGCCCGACCTCGAGACCGACCTCAGCTACCTGAAGACGAAGGTCGAGTCCGGCGCCGGATTCCTGATCACCCAGCTCTTCTTCGACAACCAGGTCTACTTCGACTTCGTGCGGGCGGCGCGCCAGCGCGGGATCGAGGTGCCGATCCTCGCCGGGGTGATCCCGGTCGCCAGCTTCGCCCAGACGAAGCGGATCTGCGAGCTCTGCGACGCGACGATCCCGGCCCCGCTGGAAGCCGCCTTCGAGGCCGGCGGGGGCGACCCCGAGCGCGAGTTCGAGCTCGGCATCGCCTACGCGGCCCAGCAGTGCGCGGAGCTGCTGATCGCGGGCGCCCCGGGGATCCACTTCTACGCGCTGAACCGGGCGCCGGCGACGCGGGCGGTGCTCGGCGCGCTGCGCGCGTCGCGGCCCTGGGAGCGGGCCCGCGGCGACGTCGGGACCTTGACGGGCAACTCCGACTAATCTTTCTGCGCAATGGGCAAGGGGGATAGACAGCGCGACCAGCTGCGCCAGGAGCGGCTCGACGCCGAAGCGGCGGAGCAGAGCTCGGGGCGCAACCGGGTGCTGATCACCTACGTGGGCGCGGGGGTCGCGATCCTCGTCGTCGCGGTGGCGGTCTTCCTGCTGGTCAGCGGTGGTGACGACAGCGGCGGCGGCGACGCCCACATCAACCTCAACTCCGCCTCCGGCTCGACCAACGGCGTCCAGCCCGACGAACGCGAAGGGATCGTCCCGGCGGCGGCCAAGACCACGGACCTCGAGGCGGCCGCCAAAGCGGCCGGCTGCAAGCTCCGCCTCGGCCTCAAAGACGAGGGCAACGAACACATCCCGGCCGGGTCCCCGGCGCCCGACTACGAAACCGACCCGCCGACCTCCGGCCCGCACGTCGAACCGCCCTACCAGCAGGCCGACGGCGCCTACAGCGAGATGCCGAACGAGATCGACATCGTCCACTCGCTCGAGCACGGGCGGATGGAGATCCAGTACTCGCCGGACCTGGCGGAAAAAGCGCAGCTGGAACTGAAGGGCCTCTACGACACGATGTACGGGGCGACGCTGCTCTTCCCCAACGACAAGATGCCCTACGAGGTCGCCGCGACGACCTGGACCAACCTGCTCGGCTGCCCGACCTACAAAGGGCAGGCGACGCTCGATGCGATCCGCGCCTTCGGCAAGGAGACCTGGGGCAAATACGGCGGCGAGCCGGCGGCGGCCTTCACCTTCACCGGGCCGACCCCCGCCGAACCGAACTAGCGGCGCGGCGCGCTCAGGGCGCGCGGTAGGCGGGGAAGAAGCCGGTGTCCGGGCGGCGTTCGCGAGCCGCTCGTAAGCCTCGCGGTCGCAGACCAGCTCCGAGGTGTGCCAGGGCAGCTCGCGGTTGGCGAAGCCGCGCTTGAACTCCTCCAGGGCGTCGCCGCGGGCGATGCCGCCGCCGAGGTTGAGCGGCAGCCCGAGCTCGGCGGCGTGCTCGATCAGGCGGGCGACGACGTTCTTCATCGGCGAGTCGCGCAGGTGGGAGTCGGCGCTGCCGCTGAGGTAGTAGTGGAGGTAGCCGTCGCTGACCGCGGCGATCGAGGCGGCGGCGAGCTCGCCGCCGGGGGCGGTGGCGAGGGCGAGCCAGGTGCGGTCGGCCGCGAGGATGCGGTCGAAGTAGGCGGCGCCGAAGAAGTAGTGGCCGGCGGCGGCGGTGCGGCGCATCGTCTGCTCGTAGAGGTCGAGGAAGCCGGCGCGCTGCGCGGCGCTCGTCTCGCGCGCCGGGGACCAGCTCGAGCTCGTAGCCGGCCTCGAGGTTGCGGCGGACCTGGCGGCGGTCGCTGGGCCGGCTCTTCGGCGCCAGCGCCGGGTCGGCGATCTGGACGACGTTGCGCTCCGTCGCCCCGGCGAGCGGCGGCTCGCCCAGCGTGTGGCGGAGGAAGGCGCTGACCAGCCCGGTGGCGGAGAAGTCGATCGCGGCCGGGTCCAACGCCCGCTCCCCGAGTGCGGCAGACCTTTGTTCCGCTTTCCGGAACAAAGGTCTGCCGCTCGCTGGGGGTGGGACGAGGCCGGGGTAGCCGTAGGGGGAGATCGCGTCGCGGTCGGGGCCGTCGGCCGGGATCTCGCGGACGATCAGCGGCGCGAGCAGCTCGAGGCCGTCGGCGGTCTCGATCCGCAGCGTGTGGGTGGCGCCCTCGGCGTCGAGGAACTCGGCGCGAGCGGAAGAAGTCGTCAGAGACCGCGGCTTCGCCGCGGTCCTCGATCAGCTCGGCCTTTGCGGGCGGTCCGGCCATCGGCGCTGGCGCTCACTCCGAGCAGGTCCGCGGCGGCGGCGCGGAACTCGTCGGGGAGGACGCCCCAGACCTCGCAGTCGTCGGGCGGCTCGCCGCCGCGGGCGAGGTGGGCGCGCATCGTCCCCTCGTACTGCCAGCCGAGGCTGGCGACGGTCTTCTTCGCGACCTCGTTGCGGGCGGGGATGCGACCGTAGACGCGGTGGGCGCCGTACTCGTCGAAGGCCTTGGCGATCGTCAGCGCCTCGGCCCGGCGGCCGACGCCCTTGCCGCGCACGTCGTCGCCGATCAGCGCGCCGAGCTCGGGCGCGGTCTGGCGGAAGAGGCCGTAGAGGGCGGTGAAGCCGACCGGCTCCTCGTAGCCCTCGACGACGATCGCGAACTTGCGGTCCTCGCCGGAGTCGTCCATCGCCCGCCTGGCCCAGCCTTCGGCCTGCTCCAGCGAGAAGCTGTCGCGCTGCTCCATCAGCGACTTCGGTCGCCTCCGGGTTGTTGAACCAGCGGTGGACGGCGGGCGCGTCGCCGGGCTCGAACCGGCGCAGCGTGACTGCGGGTCGATCGCTCACGAACGCCAGCCTAGTGGCCCGCCTCAGTCGGGGGCGAGGCCGTGGCCGCTGAGGACGAGCCGGGCGGTGCGGAGCGAGGATGCGGAGGTCGAGGGCGGAGCTGCGGTGCTCGACGTACCAGACGTCGAGCTCGATCCGCTCCTCCCAGGGGATGCCGGCGCGGCCCTGGACCTGGGCCCAGCCGGTGATCCCGGGCAGGACCTCGTGGCGGCGGCGCTGGAGCGGCGTGTAGTCGTCGACCTGGGCCGGGATCGTCGGGCGCGGGCCGACGATCGCCATCTCGCCGCGCAGGACGTTGACCAGGTTCGGGACCTCGTCGAGCGAGGTGCGGCGCAGGAAGCGGCCGGCGGCGGTGACGCGGGGGTCGTCGCGGGTGACCACGGTGCCGACCCCGACCGGGTCCGAGCCCTGGACCATCGTCCGCAGCTTCAGCATCTCGAACTCGCGCCTCGCCGAGGCCGACGCGGCGCTGGCGGTAGAGGACCGGGCCGCGGCTGCCGAGCTTGATCGCGATCGCCGCGGCGAGCAGGAAGGGCGAGAGGACGACCAGGGCGAGCGCTGGCGATCAGGAGGTCGAGCGGGCGCGGCATCAGGTCACCTTCCTCATCGCGTCCCCTCGGCCTTCTCCCAGCGGCCGCTCGCGCCGCGGCGCCAGCGGTCCCAGAGGCCGGCGGCGATCGAGGCCGTGGTCAGCACGTAGTAGCGGGCGACCCGCGGCAGCGGTCGCCGGCAGCCAGGGCGCCAGCAGGGCGGCGCCGAGCAGGCCGAGCTGGAGGACGAAGGTGAGGTAGTAGAACCAGCCGTCGCCGAGCAGGGCCAGGTTGGCGAGCAGGGCGAGCAGGTGCAGGAACGGGCTCAGGTAGCGCAGCAGCCGGTGCGAGGCGAGCTCGAAGGCGAACAGCGGCGAGTAGCCGCGCGGGGAGAGCATCCCTTCGCCGACGACGATGTCCCAGAGGCCGACCATCATCCGCCGTTTGCGGGCGAACTCGCCCTCGATCGTCGGGACCATCTTCTCCTCGGCCCGCGCGCCGGGGCGCGTAGAGCGAGCGCAGGCCGCGCTTGGCGAGCGCGAAGGGGAAGCTGAGGTCGTGGCTGCCGCGCGGCGCCAGCGGCAGGTAGGGCTCGCGCCGGACCGCGTAGATCGCGCCGTTGCCGGCGGTGACCCCGGCCAGCGCCGACTCCATCTCGCGCACCGCCATCTCGTAGCGCCAGTAGGCGCCCTCGAGGTTGTCGCCGCCGCCGTCGATGAAGCGGACCTGGCCGCAGACGTAGCCGACCGCGGGGTCGGCGAAGGGGGCGACCAGCCGGCGCAGGGCGTCGGGCGCCCAGACGCTGTTGGCGTCGGAGAAGGCGAGGAGCTCGCCGTCGGCCCGCTCGGCGGCGGCGTTCAGCGCCGCGACCTTGCCGCCGGCGGGCAGCTCGAGCACGAGGTCGGCGCCGGCCTCGCGGGCGCGCTCGGCGGTGGCGTCGGCGGAGCCGTCGGAGGCGACGATCATCTGCAGGCGCTCGCGCGGGTAGTCGAGGCGCGAGCGCGTTGGCGACCTTGGCGGCGATCACCTCCTCCTCGTCGTAGGCGGGGACGATCAGGCGTGACGGTCGGCAGGCTGGCGGCGTCGACCGCGAGCTTCGGCAGCTCGCTTTCGACCACCGCGTCCACGCACCGCAGACCAGCACCGCCAGGGCCAGCGGGTAGCCGAGGTGGGTGTAGACGATCAGCCCGGACGCAGAGCCAGAAGACGATCGCGGCGAGGGCGGTCACGCGCGCGCCTCGATCAGCTCGCGGTAGAGGTCGAGGGTGAGGCGGGCCGCCTCGTCCCAGGAGTAGGGACCGGCGGCGGCGCGCGCGGCGGCGGCCGAGAGCTCGGCGCGGGCGGCCTCGTCGGCGATCAGCTCGGCCAGGGCGGCGGCCAGGGCCTCGGCGTCGCCGGGGGCGACGAGGCGGGCGGCGCCGGTGGCGGCGACCTCGGGGAAGCCGCCGACCGCGCTGAGGACCAGCGGCTTGCCGAAGGCGAGGCCGGTGTAGAGGACGCCGGAGTGCTCGGCGTCGAGGTAGGGCAGGGCGACGAGGTCGGCGCGGCGGAAGATCGCCGGGATCTCGGCGTCCTCGACGAAGCGGGTGACGAAGCGGACCCGGCCCGGTGCCGCGGCGGCGAGCTCGCGCAGCGGCTCGACGTCCATCCGCGGGTTGCCGACGATCCACAGCTCGGCGCCCTCGAGCCGGGCGAAGGCCTCGAGCAGGACCTCGAGCCCCTTGTAGGGGCGCAGCAGGCCGAAGGAGAGGATCACCGGCCCCTCGGCGCCCTCCAGCTCGGCCGGCAGCGGCTTCTCCTCGGGCAGGCGGGTCAGGTAGTCGAAGGCGCCGTGGGGGATCACCCGGACCTTCGCGGGGTCGAGCCGACCTCGTCGCGCAGGCGGGCGGCGCCGTGCTCGGAGTGGGCGACGACGGCGTCCATGCGCCGAAGACGCGGCGGGCGGCCAGCGACCCGGGCGCCGGCTCGGCTTCGGCGGCAGGATGTAGTGGGCGGTCATCACCCGCGGGCGCGGCGGCGGCAGCAGCGCAGGCGTCGAGCGCGCGGCATGGTCAGCCACTGGTAGTGGACGACGTCGGCGTCGAGGCGCGCGGCGCAGGCGCAGCATGTCGGGCACGTGCTCGGCCGCCTTGAAGGGGAGGCGGGCGCGAGGCGTCGAGCCCGCGCGCGGCGGTGCGGCGGTAGAAGCGCTCCTCGACCGCGTAGCCCTCCGCCGGCGGGCACGGCGCCGTAGAGGAACTCGGTGGTCAGCAGCTCGACCTCGGCGCCGGCGCGGGCCAGCGCCGCCGCGAGGGCGCGGTCGTAGGGCGGCGTGAAGGCCGAGGGGTCGACGAGCTGGACTTTGGGCATGCGGAAGGTGGGACCGGATTCCAGCAGTGCGATTATCGTGACCGCTTGTGCCGCCCACGCTCTCCTACTGCGTCGTGAACACGAACGGCCGCGAGTACCTGCTCGCCTGCCTGGCGGCGATCGAGCGCACGCACCCGGAGGGGGTCGAGCGCGAGATCCTCGTCCTCGACAACGCCTCCGACGACGGCTCGGCCGACGGCGGTGCGCGCGCTCGGCGGCGAGATCCGGCTGATCGAGCGCGAGCGGCGGACCGGCAAGGCGGAGAACGACTCGACCCTGCTGCGCGAGGCGAAGGGGCGCTACTGCCTGCTGCTGAACGAGGACTCCGAGCTGCGGCCCGGGCGCCGTCGCGGCGCTGATCGCGGCGCTCGACGACGACCCCGGGCGGCGACCGCGGGGCCGCAGCTGCTCGACTCCGACGGCGAGCCCGGTCCCCTGCGCCTGGCGCTTCCCCGGCGTCGGCACCGCGCTCGCCGGGGCGCTCTTCCTGCACCGGCTGTTCACCGTGCAGAGCACCGGCTGGGAGACCCGCCGGGTCGACTGGGCGCAGTCGAGCGCGCTGCTGGTCCGCCGCGAGGCGGCCGCAGCGGGTCGGCTACCTCGACCCCGACTTCTTCGTCTACTACGACGAGTGCGACTTCGCCAAGCGGCTCGCCGACGCCGGCTGGCACGCGCTCTTCGTCCCCGGCGCCGCCGCCGTCCACCACGACCAGCTCTCCACCGACCTCGCCGCCGGGCCTGCCGCGGATCGTCGAATTCCACCGCAACCGCGACCTCTACATGCGCAAGCACCACGGCCCCGGCGCCGCCCTCGCGGTGCGCTGGCTGACCGCCTGGTCCTACGCCGTCCGCGCCGCTCGCCGCGACCGTCATCCCCGGCCAGCCGGCCGACGTCTACCGCGCCCACGCCCGCCAGGCCCTGCACCCCGAGCGCGGCGAATCGCTCCGCGATCGCGTGCGTTCCGCTGTAGTCGCCGATGGCACGACTAGGGAACCAACGGGATCGGCCGGCGAGGTCAGAAGCGGGAGTCCTCGTCCATGCGCTCTGCTTCGTAGACCTCGGGGAGGCGGCCGTCGACGGCCGCCGGGCTGTCGCGCATGCGCTGTGAACCGGCGGCGAGCTCGGCCGGGGTGGCGCAGGCGGGCGAGCCAGCGCGCGCTCGTCGGGGGTGAAGAAGCCGCTGAGCGAAGAGGGCGAGCGGGTAGAGCGGCGAAGAGGGCGACGCGGCCGAGCAGGCCGACGAAGCCCGAGGTCGGCATCACCAGCTCGCCGAGCGCCGACCAGGGCGGCGGCGGTGAGGACGACGCGGGCCAGGCGGCCCCACTCGTAGGGGACCGGGAAGAGGCGCTGGGTGAAGCACGTACATCAGCGCCATCACGACCAGGTAGGAGGCGACCAGGGCGAGGCCGGCGCCGACGATCCCCAGCGGCGGCACCAGGATCAGGTTGAGGACGACGTTGGCGACGAGCGCGGCGATCGCGGCGGGGAAGTTGAACTCGGTGCGGCCGGTTCTGCCGAGGATCACGACCATCACCATGTAGAGCGCGTAGAGGGTGACCGCGGCGGAGATCAGGCCGATCGCTTCGTAGGAGTCGAAGAATTTCGGCGCCGCGAGGGCGCGGACGATCCAGCGCGAGAACAGCCACATGCCGGTGACGACGAAGGCGCAGCCGGCGACGAAGAGGGTGACGACGGTGGCGTAGGCGCGGCGCGCCTCGTCGTCGTCGCGGATCGAGTAGGCGAGCGGCGGCCAGGCGAGCTGGAAGCCGCGGACGAGGACGTTGACCGCCTGGGCGAACTTGACCGCCAGCGAGTAGAGGCCGGCCTCGGCGAGCGCCGAGCGGTAGCGGACGATGATGATCCGGTCGACGAAGTTGAGCAGGTAGAGCGAGACCTCGGCCGGCATCGTCGGCAGGCCGAAGCGCAGCAGCCGCCGCAGCAGCGCCGGGTCGAAGCGCAGCGAGAGGCGGCGCCACTGCATCGACGATCAGGACCGAGGACGAAGGCGGCGCCGCTGGCGTAGCTGCCGACCAGCAGCCCGCGGGCGCCCTCGCCGGCGCCGACGACGAGGACGACGGTCAGCCCGATCGTCGCCAGGACGTTGAGGATCGTGGTGACGAAGTAGGCGCGGGCCCGCTCCTCGAGCCGGAACAGGGTGAGCAGGAACTCGAACATCGTCAGCACCCAGAGGCCGCCGATCGAGATCCGCGCCAGCTCGGTCGGCGTCGAGTTCGCCGGGTTTGGGATCGAGCAGCGCTTCGGCGAGCGGCCCGGCGAAGGGCAGCGCGATCAGGGCGCCGATCGTCGCGAACCAGAAGAGGCCGGCGAAGGTGCTGGCGACGACCCGCGCCGGGTCCTCGTCGTCCTTGTAGTAGAAGCGCAGCAGCGCCTCGATCAGGCCGAGCCGGACGACGATGCTGGCGGAGACGACGGCGGCGAAGATCACCTCGGCGGCGCCGTAGTCGGCCGGGGTGAGGTAGCGCGTGTAGAGCGGCAGCAGCGCGACCGCGATCAGCTTCGAGAGGATGCTCGCCGCCGTGTAGGCGGCGCCGGTCGTCGCGAGGCGGCGCAGGTAGCCGGACATCGGGCGAGCCTACGCCGGGTCGCGGACCGTGACCGAGCCTGCGCGGGGTCGCGGACCGCGGCCGCGGACGGCGGCGGCCAGCGAGGCGCCGACCGCCAGCAGCACCCAGGTGATCGGGTCCTCGAAGAAGCCGGCGTAGGCCATCGTGTGGACCAGCAGGGCGACGAAGGCGGCGAGGACCGCGGCGCGGCCGGCGTACGGCGGGCCGCGCTCGGCCCGCGCGCCCAGAGCCCCGCGCCCATCGTCCAGAGCGCGACGACGATCAGCGCCAGGTAGGCGGCGAGGCCGATCAGGCCCTGCTCGGCGGCGACCGTGACCGGCTCGGTGTGGGAGATCGAGACCGGCGCGTCCTTGTTCGTCGCGGTGGTCGCGCGTAGGCCTCCTGGAAGGAGCCCGAGCCGTAGCCCCAGAGCGGCCGTTCGGCGAACAGGTCGAGCGCCGCCGGAGACCAGGTTGGCGCGGCCGCTGGTGTCGATGTTGAGGCGGTCGCAGCTGATGCCCGTGCCGCCGACGAGGATGCACGACGAGCGACCGCGCCGACGACGCCGACGACGACCGCCGCCAGCGTCCAGCGCCAGCTCCAGCGCAGCGCCGCCAGCACCGCCAGGCCGGCCAGCAGGGCGAGGAAGCTCGACTGCGAGAAGGTCTGGGCGAGGCCGATCCAGAGGACCAGGATCGTCCCGGCGAGCAGCCAGAAGGCGCGCCGGTCCTGGACCCAGAGCAGCGCCGTCGTCGACGACGACCAGGACCAGCGCCAGGTAGCGGCCGTAGATGTTCGGGTCCCAGAAGACCGAGTTGACCCGGAAGTAGGTGTGGAATTCGTTCGAGCGGATCACCGCGTCGTTCCAGAAGAGGCTGCGGCTGAGCGTACTCGACCGAGCCGATCGAGGACGAAGGCGAGCGCCTCGACCGCGACCACGGCCAGAGGACCAGGACGCAGCAGGCGCCGGTCCCACTCGACGTCGCGCAGCAGCGCGTAGGCGACGCGTGAAGGGGACGAGGAAGAAGCAGACGTTCTGCAGGCCTTTCGAGAAGTCGTCGGAGTAGAGCGCCTGCAGCGCGTAGAGGACGACGAAGGCGGCGAGGATCCGCGGCAGCCAGACCGCGACCGCGGGCCGTCCGGCGGGTCCTCGGCGCCGGCGGCGGCAGCGATCCGACCAGTCGCGGAGCGCGTCGCGAGGACACGCCGCCGGCGATCACCAGGTAGAGCGGCACCAGCAGGTTGGCGGTGTCGCCGCCGGCGTGCGAGCGGGACGCGGAAGGGCAGCGCGGCGACGATCGCCAGCGGCAGCAGGATCGGCCAGCGGCGGAAGACGCAGGCGAGGGCGCCGACCGCGACCGCGCCGACGCGACCGCCAGCGGCGGCGATGCGGCCGTCGTCGTGGCGCAGGTCGACGATCTGGTGGGTGTGCCACTGGTCGCCGAGGATCAGGACCGGGAAGAGGACCAGCGCGACCAGCATCGCCGCCGAGCGCGGGCGGCCCGGCGGGCAGCAGGATCGCGGCGGCGCTGGCGCCGGCGGCGGCGAGCAGCACGCCCGGCGCCGGCGAGGAAGTCGCTCAAGGCCGGCCCTCGCCCCGGCGCCGGCTCGCCGGCGCCGCAGGCGGCCGGCGCTGCGGCGCCGGTGCAGGTGGATCGTCCCCGGCGGGACCAGGGTGCGGTCCTGCGCCGAGCAGCTCACCCGCAGCTTGTAGCGGCCGGGCGGGGCGATGCCGCCGCCGCGCTGGCGGCCGTCCCAGTAGAAGGTGTGGAAGCGGTAGCGCTTGAGGAAGGCGTCGCGGGCGAGCGTGACGACGACCCGCCGCCCGGCTTGATCACCTGGACGGTGCCGTCGTCGGAGGTCGTCGTGCGGAAGCGGATCCGGATCCGGTCGTAGCGGCAGTCGCCGTTCGGGGTGAAGCTGTGGACGGGTTGCCGGGTGCAGGATCGGCGCCGACGATCGTGACCCGGTCGAGGACCAGCGGGTCGCGCTTCACCCGCTGCGCCCAGGCGAAGGCGGCGACGGTGGCGAGGACGAGCAGCGCGAAGACGACGGCGCGGCGCGCGTGGCCTAACCTTCGCCGCCGCGGCATTGTCCTCGCCGACCACCACCGCGACGTTGGCCCCGTCCGAGACGGCTTCGACTTCCGGCGGTCATCGGCTGCAGCTTTCGAGATCTGCAGCTGCTTGGCCACCTTCTTGGCTTCCGGCTTGTGGCCGCGGCTTGAACATCACGACCTGTCTTCGAACGGTCGAGTCGGTGTTGGTGACGCGCGCCGAGCTCGAAGCCCTTGCCCTCGACCTTGTCGCCGTAGGTGGCGGCGAGGCCGGCGACCGCGGTGCCGTTGAGCACCGCGACTTCGATTTCGTCCGGCTTCACCTTGCGCCGCGGCCTGCTTCGCCGCTGCTTGCCGCCTGCCGCCGCTTGTCGTCGCTGCGCCGCTCGAGCAGACCGCGTAGGCGACGCCGCCGACGACCAGGACCAGGACGACGAAGAGCGCGACCAGCCAGCGCGGTTCGGCGAGGCGTTCGCCGAGGCCGGAGAAGCCGCTCCCGCACGCGCTCGCCGCGGGTCAGTTCGGGCAGCCCTTCCTCGCGCCGCTGGCGGCGCTCTCGCGCTGCTCGACCGCCTCGTGCTCGGCCGTCCGCGACTCCTCCAGCGCCCGCAGCTCCTCGGCCCGCTGGGCGGCGATCGTCGAGGTCGCCTCCTTGCGCTCGGCGTCGCGCTCGGGCGCCGAGCCCGCCCAATCGCGCAGGCGGCGGATGTCGCGCGCCTGGGCGAACGAGAGCAGGGCGAGGACGCCAAGCCCGAGGAAGGCGGCCAGCCCGGCGAAGGAGCCGATTTGTTCGATCAGCGTCGAGCAAAGTGGCTGCGGGAGGCTACTCGTCGTAGCGCGACCGTCGCGGCGTCGCCGCCCGGTGCGGCGATCAGCTCCACCACTCGCTCGGCCAAATTAGCCTCATCGCCGGCCAGAACCAGCGCTTCCAGCGAGTTCAGCGTCGACTCGACCCACTCGGGGTCGAGCGGCGTCGTCGCGGACCGCCCGGTTGATCCGCCTCGCCGCGGTCGGCTGCGGCTCCTCGCCGTCGCCGAAGAGCTCCTCGTGCAGCTTCTCGCCGGGCCGCGGCTGGGTGAACTCGATCGCGATGTCGCGTTCGGGCTCGTAGCCGGCGAGCCGGATCATGTTGTGGGCGAGGTCGACGATCTTCACCGGCTCGCCCATGTCGAGGACGAAGACCTCGCCCTTGCCGGCGCCGATGTCGCCGGCGCGGATCACCAGCTGCACCGCCTCCGGGATCGTCATGAAGTAGCGCGTCATCTCCGGGTGGGTGACGGTGACCGGGCCGCCGCGCTCGATCTGGCTGCGGAAGATCGGCACGACGCTGCCCGAGGAGGCGAGCACGTTGCCGAAGCGGACCGAGGCGAAGCGGGTGCCCGGGTGGGCGTGGCCGGCCGCCTCGACGATCCACTCGGCCATCGCCTTCGAGGCGCCCATCACCGTCTGCGGGTTGACCGCCTTGTCGGTGGAGATCAGGACGAAGCGCTCGACCTTGGCGGCGGCCGCGGTCTCGGCGGTGATCCGGGTCGCGATCGCGTTGTTGCGGACCGCCTCCAGCGGGTTGGCCTCCATCAGCGGCACGTGCTTGTAGGCGGCGGCGTGGAAGACGACGTCGGGCTTGAAGCGCTGCATCACCTCCAGCATCCGGTGCGGCTCCTTGCAGTCGGCGAGCACCGACTCGACGTTGGTGAAGTGGCGCTCGTCGACCATCTCGCGGTCGATCTGGAAGAGGTTGTCCTCGGCGTGGTCGAGCATCACCAGCAGCCGCGGGTCGACCCGGGCGATCTGGCGGCAGAGCTCGGAGCCGATCGAGCCGCCGGCGCCGGTGACGAGGACGATGCGGTCGCGCAGGTAGGCGCCGACGCGGTCGAGCTCGAGGACGATCGGCTCGCGGCCGAGCACGTCCTCGACCTGGACCTCGCGCAGCTGCTTGTTGAGCTGGACGCCGCCGCGCAGCAGCTCGAAGACGGTCGGCAGGGTGCGGACCGCGGATCTCGCGCTCGCGGCAGGCGGCGACGACCTTGGCCGCGCAGCGTCCCCGGCGCCGAGGGGATCGCGATCACGACCTCGTCGGGCTCGGTCTCGTCGAGGATCGCGGCGATCTCGTCGGTCGAGCCGAGCACCTTGAGGCCGCCGGTCATCCGCATCCCGCGCTTGCGCGGGTCGTCGTCGACGAAGCCGATCGCGGTGGCGCCGAGGTTCGGGTTGAGCTGCAGCTCGCGGACGACCATCTGGCCGCCGGAGCCGGCGCCGACCACCAGCACCTCGTGCTTGGGCACCCGGTCGCCGCGCGAGTCGGCCGCTCGACGATCAGCCGCACCGCCAGGCGGGCGCCGGCGATCAGGATCAGGGTGAGGACGAAGTCGGTCACCTCGACCGAGCGCGGCAGCGGTGCGCGAGAGCGGCTTGGCGACGGCGAAGACGACGACCAGGAGCGCGCTGGCGACGGCGACGGCGCGGACGATCAGCATGAAGTCGCGGCCGCTGACGTAGCGCCACCACTTCTGGTAGAGCCCGAAGGCGGCGAAGACGATCAGCTTGCCGGCGACGACGAAGCCGACCGACTGCGCGAACAGCACCTCGTAGCGGTGCGGCCAGCCGTGCGGCTCGTCGAGGAAGCGCAGCTGGAAGGCGAGGAAGTAGGCGAGCGCGACGAGCAGCCGCGTCGGCCAGCCACCTGCAGCACCCGGTTGCGGTAGACGGGGTGGTTCAACCGGCTCATCGGAACGCGCGAGTTTAGGTGCCGCGCTGTCCAAGGACTCGGTCCGTACGATGTCCCGCTTCATGCGATGCCGATCCTCCTACGCCAGCGTCACCGACTACGTCGTCGAACCGATCGTCGAACGTCGCGACCGACTTCATCGGCTCGGCCGGGTCTGTCGGCGTCTTCCTGCTGATGATGCTCGAGTCCGCCTGCATCCCGATCCCCAGCGAGGCGATCATGCTGTTCGCCGGCTTCAGCGTCTCCGAAAGGCGACCTGACCCTGTTCGGGATCGTCGCCGCCGGGGTGCTCGGCAACCTGGTCGGCTCCTGGATCGCCTACGCGGTCGGCTACTACGGCCGCCTCGACCTGCTGGAACGCAACAAGCTGATCCACATCAGCCCCAAGCACCTGAAATGGGCCGACGACTGGTTCGAGCGCTACGGCGACGGCGACCGTCTTCTTCTCGCGGATGCTGCCGATCATCCGCACCTTCATCTCGCTGCCCGCCGGGGTCGCGAAGATGCCGTTCTGGCGCTTCACCGTGCTGCACCGTCGCTCGGCTCGCATCCCCTGGGTCTGGTGCTGGCGCTGATCGGCGAAGCGGTCGGCGACAACTGGGAGGACTGGCGCGAACAACCTCGACTACCTCGACTACGTCGTCGCTCGCCGCGATCGTCGCCGGCGTCGTCTACCTGCTCGATCAGGCGCCGGCGCGGCGGCGGACCGGCCGCGAGCCGCGCCGAGCCGACCGGCCCGCGGCGCTTGAGCGACCGGCGGCGGCGATCCCGGCCGGCCGCGCGCTCGCGCTGGGGATCGTCCAGGGCCCGGCCGAGCTGCTGCCGGTCTCCAGCTCCGCCCACATCGTCCTCGTCCCCTGGCTCGCCGGCTGGGACTGGGAGGAGATCGACCCGGAGGTGCGCAAGAGCTTCGAGGTCGCCCTCCACGCCGGCGCCGCGGCGGCGCTGCTGATCGGCCAGCGGCGGCTGATCGCCGAGGAGCTGCGCGAGCTTCGACCTCCGCCGGGCGCTGCTGCTGGCCCTCTCCTTCCTGCCGGCGGCGATCGTCGGCTACACGCTGGAGCGCCCGATCGAGCGGCGCCTCGGCGGCCCGCGGGCGACCGCCTACGGCCTGCTCGCCGGGGCCGCGGCGATGGTGGTCGCCGACCGCCGGCCGCAGCAGCGCGGGCGCGGCGAGGCGACCGCGGCCGACGGGCTGGCGCTCGGCGTCGCCCAGGCGGCGGCGCTGGCGCCCGGGCGTCTCCCGCAACGGCGTCACCCTCGCCGCGGCCCGCTGGCGCGCGCTTCTCGCGCGACCAGGCGAACCTGCTCTCGCGGACGATCGCGCTGCCGATCATCGTCGGCGCCACCGGCCTCAAGGGCGCCCGGCTGCGCCGCCGCGGCGTCGCCGCCGCGAGCTGCGCCGCTCGCTGGCGATCGGCGTCGGCGCCTCCTTCGCCTCGACCCTCGCCTCGCAGCGGCTGATCGGCCTGGTCGAGCGCGACCGCGCGCTCTGGCCCTACGCCGCCTACCGGGCCGCGCCTGGCCGCCGCCGGTTCTTGCAAAGCTGCGCGGTGGATGACGGTGAGCGACGCGTACGCCAAAGCCGGGGTCGACCAGGGCGCCGCCGACTCGGCGGTCGCCGGCCTGGTCCGGGCGCTGGGCGACGATCGAGCTCGGACGGCCCTCGCGCGCAGGTGCCGCTGCCGGGCCACTACGCGAGCGTGATCCGGCTCGACGAGCGGACCGGGATCGCGCTCTCGACCGACGGGGTCGGGACCAAGCTGGTCGCTCGCCGAGGAGCTCGGCCGCTTCGACACGGTCGGGATCGACTGCGTGGCGATGAACGTCAACGACGTGATCTGCGTCGGCGCCGAGCCGCTGGCGATGCTCGACTACATCGCGATCGAGCAGGCCGACCCGGAGGTCTGCGAGGAGATCGGCGTCGGC
The DNA here is from genome assembly GCA_963824245.1 of uncultured Thermoleophilia bacterium. GTDB lineage: Bacteria > Actinomycetota > Thermoleophilia > Solirubrobacterales > 70-9 > VAYN01. The sequence goes on from CAWGON010000002.1 coordinate 547,384, forward strand.
CTGGCCCGCGGCGCCGAGCTGGCCGGGATCGAGATCCCCGGCGGCGAGCTCGCCCAGCTCGGCGACATGGTCCGCGGCGTCGACGTCTCCGGCGCCTGCTTCGGCACCGTCGCCCTCGACGCGATCGTCGACGGCTCCGCGGTCGCGCCCGGCGACGTCGTCATCGGCCTGCCCTCCTCCGGCCTGCACTCCAACGGCTACACGCTCGCCCGCACGGCGCTCGGCCGGCATCGCGCTCGACGACGACCGCGCCTCGGCCGGCCGCTCGGCGAGGTCCTGCTCGAGCCGACCGAGATCTACGTCAAGCCGGTCGTCGAGCTGCTGCGCTCCGCGGTCGACGTCCGCGGCCTCGCCCACATCACCTCCGGCGGCACTCGACAACCTGCTGCGGCTGGCGGCCGAGGTCGGCTACGAGATCGACGCGCCGCTGCCGGTCCGCCGACGTCTTCGAGCTGATCCAGCGAGCGCGGCGACGTCTCCGACGAGGAGATGCACGAGGTCTTCAACATGGGCTGCGGCTTCTGCGTCGTCGTCCCCGCCGGCGACGAGGCCGCGGCGCTGGAGCTGCTGCGGGCGCACTACCCGGCGGCGCGGCGGATCGGCCGGGCCGTCGCCGGCCCGCCGGTCATCCGTCCCGCGGTTCCGTAGCAAGCGCATAGACGCAACGGGACCACGGGATGCGACGGTGTCGGTCAGTCGAGGGCCGATCTTCACAACCTCGCCTCCGCCTCATAACGTAGGCGCCGACAGCCGAATGGACCGCGCCTCCTCCAGCTCCCAGATGATCGGCACCGTGCTCTCGGGCCGCTACCGGCTGGAGGCCAAGCTCGGCAGCGGCGGCATGTCGACCGTCTACCTGGCCCGCGACCAGACGCTCGACCGCGACGGTCGCGGTCAAGGTCATGCACCGGGAGATGTCCGAGCAGGCCGACCAGCTCGAGCGCTTCCGCCAGGAGGCGCGCGCGGTCGCCAAGCTCTCCCACCCCAACGTCGTCGCCGTGATCGACGCCGGCGAGGACGGCGGCCACCCCTACATCGTCTTCGAGTACGTCGAAGGGGAGACGCTGAAGCAGCGGATCAACCGGGTCGGCGCGCTCGACCCGCAGGAGGCGCTCGCCTACGCGATCGAGATCGCCCGCGGGCTCACCGTCGCCCACGCGCGCAACATGGTCCACCGCGACATCAAGCCGCAGAACGTCCTGATCGACGCCGAGGGGCGGGCCAAGCTGACCGACTTCGGGATCTCCCGCCAGCTCGAACAGGACGGGATGACCGCCACCGGCCGCGTCCTCGGCACCACCGACTACGTCGCCCCCGAGCAGGCGATGGGCCACGGCGTCGACCCGCGCTCCGACATCTACTCGCTCGGCGTCGTCCTCTACGAGATGCTGATCGGCCAGGTCCCGTTCCACGCCGACAGCCAGGTCGGGGTGGCGATGAAACACGTCAACGAGGACCTGCCCGACGTGCAGCAGCGCCGGCCCGACGTCTCCGCGGCGGCGGCGCTGGTGGTCGAGCGGGCGACCGCCAAGGACCCCGACCGACCGCTACCAGGACGTCGGCGAGATGATCGACGACCTCTCGACCGCGCTCGAGGTCGAGGCGGCGCGGGCGGGCTCGACCACCGGCGAGGCGACCAGCGTGCTCGACGCGGTGCCGCCGGCCAAGCGCAAGCTCTCCGGCCGCGCCCGCTGGTCCTGGGCGGCGATCGCGCTGCTGGTCCTGGTCGGCGCCGGCGCGATCGCTGGCGACGTCGCTGATCGGCGGCGGCGACGCGCCGGTCGGCGGCGGCGGCGGCGCTGCAAGGGCAAGGGCGACGGCTGATCGCGATCGAATCGGCGACCGACTTCGACCCCGAGGGCGACGGCGAAGAGGACCCGGAAGACGGTCAGCTCGCGGTCGACGGCAACCCGACCGGACCGCCTGGACCAGCGAGCACTACGACGACGAGACCTTCGCCGGCACCAAGGACGGCCCGACCCAGGCGTCGGCCTCTACGTCACCGCCGAGCGCGCGGCGACGCCGACGGAGATGGTCATCGACCCCGGCGCCCCGGCTGGGACGCCGAGATCTACGCCACCGCCACCGAAGCCGCCGGAAGAGCTCGACGGAATGGGGCGAACCGGTCGGCGAGGTGACCGACGCCGAGCGAGCTGGCCGAAGTCGCGCTCGACCTCGCCGACCCCGCCAAGTACTTCCTGATCTGGTTCAACAAGGCGGCCCCCTCGCGCGACCAGGCGGGCCGCTACCAGGTCGAGATCAGCGACGTCAAGCTGATCGAATAGGCGCGCCCGGCGCCCGGGAGGGGCTCCTAGAACTCGTGCGAGCGGGCGCGGGTGGTGGCGCTCGACCGCGAGCGTCGACGAGGCGGTCGCAGAGGTCGGGGTAGGCGAGGCCGCCGGCCTCGAGCAGCTTCGCGTAGACGCTGGTCTCGGTGAAGCCGGGCATCGTGTTGATCTCGTTGACCAGGACCGTCGCCGTCGGGCTCGACGAAGAAGTCGCAGCGGGCGAGGCCCGAGCAGCCGGCGAGGGCGAAGACCTCGGCGGCCAGCTCGCGCACCCGGGTCATCGCTTCGGCGGCGATCGGCGCCGGGACCAGCAGCTCCATCCCGCCCTCGGTGTACTTGGCCTCGAAGTCGTACCAGTCGGCGTTGGCGACGATCTCGCCCGGCAGCGAGGTCGTCGGGTCGTCGTTGCCGAGCACCGAGCACTCGACCTCGCGGCCGGCGGCGGCGGCCTCGACGATCACCCGCGGGTCGTGGCGCAGGGCCAGCTCGACCGCCGCGTCGAGGTCCTCCAGGCGCTCGACCCGGGTGATCCCGACGCTGGAGCCCAGGCGCGAGGGCTTGACCCAGAGCGGCAGCCCGAGCCCCTCGCAGCGGCCCCGCCACTCGCTGCCCTCGACCGCGGCGAACTCGACCTGGGGGATCCCGTTGGCGGCGAACAGCCGCTTCAGCGTCAGCTTGTCCATGCAGATCGCCGAGGCGAGCACGTCGGAGCCGACGTAGGGGAGGTCGAGCCACTCCAGCAGCCCCTGGATGCTGCCGTCCTCGCCGAAGGCGCCGTGCAGGGCCGGGAAGGCGACGTCGGCGCCGAGCAGGCCGCGCGCCCGGGGTCAGCTCGACACTCCCGCCGGCCCGCGCCCAGCGGCCGTCGCGGCCGATCGTCACCTCGACCGCCTCGTGGCCGGCCGCGCGCAGCCCGGCGGCCACGGCCGCGCCGGAGCGCAGCGAGACCTCGTGCTCGGAGGAGCGCCCGCCGGCGAGGACCGCGACCCTCATTCGATCCGGTTCTCGGCTTCGGCGGGTCGGCGGCGCTTGCCGACGGTCAGCGTCACTTCCGAGCCCGGCGCCAGCTCCTGGCCCGGCGGCGGGAACTGGTCGATCACCCGCCCGACCTGACCGGGGACTTCGGTTTCCTCTTCTTCGACGAACGGGGCGAGGCCGGCGGCGCGGATCGCTTCCACCGCTTCGCGGCGTTCGCGGCCGATCACGTTCGGCACCTTCGACTGCTCTTCGCCCTTGGAGACGACGATCGAGACCGTCGAGCCCGGCGTCGACCTGGCTGCCGGCGTCGGGCGACTGGCTGATCACCTGCCCTTCGGGGGCGTCGCTTTCTTCTTCGCCGACCGCGGGTTCGAGGCCGCGGCCGCGGATCCGTTCGACCGCGACGTCGCGCTGGGCGCCGACCAGGACCGGCACCTTGACCAGCTTCGGGCCGCGGGAGACGATTGATCGTCACCGTCGAGCCGTTGGTCGCGGTGCTGTTGCCGGAGGGTTCGGAGTTGACGACGAGCGCCTTCCTCCACCGCGGCCGAGTTGACCCGCATCGACGTCGACTTCGAAGCCGGCGGCTTCGACCCGGGCAATCGCCGCATCCTCGTCGAGCCCCGCGACCGCGGGGACGGTGCCGTTGCCCGGGGCCTTTGCTGATGGTCAGGTCGATCTTCGGCTTCGAGCAGGAGAACGCCGAAGAACGAGCAGTCTTCTTCGGCCGAACCCGGCAACGGATCCTGCTCGAGGACGGTGCCTTTCGGTGCTTCGCGGTTCGACTTCGTTTTCTTCGCCGACGTCGAAGCCGTTGCGTTCGAGCTGCAGGATCGCGAATTCGAGCTGCTTGCCGGTCACGTTCGGAACCTCGGTGCTGTTGTCGCGGGTCAGCGCCAGCCCGATCAGGATCCCGATCGCGATCGCGACCACGGCGGCGATGATCCAGTTGCGTTTGCGGTTGTCCTTCTCCTCCTCCGCCTCCTCATCGAGTACGACCGGGGTCGCGACCACCGGCGGCAGCGCCGCGAAGTCGGCGGTGCCGGCGGCCGGGCCCGGTTCCTTCATCGCGGCGTCGAGGGCGGCGATGAAGGCGTCGGCGCTCTGGAAGCGCTGGCCGGGGTCCTTCTCCAGCGCCCGCATCACCACCGCGTCGAGCGCCGGCGAGACCCGGGGATTGATCGAGCTCGGCCGCTGCGGCGTCTGCGAGACCTGTTTCATCGCCACCGCGACGGCGCTTTCGCCCTCGAACGGAACCCGCCCGGTCAGCGCCTCGTAGAGGATCACGCCGATCGCGTAGAGGTCGGAGACCGCGGTGACTTCGTAGCCCTGCGCCTGCTCGGGCGAGAGGTATTGCGGCGTCCCCATCACCGATCCGGTCTGGGTGATCTCGGAGAGGCCGGCGCGGGCGATCCCGAAGTCGGTGACCATCGCTTTGCCCTCGGCGTTGACGATCACGTTCTGGGGCTTGAGGTCGCGGTGGACGATCCCGTTGCGGTGGGCGAAGCGAGCTGCTTCCAGCACCTGGCGGATCAGCGCCACCGCCTGCTCGGAGGTGAGGCCGCGGTCGATCATCTCCTTCAGCGTCGGCCCCTCGACGTACTGCATCGCGATGTAGTTGACGCCCTCGAAGTCGCCGCGGTCGTAGACGGCGACGACGTTCGGGTGCTGAAGCCCGGCCGCCGACTCGGCCTCGCCGCTGGAAGCGGGCGACGAACTCGCGGTCCTGGGCGAAGTGGCGATGCAGGACCTTCAGCGCCACCTGCCGCTGCAGGTGGGTGTCTTCGGCCAGCCAGACGTCGGCCATGCCTCCCGCTCCGACCTTGCGCTCGACCCGGTAACGCCCGTCGATCACGCTCCCCTCGTTGACCTCAGGCAACTGCTCCTCCTTTGACTCGCGAGCTCGTTCTCATTCGTCTTCCAAGAGCGCTTCCGCGACGTCGCGGAAGATCGGGGCGGCGACGTCGCCGCCGAATTCGGGCGTGCACTCGACGCTGGCGGCGATCGCGACCTGGGGGTCGTCGGCCGGCGCGAAGCCGATGAACCAGGCCTGGTTTTCGTCGACGCCGCCGCCGCAGGACTTGTTCCCCGGGGTTTCCGCGGTGCCGGTCTTGCCGGCCACCGGCGACTCCTTCGATCGCCGCGTTGGTGCCGGTCCCTTCGTTGACCACGCCTTCCATCGCCGTCGTCAGCTCGGCCGCCGTCTCGGCGCTGATCGCCTGGCTGTACTCGGAGGGGTCGAGCTTTTCGGTGACGCGGCCGTCGGGGTCGATCACCCGGCTCCAGATCTGCGGCTTCATCAGCCTGCCCTTGTTGGCGACCGCGGCGGCGACCATCGCCATCTGCAGCGGCGTCGCCAGCAGCCGCTCCTGGCCGATCGCGACGCGGCCGACGTCGACCGGGTCGCCGGGGCCGAGCACGTCCAGGCCTTCGCTAGACGCCGCTCGCGTAGACCTCGTCGTCGGGCAGGTCGATCGGCGGCGTCGAGCCGAAGCCGAACTTGCGCATCTGTTCGAACAGCGCGTCGCCGCCGACCTCCTCGCCGACCTGGGCGAACCAGGTGTTGATCGAGTTGGTCAGCGCGTAGTCGAGCGTGACCGGCGGGTAGCTGGTGTCGAAGTCGTTGCTGAGCGGCTTCGCTTCGACGATCAGCGGCGAGGGCGCGGCGATCGCCGTCTCCGGGGTGATCACGCCGTTTTCCAGCGCCGCCGCGGCGGTCACGACCTTGAAGGTCGAGCCCGGCGGGTAGCGGCCCTGGGTGGCGCGGTTGAGCAGCGGCGTTTCCAGTTCGTTCTGGAAGAGATCTTCGATTTCGTCGGGGATCCGGTTCGGGTCGTACGGCTTGTTCGAGGCCATCACCTCGATCCGGCCGCTCTTCGGCTCGATCGCGACGACGGCGCCGAAGCCGGCTGCCTCGAGGTCGGCGAGGGCGATCCGCTGCGCTTCGGAGTCGATGTTGGTGACGATGTCGCTGCCCTCCTGCTTGGCCCCGGTCAGCTCGTCGAGGATCGAGCTGAATTCGCCTTCTTCGCCGACCAGCGTGTCGTTGTGGAAAGCCTCGAACTCGGAGTCGCCGTACTGCATGAAGCTGTAGCCGATCGGATGGCCGTAGAGCGCCCCCTCGGGGTAGCGGCGCACGTAGCGCAGCGCGTCTCCCCTGCCCTTCGCGACCGACTTGGCGATGACGGCGCCGTCGGCGGTGAGGATGCGGCCGCGCTCGATCTGCTGCTGCTCGAACAGCGGCCGCTTGTTCGCGTCCTTTTCCTTCAGCGCCTCGGCGTCGAAGACCGACCAGTAGGACGTGAACCCGACCAGGACGCCGAAGAGGACGACGATGAAGGCGAACAATTTGACGATCTGGCGGTTCATGCTCTTCCGAAGGCGAGGTCGCGGCCGGCCGGCGCGGTCGCCTCACGGCGGGCGCGGTCGGAGATCAACAGGAGCAGCGCCAGCAGGACGAAGTTGGCGACGATCGAGCTGCCGCCGTAGCTGATGAACGGCAGGGTGACGCCGGTCAGCGGGATCACCCGGGTGACGCCGCCGATGATCACGAAGGCCTGGATCGAGAAGACCGCGGTCAGCCCGGTCGCCAGCAGCTTCGAGAAGCCGTCGGAGGCGAGCAGGGCGATCTTGAAGCCGCGGGCGGCGATCAGCAGGTAGATCAGGATCACCCCGCAGGCGCCGAAGAGGCCGACCTCGTTGACGATCAGCGAGTAGATCGTGTCGGTCTGGGCGGCCGGCAGGAGGGCGTTGTCGGTGCCGGGGATCGTCAGCAGCGACTGCCCGAAGCCTTTGCCGAAGAGGCCGCCGTCGGCCTGGGCGAAGATCGATTGCAGGATCTGGTACCCGCTCCCGGTCGCGTCCTGGTAGGGGTCGAGCCAGATCGTCACCCGGTCGTGGACGTGTGGCACGGTGCCGGCGAAGAACCAGGCGCCGGCCGCGAACATCGCCATCCCGATCACCACGAATGAGAAGCGGCCGGTCGCCACGTAGAGCAGGGCGAGGAAGGCGGCGAAGAACATCAGCGAGCTGCCGAGGTCGCGGATGAAGACGAGCATGAACATCGAGGCGCCCCAGACCACCAGCATCGGCCCGAAGTGCTTGAGCGGCGGCAGGGTCACCCCGAGCACCCGCTTGGCGCCGACGATCAGCACCTCGCGGTGCTCGCGCAGGTAGCTGGCGAGGAAGATGACGATCGCGATCTTCGAGAACTCGGCCGGCTGGAAGGCGAGCGGGCCGATCTTCACCCCGAGGTAGGCGCCGTTGACCTGCTGGCCGATCCCGGGGATCCGCGGCGCCAGCAGCAGCAGCAGGCCGGCGCCGGCGATCGTGTAGCGGTAGCGCTCGAGCAGCTCGTAGTCGCGCAGGAACTGGATCGTCAGCGCGAACAGGACCAGGCCCATGACGAACCAGTTGGCCTGGTCGCGGGCGAGCCCGTCGTCGATGCGGTAGATCATCACCAGCCCGAAGGCGGTCAACAGCGCGCACAGCGGGAACAGGTAGGGGTCGGCGTTGGGAAGCCGGATCCGCAGGTAGATGTGGGTGGCGAGGCAGATCGCCAGGAAGTAGGCGCCGTAGATGTAGCTGGCGCTGCCCAGCCGCGCTTCCTCCTGGGCGAAGACGGCGGCGAAGCCGGCGGTGAGGAGGATCGCGACGGGAACCAGGGCGACCAGCTCCCGGTTCCGGGCGGAGGTCAACGAACCCCCTGCGCCCGTTCGATGTCTTCGACCAGCGAGGTCGCGTCCTCGCGTGAGCGCAGGTCGTGGCCGGTGACCGCGTCCTGGCGGCGCGGCGGCAGCGAATCGGTCTGGATCGGGCTGGCGTAGCGCTCGTCGTAGAGCTTCCACCCGAACGGCAGCTCGTAGGGCAGGCCGCGGTAGAGGGCGACGCGGCCGGCGGCGTCGGTGCCGAGGAACCAGACCTGGCGGTTGCCGTACCAGGCGCCGAAGGCGAGAGCGCCGACCACCAGCACGGCGGCGAGGATCTTGGCGGCGCGCTTGAGGCCCCCGCGGGACGGCTTCGTCGGCTGCTGCTCGCGGCGCTGGCGGGCCGCGTCGGCGGCGGCCCGGCGGCGCACCTCGGCTCCCGTCAGGCCCTCCTCCTCGGCGCTCGCCCCGATCAGGGTCGCCCCCTCGGGGGCGCTGACCGGCGCCTCGGAGTCCTCGAGGCGGAAGACGATCACCGAGATGTTGTCGCGGCCGCCGGCCCGGTTGGCTTCGTCGACCAGCGCCCGCACCGCCGCCTGCATCGTCGAGGCGCGGGAGAGCAGGCGGGCGATCGTCTCGTCGTCGAGCATCGTCGTCAGCCCGTCGGAGCAGATCAGGAAGACGTCGCCGGCCAGCGCCGGCACCGTCTGCAGGTCGACCTCGACTTCCGGTTCGGGGCCGAGCGCGCGGGTGATGATCGAGCGCTGCGGGTGGTCCTCGGCCTGGGCCTCGGTCAGCTGGCCCTTGCGGCGCATCTCCTCGACCAGCGAGTGGTCGCGGGTCAGGCGCTCGAACTTGCCCTCGCGCAGGCGGTAGGCGCGGCTGTCGCCGACGTGGCCGATCGCCACCGTCTCCGCCTCGGGGTCGACGATCGCCGCCGTCGTCGTCGTCCCCATCCCGGCCAGGTCGGAGTTGCGCTGGGCCTGCTCGTGGATCGTCCGGTTGGCCGCCTTGATCGTCTCCTCGAGGACCCGTTCCGGCGCGAAGCCGGCCGGCAGCTCGCGGTCGAAGGCCTCGGCCGCCGCCTTCGAGGCGACCTCGCCGGCCTGGGCCCCGCCCATCCCGTCGGCGATCACGAAGACCGGGTTGCGGGTGAACAGCGAGTCCTCGTTGGCGTTGCGTTGGCGGCCGGTGTCGGTGCGGTAGGCGGCGTCGTCTACGCGGAGAGCCATCTCACTGCACCTCGAATCTGAACACCGTGTCGCCGATCTGCACCGAGTCGCCGTCGATCAGCTCCGCCTCCCCCACCAAGGTGGCATCGTTCAGGAGGGTGCCATTGGTCGAGCTCATGTCCTCGACGAAGAAGCGCCCGTCGCGGGAGAAGACGCGGGCGTGCAGGCTGGACGCATAGCGGTCCTCGATCTGCACGTCGGAGTCGCGCGAGCGGCCGATCGAGAGGCCGCCGATCAGGTCGAAGCGGCGGCCGTCTTCGAGCCCGCCGCCGCGCTCGGCGACCAGCCAGGCGTCGTCTCCGCGGACCACCTCGGAGTAGGCGGGGGCGGCGTGGAACCCGGTCGCGTCGGGAGCCGGCGAGGTCGTCCGCCGCAGGTCCTTGAAGGCGCTCCGTGCGATCACCAGCAGGAACAGATAGAGAACGGCGATGAAGCCGAATTTGAGAGCTACCGATATCGGGTCGTAATCCACGCCAGCACCTTAGTGACGGCCCCCGCTACTGCTCGATGTCGAAGCGGAACGTGGTGGTTCCGACCGTGACCTGGTCGCCGGGGCTGAGCCGGGTCGAGGCGACGCGGCGGCCGTTGACCTTGATCCCGTTGGTCGAGCCGAGGTCGACGATCTGCCAGTCCCCGGTCTCCGCCCGCCGCAGCTCGGCGTGGCGGCGGGAGACGTTGGGATCGGGCAGCACGCACTCGACCGACTTCGAGCGCCCGATCGTCGCCCGCGGCCCGTCGAGCACGTAGCGGCGGTCGTCGAGCGAGACCACGGCGCGGGTCGAGACCAGCGCCCCGACCGCCTCCGCGGGTCGTTTCGGGCGGCTGCGGTCGCGCTCGCGGACGGCCGAGTAGACCATCGTGTGACCCTCTTCGCCCTGCTTGGGCTGCTCGCCCTCGTGGACCGGCGGCTTCACCAGGCGGGCCTGGATCCCGAACTCGCCGAGCCGCAGCCGCTCGTCGGTGTCGAACCCGACCGCGGGCCTGGTCAGCAGGTCGTAGCCGCGCCGGCGGGCGTGCTCCAGCAGGTAGCCGGAGAGCTCCTGCTCGAGCGAGCGCTCGTAGCCTTCGAGCTTCGAGCGGTCCTGCTTGGAGAGGTAGACGGTGTACTCGTTGGGGACGTAGACGCGCTCCACCGAGGCGGTCTTGTGGGCGTCCATTTCCTTCGCCAGTTTCCGCGCCAGTTCGACCGGCTGGACCTCGGAGCTGAAGGTACGGCTGAAGACGCCCTCTACGAGGCCTTCGATGCTCGACTCGAGTTTGCGGAAGATGCCGATCGGAGTGCTCCTTGGCGGTTCGTTGGATCGGCTCCTCTGCCCGGGGAGCCGGAGCCGGAAGCCGGAAACTCTAGGGGAGAAGGGCCCCGTGGCCGGCGATCAGGAACCCCGTCGCCGAGGCGGCGGCGGCGATCGCGGCGAGGCGGCGGAGGGCGTTGGGCCGCTGCTCGGGGGCGTGGTCGTCGAGCTCGTCGAGCGAGTCCTCGATCGCCGTGCCCAGCTCCTCCAGCGAGGGACGCTGATTCGGGCGGCGGGCCAGGCAGGCGTCGATCTCGGCAGCCAGCTCCCGCGGGAGGTCGGGCCGCAACCGCCGCAGCGGGCGGTGGCGGGCGCCGATCGCGCGGGCGGTGGCCGCGGGGTTGGCGCGGCGGTGCGGGTTCTCCCCGCTCCAGCACTCGTACAGGGTCAGGGCCAGCGAGTAGACGTCGGTCTCGGGGCCGGCCGGGCGCCCCTCGGCCTGCTCGGGCGACATGTAGGCGAGGGTGCCGACGACGTCGCCGGTGTGGGTCAGGGCCGCGTCGTCGGCGAGCCGGGCGATCCCGAAGTCCATCAGCTTGGCCCGCGGTTCGGCATCGGTGACCTGCACGTTCTGGGGCTTGATGTCGCGGTGGACGACGCCGCGCGAGTGCGCGTGGTCGAGCGCCTCGCAGAGGTCGGCGCCGATCTCGCCGATCTCGCGGTCGGCCAGCTCGCCGTTGCCGGCCAACCGGGCCAGGGTCGAGCCCTCGACCAGCTCGGTGACCAGGAGCGCGTTGCCGTTCTCCTCGCCGAGCTCGTAGAGGGTGACGATGCCGGGGTGGTTGAGGCGGGCCGCCGCCTGGGCCTCGCGCAGGACCCGCCGGCCGGCCTCGCCGCGCTGCTCGATCGCCTTCACCGCGACCGGGCGCTCGAGCCGGCCGTCCCAGGCCTCGTAGACCACGCCGAAGCCGCCGCTGCCGATGCGGCGCTCGATCAGGAAGCGGTTGAGCACCAGTGAGCCGACCAAAGCCCCTTGCAATTCGCCGCTGCGCCGCGCTCTCCTGCGGCTGGATGCAGCTTCCCGAAATGGGAAAAAGGCACCGTTTGCGGCCTCTCTTGGCGTCCCGACCCCACCAGGCTTCATACTCTCGACCCAGCCCAACCCAGCCTGGAGAGCGCTTTCCTTGGAGGATTCAGCAGCACGCGGGCCGCGGCGACGCGAGCGGCCCAAACCACGACCCGAACGCCAGCAGATCATGCTGAGGCGTGGCCTCGCCCTGGGCGGAGGCCTGATCGTCCTGATCGTGATCGTGCTCGGGGTCAAGGGCTGCCTCGACGCTCGCGCCAATCGCGAGCTCTCCGACTACGCCCGCAACGTCACCCAGATCGTCGACGAGACGGCGCAGACGAGCAAAACCTTCTTCGGCAAGCTGGAAGACCCGGGCAGCCTCCCGGTCACCGATTTCGTCGAGCAGGTCAACGCCGACCGCAGCGCGATGGACAGCTACGCCTCGCGGGTCGACGGCCTCGGCGCGCCGGGCGACATGGGCAAGGCCCAGAGCACGCTCGAGCTGGTCTACGAACTGCGGGCCAGCGCGATGAACGAGATCGCCGACAAAATGAGGACCGCGCTCGGCGACGAGGGCTCGGCGAAAGCGACCGCCGGGATCGCCAACCAGATGCAGAAGCTGCTCGCCTCCGACGTGCTCTACGAAACGATCGTGCGGCCGGAGATCGACGGTGTGCTCGCCGACAACGGGATCGAGGGCGACGACGTCCCCGCGAGCTCCTTCCTGCCCGACGACAAGTGGCTCGACGAAGCCGAAGTCGCCGCCGCGCTCGGCGTCAGCGGCAGCGGCGAAGCGGAAACCCCGGGCGTGCACGGGACCGAACTGATCGGCACCAGCGTCAACGGCAACGAACTCGCCGAAGGGGCGCCGGTCTCGGTCAGCGGCGAAGAACCGGTCGAACTGGAAGTCCAGGTGATGAACCAGGGCGAATCGCCGGAGAGCGGCGTCACCGTCTCGGTCAGCTACGAAGGCAACACCGTGCAGGGCGACATCAGCAGCGTCGAAGTGGGCGAAGTGGGCACCGCGACGATCCTGCTGACGCCGACGCCGAAAGGCGAAGTGACGCTCGAGGTCTCGGTCGACCCGGTCCCCGGCGAGCAGGTCACCGAGAACAACGAAGCCAGCTACACGCTCGTCGTCGAATAGGCGGGTAGGCGGCCAGCGATGCGGATCGCCTACCTCGGCCCGGCCGGAACCTTCACCGAGGACGCGCTCGGCGAGGCCGGCGGCGGGGGCGAGTTCGAGCCGCTGCGGACGGCGACGATCCCCGACGCGATCCTCGCGGTCGAGCGCGGCGAGGCCGAGCGCGCCCTGGTCCCGTTCGAGAACTCGATCGAGGGCTCGGTGCGGCCGACCCTCGACGCGCTCGCCTTCGAGACCGACGCGGTGACGATCGTCGGCGAGCACGACCACCCGGTGCGGATCCACCTGATCGCTCGCGAGGGGGTCGCCGTCGAGGACGTCGAGGCGGTCCTCTCCCACCCGCAGCCGCTGGCCCAGTGCGCCCGCTTCCTGCGCGAGGCGCTGCCGGGGATCGAACAGCGCGCGGTCAGCAGCACCGCGGCGGCGGTGCGGATGGTCAGCGAGAGCTCGCGGCCCTGGGCGGCGCTCGGGGCCCGGGCGGCCGCCGGCCTCTACGGCTGCGAGCTGCTGCGCGAGGGGGTCGAGGACGAGAGCGGCAACGTCACCCGCTTCGTCTGGATCGCCCCGGCCGGGACCGAGCCGGCGGGCGGCGGGCCCTGGAAGACCTCGCTGGTCTTCTCCGAGCTCGGCGAGGACCATCCGGGCGCCCTGGTCGAGGCGCTGGCGGTCTTCTCCGCGCGCGGGATCAACCTCAGCCGGATCGAGTCGCGGCCCATGCGCCAGGCGCTCGGGCTCTACATGTTCTTCTGCGACCTCGAGGGAGGGCTCGCCGATCCGCCCGTCGCCGAGGCGATCGAGGAGCTGCGCGGGAAGGCCGGGACGGTGCGGATCCTCGGCTCCTATCCGCTCTCCTGAGCCCGCCGCGGCCGGGGCCGCTTCCCGGTGCCCCTACAATCCACGGCACCGATGGCACGCGTCTTGGTACTCAACGCGACGTATGAGCCGATCAACGTCTGCACGCTGAGACGCGCCGCCGTGCTGCTGCTGAAGGAAAAGGCCGAGCTGCTGGAGCGCCGCGCCGGCGCCCTGCACTCCGAGCACATGGCGCTCGAGCGCCCCGACGTGATCCGCCTCGTCAACTACGTGCGGATCCCCCGCGAGGCCCACCGCCGCAAGATCACCCGTCGCGCCGTCCTCGCCCGCGACTCCTGGACCTGCCAGTACTGCGGCTCGACCAAGTCCGGCCTCACCGTCGACCACGTGATCCCGCGCTCGCGCGGCGGCAAGTCGGTCTGGGAGAACATCGTCGCCGCCTGCGCCTCCTGCAACCGCCGCAAGGGCAACCGGCTGCCGCGGGAGATCCACATGCACCCCAAACAGGAGCCCAAGGCCCCGGAGCCGACGGTGTTCATCCAGGTCGCCAGCCCGAAGATCCCGAGCGCCTGGCAGCAGTACCTACCGCAGGCCGCCTAGCTGCCGCCTGGGTCGAAGTCACCCAGCCCGCCAGCCGGGTGTGGCGCCGCGGACCCGGGGACTGTGGCTAGGGTGGTCGCCATGAAACGCTCGCTGCTGCTCCCCATACTCGTCCTCGCCCTCCTCGTCCCGGCCGCGACGGCTCTCGCCGCCTCGTTCCCGAAGCCGGCCGACGACACGATCAAGGTCCCGACCACGATCGCCGGGGTCAAGATCGGGATGGCCGAAGCGAAAGCGAAAGCCGCCTGGGGGGCCGGCCGGGGCAAATGCGAATCCTCGGCGACCACCGGCAACGCGATCTGCATTTACGGCAGCGAACACACGACGGGCGGCTACGGCCGGATCGACTTCGCCGCCGGCAAGGTCCGCCACGTCCAGATCTTCACCGGCGAAACCACCAGCGGCGATCAGCTGGCCACCGCGTCCGGAGCGCTGCTGAAGATCGAGACCGCGGGCGGGATCGGCCTCGGCTCCAAGTTCTCCGACCTCAAGAAGGCCTACCCGCAGGGTGAAGCCGCCGGCGACGTCGGCAGCGAGTCCTACCAGTACCGACTGCGCGGCAAAGGGATTCAGGACATGACCTGGGTCATGTCGGGCCCCAAGATCGTCGGCATCAACATCGCCGGCTGAGGAACCACTCTCGCCGGACCCCCGCCTCCATCGCGTGGTTCCTTAGTCGTCCTATAGCTGACTAAGGAACCGCGCGATTCGGCTAGGAGGGATTCCTAGGCGCCGTCGGGCGAGTCTTCGGGCGCCGCACCGTCGCCGGCGTCCTGTGCGGCGTCCTGCGCGGCGCCGTCCGCGCTCGACCCGTCCGCCTCCGCGACGTCGGCGGGGGAATCGGACTCGACCACAAGGGCGACGGCGCTGACGCGGTCGTCGTCCTTGATGTTCATCACCCGCACGCCCTGGGTCGAGCGGCCCATCTGGGAGATGCCGCCGACCGAGGTCCGCTGGACCATCCCGTTCTGGGAGATGAACAGCAGCTCCTGGTGCTCGCCGACGATCAGGGCGCCGGCCAGGCCGCCCTTCTTCTCGGTCAGCCTGATCGTCAGCACGCCTTTGGTGCCGCGACCCTTGATCGGATACTCGGAGACCGGCGTGCGCTTGCCGTAGCCGTTCTCGGTGACCACGAACAGTTCGGTGTCGTTGCGGGCGATGTCCATCGCCAGCACCCGGTTGTCCTTGGCCGAGACGTTCATCCCTTTGATGCCGCTGGTGTCGCGGCCCATCGGTCGCACCAGCTCCTCGGAGAAGCGCGAGGCGTGGCCCGAGTGGGAGACCATGAGGATGTCGTCTTCGCCCGAGGTCAGCCGCACCTGGACCAGCTCGTCGCCCTCGCGGACCTTGATCGCGATGATCCCGTCGGCGCGGATCGGCGTGTTGTAGGCGAGGAACTCGGTTTTCTTGAGCAGCCCCTTGGCGGTGGCGAAGGCCAGGTACTTGTTCTCTTTGAAGTCGCGGGTCGGGATCACCGCCATCACCGTCTCTTCTTCGCGCAGCGGCAGCAGGTTGCGCAGGGAGCTGCCTTTGGCGGTCCGCTGCCCCTCCGGCAGCTCGTAGACCTTGAGGCGGTAGACCTTGCCGCGGTTGGTGAAGAACAGCAGGTAGTCGTGGGTCGAGCAGATGTGGAGGTGGGCGATGTAGTCGTCTTCTTTGAGGTTCATCCCCATCACCCCGACGCCGCCGCGGTGCTGCTGGCGGTAGGTCGCCAGCGGCAGCCGCTTGACGTAGCCCGAGGCGGTCAGCGAGATCACCATCTGCTGGTCGGCGATCATGTCCTCGATCCCGACGTCGCCCTCGAAGTGGGCCAGTTCGGTGCGCCGTTCGTCGCCGTAGGACTCGACGATTTCGGCCAGCTCGTCCTTGACCAGCGCCATCACCCTGGCTTCGTCGCCGAGGATCGCCCGCAGCTCGCCGATCCGCTCCATCAGGTCGGCGTGCTCGGCCCGCACCTTGTCGGCCTCGAGCGCGGTCAGGCGCTGCAGGCGCATGTCGAGGATCGCCTGCGCCTGCTCGCGTGAGAGCTCGAACTCCTCGATCAGCCCGTCGCGGGCGGCATCGGGGTCGTTGGAGCCGCGGATCAGTTTGATCACCGCGTCGAGGTTGTCGAGCGCGACCAGCAGCCCCTCGAGGATGTGCGCCCGCGCCTCGGCCCGGCGCAGTTCGTACTGGGTCCGGCGAGTCACGACCTCGCGCTGGTGCGTGACGTAGTGCTCGATCAGCTCCAGCAGGCTCAGGGTCCGCGGCACGCCGTCGACCAGCGCCACCATGTTGGCGCCGAAGGTCGACTGCATCGAGGTTTTCTTGTAGAGGTTGTTGAGGACGACCTTGGCCGGCGGGCCGCCGCGTTTGAGCTCGATCACGAGCCGCATCCCGGAGCGTTCGTCGCTCTCGTCGCGGAGGTCGGAGATGCCCTCGAGCTTCTTGTCGCGGGCGAGGTCGGCGATCTTCGTGATCAGGCCGCCTTCGCCGCCCTTCTTGACCATGAACGGGAGCTCGGTGACGATGATCGCCTCCTTGCCCCCCTTCAACGGCTCGACGTGGGCGCGGGCGCGGACCTTGATGCTGCCGCGGCCCGAGCGGTAGGCGTCCATGATCCCCTCGCGGCTCATGATCCCGCCGCCGGGGAAGTCGGGGCCTTTGACGTGCTCCATCAGCCCGGACAGGTCGATCGCCGGGTTGTCGATGTAGGCGGCGACCGCGCCGGCCACCTCGCGCAGGTTGTGCGGCGGGATGTTGGTCGCCATCCCGACCGCGATTCCCGAGGTGCCGTTGACCAGCAGGTTGGGGAAGCGCGCCGGCAGCACTTGCGGCTCCTGCGTCGATTCGTCGTAGTTGGGGCCGAAGTCGACGGTGTCGGCGTCGATGTCGCGCAGCAGCTCGGTCGCGAGGCGCCCGAGCCGGGCCTCGGTGTACCTCATCGCCGCCGCCGGGTCGTCGTCGATCGAGCCGAAGTTGCCCTGCCCGTCGACCAGCAGGTAGCGCAGGGAGAAGTCCTGCGCCATCCGCACCAGCGTGTCGTAGATCGCCGAGTCGCCGTGCGGGTGGTACTTGCCCATCACCTCGCCGACGATGAAGGCGCACTTGCGGTAGGGGCGGGTCGGCTGCAGGCCGATGTCGTGCATCGCGTAGAGCACCCGGCGGTGGACGGGCTTGAGCCCGTCGCGCACGTCCGGCAGCGCCCGGCCGACGATCACGCTCATCGCGTAATCGAGGTAGGACGAGCGCATCTCCTGCTCGAGCCCGCGCTCCTCGATGTTGCCCGTGAGGGCGTCCAGCGACGGCATCAGCGGCTCACCCGGCCCCGGGCGGCGTGAAACACAGGTCCTCTAGACGTCAAGGAACTTGACCTCCTTCGCGTGAGCCTCGATGAATTCTCTCCGTGGCGCCACCTGATCGCCCATCAGCATCGAGAAGATCGTGTCGGCGGCGGTCGCGTCTTCCAAGGTCACCTGAGCCAGGGTCCGCGAGGCCGGGTCCATCGTGGTCTCGCGCAGCTGTTTGGCGTTCATCTCACCCAGTCCCTTGAAGCGGGTCAGCTGCACGCCCTGGCGGGCGAGCTCGAGCACCGCCCCGCGCAGCGCCTCGAAGGAGAGCGCGGCGTTGCGTTTCTCGCCGCGCTTGATCGCGAACGGCGGCCGGCCGACCTGTTTCAGCAGCGCCTCGTGGACCTCGGCGAACTTGCGGTAGTCGTGGTGGGAGAACAGCGAGGCCGGGAGCCGGTGGGTGCGGGCGAGGCCGCTCTTGCGCTCGATCGCCTTGACGACGACGAGCTCGTCATTGCTCTCGAGCACCTCGGTGTCGAACGGCTCGGCCGGGTTGTCGGGGCCCCGCAGCAGGTCGCGGGCGGCGGCGATCGACGCCACGCCCTCGTCGAGCAGACTCGACTCCTCGAGGAAGCGGACCACCTCGTGGCCGAAGTCGGCCTGCAGCGAGGAGCCCCAGCCCTCGTACTCTTTCGAGCGCCGGATGTAGGCCTGCCAGCGACTCGGCGTCAGCTTCCGTTTCTCACCGCCGGCATCGGTCAGCTCGAACTCCTCGAGCTTGTCGCGCAGCAGCAGCTCTTCGAGTTCGGACTCGCGCTCCAGGTAGGTCTCCTGATTGCCCTGTTTCACGCGGTACAGCGGGGGCTTGGCGATGTAGACGTAGCCGTGGGTGATCAGCTCCGGCATCTGCCGGTAGAGGAAGGTGAGGACGAGGGTGCGGATGTGGGCACCGTCGACGTCGGCGTCGGTCGCCATCACGATCTTGTGGTACCTGGCGTCCTCGATGTTGAACTCTTCATGGACGCCGGTGCCGATCGCCGTGATCAGGGCCTGGATCTCATTGTTGGCGAGGACCTTGTCGATCCGGCTCTTCTCGACATTGATGATCTTGCCGCGAAGCGGCAGCACCGCCTGGGTGTTGCGGTCGCGCGCCTGCTTGGCGGAACCGCCGGCGGAGTCGCCCTCGACCACGAAGATCTCGGCCAGGCTCGGGTCCTTGACCGTGCAGTCGGCGAGCTTGCCCGGCAGGGTCGAGTTCTCCAGCGCCGACTTGCGGGTGAGGTCGCGGGCCTTGCGGGCGGCGGCGCGGGCGCGGGAGGCGTCGATCGCCTTCATGATCACGCGCCGCGCGTCGGCCGGGTTCTCCTCCAGGTACTCGGCCAGCTTGCGGTTGACGATCTCCTCGACCAGGCCGCGGATCGGCGGGTTGCCGAGTTTGGTCTTGGTCTGGCCCTCGAACTGGGGGTCGTGGAGCTTGACCGAGATCACCGCGGTCATGCCCTCGCGCACGTCCTCGCCGGCGAGGTTGTCGTCTTTTTTCTCTTTCAGCAGGCCTTTGTTGCGAGCGTAGGCGTTGAGCGTCCTGGTCAGCGCCGACCGGAACCCCGAGAGGTGGGAGCCGCCCTCGTGGGTGTTGATGTTGTTGGCGAAGCTGAAGATCGACTCCTGGTAGGAGGTGTTCCACTGCATCGCGATCTCGACCTGGCCCTCCTCCTTGCCGCCCTCGAAGTAGATGACCTTCTTGTGGACCTCGTCCTTGTTGGCGTTGAGGTGGCGGACGAAGTCCTCGATCCCGCCCTCGTACTGGAAGGTGACGCTGTTGGTCTCGCCGCGCTCGTCGATCAGCTCGATCTTCAGGCCGCGGGTGAGGAAGGCGGTCTCGCGCAGCCGCTCGACCAGGGTCTCGAAGTCGAACCCGATCTCTTCGAAGATCTCAAGGTCCGGGAGAAACGTGATCGAGGTGCCGTGCTCACTCGTCGTCTCGCCCTTGGTCAGGTCGTTCTGCGGTTTACCGCGCTCGTAGTCCTGCGACCAGACGTTGCCGTCGCGCTTGATCTCCAGGTTCAATCGTTCGGAGAGCGCGTTGACGACCGAGACGCCGACGCCGTGCAACCCGCCGGACACCTTGTAGCCGCCGCCGTCCCCGAACTTGCCGCCGGCGTGGAGCACGGTGAGCACGACCTCGGCCGCCGGGCGGCCCTCTTTGGCCATCGTCTCGACCGGGATCCCGCGGCCGTTGTCCTCGACCGTGCAGGAGTTGTCCGGGTGCAGGGTTACGCGGACGCTGTCGCAGTGGCCGGCGAGGGCCTCGTCGACGGAGTTGTCGACGACCTCGTAGACGAGGTGATGGAGGCCGCGCGGACCGGTCGAGCCGATGTACATGCCGGGACGTTTGCGAACCGCTTCCAGACCCTCGAGGACAGTGATGTCCGCGGCGCCGTAGGAGGCGTCGGTGGTCGAGGCGTTGGCGTTGTTCTCAGGCAATGAGTCCCTTCCGGTTGACACAGAAAACCCCGACTGCTGGAAGCTCGATCCAGACCGGCCGGGGCCAATACGCAAGTTGCCATAAGAATACCAGTTCGACCCTGTGGATTGCTTGACCACATGAGACGTTTTACCTGCAAATCGTGCTAAAAGCGTGCCGACTATTTCCCACTTTGGAGGCGAAACTTGAGCGCTTTGGGAGCCCGCTCGCCAAGCGCCTCGCGCAGGCGCTCCAGAAGCTGGCCCTGCATCAGGTCGAGCTCCTGCGCCCAGACGCTGTCGGAGACCTCGATAGTCAGCGTCCCGGCGCGCTCTGAAACGGGGCTCGCGACCGCCGCCAGCTGCGGCCCGACGGTCGTCGCCCAGGCCGCCTGGACCGCCGCCAGGTCGGTCCGCGGCGCGACCAGGTCGCGGGCGGCGTGGAAGGCGGCGGCGGCTTCGCGGGGGGCCCGCCGGCGGCTCATGCGGCGGCGCTGGCGATCTCGGGTGGCGACATCCGCACCACGGCGGCCAGGGCGGCCGGCGGCACCGACTCTTCGTCGGCGGCGGTGATCAGCGTCTGCCCGCCGCTGGCGAGGCGCTGGACCAGGCGCTCGCGACGGCCCGGGTCGAGCTCGCTCATCACGTCGTCGAGCAGCAGCAGGGGGGTGACGAGGCGGGCCGCCAGCAGCACCTCGCGCTCGGCGAACAGCAGGGCCAGCAGCGCCGCCCGCTGCTGGCCCTGGGACCCGTAGCGGCGCAGCGAGCGCCCACCCGCCTCGAGCTTGAGCTCGTCGAGGTGCGGGCCCCAGGAGCTGCGGCCGAGGCGGATGTCGGCCTCGCGGCGCTCCTCCAGGCCGGCCCGCAGCTCCGCGGCGGCGCCCTCCGCCCGCGGCGCGTAGAGCAGCTCGGCCCCACCTTCGAGGCCGAGCTCGGCGGCCGCGGCGGCGAACGGGGCCGCCAGCTCCTCCACCGCCTCGGAGCGGGCGGCGATCAGCGGCGCCGCTGCCTCGGCCAGGCCGGCGTCCCAGATGTCGAGATCGGCCGGCTGGCCATAGCCGTTGCCGAGCCGGCCCAGCAGCGCGTTGCGCTGGGCCAGGGCCTGACCGAAGCGCTTGCGCAGCTCCGAGCGGGCCGGCCGGCGGGCCGCGAGGAAGCCGTCGAGGTGGGCGCGGCGCTCGGCCGGCGGGCCCTTGACGAGGCTGAGCCGGTCCGGCGCGAAGACCGCGACCGGGGGACGGTTGCGGGCCAGCGTCGCCGGGTCGGCCGGGCTGCCGTCGAGCAGATGGCGGCGGCCCTCGGTGCGGCTGACCGAGGCGAGCAGCCGGCGCTCGAGGCCGTCGTCGTCGCGGATCGTCGCCTCCGCCCGCGCCAGCGAACCGCCAAAGGGGATCAGGTCGCGGCGATCGGAGGTGCGGAAGGAGCGGCCGGTGAGGGCGAAGTAGAGGGCCTCGACGAGATTGGTCTTACCGACGCCGTTGGGCCCGACGACGCTGACGATCCCGGGGTCGAGCTCGACCCGGAACCGCTCGAGGCTGCGCACCGGCCGGGCTTCGATCGCGGTGACGAGCACCGGCCGCGCACCGCCTCAGATGGCCGACGCGGCCATCTAGACGTTGAGCCGGATCGGCATCACCAGGTAGCGGAAGTCTTCGCCCTCGACCGGCTGCAACAACCCGGGCCGCAGCGGCGAGATCAGCCGCAGCAGCACCTCGTCGCCATCGACGCTCTCGATGCCCTCCTTGAGGAACTCGGGGTTGAAGCCGATCTCCAGCGGCTCGCCGTCGAAAGCGGCCGGCATCGTCTCGGTCGCGTCGCCGACGTCGGGCGTCTCCGCGGCGACGGTCAGCTCGCCGTCCTTGAGCGAGAGCCGCAGCGGCGCGTTGCGCTGGGCCAGCTGGCTGACCCGCCGCGCGACTTCGAGGAAGTCCGGCCGCGGCAGCCGCACGTCGTGCTCGTAGGACTCCGGCAGCAGCTGGCGGAAGTTCGGGAACTGGCCCTCGATCAGGCGCGTGGTCAGGGTCAGCGACCCGGCCTCGAAGATCGCCTGGTTGGTCTGCAGCCAGATCTCGGCCTCCTCGACCCCCTCGGAGGAGAGGATGCGCCCAAGCTCGCGCAGCGCCCGGGCCGGGATGTTGGCCTCGATCTCGCCGCCGAGCTCGGTCTCCAGCTCGGTCCGTTTGACCGCCAGCCGGTAGGAGTCGGTGGCGACCATCGTCATCTCCTTGCCGGCGGCGGTGACGAAGACGCCGGTCAGGACCGGCCTCATGTCGTCGCGCGAGGCGGCGCGGGCGACCAGGTCGATGCTGGCTTCGAGCGCCTTCGCCGGGATCTTCAGCCCGGCCCCCTCGCCGGCGCTCGGCAGCTTCGGGAAGTCCTCGGCCGGCAGCACCCGCAGGTGGAAGCTGGAGCTGCCGCTGCGGATCTCGACGTCCTGGTGGGACTCGCGCGATTCGATCTCCACCTTCGGGTCGGCCAGCGAACGGGCCACCTCGGCGAGCAGGCGGCCGGGCAGCAGAACCGTCCCCGGCGCCTCCACCACGGCCTCGAGGTCGGTCTGCAAACCGAGGTCGAGATCGGTGGCGGCGAGGGTGAGCCGGTTCTCGCCGGCGCTGAGCAAGATCCCCGAGAGCGCCTGGGTGGCGGCCCGGGTGGAAACCGCCCGGGAGACGATCGAGAGCTTGGAGACGAGTTCTTCTCGGTTGGTCGTGAGCTTCAAGTGATGGTTGCCTTACTTGAGTTGGATTAGGACCTGTGGAAAAGGCGAAGACTCTGAGCGATTTGGCCTGATGCCGCGGTTTCCGGCCTGTGGGAGCGGCTGTGGGAAAGCGCTGATTCTTGCACTGGGGTCGGCCGTCAGGCGGCGCCGCGGGCCGGATTGTGGATTGCGCCGCGTAACTCCTCGACCCGGGCGGCGAGCTCGGAGTCGTCGCCGATCCCGGCTTCGACCCGCCGCAGCGAGTTGAGCACGGTGGAGTGATCGCGCCCGCCGTAGAGGCGGCCGATCTGCGGCAGCGAGAGGTCGGTCATCTCACGGGTCAGGTAGATCGCGACCTGCCGGGCCCGCAGCGGTGTCGCCGCGCGGCTGGAGCCGACCAGCTCGGCGCGGGAGATCCCGAAGCGCTCGGCGACCTGCTGCTGGATCTCCTCGGTGGAGGTGGCCGCGGCGGAGCGGGTCTTCGGGATCACCTCGGCGATCAGCTCTGAGCTCAACGGCCGCGCCATCAGCGAGGCGTGGGCGAGCACCCGGGTGAGGGCGCCGTGGAGCTGGCGGACGTTCGCGTCGATCCGGTGGGCCAGCTCGGAGAGGGCGCTGGTGTCGGCGATCTCGACCCCGGCCTCCTCGACCAGGCGCCGCAGGACGGTCAGCCGGGTCGGCAGGTTGGGTGGATCCATCGCCACCGTCAGCCCCCACTCGAAGCGATCGCGCAGGCGGCTGGCCAGGGTCGAGAGCTCGCTGGGGATGCGGTCGGCGGAGAGCACGAGCTGGCTGCCGGATTCATGGAGGGCGTTGAAGGTGTGGAAGAACTCCTCCTCGGTCGCCGGCTTGCCCTCGAGGAACTGGACGTCATCGATCAACAGCACGTCGATGTCGCGGTAGCGGGACTTGAAGGCTTCGGCGCCCGACGATTTCAGCGCCATCACGAACTCGTTGGTGAACGACTCGGCGGTCGTGTAGCGGACGCTCAGCGCCGGGGCGTTGGCTTCGAGGTAGTTGGCGATCGCCGCCAGCAGGTGGGTCTTGCCGAGCCCCGGGGGCCCGTGGAGGAAGAGCGGGTTGTAGGCCTCGGAGGGCGCCTCGGCGACGGCGAGCGCCGCCCCGTGGGCAAGCCGATTCCCTGGCCCGATCACGAAGCGGTCGAAGGTGTAGTGCGGGTTCAGCTGAACGCCCCCGCCCGCGGCGCTGTCGGCGCCCCCGTCGCGAGCGGCGGCGAAGCTGACGCGGCAGAGCTCGGTCCCGGACTCGGCCAGCGCTTCGCCGATCAGGGAGGCGTAGCGGCGCTCGGCCCAGGCCCTCACCCGCTCCTCGGGCGCGGTCAGGAGGAGGGTGTCGCCGGCGGCCCCGGCGACGCTCAGCGGCTCGAACCAGATCCGGTAGGTCGACTCGGGCACCGATGCCCGTAGTCGCTCTTGCGTCGCCCGCCAAAGGGCGTCGAGATCTTGGTTTGGGAGGTCATCAGGCACTCGGTTGGCGACCATAGCGGCGCGCCTGTGGGCGGGTCCCCGCCGGGTCGCAAATCCCGCAGAAAAGATTTCAGGTCGGCGTCTCAGGCCGGCGTCCGTATACTTCTCGACCCGATGAAGCGCACCTACCAGCCGAAGAAGCGCAAGCGCGCGAAAACCCATGGCTTTCGAGCCCGGATGAGCACGCGCGGCGGTCGCGCGATCCTCTCGCGCCGCCGGCGCAAAGGGCGGAAGCGCCTCACCCCCTGAATGGCGTCGAAGCGACGGCGCCTGTCGCGCAGCGGCGAGTTCGACCGCGTCTATCGCGACGGTTCATCCCATGCGACCCGCTACCTCGTCCTCTACACCTTCCCCCGCCGCGACGAGGGGACCGAAGACGTGAGGCTGGGCGTGTCGGTCAGCCGTAAGGTGGGCGGCGCCGTCGAGCGCAACAAGGTGAAGCGGGCGCTGCGCGAGTCCTTCTGGAGCCTCTCCGACCGGCTGCCCGAGCGCCACGACTTCGTCATCGTCGCCCGGGCCGAGATCAACGACCTGATCGACCGCGAGGGCAGCGCCGGCCTGACCAAGAGCCTGGAAGAGGCTCTGGCAAGCGCTTCGCCGGGGGGGCGTTCCACGTGAAACGCATCGCTCTGGCTCCCGTCCGCGCCTACCAGCGGTGGATCTCCCCGTCCCGTCCCCGCCGCTGCCGCTACGAGCCGACCTGCTCGGCCTACGCGGTCGAGGCGGTCGAGCGCTTCGGCGTCGTCCGCGGCTTGATCCTCGCCAGTTGGCGCCTGCTGCGCTGCAACCCCTTCAACCACGGCGGCTTCGACCCCGTCCCCAGCCGGTTCACCCTGCGCGGCCTCGGCCATGTGCATCCCGCCGACCACCATGGTGAGGCGAAGGTCTGATGCTGCCGCTCGGAATCCAGCTCGCGCCGCAGTTCCTGGTCGACATCGCCGACAAGATCCTCGTCTTCTTCCACGACTCGGTCGGCGTCTCCTGGGGCTTCTCGATCGTCCTGCTGACGGTCTGCATGCGAACGCTGCTGATCCCGCTGACCTACAAACAGCTGAAAGGGATGCGGGCCCTGCAGGCCCTGCAGCCGCAGATCAAAGAGCTGCAGGCCAAATACAAAAACGACAAACAGCGCATGCAGCAGGAAATGATGCGCTTCTACAAAGAGAACAAAGTCAACCCCTTTGCCTCTTGCATCCCCCTGGTCGCGCAGCTGCCGGTCTTCATCACCCTCTTCTACGTCCTCCAGCACGACCTCCGCGAGGACATCTGCGGCCAGACGGCCAAGACCTGTGGCGACTTCGCCATCCAGCAGGGCCATGCGGCCGGGTTCTTCGGCGAAAGCTTCTTCTTCGTCGGCGACCTGACCGCGAAGGCGACCGGCGCCGAACTGATCGTGCTGCTGGTCCTCTACGTGGTCACCCAGCTGACCTCGGGCCTGATCATGTCGGTCACCGCCGACAAATCCCAGCGCACGATGATGTTCCTGCTGCCGCTGATCTTCGTCCCCTTCGTGATCAACTTCCCGGCCGGCCTCCTCGTCTACTGGATCTCGACCAACCTCTGGACCATCGGGCAGTCGATCGTGGTCCAGAAACTGATTCCGGCTCCGGTGGCGGCGACGCCGGCGGGAGCCGCGGCTGTCGCGGCTGCGAAACCGCCGCCCAAACCTCCGAAAAAAAAGAAACGAAAGCGGCGGTAGACGCGCGGAGGGGACGGGCACCCCTCTTCGCTTAACTTGCTCGCTGAATCGCCTGCGGCTGACCGCATGGCAGATCGGGCGAGAAGTACAAGGCGCTTCGAGGGGTGCCCGTCCCCTCCGCGGGCGGGCGCCGGTTCTTGCTTTGCTCGGTGGGTGGGCGGCCGGTACGCCGCGAAGGCCCGCGGGGGCTGGGCGTCGCGCGGCCGGGCCGTCTGGAAGCTGAACAGCTGTCAGCCGCGGGGGCGGTTCTTGGCTACGCCGGGGCGCCTTGGCAGGTTCGCCGGGGTGGGGCCGGACTTGGCGATGACGTGGAGGTGGCGGTGCTGGCTGCCGGCGCGGCCGCCGACGTCGAGGACCTGTCGCGGGGACATCGCCAGTTGCGCCGAGGCGCGCGCGAGCTGGGATTCCTCGTCCTCGTCGCGCCTGCCCTTCCAGGCGAC
Organism: uncultured Thermoleophilia bacterium; assembly: GCA_963824245.1. Taxonomy (GTDB): domain Bacteria; phylum Actinomycetota; class Thermoleophilia; order Solirubrobacterales; family 70-9; genus VAYN01. The sequence goes on from CAWGON010000002.1 coordinate 573,442, forward strand.
CAGGGTGCCGGTTGGCTTCAGGAGCGGGCTGGCGAGCTCGGCGAGGGTCGAGAGGCAGGCCACGGCGCGGGCCGTGACGGCGTCGTAGGCCTCGCGACCTTCATCCGCTGCCCACTCCTCGGACCGCAGGTTCAGGACCGTGGCGTTGGCGATGCCCCCGGTCTCGATCGCGCGGCTCATGAACTCGCACTTGCGGCCCACGGACTCGATCAGGTCGATCTGGGCGCCGGGCAGGGCGACGGCCAGGACCAGGCCGGGGAAGCCGGCGCCCGCGCCGACGTCGGCGATCCGGCCGGCCTCGCGCAGCTCCGGGACCTCGAGCCCGGTGAGGCTGTCCTCGACGTGGACCTTCCAGGCGCGGCGGTCGACGACGGAGCTGACCGAGGCCCGCTCCCGGGCCAGCAGCTCGAGGACCTTCTCCAGCGCCGCCCGCCCGGCGGCGTCGAGGACCGGCGCGGGGTCTCCGGTCACTCGGAGACGAGTGGGGCGACGACCACGCAGCGGTGGGGCTCGTCGCCCTCGCTGTAGGTCTCGACGCCGGCGCGCTCCTTGAGCCGCTCGTGCACGACGCGACGCTCCTGGGCGCTCATCGGGTCCAGCTCGACGACGCGGTTGTCGGTCAGCGCCTGCTCGGCGGCGCGGTCGGCCCGCCCCTCCAGGGTCTCGCGACGGCGCTCGCGGTAGCCGGCGGCGTCGACGATCACCCGCTTGCGCTCGCGCAGGCCGCGGAATGCGGCCTGATAGCAGAGCAACTGCAGGGCGTCGATCGTCTGGCCGCGTTTGCCGATCAGCAGGCCGTAGTCGGCGCTGCCGGCGACCGTGATCGCGATCCGCTCGTCGTTCTCGTCGATCTCCACATCGCCGTCGAGGTCGAGCTCGTCGAGCACGCCCTCGACGAGCTCGCGGGCGCGCTCTGCGGGATCGTCGGGCCAATCGGCGGACTCGGACACGGCCGGGAGGCTATCCGACCTCTCGCCCCCGCGCCCAGATAACCGCGAGTTTCGCCGCCCCCTACTAGGGTGGCCGAAGCATGGGCAAGGTCTACGCGGTGGCGAATCAGAAGGGTGGGGTGGGCAAGACGACCACCGCCGTCAACCTCGCTTCCTGCGCCGCCCGCGAGGGCCAGCAGACGCTGCTGGTCGACCTCGACCCCCAGTGCAACGCCACCGTCGCGCTCGGCGGCGCCAAGGAGATGCACCCCTCCTCCTACGACTGCCTGACCGGCGACACCTCGGTCGCCGAGGCGGCGCGGCCGGCCGGCCCCGACAATCTCTGGCTCGTCCCGGGCAGCCTCGACCTCGCCGGGGCCGCGGTCGAGCTGCCGCGGATCGAGGGCTCGGAGACGCGCCTGCGCGAGCGCCTGGGCCCGGTCCGCGAGCGCTTCGCGGTCACTCTGCTCGACTGCCCGCCGGCGCTCGGCCCGGTCAGCGTCAACGCCCTGACCGCGGCCGACCGGGTGATCGTCCCGGTGCAGGCCGAGTATTTGGCGCTGGAGGGTTTGGTTCAATTCCTCGAAACGCTGGGGATGATCAGGCAGCAACTGAACCCTCAGCTGGAGGTCTCAGGTTTGCTGATAACCATGCACGACGAGCGCACCAGACTGGCCCAGGACGTCGAGTCCGAGCTGCGCGAGCACTTTGGCGAGATGGTCTTCGAGACGGTGATCCCGCGCAGCGTCCGAGTCGCCGAGTCGCCGAGCTATGGTCTGCCGGTGACCGAGCACGCCCCCGAGTCCCGCGGCGCGATCGCCTACCGGGCCCTCTCGAAGGAGCTGACCAGCCGTGGCTAGCGGCACCAAGCGGGGGATCGGCCGCGGCCTCTCGGCGATCCTGCCGGAAGCCGAGAGCTCGGCCGCCGGCGAGCTGCGCGAGCTGCCGGTCGAGCTGATCAAGCCCAACCCGAACCAGCCGCGCAGCAACTTCGACCCCGAGGCCCTCGCCGCCCTCGCCGCCTCGATCGAGAGCAGCGGCGTCGTCCAGCCGCTCCTCGTCCGCCCCCTCCACGACGGCAGCTACGAGCTGGTCGCCGGCGAGCGCCGCTGGCGCGCCGCCCAGCAGGCCGGCCTCGAGAAGGTGCCGGCCGTCGTCCGCGACCAGGAGGAGGCCGAGCGGCTGCAGGCGGCGCTGATCGAGAACATGGTCCGCGAGGACCTCAACCCGGTCGAGGAGGCGAAGGCCTGCGCCGCCCTGGTCGAGGACCTCGGGCTGACCAAAGAGGAGCTGGCGAAACGGGTCGGCCGCTCGCGCCCCGCCGTCTCCAACCTGATCCGCCTGCTGGAGCTTCCCGACGAGACGATCTCCCTGCTCGAGTCCGGCGAGCTCAGCGAGGGCCACGGCCGCGCCCTGCTCGGCGCCCAGGGCAACGACGTCCGCCGCCGCCTCGCCCGCGACGCGGTGCGCTCCGGCTGGTCGGTCCGCGAAACCGAGAACAGGGTTCGGCTGGCTAGCCAGCCAAGATTGAAGAAGCGCCCCGATCCGATCGACCCCGACGAGGTCGAGGCACTCGAAGCCGCCGGCGACGCGCTCGAGGTGGCACTCGGCCACGAGGTCAAGGTGAAACCGCGCAAGGACGGGTTCGCGGTCGAGCTGCTCTTCGACGACGTCGCCGAGGCGCACTCGCTGGCCCGCGCGCTGCGCCGCCGCGGCTGAGTCTCGCGCACCGGCCCGGGAGCCTGGCCCGGCGATATCGCCGCCGCTATCATCGCCGTCCCCGGGCGATTAGCTCAGTTGGTTAGAGCGCGTCTCTGATAAGGACGAGGTCCCTGGTTCGAATCCAGGATCGCCCACTCGGCCCCGTAGACTTCGTGGCCCAATCCACGCCCGGGAGCGCCCCCCTTGCAGCAGATGCAGATCTACGGCGTCAGCTTCGACATGGTCGGCAAGCAGCCGATCGTGCTGCTTGAAGACGGTCGACGGAAACCGCTTCCTGCCGATCTGGATCGGCCACCCCGAGGCGGCGGCGATCCTGATGAAGCTGCAGGGAGCCTCGACGCCGCGGCCGATGACCCACGACCTGCTCTCCGACATGCTCGAGAACCTCGACGCGAAATGCGAGCGGGTCTCGGTCACCGAGCTGCGCGACAACACCTTCTACGCCTCGATCACGGTCTCCGTCAACGGGTCCGAGGTCGAGATCGACTCGCGCCCCTCCGACGCCCTCGCCCTCGCGGTCCGCGTCTCGGCGCCGATCTTCGCCGCCGAGGAGGTGATCGAGGAGTCGGCGATCGAGTTCGAGCACGAGGTCGAGGACACCGAGGAGGTCGTCGACAAATTCAAAGAGTTCCTCGACGAGGTGACGCCGGAAGACTTTGCTTCGGGGGATAGTTGAGCGGGGTGTCCCGGGAGGGGTTTCGCTTAACTTTTTCGACGTCCGCTGCGCCCGTCCGAGTTGGGTTGCCGCGAAAAAGTACAAGACGCTTCACCCCTCCCGGGACACCCCGCTGAACCGTCCTCAGCGCAAAAAGCTGGGGTGGGACCCGCGGCCGCTAGGCAGCTGCGGGGTTCAGGGCGAGGTCGAGGATGCGGTCGACCAGGTGCTCGAAGGACATCCCGGCGGCCTCGGCGGCTTGGGGGAGCAGGCTGGTGTCGGTGAGGCCGGGGATCGCGTTGGCCTCCAGCACCCAGGGGCCGTCGGCGGCGAGGATCAGGTCGACGCGGGCGAAGCCGGTGCAGCCGAGCGCCCGGTAGGTCGCCAGCGCGGCCTCGATCACCGCCCGCTCCTCCTCGTCGCCGAGCTCGGCGGGGCAGACGAAGCGGGTGCGGCCGATCTCGTAGCGGGCCTCGAAGTCGTAGCGGTCGCCCTCGGCCGGGATCGCCTCGACCACCGGCAGCGCCTCGTCGCCGAGCACGCTGACCGCCAGCTCGCGCCCCTCGACGAAGCGCTCGAGCAGGACCCGGTCGTCGTAGCTGAAGGCGGAGACCAGGGCCTGCGGCACCTCGGCCGCGCGAGCCGGCGAACTTGATCCCCGAGCGAGGAGCCGCCGCGGCTCGGCTTGACGACCAGCGGGAAGCCGAGCGCGCGCTCCAGCTCGGCCGAGCGCGTCGGCGGCGCCGAGTTCGCGGAAGGCGGTCTGGTTGAAGGCGAACCAGTCGGGGGTCGGGATCCCGGCCTCGCGCATCGACGTGCTTGGCCTGCGACCTTGTCCATGCAGCGGGCGCAGGCGGCGGCGCCGGGGCCGGTGAAGGGGATGCCGAGGATCTCCAGCAGCTCCTGCGCGGTCCCGTCCTCGCCGCCGACCCCGTGCATGGCGACGAAGGCGACGTCGGGGGGCTCGGCGCCGAGCCGTTTCACGAGGTCGGGGCCGACGTCGATCGGGACCACCTCGTGGCCGAGCCGTTCCAGCGCGTCCTCGACCCGGGCGCCGGAGCGCAGCGAGACGCCGCGCTCGAGCGAGCGGCCGCCCTTGAGCACGGCGACCTTCATCCCGACCCCTCGCCGGCGCGACGGAACGGGACCACGTTCTCGCCGCTCCCCGCGGCCTCCTCCGACCGCGGCACCGGCAGCCGCCGTTCGCCGGTCAGCGCCCCGTAGAGCTCGACCTGCTCGTCGATCGCCTTGCCGATCCGGCGGATGCCCTCGCGGATCTCGTCCTCGTCGACGCCGCAGAAGTTGAGCCGCATCGAGCTGGCGCCGCGACCGTCGACGTAGGCGGCCTGGCCGGGCACGAAGGCGACGTCGGCGCGCAGCGCCTTGGCCAGCAGGTCGCCGGTGTCGATGTAGTCGGGCAGGGTCGCCCAGATGAAGAGGCCGCCCTCGGGCTCGGTCCAGGTCGCCTCGGCGGGGAAGTGCTCGCGCAGCGCCGCGAGCATCGTGTCGCGGCGGCCGCGGTAGAGCTCGACCAGGTCTTCGACGTACTGGCGCCAGCGGCCTTCGGCGAAGTACTCGCGGACGAAGAACTGGGTCAGGGTCGAGGTGCAGAGGTCGGCCGCCTGCTTGCCGAGGACGATCTTCTCCATCACCGGCGGCGGCGCCACCGCCCAGCCGAGCCGGATCCCGGGGGAGAGGATCTTCGAGAAGGTGCCGAGGTAGATGACGAAGTCGCCGCCGTCGAGCTGGTAGAGCGGCGGCAGCGCCTCGCCGCCGTAGCGCAGCAGGCCGTAGGGGTTGTCCTCGACCACGAGCAGCTCGTGCAGCCGCGCCAGCTCGACCAGCCGCGCCCGCCGCTCGAAGCGACATCGTCACCCCGGCCGGGTTCTGGAAGGTCGGCACCGTGTAGATGAACTTCGGCCGCCGCCCTTCGCCGACCAGCTCGCTCGAGCAGCGGTTCGAGCAGGTCGATCCGCATCCCGTCCCCGTCGCACTCGATCTGGACCACGTCGGCCTGGTAGCTGCAGAAGACCGGCACCGCGCCGGGGTAGGTCGGCGCCTCGCAGATCACCACGTCGCCGGGATCGACCAGCGTCTTGCGTGACCAGGTCGATCGCCTGCTGGCCGCCGGTGGTGACGATCAGGTCGTCGGGGTCGGGCAGCATCCCCTCGGCGGCCATCACCTCGAGGATGCAGTCTTTGGTCTCCTCGAAGCCCTCGGTCGGCCCGTACTGCAGCGCCTCCGCCGCCGACTCCTGGGCGATCCGGGTCATCTGCGCGGCGAAGCTCTGCGGCGGGAAGGTCGAGGTGTCGGGCAGGCCGCCGGCGAGCGAGATCACTTCCGGCCGGGCGGTGATCGCCATCAGGTCGCGCATCGCCGAGGAGCGCATCACCTTGGTCCGCTCGGCGAAGAGCCCGGCGTAGCGCTCGAGGTCGCGGGTGCTGGTGTGGGCGCGGCGCCGGTGCGGCGGTTGCGGGACTTCGCTCATCCCGGAAGTGTGGCGGATCGACACGCGGGCGCCCGGGCGGTTAGGTTTTCGCACGTGGACTTTCTCACCGAGCTGGGCATCGGCATCGCGATCGGCATGCTCGCCGGCACCACCGGCACCCACGGTTCCGCCCGCGGGCGGATGACCCTGCTCGCCGCGGTGATCGGCCTCGTCGCCGGCTTCCTGATCGACGGCGCCGCTCGGCGCGGTGCTCGGCGCTGGTCGGCGCCGCCGGCGCCTGCCTGGTGATCAGCGACCTCGTCTTCGGCGCCAGCCGCCGCGAGGGCAGCGGCGCCGGGGCGCTCGGCTTCATCGTCGCCCTGGCGGCGCTGGTCGTCGCTCGCGATCTCCCTGCTGGTGCCGGTGCTGGTGATCCTCGTCGTCGCTCGCCCTGCTCTGGCTCGGGATCTCCCGCCACCGCCGCGCCCAGCGCAAACACGCCGGGCTCCGCGTCCTGCGTTAGGCGGGCCGCCGCGGCCGACGCCGCCCGGTCGACCATCATTCGCCGCCATGCCGGCGCACCGCAAGAAGCTGGTCCTCACCTACGTCGACTCGCTGCGCACCGACATGCTGCTGCGGGCGGTCGACGGAGGGACGGGCGCCGACCTTCGGGGCCCTGCTCGAGCGCGGCGTGCTTGATCCCCGACTGCGTCTCCAGCTTCCCCTCGGTGACCCCGGTCGCCTGCTCGGAGATGGTCACCGGGGTCGGCGCCGACCGCCACTGGATCAGCGGCATGAACTGGTACCACCGGCTCGAGCGGCGCTACGTCGAGTACGGCTCCTCGCTCGAGGCGACCCGCGCCTTCGGCGTCTTCCGCGCCCTCTACGACCTCGTCTACAACATGAACCTGGCCCACCTCAGCCCGGAGATCGAGACGCTCTTCGAGAGCCTCGACGACGCCGGCGCCCGCACCGCCTGCACGCCGTTCCTGATCTACCGCGGCCGCCACCGCCACGAGGTCTCGCTCGACGGGCTGCTGCGGCGCGCCGTCGACGCGACCAAGCTGAAGTTCCAGCCACCACACCTGGGGGCCGGCCGACCTCTTCTACGGCGACCTCTACGCCAGCCGCGAGGTCCCCTGCAAGTCGACCTCGATCCCCGGCAACCGCGACCCTTACGCCGCCTGCTGCGCGGCCGAGCTGGTCCAGCGAGGACCGCTTCGACTTCCTCCTCCTCTCGCTGCCCGACAACGACAACTACTCGCACCGCAACGGGCCCGAGGCCAGCGTCGAGTCGATCGCCACGCGCCGACGAGTGCCTTCGCCATGCTGGTCGAGGCGGGCGGGCGGGCTCGACCGCTTCCTCGACGAGCACGCGGTGATCCTGGTCGCCGACCACGCCCAGACCGACGTCCACCGCGGCCTGCCGCTGGCCGAGCTGCTCGGCCGCACGAGTGGTCGGTCCTGCAGCCCTCCGACGAGCGGCCCGGAGCTGGCCCAGCTGGCGGTCAGCCCGACCGGCCGCGCCGCCCACGTCTACCTGCTGCCGGGCGAGGGCGAGCGCGCCGACCCGGCGGCGGTCGGGCGAGCGGCTGGCGGAGATCGAGGGGGTCGACCTGGTCTGCCGGCTCGAGGACGCCGAGGGCGCGCCGCTGCTGCCGGGCCGAGCCGGGGATGCCGGCCGCCGGCGGCGAGTGGGCGGTGGTCGAGCGCGCGCGGCGAGCGGCTGCGCTTCCGCCCCGGCGACGGGCGTCGCCGACCTGCGCGGCGGGCGCTGGGAGATCGAGGGCGAGCTCGGGGTGCTGGAGGCGCGGGTCGAGGACGGCGGCTGCGCAGCGACGACCTACCCGGACCCGCTGGCCCGGGTCTGGTCGGCGCTGACCGCGCCGCACTCGGGCGACTTCGTCGTCTCGCTCGCAGAGGGCTTCGAGGCGGTCGACTGGGGCGGCGTCACCCACGCCGGCGGCGGCAGCCACGGCGCCCTGCACGCCGGCGACTCGCTCGGGCCGCTGCTCTTCGTCGGCTGCGGCCCGGAGTCGGCCGGCGAGCGGAGCAGTGGACGCTGCGCGACGTCGCCCCGGTCGTCCGCGCGCACTTCGGCCTGGGCGCCGGACGTGATGGCGCGACGGGCGCTGCTGCTGCGACGCGCTGCTGCTCGCGCTCGACTCTCGCGTCGCTGGCACTGCCGGCCGGCAGTGCCGCCGCGCCGGCAGCAGATCTCCGGGGCGCAGGCGACCGCGATCGCCGGCCGCGACCCGAAGGTCGCGCGACGAGGAACGCAAGAACGGCCGAGCCTGACCTCCAGCGCGAACGTGCAACGACGGCCACTGGGAGGTCGCCTACTTCGCCGACGACAAGCGAGTCGCGCTGGTCATGGTCGACCCCGAAGAGCGGCGAGGTGACCGAGTCGTGGACCGGCTACCAGGTCGCCTGGAAGATGGCCCGCGGCTACTCCGGCGCAGTTCGGCCACAAGCTCAACGCCCCCTACGTCTTCCTGCCGCTCTGCCTGATCTTCCTCATCGGCCTGGTCGACTGGCGGCGGCTGGCGGCGGGTCGCCAACCTCGACCTGCTGGTCCTGCTCGGCTTCGGCGTCTCCCACTTCTTCTTCAACCGGGCCGAGATCGGGGTCTCGGTGCCGCTCGCACTACCCGGTGCTGCTCTACCTCCTCGGCGCGCTGCGCTGTGGATCGGGTTCCGCGGCAGGGGGGAGGGGCTGCGGCCGGTCTGGCCGACCGTCTGGCTGCTGGTCGCGGCGCTCTTCCTGATGGGCTTCCGGGTCGGCCTCAACATGGCCGACGCCGGGGTCGATCGACGTCGGCTACGCGGGCGTCGTCGGCGCCGACCGGATCGCCCACGGCGAACCGATCTACGGCAACTTCCCCGAAGACATCTCCCCGGCGACACCTACGGGCCGGTCAACTACTACGCCTACGTCCCCTTCGAGCTGATCTGGCCCTGGTCGGGGAATGGGACGACCTGCCCGCCGCCCACGGCGCCGCGATCACCTTCGACCTCGCTCACCTTCGGCCTGCTGCTCCTGCTCGGGATCCGGATCCGGCCGGGACCGGCGGGCCGCCGGCTGGCCGCGATCCTCGCCTTCGGCTGGGCCGCCTACCCGTACACCGCCTACGCCCTGGAGTCGAACTCCAACGACTCGCTGGTCGCCGCTGCTGCTGGTGGCGACGCTGCTCGCTCCTGGCGCGGCCCGCTGTCCGCGGCGCGACCGCTGGCCCTCGCGACCTGGGCCAAGTTCGCCCCGCTGCTGCTGGCGCCGATGCTGCTGACCTACGACGGCCGGAAGCCGGCGCTCGAGCTCGCTCGCTCTTCGTCGCCGCGGCTTCGCGCGCTGGTCTCGCGTCGGCGTCGCGCTGCTCTGGCCGGCGATCGACCCCGGCCTGAGGTACCTTCTACGACCGCACGATCGCGTTCCAGGCCGGCCGCAGACTCGCCGTTCGCATCTGGGGCCAGGTGCCGATGGCTCGAACCGCTGCGGACGCGCGATCCTGCTCGCCACCGCCGGCCTGGCGCTCTGCGCTCGCCTTCCGCCCGCGCAGAAGTCGCTGCTCCAGGTGGCTGCCCTCGGCGCGGCGCTGATGATCGCCGCTGCAGATCACCCTGCACCACTGGTTCTACCTCTACATCGTCTGGTTCTACCCGCTGCTGCTGGTCGCGCTGGCGAGCGGCCTGGAGCCGAGCCGCGAGGCCTGACGCGCTCGACGCCGGCGGAGCCGGAACCATCACCTGCTCGATCGAGTCGGCCAGTCCCCGCTGGTTGACCTCGACCACGGCGCCCATCACCCAGACGTCCTCGTCGGCGGTCTCGAAGCGGGTCGGCATCTGGGTGATCAGCGAGGCCAGCGCCTGCTCCGGTTTGACCCCGAGGACGCTGGTGCCGGGCGCCGGTCATGCCGACGTCGGAGATGAAGGCGGTGCCCTTCGGGCAGCACGCGGCCGTCGGCGGTCGGGACGTGGGTGTGGGTGCCGAGCACGGCGGCGACGCGGCCGTCGAGGTGCCAGCCCATCGCCACCTTCTCGCTGGTCACCTCGGCGTGGAAGTCGACGATCACCGCGTCGGCCTCGATCCGTCGAGGATCGCGTCGACCGTGTCGAAGGGCGAGCGCGCGACCTTGCAGCCCGACGCCGCCGCTGAGGTTGATCACCGCCGACCCGCATCCCGCCGGCCTCGACCACGGTGTGGCCGCGGCCGGGGTTGCCGCTGCGGGTAGTTGGCCGGGCCGGATCACCCGCGGCTCGCGTTCGAGGAACGTCGTAGGCCTCGCGGTGGCGGTAGACGTGGTTGCCGGTGGTGATCACGCCGGCGCCGGTGTCGAAGATGTCGTTGGCGGTGCGCTCGGTGATCCCCATGCCGCCGGCCGAGTTCTCGCCGTTGACGATCGATCAGGTCCGGCGCGTAGCGCTCGCGCAGCGCGGGCATCGTCTCGCGCAGCCCGCGCCGGCCGGGGCTGCCGACCACGTCGCCGATGAAGAGGACCCGCATGCGGCGCCGACCCTATCCGCGAGATTCGAGCCCGAGTGGCGGCAGCCGATCGAGCATCCGGGCGAGATCTTGGCGCGCGCGCGCTCGCCTACCCCTACGCGGCGCCGCTCGCGCTCCTTCGTCCAGCGCGGCGGCCGACACCGCCGCGCTCGCCGCCCGGCGCGAGCTCGACCTCGCCGGCCGCACGCGCCGCTGCTCGCCTACGGCGCCAACGCCTCGCCCGCAGGCGCTCGACCCGCAAGCTCGCCGCGCTGCCGCGGCGTGCCGCTGCCGGTGCTGCGGGCCGAGCTGCGACGGCTTCGACGTCGTCTACTCGGCCCACATCTCCCCCTACGGCGCGGTGCCCGCGACCCTGCAGCGCAGCCCCGGGACGACGTCCCGGTCCACGTCGTCTACCCGAGCGCCGAGCAGCTGGAGCTGCTCGCCGCGACCGAGCCCGAACTACGAGCTGGAGCGGCTGCGCGGCATCGAGCTGCGCAGCGAGCTCGGGCGCGAGCCCGGCGCGAGACTCGACGCCTTCGTCAGCCGCCACGGCTGCCTCGCTCTCGACGGCACCGCGGTCGCCCTCGCCGCGATCCAGGCGGCGCGGCCGCGCCTTCCCGGCGCTCGGCGAGGCCGAGGTGCTCGAGCGCGTGCGCCACCTGCTCGCTCCCGAGCTCGACCTCGAGCGCTTCGTCGAGTCCAGCCTCGACCCCGGCATGGCCCGCGGCCCGCAGCGCCGTCCTCCACGGCGACGCGATCCCGCTGACCGCGTAGCGCTCGCGACATTGGGCCCCTATGGGGGACACGATGCGCGGTCAGACCGTGGCGAAGCGGCGCAGGGCGAGGCGGGCGATCACGCGCGTAGGCGACGACCAGGATCGCCAGGTGCAGGAGCGGCCCGCCGATGCCCGGGCCGGCCGAGTCGAGCGCCGCGGTGATCGCCTGCAGCGCCGGCTTGAAGGGGAAGAGCGCGGTGACGACCTTGATCGCGTCGTAGACGCCGCCGCCGACCGCGCCGGAGGGGACCAGCGAGAGGAAGGCGATCGGCAGGGTGACCATGAAGGCGAGCAGGGAGACCGCGCGGACCTCGCGCGCCGCCGCCCCGAGCGCCGCCCCGGCCGCCGCCAGCGCCGCGCCGCCGAGCGAGGATCGCCGCCAGCCAGAGGCCGAAGCGGCCCCATTCGCAGCGGCACGAAGAGCGCCAGCCCGGCCAGCATCAGCAGCGTCACGACGAGCCCGACCGCGACCCCGAGCAGGACCTTCTCGGCCGAGCAGCGCCTCGCGTCGAGACCAGCCCGCGGGTCAGCCGCGGGAAGGCGTTCTCCTCGCGCTCGAGGGCCAGCGAGCCGGCGACCAGCAGGACCGTGACGAAGGCCAGGGTGAGGGTCGCGGCGACCGCGATCGCGAAGATTTCCAGCGGCGGCGAGGAGCCGCCGACCGCGACCTTGTCGACCGCGATCGGCTGCGCCAGGCGGTCGATCAGCGGCCCGGCGACGTCGAGGTTGTCGCGCGCCTCGTTGGCGAACTCGGTCACCTTGCGCAGCGCCGGCGCGCAGCGCCCGGCGGCAGCGCCGGTTCGATCGCCGCGAGGATCTGCGCGCTGGCGCTGCAGGCCGAGGATCGGGATCGACTGCGCCGAGCAGCTGGCAGCTCGCCGCCGTCGATCAGCAGCCCCAGGTAGCGGCTCGCCTTCGGCGGCGATCCGCCGGGCGATCGCCAGGTTCGCCTGCGCCAGCAGGGCGTCGATCCGGTCGTTGACGAGCCCCGCCTTGACCGGGTCCTCTTCGTTGACCAGGACTTCGACCTTCGGCGTCCCCGGGGTCAGGGTGGAGAGCGAGTTGATCTTGTTGACCAGGTCTGGCGGGCAGGATCAGCGCCGCCAGCACGTCGCCGGAGTCGACCTTCGCTTCGGCTTCGTCGCGGTCGCCGACTTGCGACGCACTCGACCCGCTCGCAGATCCGCGCGCTGACGTTGGCGGAGGGCAGCTGCTGGCCGCCGACGCTGATCCGGCTCTCGGTCGGCACTTCGTTGAGGAAGGCGACCCGCGGCTTCGCCGGGGCCGCGGGAGATCGCGAAGCCGACCAGGACCGCGATCAGGACCGGGTAGACGACCAGCAGCACCGCCTGCAGCGGCGAGCGGCGGAGGATCTGCAGGTCCTTGAGCAGCAGCCAGCGCATCGGTCAGTGCCCCCGGTGCTGGAGGTAGGCGACGAAGGCGGTCTCGAAGTCGCGGTCGGCGGCCTCCGGCGCCTCGCGGCGGACCGCCTCGCGCAGCTCGGCGGCGGCGCCGTCGAAGAGCGACTCGCCGTCGGCGAGGACGAGCAGCCGGCCGCCGTAGCGCTCGGCCTCCTGGATGTCGTGGGTGGAGAAGATCACCGTCGTGCCGCGCTCGGCGAGGCCGGAGACGAACTCCCAGAGCCGCGCCCGCTGGCGCGGGTCGAGGCCGACGCTGGGCTCGTCGAGCAGCAGCACCCGCGGGCCGCGAGAGCAGCCCGATCGCGATGTTGATCCGCTGCTGGTTGCCGCCGGAGAGGCGGGCGACGATCTCGCCGCGGCGCTCGCCGAGCCCGGTCAGCTCGAGCATCTCCTCGGTCGAGGCGCGCGGGTCCTCGTGCCTCTCCAGCCGCGCGAACAGCAGCAGGTTCTCCTCCACGGTCAGCCGCCGGTAGAGCGCCGCCTGCTGCGGCACCCAGCCGACCGCGCCCTCGCTCGACCGCGACCTCGCCGCCGTCGGGCCGTCGAGGATCCCGGCGAGGATCGAGAGCAGCGTCGTCTTGCCGGCCCCGTTGGGCCCGATCACCGCGACCAGCTCGCCCGGCGTCGGCGCTCGAAGCTGACGCCCGCGCAGGGCTTCCCGCTCGCCGTAGCGCTTGACCAGCTCCCGTGCCTGCAACGCCGCTGTGGCCCCCGTCCATCGCGCGAACGCTACCCGTCCCTAGAATCGGAGAGCGATGCCATTTCCCGCAACCCGCATGCGCCGCCTGCGCCGCACCGACACGCTGCGCGGCCTCGTCCGCGAGACCGAGCTCTCGCCCGGCGCACCTGATCCAGCCGCTCTTCGTCGTCGCCGGCGAGGGGATCCGCGAGGAGGTCGCCGTCGATGCCGGGCATCGAGCGCTTCTCGATCTCCAACCTGGTCGAGGAGGCCGGCGAGATCGCCGCCGCCGGGATCGGCGCCGTGCTGCTCTTCGGCATCCCCGCCGCCAAGGACGAGGTCGGCAGCGGCGCCTACGACGACGAGGGGATCGTGCAGATGGCGGTGCGGGCGCTGAAGGAGGCCCACCCCGACCTGACCGTGATCACCGACGTCTGCCTCTGCGAGTACACCTCGCACGGCCACTGCGGCATCGTCGGCCCCGACGGCCGAGGTCGACAACGACCTCTCGCGTCGAGCTGCTGGCGAAAACCGCGATCTCCCACGCCGAGGCCGGCGCCGACGCGGTCGCGCCCAGCGACATGATGGACGGCCGGATCGGCTCGATCCGCTACCAGCTGGACGAGGAGGGCCACCCCGACGTCCCGATCATCGCCTACAGCGCCAAGTACGCCTCCGCCTTCTACGGGCCGTTCCGCGACGCCGCCGAGTCGACCCCCGGCTTCGGCGACCGCCGCGGCTACCAGATGGATCCGGCCAACGCCGCCGAAGCGGTGCGCGAGGCCGAGCTCGACCTCGACGAGGGCGCCGACATGCTGATGGTCAAGCCCGCCACTCCCTTACCTGGACGTCGTCCGCCGGGTCAAGGAGGCGACCGGCGCCCCGCTCGCCGCCTACCACGTCTCCGGCGAGTACTCGATGCTGAAGGCCGCCGCCGCCAACGGCTGGATCGACGAGCGCGCCGCCGTCGTCGAGACGCTGACCTCGATCCGCCGCGCCGGCGCCGACGCGATCGTCACCTACTACGCGAAGGAGGCCGCAGCTTGGCTTCAGTGAAAGACCCCGCAGTCGAAGGCGCGCTCGCGCAAGGACGGCTCGGCGATCCCGCTCGACGAGACCGACAAGCGGCTGATGAACCTGCTGCAGTCGAGCTTCCCGCTCGACCCCGAGCCGTTCGCGCTGGTCGCCGCCGAGGCGGAGCTGGAGCTCGACGACGTGCTCGCCCGCACCCAGCGCCTGCTCGACGGCCGGATCATCCGCGAGATCACGCCGATCTTCGACACCCGCGCGCTCGGCTACGAGTCGATGCTGGTCGCCGCCAAAGTCGACTCCGAGCAACCCGCAGCGGGCGGCCCAGATCGTCAACGCCCACCCCGGCGTCTCCCACAACTACCTGCGCACCCACGACTTCAACCTCTGGTTCACGATCGCCACCCCGCCGGACTCCGAGCTCGGCCTGCACGGGACGCTCGAGGCGCTGATGGCGGAGACCGGCGCCGAGTCGATGCGCGAGCTGCCGACCCTGACCCTGTTCAAGATCAACATGAACCTGGAGATGGAGAAGGGCACCGAGGCGCTCGCCGCCGCGGTCGAAGCGGCGCCGCCGCGCGAGCTCGAAGCCGCAGCCCTACGACGCCGACGACATCGCCATGATCAAGGCCCTGCAGGGGCCGATGGACGCGGTCGAGCGGCCCTACGACGAGGCCGCGGCCGAGCTCGGGATCTCCACCGAGGAGCTGCTCGAGCCGCCTGCGGACGATGGTCGACCGCAAGATCCTGCGCCGCGTCGCGGCGATCCTCTACCACCGCCGCGCCGGCTTCTCGGCCAACGGGATGGGCGTCTGGAAGGTGCCGGAGGACCAGATCATGGAGGTCGGCGGGCGCATGGCCTCCTTCCGCGGCGTCTCCCACTGCTACCAGCGCCCGACCTACGAGGACTGGCCCTACAGCGTCTTCACGATGGCCCACGGCCGCTCCAAGGAGGAGTGCGACGCGGTCCTCGACGCGATCGCCGAGGACTGCGGGATGGGCCCGGACGACCGCGCCACCCTCTACTCCTCGACCGAGTACAAGAAGATCCGCCTCCACTACTTCACCGACGACTACGCGGCCTGGGAGGCCGAGCATTCCTAGCTCCGGACGGGCTGTACGAGCGAGCGCAGCGGGTCCTTCCCGGCGGCGTCAACTCGCCGGTCCGGGCGATGCGCCAGATCGGCCGCGAGCCGATCTTCATCGAGCGCGGCGAAGGCTGCGAGCTGGTCGACGTCGACGGCAACCGCTACCTCGACTGGGTCGGCTCCTGGGGGCCGCTGATCCTCGGCCACGCCGAGCCCGCGGTGGTCGCCGCGGTGATCGAAGCGGCCAAGCGCGGCACCAGCTACGGCGCCGCGACCGCGGCCGAGGTCGAGCTGGCCGAGCAGGTCGTCGACCGCTTCCCCTCGGTCGAGATGGTGCGGATGACCAGCTCCGGCACCGAGGCGGCGATGAGCGCGGTGCGCCTGGCCCGGGCGATCACCGGCCGCGAGGTCGTGGTCAAGTTCGCCGGCGCCTACCACGGCCACTCCGACGGCCTGCTCGCCGACGCCGGCTCGGGCCTGGCGACGCTGGGCGTGCCCGGCAGCCCCGGGGTGACCGCGGCGCAGGCGGCGGGCACCGTCGTCGTGCCGTGGAACGACCGCGAGGCGGTCGACGCGGGCGCTCGCCGAGCACGAGGTCGCGGCGCTCCTGGCCGAGCCGATCGCGGCCAACATGGGCGTCGTCCCGCCGGCCGAGGGCTTCCTCGAGTTCCTCCGCGAGGCGACCCGCGAGGCCGGGGCGCTGCTGGTCTTCGACGAGGTGATCACCGGCTTCCGCGTCGCCCGCGGCGGCGCCCAGGAGCTCTACGGGGTCGAACCCGACCTGACCGTGATGGGCAAGGTCATCGGCGGCGGCCTGCCGGCGGCGGCGTTCGGCGGCCCGCGCGAGGCGATGGAACGGATCGCCCCGGCCGGCGACGTCTACCAGGCGGGGACGCTCTCGGGCAACCCGCTCGCGGTCGCCGCCGGGCTGGCGACGCTCGACGCGCTCGACGCCGCCGCCTACGAGCGGCTCGGCGAGCTGACCGACCGGCTCGCCGGCGGCTTCGCGGCGGCTCGCCGCCGAGCGCCCGCTGCAGGTCGCCTCGGCCCCGGGCCTGGTCACCCTCTTCTTCAGCCCCGAGCCGGTCGCGGACTTCGCCGGCGCCACGCGCCTGCGACACCGACGCCCACGCCGCCTTCTGCCGCGCGCTGCTCGATCGCGGCGTCTACCCGCCGCCGTCGCAGTTCGAGGCCTGGTTCGTCTCCCTCGCCCACGACGAGGCGAGCGTCGACCGCACGCTCGAAGCCGCCGCCGAGGCGCTCGACGAGGCCCTCGCATGACGCCCCCCATCCCGCGGTTCCTTTGTCCGCCCATGCCTGACAAAGGAACCACGGGATGCCTGAGAACGCGCTGCGGGCGCTGGCGGCGCAGCTGCGCGAGGAGGAGACGCCGATCTCCCCGCACGTGGTCGAGCCCGCCGCCGCGCCGACGCTCGGCGCCCTGGCCGCCCGCGGTCCCGCGCGCCGCCGCCGCGCCCGGCGAGTACGCGCTGGTGGTCGAGGCGGTGCGCGAGGGCTACCTGCTCCATTACGGCGAGCCGCGGCTGCTCGCCGGACACGACTCCGACCTCGCCCTGCTCGCCGGCGACTATCTCTACGCGCTCGGCCTCGACCGCCTGGCCGCGCTCGGCGACACCGCCGCCGTGGCGCGTGCTGGCCGACCTGATCAGCCGCTGCGCTCAGCTCCACGCCGAGGGTCGGGCCGAGGACGTCGGCCAGCTCTGGCAGGACGCCGCCCGGGACGTCGGTGGCCGGTGACACGGTCATACCGCCAACGCAATAGACTCCCCGGCCGAACCCGAACCGACTGTGGCACCAGATAGCGCGGACAAGATGAACGGGGCCGAGGAGGCCCCCCAGCAGCAGCGGGCCAAGCCCGACCCGCCCGGCTACTTCGAGGGCGAGTCGATGACTCGGCGCCGCGCTTTCACGATCGCCGCCCAGGGCCTCGGCGGGATCGCCGGCGCCGCGATCATCCTGCCCGCCGTCGGCTTCGCCGTCGCCCCGATCTTCCACCGCGGCAAGGAGCGCTGGGAGGCGGTCGGCCCGACCGGCGACTTCGTCGAGGACACCTACCGCCAGGTCGTCTTCACCGAGACCGAGGGGATCGGCGACGCCGGCAAGACCACCGCCTACGTGCGCAGGAGCTCCAAGGACCTCGAAGAAGAAGCGGGCAAGTTCGTCGCCGTCTCCAACCGCTGCGCCCACCTCGGCTGCCCGGTCCGCTTCGTCGAGGCGGCCGGCAACTTCATCTGCCCGTGCCACGGTGGCGTCTACGACTTCCAGGGCAAGCGGATCGGCGGCCCGCCGGTGCGCCCGCTCGACCAGTTCCAGACCCGGGTCCGCAACGGCCAGGTCGAGCTCGGCCCGCGCTACAGCGTCACCTCGCAGATGGAGCCGGTCCGCGCCCGCGACCCCGGCGAGTTCACCGGCGGGATCTGGGAGTACCTCTACCCGCCGCGGCCCTCTACCTTCCCCGCCCCCTGATGCCGAAACTCCGCCTCCCCAAGATTCCGGACTCCGTCGTCCCCGCGCCGCTGCGCAAACCCGCCAAGCCGGGACGGGGCGGCCTGCCCACGGGCCAGGCGCCGGCCGATCTCAAGGAGTCGGCGCCCGAGCAGCAGACCGCCGTCCAGCGGGTCGGCGACCAGGCCAAAGAGGCGCCCGCCGAGGTCCTCGCCTGGGTCGACCAGCGCACCGGCGCCACCGGCTTCCTCACCGGGATGCTCTACCGCAAGGTGCCGAAGGGGACCAACTGGTTCTACACGCTGGGCTCGGCGACGCTCTTCGCCTTCATCGTCCAGGCGACGACCGGCGTCTTCCTGGCGATGTTCTACACGCCCTCGGCGACCCAGGCCTACGCCTCGATCTCCCACATCAACAACGAGGTCCCGCTCGGCGCAGCTGGTCCACGGGATGCACAAGTGGGGCTCGAGCGTGATGGTGATCCTGATCTTCCTGCACATGGGGCGCACCTTCTTCTTCGGCGCCTACAAGTACCCGCGCGAGCTCAACTGGGTGATCGGCGTGGTGCTCCTGATCCTGACGATGACGATGGCCTTCACCGGCTACCTGCTGCCGTTCGACCAGCGCTCCTTCTGGGCCTCGATCGTCGGCATCAACATCAACGGCACCGGCCCGATCGTCGGGCCATACCTGAGCGACTTCCTGCGCGCCGGGCCTGAGCTCGGAGCGACGACGCTCTCGCGCTTCTACGCGATCCACATGCTGCTCGTGCCCGGGGCGATCATCGCCCTGATCGGCGCCCACCTGTACCTGGTGGTCAAGCTCGGCACGACCGCGCCGCCGTGGGTCAAAGCCGAGAAGCCGAAGGTCGCCACCCCGGTCACCCAGCTCGACGCCGGGGTCGAGGGCAACGGCGCCTCCCCGCAACGGGGGCTCGGCCTCTTGAAGCCGCAGGACAAGCAGGAGTATCTGGAGGAGTACGAGCTCCTGAAGAAGAAGGGGAAGCCGTTCTTCCCCTACGCGGTGCTGAAGGACTCGGCGATGGCGCTGATCGTCGTCGCCGTGATCATCGCGATGTCGCTGATCCTCGGCGCCGAGCAGGGCCCGAAGGCGGACCCGACCTCGACCACCTACGTGCCGCGCCCCGAGTGGTACTTCTTCTTCCTCTTCGAGGTCCTGCGCGTGATCAAGCCGCCGGAGCTGGTCCCGATCGCGACGATCGGGATCCCGACGATCTGCATGGTCCTGCTGCTGCTGCTGCCGTTCTACGACCGCGGCCCCGAGCGCCGGCCCGAGCGCCGGCCGATCGCGACTCACCGCCGGCATCGTCACGATCATCGCGATGGGCTACCTGACCTTCCTCGGTGCGACCGGCGGCTCGCCGACCGAGATCGACATGGAGGTCGCGCCGCAGTACGAGGCCGGCAAGGAGGTCGTCGCCGGCGCCGGCTGCCTGGCCTGCCACAAGATCGGCGAGAACGGCGACAACGGCCCGGCCCGAACCTGACTCACATCGCTTCGCGCGATACCCCGGGCCGCGATCATCCGCTCGGTCGAAATCGGCCCCGGCATCATGCCTTCCTTCCGCGATCTGCCGCCGAAGAAGAATCGAAGAGCTCGCCGACTTCCTCTCCTCGCTGGATTAGCGAGCGCGCCGGCGAGCGGCGCTCCATAGAGTCCTACCGATGGACACTCTCAACGACAACCGTCAGTCACCGGACTTCGCGGGGCAGGTCAACCGCATGTTCGACCGCGTCGCGGGCAACTACGACGCGCTCAACTCGGTGATGACGGCGGGGCTGCACCACCGCTGGCGCGAGCGGGCGGCGCAGCGGACCGGCCTCGGCCCCGGCGACTCCGCGCTCGACATCTGCTGCGGCACCGGCGACCTCGCGCTGGAGCTGGCCGGGCGGGTCGGCGCCGAGCGGCAGCGTCGTCGGCTGCGACTTCTCCGAGCCGATGCTCGACCTCGCCCGCGAGAAGGCGGCCGAGCGCGGCCGTCTCCGGGGTCCGCTTCGAGTGGGCCGACGCGCTGGAGCTGCCCTATGACGCCGAGCGCTTCGACGCCGTGACCGTCGGCTTCGGGGTCCGCAACCTCGCCGACCTCGACCGCGGCCTGCGTGAGATGGCGCGGGTGCTGAAGCCCGGCGGGCGGGCCGTGATCCTCGAGATCACGCAGCCGATCCGGCCGCCGCTCTCGATCTTCTACTCGCTCTGGTTCGACCGCATCGTGCCGATGCTGGGCGCCTTCTCCGGCGACTCGGAGGCCTACTCCTACCTGCCGGAGTCGGTTCGCAGCTTCCCCTCGCCGGCGGGCCTGGCCGAGAAGATGGACCGGGCCGGCTTCGAGCAGATCCGCTACACGGTGCTGGCCGGCGGGATCATCGCGATCCACAGCGGCGCCAAGGGCCAGCCCGCCTGAGATGACCCGGCGCTCGGCCGTGCCGCCGCCGGTGACGGCGGTGCTCGACGCCTCCAGCCGCTGGCTGCCCGCCCGGCTCGGCGAGGTCGAGGAGCGGCTGCGGGAGTCGATCGGCGAGCACGGGGAGCGGCTCGGCGACCGACGCCGCCGCGACCCTCGCCGCCGGCGGCAAGCGGCTGCGGCCGATGCTGGTCCTGCTCTGCGCCGGCGAGTCCGGCGGCGAGGCCTCGATCCGGGCCGCCACCGCGATCGAGCTGATCCACATGGCGACCCTGGTCCACGACGACGTGCTCGACGAGGCGCCGCTGCGCCGCGGCAACCCGACCGTCGCCGCCACCTCGGGGCGGGCCCGGGCGGAAGCGACCGGCGACCTGCTCTTCTCCCGTGCCTTCGCCCTGCTCGGCGGCGGCCGGCGACACCCGGGCGGTCGAGCTCCTGGCCGACGCCGCCGTCGCCCTCGCCCGCGGCGAGCTCGACCAGCGCCAGGACGCCTTCGACCTCGGGCTCGACGAGGAGCGCTACCTGCACCGCTGCCGGCTGAAGACGGCGCGGCTGTTCGAGTGCGCCTGCCTGCTCGGCCGCGACGATCCGCACCTGCGCCGAGTTCGGGGCCGAAGTCGGGCTCGCCTTCCAGCTGCTCGACGACGTCCTCGACGTAACCGGTCCGCCGGAGCGAACCGGCAAGGCCCGCGGCACCGACCTGCTCGACGGCACCGTCACCCTGCCGCTGATCGAGGCCGCCGCCGCCGATCCCGGGATCCGCGAGGTCGATCTGCACGGCCTCGACGACGCCGGCGCCGAGGCGCTCTGCGACCGGATCGCCGCCACCGGCGCCCTCGACCGGGTCCGGGTCCGGGCCCTGGAGATGGTCGCCGCCGGCAAGCGCGAGCTGGAGGCGGCCGAGTTCGACCTCGAGCAGCGGCAGCTGCTGGCGCTGGTCGCCGACGGCGTCGTCCAGCGCTACAGCTGAAGGGCGCTAGCCGACCTGTCCGGTCGGCCGCACCAGGACCTCGTTGATCGCGACGTGGCGCGGCCGCGTGACCACGTAGGCGATCGCGTCGGCGATGTCTCCGGCCTCGAGCAGGTCGAGGTCGGTGAAGCGCTTGTGGATCTGCTCCTGGATCTCGCGGCCGGTTGTGGTCGACCAGCTCGGTCGCGACCGCGCCCGGCTCGACCAGAGCGATCCGCACGTCGCGCCCGGCCACCTCCTGGCGCAGCGACTCGCTGAAGGCGCCGACCCCGAACTTGGTCGCGTTGTAGACGCCGCTGCCGGTGCGGGCGATGCGCCCGGCTACCGAGGAGATGTTGACCATGTCGGCGACCCGGCGCGGCTCGCCGGCCGCCGCCTCGAGCAGGTGGGGCATCGCCGCGTGGGCGGTGTAGAGGAGGCCGAGCAGGTTGACCTCGACCATCTGCTCCCATTCGTCGATCGGGGCGTCGACCACGGGGCCGAGCAGCATCACGCCGGCGTTGTTGACCAGGATGTCGAGCCGGCCCAGCTCGGCGGCGACCCGCGCCACCGCGGCCCCGGCCTGCTCGCGCTCGCTGACGTCGGCCTCGATCTGCAGCGCCCTGCCGCCCGCCGCCTCGATCTCTCCCGCCAGGGCCTCCAGCCGGTCGGCCCGGCGGGCGAGGATCGCCACGGTCGCGCCGTCTGCGGCCAACGCCCGCGCCGTCGCCTCCCCGATCCCGCTGGAGGCCCCGGTCACCAGCGCCACCGTCCCACCAAGCCGTCCCATGCCCCCCACGTTACCCACCCGCCGACGCCGTAACCGGAGTTGTCCGTCACCGACGACGGACAACTCCGGTCAGGCGAAGTCGTCGGCGCCGATCAGGTCGGCATCGAGGGCGGCGACGAAGGCGTCGGTCAGGTCGCTCATGTTTGCGTGCTCGAGCGCCCGCAGCTCGTCGGCCAGCGTGTGGGCGCCGATGTCGAGCTGCTCGTCGAAGGCGTCGATCGCGTCCTCGCCGTGGACTCCCTGGCAGAACCACTCGCACTCCGGGCAGCGCCTCCAGACCCGCCAGTGGGCGCGGTCGCCGGCCTGCTCCCAGAAGGTCGGCTGGACCAGGTCCGAGCCGCACTGCGGACAGATGTGCAGATCCTTGCCCCGCTTGGTCTTGTCGCCTGCCGGCTCTCTCATTTCCCTACCCATCGAACACCTCTGCGACGGACTTGATCCTCTTCTTTCGACACCGGGGGCACAAAACCCCACTTCCGGGTATCTAAAAGCTTCCCCCAGGCTGATCCGGCTGCCCGCTACCCCGTTACCATGGGCAAATGCCCGGAAACATCGGCCCCCTCGAGATCATCATCGTTCTCGATCATCGCCCTGATC
This sequence comes from uncultured Thermoleophilia bacterium, assembly GCA_963824245.1. Taxonomy (GTDB): domain Bacteria; phylum Actinomycetota; class Thermoleophilia; order Solirubrobacterales; family 70-9; genus VAYN01. The sequence goes on from CAWGON010000002.1 coordinate 595,876, forward strand.
GTCTTCGGCCCGAAACGGCTGCCGGAGCTCGGCAGCAGCCTCGGCCGCGGCATCCGCGAGTTCAAAGAGACGATCACCGGCGACAAGCGCGATGACGACGACGATCCTGACGACGACGTCAAAGCGCTGAGCGCTTCGGCGACGACGACGTCCCGTCACGGCCCACGGTCGAGCCCGCCGATGTCCGAGGTCGCCTCCGACAAACGCAGCTGAGGCGGCGAGATGGCCCGCCGCGTCAAGGCGGTCTCCCACGAGGATCGCCTCAGCCTGGTCGAGCACCTCGACGAGCTGCGCAGCCGGATCGTCGTCTGCGTCGTCGTCTTCGGGGTCGCCCTCGCGCTCTGCTTCTGGCAGAACCACCTGCTGCTGGAAATCGCCAGCGGGCCGCTGCCCTGCCGACCACAAGCAGCTGATCACCTTCGGGGTGACCGAGCCGTTCACGACGACGATGACGGTCGCCGCCTACGGGGCGATCATCCTCGCGATGCCGGTCGCTGCTCTACCAGCTCTACGCCTACATCCTGCCCGCCTTCAGCGAGTCCGAGCGCAAGACCGTGCTGCCGATCCTGCTGCTCTTCCCGATCCTCTTCATCGCCGGGATCGCCTTCGCCTACTTCGTGGTGATGCCGGCGGCCCTCAACTTCCTCCTCAACTTCAACGACAGGCCAGTTCAACATCCAGGTCCGGGCCAAGCGACTACTACAGCTTCTTCTCGATGACGATGCTGGCCGGCGGCCTCGTCTTCCAGATGCCGCTGGCGATCCTCGCGGTGACCCGAGCCTCGGGATCGTCAAGGTCGAGCAGCTCACCAAGAACCGCCGCTACGCCTACCTGGTGATCGCCGTCATCGCCGCCGCGCTGCCCGGGGTCGACCCGATCTCGATGCTGATCGAGATGGTCCCCCTGCTTGTTCTCTTTGAGTTGAGTATCTTGCTCGCAAAGGTATTCGACCGAAGACGAGCGACTGGAGGGGTGGCTGAGCCCTCCACCCAGGAGTGAAGGGAGCAGATGGCTAAGGGGGAGAAGGACGAGCACCGGATGCTCTTCGACATCCGCGGCACGGCGGCAAGAACGTCGTCAAAGTCGTCTACGCGGTCCTCGCCCTGCTGATGGGCCTGAGCCTGCTTCCTCGTCGCCGGGCCGCGTCACCTTCGGCGACATCTTCGGCAGCCAGGACGCCGCCAGCCAGGCCACCGAGCAGTTCGAAGAACAGGCGGAACGGATCGAAGTCAAACTGAAAAAAGATCCGGACGAACCCGGATCTGCTGGTCGCCCTGACCCGCGCCCACACCAGCGCCGGCAGCAGCCTCGCCGAAATCAACCCGGAAACCGGCAGCACGGTGCTCACCGTCGAGGGCCGCCAGCAGTACGAACAGGCGAGCTCGACCTGGTCCGAATACCTGGAAGCGACCGACGAACCGAGCGCCGGCGTGGCGCAGCTGATGGCGCCACGCTGTTCACGCTGGCCGAAACCTCGGGCTCCGGCAGCGAAGCCGTGTCCAACGTGAAAGCCGCCGCGGAAGCGCAGAAGATCGTCGCCGACCAGCGCCCGAGCCTCGAACTCGCTGAGCACCCTGGCGATCTACACGACTCTTCACCTTCGACTATGCCGGCGGCCGAAGAGGCCAACGAAGAAGCGAAGAAATTCGCCAGCTCGAAAGCCCAGCGCGAACAGCTCGAAAACCAGTTCGACGAATACCGCAAAAACGGCCAAATCCGTCGAAAAACAAATCGCCGAAGAAAAGCTGCGCGAAAAAGCGGCGCAGGAAGGCGCGGCGCGGAAGGCGGAGGGGGCGGGCAGGCCGGAGGCGGGATCACCAACCCGTTCGGATCCGGCGTCGGCGGCACCACCCTCGGGGAATAGCGCCGCTGCAGTGGGCCGCGAAGGACTCGAACCTTCAACCTTGAGCTTAAGAGGCTCCTGCTCTACCAGTTGAGCTAGCGGCCCGGGACGGGCAAGTATAGGAAGCTCGGCGCCGGGGCGACCAGGAGGCCCGGGCTTCTACTCGGGCAGCGACCGGCAGAACTTTTCCACGGCGCCTTCGATCACGGTGCCGTCTTCGAAGGTGAAGCGCCCGTGGGTGCGGAGGATGTTGTCGCTGCAGCGGGCGGAGACGTAGCTGCGCTGCTTGCCGCCGGCCGCGGTAGCGGCGGCCGATCTTGACGTCGACGTGGGTCAGCGAGCCGAGGCCGCCGGCGATCGGTGGGATGTCGAGCGTGGCCCGGTAGCGGAATTCGCCGCGGCGCTGTTCGATCGGCACCGACGATCGCGTAGGTCTGGGTGCCGGGCACGGTGGTGCGGGCGTGGAGGATCGCGGTCGGCTGCCCTTCCAGCGGCGGGCCGTTGAAGATCGGTCAGCGGCGAGCTGCGCCTCGACCGGCGCCGGTGCGAGAGCGAGATCAGCGCTTCGATCTGGCCGCTGCCGACGATCGCGCCGCGCGCAGAGCGCGCCGCGCTTCTTCGGTGCTCGCGTTGGCGATCCGCTGCCGGCGGGCAGGTCGGCAGGCCGGCGACGCTGAGCCGGCCGTCGCGGTCGAAGTCGATCGACCGCCTGGCGCAGCGGCGACGGGCCTGCTCGCCGTCTTTGGCTGCTGATCGTCGACGTGGCCCTGGAAGTCGATCGGGGCGAAGCTGTGACTGCGGCAGCTGCCGCGGCTGGAAGCCGCCGTCGGCGCGGAGGATGAGGTTGTTGACTTCGACCAGCGCGCCGCCGCCGCTGGCCGCGGCGGCGAAGACCAGCGCCGCCGAGGCGCGCAGGCGAGCGGAGCGCCCAGCGGCTCAGTCGGCGACGTGGCACGGCGAGGTGAGCGTCGCGGGGAAGAAGTCGCCGTTGGTGAAGGTGAGGGTGCCGTGGACCTGGAGGCGGCCGCCGGCGCAGTAGGCGTTGAGGTAGCCGACCTTCTTGCCGCCGCGCTTGAAGGTCGCGCCGATCGTCGCTTCGGCCAGGGTCGGGGCGCCGTAGCCGCCGGCGACTCGGCGGCAGCTCGACCTGCGACCTGGTAGCCGTAGCGGCCGTTGTTGATCTTTTCGATCGCGATCGGGACCAGCAGCGTCTTCGGCGCCGGCACCGTCTCGTAGGCGTGGGCGATCAGGCGTCGGCTTGCCGCCTGCGTCGGCGGCGCGTTGAAGAAGGAGAGCGGCGAGCTGATCTGACCGGCGCGGCTGGCCGGGCAGATCGCACCTGCGCCTTGCCGATCCCTTCGCCGACCAGCGCCCCGGCGCAGCGCTGGCGCGCCTGCGACGGCGTCGTCCCTTCGAGCTTCGCCAGCGTGCAGACCGGCAGGCCCTTGGTGTTCGACGTAGCCGTGTTTGTCGATCTGGAAGTCGATGCGCGTCAGCGTCGGCGGGCTGGGAGCCGTCCTTGGTCTTGATCCGGGTGATGCTGCTGAGCGTGACCGGGGCGCCGCCGCTGGGCCGGCAGCTCGCGCGGCAGCATCGTCGCGGTCGGGCTGACCACGGTGTTGCCGATTTCGGCGGTCAGCGCGTAGGCGGCGCCGGCGCAGGCGAGCAGCGCCAGCGACGGCGACGAGCGAGCGGCCCTGCGGCAGTCGCCGCCTCATCCTTGCCCGTGCACGGTTTCGAGCAGCGATCCGTTGAGGATGGTGCCGTCTTTGAAGTTGGACTTCGCCTTTCGCCTGCAGCCGGCCGTCGGGGCAGCTGGCGTTGGCGTAGCTCAGCCTCTTGCCCTTGTAGGTCCATTCGCGGCCGATCTTCAGCCGGCCGTAGAGCGGCGATCCCGGAGCCGCCGGCGATCTTCGGGATCTTCGCTACGGTCTTGAAGCCGTAGCGCCCGTCGTTCACGCTCTGGATCTCGATCGGGACGACGAAGGTGGTCGGCGCCGGCACGCTCAGGTAGGCGTGGGCGAGCACGGTCGGGTTGCCGTTCTTCGGCGCCCCGTTGAAGATCGTGATCGGCGAGGAGGCCGGGATCGGCGGCTGTTCGGGGAAGTTGACGACGGCCTTGCCGAAGCCGTTGCCGACGATCGCGCCCGGGCAGAGCTTGCGCGCCGCCGCGGTGGTCGTCGCCGCCAGTTTGCCGGGCGTGCAGATCGGCAGGCCCGCGGGTCTCGACTGCGCCGTGCTTGTCGAACCAGAGCGTCAGCTCTTCGAGGATCGGCGGCAGGCGCGCCGTCGGTGGTCGCGATCTTGCCGTAGCCGTGCAGCTTGATCGGCGCGAACTCGTGCTTCGGCAGCGTCGTCGGCGTGAAGCCGCCGTCGGTGACGACGACGATGTTCGCCGACCTGCAGCCGCAGCGCCAGCGCCGACGCCGGCCACCGACGCAGCAACAGCACCGCGGTCGATCGCGAACGTCCTTAACAGAGTCTTCCGCATACGTTCGCTCCCTCCCGTTCCCCTGACCGCCAAACTACCACGGGTGGGAAGCAGGAGCGAGCAGGGGACGGTCAGGCCTCGGTGAGCTCGGGCACCGGGCAGCGACAGCCGTCACTGCTGCGGCACCCGCGCGCGGTCTCTGGCCGTGGCGGTGGTCCTGCTGGCCGCCCTGGCGGTGATCGGCACCGGGGTCGAGAGCGCGGCTCGACCCGACCACGCTCGACGTCCCCGGCACCGAGTCCTCGCGCGCCAACGAGATGCTGCGCGAACACTTCGGCGACTCGGCGCCGTTCGCGATCCTGCTGCGAGGGCCCGGCGGCGGCGCTCGACGAACAGGGCCCGCGAGCTGGTCGCGGCGCTGCGCGCGCGACCCGGGGGTGACGACGCTCTCGCCCTGGGACCGCGGCTCGGTCGGACGGCTGCGGCCGCGGCCCGGACCGGGCGCTGATCCTCGCCGACTTCCACGTCGACACCAAAACCGCGGTCAACGAGACCGTGCCGCGAACTCGAACGAGATCCTCGAAGAGCAGATCCACGCCGCCGGTGACGGCGACCCAGACCGGCTACGCGACGCCTCTCGCGGGCGATCCAGGACGAATCGATCGACGCCGCCGAGCGCGGCGAGCTGATCGCCCTGCCGTTCCTGCTGATCGTCCTGCTGCTCGTCTTCCGCTCGCCGATCGCGGCGGCGATCCCGCTCGCCTTCGGCGCGATCACGGTGCGTCGCCTCGCGCGGGATCCTCTACTTCTTCACCGGCTGGTTCGACATCGACGCCTTCGCGCTGACCGTCTGCACGATGATGGGGCTGGCGCTGGGGGTGGACTACGCGCTGCTGATGGTCTCCCGCTTCCGCGAGGAGCTGGCGACGGGGGCCGAGCCCGATCGAGGCGGCCGCGACGCACCCGCCGCACACGCCGGGCGGACCGTCGTCTTCGCCGGCAGCACCCTGCTGCTCTCGATGCTGGTCTCGCTGTTCATCCTGCCCGGCTCGCTGCTGGTCTCGCTGGCCGGGACGGTGATGATGGTCGTGGTCCTCAGCGTCGCCGTGGCGACGATCGTCGGCCCGGCGATCCTGACCCTGGTCGGGACCAACGTCGATCGCTGGCGGATCGGCCCGGCGCCGGGCGACGACCGCTCGCGGCTGATGAGCGTTCGTCAACGCGGCGCTGAAGCGCCCGGCCGCTGGCGGCGGTCGCTGATCGGCGGCGTGCTGCTGGTGCTGGCGGCGCCGGCGATCGGCCTGAAGACCGGCCCGCCGAGCCCCGAACAGCTGGCCAAGGACGCCCCCGCCCGGCAGGACGCGGAACAGATCGACGAGCGCGATCGGCCCCGGCTGGGACGCGCCCTTCCAGGTCGTCGCCGTCAACGACGAAGGCCCGATCACCGACCCGCAAGAGCCTGGCGGCGCTCGAACACTTCCAGCACAAGGCTGGCGAAGCTGCCCGGGGTGCAGGCGGTGATCGGGCCGCAGCGCAGGCGACCAAACGGGTCGAACCGCTGCAGGAACTCGGCAACGCCGGCGCTCGCCTCGGAAGGCAACATCGGCCCGGTCAAGCAGCTCGGCCAGCCTCGGCCGCAGCCTGAGCGTCGCCGCCGGCGGGGTCGGCGCAGCTGCGCGAAGGGATCTCCGAAGCCAGCGACGGCGCCGGGCTGCTGGCGCTCGGCTCCGACCGGGCCGGCGAGGGGGCGCAGCTGATCGCGGCCGGCCTCGGCCGCGCGACCGCGGGCAGCCAGCGGGCGATCGACGCGCTCGAAAGGTTCGCGAAGGGCTCCGAGCGACTCGCCGAAGCGCGAGCGGAAGGCGGCGATCGGGGCGCTGCAGATCCAGCTCGGCGATCTGCGCGGCGGCTCGATCCCGAACCTGCGCTACAACGGCCTGCGGCGCTCGCGAGCAGGTCCAGAAGAGCGCTCGAACGAGACGCCGAACGAAACGCTGCCGGCGCTGATCGCCCCGGCCCAGGAAGCCGAAGAACAGCTGAAGGCGGCGCTGGCGGCAGCTGACAGGGATGACGGTCGGCCAGGCCGACCCGAGCTACGCGCGCGGCGCTGGAAGCGGTGCAGCGCGGCGCTGGCGGCGGTCAGCGGCACCGACCCGGTCGAGCGGCGCGCCCTACCGCCGAAGGCTACGCCGGCCTGCCGGCCGAACTCGAAGCGCTGCAGGCGACGGCTGCTGGCAGAACGACGAAGACAGCGAAGCAGATCGACCATCTTCATCACCTCGACGATCGACGAACTGAAGCAAGCTCGCCGACGGCGCCGGACAGCTGACCGAAGGCCTGCACAAGATCCACAAGCGGCGGCAACACGCTCGCCGACGGCGCCGAACAGCTGGCCGACGCCGCGCAGCGAGCTCGGCGACGGCCTCGACCAGCTCAGCGGCGGCGCCACGGCGCTGGTCGGCGGCATCGACCGGCTCGAGCGGCGGCGCCGAAGCGCTGGAAGCGGGTCTCGCCGAAGGGGTCGCGGAATCGGCGCCGCTGGAAAGCGGGCTGGAAGAAGCGAGCGTCCAGGTGACTCGACGGCAAGGCGCGGATCAACCGCCAGGCGCGGCGAGGTGCGCGACGACGACGCCGGGCCTCTTCAACTCCGGCTACTTCGTGCTCTCGGCGCTCGACGGGGCGCCGCCCGGGACGCGCGAAGCGGCGGCGACAGACGATCGACCTGCGACCGCGGCGGCCAGGCGGCCTCGATGCTGGTCGATCTCCGAACTACACCTTCAACACGCCCGGCTCGATCGCGCTGAACAAGACGCTCGACGACGAAGCGGCGCGCGAACTGGGCGAGAACGCCGGCCTCGAGACCGGGGTCGCCGGCGGCGCCGCCCAGCTCAACGACTACAGCCGACGTCACCCGCGACGCGGATCCCCTGGGTGATCGCGGCGATCACCCTCGTCACCTTCCTGGTCCTGGTCCTGGTCCTGCGGGCGATCCCGCTGGCGGCGATCGCGGTCGGGCTCAACCTGCTCACGGTCGGCGTCGCCTTCGGCATCCTCACCCTGCTCTTCCACGTCCCGGACGAGCTGGCCGCTGGGCGGCCACAACTACGTCGACGCGGTCGGGGCGGCGATGATCTTCGGCGTCGTCTTCGGGCTCTCGATCGACTACGCGGTCTTCCTGCTCAGCCGCATGCGCGAGCACTACGACCGCGACGGCGACAACGCCGCCGCGGTCCAGTTCGGCCTCGACAAGACCGCGCGGGTGATCACCGGCGCCGCGGCGATCATGCTGGCGGTCTTCATCGTCTTCGCCGGCGCCCCGATCGCCACGGTCAGCCAGCTCGGCATCGGCCTCACCGTCGCCGTCATCCTCGACGCCACCGTGGTCCGGATCGTCCTCCTGCCGGCGCTGATGCTGCTGCTCGGCGACCGGGTCTGGTGGCTGCCGCGGCCGCTGACGCGGGTGCTGCCGAAGCTCAACGTCTAGGTGGCACGACCGGCGGGTCCGGAGCTCCGTCTTCGGTCGTGGCCTACTTCTTCTGCGTGCAGGACTGCGTCGTGTAGGCGGTGATCGTGGTCGCCGTCTTTGTAGGTGAAGGCGCCGCGGTCTTTCAGCTTCTTGATGCTCGGGCATTTGGCGCTGATGAAGCTCACTTCTTGCCCTTGTAGGTCGAATTTCTTGTCGATCTTGACGTTGAAGTCGGTGCAGCGCGCCGGTGCCGCCGGCGATCAGCGGGACTTCGACGTCGAGGCGCGGGCCGTAGCCTTCCTTGTTGTAGTTGGAGACGACGCCGATCGAGGACCAGCGTGGTCTGGATCGGGGTGGTGCCGTAGGTGTGCAGGAGCACGACCGGCTTGCCGCCCTGGGGGACGCCGTTGAAGGCGGTGACCGTCTGGCCGACCGGTGAAGATTTGCGTGCCCAGCGGCAACAGCGCGGTCGCGCATGCCGCTGCCGATCTTCGCGTTGCCGCATGACTGTTCGGCGACTTCGGTCGACGTGTTCTGCAGCTGCGCGGCGTTGCAGGTCGGCAGGCCTTTGGTGAAGAGCGCTGGCGTTCTTGTCGAAGTCGATGACGACGTGGATCGCCGGGCTCGGGACGCCGTTGGCGGCGCTCGTCGTCAGCTTTGGTCGTGACTTCGAGCGCTGGCCGGGGCGAGACGGTCTTCTTCGAGAGCTTCTTCGGGCGCGATCACGGCTTCGATCGACTGCGTGTTGCCGTCGGCGCCGGTGACGGTTGCTCCGGCGAAGGCGGCCGAAGCGGCGATCGCGGCGACGGCCACGACGGCGGCCAGGCCCACGATCAGAGTGGAACGTTTGCGCATTGAGTATGCTCCTCGGTTCGAGATTGGTCGGGCGCCTCCCATTCCCCCTAACCGCTCCGCGGACGCCAGAGTAGCGCGTTGATTTCCAGTTAAGTCCCCGCTCAGGCACGCTTTTGGCGGGGAGGCGCTCGGATACGATTCGCGCGCCCGTTCCGCCGGGTCGGAGGGGCCGGGGAGCGGACAAGCGACGACCCGTGGCTGCCAAACCCTTAGGCGAGGAGAAAAGCTCGGCTCCGAGCCGGGGGATCACCCCTGCGCGAATTGCGGCGATCGGGGCCCTCGCGGTGGTCGGTGATCGTGCTCGCGATCGTCTTCTTCAGCGGCGGCGGCGGCCACAAGTACACGCTCGTCTTCCAGAACGCCGGCCAGCTCGTGCCCGACAACCAGGTGCTGGTCGGCGGCTCCCCGGTCGGCACGGTCGACAGCATCGACCTGAGCCGACGACAACCTGGCCGAAGTCCACGTCGAAGTCGACCAGGAGCTGCACGAAGGGACGACGGCGGTGATCCGCGCCACCTCGCTCTCCGGCGTCGCCAACCACTACGTCTCGATCAGCCCCGGCCCGAACAGCAACCCGGCGCTCGACGAAGGCGCCGAGCTGGGCCTCGTCCTCGACCACGACGCCGGTCGACATCGACCAGCTCTTCAACACCTTCCCGCCCTCGGTGCGCGAAGGGCCTGCAGCAACTTCATCAAGGGCAACGCCGCAGATCTACGCCGGCCGCGGCGAGGACGCCAACGACGCCTACAAGTACTTCGGCACCGGCGCTGAACCGGACCACCGCCTTCGCCGGCGAACTGAACGCCGACGCAGCGGCTGCTCGCAAAGTTCCTGGTCAGCTCGAGCCAAGCTGACCACCGCGGTCGCCGGCCGCGGCGAACAGCTCTCCAGCGCGATCGGCAACGCCAACACCGCCTTCGAGCGCGATCGCCGCCCAGAACGTCGCCTTCGACCAGATCGCTGCGGCGGCTGCCGCCGGTGATGCGCCAGTCGAACACGACCTTCGTCAACCTCCGCGCCGCCCTCGACGACCTCGATCCGCTGGTCGAACACGGCGAAGCCGGCGACCAAGAACCTGGCCCCGTTCCTCGCCGAACTGCGACCGGTCCTCTCCAAATTCATGCCCTTCACTCGGCAACCTGCGGCTGGCCGTCGACCGGCCCGGGCCGGCCAACGACGCCGCCGAACTGCTGGCGGCGCTGCCGACGGTGCAGCAGCGGGCCTCGCAGCGCCTTCCCGCACGCCGAAGCCGCGATCGCCGCCTTCCAGCCGAACCTCAACTTCGTCCGCTCCTACACGCCCGACCTCTTCAACGCGCTCGGCAAGCTCGGGCACGGCGGCCGGCTACTACGACGGCAACGGCCACTACGTGCGGGCTTCGCCCTCGGCGCAGAACCTCTTCAAGTACGACGGCGGCGACGCTGAACCCGATCACCGAAGGCCGAACAGTTCAACTTCTTCGGCTCCTCCGCCGGCGGTCCGCAAGCCGCTGCCCGGGCGGCGCCACCCAGACCGCCGCCGACGGCTCCAGCCCCGTACGTCAACCCGCCGCAGGCCGGGAGCAGCGTCAGTCCCTCCGAATGCGACCCGGCCGACGTGGCCCCCGGACCATGATCAGGAAGGCTGATACCCGTGCGTGTTGCTGGTCGCGGCCGTCGTCGCGATCGTCCTGCTGGTCTCCGGCGGCGGCTCGAGCGACGGCTACGTGGTCCGGGCGATCTTCGACAACGGCGCGCTTCATGGTCAACGGCGAGCAGGTCCGGGTCGCCGGCGCCAACGTCGGCGACGATCAAGTCGGTCAGCGTCTCGCTGCCGGGCGAACCGGTCGCCTACGACGACGGCAAGCCGGTCGCGGTCCCCGGCAAGGCGATCATCGAGATGGAAATCACCGACCCCGGCTTCCAGGACTTCCGCGCAGACGCCAGCTGCCAGATCCGGCCGCAGTCGCTGATCGGCGAGAAGTTCGTCGACTGCCGCCCGACCCTGCCGCGGGCGCCGGGCGCGCAGGCGCCGCCGCCGCTGAAGCAGATCCCCGAACGGCGAAGCCGGGCGCGGGCCAGTACCTGCTGCCGCTCGGCAGCAACGGCACCAGCGTCGACCCGGACCTGATCAACGACATCCAGACGCTGCCCTACGCGCAGCGCTTCCGGCTGATCTTCAACGAACTCGGCGCCGGCCTCGCCGGCCGCGGCGGCGACCTCGAGGTCGCTGGTCAAGCGCGCCAACCCGGTCCTGCGCGACGTCGACACGCTGTTCGGCATCCTCTCCGACCAGCGCGACCAGCTGGCCCAGCTGGCCAGCGACTCCGAGGCGATCCTCGAGCCGCTGGCGCGCGAGCGCCGCACGTCGCCGGCTTCCTCGCCAACGCCGGCGCCGCCGCCGAGGCGAGCTCCGAACACGGCGCCGAACTGGAAGAGTCGCTGCAGAAGTTCCCCACCTTCCTGCGCGAGTTCCGGACCACGATGACCAACCTGCAAGGGCTTCTCCGACGCCGGCACGCCGGTGTTCGAAGACCTCGGCAAGGCGGCGCCCTCGCTGACCGACGCGACGCGGACGCTGACCCCGTTCTCGCAAGCGACGACGGTGGCGCTGAAGAGCCTCGGCGAAGCCGGCGAAGCCTCGGGGCCGATCTTCGCGCGAAGCCGACACCGGTCGTCCGCAAGACCAGCGAACTCTGCGAAGTCGGGCGTCGTGCCCGACCGCGAACTGGCGGGCTTGACCACCAGCCCTGCAGAAGAACCGAGGCTGGGACGGGCTGGTCGAACTGATCTACAACACGACCGGCCTCGCTCAACGGCTTCGACCAGTACGGCCACTTCGGCCGCACCTTCGTGACGCTCTCGAACTGCATCGAATACGATCTCCGGCGCGGCGGGAACCTCGGCGGCTGCGACGCCCGCTTCAACGGCGCCAACGCCAGCGATGCCGGCCGAAGCGAGCGCCGTCGGCTCGCTGTCCAGCCTGCTCGAAAAGGAGCTCGAGCCGAAGAAGACCGGCGGGCACCGCCGCCGCGCCTCGGAGGCGCCGCGACGGGCCGACCACGCGGCCTCGGCCGAAGCCGACGAAGCGCGAAGAAGAACCGGGCCTCGGCGAAGCGCTCCGCGACCGACCGGCACCGAACCGCTCCTCGACTACCTCCTGGGCCCATGAGGAACCGCAGCGGAATCTCCGGCTTGGCGAGCAACCCGGTCCTGGTCGGGGCGGTGACCGTGCTGGTGATCATCGTCGCCGTCTTCCTCGCCTACAACGCCAACAACGGCCTGCCGTTCGTCTCCACCTACAACCTCAAGGCGCGGGTGCCGAACGCCGACGCGCTGGTCAAAGGCAACGAGGTGCGGATCGGCGGCGTCCGCGTCGGCGTCGTCAAGTCGGTGGTCCCGGTCCAGCTCGAAGAACGGCGAGGTCGCGGCCGAACTCGACCTCAGCCTCGACAAGAGCGCCGAACCGCTGCCGGACGACTCGACGATCACGGTCCGGCCGAAGTCGGCGCTCGGGCTGAAGTTCCTCCAGATCACCCCGGGCGACTCCTCCGAAGGGCTTCGAGGCCGGCGAAACGATCCCGGTCTCCGCCGCGACGCCGGAACCGGTCGACATCGACGAATTCTTCGACATGTTCGACAAGCCGACCCGCGAGGCGATCCAGCAGAACCTGGCCGGCTTCGGCAACGCGCTGGCCGGCCGCGGCCCGCAGCTGAACGAAGCGATCGGCGCGCTGCGGCGGGCTGGTCGAAAACGGTCAGCCGGTGCTGCGCACCCTGGTCGCCCCCAGCACCAACTTCGCCGGCTTCTGGCGGGCGCTCGAGGCGCTCTCGGCGACGGTCGCCCCGGTCGCCGAGCAGCAGGCGAGCATGTTCGTCGCCCTCGACCAGACCTTCGCCGCCTTCGCCCGCGTCTCCCGGCCCTACATCCAGGAAACGATCGAGAAAAGCCCGCCGACGCTCGACACCGTCAACGCCGGCCTGCCGGCGATCAACCCCTTCCTCAAGGACACCGCGCGCTTCTTCACCGCGCTCGCAGCCCGGCGCCAGAGCGCTCGGCGAAACCTCGCCGTTGATCGCCGAAGCGCTGCACGCCGGGGTCCCGGCGCTGAACGCCTCGCCGGTCCTCAACAACCAGCTGCAGCCGACCGCCGAAGCGCTGGTCGCCTTCCAGGAAGCCGACGGGGTCTTCAACGGGCTCGACCTGCTGACCGACACCAACAAGATCCTCAAGCCGGCGCTCAGCTACATCGCCCCGGCGCAGACCAACTGCAACTACGCCACCTTCATCTTCCGCAATCTCGCCAACGCCAACAGCCAGGGCAACGAGCTACGGCAAGTGGCTGAACTTCATCAGCTTCGAGCCGCCGCGAAGGCCCGAACGCCGAGAGCGGCCCGGCTTCCGCCCCGCGCCAACGGGCCGAGCGTCGAGCAACCACCTGCACTACAACCCGTTCCCGCAGACCGGCGCCCCCGGCCAGCCGCAAGGTCTGCGAAGCCGGGCAACGAGAAATACGTCGCAGGCAAGACGGTGATCGGCAACTCGCCCCAGGTCTCGGGACGACGACCACGAAGTAGCGTGAAGGCGAAGAATGAGCCGCCTGCCCGAGCGCGACACGCGCCAGAACGCGAGGAGGGGCCGCTTCAAGCTGGCGGCCCAGCAACGCCGCTGATCGCGATCATCTTCATCCTCATCTTCACGATCGGCCCGTACCTGGCCTTCACCAACCACGTGCCGTTCACCAGCTACGGCTACGAAGTCAAGGCGACCTTCGCCAACTCGGCCAACATCGCCCTGAACTCGCCGGTGCGGATCGCCGGCGTCGACGTCGGCAAAGTGATCTCGGCCGAACGCGACGGCGACGCGACCAAGGTCACGTTCACCGTCGACGACGCCGGCCGGCCGATCCACGACGACGCCTTCGCCACGATCCGGCCGCGGATCTTCCTCGAGGGCAACTTCTTCATCGACCTCGACCCCGGCAGCCCGAGCGCGCCGGAGCTGGACAGCGGCGGCACGATCCCGGTCAGCCACACCTCGACCGCGGTGCAGATCGACGAAGTCCTGACCGCCCTGCAGTCGCCGGTGCGCGCCGACCTCGGCCGCCTGCTCGGAGAGCTACGGCACCGCGCTCACCCACAAGCCGACCGCGGCCGAAGACGTGACCCAGCTGCCGCGAGGTGCAAGGGGCTGACCGGGGCCGAGGCGCTGAACGACGTCTTCAAGTACGGCGGCGACGCCGGCCGCTACAGCGCCCAGGTGACCGACGCGCTGACCGGCACCGAAGCGGACGACCTCGCCCGGCTGGTCGCCGGCGCCGGGCGCACCTTCGGGCCTTCGCCAGCAACCAGCGCCGACCTGCAGGGCCTGATCGACAACTTCAACGTCTTCACCGGGGCGCTCGCGACCCAGTCGGCGAACCTCTCGACGACGATCCACCTCGCTGGCGCCGACGCTGAAGGTCGCCCACACCTCGCTGGTCAGCCTCAACCGCTCGCTGCCGCCGCTGCGGACCTACGCGATCGAGCTCGAGCCGGCGGTGGCCGAGCTGCCGGGCCTGATCGCCGCCTCGAAACCGTGGCTCGCCCAGGTCCGCCCGCTGCTCTCCGGCAAAGAGGGCGGCGGCGTCGCCAAGCTGCTGGCCGAATCGACCCCGGGCCTGGCCGGCGCCGCGCAGGCGGGCAAGGCGATCGCCCTGCCGCAGATCAACCAGCTCAGCCTCTGCACGACGCAGGTGCTGGTGCCGACCGCCAACCAGACGATCAACGACCGGTTCAGCACCGGCGGCCCCAACTACCGCGAGTTCTTCTACACGCTCGCGAACTTCGCCGGCGCGGCCCAGAACTTCGACGGCAACGGGCCCTACGTGAGGGCTCAGGTCGGCGGCGGCCCGAACCTCGTCGGGCGAACCCAACCCGGAAGGCAACAAGGACACGCTCACCGACAGGAACGTCTATGCCACGGCGGTCAGCGACCCGCTCGGGGACGCAGCCCGCAGCTCGGGGCCAGCCGCCGTTCAAGCCCGACGTCCGCTGCGACACGAACCCGGTGCCGGACCTCAACGGCGGCCTCGGCCAGGTCGGTCCGGCGATGCCCTCCACCGCGGGAGCGGTCGAATGACCCAGCGGCGATCCAGGGGTCAGCCGCTGGCCGGCACTTCCGTGCCTGGCTCTCGCCGCCAGGCCCGCGGGCACCGCAAAGACACGATCGCGATCTTCGTCCTCGCGATCGCCGGCATCGTGATGATGCTCGGGATCTTCACCCAGCAGAAGGCCTCGCTGCCGTCCTGGCTGCCGTTCGTCGGCGAAGAATTCGACCACATCTCGGCCGAGTTCACGACCGCCCAGGCGGTCACCCCGGGCCAGGGCCAGGCGGTCGACGTCGCCGGGATCCAGATCGGCAAGGTCAGCTCGGTCGACCTCGAAGACGGCCACGCGGTCGTCGGGATGGACATCGAGCCGAAGTACATGGAGCTGATCCACCCCAACGCGCAGCTTCCTGCTGCGGCCGAAAACCGGGCCTCAACGACATGATCGTCGAGGTCGAACCGGGCAGCGGCAAGAAGTCGATCGAGGACGGCGCCGAGTTCACCCTCGCGCAGACCGAACCGAACATCAACCTCGACGCGTTCCTCGCGACGCCTCGACGCCGACACCCGCCAGTACATCCAGCTGCTGGTCGCCGGCGGCGCGCAGGGGATCGGCGGCCGGGGCAAGCAGCTCGGCAACGCGCTGCGCCGCTTCGAGCCGTTCGTCCACTACGTCGCGAAGCTGAACAAAGCGGTCGCCGCGCGCCACGTCGCGCTCGCCAAGGTGATCCACGACTTCGGCCAGCTGACGACCGAACTCGGCAGCCACGACTCCGAGATCAGGCGCTTCGTCACCTCCTCCGACGCCGCGCTCGGCAACTTCGCCAACCAGCAGGAGGCGATCCAGGAAGCGCTGCGCGAGTTCCCGGCGACCCTGACGGCGGCCGAAGAAGGGCCTCGCCAGCTCGAGCGAGTTCTCGCAGCGTCGCCTACCCGGCGCTGACCGGCCTGATCCCGCAGGCGCAGGCGCTGACGCCCGGCCTTCAAGGCGACCGAGAAGATGTTCGAAGCAGACGACCGCGCCGATCCGCGACCAGATCCGCCCGTTCACCCGTCGAGATCCGCCCGTTCCTGAGCCACGCCAACGAAGGCTCGCAGCCGCTCGAACAAGACGGTGACGAACTTCGGCAACGCGCTCGGCGGCCTCAACAGCTTCTTCAACGAGCTCGCCTACAAGCCGAAGGGCAAGGCAGAGCTACCTCTTCTACCTGCCCTGGCTGAACCACAACTTCAACGCCGCGTTCAACCTCCAGGACGCCGGCGGGCCGCTGCTGCGCGGGCATGGTCCTGATCACCTGCACCGGCTCGGCCTGGCCGACGGCGTGGTCGAGACCGACGAAGCCTCTACTACCTCCAGACCTTGATCTCAGGCGGCCAACGTCCCGCGGCCAAGATGAAATCCCCGGCCTGCTCAGCCGACCGGAACACTGCGAATACGAAAGCAGAAATGAGCAAGCGCGCCCCCAGCACCACGCAGCTCCTGGTCATCGCCGGCTTCGCGCTGTCCTGCTTCGGCATCCTGCTCTTCCTCTGGGTCACCTTCGGCGGCCCGACCCCGTTCAAGGCGAAGACCTACGAGGTCAAGGTGCCCTTCAACGAGGCGACGCAGCTGGCCGAACAGTCCGACGTCCGCATCTCCGGCGTCAACGTCGGCAAAGTCCAGAACATCGACCTGGCGCCGAACCGGCGGCAGGCGCTGGCGACCGTCGACATCGACGACAAGTACGCGCCGCTGCCGAAGTCGACGCGGGCGATCCTCCGCACCAAGACCCTGCTCGGCGAGACCTACATCGAACTGACGCCGGGCGAACGGCGACGGGCCCGAGCTCGCCGACGGCGGCACCCTGCCCGAGGCGAAGGTCGCCGAATCGGTCCAGCTCGACGAGATCTTCCGCACCTTCGACCCGGAGACGCGCGCCGCCTTCCAGCAGTGGCATGCAGGAAGCGGCGGTCGCGATCAACGGCCAGGGGCAGAGCCTCTCCTACGCGCTCGGCCAGCTCGAACCGACCTTCACGGAATTCGACAAGCTGTTCCGCACGCTCGACAGCCAGCAGCTCGCGGTCGGCCAGCTGTTCAGCAACGGCGCCACGACGTTCAGCGCCCTGCGCGGCCGCGAACGGCGAGCTCGCGGACCTGATCCACAGCTCCAACGCCGTCTTCCAGACGACGGCGCGCCGCGACCAGGACATCGAAGCGCTGTTCCGCGCCTTCCCGACCTTCCTCGACGAGTCGCGGCTCACCGTCGACCGCCTGCAGACGCTTCTCCGAGAACGCCGACCCGCTGATGAAGCAGCTGGTGCCGGTGGCCGAAGAGCTCTCGCCGACGCTGATCGACTTCGCGCAAGCTGGCGCCGGAAGCCAAGGGCTTCTTCGAAGGGCTCGGCCCGGTGATCGACCGGGCGCCGACGGGCTTCGCCGGCCGTGCGCAAGCTCTTCCGCGACGACTTCCCGCCGCTGCTGCGGGCTCTCGACCCGTTCCTGCGCAACCTCAACCCGCTCTTCACCGGGCTCGGTCTCTACAAGCGCGAGGTCACGCGTTCTTCGGCAACATCGCCGCCGCGACCAACGGCGTCCTCCCGACCGAAAACGCGGCTGGCGAAAAGCTCCACTACCTGCGGACGCTCGGCCCGCTGAACCCGGAATCGCTCGCGAGCTATCCGCAACCGCCTGGCGATCAACCGCAACAGCGCCTACCGTCCGCCGAAATGGGCCGAAGGCCTGGCTTCCGGCCTGCCCGGGTTCGACGTCCGTCAGTGCGCCGGCGGGCTCACCGCAGCACTCAATCCCGACTCCGCCAGCACCACCGCCCTGCAGGAACGCACGGAGAAAAAGACGGAAGCCGAAGCCCTCGAGTTCTTCGCCTTCCTGAAGAAATACGCCTTCGCCGAACAGTCGAGCACCGCCTCGGTCCCCGCCCCCGCCTGCACGCAGCAGGGCCCGCAGAAGTCGATCTACGGGCCGGGCGGCAAGACGCTCTACCAGCAGACGTTCGAACAGACCGGCGAATAGGCCGCCGCTAGCGGGGCAGGGGCTTGCCGCGCTGGAAGAGCCAGCGCCCGAAAAGCGGCCCGAGGTGCTCGCCGGAGACCTGTTCGGCGAGCGCGATGAACTGCTTCGATGTCGCCGCTGCCGTAGCGGTGCTCGGCGGCCCAGCGTACGCAGGATCTTCAGCAGCGGCTGCGGTGCCGATCTTGATCCGCAGCGCCTGCAGCGCCATCGCCCCGCGCACGTAGGTGGAGACCGCGAAGAGGTTCTTCGCGCTGCCCGGGGTGGCCCGACGGCGGGTTCCAGAAGCCCGTCTGTCGAGGCGGGTACGCGGTAGAGCTACGGCGAAGACCTGGCTGGGCGCTGCGGCCGCCGTGGCGCTCGGCGTAGTACCACTGGGTCCAGGTCGCGAAGCCCTCGTTGAGCCAGATGTTGGGCCAGCGCTCGAGGCTGACCGAGTCGCCGAACCACTGGTGGGCGGTCTCGTGGACGACCGTGGTCGGTCGGGCGCGAAGACGTAGATCGGCCGGGTCTGGGTCTCCAGCGCGTAGCCGAGCCGGCGAAGTCGACGACCGAGCCGGCCGCCGTCGAACGGGTAGGGCCCGTAAGATGCGACTCCCAAGCGGATGATCTCGCGGCAGCGAGTCGATCGCCGCCCGCGAGTCGCGTCTCCAGCAGCGGGTCGATCAGGGTCCAGGACGGCAGCTTGCCGACATCGCCGCGGATGAGCTGCCCGCGGCCGATGTCGACGAGCGCGAGGTAGGGGCTCATCGGCGTGGTTCCGACCAGGCGAGACGGCGCGCTCGCCGCGGCCTCGACCCCGGTGAGGCGTGCCGTTCGAGACCGCCTTCAGTCGCTCTGGCACGGTCAGGGCGATCTCGAAGCGCGCCTTGTCGGCGGGGACGTTGTTGCAGGGCATCCAGGCGGCGGTGCCGATCGGCTCGCCGACCGCGAGGGCGCCGTCGTCGGTCCGGTCCAGCCCTCGTGGCAGCCGTCGGGGTCGGTCACCGGCTCGGGATCGCCCTGGTAGCGGACGACGGTGGCGAAGCTCGCCCCGCGGCGGACCGGGGCCGCGGGTTCGACCTTCAGCTTGCCGAGGCCGCGGTGGAAGCGGGCCGGCTCGCCGTCGACGGTGACCGCGGTGACCTCCAGCCCGACCAGGTCGAGCGAGAAGCGCGAGAGCCGCTGGGTCGCGGTCGCGTCGATCCGGGCCCGGGCGCGGATCGCGTCGGTGCGGGGGCGGAACGCGAGCCCGACCGTGTAGCCGGCTACGTCGTAGCCGACGTTGCCGGCGCGGGGGAAGAACGGTTCCCGCGGGGCCTCCGCGGCGACGGACGCCGGGGCGAGCAGGGCGCCGAGCGCGAGCAGGAGGGCGAGGCGGCGACGCTGGCGACCCCTGTTAGGTTCGAGCGATGGCACGGGCGGTGGACTATGACCGACACGGTCGGACCTATGCGCGGCACCGGCGCGCCGATCCGCGGATCGAGGCGCGGGTCCACGCCGCCCTGGGCGACGCCGCGACGGTCCTCAACGTCGGCGCCGGAACCGGCTCCTACGAGCCGCGCGACCGCTGGCTGCTGGCGGTCGAGCCGAGCGCGACGATGCGCGCCAACCGCCCGCCCGGCGCCGCCCCCGTCCTCGCCGCCGCGGCCGAGGACCTGCCCTTCGACGACGGCGGCTTCGAGGCGGCGATGGCCTGCATCACCGTCCACCACTGGAGCCCGCGCGCGGCGGGCCTGGCGGAGCTGCGACGGGTCTCCCGCGGCCCCGTCGTCGTCCTCACCTTCGACCTCGAGGCGCTCCCGGCCTGGCAGCGCCAGCACCTGCGCGAGGGCCTGGCGATCGAGCGGCCGCGCTTCGGCACCCCCGGGGAGATCGCCGCCGAGCTCGGCGGCCGGACCCGGATCGAGTCGATCCCGACCCCCGCCGACTGCGACGACGGCTTCTTCGAGGCCTACTGGAGCCGCCCCGAGGCCCTGCTCGACCCCGAGGTGCGGGCCTCGCAGTCGCTCTGGGAGCTGCTCGACGACGGCGTCGAGGAGCGGATCGTCGCCCGCCTCGCCGCCGCCCTGGAGTCCGGCGAGTGGGACGCCGAGCACGGCCACCTGCGCACGCAGGAGAAGTTCGACGGCTCCCTGCGCCTGATCGTCTCCGAGCCCTGTTGATGGTGCTCCTGGTGGAGGATGGCGGGCCCTGGCGCGCACGAGTCTGCGAAGCTATACAGGCACTTACATTCGGTAAGTAAGCGGAAAGGAACCGAGATGAACCCGTTTCTGGAAAATGGCCGCGAGGTCGTGATCGTCGAGGCCGTGCGCACTCCGGTCGGCCGCGGCCATCCCGAGAAGGGCTATTACAAGGACCTGCACCCCTCGAACCTGCTCGCCCGCACCTTCACCGAGCTCTTCGCCCGCGCCGGGATCGACCCGGCCGAGGTCGAGGACGTGATCGGCGGCTGCGTGCAGCAGTTCGGCGAGCAGGCCTACAACATCACCCGCAACGCCTGGCTCGAGGCGGGGCTGCCGGAGACGACGCCGGCGACGACCGTCGACCGCCAGTGCGGCTCCGGCCAGCAGGCGGTCAACTTCGCCGCGGCGCTGATCGCCTCCGGCGTCCACGACGTCGCGGTCGGCTGCGGGGTCGAGCACATGGGCCACATCTCCTTCGCCGACGGCTTCCAGGTGATCGGCGAGCACGGGCAGCCGTTCACCCCGGAGCTGCTGGAGCGCTACGACCTGATCCCGCAGGGCCTCTCCGGCGAGATGATCGCCGAGAAATGGGAGATCCCCCGCTCCGAGCTCGACGAGATCGGCGCTGCGCTCCCAGCAGCGCGCCGCGCAGGCCACCGAGGAGGGGCGCTTCGAGCGGGAGATGCGTGCCGATCCAGGTCAACGGCGACACCTACATGACCGACCAGGGCATCCGTCCCGGAACCACCCTGGAGGGTCTGGCGGCGCTGAAGCCGGCCTTCAAGGAGGACGGCCGGATCACCGCCGGCAACTCCTCGCAGGTCTCCGACGGCGCCGCCGCGGTGCTGCTGATGACCCGCGAGAAGGCCGAGGCCCTGGGGCTGAAGCCGCGGGCGCGGATCGTCGACCAGACCACGGTCGGGGTCGACCCGGTGATCATGCTGACCGGCCCGATCCCGGCGACCCGGAAGATCCTCGAGCGCAACTCGATGGCGATCGACGACATCGACCTGGTCGAGATCAACGAGGCCTTCGCCTCGGTCGCTCGGCGCCTGGCAGCGCGAGCTCGATCCCGACATGGACCGGGTCAACGTCAACGGCGGCGCGATCGCGCTCGGCCACCCGCTCGGCTCGACCGGCGCCCGCCTGATCGACGACGCTCCTGCACGAGCTCGAGCGCTCCGACAAGGAGATCGGTCTGGTGACGATGTGCTGCGGTGGCGGCCTCGGGACCGGGACGCTGATCGAGCGGGTCTAGCGCCGACCGGGCCCGGAGTCGACTCCATATATAGGGGCGACCCAGCCACCGAGCGGATGGCTGGGTCGCCCTCTCAGTACCACTTGCCCTTGGCGAAGCCGCCGAAGGCGACCAGACCGACGAGGGCGACGATCAGGCCGACCCAGAAGCTCCAGACGATCGCCAGGACGATCCCGACGATGACCAGGATCCCGCCCAGCGAGATCCCACCGAGGCCCCCGGAACGCTCTCTTCTTGCTGACACGATCTCTCCTCTCGTTTAAAAGAGGGGCCACCGCGGGGATCGCTCGCAGATCCACCGTGGCGCCCCTCCCCGACCGCTCTACCCAGGAGGCGTTCCGCAAAACCAGGTAGGACGCGGCGGAGCGGCTAGCCTGCGCCAGATGGAGCTTCTCGGCAGCGACACGGTCTACGAGGGACACACCGTCGACGTATCGATCCGCCGCTACAGGCGCGAGAGCGGAACCGAGGTCGAGCGCCAGGTCGTCGAGCACCCGGGCTCGGTGGCGATCCTGGCCTACGACGACGCGGTCGTCTACCTGGTCCGCCAGCCGCGCGAGGCGGTCGAGGAGGACGGGATGCTGGAGATCCCGGCCGGGACCCTGGAGCCGGGCGAGGAGCCGCTCGCCTGCGCGAAGCGCGAGCTGGCCGAGGAGGTCGGGCTGGCCGCCGAGCACTGGCGCCAGCTGAAGCTCGTCCACACCAGCCCCGGGATCCTCAGCGAGCGGGCCTGGATCTTCGCCGCGACCGGGCTCTCGCCGGCCAGCGGCGAGCTCGACGAGGACGAGCAGATCGAGGTCGTGCGCCTGCCCCGGGCCGAGGTCGCGAGCGCGCTCGCGGAGATCACCGACGCGACCACCGCGATCGCCCTGCTGATGCTCGAGGCCGACCATCCCGTGGTTCCTTAGTCGTCTATACGACGACAAAGGAACCGCGCGATGAGGAGGAGGGGCTATTCGGGCGCGGGGACCCCTGGGAGGCCATCCATCCCCGTACCCTGCGTGGATGGGACGGGTCCACGCGCTGGAGCGCGAGCAGCGGGTCGAGCGGCCGGTCGCGGAGGTCTTCGACCACCGCCGCGCCGCGGTGGCGCTGGTGCTGGCCCCCGGGGAGGCGGGGTAGCGATGCCGCCCGGCCCGGTGCCGGAGGTGCGGCGGGCGAGCCCGGAGGACCTGCCGGAGTTGGCGGGGATGCTGGCCCGCGCCTTCGCCGACGACCCGGTGGCGGCCTGGGCCAGCCCGCACGGGCGCTCGCGCGCCCGCATGCTCGAGCGCTTCCACGGCGCCCGCCTGCGCCACCTGCTGCCGCACGGCGAGGTCTGGATGACGGCCGGCGCCGAGGCGGCGGCGGTCTGGGCGCCGCCCGAGGCCTGGAGGGCGAGCGTGCGCCAGGAGCTGGAGCTCACCGCCTCGATGCTGGCGCCGCGGATCGCCTGGCGGATGCCGCTGATCGCGCCGGGCTTCCTGGGGATCGAAAAAGCGCACCCCGAGCGCCCCCCGCACTGGTACCTCGCCGTGCTCGGCACCGACCCGGCCGCGCAGGGGCGTGGGCTCGGGACCGCGGTGCTGGAGCCGGTGCTCTCGCAGTGCGACCGCGACGGCGTCGCCGCCTACCTGGAGTCCTCGAAGGAGCGCAACCTCGACTACTACGCGCGCTTCGGCTTCCGCACGACGCGCACCCTGCGACTGCCGCGCGGCCCCGAGGTCTGGCCGATGTGGCGGGAACCGTCCGGCTAGGACCCCTTCTGGTCGGCACAGAGATTCTCCAGTTCCGCGCCCCACGCGTGTGAACTCTTTGTCTACAGTGAATTCATGGAGACGCGCAGGCAGGCCTGGACCGACGAGCGGCTCGACGATCTGTCGACGCGGATGGATCGCGGGTTCGACCGGGTCGACCGCGACATCCGCGAGCTCAAGACCGACGTCGACACCCGCTTCAATCGCGTCGAAGCTCGCTTCGACGGGCTGCAGCGGATGCTCCTCGCCGGCTACCTCACCGCCGTCCTCGGCTTCGTCTTCACCCAGCTCTGAGCGCTCAGGAGCGGGGCGGCAGGGTGAAGACCGGCAGCGGTTCGACGACTGGCTCGCAGAGCGCGGCCGGCGCCTCTTCGCGGCTCAGGGTGCGGCGCAGCTGGACGAAGGCGACCGAGCCGAGGATCGCCGGGATCCCCAGCTGCACCACCCGGTAGGCGAGGACCGCCGCGGTCGCCTGCGCGAGCGGGCTGCCGTAGAGGGTGAGGGCGCCGATCAGGCCGCCGTCGATGCCGCCGATCCCGCCGGGCAACGGGATCAGCCCGCCGAGCTGGCCGATCACGTAGCCGAAGACGAAGGCGCCGAAGCTGGGGGTGCCGCCGAAGGCCTCGAAGGCGGCGGCGAGGGCGGCGACGTCGAGCGCCATGTAGCCGACGGCGCCGAAGATCGCGTAAGGCTGGCGCGAGCGCAGCAGCAGGGCGGTGTCCTCGACGCCCCCGACCAGGGTGGCTGCGGCCTGACGGGCGAAGCGGCGGGCCCGCGCGCCGCGGCCCTCGGGCTCGCGGGCGGGCGGGCGCTCGGGCCCGACCCGGGCGAGGATGCGGGGCAGGACGGCGACCAGGACGATCGCCGCCAGGGCCAGCAGGCCGAAGCTGGCGGAGACCGCGACCGGGGCCTCGGCGGAGATCACCCCGGTCCCCAGCGCGCAGCCGAGCACGGCGGCGCAGACGAAGTTCGGGGTGCTGGTGAGAACGAAGAAGGAGACGCTGCGGCGGGCGATCCGCTCGGTCCCCATGCCGCCCTGGCGCAGGGCCCAGGCTCCGAGCGCGAGGCCGCCGACGCCGCCGGCCGGGAGCAGCACGTTGGTGCCCTGCTCGGCCATCCCGATTTCGTAGCTGAAGCGCCAGCTGAGCCGCCGGCAGAAGACCCCGCGGAAGGCCATCACGTAGGCCAGGCAGGAGCCGACCTCGAGGAGGAAGAGGGCGACCAGCCAGCCCGGCCGCGCGTCGGCGAAGCGCGCCCGCACCTCGCCCAGCCCCGGCAGGGTGCTGATCAGCAGGGCGACGACGAGGCCGACGAGGACGAGCCCGCCCGCCCGGCGCGCCAGCCCACCGGCACCCAGTTCGCGCGGAAGCGGTTCCGGGGTGCGGGCGTGCATCCCGGCGATCTTCGCAGGCCGGGCCACCCGTCCCCCGGGTTTCGCCGCCGCCATCCGGGTAGCCGAAAGGGCGATGGCGGGATCGGCTCTCGAGCTACGCGACCTGCACAAGCGCTACGGCGAGACGGTTGCGCTCGACGGCGCCTCCTTCGCGGTCGGCGGCGGCGAGATGTTCGGCTTCGTCGGGCCCAACGGGGCCGGCAAGACGACGCTGATGCGGATCGTCCTCGGGGTCCTGGCGGCCGACCGCGGCGAGGTCATCTGGCAGGGCGCGCCGATCGGCGCCGAGCAGCGACGGCGGATCGGCTACATGCCTGAGGAGCGCGGCCTCTACCCGAAGATGCGGGTCCGCGACCAGCTCGTCTTCATGGGCCGGCTGCACGGGGTCGAGGAGTCGCGGGCGCTGGAGGCGGCCGAGCGCTGGCTGGAGAGACTTGGGATCGCCGAGCGCGCCGAGGAGCCGGTCGAGGCGCTCTCGCTCGGCAACCAGCAGCGGGTGCAGCTGGCGGTGGCCCTGGTCCACGAACCCGATCTGCTGGTCCTCGACGAGCCCTTCTCCGGCCTCGACCCCGATGGCGTCGACGCGCTCAGCGGCGCCCTCACCGAGGAGATCCGCGGCCGCGGCGTCCCGGTCGTCTTCTCCTCCCACCAGCTGGAGCTGGTCGAGCGGCTCTGCGACTCGGTGGCGATCATCGCCGCCGGCCGGATCGCCGCCAGCGGGCCGCTCAGCGAGATCGAGGGCTCGCTGGCCGAGGTCTTCCGGGAGGCGACGCGCCGGTGAGCGGCCGCGATGCGGTGCGGCTGGTCGCCGAGCGCGAGCTGCGCGAGGGCCTGCGCTCGCGCGCCTGGCGGATCTCGCTGGCGATCCAGGTGGCGATCGTCGCCGGGATCGCGATCGTCTCCGTCCTCACCGGCGGCGACGACGGGCCGAGCGGGCGCGAGGTCGCGATCTCCGGCCCGCGGGCCGCCGCGGTCGCCGCCGTCGCCCGCGAGGGCCAGGCGGCGTTCGGGATCGAGCTCGAGGTCGAGCGGGTGCCGAGCCCGGCGGCGGGGCGGCGGGCGGTCGCCGCGGAGGACGCCGACGCCGCGCTCGGCCCGGCGGGGCTGATCACCGGCGAAGACCCCGACGAGTCGCTGGTCGCCCTGCTCGACAGCGCCTACCGCCAGGTCGAGGGGGCGGCGAGCCTGCGCCGGGCCGGGCTCTCGCCGGCGCAGATCGAAGCGGCGCTGGAACCGCCGCCGCTGGCGAGCCGCGAGATCGAGACCGGCGAGGGGGCGGGCGGCAGCGCCCTCGCCTACATCGGCGCCCTGCTGCTCTACATCGCGATCCTCAGCTTCGGCTACGCGGTCGCCTCCAGCGTCATCTCCGAGAAGTCGTCGCGGGTGGTCGAGGTCGTGCTCAGCGCGATCCGCGCCCGCCACCTGCTGGCCGGCAAGGTGATCGGGGTGGGGCTGCTGGGCCTGGTCCAGGTCAGCGTCATCGCCTTCGCCGGGCTGGCGATCGCGGTCCCCGCCGGCGCCGTCAGCCTGCCGCCGAGCACCGCCGAAACGGTGTTTCTGGTCCTCCTCTACTTCGTCCTCGGGTACGCCTTCTACGGCTGCGCCTTCGCCGGCGCCGCCTCGCTGGTCTCCCGCCAGGAGGACTCCCAGAGCACGACCACGCCGATCCTCGTCACCCTGATCGCCGCCTACATCGCCACCAACGCCGCCCTCGACACCCCCGAAGGCGGCCTCGCCACGGTTGGCACCTTCCTGCCGCCGATGGCGCCGCTGGTCGTCCCCGGCCGCGCCGCGCAGGGAGCGCTGCCGGGCTGGGAGCTGGCGCTCTCGGTGGCGATCATGCTGGTCTCGATCTACCTCGTCGTCCGCCTCGCCGGGCGCATCTACGAGCGCTCGGTCCTCCGCTTCGGCTCGCCGGTGAAGCTGCGCGAGGTGCTGCGCCGCCGATGAGCGCTCGCGATATTGACCACACCTGAGTGTGGTCAATAGCCCAAGCGTCGATCCCTCAGCCGATCGGCTGGATGTGCGAGGTCAGCTCGCCGCCGTCGAAGCTGTGGATCGCGAAGCCGGGCGGGTCCTCGTTGAGCCCGAACTCGGTCGCGGTGAAGTCGAGCCGCGATTGCCGGAAGGTGCTGGGCACGCTCACCACCGCCCGCCCGGCGAGCTCGCCGACCATCGTCCTGTGGACGTGGCCGGCGACGATCCGCAGCACCTGCGGGTGGCCCGCCAGGACCACCGCCAGGGCAGCCCGCTGATCGCCGTCGAGGCAGATCCCGTCGAAGGGTGGGAGGCCGGTGTGCAGCGGCGGGTGGTGCATCGCGAGGACGGTCGCTCGCTCGGGGGCGGCCGCCAGCTCGGCCTCCAGCCACTCCAGCCGGCCGCCGTCGAGGGCACCGCGGTCGGACCCTGGCAGCACCGTGTCGAGCGCGAGCAGCCGCAGCGGCCCGAGCTCGGCGGCGTAGAGGATCGGCTCCGCGCCCTGACCCGCCAGCCCGAAGCCCTCGCGCAACGCGACCCGCTCGTCGTGGTTGCCGGGAATCACGAAGAACGGCAGCCCGAGCCGCTCCAGCTCCGCCCGCACGAACGCGTAGCTCGCGGCGCTGCCGTCGTCGCTGAGGTCGCCGGAGGCCAGCACCGCGTCGGGGCGGTCGGGCAGCGCCAGCACCGCCTCGACCGCCTCGCGCAGGCAGAGGCCGGGGTCGTGCTCGCCGGCCGCGGCGCCGACGTGGAAGTCGCTGAGCTGGGCGAGGAGGAAGGGCGCCGCCATCTAGGCGAGCGCGCGCCGGACGATCCCCGGATGCCTGGCGACCTTCGGCCCGAGGATCAGGGCGAACAGGGTCAGCGCCAGCCAGGGCCGCAGGTGCGGGCCGATCCGCTGGATGCGGCCGTCGGGCGCCAGCTCGAAGACCATCGCGTCGGTCATCCGGATTCCGGCGACGCGGGCTTCGCCCACCGCGACGCGATCCTCTCCCACCCCGACCTGCTTGCTCCAGCGCAGCCCGCTCAGGGTCCCGTAGACGGCGCCGAGCAGGACCCGGACGTCGTCCTGGCCGCGGAAGACCATGCGGCCGGAGATCGGCGAGACCACCTCGACGTCGGGCGCGAGCGCCGCCATGAAGCCGTCGACGTCCCCGGCCTCGGTCGCGGCGCAGTAGCGGGAGACCGCGTCGTCCATGGGCGGAGCTTAGCCCCCACCGTCAACCCGGCCGTTGCTTCCGGCGGCGCAGCTCCTGCAGGGCCAGGGTGCGCGTCTCGGCCAGCAACGCGCGGCGCCGGCCGCGCCCCTCGCGCAGCGCCCGGGTCAGAACCGAGAGCACGAAGGTCGGGTCGAAGAGCTGGGACGGCGGCAGCTCGTGGCCGAGCACCCGGAGGAAGTCGTCGACCAGGGCGGGGTCGGCGGCCAGCCGCTCCTGGATCGCCCGGTTCAGCAGCGGGGCCCGGTCGGCGTCGCCCATGTCGTGGGCGAACCAGTACATCTCCCAGGCGTCGCGGTCGCGCCAGCGCCACCACTCGCGCAGCGGCGTGTCGGGGTCGCCGCCGCCGAGCGCCCGCTCGATCGCCGCCGCCAGCTCGACGGCCTGGCGCAGCGCGTCGGCGATGCCCTGGCCGGGGGTCGGGTCCTTGAAGTGGCCGGCGTCGCCGAGCAGCGCCCAGCCGGGACCCGCCGACTCGCGGAAGAAGCCGTGCCAGCCGGCCATCGTCCGCACCGGTCCGACCCGCCGCGCCCCGGCGACCAGCTCGGCCAGCTCCGGCCAGCCGGCGAGCCCGCGCTCGTAGGCGCCGGTGCGGTCGCGGCGCAGCTCCTCCCGGCGCTCGACCGGGGTCACGTAGGCGGCGAGGAAGTTGCCGCCGTCGCTGGGGCTGGCGAGGAAGGCGTCGCGGCCGATCGTCCCCAGCCAGACCCGGCGCTCGCTCTCGTCGACGCCCTGGAAGTAGGACCAGAGAAAGGCCCGCCGCCCCGCAGTGCGGTGGTACTCGCGGGCGCCGGCGAGGGCGGCGACGGTCGAGCGGGCGCCGTCGGCGCCGACGACCAGCGGCGCCCGCAGCTCCCCGGCGGTGGTCTCGACCCCGGCCACGCGGCCGCGCTCCCACAGCAGGCCAGCGACGCCGGTCCGCTCGCGCACCGCGGCCCCGGCCTCGCGGGCG
The DNA here is from genome assembly GCA_963824245.1 of uncultured Thermoleophilia bacterium. Classification (GTDB taxonomy): domain Bacteria; phylum Actinomycetota; class Thermoleophilia; order Solirubrobacterales; family 70-9; genus VAYN01. Next base: position 624,244 of record CAWGON010000002.1, read on the forward strand.
GCGTCGAGCAGGATCGCGTCGAGGGTGATCCGGCGCACGTTCAGCATCGGCGCTCCCAGCAGCCTGGTCACCCCGTGCCCTTCGATCCGCAGCTCGTCGAGGGCGATGTAGCCGTCGTCGATCGGCGGCGCCACCGCGAGCAGCCGCTCGATGACTCCGAGACGCTCGAGGATCTTCACCCCCGGCGGTTGGATCCCATGGGTCGAGGGCGTGTCGCTGGGGAAACCGGCGCGGTCGACCAGGCAGACCCGCAACCCCGCCCGGCAGAGCATGGTCGCCAGCGGAGAGCCGGCGCAGCGGGCGCCGACGACGATCGCGTCATACTCGGCCTCTCCTTCCGAACGTCGTTGTAACATAGTTATATGAACCCTAGCGCTCCTACGCTCTCGCGTCGAGACCAACTGCTCGAGGTCGCGCGACGGGGAGTCGAGGAGTCCGGCCCGGAGGCGCTGCGGGCGCGGGCCCTGAGCGCCGAGGTGGGGACCTCCACGCAGGCGATCTACACCCTGTTCGGCGGCATGCCGGGCCTGTTGGCGGCGATCGTCGCGAACGGCTTCGCCGAGTTCGCCGACTACGTGGGGGAGGTGCCGGAGAGCGACGACGCGGTGGCGGACTTCTTCGCCCGGGGTTGGGCCTACAGCGACTGGCCCCAGCTCCACCCCCACCTCTACCGGTTGATGTATGGGCTGACCGGGGGGGCGCTGCGCCACCATGCCGGCCTCGAAGTCTCGGCAGCCGGCACCGTCGCCAACTCACCGCAGGCGCAGCGCGCGCTCGACATCCTCATCGACTCGATGCGCCGGGTGGTCGAGTCCGGCCGCGTCGACCCGGTCGACCCGGCGATCGCCGCCGGCCAGTTCCTCAGCGCCACCCACGGCTACGTCCTGCTGGAGATCGCCGGCGTCTTCGGCGACGACGGCGGCGTCGAGGTGATCGTGCCGCTGGCGATCAACCTGATGGTCGGCCTCGGCGACAGCCGCGAGGCGGCGACCCGGTCGCTCGAATCAGCCGCCGCCCGCCGCGCCTGAGAGCGCGACCGGGCCGGGGAAGAGCAGCTCGGGGTCGTGCCCGGGGCGGATCGCGAGTCCCTCGTCGCGCAGCGCCCGCAGGCGTTCGGCCGACTGCTTCTGCGCGGCGAAGTCGTCGGCGAAGAGCGGGAAGCGGTGGTCGTCGAGGCCGGCGGCGAAGTGGGTGACGTCGCCGCCGATCACCAGCTTCTCGCCGACCAGGACCGACTGGTGCCCGGGCGTGTGGCCCGGGGTGGAGAGCAGGCGGACCGAGCCGTCGCCGAGCAGGTCGTGGTCGCCGTCGACCAGCTCGACCCGCTCGCCGACCGACGCGTAGTCGCGGGGCAGGTAGAAGTTCCGCTGCACCGACTCGCGCTCGTGGGCGCCCTCCCACTCGCGGCGCTGGACGACGATCGGGACCGAGCCCGGCAGCTGGGCGAGGCCGCCCGCATGGTCGAAGTGGAGGTGGGTCATCACCACCCTGGTGATCGTCCCGAGGTCGACCTGCTCGGCGAGCGCCAGGTCCTGTTCGAGCTCGAAGATCCCCAGCGCCTCGCTCTCGTAGTGGCCGGCCGCGTCGCCGGCCGCCGCCGGGTCGATGCCGGTGTCGACGAGGATCCGCTCCGCGCCGGTCTCGATCACGTAGACCGGCACGGGGTAGCGCAGCCGCCGCTCCATCTCCTCACCCTGCCGCCAGATCCCGGCCGGCGAGGTGAAGGCACCGCCGTTGAGCATCTCGACCTCGATCCCCGGACCTTAATGGCCCGGGCGGGACGGGTCTCACGTTGCGCCGCCGGGTGTCGTTCTATATATGGACGCCGAACGAGAAGGAGCGACGATGAGCGAGGGACAGGTGCGGTGGACGATCTACGAGAGCCCGGTCGGGCCACTGACCCTGGTCGCCGGCCCGGGTGGCCTCACCGACCTCAACTTCCCCGGCCGCATGCAGGTGCCGGCGGGGGCGACCCGGGGCGCGCTGCCCAAGGTCGCCGAGCAGCTCGACGGCTACTTCGCCGGCGAGCGCCGCGAGTTCGGCCTCGGGCTGGAGATGCGGGGGACGCCGCTGCAGAAGGCGGTCTGGCGCCAGCTGCTGGAGATCCCCTACGGGGAGACGATCAGCTACGGCGAGCTCGCCTCGCGGATCGACTGGGACGGCTACGACCCGGACGTCGAGCCCTACAAGCGGGCCCGCGTGGTCGGCGCCGCCAACGGCCGCAACCCGGTCTCGATCGTCGTCCCCTGCCACCGGGTGATCGGCGCCGACGGCTCGCTGACCGGCTACGGCGGCGGGCTCGAGCGCAAGCGGGCGCTGCTCGACCTCGAGCGCGGGGTCGCCGCGCCCGCCCCGCAGGCGGACCTCTTCTCGACGCTGGAGAGCGCCGCGGGCTGATGTGGCTGCAGCGGACGATCCGGCTCCAGGCGCGGCCCCGCGGCTTCCACCTGGTGAGCGGAGAGGTGCTCGGCGCGCTGCCGGAGCTGGAGCGGGTCTCGGTCGGGATGCTGCACCTGCTGATCCAGCACACCTCGGCCTCGCTGGCCCTGAGCGAGAACGCCTCGCCGGAGGTGCGCCGCGACTTCGAGGCCTGGTTCGACCGCGCGGTCCCCGAAGGCGCGCCGTACTGGACCCACACCCTCGAGGGCGAGGACGACATGCCCGCCCATGTGAAGGCGGCGCTGTTGGGGCCGACCCTGAGCCTGCCGCTGAGCGACGGCCGCCCGGCGCTCGGGACCTGGCAGGGCATCTACCTCTGCGAGCACCGCGACCAGGGCGGACCGCGCTCGCTGGTCGCCACCGTCAGCGGCGCCGACTGAGCTCTCGCCCGGCACCGGGGACACTCCCCCTGCCCGGCTGGCAATCCGAATAGCGTTGGGCGGGTGCCCCGAGGCGAGACCGAATAGTGCTCCCGCGTTTCGCCCCGATCCTGCCTGGAGCGACCGCACGCGACCGCCTCGTCGCCTGCTTCGGGGCGGCCGTCGGTGTCGCGATGACCGGGCTGATCGCCGCCCTGCTCCACGGCGACGGGGAGTCGCTGCCGTGGATCGTCGCCCCGATGGGGGCGTCGGCGGTGCTGCTGTTCGCGGTGCCGGCGAGCCCGATGGCCCAGCCGTGGCCGATCGTCGGCGGCTGCTCGCTGTCGGCGCTGGTCGGGTTTGCGGTCGGGCAGTGGCTCGGGCACGGCGCGATCGCCTGCGGCCTCGCCGTGGGCCTGGCGATCGCCGTGATGTCGCTGACCCGGTCGCTGCACCCGCCCGGCGGCGCGGCGGCGCTGGGGGCGGTGCTCGGCGGATCGCTCGTCGACTCCGCCGGCTGGTGGTTCCCGCTCGCGCCCGTGGCCCTCGACGCCCTCGCCCTGGTCGCGGTCGGCTGGCTCTTCCACCGTTTCTCGGGCCACCCGTATCCGCACCCCAAGGCCCTGGCCTCGGCGACGGGCGATCCGCTGCCGACCGCGAGGGTCGGGGTCCGCGACGAGGACCTCGACGCCGTCCTCGCCGGGATCGGCGAGACCTTCGACATCGAGCGCGATGACCTGCGGTTGCTGCTGGGCCAGCTCGAGCTGCAGGTCCTCGCCCGCCGCCACCCGGATCTGACCAGCGGCCAGATCATGTCCCGCGAGGTCATCTCCGTCCCGGCCGATGCCGACCCGGCGCTGGCCCGCAGGCTGCTGCTCGACAGCGGCGTCCGCCTGCTGCCGGTCCTCGACGACGGCGGACGCCCGCTCGGCGGCGTCGGGTTGCGCGAGCTTGCCAACCCGGCCGACACCGTCGCCGCCGTGATGGCCCCGCCCCTGACGATCGCTCCGTCGGAGCCCGCTGTCTCGCTGACCGGTCCGCTGACCGACGGCCACCGTCACGCGGCGATGGTCGTCGACCCCGACGGCAAGCGCCTGCTCGGCCTCGTCACCCAGGCCGACCTGCTCGCCGCCCTGGTCGCGAGCGCGGCGATCGACCCCTGAGTCAGACTCTCCCAGCGGGCGATCCGGGGGCTGTCGATCTGCGGGCCGCCCGTTCGACGTATATGTAGAGGCGCGGCCAGAAGGGTCGCGCCGTGCGAAGGCAAGGAGAAGCAGATGTCCGCGACCGTGCTCTACATGTCGATGTCCCTCGACGGTTTCGTCGCCGGGCCCAACGAGACGCCGGAGAACGGCCTCGGCGACGGCGGCGAGCGCCTGCACGACTGGGTCTTCTCGAGTGGCGGCGCCATCGAGTCAGGCATGCCCGGCCGACCCACCGGCGTCAACGGCGAGGTCTTCGACGAGATGATGTCCACCGGGGCGGTGGTCGCCGGCCGCGGCACGGTCGAGCCCGCCGGCTACTGGGACGGCGACCACCACGACGGGGTGCCGATCTTCATCCTCAGCCGCCGTCCCGAGGCGGAGCTGCCGCGGTGGCCGCTGGTCACCCACGTCGGCGACGTCGAGACGGCGATGGCCCGCGCCAAAGAGGCCGCCGGCGGGAAGAACGTCCTCGTCCACGGCGTTCGCACCGCCCAGCTGGCCCTCGCCGCCGGGGTCCTCGACGAGATCCAGATCCACCTGGTCCCGGTCCTGCTCGGCGAAGGGCGGAGGCTCTTCGAGCACCTCGGCCCCGCCCACGTCGAGCTCGAGCCGATCCGGGTCCTGGCCGGGGAGGGCGCCACCCATCTGCGCTACCGGGTTTGCCGTTGAGCCGAGGCAAGCCGGCGAAACGAGCTAAGTCGATAATCTTGATAGACTTAGCCAACAATGGAGAAGGTCGACGTCCATCAGCACCTCCTGTCCGAGCCCCTGATCGCCGAGCTGTCCCGGCGCCAGAGCGCTCCCGCGTTGATACGGCGGCGCCACGGCTGGACCTTCCAGGTGGCCGGCGAGCCCGACAGCACCCTCTCCTTCGAGGCGACCGACGTCGCCCTGCGGGGGGAGGAGCTGCGCCGTGCGGGCATCGACCGGGCGCTCGTCGCGCTCTCGACCGCGCTCGGGATCGAGACGCTCCCGGCCGAGGAGGCCGAGCCGCTGCTGGAGGCCCACCGGCTCGGCATCGAAGACCTCCCCGCCCGCTTCGGCGGCTGGGGGGCGGTGCAGCTCGAGGCGCCCGACCCGGCTGAAGTCGACGTCGCGATCGCCAGGCGCTGCGTCGGCATCTCGCTGCCGGCGGCGGCCCTCGCCGACCCCGAGGCGCTCGCGCACAGCGGGCCGCTGCTCGCCCGGCTCGAATCTCTGGGAGCGCCGCTCTTCGTCCACCCTGGCCCGGTCGCCCCCTCCGGCCGCGTGGGCGGGGGCGCCCCGGTACCGTCCTGGTGGCCGGCCCTCACCGACTACGTCGCCCAGATGCAGGCCGCCTGGTTCGCCTTCCTCAACGCCGGCCGGCGCGAGCACCCGCGCCTGCGGGTGCTGTTCGCGATGCTGGCCGGCGGCGCCCCGCTGCAGCTCGAGCGGTTCGCCGCCCGCAGCGGCACGGCGGCGCCCGCCCCCGACCCGCTGGTCTTCTACGACACCTCCTCCTACGGGCCGCGGATGCTCGCGGCGATGCTCGGCGCGGTCGGCGTCGAGCAGCTCGTCTACGGGTCCGACCGGCCCGTCATCGACGCCGGCGCGCCGCGGGACGCCACGCTCGCGCGGGCGCTGCTGAGCACGGGCCCCCACCGTTTGTTGACCCCCGAAAGGGAAGGAGCGATCGCATGATCGAGCGCATCGAGGACGTCGTCCGCACGGCCGGGCACGACCTGAGCGGGCGCGAGCTGCTCGCCGTCGCCAGCCAGATCGGAGCCCGCCCGGACCTCTGGTCGGAATACGTCCAGCACGACTCGATCCAGCGCAACTTCAAGCAGCTGCTGCGCACCGAGCACCTCGACGTCTGGCTGATCTGCTGGTCGCACGACCACGACACCGGCTTCCACGACCACGATCTCTCGGCCGGCGCGGTCGCCGTCGTCGCCGGCAGCGTGCGGGAGGAGCGGCTGGTCCTCGGCCGGCCCGTCGACGCCCCGATCGCCAGCACGGCCGAGGCCGGCTCGTCGTTCGGCTTCGGCGCCAGCGACATCCACCGGGTCCTCCACGCGGGCACCGAGCCCGCCATCACCATCCACGCCTACTCGCCGCCGCTGGTGCGGATGGGCAGCTACACGATCGAGCCGGACGGTCGGCTGCGCCGCCACGCCGTCACCCACGAGCAGGAGCTGCGCCAGCTCGACGTGGCGCCGAGCTAACCGCTCCTAGGCGCAACAAAGCCCGGAGCTCGCCAGAACTGACGCATCCAGTCCCGCCTGCCGGCGGAATCACGACCAGTAGCGTGGGATCGGTGCGGATCGCCACCTGGAACGTGAACTCCGCGAAGCAGCGGCTGCCGCGGCTGCTGCCGTGGCTCGACGAACGCCGTCCGGACGTGGTCTGCCTGCAGGAGACGAAGCTCGCCGACGACGCCTTCCTCGACCTGCTCGGGGACGAGCTGTCGGCCCGCGGCTACGAGGTCGCCGCGCACGGCGAGGCGAGCTGGAACGGCGTCGCGATCCTCTCCCGGGTCGGCCTCGAGGACGTCGTCCCGGGCCTCGCCGGCGCTCCCGGGTTCCCGCACCAGGAGGCGCGCGCCCTGGCCGCCACCTGCGACGGGCTCCGCGTCCACTCGGTCTACGTCCCGAACGGGCGCGAGCCGGGCTCCGAGCACTACGAGTACAAGCTCGCCTGGCTGGCCGCGCTCCGCGAGGCGGTGTCGGCGGGCGCCGAGGCGACGCTCGTCTGCGGCGACGTCAACATCGCCCCCGCCGACGAGGACGTGTTCGACCCGCAGGCCTACGCGGGCCAGACCCACGTGACGCCGCCCGAGCGCGCCGCCCTCGCCGACCTCCAGGCGCTCGGCCTCCACGACGTCGTCCGCGACCGCTGGCCGGACCGGCGGATCTTCACCTACTGGGACTACCGCGCCGGCATGTTCCACCGCGACCTCGGGATGCGGATCGACCTGATCCTGGCCGCCGCCCCGGTCGCCACCCGCGTCCGCGCGGCCTGGGTCGACCGTCAGGCCCGCAAAGGCAAGGGCCCGAGCGACCACGCCCCGGTCGTCGTCGACCTCGACGAGGCCCCCGACGGGGACATCGGCCCGGTCGTCCCGCCCCCGTCGGCCCCCGTCACCAAACGCGGCGCGGCGAAACTGCCGCAGTCCCCTTAGAGGGCCCAGCGAGACTCGCGAGTGCGCCTGGCGCGCCCCGGCGGCGAGGAGTGTCGTCCCGCCTGTTTACCGCGGTGGATAGCGGGCACGAGGGTTAAATCGGGAATCTTTTTCGGTTCCCAATGGCCAAACGAGAGGTGTGTCCAATGGCTGAGACGAAGACTGCGCGCCCGAAGAAAAAAGCCGCCGGCGGCAAAGCCGCGGGCCGAGCTTCGAGCAGCGTGAAAAAAGCAGGTTCGAAAAGTTCGAAAAGCAGCAAGGCGCGTTCCAGCGCCAGCAGCCGGGCCAAAGCGAAAAGGCCGGCGGCCCAGAGTCACTCCACGAATGGGGTCTCGGGCGGAGCGAAGGCGGTCCGCGAGACGATCGGGGACGCCGGGCAGAAAGCCGGTCGGGTGACCGGCGAGGCGGCAAGCAAGGCGAAGATTCCGCTGATCGCCGGCGGCGCCGCCGTCGTGGGTGCGGCCAGCGGTCTCGCCCTGGCCGCCTCGCGGTCCCACGGCAAGAAGGTCCTGGGCATGAGGTTGCCGAGGACCAAGGTGAAGATCAGGTCCAAGGACCTCGTGAAGGGCGCGGACAAGGTCGCCCGTGCCGGCGAGCAGATCGGCCGCCTGTCGACCGGTCTCAGGGAAATCCAGGGGACCAGCGGCTCGAGCAATGGCCACGACCGTTCGCCGATAGAGGTGGTGCTCCAAGGACTGACCCGCAGGCGTTAGCGCCGGTTGCGCGGACCGAGGCGCAAGGGAAGCCAGCTGGCGGCAGAGGTTTGGGAAATACGTGCAGCGTGGTACGGGTACCCAATCTTGGGTAATGGAGGGTTCCTTGTCGGAGTGAGCGGGCGCCGCCGGATTCTGGCCTGCGCCTGCTCTGGCTTCGCCGTTGCCCTCCTCCTCCTCTTCGTCGCGGGCCCCGCCCGCGCCGCGGTCCCGATCGACGGGCACGGCAGCGTCGAGCAGGTCTACGCGACGGGGCTCTCGCCGGGTGCCCAGGTCGTCCTCTCCGACGCCGCCGGCCAGCAGGTCGCAAGCAGGCCCGCCAACTCGCTGGGCGGCGTCCTCTTCCGCGGAGTCGCCCCCGGCAGCGGCTACGAGCTCGCCTCCGACGGTCGCCAGTCGGACCCCCTGCGGGTGCTGACGACCGCGTCTGCCCCGCCCAGCACCGACGTCTACGACCAGTCGATCCCCTCCAGCGGTTACGGCTACCTGACCACCCGCGACGGGACCGAGCTCGCGATCGACGTCCACCCGCCGCAGGACGTGACCCACGTCCTCCCGGGGGTCGAGCTGCCGACGCTGCCGAGCGGGCCGGGCCCGACGCTGATCGAGTACTCCGGCTACGGGTACGCCGACCCGGCCGGGCCGCAGAGCGGGATCTCGATCATCGCCAACCTGATGGGCTTCACGGTGGTCGACGTCAACATGCGCGGGACCGGCTGCTCGGGCGGCGCCTTCGACTTCTTCGAGCCGCTGCAGGGCCTCGACGGCTACGACGTGGTCGAGACGATCGCCAACCAGCCCTGGGCCCTGCACAACGAAGTCGGGATGATGGGCATCTCCTACGGCGGCATCAGCCAGCTCTTCACGGCCGCGACCCGGCCGCCCCACCTGGCCGCGATCTCGCCGCTGTCGGTGATCGACAACACCCAGACGACGCTCTATCCCGGCGGCACCCTCAACACCGGGTTCGCGCTCGAGTGGGCGAAGGAGCGGGTCCACGACGCCGAAGCCGCCTCGGCGACGGGGGGCCAGGCATGGGCCTACAAAAGGATCCAAGAGGAAGGCGATGCCACCTGCGCGGCCAACCAGGCGCTGCACCCGGAGGCGGTCGACCTGCTGAAAAAGGTCCGCGAGAACAGCCACTACGACCCGGAGGTCGCCGACCCGCTGGCGCCGGTCACCTTCGTCGACAAGATCGACGTCCCCACCTTCATGGCCTGCCAGTGGACCGACGAGCAGACCGGCGGCCACTGCCCGACCCTCGCGGCGCGCTTCACCGGCACCGACAAGAAGTGGTTCACCTTCACCAACGGGACCCATATCGACTCGCTCGACCCGGAGACCTTCAACCGCTGGTACGACTTCCTCCAGCTCTACGTCGCCAAGCAGGCGCCGCTGCTCAACTCGGTGGCGGTGCGGGCCGCGGCGCCGCTGGTCTTCCAGGAAGCGATGGGGATCCCGGGCGTGACGCTGCCACCCGACCCGATCCAGCTGCAGCCGACCTACGGGTCCGCCCTCGCCGCCTTCGAGGCCCAGAAGCCGATCCGGGTCCTCTTCGACAGCGGCGCGGGCGGCCTCTCGCCGGGCCAGCCCTACCCCGGCTTCGAGCAGTCCTTCGACAGCTTCCCGGTGCCCGGGACCGAGGCGAGGGCCTGGTACCTCGCGCCCGGCGGCGCCCTGGCGCCGGCCCCGCCCGTCGGCACGGGTGCGGACGAGTTCACCTGGGACGCGGACGCCCTGCCGATGACCGATTTCAGCGGCGACACGGCGGCCGGCTCCGGCGGCCTCTGGACCGCGCTGCCGGAATACCACTGGGAACAGAGCCCGCAAGGAAGCGCCGTCTCCTACCTGACCGAGCCCCTGCCCGCGGACACGACCGTGATCGGCGCCGGCGCGGTCAACGCCTGGGTCCGCTCCTCGGCCCCCAACGTCGACCTGCAGGCGACGATCAGCGAGGTCCGTCCCGACGGCAAGGAGACCTTCGTCCAGAACGGCTGGCTGCGCGGCAACGAGCGCGCGCTCGACGCTCAGAAGAGCACCCCGCTCGAGCCGGTCCTGAGCCTGCGCGAGTCCGACGTCTCGCCGCTGCCGGCCGACCGCTTCGTGGAGGTCACGATCCCCCTCTACTACGAGGGCCACGCCTACCGCGCCGGCTCGCGGATCCGGGTCACGATCGCCGCCCCCAACGGAACCCAGCCGATCTGGGCCTTCGGTGAGGCCGAGCCGGAGAGGCCCGCCGAGGTCACGATCGCCTACGGCGAGGGGACGCCGTCGAACCTGCTGCTGCCCGTCGTCCCCGACGTCGCCGTGCCGACCGCGCTGCCGCCCTGTCCCGGCCTGCGCGGCCAGCCCTGCCGCGGCTACCAGCCGCTGGCCAACCGGGAGGGCCAGCTCGACGTCTCCCAGAATCCCTGCCCGCCCGCTGCCGGGACCGCCGGCACCTGCCCGCCCGCCGTCGCGCCCCGCCAGCAATCGGCCGCGGGAGGGGCGCAGCCGGCTGCGAGGAAAGCCTGCGCGAAGGCGCGCGTGAAGCTGCTCGAGGCGCGGGCGAGGCTAAAGCGGCTGCGCCGCGGCGACGCTCCGGCGAAGAAGCTCGAGGGGGCGAAGAAGGAGGTCCGCAAGGCGCGGCGCGCGGCTTGCGCTCGCTCGAAGGGCTGACCCGGGGGCCGGCCTCACCCGCGGCGGACGCGGAAGCGAACGAGCGACGGCGAGGGATCGGTGTTGCCGGCGCCGTCGGTTGCGGTGACGCGGAAGGTGTGGGCGCCGATCGCGACGTCGTAGGGGCGGGGCGAGACGCATGGCGCCGCGCGGCGGCGGTCGAGCCGGCAGACGAAAGTGGCTCCGGGCTCGTTCGAGGAGAAGCGGAAGACGACGTGGCGCCGGCCGTTGCGGCCGGCCCGCATCTGTTTCGGAATGCCGCTGGCGATGCGCGTCTGCGGCTGCGTCCTGTCGACCGGCGGCGGCGGGGGCGGAGGCGGAGGCGGCGGTTCGGCCGGGCTCTCGATCCGCCATCCGTAGGAAAGGGGATTCCCGGGGTTCCCCGCCAGGTCGGTGGGCACGACCTCGAAGGTGTAGAGACCCTCGGGCAGGCCCGGGTACGCGATCCCCGACGAGCAGGCGGACGGGCCGAGCGATCTCGGCCCGGCGAGGCTGCAGGCGAAGGCCGCCGGCTCGTCGGACGCGAACGAGAAGGCCGCGTCGCCCGCGGTGCTCGGGTCCGCGGGTCGGTCGGTCAGGCTCACCGTCGGCCCGACCGTGTCGACCGTCCAGGTATATGAGGCCGGGCTCGGATCGGTGGCGCCGGCGGCCTTCGCGCGGACCTGGAAGGTGTGCGCCGTGCCGGTCACGGCGCCGTCGCCGGAGACCCCGGAGTAGGTCCTGGGCGACGTGCAGGCGGCGAACGCCTCGGCGTCGAGCCGGCATTCGAAGGTGGCGCCGGCGGCGGGGCTTGCGTCGAAGCGGAACTCCGCCGCCGGGCTGTTCGTCAGCGCCGGCGGTTTGGTCGCGATCGAGGTGTCAGGCAGGTCGGGCGGGGTGTCGGGCGGGCGGAAGCTGTTGGGATCGCGCTCTTCGACGACCTCGCAGTCGCCCGAGGCGGAGTCGGGTCCGTTCGCCGGCCGGTCGATCTGAGCGGTGTCGAAGCCCTCGCCGCAATCGATCGCCGCGTCGGCGTCGTCGCCGGGGGTCCCGGAGTTGGCGAGGATCGAGTCGTTGCCGGCCGCCGCGTCGTAGGTGTCGGCGCCCGGGCGGCCGAGGAGCTGGTTGTCACCGCCGTCGCCGACCATCGTGTCGGCCAGGCTCGTGCCCTCGATGTCCTCGATCCCGGTCAGCGAGGTGAGGGTCCCGCTCGGGCAGCTCGGCTGACCCCCGCCCCCGACCAGCCCTGCGCTGTGGGCCGCCATGTCGATCGAGATCGCCGCCCCGAAGTTCGCCCAGTTGGCGTTGTCGCGGTCGGGGCCGCCGTCGAGCCGGTCGCCGTCGCAGACGGAGTTGTCGATGAAGAGGTCCTCGCCCGCCCCGGCGTCGAGGTCGTCGGCGCCACCGTTGTTGGGGACCGCGTCGTCCCCGCCGCCGGCGCTCACCACGTCGTCCCCGGCGCCGTCGACGTCCGCGTCTTCGGTGGCGCCCGAGGTGAGCTCGTCCTCGCCTTCGCCGCCGAGGAGGACGATCGAGGTCGTCTCCGGGAAGCTCGTGGCGGAGAGCGTGTCGTCGCCGCCGAGCCCGGCGAGGACGACCGAGTCGGGCGCCTCGGAGACCGGGAACGAGCCGGCGGGGCTGTCGTCGAGGGTGAAGCTGACCTGGCCCGAAGCGTAGGAGGCGACGACGTCGTCCGGGCCGTCGGTCCCGGAGAAGAAGAGCGCCGGTCCGGCGCCCGACTGCGAGGCCATCAGGCCCGCCGAGCTCGTGCCGGGGCTCCTGGGAGTCACTTCGGCGGTCGCCGACTCGCACTCGTGGCGGGTGGGCACGATGCACCCGTCGCCCTCGGCGCCTCCGTAGGCGACGTCGGCTCCGCCGCCGCCTTCGATCAGGTCGGCGCCGCCGCCACCGAAGAACGTCTCCGCGTCCGCGGTCCCGACGATGTAGTCGTCGAACGGCGTGCCGATCACGACCTCGAAGCTCCCGAAGCTCGTCTCGGGTTCGAGCGGTTCGTCGACCCCGCCGCCGGAGGGAGCGAGGCCGTCGTTCGCGAAGCCGTCGCCGAGGTCCACGTAGACGCCCCGGCCGACGTCGGTCGGGAAACCGGCCTGGTCGAAGAAGGCGCCCTGGTTGGGAAAGCCGGGGGTCGCGCCGGTCGCGAAGCTGAGGGTGTCGGTTCCCCCGCCCGAGTCGCCGATGCGGTCGACGGTCGCGTCGCCGCGATCGAGGTCGTCGCCGGCTTCCCCATCGAGGGAGTCGGCGCCGAAGCCGCCGGAGAGGCGATCGGCGCCGGGACCCCCGCGCAGGCGGTCATCGCCGACCCCGCCGTAGAGCCGGTCGGCTCCCTCGCCGCCGAAGAGGCTGTCGTTGCCGCGCTGCCCGTAGAGGACGTCGTCGCCCCCTTCGCCGCGGACCGTGGTGATGCTGCGCGGTGCGCGGATCGTGTCGGCACACGGCGTGCCGACGATTTCGGAGCCGACCGTCTGCGGGCCTTCGGCGCAGCTGGGTGGGATCGCCGCGGCGGCGGGTCCCGCGCCGAGGCCGGGGAGGAGGACGGCGAGAGCCGCGAGGAAAAGGGCGGGCCGGGTGCGGGCTGCGGGCACATATGGAGAGTGGCAGACCAAGGTGACCCGCTTGGAGACAACCTTGGCTCGGGCCGCGGGCGACGCTCACCGCCGTGCTCGCGCCGCCTGGCGGACGAGGTGGTCGCGCTCGGCGACGGTCGTGGCGCGGCGGGCGGCCTCGGCGTAGGCCTCCGCGGCGGCGGGGAGGTCGCCGTCGAGCTCGTGCAGGTGACCGCGGACGGCGTGCCAGCGATGGCGCTCGCCGAGCACGTCGCGCAGGCGGTCGGTCTCGCGCAGGCCGGCGCCGGCGCCGTGGACGTGGCCGAGCGCGACGGCGCGGCCGAGGACGGCGGCGGGGTCGTCGCGGACCGGGTCGCCGCTGAGCGCGACGAGGTCGTCGTACCAGGAGAGGACCTGCGGCCAGTCGGTCTCCTCGGCGCTCGCCGCGTCGTCGTGCAGCGCGGCGATCGCGGCCTCGAGCTGGTAGCGGCCCGGCGGCCGCGCCTCCGTCCGCAGCGCCAGCGCCGACTGCAGGACGCGCACCCCCTCGGCGATCTCGCGCCTGTCCCAGAGGCCGCGGTCCTGCCGGTCGAGGGTGACGAGGCGGCCCTCGGCGTCGATCCGGGCGGGCAGGCGCGCGTGGTTGAGCAGCATCAGCGCAAGCAGGCCGCGCGCCTCCGGCTCCGCGGTCGCGAGGGTCAGCTGGCGGGCGAGGCGGATCGCCTCCCGGGCCAGGTCGACCCGGCCCGCGTGACCGGCCGTGTAGACGAGGTAGAGCACCCGCAGCACGACGGCGAGGTCGCCGGGCCGGTTCAGCCGGCGCCCCCGCAGCGTCCGCTTGGCGCGGCCGATCCGCTGCGCCATCGTCGCCTCCGGGACGTAGAAGGCGGCGGCGATCTCGCGCGTCGTCAGGCCGCCGACCGCGCGCAGCGTCAGCGCCACCTGCGAGGCCGGCGCGAGCGCCGGATGGCAGCAGCGGAAGAGCAGGAAGAGCGTGTCGTCGCCGACCTCCCCCGGCTCGGCCCCGGGCCCCGGCTCGGCCTCCGCCGCCTCTTCGCGGCGGTGGCGGGCGGCCTCGCTGCGGCGGGCGTCGACCAGCCGCCGGGTCGCCACGGTCGTCAGCCAGGCGCGCGGGTCGCGCGGGGGACGGGAGGGCCAGACCCGCAGGGCCTCCAGCAGCGCCTCCTGGAGCGCGTCCTCGGCGGCGTCGAACTCCTCGCCCCGCCGGACCAGGCCCGCGAGGACCTGCGGGACGAGGGCGCGCAGCGCACCCTCGTCCCAGGCCGATGCCGGCTCGCCGGCCACGGCCGTCAGTCCTCCGACGACGATTTCCCGGACATCACCTCGCGCACGTCGATCCACTCGTGCAGCGGCCCGCCGCCCGGGCCGGGCTCGGAGGAGATGTAGGCCGCGATCTCGATCGCCCGCTCGCGCGACTCGACGTCGACCATGTACCAGCCCGCCACCAGGTCGGCGGTCTCGGGCAGCGGGCCGTCGGTGGTGACCGGCGCGGCGTCCGGGCCGCCGTAGCGGACCCAGGTCTGCGCCGGCGTCAGCGCCTGTCCGTCGACGTACTCGCCGTTCTCCTGCAGCAGCTCTTTGACCCCCCGCAGGAAGGCGAAGTGCGCCTCGACGTCCTCGGGCGCCCACTGGTCCAACGGCGGGAAGGGGTGGTGCGGCTCCGGGCCGCCGCTGTAGTGCTTGAGGAGCAGGTACTTCGGCATGGTGGCCTCCTAGTTTCGGGGCCGCGCCTGTCGCGGCCTTCACCTGGTGAGCGGAGCCGGTCGCGGCTTCTCGACATCGAGTCTGGAGGTTGCCCTATATCCGGGGCAAAGAGAAACCCGAACTAGCGCGGCGCTTACGTCGCGCCTGCGGGTGCCGCGGGTCGGGGGCGACGCGCCGGCCCATGTAGTCGATGCCTCGGGCCAGGTCCTGAGCACCGTGATCGGGCCGACTTCAAAGGCCAAGAGGCGTGGTTCGGGGCCTTGCGAACTTGGGTAGGAGACCAGCGCTTGTTTGCAATCGAAAGGAGGCGTGAAATGGCTGAGTTGACGACGCTGGAGGAGAAGCTGGCGGAGGTTCTGGGACTGGCCCAGGCCGCGCAGGGCGCGACCGAAAAAGTCGAGGGAATGGTCGACGACGAGCAGATCGCCGCCACCCTGAAGCAGATGCGCGATGAGGCTGAGGAGACCGAGCGCCGCTGCACCGAGGCGGCCGATAGCCGCGATGGCAAGAAGACGGCGATCCTCGAGAAAGCCCAGGAAACGAAAAACGAGGCGACCGAGATGATGTCGACCTACCTCGGTGGCGAGTCCGACGGGCTCGACGGCTTCGAGTTCCTGACGATGGCCGAGGCTGGCGAGGTCGGTCACTGGGCGGTGCTCGGCAAGCTCAACGAGTCCGCACGGGAGAACGAGATCTCCGAGCTGGTCGAGTGGGCGCTGCCGATCCAGGAACGGCACTTCGCCGACGTCAAGGACGGCTCGCTGAAGCTGGCCGGCGAGAAAGACCCCTACGAAGAGTCCTAAAGAGCCCTAGCGCCCAGGGCCAGGGACGATGCAGGTCAGGAGACGCCGCCCAGGGGTCGCCGCGGTGGTGGCACTCGGCGTCTCTCTCATCTTCATCCCGGGTTGTGGCGACCTCAGCCGGGACGAGTTGAACCGCGGGTCGAGTCGCTGAGCGCTCGTGACGAAGCGAGCTGACGAGCCAAGCATCGGCGTCGACGGAGTGATCGAGTGGCGCGACGAGGAGGGCAAGCTGCACCGGGCCGGCGGTCCGGCGCGGGTCTTTCCGAGTGGGCGGGAAGAATGGTTCCGCCACGGTCGTCTTCATCGCTCCGATGGCCCGGCGGTGATCCACGCCAACGGATCGGTCAAGCACTACGCGGAGGGCGTCCGCCATCGCGAGGACGGGCCGGCCTGCGTCTACGTCAACGGGACCGAGAAGTGGTACCGCGAAGGCAGGCGACACCGCGACAAAGGTCCGGCGGCGACCTATCCGGACGGGCGGCGGGTCTGGTTCATCGAGGGGGAGAAGGTGCGCGAAGAGCGCAGCGCCCGCCGGCCCTCGCCGGTCAAAGCGAGGTAGGCCCCCATCCGGTCCGCGGCGCTCCGCGGCCCGAGTTTCTCTTTCCTTTCTCATCTCTTTCCGGGCGGGTTTTGACCGGATCGCGGTTGGGTAAATCGTCGCCATGCTGCAGGAGAGAAAATCGGGAATCGAAGCCCGCAGCACGCGAACGGGCCCCTCCCTCGCCCGCACCGTTCAGGCGCTGCGGACGCTGCGGGGCCGTCGTTCCCGTCCAGCGGATATCAGACAGCCTCGTCTTCGCTGAAGGGCTCGCGCCCTGATTGGGGGGTCGCCCGCCGGGTAACGGCGACGCGTGGGAGAGCTGCTCGCCATCTACCTCAACGACCACCTGGCCGGAGCGACCATCGGGGTCGAGCTGGCCCGGCGGCTGCGGGGGAGCAATGAGGGCGATCCGGAGTTCGGGCCGGCCTTGGCAGAGATCTGCGCCGAGATCGAGGCCGATCGGGAGACGCTCAAGGAGGTCATGGATCGGCTCGGCGTGGACCAGGGCAAGCTCAAACCACTTGCCGCCACCCTCGGCGAGCGACTGGGCCGCTTGAAGCCGAACGGGCAGCTGCGGGGTTACTCGCCACTGAGTCGCCTCGATGAGTTGGAGCTGCTGCAGATCGGCGTCGCCGGCAAGCGCCGGCTGTGGCGGGCGCTCGAGCACACGCACGCCGATGACCTGCCGGACTTCGCCCTCGGCGCCTTGGCCGAACGGGCGACCGAGCAGTTGCGGCGGTTGGAGGCGCTCCATCTGAAGGCTGCCGCCCTAGCGCTGTAGCGGACCGCGTTTCGCGCCCTCTCCCAGGGGTACAGACCCCCCCGAGGCCTAAGGGAGCGGCTCGCCGCTCACTCCTCGCCAACTCTGACCCAGACCACGGGGAGGCGAGCGAAAGATGAAGGTAGTCGTCACTGGCGCGACGGGAAACGTCGGAACCAGCACCGTTCAGGCTCTCGGTGAGAGCTCACAGATCGACGAGATTGTCGGGCTGGCTCGGCGCCGGCCCACTTGGGCGCCGCCGAAGACCCGCTGGGTCGAGGCGAACGTTCTCAGCGCCGATCTGAACACGATCTTCGAGGGGGCCGATGCGGTCATCCACCTGGCGTG
Source organism: uncultured Thermoleophilia bacterium (assembly GCA_963824245.1). Lineage (GTDB taxonomy): Bacteria > Actinomycetota > Thermoleophilia > Solirubrobacterales > 70-9 > VAYN01. Next base: position 641,480 of record CAWGON010000002.1, read on the forward strand.
GGCGATCCAGCCCTCCCGGGACGCGGTGACCTTGGAGCGGATCAACGTCGAGGGCAGCCGGCGTGTCTTCGAGGCCGTGTCGGAAGCCGGGGTGCCGAAGCTGATCCACGCCTCCTCGGTGGGCGTCTACTCGCGTGGGCCCAAGGATCGCGAGGTCGACGAGGCCTGGCCGACCGAGGGCACCCAGACCTCTTTCTACTCCCGCCACAAGGTCGCCGTCGAGCGCGAGCTGGACCGCTTCGAAGCCGCCAATCCCGAGACCAAGGTGGTGCGACTGCGCCCCGCCCTGATCTTCAAGGACGAGGCCGCGACCGAGATCCGCCGCCTCTTCGTCGGGCCGTTCCTGCCCGACTTCCTCCTCCGGCTCCGCTTCCTGCCGGCGCTGCCGCGGATCGACCGCCTGCGCTTCCAGGCGGTCCACTCCGAGGACGTCGGGCGGGCCTATCTGCAGGCCGTCCTCAAAGACGTGAGCGGCGCTTTCAACATCGCCGCCGAGCCGCCGCTCAGCCCCGAGGAGATGGCGGAGCGGATCGGCGTGCGCAGCTTCCCGGTCCCGGCCCGGGTGGTGCGCAAGCTCGCCGATCTGAGCTGGAAGCTGCGCCTGCAGCCGACCCCGGCCGGCTGGCTCGACATGGCGCGGAACGTGCCGTTGATGTCCTCCGCACGGGCGCGCGGGGAGCTTGGTTGGGAGCCCCGCCACAGCGCCGTCGACGCCTTGGAGGAGCTGCTCGCGGGAATGCGAGAGGGCGATGGCGCCGCGACCCCGCCGCTCGAGCCCGACAGCGCGGGCGTGCGGCTCGACGACCTCAAGACCGGCGTCGGAGCGCGCCAGTGGAATCGCGACCGCGATGAGCAGATCGTCAAGTACCTGGCCGATGTCCACTCGATCGAGCTGCAGGCGCTGGCGCAGCTCCGCGCGGCACCGAAGATCGCCGAGGACGACCGCCTCGGCCAGGCGTTCGAGCAGCACCTCGTCGAGACCGAAGACCAGGAGCGGCGGGTGCGCGAGCGCCTCGCAGCGCTCGGTGGCAAGCCCTCGAAGCTGAAGGACGCGGCCGGCGCGGCCGGAGGGTGGGGGATGGTCGCCTTCGCGGTGTCTCAGCCCGACACGCCCGGCAAGCTGACGATGCACGCCTACTCCTACGAGCACATGGAGCTCGCTGCCTACGAGCTGCTGAAGCGACTGGCCGAGCGCGCCGGCGACGAGGAGACGGCGCGGATGGCGGCGGACATCGCCGCCGAGGAGGGGCGGATGGCCGAGCGCCTGGAGCGGTCCTTCGACACCGCGGTCGAGGCTTCGCTGGCAGGCGTCGACGCGGACCAGCTCGACTCGGCGCTGCTCGCCTACCTGCGGGACGTCCATGCCCTCGAGGGCCAGGCGGTGAAACTGCTGGAGGCCGGGGCGGAGCGGGTCGACGACGAGCATTTGGAGGCCGTCTTTCGAGACCACCTGGGGGAGACCCGCGAACACCTCACGAAGGTCGAGGGCCTGCTGGAGGAGCGGGGCGCGGGGCCCTCGCTGGTCAAGGACGCGCTGCTGAAGGCGGGCGGGCTCAACCTCTCCGCCTTCTTCGGCGCCCAGCCGGACTCGACGACCAAGCTCGCCGGTTTCGCGTTCGCCTTCGAGCACCTGGAGGTCGCCGCTTACGAGCTCTTGCGGCGGGTGGCGGCCCGGGCCGGCGATGAGGGCGTGGTGGCCGCGGCGGAGGAGATCCTCGCCGAGGAGCGGCGGGCGGCGGGGCGGGTCGCGGAGAGTTGGGACCGACCAGATGTGCCGCTGGGGCTGGCGTCGTAAAGCATCCAAAGACAAGGAGGGAATCTCGATGGAGCCAGGACAGGAGCGTCGTTTCGCAGTCATCACCGGGGCATCGAGCGGCATCGGCTTCGAGCTGGCGAAGGTCTTCGCCGAGGAAGGCTTCGATCTGCTGATCGCGGCCGAGGACGGCGAGCTGACGACCGCGCTCGACGAGCTCAAAGGCTCCGGCGTGAACGTGGAAGCCCACCGGGTCGACCTCGCCACCGAGGCCGGGGCGATCGAGCTCTACCGCCACATCCAGAACACCGGCCGGCCGGTCGACGCGCTCGCCCTGAACGCCGGGATCGGCGCCGGCGGGGCCTTCGCGACCGAAACGGAGCTGGGCGACGAGCTGAAGCTGATCGACCTCAACGTGCGCTCGACCGTCCATCTCTGCAAGCTCGTGCTGGCCGACATGGTCGAGCGCGACCGAGGCCGGATCCTCTTCACCTCCTCGATCGCCTCGACGATGCCCGGCGCCTTCCAGGCCGTCTACAACGCCTCGAAGTCGTTCGTGCAGTCGTTTGCGCTGGCGATCCGCAACGAGCTCAAGGACTCCGGCGTCTCGATCACGGCGCTGATGCCGGGGCCGACCGACACCGAGTTCTTCGAGCGCGCCGACATGGAGGACACCAAGGTCGGCGCCGACGAGAAGGACGATCCGGCAGAAGTCGCCCGCCAGGGCTACGACGCCCTCATGGCCGGCAGGGAAAAGGTCGTCGGCGGCTCCTTCAAGAACAAAGTCCAGACGGTTGCCGGCAAGGTGATCCCGGACTCCAAAAAGGCCGAGATGCACCGCCAGATGGCGGAGCCCGGCTCGGCCCAGGAGGACTGAAGATGAAGGCGCTCACCTTTCACGGCAACGAAGACGTCCGCGTCGACGAGGTGCCCGATCCCTCGATCCAGGATCCGACCGACGCGATCGTCCGCGTCACCTCGACCGCGATCTGCGGCTCGGACCTGCACCTCTTCGGGGTGCTGGGGATGTTCATCGACGAGGGTGACATCCTCGGCCACGAGCCGATGGGCATCGTCGAGGAGGTCGGCCCCGAGGTCACCCACATCAAGGCCGGCGACCGGGTCGTAATTCCCTTCAACATCTCCTGCGGGCACTGCTGGATGTGCGAGCGGCAGTTCTTCGCGCAGTGCGAGACGACCCAGAACCGCGATCAGGAAAAGGGCGCCTCTTTGTTCGGCTACACCAAGATGTACGGCCAGGTGCCCGGCGGCCAGGCCGAGTTCCTGCGCGTCCCCCAGGCCCAGTTCGGGCCGATCAAGGTGCCCGAGCACGGCGCCCCCGACGAGCGCTACCTGTTCCTCTCCGACGTGCTGCCGACCGCCTGGCAGGCGGTCGACTACGCGGCGATTCCCGAGGGCGGGACGGTGGTCGTCTTCGGGCTCGGGCCGATCGGGCAGATGGCCGCCCGGATTGCCCGCCACCGCGGTGCCGAGACGGTGTTCGGCGTCGACAATGTGCCGGAGCGATTGGCGATGGCCGAGCGAAACGGCATCACCGCGATCAACCACGACGAGGTCGACGGCGACATCTCCGACCACCTGCGAGAGCTCACCGACGGCAGGGGCCCCGACAGCGCGATCGACGCGGTCGGGATGGAGGCTCACGGAGCCGGTGGCGCCGAGCTGTTGCAGAAAGCGGCCGGGCTGCTGCCCGACGCGGTCGCGGCGAAGATGACCGAAAAGGCCGCGGTCGACTGGCTCTCGGCGTTGCTCGCCTGCATCGACTCGGTCCGCCGCGGCGGCACCGTCTCGATCTCCGGCGTCTACGGCGGCCAGCTCGACCCGCTGCCGATGATGCAGATCTTCGACAAGGGGCTGCAACTGCGGATGGGCCAGGCGCATGTGCGCCAGTGGACCGACGAGATCCTGCCCCTCCTGGAAGCCGACGACGATCCCCTCGCGGTCGACGACCTCACCACCCATCAACTCCCGTTGGAGCAGGCGCCCGAGGCCTACTCGATGTTCCAGAAGAAGGAAGACGGCGCGATCAAGGTCGTCCTCAAGCCCTAAATCACCCGAAGGAGGAGATCGCGATGGCAAAAGACCACGGCTCGAGCGTCAAGAACGACAAGCAGTACGAAGGGCTGCGCAAGAAGGGAATGAGCAAGCAGCGCGCCGCCTCCATCGCCAACTCCTCAGAATCCTCCAAGAAGGGCGGCGAAATGAGCGGCAAGGGCAAGGGCGGCAGCAAGTCCCAGAAGCGTGCCGCCGGCCGCGAGGGCGGCAAGAAGTCGGGGAAGTCGAGCTAGCGACGAAGGCGCTGCTGGGCCCCCGTTTGCAGGGGGTGTCGGTGAGTAGAGCTAGGCGGTTCGAACCGCCGACCTCCTGGGTGCGATCCAAGTCGGCGAAATCTGAGCGACAACTTCAGAAGTACGCAATTAGCAGGGGATTAGGGGGACTTAGTGGCCGCATCGTGTCCCGATGATTTGCCGCGGATACGCAGGGATATGCGGCGATACGCAGGGAGTCGGGCACTCCTGGCGAGAAGTGCCCGAAATCGGTGCAGGGCGGTTGGAGTGTTCTCGGGCTGGCTCATGCGTGGTTCCGCGAGGGGAGCACAGCCCCGAGGGCCGCTACCGCTAGCGACTAGGGAGATGCATCTAGTGGTCAGATAGTCTTCAGCCGGTGCTGGCGAGACGAACCTCTGGGATGCGGCGCGCATCACATGCACTGTCGCCCCCCAATGAGGGCGGAGCGCCCGGGTAAAGGACTAGTCGACCTTGTGCTAATCGGCGAGTTGGTCGAAATCGCCGCCCAGCGCCTCGATTGAATCGTCGCGCCTGGGTTTCGCGCGCTTAATGCCTATCCGCAGATCAAGCTACTCTGCCATATACGTATACGTATAGCTAACTGTGCCGACCATCGTTAAAAAAGGGGCCATTGCCCTCAAGGTCTATTTCTCCGACACCATGCGCCATAAGGCTCCACATTTGCACGTCTGGATCAGCGGCGATTCGATCGCCGTCGTTAGCCTGCTCAACCTCGAGCCCTTCGTCGGAGGTCCCTTGCCTCGCAAGGTGCGTCGCTTGATCGACGACCATCTCGAAGAGCTCTGGGAGGCCTGGGATTCCTGCAATGACTGAATATTCCGCCCCGTGGGAGTCTGCGGCCTATCGCACCGTCATCGCCGTTGACTATGCCGATGGGCGCCTAGAGGTCGACTTCGCCGACGGTGGCCACGCGTCTGTTCCGGTCGATCGTCTCGTTCCCTCAGGAGCACCAGATCTCGCTTGGGAGGAGGTTCGTCACGGCGAGCATGAGGTCTTGGTTCCTCGAGACGGGGAATCTGAGGTGGAGATTTCCTGGATGGATGTGCGCGCTCAGGAAGACCCTGAGTTCGCCGAGTTCTTAGTCAAGACCGCCGACGAGGAAGCCCGCCGAGTAGGGGCTCGCTTGCGCGCCCTTCGTGAAAGCAAGGGCATGACATCGAAAGAGGTCGCTGAAGCAGCGGGCATCGCCCCGATGAGCCTCTCCCGGATCGAGCTCGGACGCCATGACGTTGTTTACAGGACCCTCAGGAAGGTCCTTGCTGCCATGGGATTCGGCCTCCGTGACCTCGTATCACCCGCCGGGCAGCCCCTCGATTTGGCGGCCATCGAAACGGGTCTCGTCAAGTCTGGGGTTACCCAGCGTCTGGTCACGCGCCTTTCCAGTGCACTCGACCATCAAGCAGATCGGTTGGGGAGAGCCTCAGAGCGAATCTTTGGATGGTCACCCGAGGAGCTCCTGGCAGGAGCGGATCTGCAGCTCGACTCCGGTGCTTTTGACCGGGGTCATTTCAAGGCGGCGGTCAACCAGGATCCTGCCCTCGCGACGTACACCCTGTGGGCATTTTGGCTCGCGCTAATTGTCGATCAGGCAATCGCTAGGGCCCCGGTGGAGCTGCCTGAGAACCCCTATGCGATTCGGGAGGACATTCTCGAGCGCTATGGACAACTACGGTTCGAGGAGCTGCTGACCTGGTGCTGGGAGCAGGGCGTCGCGGTCTTGCCGCTGAACGACCCCGGCGAGTTCCACGGCGCAGTGTGGACGATCCAGGGTCGAGCGGTAGTAGTTCTGAAGCAAAGCACTCCGTGGGAGTCTCGCTGGACCTTCGATTTGGGTCACGAGCTCGCCCACCTTGCGCGCCATGTGGGCCTAGAGAGCCCTTCCGTCGTCGAGTCCCAGGAGATCGATCCCGTTGAGTCCGACGACGATGATGAGCAGGAGGCGAGTGACTTTGCTGGCGAGCTCCTGCTGGGCAGCCCAGACCAACTTGCCCACGAGCTTGCCAAGAGAACCGAGCATTCACTGCCTCGCCTAAAGCAAGAGGTGATTCGTCTCGCCGGCGAGAGAGACATCGAGGTTGACGCATTGGCCAACTACATGGCTTGGCGGCTCTCAAAAGAGGGGGACGATTGGTGGGGTACGGCAGCAGGGCTGCAGGACGACTCGAATCGCGCCTTCGCTCTGGCTAGGGAGATGCTGATCTCGCGCGTTGATTGGACACAGCTCGACGATGACGATTCCGCGTTGCTAAAAGCAGCTCTAGCCTGGGAGGCCGAGGAGTGACCGAAACGGAGAAAATTCGCATCACGTGCACGAGCACTGATTGCGAGAACCCAGATCAACCGACGCACTGTTTTAAGCCCAAGAAGAACCAGCCCGGTCCGCCCGGAGCATGCAGGGAGTGCGGAGCCGACATGATCGATTGGGAGCGCGTGCACGAGCGCAACATGGCGGATGTGGCCAACACGTTTACCGCGCTCGAAAACGAGACGTTCCGCCTCCACATGATGCACGTAGAAGTGCCGGAGAAGGTTCAGCGACTGGCGCTTGCAAAGGGGGTCGACACCCTTCGTGAACGCACCGAGAGGGCGATTCGCTCGGCGTTGAAAAAGCGGCGCTCGGAGAATGCTTTTGACGGTCGGCAAACCCCAAGGGAGACCAGCGAGAGCGCCCGAATCCAGCACTACGCACAACACGCCACTGCGACTTGTTGTAGGCAGTGCCTTGAGTACTGGCATCAGATTCCGGCAGAGGCCCAACTGACGGAGGCACAAACCCAATACTGCATCGACCTGGCCTGGGAGTACATCTCGCGGCGACTTGGCCCGTTTGACCCCGAGGAGAAATGAGCGCCCCGATCAAAACGGCAGAGTTCTCGGTCACGATGCGCGAGCGCGGCATCGATGTCGATGCTGAGAAGCTCCGAATAACGAACTTCAGCGGATCGGCTCAGGAGAAGGATTTCACTGAGCCCTCGAACTGCCGCGGTTTCGGCCGGGTGCGTCACTTTCGCCGCCAGACCAGCGAGGGATGGCCCGAGAATTCGCTGCCAATCGATCCGGCTGCCTCAGCGCTTGGAATAGATCTCCAGGCGGAGACTCTGATCGCCCAGGTTTTCCAAAACGCCGTTTGCAATTGGCGCTGCTGGTACTGCTTTGTAGACTTCGACCTGCTCTCTGGCTCAAGCGAGCATTCCAGGATGCTCACCCCGGCCGAGCTGGTCGCCATGTATGTCGAGGAGGACGAACGACCACCGGTGATCGATCTTTCCGGCGGTCAACCTGACCTCGTCCCTGAGTGGGCGCCCTGGATGATCCGTGCCCTTGAGGAGCGCGGCTTGGGCGAGACGGTCTATCTCTGGTCTGACGACAACCTCTCAAACGATTACTTCTGGCGATATCTGACTGCCGAGGACAGAGCGATTCTGGACAACAGTCCGATGTACGGAAAAGTCTGTTGCTTTAAGGGCTTCGACGATCACTCATTCGCCTTCAATACCGCAGCCGAGCCGGAACTCTTCACACAGCAGCTTGCCTTGATGGGCCGACTCCTTAGTGATACGGAAATTGATCTCTACGCATACGCCACCTTCACCTCAGATACGAGCGAGGGACTAAGTGCCGCGTTACCGGACTTCGTGGACCGGCTCCAGGAGCTCGACGTGAATCTCCCCCTTAGGACCATCCCCCTCGAGATCGCGGCCTTCACCCCGGTCGTCTCCCGCATGAACGAGGATCGCGAGCGCGCCCTGTCGATTCAGCAGGAGGCAATCGCGATGTGGAATGACGAGCTGCGGCGACGTTTCTCTAGCAACGAGCGGAGCGCACCTATCTGCGAGGTGCGGTTGCGCAGTGGGCGATGAGCAGTCCGGGTTCCTGAGCAGAATCGAGGATTGGGTCTCCGACGCGCTCGACGCCGAGCCAACCTCTCATTCGGCGCGCTCGTAGCCGGCCTTCCGGGCGTAACCCCCGGCGTGGCAGTAGAAGTCCTCCGCCAGATGGCCGCCGGAGAGGGCCCATATGCACGCAAGGCCAAGGATCTAATCGAGGACTGTGCCGAGACCGAGCCAACCACCGCCGTGACGGCCTACCGCCCGATTCCCCATCCTCTTGACTACTTCTGGGCCTATAGCCCTGAGTCCATCGAGAGGCTCTCCGCGATCTTGCTCGAACGCACGTCACCCGGGGATGAGATCGTCTACCTCGGTACCCCGAATGCATTCAACGCCGCGGCGGCTGTTATGGCGGATCGCAGCCACGTCTTGCTTGATCGCCGGGACGTGGGCGGGGATCCACAACAGAGCGGAAATCGTCGTTTCGCACGGGTCGATCTTCTAGCCGATGATGTCCCCCGGTTGGGTGCCGATGCTGCGATATTGGACCCCCCTTGGTATCCGGATGACATGTGCGGGTTCCTCTGGGCCGCGGCGGCCGCAGCAGAACCTGGGGCGCAGATTTGGATGAGCTCGCCGCCGGTGGGCACCCGGCCAAAGGCTGAGCGTGAGATCTCAGAAGTCATTGAATGGGCCGCCCGAGCGGGACTAGAGCTTGTGGAGAGACTCGATGGCGCAATCCGCTACTTGTCTCCACCCTTTGAGCTCTCCTCGCATCGCGCGGCGCATCTGGGCGGCGTTCCACTCGACTGGAGAACCGGCGACCTTCTCCAGTTTCGGGTGCTATCGCCGCTGGCTTGCGCGAGGCCACCGACGGCGGCTGGAGACGTATCTTGGCGGCGTTTCGTGATCGACGAAATCCCAATTTGGGTCAAGATCCGTCCCGTCGCCAGTGCCGCGATTGGCAACCAGCTCCTTCGGGCCATAGCTTCCGAGGACGTGCTTCAGACCGTGAGCCGCAGAGATCCGACGCGCAAGGAAGTCGACCTCTGGACCAGCCTCAACCGGATATGGGCTTCATCGCATCCGGCAGCGTTAGCTGAGGTCTGTGGATGCCTTGAGACGGGGGATGGGCAACCTGATGCGGCCGTGGCCACCCGTCTCGAGCGCGACCTGTCGGTCGGGGAGCGCGAACACGTCCGACGGCTTACAGAGGATCTGAAGAAGACGGTCAGCCGCGAGCGCGAGGAACATGGAATGTGAACTCCGTCAGCTTCGCCTTATGCGACATCGCCGGTCTCCTAGAGGCCATCGGCACTCGGCTCGGGAGCGATCCTAGGTGGCATCCGATTCTTGATCGCATCGACGATCCTGACTGCTCGCAGCGTGCTCACCTTGCGGTCCTAAACGAGCCATATCTGTCCTACATCATGGAGAGACGGAAGACGATCGAGTCGCGCTTCTCGCGCCGGCGCGTAGCACCGTTCGACCAGGTGCGAGACCGCGATCTCCTGCTGCTCAAGTGTCAAAGCGGACCGGTTATCGGCGTCGCCGAGGTGGCTCACTCGGAATCGTATGTTCTCGACCCGCAAACTTGGGGCTTTATTCGCGAGCGCTTCTCTGTCGCGCTTTGCGCCGAGGATCCTGACTTCTGGGCCGAGCGGAGCGAAGCTCGGTACGCGACGCTGATGAAGCTCTCTCATGTAATGCCGATATTGCCACTTGAGGTCGAGAAGAATGATCGCCGTCCGTGGGTTGTTCTCGGCGATCATTCGCCGCCCGGAGTCGGCCGGGATCAGCTCACGTTGACTCGGCAAGGGCCACAGCAGGGACTCCGGCTGAGACCTCCGCCCAAAATAGAGTGGCTCGCGACTGACTTTGCTGGGGACCAGCTCGAGCTACTGACATGACCGTGGAGGCCAGGAATGTAGTCGTGGCTCTGAGTGGGCGCACCAAGTCCGGGAAGAGCACCGTCGCCGAGGCCTTCGCCGAGCGGCTCGGGTGGCCAAACGCATCCTTCGGCGACTTCGTTAGGTCTGAAGCGGACTCCCGCGGAATCGGCGAGACCCGGGAAGAGCTCCAGGACCTAGGTGAGGCGCTGATAGCGGATCTGGGTTGGGAAGAGTTTTGCCTCCGCACTCTTCGCCACGTAGGGCTGGATGGGAACTCGGTTCCTTGCATCGTCGATGGAGTCCGTCATGTCGATGCCCTCACGACGCTTCGCAAGATTTTTCAACCCGTACCTGTACACCTCGTTCACCTCGAGGTTCGAGATGAGCTACGGGATGCGAGATTGGCAGCTGATGGCGTTTCGGGCGAGCAAGGGAAAAAGTGGGAAGAGCACTCGACCGAGCGTGATGTGGCGAAGCTATTGCCGGAAATGGCAGATCTCAGCCTTCCCGCGTCAGGTGATGATCCCTTTCTTACCGTCAGCCAAATTGAATCCTGGCTCGAATCAGTCATCTGATCGGGCTGGCGAGCGGGAGCTCACGGACGACTTCCGGCGACATAATCTGCTGCCGCGGCCGAGAAGGAACGCCTGCGCGCTCCGCCCCGGACCGGTGGCGGTCCGACAAGCTCCGCGTTCACGAGTAGAGGGCCGCCCCTGCTACACCCACCGCCCGGCAGCGGCCGACTGGAACACGATCATCCGTGCTCAATGGTGCCATCCGAGCGACTAGTTGCGCTGCTACGAGAGGTGAAGGGGTTGGCGCGCGAGTACTACGAGCTGACCGAAAAGCCCCTCGGGGTCACTGGGGAGATCGCCGAGTACGAGGTCGCCCGCATCTTGAAGCTCGAGCTTTCGCGGGCGCGGCAGTCGGGGTATGACGCGGTTCGAGAAGGCGATGGCAAGACCGAACTGCTGCAGATCAAGGGGCGTCGCCTCACTCCCACCTCGAAGGCGAGCCAGCGGATCGGGAGCATCGACCTCGAGAAGGACTGGGACGTAGTGATCCTCGTCCTGCTCGATGAGCATTACGAGCCGACGGGGATCTACGAAGCTCATCGCGAGGCGGTGAAGGCTGCCCTCTCGAAACCCGGATCGAAGGCGCGAAACGAGCGAGGATCGCTGGCGGTTAGTCAGTTCAAGGCGATCGGCTCGCGAATTTGGCCGAGCTAGGAGCGGCCGGCCACGCCAGGCGCGCGGCTCTCGCGAATCCCTGCTTTATCTCGGTTGCGTAGGTCGACCAAGGCTTTGGGCGCGACCTGCCGGTGATACCGGACAGGCCTCGAAGTGCCCGAACTTCCACCCTGAAGGCATCATCGCCTTCGGCGGACGTTTCGCAAAGCGGATGTATCGCACCTGCCTAGCGATGTGGTCTATCTGTCTCCTAGCACCCTGAATCGCGCGGCTTGGCATTGGCGCGAATCGACGGGGGCACGTTAGGGTCCGGTGCTGAGATGCCACGAAAGACGCAGACGCTGAGTGTGGAGAAGATCGGCAAGCCGGGCCGTGCGCCTTTGCAGACCGCACTGGTCGAGATGCGTGAGATGCGCGCTCGGACTTTCCTGCAAGTCGAGAAGATTTATCTGAGGGCAATGCGTGAATTCGACGAACTCGTGGCCGACGGCACCGCCGACCCTGGTGACATGCGAAACGGCAAGGGCGACTTCTTCAACGACATGCTGGCGCTGCTCCTTGCGAATTGCTCAGGTAAGGACCTGCACAGCAGACCCGGCGTGCCCGGGCTGAGCTTCAAGAAGCACAAGCTCGACGTCGCGTACCCGGCAAGTGGTGCAGTGGACCTTGTAATCGAGACCAAGGCAACCGGCCTCCCGAAGCACGCCGGCAACGAGAAACAGAAAAACCCTGAAGGACGACCAGGTTCAGCGGACCTCGAGAAGAGGATCAAGGAGGCGAGCTTCAAGAACATCGACATCAAGGCCGAGCAGGCACGACTCGCCGGCGAAGGCGGCGGTCCGACCTCTGATCTCGGGTCTTGGATCAGACGGGCCCCACCCCTCTGTTACATGTTCCTGGCGGTGCGCACGATCGACTCGGTCGATCTGAGGCGCACGATCGATTACGGGCATGTGGCCAGTGTCTGGTTCGACGCCTGTGGCGTCTACTGCTACGGCTGGAACGATCGCAAGGATGCCTACGTCGCCAAGGACGTCAGAGCGGCAAACATCGAGCTCGACAGAGTCCTCTCCCAGGTCTGTACGGCTCTGCGGACCCTGCCCTAGCTTTGAGCAGGTGCCGGTCGGCCGCCGCGCGTCCGGCGCCTGGCACGGAGTTGTGCCCCTCCCTCGCGAAGCGTGCGGATCTCCTCGCTTGAGAGCCCCAAACCTTCGCCCAGCACGAGTGGATCGACGAGGTCGAGAGCTGCCTCGAGTTTGCGGCCGCGGATCAACGCATCAACCTCGTCCAATCGCCCGCCCAGGGTCTCGGGGACAGGCGGCAGGATCAACGACCCGGCCTCGGTCGGCTCGAGCTTCAAGACGCCACCGCCGTAGCTGCGCCCGACGAGCTCCGCGCTGAGGAGCGTGAGGCTGTTGTAGAAGGCGACGGCAAGGGCGGCGGTGTCCACGGGGGCCTTGAGATAGACGCCGTGAATCGTGTTCGTCTGAAGGACGCCGGCCTCGTTGAGCACGAGCCGCGGGTGCTCGCTCGCGAAGTAGGTGAGGAGGAGATCTGCGATGCCGCGCTTAGGAATCGGCACCGACCACCAAGGCTTGCGGACGCGACATTTGTAGCCGTCCGAGACCCCGGCCTCCTTTCCCTCAGCGATGCGTCGCTGCACAGCCGAGCTTCTCGGCTGGGTGCTTCCGTCTACTACGAACATGAGCCCCTTCCGGCCTTCGTCCAAGAGTCGGCGGTGATCGACAGCGGAAATCCTCGCTCCTGAGACCTGCGCAGCCTTGCTGACGGCGGGTCGGACAATTCGCCGAGGCATGTCCCTCGCTTCGGTTCGGCTGAGCAGAAAGAAGTCGTTGGCGCCGGTGACGGCGCCGATATCTACCGCCGCAATGTCACCCAGCTCATTGGTCTCGGGTCTGTCGGATAGTTCGGCGAGGAGGTCGCGAGTAGCGGTTGGCAGGAGTCTGCCCAGCAGCTTTCCGGGCGCCTGCGAGGCACCTGTGGTGGTGTGTCGGAAGAGCTGCGAGGCGTCAAGCTCTGCGAGGGAGCCGAATGAGACGAGGTCGACCGATCCTTGTGCGTCTACCGTTCGCTCCTCGGCGAAGAGAAGAACGATCTCCTCGAGTGCGCCCGGAAAGACTCGCTGGTCAAAAAGGACGATTGCAACGCGCTTGAAGTTCGCTGCGAGGAAGCGAGTTATTCCCGCTGCGTACTGGGCGTGGATCAGCTCTGCAGGGAGAACTTGGGCCATCCGCCCACCGTCCCTGACGAAGCTGCTCCCGTGAATCAGGAATGGAGCCCACGATGAGGCGAGGCGGGTTAGCGGCACGCCGGCATCTGCCGCGATTCGATGTGCGACCTCGGCGGAGCCGTTGAAGTCCTGATAGCGGATATAGGGGGGGTTGCCGACTACGGCATCGACCCGCGGAATCTCCTCGCCGGGGTGCAAGTCGAAGAAGTCGCCCCGATGGAGAGTGGCCTTTTCGGTTCCCACGGCCGACTGAAAAAAAGCCTCGTCATCGACGTCGGCGCCGAAGACTTGCGCTTGGGTGGTCTCGGGATTTGCTCCGAGCAGACTGAGTCGCCGCAGTGCGGCTTCGAGAAACACGGATCCACCGAAGCTGGGATCGAAGACCCGATCATCTGGCGAGCGCACCGCCCAGTCGATGAGGGCGGCCGCCATCGCGGGCGGCGTGTAGAAAGCCCCGAGCGCCTTTTTGGCGTCGCGCTTCGTGAGCGTCGCAGTCATCCCAGCGACTTTATGGATGGTGGCGGATCGTTGGCCTGTCTCGATGCCGGGGAGCGTGTCTTGCCGGTGCATACCCTGCTTGAGTCACGGCGAGGCACGGTTCTTCCTCCTCTAAGTCGGTTGCCGAAGAGCGAGCCTGCAATTACCGATCGATTCACGAGGCCAGCGGGTGCACTCTCCGAGGCGCCATGTGCTCCAAACCCGACCGTAGCTCCGGGGCTGTTGGAAAGCGAGGCGGAATCGACCGTAATCGCCGGCAATCCCTTCGCATCGCCGCTATTTCGGGCACTCGTGCCCGAAATGGAGCGCAGATTCAGCGCTGGTTGGAAAGCCCCGCAGAAACCGAAGCCGCCCACGTGCAGGGACATCCTCCGATGGAGCTAGGCGGATTCGAACCGCCGACCTCCTGGGTGCGATCCAGGCGCTCTGCCAGCTGAGCTATAGCCCCGAGGTCGTGGCTGGGAAGTTGATCCCATGGCCTCGCAAGGCGAAGGATAACCGCATAGTCTTTGACAGCCTTTCCCGGCGGTAGGCCAGATGAGCATCCTCGACGACGCAATTCGTGAGCACCTCGAACTGAAGCGCGCCCATGGCGCGGATGAGGCCGAGGTCAAAAAGCTTGAGGACGAGGCCTTTGGGCCGCCGCAGCGGCCCGATCAGGTGGACCCGCTGGCCGAGGCGCCGACCGAGTTCCTCACGGCCCCGGGCGGAGAGGTGGAGGAGTTCGAGGGGAGTGAGGCCGAGGGGCGTCGCATCCCCAACATCGCCGATCTGCAGGAGGGACCGCCGGTTGCGGAGGAGCATCCCGCCGCCGAGCACGAGATTCCGCAGGTGGAGGAGCCGCAGCCCGATGGCGTCCACACGACCGAAGAGCGGGAGGCGATCGCCGACCAGCCGACCGAAATGTTCGACGTCGAGGCCGAGATGGGCGCCGCCGCCGAGTCGGAGAGCCCGTCCGACGAACAGCTGCTCGACGCCGAGCTGACCGAGCCGCGGCTCGCGCCGGTCGACCCGCTCTCCGGCATCGAGGCCTCCGCGACGGCCCCCGAGCCCGACGAGTACGAGGAGGAGGACGAGGACGACTTCTTCAGCGAGCAGCGCCTCTCCGAGGAGCTCCACAACGCCCTCGAGGCGCCGGTCACCGACGAGCACGCGCTGCCGCCCCTCCCGGCCGAGCCCGCCGAGGAGCCCGCCGCCCCCGCCCCCGACGAGACCGAGGAGGGCACCGCGATCTTCGACGTCGAGACCGGGCACGAGGACGACGTCGAGGACGAGGGCGCCGAGCCCAATCCCTACGACCCGGAAACCGGCTCGCACGACGACGTGCTCGAGGACACGCCGGAGTTCCTCGAGGACGCGCCCGAGGACGAGAACGCCTGGTTCGAGCAGCGTCCTCCCAAGGACTTCGACTTCGACGACTGATCGAGGCGCCCCCGGCCCGCGCCCGCGGGACCCGGCATGGACCCTCATTACTTAGTAGGTTCCCGGGCATCGCCGCCTCCGACCTCGCAATCGAAGCCGAGGGCCTGCGCAAGTCCTACAAGGACGTCGAGGCGCTCTGCGGAATCGACCTCAGCGCCCCCGCCGGGACGGTGCTCGGGCTGCTCGGTCCCAACGGGGCCGGCAAGACGACCGCGGTCCGCATCCTCACCACCCTGCTCCCACCCGACGGCGGCAGCGCCCGCGTCGCCGGGCTCGACGTGGTCAGCCAGGCCGCCCAGCTGCGCGGCCAGATCGGCCTCGCCGGCCAGTACGCGGCGGTCGACGAGAACCTCACCGGGGCCGAGAACCTGGAAATGGTCGGCCAGCTCTACCACCTGCCCAAGGGCGAGCCCCGTGCCCGCGCCGCCGAGCTGCTGGAGCGCTTCGACCTCAGCGAGTCCGCCGACCGCCTCGTCCGCACCTACTCGGGCGGGATGCGCCGGCGCCTCGACCTCGCCGCGGCGCTGGTCGCCCGGCCGCCGATCCTCTTCCTCGACGAGCCGACCACCGGCCTCGACCCGCGCAGCCGCCTCGACCTCTGGGAGACGATCGAAGGCCGGGTCGCCGACGGCACCACGGTTCTGCTCACCACCCAGTACCTCGACGAGGCCGACCGGCTCGCCGACAGCATCTCGGTGATCGACCACGGCCGGGTGATCGCCGAGGGCAGCACCGACGAGCTCAAGGACCAGGTCGGCGGCGAGCGCCTCGACGTCACCCTGGAGACCCGCGAGGACGCCGAGCGGGCGATCGCGGCGCTGGAGCCGATCGCGGCGGAGCCGCCGGCGATGGTCGACGGCCTGCTGCGGATGCCGGTGCGCGAGCGCAAGGGCGCGATCGCCGAGGCGGTGCGCCGCCTCGACGACGCCGGGATCGGGATCGACGACGTGGCGATGCGCCGGCCGACCCTCGACGACGTCTTCCTCACCCTGACCGGCCACCCGCTCGAGCTCGACGAGGGCGAGGACGGGGAGGAGGGCGAGCGATGAGCGAGCTTCGGCAACGCCGTCTCCGACACCCTGGTGCTGGCCAAGCGCAGCCTCATGCGGATCCCCCGCGCGCCCGACCTGCTGCTCTCCTTCACCGTCCAGCCGATCATGTTCGTGCTGCTCTTCGCCTACGTCTTCGGCGGCGCGATCAAGACCCCGGGCTACGACTACATCGACTTCCTGATGCCGGGGATCATCGTCCAGACGATGTCGTTCGGCGGCTTCGTCACCGCTCTCGGCCTCTCCGAGGACCTGAAGAAGGGCCTGGTCGACCGCTTCCGCTCGCTGCCGATGTCGCGCGGCGCCGTGCTCGCCGGCCGCACCCTCTCCGACGTCGGCACCAACTCGATCTCGATCGCGATCATGCTCGTCGTCGGGATCATCGCCGGCTTCTCCTTCGACGCCCCGCTGGCCGACATCCTCGCCGGCATCGTCCTGCTGCTGCTCTTCGGCTACGCCTTCTCCTGGGTCTTCGCCTTCGTCGGCCTCACCGCGTCCTCGCCGGAGGCCTCGCAGGCGCTCGGCTTCATCGTCATCTTCCCGCTCACCTTCGTCTCCTCGGCCTTCGTCCCGGTCGACTCGATGCCGGCCGCCCTGCAGGCCTTCGCCGAAGTCAACCCGTTCACGATCGTCGTCGACGCGATGCGCGCCCTCTTCCTCGGCGCCCCCGCCGGCAACAGCGTCTGGGGCGGCTTCGCCTGGTCGATCGGGATCGCCGCCGTCTTCGCCTTCCTCTCGATCCAGCGCTACAAGCGTGCCGTCGTGCGCTAGCTAGTTGAGCGCGGGACGACGGAAGCGGCTTAAACTCTGAGGCGAGGGGCCATAGCTCAGCTGGCAGAGCGTTCGGTTTGCATCCGAAAGGTCGCCGGTTCGATTCCGGCTGGCTCCACTTGGTTCAAGGGTCCAGGTAGTCCTCGGCCGGCCTGATGCCGACCTGCTGTCCGTTTAGCGTTGGGCGCAGGCGCAGGTGGATCGTCGAGCGGCCACTCCCGAGATCTTTCGCGGGCACGTAATAGCAGCGAGCGGTGGTGGCGTCATAGACGGCCAGCAGGTCGATCGAGGCCGAGGTGTAGCGCTTCGTCCTCCTGACCTTGCCGTTGGTCAGAGAGTGTGAGAAGCACTTCACCTTCAGGACGACGCCGTCCGAGGCGACGTACTTGACCTGCACGCGCTCGAGCCGACCTTCGCGAATCAGGATCAGGTCGAAGTCGTTGTCCTCGCCGAAGGGAAGCGCGATCCCGAAGCCTCGGCTGCGGAGATCGGCGGCGACCATCAGCTCAGCGAGATCGCCCTTTCCCTTCAGATTTAGAGTCGCGACAGCTCCTATGTCACTCATCCAGCGGACGATACGCGCGCACAATTCACGGATCTACGCCCGTTCGTGAAATGAGTGTGCCGACTCTGAGTCGGCTTACGGCGCTGCCGTCTCCGGGTCGATCAAGTGGTGCTTTTGCACTGTAAGCCCCTCTAGTACACGGAATTATGTTGTGTACTCGAACCTGTTGTGGTTGGATGGCGCGACGCAATTCGATGTGGGGGATCCGATGAAAACAGCAAATGGCGGCAACGGTGAAGAAGTGGGTGCCACCAAATACCTGGGCTGGCGGATCTTCACCGGCGGGCTGGTGGTTCTGTTCGGTCTCGGCGCGGTGGTCGCGTCGCTGGCCCTGGTGCTCGACAACTACAGCGTGAGTGAGCCGACGACGCCGGCGACCGCGGCCACCGCCGGCGCCGAACCCGGCGCCGTGGTCGAAACCGGCGCCGCCGATGGAGCGCCCGCCGGCGACGCGGCTGGCGCGGGCCAGGCCGGCGAAGCGGAAGAGGCGCCGGCGCCGGCCGTGGAAGTGCCGGCGGCCGTGACCACCGCCGACTCCGCCTCGGTCAGCGCCTCCTCGGTGGTCGCCATCCTGACCCCGGTGATGGCCGGGATCATCGGCATGGCCGGCCTCTTCTTCGGCATCTCCGCGACCGGCTCCGCCCGCGGCCGCGAAGCCGAAGCCGGACAGGTCGTGGCCGAAGTGCAGGCCGTCGCCAACCCGCCGGCACCCAACCCGCCGGCTCCCAACCCCAACCCTCCGCCGACGCCGAACCCGCCGGCGCCCTTTTAGCCGGGTTCTCAGCAGGGGCCGGGAGCCTCGCCTCAGGCGAGCAGGCTCTCGGCCCGGTGGGCCTCGGGCAGGTTCTGGTCGGCGTGGTAGCTGGACCGCACCAGCGGGCCCGCCGCCACCGACTCGAACCCGAGCTCGTAGGCCGCCTTCTCCAGCGCCTCGAACTCCTCCGGGTGCCAGTAGCGGACCACCGGCAGGTGGTTCTCGGTCGGCCGCAGGTACTGGCCGACGGTCAGCACCTGGACCTTGTGCTCGCGCAGCAGGCCGAAGGTCTCGACCATCTCCTCGAAGCTCTCGCCGAGCCCGACCATCAGGCCCGACTTGGTGACGACCTCGGGCCCGCCCATCTCCTTCGCCATCCTCAGCACCCGCGCCGAGCGAGCGAACTGCGAGCCGCGGCGGGCGATCGGGTAGAGCCGCGGCACCGTCTCGACGTTGTGGTTGAAGACGTCGGGCTTCTCGTGGATCACCTTGGCCAGCGGCATCTCCTGGCCGCGGAAGTCGGGGGTCAGGACCTCGACCTTGCAGTCGGGCGCCAGCATGCGGATCGAGCGGATCACGCCGACGAAGGCGCTCGCCCCGTAGTCGGGCAGGTCGTCGCGGTCGACCGAGGTGACGACGGCGTGGCGCAGGCCCATCCGCTTCACCTGGTTGGCGACGCGCAGCGGCTCCAGCGGGTCGTTCCAGGTCGGCTTGCCGGTCTGCACGTTGCAGAAGCCGCAGCGGCGGGTGCAGACGTCGCCGAGGATCATGAAGGTCGCCGTGCCGCGCTCCCAGCACTCGCCGACGTTGGGGCAGTTGGCCTCCTCGCAGACGGTGTGGAGGTTGTCGGAGCCGATCGTCTCCTTCAGGCGCCGGTAGTTGGGCCCGCCCGGCGCCGGCACTTTCAGCCACGGCGGCTTGCGGGCGCGCTTGAAGGGGACGGTGCCCTCGGCCGCCGCCGCGGTGCCGCCCGGCTTGGCGCGAGAGCGGGTGACGTGGACGCGCTCGCTCGGCGGGGTGGAGGGGGTGGAGACGTCGCTCATCGGCTCGCCTCCAGCGTAGCGGCCGGCAGATCCAGGCCCAGCTCGCTCGGCGGAGTGCTCTGGGGGATGCGGTCGAAAGCCTCGCCGAAGCGGGTGGCGACGGTGGCCGCGAAGGCGTCGAGGCCCTGCTCGGCGCCGAGCTCGCGGGTCAGCGAGGTCACCTGGCAGCCCTCGATCCCGCAGGGCACGATCCACTCGAACGGCTGCAGGTCGTTGCTGACGTTGACCGCCAGCCCGTGGGTGGTGACGCCGCGGCTGACGTGGACGCCGATCGAGCCGATCTTGCGGGCGCCGATCGTCGACGGCCCCGCTGCCGGGCCGCTGTTGACCCCGTCCTCGGGGCGGCCGACCCAGACCCCGGTCTGGCCCTCGATCAGCCCCGCCGCGACGCCGTGCTCGGCCAGCGCCGCCGATCATCACCCGCTCCAGCCCGCGCACGTACTCGTGGACGTCGTCGCCGTAGGGCGCGAGGCTGACGATCGGGTAGGCGACCAGCTGTCCGGGGCCGTGGTAGGTGACGCGGCCGCCGCGGTCGGTGTCGCGGACCTCGATCCCCTGCGCTTCGTACCAGCCGGCCCCCATCGGCAGCTCCTCGGCGGTGCTGCGCCGCCCGCGGGTGTAGACGGGCGGGTGCTCGAGCAGCAGCAGCACGTCGCCGATCTCGCCCCGCTGGCGCCGGCTCTCGAGCCCGCGCTGGGCCTCTCGCGCTTGCTCGTAGGGGACGGTTCCGCAGCGGACGACCGCGATCGTGTCGCTCATCCCCCGATTCTCGCAGGAGGCCGCCCTATCCTTCGCGGTCTATATATGGTCCAGTCCAAGGCTCTCCGCCCCGAATGGCTGCCAGCCGTCGCGCTCAGCTCCGCGCTGGCGCTGGCGATGTTGCTCTGGAGCCCGCCGGTCGGCGATCTCGCCGCGCAGGTCTTCCGCACCGAGCTGTTCCAGCACGCCGGCCTGGCGATCTGGAACGGCAGCTGGTACGGCGGCCACTACACCCTCACCTACAGCGTCCTCTTCCCGCCGCTGGCGGCGCTGCTCGGGCCGCAGGTGGTCGGGGCGCTCTCGGTCGTCAGCTCCTCCTACCTCTTCGACCGCCTGGTCCGCGACCGCTGGGGCGCCGAGGCGCGCTGGGCGACCCTCTGGTTCGCGGCCGGCGTCGTCACCCTGCTCGCCGACGGCCAGCTGACCTTCGCGCTCGGCGTCGCCTTCGGGCTCGGCGTCGCTGCGCTGCCTGCAGCTCGGCCGCAACGGGCTGGCGCTGCTCGCCGCCGCCGGCTGCCCGCTGGCCAGCCCGGTCGCCGGGGTCTTCCTCGCCGGGGTCGTCCTCGCCGCCGCCTGGAGCGGGGGGCGCCGGTTCAGCCGGCCGGCGCTGGCGGCCGGCGGCGTCGCGCTGGTGCTGACCGTCGTCCCCAACCTCGCCTTCCCCGAACCGGGCCAGTTCCCCTTCGTCTTCTCCTCCTTCGTCGCGATCCCCGCTCTGGTGCGTCGGCGCCCTGATCCTCACCAAGGGTGTGGCGCGGGAGGAGCGGGCGCTGCGGCAGGTGATCATCGGCTACGCCCTCGCCGCGACCCTGGTCTGGCTGGTCCCGAACGCGCTCGGCGGCAACGCGGTCCGCCTCGGCGCCCTCTTCGGCGGCCCGGTGCTGGCGGCGGTGCTGCTCTCCCGGCGCCCGCGGCCGACGGTCCCGACCTGGCTCTACGTAGCCGTCCTCGTGGTCACCCTGGTCGGCAGCCTCTACTGGCAGTTCACCGCCAGCGTCACCCAGATCGCCCGCTCGGTCGGCGACCCCTCGACCACCGCCGACTACTTCCAGCCGCCGGCGACCTGGCTGCGCCAGCACGGCGCCCGCGAGCATGCGGATCGAGGTGCCGCCGACCGCCAACCACTGGGAGTCGGCCTACCTGGCGCCGAAGTTCGACCTCGCCCGCGGCTGGCTGCGCCAGCTCGACACCACCCGCGACGACGTCTTCTACGCCGAAGGCGCGCTCGACCACCGCAGCTACGCCGCCTGGCTGCGCGACAACGCGATCTCCTACGTCGCCCTCCCCGACGCCCCACTCGACTACTCCTCGGCGGCCGAGGCGAGGCTGATCCGCAGCCAGCCGCCCTACCTGACGCTGCGTCACGCCACCGAGCACTGGCGGATCTACGCCGTGCGGGACCCGAAGCCACTGGTCGCGCCGCTCGGGGCCGGGACGGGCGCAGACGCTCTGGGTCGGCCGCCAGGGCTTCGCCCTCGACGTGACCAGGCCGGGCCGCTTCCTCGTCCGCGTCAACTTCACCCCCTACTGGTCGATCGCGCGCGGCAGCGGCTGCCTGCTGCGCCGCGGCGACTGGACCGTCGCCCGCACCGCCCACCCCGGCGTCTTCCGCGTCGACGCCGACTTCTCCCTCGGCCGGGCCTGGAACGCGGTCACCGGCGCCCGCAAGACCTGCTGAGAGAGCTCGCGACCGGCGAGTTCTCTCAGAGCGCTAGCGAGAGCGGCTCTTCGAGCAGGGCCCGGATCCGGGCGAGGAACTCGGCGGCGGGGGCGCCGTAGAGGATGCGGTGGTCGCAGGCGAGGGTGACGCCCATCAGGTGGGCGGTGGTCGATCTCGCCGTCGCGGACCACCGGGCTCTCGGCGATCGCGCCGACCGCGAGGATCGCCGCCTGCGGCGCGTTGATCACGGCGGAGAAGTTGGTGACCCCGAACATGCCGAGGTTGGAGACCGTGAAGGTCCCGCCGGAGAGCTCCGGCGGGGTGATCGTGCCGTCGCGGACCTTGCCGGCCAGGGCGCGGGCGTCGGTGGCGATCTCCCGCAGGCCCTTGCGGTCGGCGTCGAAGACGGTCGGGACGACGAGCGCGTCCTGCGGCGGCGACGGCGACGCCGACGTTGACCCGCGAGTAGAGCTCGAAGCGCCCGTCCTGGTAGGCGCCGTTGGCCCGCGGGAACTCGCGCAGCGCCAGCGCGCAGGCCTTGACGACCATGTCGTTGAACGAGGGCACGACCTCGCCCTCGGCGGCCAGCGCCTTGATCGCGCGCGCGTGCCTCGACCGCCGCGCTCATGTCGATCTCCGCCTGCAGGTAGAAGTGCGGCGCCGTCGCCTTCGACTCCGCCATCCGCCGCGCGACCACCTGCTGCAGCTCGTGAGCTCCTCGTAGGCGACCTCGCCCTTCGCGGTCTCCGGGGTTGCGGCAGACCTCTGCTCCGGTATCCGCGCACAGGTCTGCCGCTCTCCGGGGGGGCGGTGGGAGCGTCTGCGCCCTCGGCCTGCCCCGTCCTCGGCCGCCTTCTTCACGTCCTTCTTCACGATCCGCCCGCCGGGCCCGGAGCCCTCGACGGTCGGCCAGATCGACGCCCTTCTCCTTCGCCATCCGCTCGGCGACCGGCGACGCTTTGACCCGCTCGCCCTCGACCTCGGCGTAGGCGCTCGGCGTGTGCGCCTCGCTGGGAAGCTCCGGCTCGCCGCGGCTCCGCGGCCGCGGCCCCCTTCAGCCTCCGGCTCGGCGCGGCTCCGCGGCCGTCCGCCGACTCTTCCGTCGTGCTTCGGGTCCGCATCGCCCGCGTCCCCGACCACCGCGATCGGCGCGCCGATCGGCAGCGTCTCGCCCTCCTGCGCGAGGATCTCGGTCAGCGTCCCGGCGACGTCGGCTCTCGTAGGCCATGTTCGCCTTGTCGGTCTCGATTTCGACGAGCTCGTCGCCGACCGCGACCTCGTCGCCGACCTGCTTCATCCAGGTCAGGATCGTCCCCTCCTCCATCGAGTCGGAGAGCCGGGGCATGACGATCTCGGCCATCAGAGCGACGCCCTCCGAGGGTCGCCAGCGCGGCGCTGACGACGTGCTCGGGGTGGGGGATCGCCGCCTGCTCGAGGCGTTTGGAGTAGGGCATGTGGACGTCGGCGCCGGTCACCCGCTGGACCGGCGCGTCGAGGTCGTCGAAGGCCTGCTCGGTGATCAGGGTCGAGAGGTTGGCGCCGACGCCGCCGTGCGGCCAGCCCTCCTCGACGATCACCGCGCGGTTGGTCTTGCGCGACCGAGGCGAGGATCGTGTCGAGGTCGAGCGGGCGCAGCGTGCGCGGGTCGATCACCTCGGCCTCGACGCCGTGCTCGCTCGGCCAGCGTCTCCGCCGCTTCCTCGGCCACCTGGGCCATCTTCAGGATGCCGACGATCGTCACGTCGGTGCCCTCGCGGCGCACCGCCGCCTCGCCGAAGCGCAGCAGCTCGGTCGTCGCCGTCGGGCGACCTCGCCGCGGACCCCGTAGAGGCTCTCGTGCTCGATGAAGACGACCGGGTTGTCGTCGCGGATCGCCGCCTTCAGCAGGCCCTTGGCGTCGGCCGGGGTCGAGGGGCAGGCGACCAGCAGGCCGGGGACCTGGAGGTAGAGCGCCTCGAAGCTGTGCGAGTGGGTCGGCCCGAGCTGGTGGCCGCCGCCGCCCGGCATCCGGATCACCATCGGCACCTTCGCCTGGCCGTTGAACATGTAGGGGATCGCGGCGGCGTGGTTGACGATCTGGTCCAGCGCCAGCAGCGAGAAGTTGACCGTCATCAGCTCGACGATCGGCCGCAGCCCGCCCATCGCCGCGCCGACCCCGGCGCCGACGATCGTGTTCTCGGAGATCGGCGTGTCGCGGACGCGGCGCTCGCCGAACTCGTCGAGCAGGCCGTCGGTCACCTTGAAGGCGCCGCTGGAAGACGCCGACGTCCTCGCCCATCACGAAGACCGCCTCGTCGCGGCGCATCTCCTCGGCCATCGCGTCGCGCAGCGCCTCGCGCATCCGCAGCTCGGCCATCAGTCTCCGTCCTCCTCGGCGTTGACCGGCTCCGCCGGGTCGGCGCCGCTCGGTCCGCCGTGGCGCGCGGTGCCGTCCTGGGCGTCGCCCTGGATCGCCGGGTTCGGCCGCGTCGCCCTC
Source organism: uncultured Thermoleophilia bacterium (assembly GCA_963824245.1). GTDB lineage: Bacteria > Actinomycetota > Thermoleophilia > Solirubrobacterales > 70-9 > VAYN01. Next base: position 665,723 of record CAWGON010000002.1, read on the forward strand.
CTCCTCGACCTCGGCGTAGGCGGCGCCGGCCTCGGCCAGCTCGCGCGCCGCGCGCCGGCATGTCGGCCTCGTGCTCGCCGCGGTGCGGCTCCGGGCTGCGCTCGTCGACCGCGTACCAGCCGCCCGGGTATCGGTCAGCGCGTAGAGGTTCTCGTACATCGTGTCGAGCGCCGGCTCCGGCGAGGCGTCGGCGAACTCGACCGCCGCCACGACCGTCTCCTCGGCCGCCTCGCGCGCCTGCTCGACCTCGCGCTCGCCCAGCACGCCCTCCTCGACGCAGCGCCGGGCGAAGCTCTCGATCGGGTCTTTCTCCCGCCACTCCTCGACCTCCTCGCGCTCGCGGTAGACCTCGGGGTCGGCGGCGGAGTGGCCGCGGTAGCGGTAGGTGAAGGCCTCGAGCAGCGGTCGGCCGTTCCTCCTCGCGCGCCTGCCGCAGGCCCTCGGCGACCGCCTCGCGCACCGCGATCACGTCCATCCCGTCGATCCGCGTCGCCGGGGATCCCGTAGCCCTCGGCCTTCTTCGAGAGGTCGGTCTGGGCCGAGTGGCGCTCGATCGCGGTCCCCATCCCGTAGAGGTTGTTCTCGACCAGGAAGAGGACCGGCAGCGTCCACAGCGCCGCCAGGTTCATCGTCTCGCCGAAGTTGCCGGTGTTGGAGGCGCCGTCGCCGAACATGCAGACGGTGACCGCGTCTTCGCCCTTGTACTGGGAGGCGAGGCGCGAGCCCGGCGGCGATCGGCAGGTTGCCGCCGACGATCCCGTAGCCGCCCATGAAGCGCCTCTCGGCGTCGAAGATGTGCATCGAGCCGCCGCGGCCGCCGCTGGTGCCGTCGACCCGGCCGAAGAGCTCGGCCATCACCCGTTGGGCTCGGTGCCGCGGGCGATCGCGTGGCCGTGGGTGCGGTAGGTGCCGATCAGGAAGTCTTCGTCGCGCATCACCGAGGTGGTGCCGACGATCGTCGCCTCCTCGCCGATCGCGAGGTGGAGGAAGCCGCCGGCTTTGGCCCGCTGGTACTGGCGCCCGGCCTCCTCCTCGAAGCGCCGGATCAGCGCCATCCGCGCGAGCAGCTCGTAACAGGTGGCGGCGTCGGGGAGGCGAATCGGGCATCGATTTCAGCCTTAGCCCGAGATGGCCGCCGCTTCGACCGCCTCCTCGAGCCGGTCGTCCCCCCAGAAGACCTCGCTCGCCGACGACGCACGCGGGGACGCCGTCGACCCCGAGCGTCGCCGGCCTCGTCGGTCGCCTCGCGCAGGCCGTCTTTGACGATCTCCGTCTTGCACCGCTTTCAGCAGCGCCCGCGGGTGGAGCTCGCAGGCGGCGGCGGCGATCATCACGTTGTCGGGATCGGTCAGGTCGCGGCCGGCGGCGAACGGCCTGGCGGAAGGCGGCGAGGCAGAAGGAGACGGTGCGGCCGGTCTGCTTGGCGAAGGTCGCGACCCGCATCGCGGTCAGCATTTGCCGGGCCAGGGGTCGGGCCAGACGATCGGCGGCAGCCCGTAGGCGGCGGCGCGTCGCTCGATCTCGGCGATCCCCTCCGCGCGCGCCTCGGTCTGCGCCCAGGAGCCGCGGTCGAAGTGCTGGAAGAGCCCGCCGAGCAGGATCGGCTGCCACTCCGGCTGCTCCAGCCCGGCCTCGGTGAAGAGCCCCGAGATCCGCTCCGCCGAGAGGTAGGCGTAGGGCGAGCCGAGGTCGTAGTAGAAGGTCGCGCGCTCCGGCACGGGCGATTATCGACTAGGCGTGGATCGCCCAGCCGTCGACCGCGCGGGCGGCGTCCAGGACCGCCTCGGAGACCGTCGGGTGCGGGTGGACGATCCGCGCGAGCTCCTGGTAGCCGCCCTCGAGCGCCATCGTCGCGACCAGCTCGGCGATCATGTCGCAGGCCCGGTTGCCGACGATGTGGGCGCCGAGGATCTCGCCGTACTTGGCGTCGACGACGAGCTTGACGATGCCCGTCTTTGTCGTCGTAGACGGTGCCCGCGCCCTCGCCGGAGATTTTCTGTTTGCCGATCTTCACCTCGTGGCCGGCCTCCTTGGCGGCGGCCTCGGTGAGGCCGACGCTGGCGACCTGCGGGTGGGTGAAGGTGGCGCCGACCAGCAGCTCCTGGTCGACCGGCTCGGTCTCGACGCCGGCCGCTGTCTCGACCGCGACGACGCCCTCCTCCTCGGCCTTGTGGGCGAGCGCCTTCTTGTTGACCAGGTCGCCGATCGCGAAGACCTTCGGGTTGGTGGTGCTGGCCGTAGGCGTCGACCTTGATCTTGCGGCCGCCCTCGTCGAGCTCGACGCCCGGCCGCCTCCAGGCCGAGCCCCTCGGTGTCGGGGCCGCGGCCGCCGGCGACGCAGAGGTAGTCGACCTCGGCCGACTTGTCGCCGTAGGTGAACTTGACCGAGTCCTCGCCGACCTCGACGTTCTCGACCGGGGCGCCGGTGGAGATCTCGATGCCCTGTTTCTTGAAGACGCGTTCGACGATCTTGGCGATGTCCTTGTCCTCGGCGGGGAGGATCTGGGCGAGCATCTCGATCAGGATCACCTCGGTGCCGAGGCGGGCGTAGGCGGAGGCGATCTCCGAGCCCGAGGCGCCGGCGCCGACCACGGCGATCTTCTTCGGCTGCTCGGGCAGCGACCAGGCGCCCCAGGTGTCGAGGACGCGGCCGCCGAACTCGACGCCCGGGGATCGGCAGCGCGACCGAGCCGGTGGCGAGGACCACCGCGCTTCGGCCTCGTAGGTCTCGTCGCCGACCGACGACGTTGCCGTCGGCGGTCAGCGAGCCCTCGCCCTCGATCATGGTCGATCTTGTTCTTGTCCCAGAGGAACTTCGACGCCGCCGGAGAGCGATTCGCGAGACCTTGGCCGCGGCGCGCCTGCAGCGCGTCCCAGTCGATCGTGATGTCGTCGGCGACGATGCCGAGCTCGGCGCCGTTCTTGGCCTCGTCGTAGAGCTCGGCCGATGCGCAGGATCGTCTTCGCCGGGATGCAGGCGTAGTTGAGGCAGCGGCCGCCCGGCTTTGTCGCGCTCGACGACGGCGGTCTTCTGGCCCGAGCTGGGCGGCGCGGATCGCGGCGACGTAGCCGCCCGGGCCGCCGCCGATGACGATCGTCATCGAAGCTCTCTGGCATAGGAGATTGAGCCTATAGAAGGGACTGCGCCGGCCTGGCAGGCTGGTATGCAGATCCCCCCGTTCAGGGCCGCAGGTCAGCTCGCGCGGCGGCATGCCGCTCGGGCATCTGGATCCGCGCCATCGCCTTGACCATGAAGCAGAAGAGCGTCCCGGCGACGGCGAGCAGCCCGAGCGTCGCCGCGAACTGCGCCGACCGTCGTCGCCTGCACCAGCGAGCCCGTAGACGGCGCTGAAGATGAGGAAGACGAGGATCGAGCTGGAAGCCGAGCACCGCCCAGTAGCGGGCCTGCCACATCCCCCAGGACATCACGCCCATGATCAGCGCCGGCGCCAGCACCTGGGTCAGCTTCGGGCGTCTCGCCGTTCGACCTTCACCCCGGCCAGGTAGCCGACGACGATCGAGAGCGCGACCAGGCCGGCGAGGATCGCGCCGACCGTGACCACGGGCGGCCGCTCGCCCTCGGCCAGCGGCTCCAGCGCCTCGCGCGCCGCCTGGTTGCGCTCCTCGGCCTTGGCGTAGCCGCGCGTCCATCGCGGTCGGCGGCGCGATCGCGCTGCTTGCGCTTGCCGGCGCTCCTCAGCCACCGGGCGCCGCCCGCTTGCGCGGCGGCTCAGCCATCCGGCGACGCCCCTCGCGACCCTCGACGTCGAAGGCGCGCCGCAGCGCTTCCGCGGCGGCGCCGGGGTCGGGGGCGTCGCGGATCGCCCGCACCACGCAGAGCCGCTGCGCGCCGGCGCGCGACGACCTGCGCCGGCGTTCAGCGGGTCGATCCCGCCGATCGCGAAGAACGGGTGCGGCGGCGTGCGCGGCCGCGTGGGCGACAGCTCCAGGCCGACCGCCGCGCGCCCCGGTTTCGTCGGCGTCTCCCAGACCGGCCCGACCGCGAAGTAGTCGACGTCGGCGCTCGGCGGCGCCGTCGATCTGCTCCTCGCGAGTGGGTCGAGAGGCCGACGATCGCCTCGGGCCCGAGCACCGCCCGCGCGGCCGTCGACCGACTTCGTCGTCCTGGCCGACGTGGACGCCGTCGGCGTCGCAGGCGCGGGCCAGGTCCGGGTCGTCGTTGACGATGAAGAGGGCGCTGATAGGTGTCGGCGACGCGGCGGAAGGTCGCCGCCGCGCGTTCGATCTCCGCCCGGCCCAGCTCCTTCTCGCGCAGCTGGACGATGTCGACGCCGCCGCCGAGCGCCGCCCGCAGCAGCGCTTCGGGATCGTCGCCGCGCGGGCGCGCGTCGCAGACGAAGTAGAGGCGGGCGGTGCGCAGGCGCTCGCGCCGCAGCGGTCCTTGGCCCTCGGGCAGGAGCAAGGCTCATCGCTCGATTATGACCCGGCCGCGGGTCGGCCCGGCATGCCGCGATCGATGGGGGTAGCATCGGAGGCAGCACGGGAGCCCGCGAGGGCTGAGAGGGTGGCATCGAGGCCACCGACCGTCTGAACCTGATCCGGGTAATGCCGGCGGAGGCAATGGCGTGAACGAGAAGCAGCAGTTTCGACGCGGTGTTCGTCGGCGGAGGCGTGATCGGCCTCGCCTGCGCCTGGCGCGCGGCCCAGCGCGGCGCGCGGGTGGCGGTGCTGGAGCGGGCCGAGCCGCCGGCCGGGGCGACCAACGTCGCCGCCGGGATGCTGGCGCCGGTCGGCGAGCTGACCTTCGGCGAGCCGGAGCTGCTGGAGCTGACCCTGGCCTCGGCGCGCGCTCTGGCCGCGAGTTCGTCGCCGAGCTCGAGGCGGCCGGCGGGAGTGGCGACCGGCTACGCGCCGCGCGGCGCCCTCCACGTCGCCCTCGACCGCGACGAGGCGGCGCAGCTGCGCCGCCGCCACGACCTGCAGCGCTCGCTCGGCCTCGAGGCCGAGTGGCTGGCCCCGCGCGCGCTGCCGCGAGCTCGAGCCGGGCCTGACCCCGTCCTTCGACGGCGGCGTCCTCGCGGCGGGCGAGGCCGCGGTCGACCCGCGGGCCCTGGCCCTGGCCCTGGCCGCGGCGCTGCGCGCGGCCGGCGGCGAGCTGCGGACCGGCAGCGAGGTCGTCGACGGGATCTTCGACGGCGAGCGCCTGGCGGCGTCGCGCGACCGCCGGCGGCGAGGAGCTGCGCGCCGGGCGCCGTCGTCCTCGCAACGGCGCCTGGTCCGGGCAGACGCCGTGGCTGCCGGAGAGGCGCCCGCCCGCCGGTGCGGCCGGTGAAGGGCGAGGTGGTCGAGCTGCGGCGGCGCGAGCGGCGAGCCGCCCTGCCGAGCGGATCGTCGCCTCCGAGCGCGTCTACCTGGTGCCGCGCGCCGACGGCCGCCTGATCGTCGGCGCCACCGTCGAAGAGCGCGGCTTCGACACCACCGTCACCGCCGGCGGCGTCCACGAGCTGCTGCGCGAGGCCTACCGCGCTGCTCCCCGACGTCGCCGAGATGGAGCTGGTCGGCGCCGTCGCCGGCCTCCGCCCCGGCACCCCGGACAACCTGCCGCTCGTCGGCCCCGGCGCGGTCGACGGCCTCGTCCTCGCCACCGGCCACTTCCGCAACGGCATCCTCCTCGCCCCGCTGACCGCCGACGCCGTCGCCGCGACCTCGCCGGCGACCGCCGCGTCATGACCTTGCCGACCCTGCGTTCGCATAGCCGAAACAAAGGCCTGACGACGCACTCCGGCGCGAGGTGGGGCGCGATGAGGATCGAGCTGAACGGGGAGGCGCGGGAGCTCGCCGAGGGGGCGACGCTGGCCGAGGCGGCGCGCGCGGCCGGGCGCCGGCGAGGGCGCGGCGCGGGGTCGCGGTCGCGCTCGACGGCGAGGTCGTCCCGCACGGCGAGTGGGAGACGACGCCGCTGCGCGAGGGCGCAGGCGGTCGAGGTGCTCGCCGCGATCCAGGGCGGCGCCCCGAGGCGGATGAGACCTGGGAGCTCGGCGGCCGCGAGTGGTCGCTCGCGGCTGATCGCCGGCACCGGCGGCTTCCGCTCGCTGGAGCAGATGGAGGCGGCGCTGACCGCCGCCGGGACCGAGATCGTCACCGTCGCCCTGCGCCGCATCGACCCCGCCGCCGGGGGCTCGGTGCTCGACGTGATCGACCGCCTCGGCCTCTTCGTCCTCCCCAACACCGCCGGCTGTTACACCGCCCGCGACGCGGTCCGCACCGCCAAGCTCGCCCGCGAGGCCTTCCAGACCGACTGGATCAAGCTCGAGGTGATCGGCGACGACCGCACCCTCTTCCCCGACGCGGTCGAGCTGCTCGACGCCGCCGAGCAGCTGGTCGCCGACGGCTTCACCGTCCTCCCCTACACCAACGACGACCCGATCCTCGCCCGCCGCCTCGAGGAGGCCGGCTGCGCCGCGGTGATGCCGCTGGGCTCGCCGATCGGCTCCGGCGCCGGCATCCGCAACCCGTACAACATCGCGATCATCACCGAACGCGCCGAGGTCCCGGTCATCCTCGACGCCGGCATCGGCACCGCCTCCGACGCCGCCCTGGCGATGGAGCTCGGCTGCGACGCGTCCTCGCCGCCAGCGCGATCTTCGGCGCCGAGGACCCGACCGCGATGGCCCGCGCCCTGCGCGGCGCCGTCGAAGCCGGCCACGCCGCCCGCCCCGCCGGCCGCATCCCGCAGCGCACCCACGCCGAGGCCTCGACCGCCTACGAGGGCATCCCCGACCTCTCCTGAGCACTCTACGATGGGCGCCTCGCCCCTGTAGCTCAGTTGGTTAGAGCGGCGGCCTTTTAAGCCGCGCGTCGCGGGTTCGAATCCCGCCGGGGGCACTTTGCCCGGGATCGACAGGAGCAGGTGGGAGGCCCACGACGAGCATCTGCTGCGGGTGCCCGCCGACGCCGAGGGCCAGGACGACCTCCGCCTCGAGCGGATCCAGGCCGAGATCGACGCCGGCTTCGACGCCCTCCGCGACGTCGACGACGGCGTCTCGATCTTCGGCTCCGCCCGGGTCGCCGCCGACCACCCCTGGTACGCGCTCTGCCGCGAGACCGCCGCCTGCCTGGTCGACCACGGCTTCAGCGTGATCACCGGCGGCGGGCCCGGCCTGATGGAGGCGGCCAACCGCGGTGCCGCCGAGGCCGGCGGCCTCTCGGTCGGCCTCAACATCGAGCTGCCGCACGAGCAGACCCCCAACCCCTACGCCAACCGCAGCCTCGACTTCCACTACTTCTTCGCCCGCAAGCTGATGTTCGTCCGCTACGCCCGCGCCTTCGTGATCTTCCCCGGCGGCTTCGGCACCCTCGACGAGATGTTCGAGAGCCTCACCCTGATCCAGACCCACCGGATCAAGCACTTCCCGACGATCCTCGTCGGCAGCGAGTTCTGGCAGCCGCTGCTGGGCTGGATCGACGACGTGCTGGAGGACCAGGGGCTGATCTCACCCGGCGACAAAGAGCTGCTGGTGGTCGCCGACGAGCCTGGCGAGGTCTGCGAGCACGTGGTCCGCGCCAAAGAGGCGCAGCGCGCCCGGCCTGACGCCTCCGGCTAGGGCCTTCCGAGATCCAGCCGGTGGGTGCCGCCGATCGCCTCGGTCTCGATCGCCGGGATGCCCGCCCGCGCCGCGAAGCCGGGCCATTCGGCGACCGCGGCGGCGACCTCGGCGAGGATCGCGAGCGCCCGCGTGCGCTGCATCGACGCGCTCTCGGCGCAGCTCAGCAGGTCGGCGGTCTCGAAGCCGTCGCGCTTGCCGTTGACCGACATCTGGTGGCGCGCGGTCCACTCGCCGTCGGGGTTGTAGGCTGTAGGTCATGTCGAAGGCGGGGGAGAGCGACCACTCGCCGGCCCGGTCCATCAGGAAGGCGATGTTCTTCACGTGGTCGTCCTGGTTGCGCGCGATCAGGTTGAAGGCCAGGCGCCGGAACTGCTCCTCGATCGCCGCCATCGGCAGCCCGAGCAGGCGGATCGTCTGCAGCGCCTGCTCGTAGGAGTAGGCCCGCGGGTCGTTGAAGTCGAAGTGGCGCAGGGCCGCCAGCGACTGCATGTGCAGCTTCGCGTTCCCGGCCGGCCGGTCGAAGCGCCGGGTCATGAAGTGGCGGCGGCCGTGCTCCTCGAACAGCCGGCAGCGCGACATCTCGATCCCCGCCGCCTGCGCCATCAGCGCGTAGGCGTACTCGGTGGCGCCGTAGCCCTCGGGATCGTCGAAGCGCTCCTTGTCGCGGTTGCCGCTGACCCCGTCGAACTTCAGCAGCCAGTGCTCGAACCCGGGCGGCGCGTCGACCTGGCCCGAGCGGACCTCGTTCGTCTCCGGGTTCCAGGCGATCACCGCCTTCGCGCGGGCGCCGCCGGCCGACATCCCGACGCTAAGGATCTCCAGCAGCCCCCGTTCCTCGTTGCCGGGGGAGAGGGTGGTCGCGAAGTCGTCCCGCTGGCCGAGGATCTTCGAGGCCAGCTCGACCAGCTCGCCGATCTGGATCTCCTCGTCGGCGTCCGGCTCGGGCCCCTCGACCGGGGCGAACTCGAGTGCCCCGGTGCCCCGCCCGCCCATGTAGCAGAGCCGCTCGATCGCGCTGACGCTCTCCGGCGTCCGCCCCCGGCGGGCGAGCCAGGCGTCGATCGAGGGCGTTCCCGAACTTGTCCGGCAGCGAGTCGGCGAGCAGCCCGGGCAGGCCCTTGAACGTTCCGTAGGGGAGCTCGGGGAACGCGTAGGGCTCCTCCCGCAGCGGCATCGTCAGCGGTGCGACCTCGATGCCGCTGGCGGCGAACCCCGGCGTGTAGCCGAAGACCGCGGTGCTCTCCCCAGGTTCCAGCAGGGCCGAGCCGATCCACCTCCCCCAGAGGAGGACTTCGGCTTCTTCGCTCATCGCCCCGGGCCGGGCTCGTCGCCCCAGCGCCAGGGCCCGCGCTCTTCGCCGCGGTCCGCCCGCGCCCGCGCCCGCCTGCGCTGGCGCCCCTGCAGCTTGCGCCGCTCGACCGGGTTCGGCAGCGGCTCCGGGACGAGCTGGTCGAGGGCCTCGAGCCGGCCCAGCGCCCGCAGCACCCGGACCAGGCTGTTCGACTTGATCGGCGATCCGGCCTCGGCCCGCTCGATCGTCGCCCGCGAGACCCCCGCCTCGTGGGCGACCTGCTCCTGGCTGAGGTTCTGCTCCAGCCGGGTCCGCTCGAGCCGCCGGCCGAGCTCGGCCAGAACCACCGCGTCGGTATTCGTGGATTCGATTCTCATAACTCTGCTTAAGTGAGGAATTAAAAGCTAAAAAGCCGCTAATTCATCATATAAGGGGAGTTACAAGCCTACCAGAGATTTTCGCGGGTAATTATCCAACTCTGCTTAAGTGCAGAATTAGACGCGAATCTTAGGATAACGCTGCACTTAAGCAGAGTTGTTGAGCCTAGTGCCGGAAGTGGCGGTGCTTGGTGAAGACCATCGCGATGCCGCCCTCGTCGCAGGCGGCGATCACCTCGCCGTCGCGTTTGGAGCCGCCGGGCTGGATCACCGAGTTGGAGCCGGCCTGGATCGCCAGCTCGGGGCCGTCGGCGAAGGGGAAGAAGGCGTCGGAGGCGACGGCGGAGCCGGCCAGCAGGGCCTCGGCCTCGGCGCCGCGGGCGTCGCGGCACTTCTCGACCGCCAGCCGGACCGAGTCGACCCGGCTCATCTGGCCGGCGCCGATCCCGAGCGTGGCGCCGTCCTTGGCGATCACGATCGCGTTCGAGCGGACCCGGCGGCTGACCGTCCAGGCGAAGAGCATGTCGTCCCACTGCCGCTCGCTGGGCTCGGTCGCGGTGACGACCTCCATGATCTCGCGCGGCTCGGGGTCGCCGTCGCGGTCCTGGATCAGCAGCCCGCCGAGCACCTTCTTGACGTCGCGTTCGTCGCCGGCCGGCTCGCGGCGCTCCTCCTCGCAGAGGATCCGGATCGACTCCTTCTGCTGCAGCACCTCCAGCGCGCCGTCCTCGAAGCCGGGCGCGATCAGCACCTCGACGAAGTTCTTGTGCAGCTCCTCGGCCAGCTCGCGGCCGATCGGCCGGTTGACGGCGATCACGCCGCCGTAGGCGGAGACCGGGTCGCAGGCCAGCGCCTTCAGGTAGGCCTCCAGCGCGTCGGCGCCGATCGCCACCCCGCAGGGGTTGTTGTGCTTGACGATCACGCAGGCCGGCCGCTCGAAGTCGTCGACCAGGCCGCGCGCCGAGTCGAGGTCGAGGACGTTGTTGAAGGAGAGCGCCTTGCCGTGCAGCTTCGAGACCCGCGAGAGGATGTGGCTGCGCGCCCCCGCCTCGGAGTAGAGCGCCGCCCGCTGGTGCGGGTTCTCGCCGTAGGAGAGGTCGAGCACCTTCTCGTAGGCGACCGCCAGGTGTTCGGGGAAGTCCTCGTACTCGGTCGAGAACCAGCGGCTGATCGCGGCGTCGTAGCGGGCGGTCTGGGCGAAGGCCTCGTTGGCGAGCCAGTGGCGGGTGCTGGCGGAGATCGTCCCGCCCGACTCCTCGAGCTCGGCGCAGACCGCGTCGTAGGACTCCGGCTTGACGATCACGGCGACGCCCTCGTGGTTCTTCGCCGCGGCGCGGATCATCGTCGGGCCGCCGATGTCGATGTTCTCGATCGCCACCTCCGGCGCCACGTCGTGGGCGGCGACGGTCTGCTCGAAGGGGTAGAGGTTGACGCAGACGACGTCGATCGGCTCGATCCCCTCGCGCTCCAGCGTCGCCATGTGCTCGGGGTCGTCGCGCCGCGCCAGCAGCGCCGCGTGCAGCCGCGGGTGCAGGGTCTTGACGCGGCCGTCGAGGATCTCCTCCTGGCCGGTGAACTCGGAGACGTCGGTGACCTCGATCCCGGCCTCGCGCAGGGCGCCGGCGGTGCCGCCGGTGGAGAGGATCTCGACCCCGAGCGCGGCCAGGCTCTTGGCGAAGTCGGCGACCCCGGTCTTGTCGGAGACCGAGATCAGCGCCCGGCGCACGCGGATCGCCCCGTCTGCGACGGTTTCGCTGCCGGTGTCTGCCTTCGCCTCAGTCATCGATGACGACGACCCGCGAGCCGCCGTCGCCGATCCTAACCCGGCCCTCCGCGATCATGCGGATCGCCTCCGGGTAGAGCTGGTGCTCGACGTTGTGGATCGTCGCCTCCAGCACCTGGCGCTCGCGGCTGCCCGGCACCGGAACCCGCCGCTGCAGGATCGCCGGCCCGGTGTCGACGCCCTCGTCGACGAAGTGGACCGTCACCCCGGTCTCCCCGACCCCGGCCGCCAGCGCCTGGCCGATCGCGTCGAGCCCGGGGAAGGCGGGCAGCAGGGCGGGGTGGATGTTGACGACGCGGTTGCGGAAGCGGGCGATGAACGGTTCGCTCAAGCAGCTGCATGTAGCCGGCGAGGACGACGAGGTCGGCGCGCCGCGATTGCACCCAGTCGGCCAGCGCCGCGTCGCGCCCGATCCGGTCCTCGTAGGCGTCGCCGGGGAAGACCGCGGTCTCGACCCCGGCCGCGACCGCCCGCTCCAGCGCCCCCGCGCCGCGCTTGTCGGAGCCGACGCCGACCACCTCGATCCCGCCCTGCCCGTGCAGCTGGTCGAGGATCGCCTGCAGGTTGGTGCCCGCCCCGGAGGCGAGGACGACGATGCGGAAGGCGCTCAACTGCCGGCTGGGACCACGGCGATGTCTTCGAGCGCGAACTTGCCGTTCGCGTCGTCGGGGTCGCCGAGCGGGTAGTGGCCGCTGAAGCAGGCGTCGCAGTGGTCGCCGGGGTCGCCGCCGATCGCCTCGTAGACGCCGTCCATCGAGAGGTAGGCGAGCGAGTCGGCGTCGAGCTCGTCGGCGATCTCCTCGATCGAGCGGTTGTGGGCGATCATCTCCTCGCGGGTCGACATGTCGACGCCGTAGTGGCAGGGGTTGCGGATCGGCGGCGCCGAGATCCGCAGGTGGACCTCGGTGGCGCCGGCGTCGCGCAGCATGCCGACGATCTGGCGGGTGGTGTTGCCGCGCACGATCGAGTCGTCGACGACGACGATGCGCTGGCCGGCGACGATCTCCGGCAGCGGGTTGAACTTCAGCCGCAGGCCATGTTTGCGCAGCTCCTGGCCGGGCTGGATGAAGGTCCGCGCCACGTAGCGGTTCTTGATCAGGCCGTCGTCGCGGGGCAGGCCGGAGGCCCGCGCGAAGCCCGCCGCGGCCGGGTTGCCGGAGTCGGGGACGGCGATCACCAGGTCGGCCTCGACCGGCGCCTCGCGCCAGAGGATCTCGCCCATCTTGCCGCGCGCCTGCTGCAGGACCTTGCCCTCGAGACGGCTGTCGGGGCGGGAGAAGTAGATGTGCTCGAAGACGCAGGTGGCGCGGCGCTCGGCCTTCACGACCTGTCGCGTCTCCAGCCCGCGCTCGCTCAGCGAGACCATCTCGCCGGGGTGGACCTCGCGCATCAGCTCGGCGCCGATGATGTCGAAGGCGCAGCTCTCGGAGGCGACGACGAAGCGGTCGCCGAGGCGGCCGAGGCTGAGCGGGCGGATCCCGTGCGGGTCGCGGAAGGCGACGATCGCGTGCTTGGTCATCACCACGGTCGAGTAGGCGCCCCGCATCCGCGGCATCACCTCCTCGACCGCGTCCTCGATCGTCTTGCCGCCGTGGGAGGAGAGCAGGGCGGCGATGATCTCCGAGTCGGAGGTGCCGCGGAAGTCGATCCCGCGCTCCTTCAGCTCGCTCCAGAGCTCGACCGCGTTGGTCAGGTTGCCGTTGTGGGCGAGCGCCACCTCGCGGCCGTCGTCGCGCCAGACCGGCTGCGCGTTCTCCCAGGAGCCGCCGCCGGTGGTCGAGTAGCGGACGTGGCCGATCGCCATGTCGCCCTCCAGCGCCCGCAGCTTCTCCTCGTCGAAGACCTGGGAGACGAGGCCGGCGTCGCGCAGGGTGGTGATGTGGCCGCCCTCGCAGGTGGCGATCCCGGCCGACTCCTGGCCGCGGTGCTGGAGCGCGTAGAGGCCGAAGTAGGCGAGGCGGGCGACCTCGTGGCCGGGTGCGAATACGCCGAAGACGCCGCACTCGTCGCGCGGCCCATCGCGGTCAAGGAGCCGCTCGTCGGAAGTCAAAAGCGCGTGTTCCTCGCTGGTAGGAGAGACGGGACGCGCAGGCGGACTGCCTACCCGCGCAGGGTAGCAGCGAGGGGGGCTCGACCCGGACGTCTGTACTGGCGCAATTTGCGGGCGGACTTGACAGTGCGGTGCCCAGCCCGCAGGATCTGCCGCGGTGGATCGATCCGCACAGAGTGTGGTGGCGCGACTGGGCTCGCTGATCGCGCTGGTCCTCGCGCTGACCCTGCTGCCCGTCGCCGTCGCCCACGCGGCGGGCGCCTCGCTGAAGGCCTGGGGCAACGACTACTACGGCCAGTTCGGCGACGGCACCACGGGGGTGGAGGCCCAGCCGAACCCGGGGACGACCCAGGGGATCTCCTCCGCCACCGAAGTCGCCTCTGGCGAGCACGTCCTCGCCCTGCTCGACGACGGCACCGTGATGTCCTGGGGCCTTGGTTTCTACGGGGGCTCGGCGACGGCGGCGTCGCCAACCGGACCCTGCCGGCGCCCGTCCCCGCCCTGGCCAACGTGGTCGCCGTCGCCGCGGGAAGCGATCACAGCCTCGCCCTGCTCGCCGACGGCACGGTGCTGTCCTGGGGCAGCAACTCCAGCGGTCAGCTCGGCAACGGCGACCCGGCAGGGCCGGAAAAATGCGGCGCCAGTGCATGCCGTAAATCTCCGGCGCCCGTCCCTGGGCTCGCGAACGTGGTGGCGATCGCCGCCGCCCAGTACGGGAGCCTCGCCCTGCTCGCCGACGGCACCGTGATGGCCTGGGGAGAGAACGGCGCCGGCGAGACCGGCGACGGCGTCGGCAGCCCGGACGGCTGCGAATGCGTATCCAGCCCGCGGCCGGTGCCCGGCGTTTCCGGCGCTGTCGGGATCTCGGCCGGGACCCTCGGCGGTGCCGCCCTGCTGGGCGACGGGACGGTCAAAGCCTGGGGGTTCAACGGCGATGGCGAGCTCGGCATCGGCACCACCACGGGCAACCCGGGCTGCGAGTGCCTCGGCCCGGTCACCGTCACCGGCCTGGCCGGGACCAGGGACATCGCCTTCGGCGGCCGCCACGCCGTGGCGCTGCTGCAGGGCGGTACCGCCGCCGTATGGGGCAGCAACTTCGCCGGCGAGCTCGGCATCGGGACCGCCAGCGAAAGCGGCTGCTACTGCGTCCCCCTGCCGGCTCCGGTGCCCGGGCTGACGGGAGTACGGGCGGCGCTCAGCAGCCAGTACACCAGCCTGTTCCTGCTCGACAGCGGGGTGGCGCTGACCGCTGGACTGGGGAAAGGCGGTCAGATCGGCAACGGCTCGCTGAAAGACCAGCACTCGCCGACTGCGGTCAACGGCGTCACCGGGGCGAGCGGGATCGGTGGCGGGAGCAGCACGTACTTCGCCCTGATCGGGCCCTCCCAGACCCTCAGCGCGAGTTTCGCCGGCGCCGCCGCCGGCTCGATCGGCGCCAAGGGCATCGTCTGCGCCGCCGCCTGCTCCCAGGCCTTCCCGCAGGGCCAGGTGAAGATCCTCCGCGCCGAGCCCGCCGCCAACTTCGCCGGCTGGACCGGCGCCTGCACCGGCACCGGCCCCTGCCGGGTCCGCCTCGACTCCGACCGGAGCGTGACCGCCACCTTCGGCCCGCCCTCCGGCACCGCGATTACCAAGGCGACGATCAAACCGAGGAAGAAGAGAGCGAGCTTCTCCTTCACCGCTCCCGGCGCGATCACCGGCTACCAGTGCAAGCTGATCGGCCCGCCGAAGAAGAAGAAGCCGAAGAAGCACGGCGGCAAGAGGAAGGGTGCCTCCTCCAGCAAGGCCAAGAAAGGCAAGAGGAAGAAGCACCCCAAGTTCACCGCCTGCGCTTCCGGCAGGACCTACAAGCACCTGCGCCCGGGCCGCTACCGCTTCGAAGTCCGCGCCCTCGACGTCCTCGGCGCCGACCCGAAGCCGGCGCTGAAGAGGTTCGGCCTGAAGGCGCCGAAGAAGAAGGCGAAGGGAAAGAAGTAGGGCGCTAGCGCCGCGGGCGGGCCGGCTTCTTACGGCCCGGCAGCTTCACGGTCAAGCTCTTCAGGGTTGCCGGGGCACCGGCGATTTCGATCGCCTCGAGATCGAGCTTGGCCTTCAGCGACTGCTTCGGGGCCAGCTTGCCGAGCCGCCGCTTGACCGCTTTCGGCAGCGGCACCGTGAAGGTGGCGCTGGCCAGGTAGCCGACCTCCTGCGCACCGCCGGCGAGGCCGACGATCAGCCGTTTGCGCTTCCCCCCGCCCTTCGGCTTGAAGCCCCAGCCGACCTGCCCGTTGACGTAGACCCGGGCCGGCGGGCCGGTGCTGACCGTCAGCAGGATCGCCGCCCCGGTCACCTTGGCGCTGGCGGTGAGCGCGATCGGGCAGGCGGCCTGGACGCTGGCGAGCGCCGGGCAGAGGTCCTGGGTCTCGTCGCCGTAGCCATCGGCGTCGCGGTCGACCTCGACGTAGGCGATCACCGGCACCCCCAGGAACTTGATCTCGAACTCGCGGCTTTCGCCCGTCGCCCACGGACCTTCGACGAGGCCGCCGAGGTGGCCATCGGTGTCCTCGCAGGTGAGCGCCCCGCTTGGTCCCCGGAGGCCGACGTGGGCGTATTCGGGGACCGGGATCCGGGTCGTGAACTCGTTGGCGGCGCCGCCGACCACGGTCTCCAGCGCGCTCTCGCCGACCAGCTGGTCGCTTTCTTCGCCGACCTGCTTCAGCGCCACCAGCTGCTGGGAGATCGGTTCGGTGCCCGGCGGCGCGTTGACCTTCCAACGGGTGATCACCTTCGCCCCTTCCGGCGGCACGACCGGCGGCAGCTGCCCGTACTCGAGGCTGTTGTTGAGGACGATCGCCGTCGTGTCGGCCATAGTGCCGTTGGCGGCGCAGCGGTCGCCGACTTCCTGCGGCAGCGCCGCGGCCACCGGCGCGCCGAGCAGGACGAGCGCGCCGACGGCGCCGAGGGTTGCCAGAAGCTTGCGCATCACGACCACCCTAAAACCTCCCGGACCGCCCCGGTTGCGCCCCGTGGTTCCTTTGTCGTCTATGGGACGACAAAGGAACCACGGGATGGGTCAGTCGCCGAGGCGCTCGCCGCTCTCGGCGTCGAAGAGGTGCAGCTTGTCGGTGTCGGCCCAGAGCTCGGCGTGCTCGCCGCGCTTGACCTTGCTGGTCGGCTCCAGCCGCGCGACGACCTGCTCCTCGCCCTCGCGGGTGCCGGCGGAGCCGGTCTCCTCCAGGCGTTCCTCCATCAGCTCGGCGAGCTGGTCGGACTCGACCCCCTTCGACTCGAGGTGGAAGTAGGCGAAGAGGTCGGAGCCGAGCGACTCGACGAGGTCGATCTCCGCCTCGAAGACGAGCCCGCGCTCGCTCTTCAGGTCGCCGACCACCTCGGCGTCCTCGAAGTTCTCCGGCCGGATCCCGGCGATCACCTCGCCGTCGCCATGGCCCTTGGCGATCTCGCTCGCGTCGACCTCGCCGAACGGCAGCTTCAGCTTGCCGCCGGCGATCTCCGCCGGCATGAAGTTCATCGCCGGCGAGCCGATGAAGCCGGCGACGAAGAGGTTCTTCGGGTTGTCGTAGAGATCGGCCGGCGAGCCGACCTGCTGGAGGACGCCGGCCCGCATCACCGCGACCCGGTCGCCGAGGGTCATCGCCTCGGTCTGGTCGTGGGTGACGTAGACGGTCGTCGTCCCCAGCTGCGACTGCAGCTTCGCCACCTCGGTCCGCATCTGCACCCGCAGCTTCGCGTCGAGGTTGGAGAGCGGCTCGTCCATCAGGAACGCTTTCGGGTCGCGGACGATCGCCCGCCCCATCGCCACCCGCTGGCGCTGGCCGCCGGAGAGGTTGGCGGGGCGGCGGTCGAGGTGCTGGGTGAGGTCGAGGGTCTCCGCCGCCTCCTCGACCTTCTCGTCGATCTCGGCCTTGTCGACCTTGGCCAGCTTCAGCGCGAAGCCCATGTTCTCGCGCACCGTCATGTGCGGGTAGAGCGCGTAGTTCTGGAAGACCATGGCGATGTCGCGGTCCTTCGGCGAGCGCTCGTTGACCTGCTCGCCGCCGATCTTCAGCTCGCCGCTGGAGATGTCCTCGAGCCCGGCGATCATCCGCAGCGCCGTCGACTTGCCGCAGCCCGAGGGCCCGACCAGGATCATGAACTCGCCGTCCTCGATCGAGAGGTCCATCTCCTTGACGGCTTCGAAGCCGTCGGGGAAGACCTTGCTGACGTTGTCGAGGACGATCTCTGCCATGGCGTTGCTCCTTTATCCCTTGACGGCGCCGGCGGTGAGCCCGGCGACGATTCGGCGCTGGAAGAAGAGGACGAAGACGATGATCGGCACCGTCACCACCACGGCGGCGGCGGCGATCGATCCGGTCGGCTGGGTGAACGAGGACTCGCCGGTGAAGAAGGCGAGGGCGGCGGGAACGGTCCGCGAGGCGTCCGAGCTGGTCAGCGAGATCGCGAAGAGGAAGTCGTTCCAGGCGAAGATGAAGACGAGGATCGCGGCGGTGAAGACGCCCGGCGCCGCCAGCGGCACGATCACCTTGGTGAAGGCCTGGAACGGACGTCGCCCCGTCGACCGCGGCCGCCTGCTCGAGGTCCCAG
This sequence comes from uncultured Thermoleophilia bacterium, assembly GCA_963824245.1. Lineage (GTDB taxonomy): Bacteria > Actinomycetota > Thermoleophilia > Solirubrobacterales > 70-9 > VAYN01. The sequence goes on from CAWGON010000002.1 coordinate 683,373, forward strand.
GGGATCTCGCGGAAGAAGGCGACGAGGACGTAGATCGCCAGCGGCAGCGAGAAGGTCAGGTAGGGGATGATCAGCCCGACCCAGGTGTCGTAGAGGCCGAGCGAGCGCCACATGTCGAACAGCGGCCCGACCGTGGAGATCGGCGGGAACATCGCGATCGCCAGCGCCCCGGCGAGGATCAGCCGCTTGCCCGGGAACTCGAGCCGGGCGATCGCGTAGGCGCAGAAGCTGGCGAGCACGATCGAGATGAAGGTGGTGATCAGGGCGATCCCGATCGAGTTGATCAGCGGCTTGATGAAGGGGCTGTCGTCGATCCCGCCTTCGAACAGGCTCTTGTAGTTGTCGAAGGAGACTTCGGAGGGGATGAAGCGCTGGTCGGTGATCGCGTCCGGCGGCTTCAGCGAGAGCGAGATCAGCCAGACCACCGGGATCAGGGCGAACAGCAGCACCAGCACCAGGGCGATGCTCCAGTAGGCGTAGTCGCGTCCGCTGCGCTGTTCCATCAGCCCGGCCTCCCTTCGTCCAGCTTGGTCCCGAAGCCCTTGACGAAGACGAAGGCGATCAGGAAGACGCAGAGGAAGATCAGCACCGAGACGGCCGAGCCGAGCCCGAGGTTGAGCCGGGAGATCAGCTGGTTGTAGCCGAGGATCGAGACCGATTCGGTGTCCTGCGCACCGCGGGTCATGATGAAGATCGTGTCGAAGACGCGGAAGGCGTCGAGGGTGCGGAAGAGCAGCGCGACGAGGATCGCCGGCTTCATCAGCGGCAGGGTGATCCGGGTGAAGCGCTGCCAGGCGCTGGCCCCGTCGACCCGCGCCGCCTCGTAGAGGCCGTTGTCGATCGTCACCAGCCCGGCCAGCAGCAGCAGCGCCATGAACGGCGTCGTCTTCCAGACCTCGGCCATGATGATCACCGCGAAGGAGCTGAAGCGGCCGCCGAACCAGTCCATGTCTTCGCTGATCAGCGGCAGGTGGTTGACGAAGCCGGTGTCGGGCGCGAAGGCGAACTGCCAGGCGAAGGCGGCGACCACGGTGATGATCCCGTAGGGGATCAGGACCGAGGTGCGGATGATCCCGCGGCCGAAGATCGCCCGGTGCATGACCAGCGCGATCGCCATCCCCAGCACCAGCTCGATCGCGACCGTGGTGAACATCACGAAGAGGGTGTTGAAGACGTCTTCCCACCAGAGCTCCGAGGTCAGCACCGAGACGTAGTTGTCGAGGCCGACGAAGCCGGACTCGTCGGGGAAGCGGAGGTCGATCTGCTGGACCGAGAGGGCGATCGCGTAGCCGATCGGGTAGGCGGTGACGGCGAGCATCGCCAGCACCGCCGGCGCGCACAGCATCCAGGCGAGTTTGCGCTCCGAGCGGGTCTGCTTGTTGACCGCGGCCTTCACAGCAGCCCTTCCCGCTTGACCGCGTCTTCGAGGTTCGACTTCAGTTCGTCGTAGATCCCGCTGGCGTCTTCGGGGTCGATCTTGTCGGGCGGGTGCAGGGTGCGCTGGACCGCCAGCGAGACGTCCTGGTAGGCGGGGGTGGTCGGGCGCGGTCCCGCTTCCTCGATCGATTCCTTGACCAGGTCGGCGAACCCGGGGTACGCCTTCTGGACCTCTTTGGTCGCGTAGAGGTCGGAGCGCGAGGGCGGCAGGCCGTCGAGTTCGACCGCCGTCTTCTGGCTCTTCTCGTCGGCCAGGCAGGCCGCCGCTTCGAAGGCGACGTCCTTGTTATTCGAGAACGAGCTGACGGCGAGGTTGAAGCCGCCGAGCGGCGGCTTGCTCGGGGTCCCGGCGACCACCTCGGGGAAGCGCGCGAAGCCCATCTCCTTGCCGATCTCCGGCGCTTCGGCCTGGGCGCTCGCGTAGGCGAAGGTGTAGTTGGTCATGAACGCCGATTCGCCCGCCTCGAAGGCGAGGCGGGCGCTGTCCTCGTCGGAGGTCGAGAGGTTCGGCGCCGCCGCCGAGGAGCCGGCGAGGCGGCCCATCACCCGCAGCGCCGCTTCGGTCGGCTCCTGTTCGAGGTCGACCGTTTCGGGGCCGGAGAGGATCTCGGTGCCGGCGCTCTCGATCAGCGCGTTGGCCCAGACCATGAAGCCCTCGTAGCGGTTGGCCTGGACCTGGATCGTCCCGGCTTCCTTCAGCGCTTCGGCCTGGTCGATCATCTGGTCCCAGGTGGTCGGCGGCTTCGGGACCAGGTCCTTGCGGTACCAGAGCAGCTGCGTGTTGGTGTTGAACGGCGCCGCGTAGAGCTTCTTCTCGAAGGACGCGGTCTCGATCACGTTGGCGAAGACTTTCTTCGTCACCTGCGCTTTCAGCGGGCCCTTCCACGGTTCGACCCAGCCGGCGTTGGCGAACTCGCCGGTCCAGATCACGTCCATCCCGACGATGTCGATCGAGGAGTCCTCGGCGCCGAGCCGGCGGACCAGCTGTTCGCGCTGCTGGCTGGCGTCGGTGGGGAGGAATTCCGGCGTGATCGTGTATTTGCCGTCCGATTCTTCCGAGCACCGCTTCGAGGTTTCCTCGATCGTGCCGCCGGGCTGGATCGCGACGAAGAAGCTGAGCTGACGCGGGCCGGAGCCGTCGGAGCTGCCGCCGCAGGCGCTGAGCGCGGCGATCGCCAGGGCCGAGGCGGCCAGGCAGGCGAGCGCCCTCGTCGCGACGCGGGGTGTCATCTCTCCGTTCCCATGACAGCACCCCCGGTCCCGCGAGCTTGGATTACGGAGGCGCCCTTAAGTGATGCCCGGCGGCGCTGCTTCTAAACAGGCGCGGCGAGCAGACCTTCGAGGGCGCGCTCGAGGCCGGCGACGGCGCTGTCGAGCGGGGCCTCGTCGGCAGCGGCCCGGGCGCGGATCAGCGCCCCCTCGATGGTGGAGACGACGAGCCCGGCGAAGGCCGCGGCCTCCTGCTCGCCCACCCCTTCCCCGCGCAGCGCGGCGGCGATCGGGTCTTCCCAGCTCTGGAAGGCGGCGGTCGCGGCGGCGGCCAGGGCCGGGTCCTCGGGCCGGGCCAGCGCCGCCGCGGCAACCGGACAGCCGAGCCGCTCGGGGTGGTCCTTGACCCGGCGGCGGAAGACCTCGCCGAAGCTGCGCAGGGTTGCGGCCAGCCCGCGCTCGTCGAGCGAGCGCTCGATCGCGGCGCGGATCTCGGCGCCCTCGGCCGCCGCCGCCTCGGCCGCGAGCTGGCTCTTGCCGCCGGGGAAGTGGTGGTAGATCGAGCCGCGCGGGGCTTCGCCGACCGCGGCCACGTCGCGCAGCTCCATCGCGGCGTAGCCCTTCTCGGCGAGCAGGCGGCGGGCTCCGTTCAGCAGCCGCTCGCGGCCGTCCCGCCGCTTCGGTTCGATCGCCTGCGCGTCTGCGAGTCGCGTTATGCCCACGGACATAGTATAGTCGCCCGCCAGATGTATGACCAGCGTCATAGAGGAGCCGTAGCGGTCGCCTGCGCGGGCGCCTTCGTCGCCTTCCTCGACACGACGATCGTCAACATCGCCTTCCCCGACATCTCCGCCTCCTTCTCGGATTCGGGCCGCGACCTGCTCTCCTGGGTGCTCGACGGCTACTTCGTGGTGATCGCGGCGCTGCTGGTCCCGGCAGGCGGGCTCGCCGACCGCTTCGGCCACCGGCGCATCTTCATGCTCGGCGTCGCCGCCTTCACCGCCGCCAGCCTGCTCTGCGCGGTGGCGCCGAGCCTGCCGGCCCTGATCGGCTTCCGGGTCCTGCAGGGAGTGGCGGCGGCGCTGATCGCGCCGGCCTCGCTGGCGATCGTCCTCGACAGCTTCCCGGTCGAGCGGCGCTCGACCGGGGTCGGCCTATGGGGCGCCGCGGCCGCGGCGGCCGCGGCCGTCGGGCCGACCCTCGGCGGTGCCCTGGTCGAGCTCTCCGACTGGCGGCTCGTGTTCCTCGTCAACCTGCCGCTCGGCGCGGCGATCCTCTGGGCCGCCCGCAGCCGGCTGCCGCAGCCGAAGATCGCCGACAGCCGCCTGCCCGACCTGCCCGGCGCGGCGCTGCTGGCGCTCAGCCTGGCGATCGCGACCCTGGCGATCATCGAGGGCAACGAGTGGGGCTGGGCCTCGGCGGCCACGCTCGGCTGCTTCGCCGCGGCGGCGCTGCTGCTCGGCGGCGTCGTCTACCGCAGCCGCACCCACCCGCGGCCGATCGTCGAGCCGGAGCTCTTCCGCCACCCCTCCTTCGCGATCGGCAACCTCGGCACCCTGCTGTTCGCCGCCGCCTTCTTCTCGCTGATCCTCGGCAACGTCCTCTTCCTCACCTCGATCTGGGGCTACACCGTGCTCCAGGCCGGCCTCGCCACCCTGCCCGGCCCGGCCCTCTCGACCGTCGTCGCCGGGCCGGCCGGCCGGCTCGCCGACCGCTTCGGCCACCGCGCCGTCGTCGTTCCCGGCACGATCGCCTTCGCCGCCGGGGTGATGGTCCTGCGCTCCGCCGGCCCCGAGCCGGACTGGCTCGGCCTCTGGCTGCCCGGCGCCGCCCTCACCGGCATCGGCATCGGCCTCGCCTTCCCGACCCTCGGCTCGGCCGCCGTCCGCGACGTCCCGATCGATCGCTTCGCCACCGCCAGCGCCGTCAACGCCGCCTTCCGCCAGATCGGCGCCGTCCTCGGCACCGCGATCCTGGTCGCCATCGTCGGCGACCCGGTTGGCCTGTCGGAGGCCCTCAGCGTCTCCGACGACGCCTACCTCTTCGCCGCTCTCGCAGCGCTGGTCGCTGGGGGGACGGCCCTGGCCCTGCGCCGAAGCCCCGCCCCGCACCCGGCACCCCCACAACCCGTGGTTCCTTTGTCGCCTGAGGGATGACTAAGGAACCACGCGATGGTGGAGCTAGGCTTCGGCCTGGGCGTCGTTGCCGCTCAGCAGGAAGCCGCCATTGCGGCTCCGGCTATCCCTCGCCCTTGAGCCGCAGCTTGGTCCTGTCGGTGCTGATCTGACCGGCGACGTTGGTGGCGCTCGCCGTCAGCTTCAGGGTCAGCTTCCGGTTCGAGGGCAGATCCTGCAGGGCCGTCTTCAGCGCGGTCGGGTACTTCAGTGAGAAGCGCACGATCTTCCCCGGCGCGACCGTCCGCGGCTGGCTTTTCAGCTTGGCCTTGCCTTTGCCCAGCTTGACGATGCCGGAGACAACCACCGGCGCCGTGCTGCTGGCCGCCACGAAGACGGTCACCCTGCCATTGCCCGCGATCGAGACCGCTTCGAGGGCCACGGTCGGGCAGGCGACCTGGAAGGCGGCGCTCTGCGGGCAGAGGTCCTGGGTCTCGTCGCCGTAGCCGTCGCCGTCGACATCCGGCTCGATCGCCGCCATCACCGGGACGAGGCTTTCGCTCGCCGATTCCGCCAGTGCCGCGGTCGATCCAGTGCTCGGGTTGCCCAAGAAGATCCCGATGCCGTTGCCCGGGTTTGCGGCTTCAGGCGTTTCACTGCAGAACAGTGCGCCGAATTCCCCAGTTCCAACCAGGCCTATGCGGTCGCCCGCCTGCACCGGGATACGGGTCGCGAAAGTGTTTTCGCCGGAGGTCAGACCCGACGGCGCGCTTTCTCCCACCACCTGGAACTGGGCCGGATCGGCGGTCGGCCTGAAGACCTTGAGCTGCTGGATGATCGGGATCGGGACCGGCACGATCCGGCTTTTCCACCTGGTGATCACGCCTGAGCTCGGCGCACCGGTGGGGACCCCGTTCTGAGACAGCTGGATCACGCTGTACACGGTTCCCATTTCTGCTCGGTTGCCCGTGCAGCTGGTGCCGAATTCGGTTGCGGCAGAGGCCGCAGGAGCGAGAATCAGCGTGAGCGCCGCGGCGATCGCGGCAAGGCCTCCAAGGGTGCGCTTTCTCATCGATTCAGCCCTGACCTTTCAGCTTCGCCTTTAGTTTGTCGGCGCTGACCTGACCGGCGACGTTGGTCGCGCTGGCGGTGATCTTCAGGGTCAGCTTCTTGCCCGGCTCCAGCTCCTTCAGCTTCTCCTTGAGGGCCTTGGAGAAGGAAAGTTTGAAGGTGGTGAACACCCCGGCCGAGACGGTCTTGGATTTCGTGCTCAGCTTCGCCTTCGCTCCCTTGCCGAGCTTGGCCACGCCCGTCACTTTCACTGGCGCCGAGGTGCTGGTCGCGACCAGCACCTTGACCGCGCTGCCGCCGACGATCGGGAAGGCGTCGAGGGTGACGACCGGGCAGGCGACCTGGAAGGCGGCGCTCTGCGGGCAGAGGTCCTGGGTCTCGTCGCCGTAGCCGTCGTTGTCGGCGTCGGGCTCGATCACGGCTCTGACCGGGATCCGCAACGGGATGTCTTCGTAGAGCACGCTTCCGCCCGGGGGCCCAAAGCTCTCGGTGATCCCGACGTGATCGCTCGGCGTCGATTCGTCCTCGCAGAACAGGCCGCCGAATTCTCCGCCGGTGCCGGCGAGTCCGAGCCGGTCTCCGGCCTGGATGGGCAGGCGGGTGGGGAAGGAATTCGCTCCACCGACGACGGTTTGAACGCTGCTTTCGGCGACGGTTTGGACCAGGGTCGGACTGACGATGCGAGCGATTTTGAGACTCTGCGGGATCTGGACCGGAGCCGCGACGAGGTTGACCTTCCACTGCGTGACCACGCCCGTCGCGGGCGCCGCCATCGGCAACGGCGAGGACGGGGACGAGATCTGGAAGAAGCCAAACGGGGCCGCGTCGTCGCCCACGCACGGATCGCCGATTTCGGTGGCGGCGGAGGCGGTCGAGGCGCATGCCAGTGCCACTGCCGCCACGATTCCTACGAGCAATCTACGCATCAGCCCTGCCCCTTCAGCTTTGCCTTGACCTTGTCGGTGCTGACCTGCCCGGCGACGTTGGTCGCGCTGGCGGTGATCTTCAGGGTCAGCTTCTTACTGGGCTCCAGTTCCTTCAGCTTCTCCTTCAACGCCTTTGGGAAGCTGAGCTTGAAGGTGACGATCTTGCCGGCCGGGGCGGTCTTCGCTTTGGCGCTGAGTTTCGCCGTGGCGCCTTTGCCGAGCTTGACCGTGCCGCTGACATTGACCGGTGCCGCGATGCTGGTCGCGACCAGCACCTTGACGGCGCTGCCGGCGACCAGGGAGTAGCTGTCGAGGGTGACGATCGGGCAGGCGGTCTGCAAGGCGGCGCTCTGCGGGCAGAGGTCCTGCGTCTCGTCTCCGTAGCCGTCGACGTCGGCGTCGGGCTCGAAGAATCGCGGCGAGGGGGACGCGACCTTCGGTGGCCGCTCCGAACGGGGCGGTCGCGCCGACTTTCACGTCGCCTGCCGCGGCTCCCAGTTCCCCCGCCACGTCGTCGCAGTAGATGCTGAGGCTGGGGACGGTGGACCCTTCGTAGCTGAACGGGAGGCCGTGCAGGCCAAGCCGGTCGCCGGCCTGGATCGGCAGCCGCACGTTCGCCAAGCTCGATCCCGTCGGAATGCCGATTGCGGCTTCGGCGGTCGCGGTGTAGTTCGGGCCCCCGGCCGAGTGCAGGACCCTGACCGCGGTCGGCACGAGGAAGGGGAAGCTCAATTCGGAGTCGACGGTCGTCCTGAGCTTGGTGATCACACCGGCACTCGGAGCGGTGAGGGGCAACGGTCCCGGCGAGGAGAGCGTGGTCAACGTGTATCCGGCTCCTTCGGGGGGCGCAATGTCGTTCCCGACGCAGCTGTCGCCGAATTCGACCGCCGCCGAAGCACCGGAGGCTCCCAGCAAGCAAGCAGCCATCGTCGCGAACAGGACACCAACTGCGAACCGCTTCCTCATCCGTCTCCCCTCGAAGTTCTCTATCCGTCGCAGCATAGAGCCGTTCGGGGGGTCCCGGACAAACTTCTTGGACGAGTCTCTAACTGACGGCTTCGGCCTGGGCGTCGAGTGAGCGCCAGGCGCTCTCGGCGTCGTCGAGGCCGACGATCAGGCTGCGGTCGCCGGCGGCGATCTCGATCCGGTTGCCGCCGACCGCGCCGATCACGACGGCGCCGAGGCTCTCCAGGGCGGCGCGGTTGCCGCTCAGCAGGAAGCCGCCACTGCCCTCGCCGAACAGCGCCTCCTCGGGTGAGCAGCCGCGGTCGCGCAGGGGCTGGAGGTCGACGCGGCAGCCGTGGCCGCCGCCGATCGCCGACTCGGCGAGGGCGCAGGCGAGGCCGCCGTCGCTGACGTCGTGGGCGGAGGAGACGTTGCCGGCGCGGACCGCCTCGCGGACCGCGGCGCAGGCGGTGGCGACCGCGTCGAGGTCGGGCTGCGGCAGGCCCATCTCCAGCTCCCCCCGCTGCTTGGCCAGCTCCGAGCCGGCCAGGGTCGGGGCGAAGGGGCCGAGCAGGCCGATCGCGTCGCCCTCGCCGGCGAAGGCGCTGCCGGCGACCTCGTGCGGGTCGGGCAGCTCGCCGACCATCGCCACCACCGGGGTCGGGTAGATCGGCCCGTCGGGCCCCTCGTTGTAGAGGGAGACGTTGCCGCCGACGACGGGGACGCCGAGCGCCGTGCAGGCGTCGGCGAGGCCGCTGACCGCGCGGTCGAGCTGCCAGGCCGGGGTCGGCTTCTCCGGGTTGCCGAAGTTGAGGCAGTTGGTCAGCCCGAGCGGCTCGGCGCCGACGCAGGCGAGGTTCTGGGCGCACTCGAGCACCGCCTCGACGGTGCCGGCGTAGGGGTCGCAGGCGACGCGGCGGCCGTTGCCGTCGATCGAGACGGCGATCGCGTTGTCGGACTCGGGCAGCGCCAGCACCGCGGCGTCGGCGCTCTCGGGGCGGCGCACGGTGCGCGAGCCGACGATCGAGTCGTACTGCTCGAAGACCCATCGCTTGGAGGCGATCGAGGGGGAGGCGAGCAGCGCCAGCAGCTCGTCCTCGGCGCTGAGGCCGGGCGCCATCGTCGTCCGGTTGCCGTAGATCCAGCCCGCCGGCTCGGCCGGCTCGAGGTCGTAGAGGGGGCAGCCGTCGACCAGCGCCTCGACCGGCATCTCGCCGACGACCTCGCCGCCGCGGAGGATCCGCATCTGGGCGCTGTCGGTGACGACGCCGATCTCGGCCGAGCCGGTCTGCCATTTCTCGCAGATCGCCCGCACCTCCTCGACCCGCCCCGGCTCGACGACCGCCAGCATCCGCTCCTGGGACTCGGAGACCATGATCTCGAATGGCTCCATGTCGGCCTCGCGCAGCGGCACCTCGGCGACGTCGATGTCCATCCCCAACCCGCCGGCCGAGGCCATCTCCGCGGCCGAGGAGGTGAGCCCGGCGGCACCGAGGTCCTGCAGCGAGACCAACAGCCCCTTCGCCAGCAGCTCCAGGCAGCACTCCAGGACCTTCGACTCCTCGAACGGGTCGCCGACCTGGACGGTCGGCCGCTTCGCCTCGTCGCCCTCGCCGAGCTCGGCCGAGGCGAGCACGCTGGCGCCGCCGATCCCGTCGCGCCCGGTCGTCGCCCCCATCAGCACCACCGCGTTGCCAACTCCGGCGGCGGCGGCGCGGACCATGTCCTCGGTCTGGGCCAGCCCGATGCACATCGCGTTGACCAGGCAGTTGTGCTCGTAGGGCTCCTCGAAGTAGACCTCGCCGCCGACCGTCGCCACCCCGATCGAGTTGCCGTAGTGGCCGATCCCGCGCACGGCGCCGTCGAGCAGGTGGCGCGAGCGGACCGAGTCGAGCTCGCCGAAGCGGAGGCTGTCGAGGATCGCGATCGGCCGCGCCCCGATCGCGAAGACGTCGCGGAGGATGCCGCCCACCCCGGTCGCCGCCCCCTGGAACGGTTCGACCGCGCTCGGGTGGTTGTGGGACTCGACCTTGAAAGCGACCGCGTAGCCGTTGCCGACGTCGACGGCGCCGGCGTTCTCGCCCGGCCCCATCACCACCCGCTCGCCCTCGGTCGGCAGCTTGCCGAGCAGCTTGCGCGAGTGCTTGTAGGCGCAGTGCTCGGACCAGAGCAGGCTGAACATCGCCAGCTCGACGTCGCCCGGCTCGCGCCCCAGCTTCTCGACGATCAGCGCGTACTCGCCGTCGGTGAGGCCGAGCTCGCGGTATTTCGGCGTCGCCGTCGTCATGAAGCGAATGCCGCCAGCCGCTGGAAGACCCTGAGCCCGTCGGTCGACCCGGTCAGAGGGTCGACCGCGTGCTCGGGGTGGGGCATCAGCCCGAGCACGTTGCCGGCCTCGTTGGTGACCCCGGCGATGTCGCGCACGGAGCCGTTGGAGTTGTGGCCACCGGCGTAGCGGTAGGCGATCTGCCCGTTCGCCTCGATCCGGTCGAGCATCTCCGCCGGCGCGTAGTACCGCCCTTCGCCGTGCTTGGCCGGGATCGAGAGCGTCTCGCCGCCGTCCTCGAGGAGGTCGACCTGGCGGCAGATGAAGCGGAGGTTCTCGTTGCGCAGCAGGGCGCCGGGGAGGAGGCCGGCCTCGCAGAGGACCTGGAAGCCGTTGCAGATCCCCAGCACCGGCTTGCCGGCGGCGGCGTGCGCGGCGACCGCCTCCATCGCCGGCGAGAAGCGGGCGAGCGCACCGGCCCGCAGGTAGTCGCCGTAGGAGAAGCCGCCGGGGACGACGACTCCGTCGACGCCGCCGAGGTCGGAGTCCTCGTGCCAGACCATCCGCGCCTCGCCGCCGGCCAGCGTGCAGGCGAGCAGCGCGTCGCGCTCGTCGCAGGAGCCGGGGAACTGGACGACTCCCCAGATCACAGGTTCTGGATCTCGTAGTCCTCGATCAGCGGGTTGGCGAGGAGCTTCTCGCAGAGCTCCGCCAGCCGCTCCGGGCTCTCGGCTTCGAGCTCGACCATGCGGCCGACCCGCACGTGCTCGACGCCCTCGAACCCGAGTGCCGGCAACGCCCGCTCGACCGCCTTGCCCTGGGGGTCGAGGATCCCCTCCTTGGGCCGGATCAGGACCCGGGCCTTCAGAAGGTCGTCCCGGTGATCCGCTCGAACGCCTCGACGTATTTGCCGCGCGTCTGCTCGACCACGTCCGGCGGCAGCTCCGGCGCCGGCGGGGTTTTGTTCCAGCCCTCCCCGCTGGCCCAGTCGCGCACGAACTGCTTGTCGAAGGAGGGGGGCGTCCGGCCCGGCTCGTAGGAGTCGGCTGGCCAGAAGCGGGAGGAGTCGGGGGTCAGGACCTCGTCGCCGAGGACGATCTCGGCGCTCTCGTCGCGGCCGAACTCGAACTTGGTGTCGGCGAGGATGATCCCGCGCTCCGCGGCGTGCTCGGCGCCGCGCCGGTAGACCTCGATCGAGACCCGCCGCAGCTCTTCCATCAGGCCCCGGTCGCCGACGATCGCGGCGGCGCGGTCGAAATCGACGTTCTCGTCGTGGTCGCCGATCTCGGCCTTGGTCGCCGGGGTGAAGATCGGCTCCGGCAGCTTGTCGGACTCGACCAGCCCGGCGGGGAGCTCGATTCCGCAGACGGCGCCCGACTCCTTGTATTCCTTCCAGCCCGAGCCGGAGAGGTAGCCGCGGACCACGCACTCGACCGGGTGCATCTGCAGCCGTTTCACCCGCATCCCGCGCCCCGAGACCTCCTCCGGCACGTCCTCGGAGATGAAGTGGTTGGGGACGATCCCCTCGGTCAGCCCGAACCAGAAGACCGACATCCGGTTCAGCACCTTCCCCTTGTCGGTGACCGGGGTCGGCATCACCACGTCGTAGATCGAGATCCGGTCGGAGGCGACCATCAGCAGGTCCTCGTCCCACTCGTAGATCTCGCGGACCTTGCCCGAGGAGTGGAGCTTGAGATCGGCGAGGGCGGGCATTAAGTCGATGCTAACCATCTCGGAAGCGGGAACACGTTTACACCGATCGGTGCCATCCTTGAGTAATGGCGCAACCACCTGTGGTCAAGGGCTCCTCGCTTTCCCAGACCCTGCGCTGGGCCTTCCGGCCGCTCCCCTTCATGGACGACTGCCGCCGCCGTCACGGCGATGCCTTCGGCGTCCGCTTCCTCGGTTTCGAGCGGCCGATGTACCTGATCTCCGACCCCGCCGCGATCAAGGCCCTATATAGAGAGCGCTCGCACGGGCTGCCGCCGGGCCGCAACGTCATCCTCGAGCCGATCCTCGGCTCGCGCTCGCTGCTGATCCAGGAAGGGGCCGAACACCTCTCCCGCCGCAAGCTGATGCTGCCGCCCTTCCACGGCGAGCGGATGCGCTCCTACGAGGCCTCCGTCGAGGAGATCGTCAGCGCCGAGGTCGACTCCTGGCCGCTGCACAGCGAGTTCCCGATCCACGCGCGGATGCAGGCGGTGACGCTGGAGGCGATCCTGCGGGTCGTTTTCGGGGTCAGCGAAGGGCCGCGGCTGGAGCGCCTGCGCGGGATGCTCGCCAACGTCCTCCAGGAAACCGCTTCGCCGCGGGCCCAGATCGTCGGCCTGGCGACGCGCCGCTTCGGCGGCCGCGGCCCCTGGGCCAAGTTCGAGGGAGCGCTGCGCGAAGTCGACGAGCTGCTGTTCGCCGAGATCGCCGAGCACCGCTCCAAGCCCGACCTCGCCGAACGCGACGACATCCTCTCGATGCTGATGCTCTCGGAGTTCGAGGACGGCGGCACGATGAGCGACCAGGAGCTGCGCGACCAGCTGATGACGCTGCTGCTGGCCGGGCACGAGACGACGGCGACGGCGCTGGCCTGGACCTTCGACCTGCTGCTGCGCCACCGCGGCCCGATGCAGCGGCTGCGCGAATCGCTGGAGGGCGACGACGACGCCTATCTGCGGGCGACGATCTCCGAGTCGCTGCGGCTGCGTCCCGTGATCCCACTGGCCGGCCGCCGCCTCGCCACCGACCTGGTCGTCGACGGGCTCGAGCTGCCGGCCGGCAGCGACGTGACCCCGGCGATCTGGCTCACCCACACCCGGCCCGACGTCTATCCGGAGCCGTTCGCCTTCCAGCCCGAGCGCTTCCTCGAGAACGCGCCCGACACCTACGGCTGGATCCCCTTCGGCGGCGGCATCCGCCGCTGCATCGGCGCCTCCTTCGCCGAGTTCGAGATGCGGATCGTCCTCCGCGAGGTGCTGACCCGGTGCGAGCTGCGCAAGGCCAGCCCGATGGCCGAGAAGACCGGCCGTCGCAACATCACCCTCTCGCCGAAGGACGGCACCCCGGTAGTGATCGAGGCACGAAGTTCGCACAGAGATTTCGCTTTCACCGCGTAACTCGTCGCAACTTTTTGTCTACAGTCCTGCCATCATGGTGGTGATGACCGAGAGCTGGAACGAGCAGCGGCTGGACGACCTCAGCGGTCGCGTCGACGGAGTGCGAACCGAGATGCACGCGGGCTTCGGGCAGCTCCGCACCGAGATGCAGGAAGGCGAGGTGCGGCTCCGCACCGAGATGCAGGAAGGCGAGGTCCGGCTGCGCGCCGAGATGCAGGAAGGCTTCGCGCAGCTGCGCACCGAGATGCAGGAAAGCGAGGTGCGGCTGCGCGCCGAGATGCAGGAAGGATTCACGCAGCTGCGCACCGAGATGCAGGCGGGGGACAACCAGCTGCGGATTGAGATGAACGCGGGTTTCGAACAGCTGCGAGGGGAGATGAACGCCGGGTTCGATCGGCTGCGCGTGGAGATGAACGCCGATTCCAACCAGCTGCGAGGGGACATGACCGAGGGGTTCGCGCAACTGCGCGGGGAGATCGCCGGGCTCAACCGCACGCTGATCCAGGTTGGTGGCGGCCTGTTCGGAACTGCGGTCGTGGCGACCACGGCGATCGTGATCGCGGCCGTCGCTTAGGAGGGATTGGCGGCACTCCCCGGCCGCACCCGGCGGCGGCGGACACGGCGCGGTGCGGCGCTCGCCGGCCGCAACCGCGAGTTTCGCCAACCCCGCTTAGCTGCCGGCCTTGCTGGGTGAGAGCGGGTGCTCCTTGGCCCAGCGCGCGATCGTGCTCGAGCCGGAGATCACCTCGCCGTTGTCGAGGACGAGGATCGGCACCTCGTTGGTGCCGCTCAGCTCCTTGATCTCGGCCCGGTCGTCCCCACGGCTTCCCCAGGTCCAGGGCATCATCCGGTAGCCGCCCACCGTCTTCAGCTCGTACTCGTAGCCGGCCGCGTCGAGTGCCTTGCCCGCCTTGGCACAGGGATGGGCGAAGCCCGGCCCGGTCTTCTTCTGTCCACAGGTGTAGAGGATCACCCGCTCAGCCTACTCTCAGGGCAGTGGTGGGATGGGATGCTACATTCGTAGCACTATCGTAGAAGTCGCCTCAAGAGAGCTGCGGAACGAGACGGCGCGCCTGCTGAGCAGAGTCGAGGCGGGGGAGACCGTGGTCATCACCCGGCGCGGGAAGGCGGTCGCCGACCTCGTGCCCCATCGCGAGGCGCCGGCTTGGGTGACCCCGGGGCAGATCCAGGCAATCGTCGCCGGCAGCTCCGCCGACCCGGGCCTGCGCCGTGACCTCGAGTGGCTCGCCGGCGAGACCACCGACGACCTCGGGCCGATCCGCTGAGCCGCCGCCACCCCCGCGGCCTCCTCGACACGACGGTGTTCATCGCCGGCGAGAGCGGCCGGTCGCTGCGTGTCGAGGCGCTTCCGGAGCTGGCGGCGATCTCTATCGTCACCAGGGCCGAGCTGCGCGCGGGTGTGCTCGCGGCTGCCGACGTCGTCAGCCGCGACCGTCGCCTCGCCACCCTCGAAGCGGTTGCGGGGGTCGCCACCCTGCCGATCGGCGACGGCGTCGACCGTGCCTGGGCCCAGATGCGCGCCTATCTCGCCGCCTCCGAGCGGCGGGTGAACGCGAACGACATCTGGATCGCCGCGACCGCGGCGGCCTACGAGATGCCGGTGTTCACCCAGGACGGCGACTTCGAGGCTCTGGCTGGGGTCGCCGGCCTGACCGTCGTTCCCGTCTAGCCCCCCAGGGGACTCCAGCCCGAGCGCGCGGAAGGCCCGCGACTCGACTGGATCGTCGAGTCGCGGGCCTGGCCGCGGCGCCCTCCTGCCGGCTCGGCTACTCCTTGACCAGGGTCACCTTCTTGGTCTTCTTGGTCACGGTGCCGTCGGCGGCGACGAAGACCACCTTCACCTTGACCTTCACCCTGCCCACCTCGTTGAGGGTCCGCAGCTTCTTGCCGGTGGCCTTGATCAGCGCTTCGAACTGGCCGGTGCCCGGGGCCGTCGCGGTCACCTTCTTGACCCCGAACCCGGAGATCGTCAGGTTGCCGGCGCTCGGGACGGTGACCGTCAGCATCGCGGTCCCCTTCCCGGTGTCCTTGGCGATCCTGCCGATCGCCGGGCCCGCGGTCACCGGTGCCGGAGCGGTCTCGGGGGCCGGCGGGGCCGGCTCGACGACCGGCGGCGTCACCGGGGCCGCCGCGACCTCGACCTCGATCTCGTCGGTCGCCGTGGTCCCCGCCGAGTCGGTGATCGTCGCTTCGAGCGTCACCGTCTCGCCTTCGTCCTCGGTGCTCGGCGTCCAGCTGAACACGTAGGGAGACGCGGCCACCGTGGCCACCGGCACGCCATCGGCTTTCAGGCTCACCGAGGCGATCCCGAAGTCGTCGTCGGCGACGACGACCGGTTCGATCTCGACTCCGGCTTCGACTTCTTCGCCGTCGCCGGGGTCGACGATCGTCCCGAACGGGACGGTGTCGACGATCGGCCCGGGGGCATCGATCGCCGGGGCCGCCGCGAGCGCCGAGCCGAACGTCACCGACGCTTTGTTCGGGGTCGGTTCGCCCCATTTGCCGGAGACGCCCGCTTTCTCGACGCCCGCGAAGGTGCTCGGACCTTCGACCGGCGCGCCGCCCGCCCCCCAGAAGTTGCCGGTGGCGATCGCCGCGGCCGCTTCCGAGATTTTGGTGTTGGCGACGTCGGCGTTGAACAGCGCGTATCCGTTGCCGCTGAACAGCGAGCCTTTCGCGTACCAGTTGGTCGTGTCGGCTCCGGTCAGCAGGACGCCGGCCGATTTGCGGGCGTCGGTCGGGAACAGGTTCCCGGTGACCTCGGTGCTTTCGACGAACCCGCTGGCGCCGGCGTGGTACTGGATGCCGGTCTGCGGGATCAGCGGGTTGGTTCCCATGCCTTCGACGACGGTGTCGTCGACGTAGCCGGCGATCTTGATCCCGGAGGGTTCGGTGTTCGCCGGAGCGCCGTCGATGCCGCGCGCGTCGTCGAACAGGATGCCGCCGGACTGATAGCCGAACACCTTGCTGTCGTCGACGGTGATCCGCCGGATCACCGTCCCGGGGCCGGAGCCGACCATGTGATTGGTGGCGACGATCCCCCAGCCGTGGGGCTGTGCCGCCAGCTCCTCCGGCGTGGTGGCGACCTTCAGCGGGCCGACCACCGAGTCGGAGATGCGGCCGGCGGTGTCGAAGAACGCCAGCCCGGCCTCCGCGTAGGCGTTCGGAGAGTCGATCGTGACGCCGGAGATGTCGACGAACATCTCCGGGTCATCGGTCGATCCGAACGACTGGCGGGAGATGGTGACCACGTTGCCGCCGCCGTCCCGCAGGTACGGAGCGGTTCCGGCCAGCGTCGCGCCGATGCCGGCAGCCGGGCGGATCGTCACCAGGTCGGCGCCCGCCCCCTTGATCTTCAGGGGTTTGGTGATCGTCAACCCGTTCTTCGAGCCGGTCTGGGACGGGCTGTTGGTGGAGCCGCCGATCGGCGTCGAGGACTCTTCGTAGAGGCCCGGGCAGATCGCGATCGTGTCCCAGGGGGCAGCCTGGTCGACCGCCGCCTGGATGCTGGTGAACCCGGCACTCGGGCACTCGACCTTGTCGTCGTCGACGGTCCAGACGCTCGACCCGTGGGAGAGCGTCACGTCCGGCAGCTGCAGGCCGAGCGCGGAGCGGTCGAACGCCTGCAGTTCGGCGATCGGGTTCGGGCCCTCGTCCGGGGGGCCTTCTCCCGGGCCGGCGTCCGGCTCGGTGCTGTCGAGCAGGACGTCGGTCCCGCCGACCGCTTCCTGGAAGCGGACGTCCGCCAGCTGGATCGAGCCGGAGATCGGCTTGCCGGCCTCGCCGAAGCGGAGCTCGAGCCCGCGCGCCTGGCTGAGGTCGACGCCCTGTGCGGCGAAGTCCGCCAGCGGCACCCGGATCTCGTCGAGGACGATGTGGACTTTCGAGGAGGTGTTGCCGGTGGTCTGGTGGAGCGCGTTGCCGTAGCGCTGGTCGGCGGCGGACACGACTCCTTCCGCGCCCTCGGCGTCGGTCAGGACGATGCTGAAGTCCTGCGTCGTCACCGCGGGGTTGTAGAGGGCCTCTCCGGTCCGCGCGGGGTTGCGCGGGTCGAAGAAGTTCACGTCCGCTGCCAGGGCCAGGGCCTTGAAGCCGCTGACGTCCTTGTCGGCCGCTGGGATCGTGGTCTCGAGGATGGCCGGTTTGCCGGTCACGGCGACCGGGTCCTCCCAGGCGAGCGAGAGCTGGCGCCCGTAGGACTGGTTGACGGGGCCGCTTTCGCGGACGCCGCTCTGCTGGCCGACCTCGCCCACGCCGGGCAGCGGGCAGGGCCGCGTCGCCGTCGGCAGGCCGCTGAGCCCGAGCTGGCTCGGGATCGTGTGGATCGGCTCCGGGTTGCACCAGTCGAGGCCGCTGGCGGTCGTCGCCGGCAGCGGCTGGACGCCGCCGCTGGCGGTGAACGGGTTGGAGAACCCGCTCGAGCTCAGCTTCGTGCCCAGCGAGCTCAGCGCCAGCGGGCTCTCCGTTTCCGGCCCGATCACGTCGAGCCTTTCGTCGGAGGGGGAGAAGAAGCTGTTCGAGACGCGCTCGATGCAGGGCATCCGTTTGCCCGAGGGACTGGTCGGACAGGCGGACCCGGGGATCTGCGGTTTGCCCGCCTCGTTCAGCTCTCCGGTCAAATACGGTTCGAAGGCGCCCTCGCCGCCGACGTAGCGCCGGAAGAAGGCCGACATCGTCGCCAGCCCGATCTTCTCCTGGTCGCCCATCCGGATCGCCTCACCGGAGATCCGCGTGTTCACCGAGGGGTCGAGCTTGCTTTTGTCGCCTTCGCCGTTGTTGAGCACATAGCTTTCGGAAGGGTCGGTGCCGGCCTGTCCGCTGAGGCGGATGTTGTTGGCGTCACCAGGCCCGCAGGCGGGGTCCGCACCGCCGGAGTCGTCGCCGTCGGCGAACCAGACGCTGTTGTACCAGTTGTGATTTCCGCCCAGCTGGGAGGACTGCATGGTGGGGTAGGGGTTGACGCCCTTGACGTGCTGGCTGCGCTCGTAGATCCGCGCGCCCTGCAGGTTGGAGACGTCGCCGTCGCACCAGGGGAGGATCGCCATGAAGGGGACCCCGTAGGTGGCGCTGCGTTCGTAGTTGACCGGGGCCAGCGAGATCACCGCGCGCAGCGGGTAGCGGCGGCCGGTCGGGCGGATGCGGTTCCAGTCGACGAAGCTGGAGACGGCGTCGCCGCCGCGGGAGTGGCCCATCAGGCCGATCCGCGTGAAGTCGAGCGTGCCGAGCAGCGATTTGCCGATGTTGTAGGTCGGGTCCTGCGCTTCGGTCGGGACGCCGCCGGGCTCGTTGGCCCGGTAGAGCGCGTCGAGCAGGGCCGAGATGTAGAGGCGCCGGGCGTGCATGCCTTTGCCGATGTTGTCCTGGCGCGCCATCAGCTGGTCCTGATCGAGCGAGAAGACGCTGTAGCCCCAGGTCGCCATGTTTTCCGCCAGGTAGGCGTAGCCCTCGTCGTTGCGCTTGTAGGTCGCGCAGTTGGGCGCGGTGCTGTTGACGTCACAGCTGCCGTGGTTGCCGTGGACGAGCACGATGATCGGGGACTTGCCCGGTTTGTCGGTCGGCACGAATGCCGATCCGCGCAGCGGGAAGGCGTTCGGTTCGCTGTTGCCGGTGGCGGCTCCACCGCCCGCTGCGGGTTCCTGGTAGCTGTAGGTCCCGAGCTTGAACGGATCGAGGCGGTCGACCTGGTAGGGCCCGCGGTCGAGCGGGTCGGGCAGGTCGTCGAGATCGCCGCTGGCGACGCTGGGGATCAGCGCCGCGAGGAGGCCGAGGACGAGGAACAGGGGCAACAACTTCCGAAGCGAACGTGCACGCATCAAGGGCATCTCCCGTGTGGGGTAGGGACAGACGAGGAATGGGGTGCGCCCGAACTCGGACGAGAGCGCCGGGGCAGGCAGGCGAATCTAGGCCCGGTTCCGCCGGCCAAAAACCACCAACTGGACATATTTCACGGGCGCCTACTGGCCCGCTGTACAAGCGGATCGCCCGACGCAGATCGGCGCCCGCCGCGCAATGGACCGGCGGTCCAGAAAGCGCCCGCCGCCGCTGGACCGGCGGTCCAGCGGCGCTTTCTCCGGGTCAGGCCCGCAGGGCTTCCAGCCGCCCGAAGATCTCGGGCAGGTGGGTGAGGTAGGCGCCGTAGTCGAAGATCGCGTCGAGGTCGAGCTCGGGCGTGTCGGCGGCGGCCAGCAGATCGCGGAACTCGGTCCGGGTGTCCCAGGCGCGCTGGGCGTTCTCCTGGACGATCCGGTAGGCGTCGTCGCGGGTCAGCCCGGCCTCGACCAGCGCGGTCAGGGCCCGCTGGCTGAACAGGGCGCCGTGGGTGAGGCCGAGGTTCTCGCGCATCCGCTCGGCGTTGATCGTCATCCCGGCACCGACCTTGGTGCCGAGGTCCTGCATGTAGTCGAGCAGGATCGTCGCGTCGGGGAGGATCACCCGCTCGGCGCCGGAGTGGGAGATGTCGCGCTCGTGCCAGAGGGCCACGTTCTCGATCCCCGCCTGCGCGTAGCCGCGCAGGACCCGGGCCAGGCCGGTGATCCGCTCGGTGCGGATCGGGTTGCGCTTGTGGGGCATCGCCGAGGAGCCCTTCTGGCCGGCGGCGAAGGGCTCTTCGACCTCGCGCAGCTCGGTTTTCTGCAGGTTGCGGACCTCGGTCGCGAAGCGCTCAAGGCCGGAGCCGGCGACCGCGATCGCGGCGGTGAGGACGGCGTGGCGGTCGCGGGGGACGACCTGGGTGGCGACGTCCTCGCGCCCGAGCCCGAGCCGCTCCATCACCCGCGCCTCGACCGCGGGCGGGATCGAGGCGTAGGTCCCGACCGCGCCGGAGAGCTTGCCGAAGGCGAGTTGGGCGAACGCAGCCTCGAGCCGGGTGACGTTGCGGTCGGCCTCGAAGGCGAAGCCGGCCAGCCGCAGGCCGAAGGTGGTGGGCTCGGCGTGGACGCCGTGGGTGCGGCCGACGCAGAGGGTGTCGCGGTGCTCGAGCGCCCGCGCGACCAGCGCGTCGCGGTAGGCGCGGGCGCCGGCGACGAGGATCTCGCCGGCCCGGCGCAGCTGCAGCGCCAGCGCCGTGTCGAGGACGTCGGAGGAGGTGAGGCCGTAGTGGATCCAGCGCCCGTGCTCGCCGACCGAGGCGGCGACCACGTCGACGAAGGCGGCGACGTCGTGGTCGGTCACCCGCTCGCGCTCGTCGACCGCCTCGACCGTGAAGGCGGCCTGCGCCCGCGCGGTCTCCGCCGCGGCGGCGGGGACTACGCCCTCGGCCGCCCAGGCCTCGGTCGCCGCCAGCTCGACCTCGAGCCAGGTCTCCATCTTCGCTTGCGGGGTCCAGACGGCCCCGATCTCCGGGCGGGTGTAGCGGGGGATCACGCCGGCGACTCTAGGCGTTGATGATGCGGGCGGCGAGGATGCCGGCGTTTTTGGCGCCGTCGATCGCCACGCAGGCCACCGGGATCCCGGGCGGCATCTGCACCGCCGAGAGCAGCGCGTCGAGCCCCCCGAGCGACTTGCCGAGGATCGGAACGCCGATCACCGGCAGGTCGGTGTGGGCGGCGGCGACGCCGGGCAGCGCCGCCGACATCCCGGCCCCGGCGATGATCACCTTCATCCCGCGCATCCGCGCGTTCATGCAGTACTCGCGCACCATCTCAGGGTCGCGATGGGCGCTCATCACCCGCACCTCGCAGAGGATGCCGGCGTCCTGCAGCGCCTTCTCCGCCGGCAGCATCTTGTCCATGTCGTTCTTCGAGCCCATGATGATCCCGACCAGCGGGGTCTCGGCGTCGATCTCCTCGATCTGCTGGAGGGTCTCGGTCTCGGTGGCGGGGGCGACGCCGGGGGCCGGCGTCGGGGTGGGGTCTGAGATCTCGTTCATCTTGCCTCTCTAGGTGGACTGGCTGGGAGCTCGCTCGACGGCGCGGGCGGCGATGTCGGTGCGGATCTGCATTCCCTCGAAGGAGATCCGGCTGGCCGCATCGTATGCACGATCGCGGGCCTCGGCCGGGCCGGCCCCGAGGGCGGTGACGTTGAGGACGCGACCGCCGGCGGTGACGATCTCGCCGCCGCTCGCGGCGGTGCCGGCGTGGGTCACCTCGGCCAGCCGCGCCGCCTCCTCGAGGCCGCGGATCGCGTCTCCCCTGGAGGCGCTCTCCGGGTAGCCGGCCGAGGCCAGCACCAGGGTCACCGCCCAGTCGGGATCGAACTCGGCGCCCATGCCCGCCAGGCCGCCCGGCTCGCGGGCGGCGAGGAAGAGGTCGACGATGTCCGAGCGCAACCGCGGCAGCACCGCCTGCGTCTCCGGGTCGCCGAAGCGGGTGTTGAACTCGAGCACCTTGGGGCCCTCGGCGCCGATCATCAGGCCGGCGTAGAGGACGCCGTGGAAGGGGCGCCCGCGCGCCGCCATCGCGGCGACGATCGGCCGGTGGACGAGGTCGACGATCGCCTCGATCTCCTCCTGGCCGAAGCCGGGCACCGGCGAGTAGCTGCCCATGCCGCCGGTGTTCGGCCCGAGGTCGCCGTCGAAGATCCGCTTGTAGTCCTGGGCCGGCGCCAGCGGCACCACGTTCTCGCCGTCGCAGAGGGCGAGCAGCGAGAGCTCCTCGCCCTCGAGCAGCTCCTCGAGGATCACCGTCGTCTCGCCGAAGCGGCGCTCGGTGAAGAAGAGGTCGATCGCCTCGCGCGCCTCCGCCTCGGTGGAGGGGAGGATCACTCCCTTGCCGGCCGCCAGGCCGTCAGCCTTGAGCACGATCGGGTAGCTGGTCGAGGCGAGCGCGGCGAGCGCCTCCTCGCGGTTGCGCAGCAGCTCGTGGGCGGCGGTCGGCACCCCGGCCTCGCCCATCAGCTCCTTGGCGAAGGCCTTGGAGCCCTCCAGCTCGGCGGCGGCGCGGCTGGGGCCGAAGGCCGGCACCCCGGCCTCCTCCAAGGCGTCGACGATGCCGACGACCAGCGCCGCCTCGGGCCCGATCACCGCCAGGTCGACGCGCCGCTCGCGGGCGGCTGCGACCAGCGCCTCGACGTCGTCGGCGGCGATCGCCAGGCACTCGGCGTCGGCAGCGATCCCGGCGTTGCCGGGCGCGCAGAGCACCTCGGGGGCGTGGGCCGAGCGCCGCAGCGCCCGCACGATCGCGTGCTCGCGACCGCCGCCGCCGACTACGAGCGCCTTCAAGCCGCGCCTAGAGCGAGCCCGACAGCTCGTCGGCCGGGATCGCGGTGAGGGTCTGCGAGGTCATCGTCCCGCGCGAGCCGAGCTCGACCGAGACCTTGGCCATCGTCTCCGCGTTCGGGGCCTCGATCACGGTGACGAAGTCGTACTGGCCGAGCGTCGCGTACTGGGCGACGACCCTGGCGCCGATCTGCTCGACCTCTTTGTTCACCTCGGCCACCCGGGTCGGGTTGTTCTTCAGCGTCCGCACGCCCTCGGCGGTCAGGTTGGTCAGCATCAGATAAGTAGGCATCTCCCGCTCCCTTTTCGAAGGTTGAGGACAACCTACCCACTTCTGCGATTGTCGCGCTGCGCCTTTGCCGCGCTATTCGCGGAAAAGGAACAGCGGATCTCAGTAGCCGGTCGGGTGGCGGACTTCGAAGCCGTCGGGGTAGGGCGGCTCGGTGTGCCAGCGGGGGCCGGTTTCGCCGCCGAAGTTACCGACCGTGTCGAAGCGCAGGCCGGCGACTTCCATGTAGACGTGGGTCGCGTTGGCGTAGATCGTGATCCACCTGCCGGGGCCGGGCTCGCCGTAGCCGGCGAGGGCGCCGGAGACCAGCGGCGTGTCGAGCAGCCCGGCGCCGTGCAGGGCGTAGCTGACCGAGCCGGAGCAGTCGTAGCCGTAGGAGTACCAAGAGCCGTGCCCGCCGCCCCAGACGTAGGGGGTGTGGGTGATCGAGTTGGCGGCGGCGATCACTGCCTTGACCGCCTGCGGGGCGCTGCGCGGGGCGCTGGCCAGGCTGCCCATCAGGACCGCCTGCTCGCCGGGGGTGATGAAGCCGCTTTCCAGCGGCGCCAGGGCCCAGTCGGCGTAGCGGACCCTGCACTCGCCGGCCATCGCGTCGGCCTCGCCGAGCACCTCCTGCACGTACCACTCGGCCTGGTTGTGGCTGAAGACGCCGGCCTCGATGCTGCCGCGCGACCAGATCAGCCGGGCCAGCGTCGCCGCCGAGTCGACCGGGTCCTCGCGGCTGATCCGCCCGTCCTCGTCGCCGTCGACCGCGTAGCGCTTCCACTCGCTGCCGTCGAGCCCGAACGGCCCGGTCTCCCGCAGCTGCTCCTTGCTCATCCCGCGGCCGAAGTCCGACTCCAGGCGGGCGACCGCGGCGAGCACCCAGACGCCGCGCTTGCCGAGTTCGTAGCGGGCGGCGGCGTCCTCGAAGGCGCGCATGTAGAGCGGCGGGATCTGCTTGCGCGAGCCCGGCGCCGCGGTGCAATTGAAGACCTGGATCTTCGGGGTCAGGCTGGAGGCGGTGATCCCGGGCCCGCCGACTTCCTGGGCGAAGCAGGCGGCGTTGGCGAGCACGTCGGCGACGTACCAGTCGGCGTGGTTGTAGGCGAAGATCGCGCCGTAGGTGTCGGCCGGCATCCCGGAGGCGGCCAGGTAGGAGGCGGCGGCGAAGATCGCGTCTTCGGGGTTGTTGGGATCGGCGACGCCGTCCTGGTCGGCGTCGACCCCGTAGGCGGACCAGGTCGCCGGCATGAACTGCATCCAGCCGACCGCGCCGGCGTAGGAGGGGCCGAGGTTCTGGCCGAAGCCGGTCTCGATCTCGTTGATCCCGGCCAGCACCGCCGGGCCCTGCGGGCCGAGCTCGTACGCCGTCGCGGCGCGCTGGTAGATCGGGATCAGGACCGGCGGCACGCCGCTGGAGGCGCAGCTGGAGGTCGGGAAGGCGGGGATCGTCGGCAGCGCCGAGGTCGGGTCGGGGGTGGCGCCGTCGGACTCTTCGACCGCTTCCTCTTCGCCCTGGTCGGGTTCGGGTTCGGCGGTGCCGTCGCCGGCGTTGAGGCCGCCGTTGGCGCCGGGCTCCGCGGACTCCTCCTGAGGAGCCGGTGGCGCCAGCGTCGCCCCCTGCTCGAGCGGGCCGGGGGCCGTTGCCGCGGTCGGCTCCTCCAGCGCGGCGCCGGGGATCGGCGCGGTCGCGGGCTCGGCGTGGGCGACCGCGATCGGGACCGCCAGCGCCACCGTGGCGGCGGCCGTCGCGGCGAGCGTCTGGATCTTGCGAGCGCGTTCCATGGTCAGGTCCTCAGCCGAGGACGTTGGTCACGCGCCAGTTGTTTTTCAGCTTTTCCATGTCCAGCCGCAGCTCGCTGGTCAGGCCGACCCGCAGCAGCGAGACGCTGACCGTATAGACGCCGCCGTGCGAGGGGCCGGCGACGACGTTGACGACCTTCGCCTTCGGGACCTCGACGTTGGCGGGCAGCCGGGGCGGGCGGCGCAGCAGCGACTTCGCCAGTTCCGGGGTAGCCGTCGCGGTGAAGGCCTTACGGACCTTCGACTCCTCGCCGCCGGTCTCATAGAGGACGAAGGCGCCGGCGAATTCTTCGGCGACCGCGATCGCCTCCGGTCCGGCCGGCGGCCCGTCGACGCCGATCGAAGACTGCGTCGAGGCGGCGGCGGCCGGGGCGGAGGAGGTGGCGGCGCCGGGGCCCGAGCCGATCGTCGCCGTCGCCGGGTCGGGGTCGGTGGGGACGGTCTCGGTCGGCTCGGCGGACGGCGGCTCGGAGGTCTTCTCGCGCCGCGCCTGCCTGGCCGGCTCGAAGACAGGGGTCGCGCCCTGCAGGGTCGCGCTGGGATCCTTCTCGACCTGCTTCGGAGCGACGGACGCGGCGGGCTCGGGGGCGACCGCGACCTGCTCGCCGGCGGGCTCGTCGCCTCCCCCGCCGGAGGTCGAGCCGAGGATCGCGGCGACGCCGGCGGCGACCACGAGGACGGCGGCGATCGCGGCGAGGGCCGGGCCGACGTTGCCGGTGCGGTCCTGCAGCGGCCAGATCAGACCGCGGCGAACCGCCCAGGCGGCCCACTCGAAGGGCCGGCGGACGAGCTCGAAGAGCGAGCGCAGGGCGTCGCCGCCGCGCCAGCGCACCCACTCCTCGAACCAGAGCGAGACGCGTTCGGCAGCGACCGAGAGCCGCTTGCGCCGACGCTCGCTTCGGTTGATCGGGGTTTCTTGACTATCCATATGCCGGGTGAAGATTGGCCCTCAAGCTTAAGCCGAAACTTAAGACCGCTGATCCGGATAGTTGTTTCGGCAGGAACGCGCTCTTATATGAGCCCTGAAAGGCCTAGGTCGATGCGGTGGCGCGCTCGAAGACCAGCTCGCCCTCGGCGGCTTCGACCCGGACCGTGTCGCCCTCGGCGAACTCCCCCTCCAGCAGCTTCAGCGCCAGTTTGTCGACCAGCTGCTTCTGGATCACCCGCTTCAGCGGCCGCGCGCCGTAGACCGGGTCGTAGCCGAGGTTGCCGAGCAGGGTGCGGGCGTCGTCGCTCAGCTCGACCTCGATCCCGCGCTCGTGGACGCGGGCGACCAGCTGGTCGACCTGGAGCTCGACGATGCGGCCGATGTCGGCCTTCGAGAGCCGGTGGAAGATCACCGTGTCGTCGATCCGGTTGAGGAACTCGGGCTTGAAGGTCGCCGCCAGCACCTCCTCGATCTGCTCGCGGATCTGCTCGTCGACCTGCTCGCCGACGATCCGGTCCGAGCCGACGTTGGAGGTCATGATCAGGACCGTGTTGGTGAAGCTGACGGTGCGGCCCTGGCCGTCGGTGAGGCGGCCGTCGTCCATGATCTGCAGCAGCGTGTTGAAGACGTCGGGGTGGGCCTTCTCGATCTCGTCGAGCAGGACCACCGCGTAGGGCCGGCGGCGGACCGCCTCGGTCAGCTGGCCGCCCTCCTCGTAGCCGACGTAGCCGGGCGGCGCGCCGACCAGGCGCGAGACCGTGTGCTTCTCCATGTACTCGGACATGTCGAGGCGAACGATCGCCCCCTCGGAGTCGAACATGAACTCGGCCAGCGCCTTCGCCAGCTCGGTCTTGCCGACCCCGGTCGGGCCGAGGAAGAGGAAGGAGCCGATCGGCCGGCCCGGGTCCGAGAGCCCGGCCCGCGAGCGCCGCAGCGCGTTGGAGACCGCGGAGATCGCCTCGTCCTGGCCGATCACCCGGTCGTGCAGGCGCTCCTCCATCTGGATCAGCTTCTGGACCTCGCCCTCGAGCAGGCGGGTGACCGGGATCCCGGTCCATTTGCCGACCACCTCGGCGACGTCCTCCTCGGTCACCTCGTCGGCCAGCATCGTGCCGCCGCCGGAGTGCAGCTCGGCCAGCCGCGCCTCCTGCTCGGCGACGCTCGCTTCCAGCTCCGGGATCTCGCCGAACTTGAGCTTGGCGGCGCGCTCGAGGTCGGCCTCGCGTTCGGCCTGCTCGATCTCCACCCGCGCCTGCTCGAGCTGGCCCTTCGCCTCCTTGATCGCGTCGAGCGGCTCCTTCTCGTTCTGCCAGCGGGTGCGCAGCTCGGTCGCCTCCTCGCGCAGGTTGGCGAGCTCGGCCTCGAGCGCCTCCAGGCGCGCCTTCGAGGCGTCGTCGGTCTCCTTCTTCAGCGCCTCGCGCTCGATCTCCAGCTGCTGGACCCGCCGCTCGACCTCGTCGATCTCGGTCGGGACCGAGTCGATCTCGATCTTCAGCCGCGAGGCCGCCTCGTCGATCAGGTCGATCGCCTTGTCGGGCAGGAAGCGGTCGGCGATGTAGCGCTCGGAGAGGGTCGCGGCGGCGACCACCGCCGAGTCGGCGATGCGGACGCCGTGGTGCTGTTCGTAGCGGGGCTTGAGCCCGCGCAGGATCGCGATCGTGTCGCTCATGTCGGGCTCGCCGACGAGGACCGGCTGGAAGCGCCGCTCCAGCGCCGCGTCCTTCTCGATGTGCTTGCGGTACTCGTCGAGGGTGGTGGCGCCGACCGCGCGCAGCTCGCCGCGGGCCAGCATCGGCTTCAGCAGGTTGGCGGCGTCGACCGCGCCTTCGGCGGCCCCGGCGCCGACGATCGTGTGGAGCTCGTCGAGGAAGAGGACGATCTGCCCCTCCGCCTCCTGGACGTCGGAGAGCACCGCTTTCAGCCGCTCCTCGAACTCGCCGCGGTATTTCGAGCCGGCCAGCAGCGAGCCGATGTCGAGCGCGATCACGCGGCGGTCGCGCAGGCTCTCGGGCACGTCGCCGTCGACGATCCGCTGCGCCAGCCCCTCGACGATCGCGGTCTTGCCGACGCCGGGGTCGCCGATCAGCACCGGGTTGTTCTTGGTGCGACGGGAGAGGACCTGGATCACCCGGCGGATCTCCTCGTCGCGGCCGATCACCGGGTCGAGCTTGCCGGCGCGCGCGTCGGCGGTCAGGTCGCGGCCGAATTTCTCCAGCGCCTGCGCGGTCGACTCGGGGTTGGGGGAGGTGACCTTCTGCGGGCGGACCTCGGCGATCGCCTTGTCGAGCGAGCCGCGGTCGGGGAGCAGCTCGCCGAGCGCCCGGGTCGGCGGTCAGCGCGAGCAGCAGGTGGTCGGTCGAGATGTACTCGTCGCCGAGCCGTCCCATTTCGCTGCTCGGCAGCGCCGCAGCGCCTCCGCCAGCGCCGAGGACATCCGCGGCTCCTCGCTGCCGCCGCCGAGTTTCGGCAGCGCCGCGACGGCCTCAGCGGCGCCAGCGGCGATCGTCGCGGTGTCGGCGCCGACCCGCTGCAGGATCGGCACGACCAGACCGTCGGGCTGGTCGAGCAGGGCGGCCAGCAGGTGAGGGGGAGCGGCCTCCGGGTTGCGGTGGCCGCGCGCCAGCTCCAGCGCCGACTGCACCGCTTCCTGGGATTTGACCGTGAATCGATCCGCCTGCATCAGTGAAGCCTTCCTTTCCTGTCCCCTCCAGCGCTTCGATCCGCTTGCGCGCCCGCGACAGCTCGGCGCTCAGCTTCGCCACCCGCTCTTCCAGCACCAGCACCGTCTCGACCCCGACCAGGTTCAGCCCCTGCGCGGTCATTTCCTGGATCCGCCGCAGCCGCTCGACGTCGCGCTGCGAGTAGAGGCGGGTGTTCTTCGGCGAGCGCTTCGGCGCGATCAGCCCGCGCTGCTCGTACATCCGCAGCGTCTGCGGGTGCATCTCCGCCAGTTCCGCGGCGACCGAGATCATGAACACGCCCTGCTCCTCGTCGAAGCTCGGCCTTGACGCGGCGGCGGTAGGTCGGCATCAGGAGACCCCCGCCTTGCGCAGCAGGTCGGCCCGCGGGTCGTCGCCGTTGAAGGCCTCGGCAAGCTTCTCGGCCGCCTCGCTCTGCTCCTCGCTGAGCTCTTTCGGGACCTCGATCTCGAGCCGGTAGCGGATGTCGCCGTTGCCCTTCCCCTTCGGCCTCGGCGGGCCCTCGCCGCGCAGCCGCTGGATCGCCCCGTGCCGGGTCCCCGGCGCGACCTTGATCTTCTTCGTCCCGCTCAGCGTCGGCACCTCGATCGTGCCGCCGCGCAGCGCCTCGGGGATCGAGATCGGCACCGTCACCTCGAGGTTGCCGTCGTCGAGCCGTTTGAACACCGGGGAGGCGGTCACCCTGGTGGTGACGTAGAGGTCGCCGGGCGGTCCGCCGCGGGGGCCGGCCTCGCCCTTGCCGGCGAGCCGGATCCGGGTCCCGTCCTTGACCCCGGCGGGGACGTTGACCTTGTAGCGCTTGGTCTGCTGGGTGAGGCCGGAGCCGCCGCAGGTCGGGCAGGGGTCCTCGATGATCTGGCCGGCGCCGCCGCACTGCGGGCAGGGCTGGCTGATCGAGAAGAAGCCCTGGCTCTGGGCGTCGATGCCGCGGCCTTCGCAGCGCGGGCAGGTGACCGGGCCGGTGCCCGGTTTGGCGCCGCTGCCGTGGCAGGTCCGGCAGCGCTCGGCCTTCGGCACGGTGACGCTGATCTGGTCGCCGCCGACCGCCTGGTCGAAGCTCAGCCGCACCTCGGTCTCGAGGTCGCGCCCGCGCACCGCCTCGGGCTGCCCGCGGCGACCGCCGCCGCGGTTGAACATCGAGAAGATGTCGCCGAGGTCGGCGCTGAAGCCACCGCCCTGGGCAGCGCCGCCGCCGAACGGGTTGCCGCCACCGCCGAACGCCGCCGAACCGCCGAAGCGGCCCGGCGTCGTACTCCTTGCGCTTCTCCGGGTCGGCGAGGACGTCGTGGGCGGCGGAGACCTCCTTGAACTTCTCCTCCGCGGCGGGATCGTCCGGGTTGCGGTCCGGGTGGTACTCGCGCGCCAGCTTGCGGTACGCCTTCTTGATCTCCTCGTCGGAGGCGTTCTTGGAAACCCCAAGCGTCTTGTAGAGCTCGTCTGCCACTTCTCTCCTTAGATGACTCCGGGAGTCATGCGCTGACAACCACCCGCGCGGGGCGGATCAGCTGCTCTTCGAATCGGTAGCCCTTCTGCATCACCTCGACGACGATGCCGGGCTCGGTTCCCTCGACCGGCAGCGTCGAGAGCGCCTCGTGCAGGTTCGGGTCGAACTTCTCGCCCTGCGGGTCGACCTGCTCGATGCCGTTGCGCTTCAGCGTCTCCCGCAGACCGCGGAAGACCAGCAGGACGCCGTGGGCGAGCCCGTCCTCGGAGTCGCCCTCGGGGTCGAGGCCGGCTGCCTGCAGCGCCCGCTCGAGGTCATCGAGCACCGGCGCGACCTCGCGCCGCGAGCTGGGCCTTGCCGCGCACCGAGGCCGCCTGCACCTCAGCCGCTCATCCGCTTCCGGAAGTTCTCGAAGTCCGCCTGCGTCCGCCGCGCAAGTTCGAGGTACTCGTCCTTTTTAGCTTCCGCATCAGCGAGCAGCGCGCTCGATGTCCTGCTCGACGGCCTCTCCCGCGGGTGGCGGCGAGGAGGAGGCCTCAACCGAACCTCCCCGCTGTTGTGAGGGCGAGGCCTCCTCCTCCCCGGCGCCCGCGGGCCGGGGCTCGATCGGGTCGTCCCGGCGCTCCTCGCTCACTTGCCCTCCTCGTCGACCACCTCGGCGTCGACGACTTCCTCGTCGTCGCCGGAGCTCGCCGCTCGGCGCCAGCGCCGTCGGCGCCCGCCTCCTCGGCCGGAAGCCGCGGCGTAGATCTGCTCGGAGGCTTTGGTCATCGCCGCGTTCAGCGCCTCGGTCTTCGCGTTGACCTCCTCGAGGCTGCCGCCCTCGAGCGACCTCGCGCACCTCTTTGACAGCGACCTCGACCTCGTCCTTGGTCCCCTGGTCGACTTTGTCGCCGGCGTCGGCGATCGCTTTCTCGGCTGCGTAGGCGGCGTTCTCGGCGAGGTTGCGGGCCTCGGCCAGCTCACGCTGACTTTGTCCTCGGCTCGGCGTGCGACTCGGCGTCGGAGACCATGCTCTGGATCTCCTCGTCGGAGAGCCCGGAGCCGGATTTGATCTCGATCTTCTGCTCTTTCCCGGTGCCTTTGTCTTTGCGCGGTCACGTTGATGATGCCGTTGGCGTCGATGTCGAAGGTGACCTCGATCTGCGGCATCCCGCGCGGCGCCGGCGGAATCCCGGTGAGCTGGAATTTGCCCAGGCTCTTGTTGCCGCTGGCCATCTCGCGCTCGCCCTGGAGGACGTGGATCTCGACCGACGGCTGGTTGTCGTCGGCGGTCGAGAAGGTCTCCGACTTCTTCGTCGGGATCGTCGTGTTGCGCTCGATCAGCTTCGTCATCACGCCGCCTTTGGTCTCGATCCCGAGGGTCAGCGGGGTGACGTCGAGCAGCAGCACGTCCTTGACGTCGCCGGCCAGCACGCCGGCCTGGATGCCGGCGCCGACCGCGACGACCTCGTCCGGGTTGACGCCCTGGTGGGGGTCCTTGCCGGTCAGCTCCTTGACGCGGTCGCGGACCGCGGGGTTGCGGGTCATGCCGCCGACCAGGACGACGTGGTCGATCGCCGCGTCGGCGTCGTCGAGCGCCCGTTTGACCGGGCCGACGATCCGCTCCAGCAGCTCCGCCGTCAGCTCGTTCAGCTTCGAGCGGCTGAGCTTCAGGTCGAGGTGCTTGGGCTGCCCCTCGACCGCGGTGATGAAGGGCAGGTTGATCTGCGTCTCCTGCGTCGAGGAGAGCTCGATCTTCGCTTTCTCGGCCGCCTCGTAGAGGCGCTGCAGCGAGTTCTTGTCGGCCGCGAGGTCGACGCCCTGGTCGCGTTTGAACTCGGCGACCAGCCACTCGACGATCGCTTTGTCCCAGTTGTCGCCGCCGAGGTGGTTGTCGCCGGCGGTCGCCTTCACCTCGAAGACGCCGTCGCCGATTTCCAGCACGGAGACGTCGAAGGTGCCGCCGCCGAGGTCGAAGACGAGGATCGTCTGGTCGGCTTTCTCTTTGTCGAGCCCGTAGGCCAGTGCCGCCGCGGTCGGCTCGTTGATGATCCGCTTGACCTCGAGGCCGGCGATCTTGCCGGCGTCGGTGGTCGCCTGGCGCTGGTCGTCGTTGAAGTAGGCGGGGACGGTGATCACGGCGCTGTCGACGGTGTCGCCGAGCTTCGCTTCGGCGTCGGTCTTCAGCTTCTGCAGGATCATCGCGCTGATCTCCGGCGGGCTGTACTGCTTGCCGCGCACGTCGACGCGCACGTCGCCGTTGGGGCCGGCCTCGACCTCGTACGGGACGATCGTCTCCTCCTCTTTGACTTCGGACTCCTTGCGGCCCATGAAGCGCTTGATCGAGAAGATCGTGTTCTCGGGGTTCATCACCGCCTGCCGTTTGGCGACGGTCCCGACCAGGCGCTCGCCGCCCTCCGTGAAGGCGACGACGGACGGGGTCGTGCGGCCGCCCTCCGCGTTCTCCAGGACGGTCGGCTCGCCGCCCTCCATCACTGCGACGCACGAGTTGGTCGTGCCGAGGTCGATCCCGATCGTCTTTGCCACTTTTCTGCATACCTCCAGGGGTTTCGTTGATTGAAGCCTAAGAAATCTAAGTGGCAGTATGGCAGATCATGCAAAGAATGCAAGCAAGGGAAAGGGCGCCGCACGGGCGCCCTTTCCAAGCCTGCATGTCGCTCCGGCTCAGCGCAGGATCAGCAGCGAGCTGAACAGCCCGGCGTGGTCGGAGTCCCAGTAGCCGTTGTTCTTGACCTGGCCGGTGACTTCCGAGGAGACCAGCTTCACCTTCTTCGGCGTGTTGGTCATCACATGGTCGACCGTGTGGTCGAACTCGGCCTTGCCGCCCCCGGTTTTGAGGTCGTAGGAGGTTTCGATGCAGCAGGTCCGTTTTTTCGTCGTCGCCCGCTCGCGGAAGCCGGCCTTCTTGAGGACCCGGTAGGCCTGCCCGTCGCCCGGCTTCACTTCGGTCTTGACGTCGGAGTTGAAGTCGCCGACCAGGATCACCGGCAGCGCGTTCGCCGCCGGGCCGCCCGGCGCGACCAGCTCTTCTGCCTGCTGGGCGCGGATGCTGGGGTAGACGGTCTCCGGGTCGAACGCCTCGAGGTGGGAATTGACGAAGTGGAACAGCTTGCTGCCGCGGACCTTGGCGTTGACCGCGGTCCAGCCGCGGGTGACCGCGATTTCGGTGCCGCCCGCCACTTTCACCACCAGCGGGTGGACGAAGTTGCCGCTGGTCGGGCTCGAGGTGACGACGCCGTCGCCGACCTTGGCGAGGATCACGTCGCGCATCGTCAACCGGCCGTTGACCTCGGTGTTCGCCAGCAGGCCGGTGCCGCCGCCGGGCCCGTCGCCGGGAATCCCGTTGGCGTTGGCGGGAGCCTCGAAGTCGAACTCGTTCTGGACCACCACGGCCCTGTAGTTCCTGCCCTTCTTGTTCAGCTGCGCGAGCAGCAGCGCCAGGAAGTCGTACTTGACGGTTTCCGCCGACGGTTTGCCGGAGAGGATCGGGCCGACCGAGGGCGGCGCTTCGCGCCACAGCGCGACCTCCTGCAGGCCGACCAGGTCGGGATCCTCACTCGAGGATCTCCTTCGCCAGGCCCTTCGCCCGGACTGGGAAGTTGGTCGCTTCGACCTGGCGCACGATGCCGCCGTTGGCCTCGAAGAATTCGGCCTGCGATTTCGACGCCAGCGCCGGCGCCAGGTCCGCGCCCAGGTAGAGGTTGCGGGTCATCACGTCGACGATCGTGCCTTTGCCCGGCTTGACCTTCGCCTGGGCGAGGCCGGCGCAGGCCAGACAGGCCAGGCAGGCCGCAGCGGCGACGATCAGAGCCAGCGCGACCCCCCGGGTCGGTGCGGTTCGGTAATTCAAAAGCTCCTCCTGGGTTCGGTTCCCTGCCTCACCCGCAGGAACACCGTAGCGCCTGGAAGGTGCGCCGCGAAAGAGGGGAGCTCAGCCCTCGCCGGCGGTGGCGGCGACGAAGGCGGCGACTTCCTTGGCCTGCTCTTCGTTGAGGATGCCGCCCGGCATCCGGCCCGGCGTGTCGCCGTTGACGCCGTGTTCGACCGCGTTGAGGACGCGCCCTTCGACGCCTTTGATCGCGTCGGCGGCACCGTCGCCCGAGGGGGCTTCGCCGGTGGTCGAGAGAAGTTCGTCGAGGTTGGGGCCGTAGTTGCCGTCGGTCCCGGCCGCGTAGAGCGTGTGGCAGTTGCCGCAGTTGATCTTGAACAGTTCCTGGCCGCCCTTCAGGTTCGCGGGCACGTCCTGGGCGCCGGATTCGGCGTCCCCCTTGGAGCCGAAGACCAGCCAGGGGATGAGGACGGCGAGGACCACGACCAGCCCCCCGAAGACGATGAAGGTGCGCTTGCTCATTTAGCGGCGGGGATACTAACGCCGCCTCCGGGAACAATGGCTCGCGCTTCAGTGGTTGGCGCGATACCAGGGACACATCCGCCGCAGCTCGCACTCCCCGCAGCGCGGTTTCGGGCGGCACAGCGTGCGCCCGTGGCGGATCAGGTTCATGTGCAGCTCGTAGGCGTCGGCGGGGTCGACGATCGCCAGCATCTCGTCGTGCGCGCGCTCGAACGAGGCCTTCTCCGGGAACAGGCCGAGCCGCCCGCCGACCCGGTGGACGTGGACGTCGACCGGGATCTCCGGGATGTCCCAGGTGAAGATGTAGACGCAGGCGGCCGTTTTGCGGCCGACTCCCGGCAGGTCGAGCAGGAACCCCATCGACTCCTCCCGCGGCGCCGCCTCCACCCAGGCGAGGTCGGGCGGGTCCCCGAGCCGCTCGAGGATCGCCTGGATCCGCGGCGCCTTCTGCTTCGCCAGCCCGCCGGGGCGGATCGCCTCCTCGAGCTCGTCGGTCGGCGCGTCGCGCACTTCCTCCCAGCTGGGGAAGCGCTCGCGCAGCGCGGCGAAGGAGCGGTCGCGGTTGCGGTCGTTCGTGTGCTGGGAGAGCACCGTCTTGATCAGCTCGGCGATCGGCTGCCCGTGCGGCTCGTTGACCGGCCGTCCGTACATCTCCCGCAGGCGGTCGCGGATCGCCCGCACCCGGCGCTTCTCTGGCCGCTTCCAAGCCACCGCCGCACCCTAGATGCATCGCGCGGTTCCTTTGTCGTCTATGGGACGACAAAGGAACCGCGCGATTGGCGTAGGGTCGGCTGGTGGGGCAGATCGAGGAGGGGGAGCTGGTCGTCGACGGGGTGCGGGCGTTCTACCGCCGCGTCGAGGGCGAGGGGACGCCGGTCGTCTACTGCCACGGCAACCCGACCCACGGCGAGGACTGGCTGCCGTTCATGGAAAGGGGCGGCGCCGCGATCGCGATCGACATGCCCGGCTGGGGACGCTCGGACCGGCCCGACCCGGCCGCCTTCGACTACTCGATGCACGGGCTCTCCGACTTCCTCGAGCGCTGCCTCGACCAGCTCGGAGTGGGGCGCCGCCGGCTGGTCGTCCACGACTGGGGCGGCCTCGCCCTGATCGGCGCCCAGCGGCGACCGGACCTGGTCGAGCGGCTGGTCGTCGTCAACGCGGTGCCGCTGCTGGCCGGCTACCGCTGGCACTGGATCGCCCGGCTCTGGCGCCGCCGGCCGATCGGCGAGCTCCTCAACGCGACCACCACCAGGGCCTCGCTGGCGCTGCTGCTGCGCCAGGCCCGCGGCGACCGCAGGGCGATGCCGGACGAGCTGGTCGACCTGATCTGGCGCCACTGGGGCCCCGGCACCCAGGCCGCGATCCTGGCGCTCTACCGCGACGCCGACGCGGACAGGCTCGCGGCCGCCGGGACCGAGCTCTCCAGCCTGGCCTGCCCCGCGCTGGTCCTCTGGGGCGACCGCGACCCCTATCTGCCGCTGCGCTTCGGCGCCGCCTACGCCCACGCGCTCCCCGGCGCCAGGCTCGAGGTCGTCCGCGGCGCCGGCCACTGGCCCTGGATCGACGACCCGGTCCTGGTCGACCGCGTGCTCGAGTTCCTCGCTTAGCGGGGGTCCCGATTCGCCCCGTCTTCGTGCCCGGCAACGCGCAGATTACAATTGTCGGTTCGTGTCGCGCGCCTTTTCCAGCGTTACCGCCAGGCTGCCCAAGGGTTGGGGCGACTTCGGGCGCCAGATTCTGATCCTGGTCGGGGTCGACCTCGCTTACACCGCGGTGCGCGGGATCGCCGACGGCGAGAAAGCGGTGGCGATGGCCCACGGGCAGCAGGTGATCGACTTCGAGCGCTCGCTGCACCTGCTCTTCGAGCCCGACGTGCAGAGCTTCTTCCTGCCGACGCAATGGGTGATCGACCTCGCCAACCAGCTCTACCTGAACGCCCAGTTCTCGATCGCGCTCGGGTTCCTGGTCTGGCTCTACTTCTTTCGCAACGACTCCTACAACTTCGTCCGCAACATGTTCGTCGTCGCGATGGGCCTGGCCCTGGTCGGCTACACGCTCTACCCGACCGCGCCGCCGCGGATGTTCCCTGAATACGGCTTCGTCGACACGATCAACGAATTCTCCGGCGTCAACCACGACTCGGCGCTCGCCAAGTCGTTCATCAACCCCTACGCGGCGATCCCCAGCATGCACTGCGCTTTCGCGGTGATGATCGGCGCCACCGGGGCGCTGGTCTGCCGCCACTGGTGGTCGCGCGCCTTCTGGGCGTCCTGGCCGGTGTTGATCCTCTGGGTCGTGATCGTCACCGGCAACCACTACTGGATCGACGCCGTGCTCGGCTGGATGGTCGCGATCACCGCGGCCCTGGTCGCCCAGCGGCTGCTCGCCCGCG
The DNA here is from genome assembly GCA_963824245.1 of uncultured Thermoleophilia bacterium. Lineage (GTDB taxonomy): Bacteria > Actinomycetota > Thermoleophilia > Solirubrobacterales > 70-9 > VAYN01. Next base: position 719,517 of record CAWGON010000002.1, read on the forward strand.
CCCGGCCCGAGGTCTGGTCCTTCCAGGCCCAGGCCAAGCAGCGGCTGCCGCAAGAGGCCGAAGCCTAGATGGCCTCCTCGGCACCCCCGCGCCCGCCGCAGGGCCGTCGCAACGGCCGCGGCGGCGGCGCTCGCAACGGCCAGGAGCTGCGCGCCTACGCCCGCGACCGCCTGATCGAGTCGCGCCTGACCCCGAACGCGATCTCGATGGTCGGCCTGTTCGGCAACCTGGTCGCCGCCGTCCTCGTCACCCAGCACCTCTTCTTCCTCGCCGGCATCGCCTTCGTCCTCGGCTCGGTGATGGACACGCTCGACGGGCGCTACTCGCGGATGTCCGGCAAGGGGACCCTGTTCGGGGCCTTCCTCGACTCGACCCTCGACCGGGTCGAGGAGGGGATCGTGCTCGCCGCCGTCGCCGGCTACTTCGCCGCCCAGGGCGAAGCCTTCGCGGCGGCGATGTGCGTGGTCGCCGTGCTCGGCTCGCTGATGGTCTCCTACACGCGGGCCCGGGCCGAGGCGCTCGGGGTCGAGTGCAAGGTCGGGTTGGCGACGCGGCCGGTCAGGGTGGTGCTACTTTCGATCGGGCTGATCTTCGCCAAGGGCGCTGGGATTGGCGATTTCGAGCTTTTGGCGCCGTCGATCTACGTCCTTGCCGCGCTCACGATCTTCACCGTTTTCCAGCGGGTGTGGCATGTCAGGAACGAGCTTCGCGGTGCCGAAGTGGCCGCAGTCGAGAGCGACGGCGGCGAGCAGAGTCTGTAACCAGCAAGGCGACGGGGTGTGTCAACCCACTCAGCGCGATCCCAGGAGGACACAAGATTTCATGAGTGAGAGCAACGGAGCAAACGGCAGCACGAACGGCGTCGGTCGCACGGACGACAAGGTCCGCGTCGCGATCGTCGGCGTCGGCAACTGCGCCAACTCCTTCATCCAGGGCGTCCAGTACTACAAGGACGCCGATCCCTCGGAGGAAGTTCCGGGGCTGATGCACGTCGATCTCGGCGGCTACCACGTCAGCGACGTGGAGTTCGTCGCCGCCTTCGACATCGACGCGGAGAAGGTCGGCAAAGACCTCGGCGAGGCGATCTGGTCCGGTCAGAACGACACGATCAAGTTCGCCGACGTCCCCAACCTCGGCATCACCGTCGAGCGCGGGATGACCCACGACGGGCTCGGCAAGTACCTCAAGCAGAAGATCACCAAAGCGCCGGGCGAAACCGCCGACGTCGTCGGGATCCTCAAAGAGACCAAGGCCGACGTCCTGGTCTGTTACCTGCCGGTCGGCTCCGAGGAGGCGACCAAGTGGTACGTCGAGCAGGCGCTCAAGGCCGGCGTCGGCTTCGTCAACTGCCTGCCCGTCTTCATCGCCCGCGAGGACTACTGGGACAAGCGCTTCCAGGAAGCCGGCCTGCCGATCATCGGCGACGACATCAAGTCCCAGGTCGGGGCGACGATCGTCCACCGCCAGCTCGCCCGCCTCTTCCACGACCGCGGCGTGCGGCTGGAGCGGACCAGCCAGCTCAACGTCGGCGGCAACATGGACTTCTTCAACATGCTCGAGCGCGAGCGCCTCGACTCGAAGAAGATCTCGAAGACCAACGCGGTCACCTCGATCATGGGCCACGAGCTCGATCCCGACAACGTCCACGTCGGCCCCTCGGACTACGTGCCGTGGCTGACCGACCGCAAGTGGGCGCACATCCGGCTCGAGGGCAAAGCCTTCGGCGACGTGCCGCTGACCGCCGAGCTGAAGCTCGAGGTCTGGGACTCGCCGAACTCCGCCGGCGTCGTGATCGACGCGGTGCGGTTGATCAAGCTCGCCCTCAACAACGGCATCTCCGGCCAGCTCGACGGCCCCTCCAGCTACCTGATGAAGTCGCCGCACACGCAGCGGCCCGACGACGAGGCGCGCGAGCAGACCGAGGAGTACATCGCCGCCAACAAGCGCGGCAAGCCGGCGGCTCCGAAGCCGGCGACCGACGCCCCCGGCGTCACCCAGGCCTAAGCGGCCAACTTTCCGAGCACCGGGAGCCCGCCGACGCGGCGGGCTCCTATGCTTGGCCTCGACGTGGCTGACGCTCCGCTCTCCATCGCACAGGTGGCGCCCAGCCGGCGCGGTGCCGCCCCTGGGGCGAGCGAGTTCGTCGACCGCGTCTCCGCCGAGCTCGTCGCCCGCGGCCACGAGGTCCTGCGAATCGGCACCGGCGACCCGGTCAAACGCCTGCTGGGGAAGAAAAGCGCGCGCTCGATCGACATCGTCCACGTCCACGACCCGTTCGCGCCGAGCATCTCCTCGGCGGCGCTGCGCCACTCCTACGCGCTCAACGTCGCCACCTTCCACGCGCCGCAGGAGCGCGTCCTCTCGACTCAGGTGGCGCGGCCGCTGGTCGAGATCTTCTTCGGCCGGATCGACGCCCGCACCGTGACCAGCGCAGCGACCGCCGAGCTGCTCGGCCGCTACTTCCCGGCCGGCTACGAGCTGGTCGAGCCGGACGGCGAGGGGCGCGACTGGGGCTCGGTGACCGACGAGCTGGAAGCGCTCTACCGGCGGCTGGTCGCGCGCCGCCACCCGGCGGGGGGCGATCCGGAGCTGCGCGAGCGGATCTCCTCGCGACCGCTGATCGAGGTCGACCTGCACATGCACACCGACCACTCCGGCGACTGCGCGACCCCGGTCGAGGTGCTGCTGCAGACGGCCCGCGACCGCGGTCTCGGGGCGATCGCGATCACCGACCACAACGAGGTCTCCGGGGCGCTGGAGGCGCGCCGGGTCGCCGAGCGGTTCGACGACCTCAAGGTGATCGTCGCCGAGGAGGTGAAGACGAAGGAGCAGGGCGAGGTGATCGGCCTCTTCCTCGAGGAGAAGATCCCGAAGGGGCTGACGATGGCGGAGACGATCGTCGCGATCCGCGATCAGGGCGGGCTGGTCTACGTGCCGCACCCGTTCGACCGCTTCCACTCGGTCCCCGACTACGAGCACCTGCTCGACATCGTCGAGGAGATCGACATCCTCGAGGTCTTCAACCCGCGGGTGGCGCTGACCACCTTCAACGAGGAGGCGGTGCGGTTCGCCAGCAAGTACCGGATCGTCTCCGGGGCGGGCTCCGACAGCCACGTCGCCCAGGGCCTCGGCAGCGTGCGCACGCGGATCCACGACTTCGACGGCCCGGCCGAGTTCCTCGAGGCGATGCGCGACGCCGACATCACCCGCAAGCACAAGAACCTCGTCTACGTGCAGACGCTGAAGTTCCTGCAGACGACCGGGCGGCCGAAGGCGCCGAAACGGCGCGTCCCCGATGCCAAGCCGGTGCGCGGCGGCAAGCCCCGCAAACGCCGTCCCGCGAGCAAGAGCTGATGCAGCGGGCCGGCGGCAAAGGAGCGGCGCCCGGCCCGTCAAAGGAGTCTCGGCAGATGCGAGGCACCGACGACGAGATCCGCGAGAAGTACCTGGAGCGCGCGATCCGCGAGCTCAACCAGATGAACCGCGAGGTCCAGGAGTGCCAGCACTGCCCGCGCGGCAAGCTGATGCCGGTGCTCGGCTCCGGCCACCCGCAGGCCGACGTCTTCATGCTCAAGCAGGCGCCGATGACGGCCGAGATCGAGGAGGGCGTCGCCTTCTACGGGCGGGCGGGCAACGCGCTGATGAAAAGCTTCAAGCGCCTCGGGATCGACCCGCTGGTCGTCTACGGCACGCTCTGCGTCAAGTGCCCGACCGCCGAGCCCGACCTCGCCCCCCAGGCCTGCGTCGCCCGCCTCGCCGAGGAGCTGGCGATCGTGCAGCCGAAAATCGTCGTCGTCATGGGCGAGCCGGCGCTGCGCATCCTCAACGGCCTCCAGGTTCCGCTCTCCCGCCCGATCGAGCAGCGCGAGGGCGAGATCCAGGCCTTCACCCCGACCGTCGACGCCCTCTACGTCCCCGACATCGACTCCTCGCTCGACGAGGAGGGCGCCAAGCAGCGCTTCTGGCGCGCCTTCCGCATGCTCGGCACCTGGTACGAGGACCTGCCGCCGTACTGACGGGAGCCCGAGCTGCCGAGTCGTGGTTCTTTAGTCGTCTATGGGACGACAAAGGAACCGCGCGATCGAATTCCAGCGGGTTAGGGGCCGCTTTGTTCGACGCGGGCGCGCTCGGCGGTGAGGTCGGCGGTGCTCTTGGGGGAGAAGAAGCGGTCGATCGCGGCGAGGGCGACGGCGGAGACGACGAAGGTGAGGTGGATCACCGTCTGCCAGAGCATCGTGTCGGAGGAGGTGTTGGCGGCGTTGATGAAGGTCTGCAGGAGGTGGATCGAGGAGATGCCGACGATCGCCATCGCCAGCTTCACCTTCAGCACGTTGGCGTTGACGTGGGAGAGCCACTCGGGCTGGTCGGGGTGGTTCTTGAGGTTGATCCGGGAGACGAAGGTCTCGTAGCCGCCGATGATCACCATGATCAGGAGGTTGGCGATCATCACCACGTCGACCAGGCCGAGGACCAGCAGCATCACGTCGTTCTCGCTGAGGTGCCCGACGTCGCTCACCAGATGCCAGAGCTCCTGCATGAAGCGCCAGACGTAGACCCCCTGGGCGGCGATCAGGCCGAGGTAGAGCGGCGCCTGCAGCCAGCGGCTGAGGAAGATCGTGGTGCCGGCGTAGCGGGCCAGCGGGCGATCGATCGGGGGGCTGTCGGCACTCAAGGGCGCCGCACTCTAGCCGCTTTCCTTTAGGGAACCCTAAGCGGGGGCGGGCGCGGCGGCCTCGGCGACGGCGCCCATCGCCTCGAACCTGGCGCTGGCCAGGCCGCGGACGACGATCGTGTCGAGGGCGGTGTAGGCGGCGAGCTGGCGCTGGGCGTCCCTGGCGTCGGCGGCGGCGACCCCGACCGTGCCCTCGGGCTCGCCGAGGCGGTCGAAGTGGTCGCGGTAGCCCTTGTGCAGGTCGCGGTAGAAGGACTCCTCCTTGGCCAGGCGGGCGGCGGAGTCATCGCCGACGGCGGTGCGGACGTAGCCGAAGACCGGCGGCACCTCGCGGCCGGCCTCGACGGCGCCGGCCTCGACCATGGTGCGGGCGCCGGCGGCGAACTCCGGGGTCATCCAGTTGAAGAAGGCGCCGTCGTAGGAGCCGCCGGCGAGGCCGCACATCTTCGGCCCCATCGCGGCGAGCACCAGGCGGACGCCGGGCAGCGCCTCGCGCAGGACCGGCAGCGCCTCGCGCATCGCCGTCAGCGGCTTCTTCGAGAAGCCGGCGCCGACCCCGAGCCAGAGCCTCGCCGGGTCGATCCCCAGCCGCTCGACGTCGGCGGCGATCGTCTCCGGCGGGGTGCGGTCGATCGCGATCACGGCGACCCCGAGCTCGACGCCGGGTGCCGCCGCCCCGAACTCGGCGAGCGTCTCCAGCCCCTTGGCGCCGGGATGGTCGTTCGACCACAGCGAGTCGTAGCCGAGCTCCTCGCAGTGGGCGGCGAGCGGCCGCGCGACCTCCGGGTCGAGCCCGGCGGCGACCCCGAAGGCGCGGCCCATCAGGAGACCGCCTTCTCGCCCGTCTTCTCGAACAGAGCCACGCACTCGATGTGCGGGGTCTGGGGAAACATGTCGACCGGCCTCACCCGGGCCAGCCTATAACCGGCCTCGACCAGCTGGGCGGCGTTGGGGGCGAGCGTGGTCGGGTTGCAGGAGACGTAGACGATCTTCTTCGCCTCACACTCGAGCACCCGGCGGACGATCTTCTGCGAGAGCCCGGCTCGCGGCGGGTCGATCACGACGACGTCGGCCTTGCCGGCCTGGACCAGCAGCGGCCGCACGCCGGTGCGGGCGTTGGCGGCGAGGAAGTGGGCGTTGCCGATCTCGTTGCGCTCGGCGTTGCGCTCGGCGTCGGCGATCGCCTCGGGGACGATCTCCAGCCCCCAGACCTCGCCCGCCTGCGCGGCCAGGGTGAGGCCGATGGTGCCGATCCCGCAGTAGAGGTCGAAGACCCGCTCGCTGCCGGTCAGGCCGGCGAACTCGGCGACGACGCCGTAGAGGCGCTCGGCCATCTCGGTGTTGGTCTGGAAGAAGGCGCCGTGGGACATCTCCAGCTTCAGGCCGCAGAGCTCCTCGCGCAGGCGCTCCTCCCCGAGCACCCCGGTCGGCCCGTCGGTGCCGCCGCTGTCGCCCTCGATCGTCGTGTGCAGGTCGACGGGGGGCTTCGGGAAGCGCGAGGGGGTGGTGATGAGGCGGGTCTGGATCTGCTCGGCGCGCCTGCCCTCGCGGACCACGAGGTTGCGCAGCGTCCCCTTGCGGGTGTGGCCGTCGTAGGCCCTGATCGACTCCAGCCGGGCCCAGTCGCGGACCGCGTTGCGGGCCGCGTTGCCGGCCGCGGAGGCGAGGTGGCAGTCGTCGACGTCGACGATCAGGTCCCAGCGGCCGCGGGCGTGGAAGCCGAGCGTCGCCTCGTCGCCGTCTTCGCCGAAGGAGTACTCGAGCTTGTTGCGGTAGCGCCACTGCTCGACCGCCGGCACCATCGGCTCCAGCTCGAAGCCCTCGAGCTCGCCGATCCGCCGCAGCGCCTCGCCGACCTGGTCGCTCTTGTGCTCGAGCTGGCGCTCGTAGTTGAGCCCCTGCCAGGGGGCGCCGGGGCAGGGCTCGCCGCCGTGCACGCAGACGTCGGCGACGCGGTCGGGGCTCGGGGTCAGCAGCTCGACCGAGCGCGCCTCGGCAAACCGCTTCTTGGCTTTTGTGACCTCGGCGCGGACGCGGTCGCCGGGCAGGGCGCCGGCGACGAAGACGACCAGTCCTTCGGTCCGCGCGACGCCGCGCCCGCCGTAGGCGAGCGATTCGATCTCCACCTCGAGCAGCTCGCCGCGTTTGGGGCGGCGAGCCGGCTTGTGGCCGCTGGCCGCCTCCATCGCCTAACCGAGTTTTTTGCGGGCGCGGCGGGCCGCCTGGGTCGCCTGTTTGCGCACCGGCTGAGCCCGGCCGCCGACCTCTTTGCGGGCCTGTTTGACCAGTCGTTCGAGCTCGCCGAGCAGGCTGTCGGTCTGCTTGCGGCCGCGCTTGACCAGTTCGCTGAGCAGCTTCTCGGCGTCGCCGCGGGTCATCCGGCCGCGCTTGACGGCGTCGTCGACGACCTCCTGGATGCGGTCCTTGCTGAGCGTGACGCTCTGCTCGAGGCTCTCGCGGAACTGGGCGACGCTCTTGTCGAGGCCGGCCGTCGCTCTACTCGAAGAGGCGGAGGCTTTTTTCGCCGCGGCTTTCGGTTTCGCCGCTTTTGCTTTCGGTTTCGCCTTCGGTTTCGTCCTCGCGGCTTTCGGTTTCGCCGCGGCTTTCGCTTTCGGTTTGGCGGCTTTCGATTTCTTGCTGGCTTTGCCAGCTGCTTTTTTCTCGGCCATCTCGACGTGCCTCCAGACTGGGGTTTGTCCCGGGTGTGCCTCGACTATCTCAATTCCCGAGCGCCGGTGGCTCGGCGGCGCCGAAGCGGGCCTCGACCGGAGCGTGGTCGGAGAGCCGGATCGCGCGGCCGTCGAGCGGCAGCTCGCGGCGCTCCGGCGGCCAGGCGGCCGGCGCCTCCAGGACCTCGAGGCCGCGGGTCAGCAGGTGGTCGATCGCCCGCGGCGCGGTCGGCGCGGCGAGGCCGAACTCCTCGCGCAGGCGCTCGAAGACCTGCGGCTGCTCGGCCGGGCGCAGGTTGAGGTCGCCGCCGAAGATCAGCGGCGCCCCGGCCGACCACTTCGCGGCGGCGCGGGCGGCGCGGAGGACGTCGGCGACCGCCATCTTCGGGACGTCGTTGGTCGCGTGCAGGTTGGCGATGCAGAGGCCGGAGGCGGTGCGGGTGAAGGCCATCGCCCGGCGCTCCGGCCCGCCCTCGTGGATCGCCAGCTCGCGGCGCTCGGCGATCCCCCCGAGCTTGCCGGGGACGCGGACCAGGGTCAGGTTGGAGCCGCCCTCGCCCGAGGCGATCAGGTCCGGGTTCTGGCGCGCCAGCAGCGCCCGCAGCGGGCCGACCGAGTTGCGCGAGGTGAGGACCATGTGCTGCTCGGCGTCGCAGGCGCGGGCCAGCGCCGGGGCGAAGCGCGGCGGCGACTCCTGCAGCAGGGCGACGTCCCAGGCGCTCGCCGCCAGCAGGGTTGCGAACTCCCTGGCGAGGTCGCGGTTGACCTGGACGTGGGTCTCGTTGCGCTCTTCGATCCGCAGCAGCCGCGAGCGCCAGCTGCGCAGCGCCGGATCCGGCGGGAAGTCCCGGCCGTGAAAGAGATTCCAGGCAATCGCCGTGAGCTCCACGGCCCGTAGTATCCGCTGCTTGAAGCGCGATTTCCTCACCGGTGAAGAGTTCGGGGCCTTTGAGCTCGGCAAACTGCTCGAGCGCGCGGCCGAGCTCAAAGCCGGCCGCGCCGAGCGGGTCGGCGCCGACTCGCTGGCCGGCCGCAGCGTCGCCCTGATCTTCGAACGCCCCTCGACGCGGACCCGGATCTCCTTCGAGGTCGGGGTCGCCGAGCTTGGCGCCCACCCGGTGATCCTGCGCGGCGACGAGATGCAGCTCTCGCGCGGGGAGTCGGTCGGCGACACGGCGCGGGTGCTCTCGCGCTTCGTCGACGCGATCGTGATCCGCTCCGGCTCCCACCAGACCGTCGCCGAGCTGGCCGCCGAGGCCGAGGTCCCGGTCGTCAACGGGCTCACCCCGTTGCACCACCCCTGCCAGGCGCTGGCCGACCTGATGACGATGCGCGAGCGCTTCGGCGACCTCGAGGGGCGCCGGCTCGCCTACGTCGGCGACGGCAATAACGTCGCCCGCTCGCTGGCGATCCTCGGCGAGCTGGCCGGGGTCGAGGTGGTCGTCGCCGCGCCCGCCGGCTACCAGCTGGAGGAGGGGCACGGGGTCAAGCTCAGCTCCGACCCGCTTGCCGCGGCCGCCGGGGCCGACGCTCTATATACGGACGTCTGGGTCAGCATGGGCGACGAGGCCGAGGCCGACCGGCGCCGCGGCGACCTCGCCCCGTTCCGGATCGACGCCGACCTGCTGGCGGCGGCCAACGAGGGCGCGACCGTCCTCCACTGCCTGCCCGCCCACCCCGGCGAAGAGATCACCGCGGAGGTCCTCTACGGCGGGCGCTCCGCCGTCTGGGACCAGGCGGAGAACCGGCTGCACGCCCAGAAGGCGCTGCTGGAGGCGCTGCTCACCGCGTAGCCTCCCACGCCGGCATGTACCCAGAGATCGAGATCGGCCCCGTCACCCTGCAGACCTTCGGCCTGATGTTCGCGCTCGCCTTCCTCGCCGCCGGCGCGCTGATCTGGAAGCGGCTCGGCGAGCTCGGCGAGCCGCAGGACTGGGCTTACGAGATGGGCTTCTCGGCGCTGATCGGCGGCGTCGTCGGCTCCCGCCTCTACTTCATCGCCCAGAACTACGACAGCGTCAAGGACGACCTGCTCGGCAACCTCTTCAGCGGCGGCGGCCTGGTCTGGTACGGCGGCGCGATCGGCGGCGCCCTCGCCGTCCTCGCCTGGGCCTGGTGGCGCGGCTTCCTCGGCCTGGCGCTGCTCGACCTGGCGGCCCCGGCGCTGGCGCTCGGCTACGCGATCGGCCGCTGCGGCTGCCAGCTCTCCGGCGACGGCGACTACGGCAAGGCCTGGGACGGGCCCTGGGCGATGGCCTATCCCGACGGCACCGTCCCCACCGACGACCGCGTCCACCCGACCCCCGTCTACGAGACCCTGGCGATGGGCCTCTGCGCCTGGCTGCTCTGGCAGCTGCGCGACCGGGTCCGGGCCGGGGTGCTGTTCGCGATCTACCTTCTCTATGCGGGCGCCGAGCGGTTCCTGATCGAGTTCCTGCGCCGCAACGAGACCGCGGCGCTGGGGCTGACCGCGGCGCAGCTGGAGAGCCTGACGATGATCTTCGCCGGAGCGATCTGGATCGCTATCGTGGTCCGCCGCCACGGAGGCATCGGCAGGCCGGCGGCGAACGAAGCGGTTCGGGCTGCGGCTTGAGCGGCTCCGGATCGGTGTTACCCTTGCGCAAATTCTTTGGAGCAAATTAACGGGAGAGGAACGGCAGGCATGGCGGCAATCGACATACAGAGTCAAGAAGGGCCCTCGGCCCGCACGGTCAGCGCCGTCCTCGACGACGCCGCCGAGCGGATCGCCGCCGCCGGAGTCGAAAACGCCCGCGCCGACGCCGAAACGCTGGTAGCTGACGCGATCGGCGTTCCCACCGGCGAGCTCTCGGTCGACAGCGCCGGTGAGCTCTCCGACGAGGTCTCCGCGGCGATCGAGGAGCGCGTCGCGCGCCGGGTCGACCGCGAGCCGATGGCCTACATCCTCGGCCGCGCGCCCTTCCGCAACCTCGAGATCGCCGTCGACTCGCGCGTCCTCTGGCCGCGCCGCGAGACCGAGATGCTGGTCGAGGTCGGCGCCAAGCTCCCCGACGGCGCCCGCGTGCACGAGGTCGGCACCGGCTCCGGCGCGATCGCGCTGGCCCTGATCTCCGAGCGTCCCGACCTCCGGGTCACCGCCTCGGACCTCTCGCCGGAGGCGGTCGAAGCCGCCCGCGAGAACGCCGAGCGGCTCGGGCTCGACCTCGACGTCTCGGTCGGCGTCGGCATCCCCGACGGCCTCGAGGGCGTCGACATGGTGATCGCCAACCTTCCCTACGTCACCGACGAGACGATCTTCGAGCGCTCGCCGGAGATCCAGCGCGAGCCGCGGATCGCCGTCACCGGCGACTGCGGCGAGGACGGCCTCGGGGTGATTCGCGGCCTGATCGCGGAAACGCCCTCCGGCTGGCAGCTGGCGATGGAGCACGACACTCACCACGGTCCGGCGATGCGCGAGATGCTGCGCGACGCCACTACCCTTCAGGACTATGAAGGGAACGAGCGGGTGACTGTCGGCTTCGCTCCATGACGGACGGCTCGGGGCAGGCAGATGACTGAGGAGGCGCCGCCGCAGGCGGAGCCGGTCGCGGACGCCACCGGCGACCGTTCCGCCGCCGCCAGCGAGGCCCAGCGCCGGGCCAAGGTCGAGCGCCTGCGCGAGGCGGGGGTCGATCCCTACCCGCACAACTTCTACGGCCGCACCCACGTCGAGGAGATCGTCGCCGCCCACGACCCGGCCGAGCTGGGGGAGGGCGAGCACGAGGAGCACGCCTACCGGGTGATGGGCCGGGTGACCGGCAAGCGCGGCCACGGCAAGGTCGTCTTCCTCGACGTCCGCGACATCACCGGCTCGATCCAGGCGGTGGCCCGGCGCGACTCGCTCGGCGAGCAGGCGTTCGAGCGGGTCGAAGAGCTCGACATCGGCGACGAGGTCGGGGTCGAGGGCGTCGTCTACGTGACCAAACGGGGGCAGCTGGCGATCGGCGTGCGCGAGTGCGTGCTGCTGGCCAAGGCGCTGCTCGACCCGCCCGACCTCTTCCACGGGATCTCCGACCCCGAGCTGCGCTACCGCCAGCGCGAACTCGACCTGATGGCGAACGAGGAGTCGCGGGAGATCTTCAAGAAGCGGGCGAAGCTGACCTTCGCGATCCGCCGGCACATGAACGAGCGCGGCTGGGTCGAGCTGGAAACGCCGATCCTCCAGCGGCTGACCGGCGGCGCCGCGGCCCGGCCCTTCGTCACCCACCACAACGCGCTGGACCGCCAGCTGTTCCTGCGCACCGCGACCGAGCTCTACCTGAAGCGGGCGATCGTCGGCGGCTTCGAGGACGTCTACGAGTTCGGCAAGTTCTTCCGCAACGAGGGGATGTCGCCCCAGCACAACCCCGAGTTCACGATGCTGGAGATGTTCGTCGGGGGGGCCGACTACAACGGCGTCATGGAGTTCATCGAGGTCCTGGTCGCCAGCGTGGTCGAGGAGATCATGGGGACGACCAAGGTGATGCGCGACGGCGTCGAGATCGACTTCGCCGCCCCCTGGCCGCGGGTGGTGCTGCGCGACGAGCTGCTGAAGGAGACCGGCGTCGACATCTATGGGGCGAGCCGCGACGAGCTGGCCGAGCTCGCCGGCGACGACGCCGAGGAGAACGACGACTGGGCAGGCCTGGTCGACACCCTGCAGGGCAAGCTGGTCGAGCCGAAGCTGATCCAGCCGACCTACATCACCGTGCTGCCGATCGACATCTGGCCGCTGGTCAAGGTGCATCCCGACGACCCCAAGGTCTGCGAGGCCTTCGACGGGATCGTCGCCGGGATGGAGATCGTCGGGGGCGGCACCGACATCAACGACCCGGTCGAGCAGCGCGAGCGCTTCATCGGCCAGCGCGAACGCCAGGAGGCCGGGGCGGAGGACGATCCCCACCCGCACGACGAAGAGTTCGTCAAGGCGCTCGAATACGGGATGCCGCCGGCGAGCGGCTGCGGGCTCGGGATCGACCGCCTGCTGATGATCATGACCGGGGCCAAGACCCTGCGGGACGTGATCATCTATCCCGCGATGCGAGAGCTGAAGTCAGACTGAGCGCAGCATCCCGCCGTCGAGCGGGATCACGGTGCCCGTCAGATAGGCGGCGCGCTGGGAGCAGAGGAAGGCGACGAGGTCGCCGTACTCCTCGGCCCGGCCGAGCCGGCCGGCGGGGACCTCGGTGCGGGCCGCCGCTTCGGCCTGCTCCAGCGAGCCGCTGTTGGAGGCGAGCCGTTCGGTGGCGAATTTGCCGGTGGCGACGGTGTTGACGGTGATCCCCTCGCCGGCGACCTCGCGCGAGAGCGTCTTCAGGTAGCCGACCGTCGCCATCCGGTGCGCATTCGAGAGGTTCAGATACGGAATCGGCTCCCGCGTCGTGCTCGAGCCGACGTTGACGATCCGCCCCCAGCCGCGGGAGCGCATCCCCGGCAGGACCGCGTCGACGAGGACTTTGACCGAGAGCACCAGCGTGCGGTAGGCGTCCTCCCACTCCGCCAGCTCATGCTCCCGCGCACCGCCCATCGGCGGCCCGCCGGTATTGGCGACGAGGATCTCCACCGGGCCCAGGGCGGCCTCGATCTCGCCCGGCAGAGCGGCCATCCGCCCGAGGTCACCGGCGTCGCCGACGAAGGCCGTCACGCCCACCCCGATCTCCGCCCGCGCTTCCTCCAGCCTCTCGGCCGACCGGCTGACGATCGCCACCCGCGCGCCCTCCCGCGCCAGCACCCCGGCGACCCCGCGCCCGATCCCCCGGCTCGCGCCCATCACCAAGGCCACCTTGCCCTCGATCCCCAGATCCATGCCCTCAGCCTAGCCCCAGCAGAAACGCTCAGAACCCGTTGCGCGGGTAGTCTTCTCCGCGAGCGCCCGTAGCTCAGTGGTCAACGGGTCCTTTCGGGGGCCCAAAGAGCGTCGGTCTTTCAAGCCGAAGGTCGCGGGTTCGACTCCCGTCGGGCGCATTCCTCGTGTTTCCGTTCTGTGCCGGGGAATGCCGGTGCAGAGCCAAGTCTTCGGTCTCGGGCTGGAGAGTCGTTCCGGTGGGTGCCGGGCGATTCCGTGGCGTTCCGCGACCTCTTGGTCTCATCCTGGTCGCATCAGGCTTCGTGCTTGGTGGCGAGTTTCGCCAGTTCGGCGATGGTCACGCCGAGCCCGTCGGCCAGTGCCTTGACGGTGCCCCATGCGGGGTTCGACTGCCCGCGCTCCAAGAGCGAGACGGTGCCCGTGGTGACACCGGCATCCTGAGCGAGGCGTTCCTGCGTTAGCCCGCGCTTCTCGCGCAGCTCGCGGATCGCCTCGCCGAGGCCGGGCTGTGGCTGGTCTGGGCCTCCCATGGGTCCAAGCTCTCAAAGACGAGCGAAGCTCGCCAGGCGAGCTTCAGCTAGTAAAGATCCACTAGTGATGTTAGGCTGACATTAGACATCAAAAATGCCGCCCGCGGCTGTTTGTGGCAGCCCGGGCGGCGTGGCACAGGAGGGTTAGCTCCCATGCACGACAAGCCTATTGGCGCAGGCGAGGATGAACGCGCCACAACTGACGTTCAGGACCTTCGTGACCAGGGCATCGTCCTGATTCACGTCCTGACGCTCCATCCCGCGCACCTGCGCCTGGTGGAGCTCGTCCGAGAGGTAACGGCAGGCTCTGCCGACTTCGCCGACGCAGATCGCTTCGAGCGAGGCGCACGCGATCTCGTGGGCGTCGGCCTGCTGTTCGAGGTCGGCGATGTGCTGGTGCCAACGCGGGCGGCCCTCCGTTTCAACGAGATCGTCGCGGTCGGGGTCTAGCGATGAGCGACCGCGACATCGTTCTCAAGCGCGTCGCCGACAACCTGCGGCGCGCGAGGCGACAGACGGATCTGAGTCAGGAGACGCTCGGGATACTCGCCGGCCTCCATCGCACCGAGATCGGGATGTTGGAGAACGCCGAACGCATCCCGCGCATCGACAGCCGTCGTGAAGCTGGCGACCGTCTTGGAGATCCCGGTCGACCAGCTGGTCGACGGCTTGACCTGGGAGCCGCCGCGGCGGCTCGGGGAGGCCGGTCAATTCAAGGCAGATCGACCACAGCCTCAAGCCACATAGATCCAGATGCGACCACAGCCCAGATCAGCCATCGACGTCACGACCCCGACACGACCACATCGAGACCACCACGCAGAGGGGAGATCGAGAGGGCACCGCAATGGCGGTAGTCAGAGCGCAGGCAAGTCACGAGAGACCTCTCCACAGGCACCCACCCCGACAGCCGACACACTACGCACCCCCTGGTGCCGTGCCTGGGCCACTCCTTGTTGATCCGAAACGTCAGCAAGGGACGGAAGAGCCACGGCATTGCCTCGACCGCCCCTCCGGGCGGCCGATTTTGGCACGGCTTCGCCGTGCGACGGCCGCCAGTAGGAGGGGGTGGCAGGGGCTTGACCTTCGTTCGACCTCGGGCGATTTCGGCAAATCACCCGATGCAAAGCGGCGCGAAATCGCACTTAGAAGGTATGGCCCAAAAATCCGCCACGGTCGCGTTCTTCACCGAGCGAAGCCTCGCCGCCTACCTCACCGTCTCAGACCGAACGATCCGCAACTGGATTCGCCGGGGCGAACTGCCCAGCTACAAGCTCGGCGCGTCACGTCGGATCGATCCGGCCGACGTAGAGGCGTTCCTGGCTAGGAATCGGGAGGAGTCGACGTGAGCCACCGCGAGTCGCCGCTCAAACGCCGAAACCCGTCCGGCCAGGTCGTCTGGGTGGCCCGCTTCACCAGTCGAGACGGAAAGCGGCGGGTGGCGAAACCAACCTGGAACCGCGGCAGCGGCACCTTCTCCCGGAAAGCCGACGCCCAGAAGGCGATCGACGAGGCCTACGGCCTGAGTGACCGGCCGGACACGCTCGGCACCTACTTCGAGACGTGGACCGAGCGCCACCCCAGAGCCGAGCGCACCAACGACACCTACAACCACCGGATCGGCCGCGTCGCCGACGTGGAGGTCGAGGGTATCCCGCTACGCGACTGGCCCCTCCGCGAGCTGCGCCGCCGCCACACCCTCGCCCTGGTCGACCACATGCTCACCAAAGAAGGCCGAGCCACCACTGGCGCCGTCGGAATCCTCCGGGCCCTCTCGGCCATGGCCGAGGACGCGATCACCGACGAAGTCTGCGACCTCAACCCGTTCAAGGGCATCCGCATCCGCGCCAACGACCCGAGGGCGAAGAAGAAGCGCCGCCCAATCCGCGTCTTCAGCTTCGAGGAAATGCACCGCTTCGCCAAGGCTGCCGGCCGCTACGAGGCCCTAGTGCGGACCTTCACCGACACCGGCATGCGCCTGGGCGAGGTTCTGCCCCTCCGCCCCAAAGACTTCGACGGCGAGACCCTTCAAGTCCGCCGCACCGCCCACGAGGGCCGCATCCTCGAGGGCACCAAGACCGACCACGGCGAGGAGGATGCCGGCCGCGTCGTTCCGGTTCCGCCGACCCTCGCTTGGATGCTTCAGGCGCAGAGCAACCTCAACGGGCCCGCCAGCAAGCCTCAACGGGCCCGCCAGCAAGCTCCTCTTCCCAACCCCCCGCGGCCGTCTATGGCGCGAGCGCACCTTCTATCGCGATGTTTGGAAGCCAACCCAGGAAGCCGCGGGCTTGGACATCCGTCCCCACGAGTGCCGCCACAGTTACATCACCCATCTGCGTGCTGTCGGAATCAATGACTCAGACTTGGCTGACATTGCAGGCCATCAGGTACAGACGATGTTAGCCCGGTACACGCATCCGACCGGTAAGAGCTTTGAGAGCGTCCGTTCCGTAATCCGCTAGGACCTTGCTGCGGCTTGAGCCTGTGAGGTTTGCGAGGCTCAGTCTGCTCACCGCAGCCGCTGAAAGCGGTAGCGGCCCTTAATCTGGTTGTGGAAGTAGCGGCCAGCCGAGGGTGCGGCTAGAAGTCCCTGAAAGACCGGGTCCGGGACCCCAAAGTAGCGATAAAGGCCACCATCCGTGAATTCGATCTCAAGCGTCTCGTCCTCATGGCCAGCGGCGGCGAGGTTCGAAGACCGCAGCGGCATCATCCTCATCGCGATCGCTCCCGTGCGGCCTCGAGGACGTTGACGAGGAACTCGGGCGGATCGCCAGCGCGGGCGGCCGCCTCGTAATAGAGGCGGTGCTCCTTGGAGCCGGGCTTGATCCCGAGCTCGGTGACGACCTCCTCGCGGGCGGTGACGAACTGGGGCCAAATCTCGGTAAGGTCGGTCTCCAGCGTGTCGGCGAAATTTGCCGAGTTCTCGCGTACCTCACGCTCAGGCCACTCCTGCGACGCTTCACCGCAGACAGTAAGAATCTGTTTGTTTCGCTCGGCCTCTGATGCCAGCTCGCCTCCGCGGTCGGCGTCGAAGAGGGCAAGAAACGGAATCTCGAGCTGGCGCAGGATCGCGATCGCGATGATTAGCGCTGACTTGGTGTCGTTGGTCTGGGCGATCGCGACGCCGTCGCGATCGAGTCCACCCTGCATGTCGCCGATCGCGGCCAGGAGCCCCTCGTCGCTGCTGCCCTCGCAGAGGATCACCGTGCGGGCGAAGATGGCCTCGCGCAGACTCTCCGCAAGAGAGCGTTTCACTCGCGCGCCCGTGTCGGTGTCATAGCCGCTGTCTGCGATCGCGGCCGTGATCGCCTCTGGATCGGCGGCAACGCAGCTCGTGTCGCCCCCCGCAGTTCGGCGGCAGAGGCGCAGATCGGCGAAAAGTGCGGGGCTCGTGAAGAAAGGCGAGTGAGTGCTATAGGCCACTTGGATTGATC
Organism: uncultured Thermoleophilia bacterium; assembly: GCA_963824245.1. Taxonomy (GTDB): domain Bacteria; phylum Actinomycetota; class Thermoleophilia; order Solirubrobacterales; family 70-9; genus VAYN01. The sequence goes on from CAWGON010000002.1 coordinate 736,625, forward strand.
GGCCTCCGGAGCTGCTTGCGAGCCGCTCGAGAGAGGCGGCCAGCGCTCTTGCTTGTAGGGGATGCTGGTAGAGCTCGGGCTCCTCGATCGCCAACATCAGCGCTCGTGACGACTCTTCGGCCTCGTTTGCAGCGCCGGATTCTGCAAGCTCATGCAGCAGGGCGATGACCAGGGCGCGCTGCAGGCCGTGGCCTTGCAGATCGGGGTCGATCGGATGGCCACCGCGGTCACTAATTAGCGCTCGGACGGAGATCTTCGGGGTCGAAGGCGGTGCCAGCTCGTCGCGCAAGCGGATTGCAGCGCCCGGGAAGTACTCGACCGTTCGGTCGGTGAGACTTTTGCTCAGCCGCAGTAACTCCCCGCCGCGGGCGGCACTCACCACTCCTTGAATTTGGGCTTGCGCCTCCTCCTGGAGACCCGCAATTCTCTCTTTGGCCTCTTCGCTCAGCTCCTCAACTACTGAGAGGAGGCGGTCTAGGACGCTGTCGCGGCCACCGTCAAGCGCTTCGGGAGCACTGGCACGGGCGCTCACGAGCACGAAGTCAAAGCGGCTTTGCAGAAGAGGCGTCCCGGTGAAGCCGCCGAGATGACGCGCGTCCGTCGTCCGGGTGACGCATTGGGTGGGATGCTCGCGCTCCCAAACCTCCATCGCCCGTTCGAGGTCTTCGCGTTTGGTGATCGGAGCCGGAAGCCCGAGCTCCTCTCCTCGCTCCTCGTAGAGGTCGCGGTAGCGGCTGCGAAGGTCGGTTGCTCTCTCGGCGGTGCGGACCTGGTCAAATGGCTCGAATACGAGCGCATTGCCGGAGAGCTTCTGGCCCTCGGCTTCACTCCAGCTGCGGGTCAGGGTAGTGCTCTCGCCTTCGACATATGCCCCAAGGACCGCTCGATCAGCATCGCTCAGCTGGGTGAAGGTGACGGCTACGAGGATCTCCTCGACCTGCTCATCTCCGTCACCTAGATAGTGAAGATCCCGCTCTTCGAGTTCACCACCCCTAAAGAACCAGTCAAGCGCATTCAGGATGGTCGACTTTCCGACTCCGCCACTGCCGACGATAGCGGTGAGATCGTCGAATTTGAGCTCAAGCGTAGAGATACAGCGATAGCCCTTGATTTCAACCTTTGAAATCCGCATATCAACTGTCGCTGCTCTTGTCGTGTTCCACTTGAGCAACGCGACCGAATTCCAGCTCAACGATGATTTCGGCGGCTCGGAGCGATGCGAGCGACCTAATCTCCCTCCTCAACACCCTGCCTCCTTGGGTCTTCCTCGCCGGACCCTAAAGGCTTTAGCCAGTTTCAGCAATCGCCGAAGTCGCAAAAAGGAACGAACAGAGTCCTGTTTTGTCGTTCGACCGCTAAGCCGCCTCCATCCAGCCTGGGTTGCATCCCGGTCGGACCCATTCGCTCCCTTCGGCTTCGAGCCCACCCTCGCTCACCTCTTCGACCGCGTCGTGCCGATCGTCGATGGTCCACTCCTCAATTTCGTCGGGCTCGGTTTCCCAGGCCGCGGCTACGATTGCTTTCGCGACGTCGCCGAGGCTGCTGGGACTGCTTCCCCGAAGAGGCATCCGGCTCACGCGCCAGGTCTTGCTGGGGAGATCCAAGACGTCATCGGCCAAAGCGAGCTCGACATCGTCGGGGAGCCACCGATGCTCGCGCTCCCGTTCAACTACCGAGTCCGAATCGATAACGAAGATGCGATCTCGGTCGCGAGCCCAATCATGAAGCTTCTCCGGGGAAAGGGCCCCCCCGGCGCTATCGGCCAAAGCTAGATGACCCGACGAACCACCGAGACCAAGCACGAACTCGGCGGTGCGAATTTCCAACCCCTTGTCAGTGTCTTCGACGAGCCTTGCTTGCTCAGTTGCCCAGGTGGACACGTCGGCCGCCGCGGCGTCCGGCGCCCCGCTAGTGCGGGCCGCGTCCACAGTCGCCGCGATGAGGACGCCGGCGAAATTGGGGACGCTGTCGACTCGGAGCCCTCCCGCGACCAAGACCCCCACGCTTTGAAACGCGTCGAAGGTGCCGCTGGCAAGGGCTCCCCGACCGCTCGGAGACCCCTTTGGCCCGAGAAACCTGACCCGATCAGAAAGTGAATTCGGTCCGCGCCTGGAAGGATCGCTTTCGAGTCGACTCAGCAGCTCTTCCGCGGGGATCGTCATCCAATCGTCAGCCGCGACCACCGTGACCGCGGTTTCGTCGTCAAGTGCCGCCCGCAACTCAACGTCGAGCGCCGGAGCGATCCACCCGAGCAGATTCCGCAGGCGCTCGGCAACCCCCTCGCCCGACCGCTCGCCGTCGCGATCTGGTGGATCGAGCATGTTCCGCAGCTCTTCGTCGTCGTCCGCTAGACGCAGTGTGATGGAGGTTCCGGGTTCTAACATCTGCTCAGATGGAGGCGCGGGTTTCAGCAGCGGCCGCGCGGCAATTCCCCCCGGGAAGGAAAGGATCCGCGTCCCTTCAGGACCCTCTCTGAGCGACCGGCTCTTGACCGTAACCTCGTTGGCCCACATGAAGACGGAGAAAAAGCCGATCCCGAATCTGCCGGTCGGCTGGAAGCCACGCTCCTGCAGGCCGGGCAGAAAGCTGGCGAGCTCTTCTGATTCCCACAGCGACCGACCGAAGTCGATCAGTGCTCCGGTGAGTACTCCCACACCCATTCCGATGCCGTTGTCGGTCACTGTGATCTCGCTGGCGTCATTTCTCACTCTTACCTCGATCCAGCCCTGGTGACCTTGCTGAAGGAGCGAACGCGCGCGCACCGCGTCGGAGGCATTTTGGATCAACTCTCGCGCCGGAACCGCTTTCGCTCGGCCGTATAAGGCGCGGCCGCCGAAGCGCCGGATCATCTTCGTCGCGTCGCTCAGCTCGATCCGTGCATCGATCGGCTCCCATCCGCTTGGCACGATCAGGGCGGCCAGCTGCCGCGGGTCGCGAGCACCCTCGACAGATCGCACAGAAAGCTGGGGTTCCCCTTGGATTTGAAGAACTGCATCGACTCCGGCCAATTCCTCATCGAGCATGCGCAACTGGTCGAAGCAAAGCCACCATGCCTCAGCAAGCTCGGGACCGAAGTCAGCGCTTGAGACGAAGCGGAGCCGGTCACCCTCGATGACCGGTTGGCGCAGACGGCCCTGGAAATCCCAGTGCAATCGCGCGGTCTCATCAAGTTCGCGGAACGCTCGTTCGCGAGCCGGTGCCCTCGATTCGTCGAGATGCGCGGCGTCTGCGATCCGCAGCAGGGCCCCCAGGAGCACCGGACGAATCGTCCACCCGCTTGGCATCTCGCCGGGCGCTCCCTGGCGAACCCCCAGCTCTACAAGCCGCTCGCTTGGCCACCAGTGCGAGGCTGCTATTTGCCCGGCGGCTGGACCGAGGGAAGCCCGCAGCGAGGAGTCCTCAATCAGCGACCGATTTTCGTCCCAGCGAGCATCGACCAGCTCGGCGGCACGCTCAGCATGGCGCTGGCGAAGAAGAACCTGATCGGCGATGCGGTCAAGCTCGGAGTCGGGGGCACCCAGTTCCTCCTCGCTCGGGGGTTGTCCAAGTCTTCGCCGCAGAGCGGCGGCCCGGGCATCGGGCCAGCCTTCGACCTCGCGAAGTTCGGCGCGACCACCGGGGTACGCGGCAACTGGTAAGCCGAGATCGTGCAAGAGGATTGCAACACCAAGAGTCCAAGCCTCAGTCGGAGTCAGTTCCAGGTTCGGCGAGCTGACTAGGTCGACTAAACGCCAGAGTGCATCGGTGTGGCTTTGGTCGTGGACCGTGAAGCCGGGGAAGTCCTCGCGGATTCGCGCGGCAAGAGCGGTAGCAGCGCTTCGCACCTGAGCGAGTGAAGCGCGGATTTGGTCCCGCTCGGCGCCGTGCGCGTCGTCCTCTCGCTGATCAAGCGCATTCCCAAGCACCCGGCTTTCAGGCAATCCGTCCATCTACGCAAATCTATTCACTGTGCTCTCGACAGAGCACTCGACGGCCTCTCAAGGAACACACCACGTCCCTTTCGACGGCCACGTGAACCCGTCTCTTTCTCAGCCTAGGGGGGCAGCAACTGCGGCGGGAGGTCCGTCCTCGTCGTCCCTGGGGTTATTGGAAGGCAGACCGGGAAGACCGTGGCTGGATCCCATTGCTGATGCTGGCTCGTCGGACGGCGATGCGTCCTCGGCCGACTCGGGATGCGGAGAATGGACTTTGGGGGCCGATGCCTGCCAGGCCTTTAGGTCCTGAACAAGCTCGCTGTAGAAGGAAATGACCTGCGAGCTGGTCTCGCGGACGAAGGAGCCCTCGGCTCGACCGCGCTTTTTGCCCATCTGTTGACATCGCGCCAAGACGAAGGCTCTGGGCGGTCGCTTGGGGTCCTGCTCGTACTCGAGCGCCTTTGGGTTCTCCCGCATTTGATCCAGGGTCGCCGTCGTGGTCGACCGCGCGTTTGGGAAGGCGGCCTCAAGCCGCAAATCGCCTGGTGCCTCCTTGAGCTGCCGCATCAGCCAGCCGAAGCGGCCACGGGGCGTTCCGTCTTTCGGGGCGTCGATGGCGACGCTGGTGAGCGTTTGCTGTGAGCGGAGATCAGCGCGGACCGTCAGCGGGCCGATTGCGTCGGGGATGCGGAAGGTCGTTGACATCTCTCCCGCTTCGACGAGGGTTTTCACGAGTTCATCGACACGTTCGGGCGTGGTCTGCCCCCGTGGCCGCTGAGGCTGGACCTTCGCTCCGAGCTCCTGGGAGAGACTTAATGCCAACGCCGAGGCAAACTGCTCCCACCGCTCGGCCACGCCCCTCGCGCCGGGGTCGCTGAGGCGCAGCGTTCCGTCGCGCCCAGCAGCACGGACACCAACCCAATCCTCTCCCATGTCTTCGAAGCCAAGGGCGCCAGACGCCTCGCTGCTGAGGTAGTGAATCAGCTCGCTCAGGACCCACTCCTGGTCTGGGTCGGAGATTCCTCGGTAGCGCTGTTGCACGACCGCCTCGGTCAGGACACGCCACCACGAGTAGTGAAATAGGTTCGTGCTACGAAGCTTGCGTTTGTCGACGGTGACGGGCGACTCGGAAGCTGTCGCGGTGATTTGTGGCGAGATAGTCAGGACGGCGTCGAAGCCCTTGTCCCTGGCTATGTCCAGATAGCCCGACACCTGCTCCTCGGTCAGTCGATCCGTGCCGGTCTTCACCTCGACGAGGCACGTCCACGTCGTTTTTCCCCTTTGGCAAACGATCGCGCCGTCGGGGACCACGGTCTTGCCGGCTCCGTTTTTGAAGCGGACCTCGGCGAAGGTCTCAATTACGGGTGACTTGGGAGCACCGAGCTCCTTCAGCAGGGCGTGGCCGAACTCTGGAACCCCGTGCATGACGGCAAGGAGGCAGGAAGTTGCCCGCTTCTCCCGCTCCTTCTCATTCCGACTTCCAAAAGTCGGAATGAGTCTCGCGTGACGCCAACTGTCGCTTGACACTTCTCGGCTCTCCCCCCAATCGTCATTGCCGAATGGAGAGAATCTATACCGTGGCGATTCCTAAACGGTCGAAGGGCGAGGTTCTCCCGATGCCGCAGCCGGTAGGGCGGCGGCAAGCAGTCCCGCGACTTCCTGACGTGAGTCCTCAGTCAACACTCCGGATGCGTTGAGGCGCTTTGAGAGCTTGCGCGGATAGAACATTGGGAAGCCATTGATACTGAGGGTGCGGAGCAGCGGCAGGCCGCCGCCACGGGCCGGACCGGCGGGGTTGAGGAAACAGAAGCAGGCGTGAACGGGCATTTCTGGGATCAGCTCGGCCAAGGCCGAGCTGACGGCCTCTCGCTGTCGGGCTAGTCCTTCGACCAACTTCGTCTTGTTACGTCCGGCCACAAAGAGACAGGGGTTCGAGAGTGGTTGCTGCCGAATCTCAATCTTGCCTTTGTAGCGCTTGGCATCGATTATGAAGACGCCCGAGGGGGCGACTGCGATGTGGTCGATGTTCGCTCGACTGCGGGGGATGCGACGGTCATGGAGGACGATCACCTCGGGGCAGGTCTTCGCCAGGTGGGCCGCAAGCATCTCCTCGCCCGCGGCGCCCGTCTCCCAGGCGGCCTCGTTAGCTGGCGCTGACCCGACGCGCAACAGAAGGTTGCCGAAGTGGGGATGGCGCTTGCGCGTCGCGGCTTCACGCTTCGCTCGCCGCTGCTCGTACTCCCGTCTCGCACTGCCCCCCGGAGTGCCAAGATCGAATTCCTCCCCGTCTCCCATTACGTGGGTATCGGCACGGCACCAATAAAACAACACCAGCGCAGTCGTCGCTGCACGAGAGGTCTACGGTTCAATGCACTTGTAGGTCTATTGTCTGTGGAGATGAGCAACGCGATCCACGCTAGGCAATGACCACCGACAGCTATAGCTCTCCCGCCGCGAAGGTAATGAATGAGGCCGTCGAACTCGCCCTCGAGGGCGAGTCTCCGTTCCCCGAGCGTGCCGCGTTCATCGATGCCGACACCCCCTCAGCTGGTCATGACATTGAGCGCGCTGCCGACGAAGGGCTCTCGGTTGTCCTCGTCTCCGCCGACGGCAGCACCCGGGTGCTCAAGTCCGAACTCGCGACGGGCTGAGCTAAGTCTCAGCTACGGGTCGCATCTCGGTCGCATCGTCGCCGCGATCCCGCTCCACTCTGCGGACGGCATCCGTCCTTTCAAGCCGACCCCAACCGAGCCCAGGCCCCCTCAGAACCTGAAGATCTCGACCCGCTCGCAGCCCTGCTGGTGATCGCCGGGATTCAGCCCGGCGCCGTCGCGCGCGCCCGCTCCGCAGTCGACGCGGTCGCCGGGGAGGCCGCCTAGGGCGTCGATCGAGTCGTTGCCGGGGCCGCCGATGAGGAGGTCGGGGGCGAGGTCGTCGGGGATGCCGCCGACGGAGCTGCGGTTCTCGATGTCGTCGGCGCCCTTGCCGCCTTTGGCGACGTCGTGGCCGGGGCCTACGAGGAGGCGGTCGCGGTTGCGGCCTCCGAGCAGGAGATCGTTGCCGTCGTCGCCGCTGAAGAAGTCGCGGCCGGGGCCGCCGGTGAGGCGGTCGTCGCCGGGGCCGCCGACCATGTTGAGGCGCTTGACCGCGAGGGGGGCGGTGAAGGCGGGGCCGCCGAGGGCGGTGAGGCGGTCGTCGCCGCCGCGGCCGAGGACGCGGAGGTAGGACTCGGCTCCCGGCTTGGCGAGGATCGTGATGTCGGCGTCCTCGGCGCCGGCCTCGGCCTGGGCGTTGAGGTTGACGCCGATCTTGCCTTTTCCGAGCTGGCCTGCCTGGACCGAGTCGTCGCCGGTGGTGGCGCCGACGTTCAGCACCGGGGAGTCGTAGACCTCGGCGACGCTGATCTCGATCTCGGCGCCGCCGCCCGGCTCGGGGCTGGCGCCCGGGCCGAGGGGGCCGTCGCTGTGGTAGCCGATGAACGGGACGCCGCTGGCGGTCGTGTACTCGATCGAGTCGATGTCGGTGACGGTCGGGGTGCCGCCGGCACAGACGGCGCGGTCGCTGTCGGCGTTGTTGGAGACGACGATCTCGTCGCCCTCGCGATCGATGTGGGTGACGCTCTGGGAGGTGTCGACCACCTTCAGCACGTCGCCGGCGGGGCCGGCCGGGCCGCCGGCCACGATCACGCAGGTGACGTTGACGTCGGCGGCGGGGGCCGCGGCGGCGAGGGCGAGGGCGAGGGCGCCGAGCATGAGGACGAGAGCTGCGGCGGTGCCGACCTTCCTTTGCATGCGGCCAGCCTAGCCGCGGCCCAGGCGGTCACCCGGCCCCTGCGCCTCCGCCAGCGCGTCCTCGAGATTGTCGAGGGCGTTGTTCCAGCCGCCCTCGTGGGAGACGACCGATTCGCGGTCGCGCAGGCTGCTGTGGGTCAGCCGCACGGTGGTCGCGCCGCCGGCCTCCTCGAAGTCGAGCTCGATCAGGGTCTCGCGGCCGTCGTCGTCCCAGGTCCAGGTGAAGGCGAGCCGGTTCGGCGGGTCGATCTCGGTGTAGTGGCCGCCGCCGCCGTGCTCGACGCCCTCGACCGGGTCGCGCATGACCACGCGGACGTTGCCGCCGAGCCGCAGGTCGACTTCGGCGACCGGGGTCTCCCAGGCGTGCTCGCCGTGGAACCAGCGCCGCATCACCTCCTCGCTGGTCCAGGCGTCGAAGACGGCCGCGGCCGGGGCCTGGAAGTCGCGCTCGATGACGAGGACCTGGCCGCTCACCGGTCCCGATCCTGGCGGCGCAGGTGGATGGCGAGCCAGGCGCGGGCGATCAGGAGGCTGCCGCCGGCCCCCGCCAGCGAGGGCAGCAGCTCCTCCAGCGGCATCCCGCCGACGTGTCCGAGCGCGATCACGCCTTGTCGTACTCGTCGTGGAGGTTCCACCAGGAATAGGGCGGCGTCTGGGGGTAGCCCTCGGGCGAGTCCTCCCACAGCTCCTGGCGCCCGAGCGCGGTGATGTCGAGGTAGGCCCAGGGGGTCCCGAGCTGCTCGTCGCCGCGGGCGTCGACGAAGTAGGTGCGGAAGATCCGGCCCTCGTCGTCGCGGTAGAAGGCGTTGGTGCCGTGCCATTCGTCGACCCCGAAGTCGGCGTCGAAGTCGTCGGTGATCGTGTACCAGGGCATCTCCCAGCCCATCCGCGCCTTCCAGCGCTCGATGTCCGCCTGGGGCGCGCGGGAGGCGTTGGCGAAGGTGGTGTCGCGGGCGTTCAGGTGGGCGAGGTTGCCGACCTGGTCGGCCATGAACGAGCAGCCGCGGCAGCCGCTGTGCGGCCAGTCGGCGACGCCGGGCTCGAAGAAGAAGCGGTAGACGATCAGCTGGCGGCGCCCCTCGAAGAGGTCGAGCAGGCTCAGGGGTCCGTCCGGCCCCTCGAAGCGGTACTCCTTCTCCACCTCCATCCGCGGCATCCGCCGGCGTTCGGCGGCGAGGGCGTCGCGGGCGCGGGTCACCTCCTTCTCGGTGACCAGCAGCTCCGCCCGGGCGGCCTGCCACTCCTGCGCTGAGACGATCGGGGGCATCTTCATTTCGGTCCCTCCTCGAGGTACTCGTCGACGACATCGAACATGCGCTCCCAGTGAGCGCGCTGGCGGTCCATCCACTCGGCTGCCTCGTTCAGCGCCTCCGGCTCGAGCGAGAGCCGGTGGACCCGGCCTTCGATCGTCCGGGTGAGCACGCCCGTCTCCTCCAGGACCTTCAGGTGCTTGGAGATCGCCGGCTTGGAGACGCCGAGGCCGCGCGTGGCTTCGCCGACACTGGCGGGGCCGGTGGCGAGGCGTTCCACGATCTCGCGGCGGATCGGGTGGGAGAGCGCCCTGAACGAATTGTTAACCATCTGGTGAACAGTAGCGCAAGAGCGCGCGCGGACGTCTGGTCGAAGGGATTTTGGCCATTTGGCCAGATCGGTCCGATGGCCTACAGGGTGATCGGAACTGGTCGATCCCAGCATTGATTTTCGGTAGGCGTACTCCCCTGTGTACAACCAGGGGCGCTTCCGCATGCCAGTTCATGCCTCAAGTGCCTGTCCTCTGTGGCCGATGGGCTCGGGCAGCCGAGCGTCAAGGCCTCGGCAAGACCAAGGAGACAGGTATGAATCCGTTCAGTATGCGGCGTGCGCCACTGGTGCTCGCCGGGCTCGCATTGCTGGTCATCGCCGCCGGCGCCTACGCCTACTTCACGACCACCGGCTCCGGCACGGCCACTGCCACCGTCGGCAGCAGCTCCGCGGTGACGCTGAAAGGGACCGTCACCGGGAACCTCTACCCGGGCTCGTCCTCGCCGGTCACCCTGACCGTCGACAACCCCTCGACCGGGAAACAGCGGGTTGGCACGATCACGCTGGAAAAAATCACCGCCGACGCCGGGCACCCGACCTGCAGCGTCGTCACCTCGGGCGGCAACCCGGACTTCACGATGGCCGACGTGGTCGTCAACAAAACGTATGCGACCGGCAACAACCAGGCCGTCACTCCGAACGGCTCGCTGGCGATGAACGACACCGGGGTGAGCCAGGACGGCTGCCAGGGCGCGACCCTGACCCTGACCCTGAAAAACAGCTAGCGAGCAGTAGAGCGGATCGATGTCTCCTCGCCGCATAGCGGCAGGCCGGGGACGGCTGACCAAGGCGATCGTCGCCCTGGTCGTCGCCTCGGCCTGCTTCGCGGCGGTCGCCTACGCGGCGAACCGCGCGCCCAGCCGGGGCACCGGCCTGGCGGGGAGCAAGCCGGTCGCCGTCGTCCCGCCGCAGCAGGGGACGACCGCAGCGCGGGGCGAAGAACGCTTGCCGCGCGCACGCTTCGTCGAATACCCCGCGGCGAGCGCCGTCGGGACCGAGGCGCAGTTCCGCTTCCACGTGGCGCCCCGGGCCCAGTCCCCGGCGCCCGCGCCCGTCGCCGGCGGCGGCGCCGAGGAGGCGGCTCCGGCCCGGCGCTTCCAGTGCCGGCTCGACGAGGGCGAGTGGAGCGCCTGCGGCTCGCCGCGCCGGCTCGGCGATCTGATCCCGGGCGGCCACCGGTTCGCGGTCCGCGCCCTGAGCCGCTCCGGCCGCCCCGGCGAAGCGGTCGCCTACGGCTGGCAGCAGGTGGCGGCGGCCGCCCAGCAGCAGGTCGCGCCGCAGCAGCCGGCCGATCCGATGCCGTTCTCGATCGAGCTGCGGTCCGAGCTCGACGACCTCTTCCCCGGCGACCCGGCGCAGCCGCTGGCGGTGACGGTGGTCAACCCGAACCCGGTGCCGATCGAGATCACCAGCCTCACCGCGGCGATCTCCGGCGAACCGCTCAACTGCCCCGTCCACAACTTCGAGCTGGCGCCCTCGAGCGCCTCGCCGGAAGCGCCGCTGTTGGTCCCGGCCGGCGCGGAAGTGGCACTGCCGACGGCGACGGTGACGGCGCCGTCGATCGCGATGCTGAACCTGCCCGAGAACCAGGACGCCTGCCGCGGCGCGGCCCTCCACCTCGACTTCTTCGGTGAGGCGGGCTGATGATGCGCCTCGCGAAGGCCGGAACCCTGCTGGCGGTGCTGGCGATCGTCGCCCTGCTCGGCGGCAGCGCCCTCGCCTTCTTCAGCGGCGGCGGCAGCGGCACCGCCTCCGCCGCGGTCTCGAAACTGACCGCGCCGACGGTCGGCACCCCGACGATCGGCGCCGGCACGGCGACCCTGACCTGGGGCGCGGTCACCCCGCCCGGGTCCGGCGCCGTCACCTACTACGTGACCCGCGACGGCGGCGACCCCGCCGGCACCTGCGCCACCGCCACCGCGCCGACCACCGCGGTCACCTGCAAAGACGCCGGCGTCGCGGCCGGTGAACACACCTACACGGTGACCGCCGTCTGGGAGACCTGGACCGCCGTCAGCGCCGTCAAGAAAGCGACGGTGGTCTCCAACGAACCGGCCAGGTTCACGATCGCCGCCAGCACCACGACCCCGGCGGTCAACGGCTCGGTCAACCTGACGATCACCGCCAAGGACGCCGCCAACGCCACCGTCACCGCCTACACGGGCTCCCACTCGCTGGTCTTCTCGGGCGCTTCGCCGAGCCCGGGCGGAACGGCGCCGACCGTCGCCAACGCCTCCGGGACCGCGGTCGCCTTCGGCAACGCCACCTCACTCACCTTCACCAGCGGCGTCGCCACCGTCGGCTCCTCGAAAAACGGGCTGCTGAAGATCTACAGAGCCGGCGTCGCCAACGTCGTCGCCACCGAGGGGTCGCTGACCACTCCGAGCCCGCTGGTGCTGACCGTGAGCTCCGGGGCGGCGACGAAATTCGTCCTCACCCCCGCCACCACGACCCCGACGGTGGGCGCCGCCGACAACTTCGCGATCACCGCCCAGGACACCTACGGCAACCCCGCGGCCGCCTACGATGGCTCCCACTCGCTGACCTTCTCCGGGGCCGCCGCCGGCCCGGCCGGCGACGTCGCCACCGCCACCGACTCGAGCGGCGCCGCGGTCGCCTTCGGCACCGCGACCGCGATCGAGTTCGACGCGGGCCTGGCCAGCGCCGCCGACGGCGCTGGCGGCGCCGTCACCGTCTACAAAAGCGGCTCGGCCCCGATCAAAGCCACCGACGGGACCCTGAACACGACGACCGCGGCGACGCTGACGGTGGCGGCCGGGCCGGCGGACAAATTCATCCTCACCTCCTCGAACCTGACCCCGACCGCCGCCGGCACCTTCAACCTCACCACCACCGCCCGCGACGCCTACGAAAACACCGCGACCAGCTACGCGGGCGCCAAGGAAATCGTCTTCAGCGGCGCCGTCGCCAGTCCCAGCGGCGCCCTGCCGACGGTCGTCAACAGCGCCGGAACGGCGATCGCCTTCGGCAGCGCCACCGCGCTCACCTTCACCAACGGCGCCGCCGCCGTCGGCTCCTCGAAAAACGGGCTGGGGAAAATCAACAAGGCCGGCGCCGCCAGCCTGACCGCGACCGACGGGACCCTGACCACGCCGACGCCACTCGCGCTCACCGTCGCCACCGGCGCCGCCAAAGCGCTCTCCTTCACCGGCGTCGTCGCCAGCGCCGGCACGGTCTCCCCGGCCTGCTTCTTCACCTGCCCGATCACCGGCCTCGGCAACTCGGGCACGGTCAAAGCCAAGATCGCTCTCAACGACAGCGTCGGCAACCCGATCTCCGGCATCGGCACGGCGAAATCGATCGCGGTGACCGTTACGACCGGCGGCACGATCACCGGCTCGCCGCTCTCGATCCCGGCCGCCGGCCTCGCCGTCAGCGCCAACGAATTCACCTACAAAGCCCCCGCCAGCGGCTCCTTCACCCACACGATCACCGCCGCCTCCAGCGGCTACACCAGCGCCACCGCGGCCGTCAGCAAATAACGGCGCCGGGGTTTCCTACTCGGGCTTGCCCCAGCGGTCGTCGCCGTAGTTGCGATCGCGCTGGTCCTCGACCGCCGAGTCCTCGCCGTAGCCCGCCTGGGTCAGCAGTCGGCGCAGGTCGACGATCGTCTGCTCGGTGACGTCCTTGCCCTGCGGGCGGTGCAGCGTCTCGGTCTCCGGGCCGAGGCTGACCTTGAAGTGGCCGTTGTGCTCCTCGGTCACCTCGCCGATCGCCTCCAGCAGCGAGAGGACCTGGCGCCACTCGATGTTGCCGCTGGTCGGGTGGGCGAGGATCTTCTCGACCGTCTCGCGATGGTGGTGGCTGAGCGACATCGGCCACGCAGACTATTGGGTCGACGGGGAGCAGGCGCTCGGCTACACTGCCCCGCAGTGACGACCGCCGCCCACAAGCAGAACGCTGTTGCTCCTCTGCTCGTCGGCAGCAAAATCGACGCCGCGATCGTTATCGCGGTAGTCGTCTGAGCACCCAAGAACGCCCGCCGACCAAGGACACGACTGACAGGGACGCGGCGGAGGCGTTGGCACCGCGCAGGGTCCCCTCGAAGAACTGGCAGGAAGCGCTCGAGTCGCAGGCGGGCCGCCGCTTCGTGCGAACAGCGAGCTGGGGCGACGGGCGCTACGGTGGTGCCGATGGCCGCCGCTAGCCCCCTTCCTCCCCACGAGGAGTGGCGCGAGACTCGCGACACCCTCCACGCCCACACCCAGGTGCTTGGCAAGCTCGCCGCGACCCTGGCGCCGCCCGAGCCTCAGCTCCAGCACGCGGCACTGCGGTTGACCGCGCGCGGCTGGGAGACGGCGCCGCTGCCGGCCCCCGACGGCTCCGGGAGCTTCGTCGTCGCCCTCGACCTGCACCGCCACGAGGCGATCGTCGAAGCGAGCGGCGGCGCCGGCAGGTCGGTGCCGCTGACCCCGCACCGGGCGGTCGGCGAGGTGACCCGGGAGCTCCTGGCGGCGGTCGGCGAGGTCGCCGGCGCGGCGACGATCGATCCCGAGCCGCAGGAGGTGCCGTGGACGGTGCCGCTGGACGAGGACAGCGAGCACGCCCGTTACGAGACCGACCAGGTCGAGGCCTACTTCGCCGCCGCGACCGAGGCGGCGCTGGCGCTGGCCGCCTTTCGCGCCCCGTTCCGCGGCCGCTCGACTCCGGTCAACGCGTGGTGGGGCTCCTTCGACCTCGCCGTCAGCCTCTTCTCCGGCGACCCGGCCCAGCCGCCCTCCGACGACTTCATCATGCGCAACGCGATGGACTCCCAGGAGGTCGCGGTCGGCTGGTGGCCGGGCGATCAGCGCTACGAGAAGGCGGCCTTCTACGCCTACGCCCACCCGGCGCCGGAGAGCTATGCCGGCGGCCAGCTCTCGGCCGCCGGCTCGCGCTGGGACGGCGAGCTGGGCGAGTACGTGCTCGACTGGGACGATGTGGTCGCCGCCCCGGACCCCCGCGCGCTGGCACTCGAGTTCGCCCGCTCCGCCTTCCAGCACGCCTGCCTGACCTGCGGCTGGGACCCCGAGCTGGCGGCCAGCGCCGAAGGCTCGCCGCCGCCGGTCGTCTGAGCCGCTCAGGCCGCCTCCAACGCTCTATCCTCCCCGAGTGCTCTCGCCCGCCCGCCGTCTCCTGCTGCTGCTTAGCGCCCTATTGGCCCTCGTCCTCGGGAAGTCGAAGGTCGTCAAGCAGGCCCGCGCCGCCGGCACGGTCCTCCCGGCCGGCGCCCCGGTCGCCGTCAGGCTCGGCTGAGGGCGCCGCCGGCGCTGCCGAGCCGCGCGCACCAGACCGCGAAGACGCCGACGGCGACGACCGCGCCGGCCCAGTGCAGGCCGAACAGCACGAAGAGCAGGCTGGGCAGGCCGGCGAGGACGGCGCCGAGCAGGACCGGGCTGAGGGGGAGGTGCAGGACGCGGCCGGTGAAGGCGGCGCAGAGCAGCCAGGAGGCCGGGCCGGCGAGCCAGCCGTAGTCCTCGAAGAAGCTGTGGGGGAGGGCCAGCCCGAGGGCGAGCGAGAGGACGGCGACGGCGACCAGCTGCAGGAGGGCGGCGCGCCAGAGGATGGCGGTGTCCATGCCCCGCCGAGGCTACTGGACGACGATCTTGCCCTTCATGAAGGGGTGGATCTTGCAGTGGTAGGCGAAGCTGCCGCGCCGATCGAAGCGGACCGGGATCGAGGCGCCGGGGGCCAGCCGCTTGCTGAAGCCGCCGCCGTTGCGAGTCGCGGTGTGGGTGCTGCCGGACTCGTTCTCGAACTCGACCGTGGTCCCCCTGGCGACGGTCAGGGTCCCGGGCTTGAAGGCGAAGTTGACGACTTCGACCCGCTTGGCGGCACTGGTCTGGGCGGGGCCGGCGGCCGTGGCCTGGGCGGCCATGAAGGCGCCGAGGACGAGGGCGAGGAGGGCGATCTTCTTCATGCCCCTTATACGGAGCGGGCGGGGCGGAGGTTCAGCAGAAGAAGTCGAGTTCGGAGCAGAGTTCGGAGGTGACCCCGCCGAGCCCTTCGACTTCTTCTTCCAGCGCTTCCAGGCGGTCTTCGACTTCGCCGGTGTCGCCGCCTGCTTCGACTTCGCCCCGCAGTTCGCCGACCTCGGCTTCCAGCGCTTCGACCTCGGCGGCGCTGGACGGACCTTCGGGCCCTTGCGGCCCCGCCGGACCGGCCGGGCCCTGCTTGCCGGCCGCGCCCGAGGGCCCGGTCTGCGCCAGCAGCGCGACTCCCGACCCGATTGCGGCGCTGAGCATGCAGACGCCGACCACGAGCGCGATGAAGTGATTGCGGGGCAGCGAGACCATCGGCCGGGATCATCGCAGTCTCCAAGCCCCACGTCGGTACCCTGACAATGCCCGGGCGGTTAGCTCAGTTGGGAGAGCACTTCCCTTACAAGGAAGGGGTCACTGGTTCGAGCCCAGTACCGCCCACTCCTCGGCTCGCGCTCAGCGGGCCTGGCGCGGGAGGACGACGTCGCGGCGCCCGGCGGCGATTGGGCCGGCACCGCCTTCGAGCCGGGTTTCCAGCCGCAGGGTCAGCCGCTGGGAAGCCAGCAGCTCGCGGGCCGCGGCGGTGAGCCGGCAGCGCATCGTCGCCCTGCCCGCGGCGGCGATTCGCAGCTTGCCCGCGCAGGCGAGCTGCGCTTTGCCCGGGGTGACGACCAGCCCCAGCTGCCGGACCGTGCCGGGCGCCGGGAGCGCGACGCTGGTCAGCAGGACGCCGCGCGAGAGCCTGGAGCGGTCGACTTCGAGGCGCCCGGAGATCGCGCCGGGAAGCGCCGGGGCGCTGATCGAGGCCACCGGCTGATCGTGGCCATGCTGTTTCGGGTGCGGCTCGGCTTTGGGCTCGGGATCGGGCTCGGGCTCGGGATCCTCGCCCGGGTCCTCTCCGCCCGGCTCGGTCCCATCGTCCAGCCAGTCTTCGAGCAGTTCGGTGCGGCGCTCGAAGAAGTAGAGGACGTCGTCGACCGCAGCCGCGATTTCCTCGGCGTCATAGGGCTCCCGCTCGGAGTCGGCGATTTCGCGCGCCTGCCAGGGCGCCAGCAGCTGCGCGATCGCCAGCGCCCGCGCCGGCAGGTCGAGCGGCTCGATCGCGGCGCTGACCGCGACCATCGCCTCACGGTAGTCCTGCGCGCAGGCCGGGTCCGCCTGGCACTGCTCGAAGAGCTCGCCGCCTTTGCCGCCGAAGGGCATCCACCAGTGCTCGATCGTCTGGTCGGTGCCCCAGGGCAGCA
Organism: uncultured Thermoleophilia bacterium; assembly: GCA_963824245.1. GTDB lineage: Bacteria > Actinomycetota > Thermoleophilia > Solirubrobacterales > 70-9 > VAYN01. The sequence continues at coordinate 753,136 of CAWGON010000002.1, forward strand.
TCTGGAAGCGCCCGCTCGGTTCGCTGTAGAGGTAGTAGTTGTTGGGCGGGTAGCCGGAGTAGCCGTCCCAGTGGGCGAGGTAGCGTTCGACCGCCCACATCGTCGTCATCTGCCCGAGGTTGGCGACCGCGGTCATCCGGGTCGAGAAATCCGGCGCCGGTTCGGCGACCGCGGCGATCAGCGCTTCGAGGTCGGCGCGGTTCTCCTCGTCGCCTTCGTCGACCTCGAAGGCCCCGGCACCGCCCGGGGTGACGTCGACATTCCCGCCGCCCTCGTAGAGGTGTTGCGGGGGGTCGAGGAAGTCGCCGAAGAGCCGCTTCCAGAGCGACGTCGTCGAGCGTCTCCAGGTTGAGGTGGAGGCCGTAGTCGACGCCGTTCAGGCGCACGTAGGCGTAGCCGGCGCGGGGAGCGGCGACGCCGGCGGCGCGGAAGGCGTCGTAGGCAAGCGCCTCGTGCGTCATCGAGGCGTCCTGGACCATGCTGTTCAGGGTCAGCTTCTTCAGGCCGAGGAATTTCTGGCCTTTGACGAACTCGTTGAACTTGACTTTGAAAGCGGCCTTGCCGGCCAGGGATTCGAAGGAGGCGGCGCCCTTGAGCCGGATCCCGACCGTGAGCGGGGTCGAGAACGCCCCCAGGCCGGCCGGGGTGCCGTCGCCGATTCGGCCAGCGAGAAGGTGCCTTCGACGTACTCTCCGGGATCGGCTTCGAGCGCCGCTTTCGCGGGCTCGGCAGAGCTGGAGGTCGATCGCCACGACGGTCTGCGGCGACAGCATCGAGTCGGCCGTCAGCGCCGCCTGGGCCGGCGCCGCGAAGGCGCCGAGCAGGCCCAGGACGGCGGCGGCTAGCCGGGGACGATCCATCGTTCCTCGCTGACCGTGTGAGCCTGCTGCTTGGCTGCGGCGGTGCCCGGTGACGGCGAGAGAGGAACTGCTCGCGGTCGAGCGCCAGCAGCCGGGTCGCGGTCGTCGTCCGCACCGTCGCCGTGCGCGGCACGTCGTGCAGCAGGGCGATCTCGCCGAACGATTCGCCGGGGCCCTCGTTGCGGCGGAACTCGCCGTTTTCGAAGACCTCCACCTCCCCCGCCTCGATCAGGTAGAAGCGGTCGCCGACCTCGCCCTGGACGATCACCTCTTCGCCGGCCGGCGCGCGTCGACCTGCGACGAGGTCGTTGCTGAGCCGCTCGAGGGTGGCGATCGGCAGCGGCGCGAAGATCGAGTTGCCGCGCAGCAGCTGGTAGCGGTCCTCGGCGACCGGGGCGCCGACCTCGAAGGCGCGCAGCCGGGTCCAGCAGACGAAGACGAAGACCGGCATCAGCGCGCCCGAGCGCGATCAGGGCGCCGTCGGGGTGCGAGCAGCTTCGACCAGGAAGATCGCGCCGAGCGAGCCCAGCGCCATCGCCGCCAGCCGTCCCGACTTCCAGCGAGCTGATCAGCCGGCCCATCGTCTCGTCGTAGCCGAGCCGGTGCATCAGCGTCTTCGCCGCGACCTCGACGAAGGTGAAGCCGATCCCGATCCCGAACCAGCCCAGGTAGGCGGTCGCCTGCTCCGGCCAGAACCCGGCAACATCGTCGGCGGCGCCGATCACCAGGCTGCCGCCGGCGATCGCGACGACCAGCTGGCCGCGGTCGAGCAGCAGCGCCAGGCCGAGCGCCGCCGACCAGGGCGCCGATCCCCCAGGCGGCGTTGAGGAAGCCGACGCTGCCCTCCTCCAGGTGAGCAGGTGCAGCGCCAGGGTGACGAGGATGACGTCGGCGAAGCCCTCGAAGAACAGCAGCACGATCAGGGTCAGCGAGGCCAGGCGCAGCGCCGGGGTGCTCGCGCAGGGCGCGGGCCCGCGCGCGACTTCGCGCAGGACCCCGGCGACGTCCTCCTCCTCGTCGTATTCGGGGCGGCGGTCGCGGCTGACCACGGAGCAGCGCCAGCGCGGACCAGCGGCGGCACCGCGGCGGCGACCGCGAAGACGGTGCCGGTCGAGGTCGCGGTGAGCAGGAGGCCGCTGGCGATCGCGGCGACGATGAAGCCGCCGTTTTCCATCGCCGCGTGGTTGACGTTGCTGGCCGAGAGCTCCTGCGGCGTCCGCGCCAGCACCGGGAACAGCGCCGCCTCGGCCGGGACGTAGGCGGCGGAGGCGATCGCGAACAGGGCGGGGAAGACGAAGACGACGTCGGTCGAGGCGTCCGAGCGCGGCCGCGACCGCGGCGCCGGCGAGGACCAGCGCCATCGCCGAGCTGGCGAGGACCAGCACGTCGCGGCGCGGGTAGCGGTCGGCGAGCAGGCCGGCGAAGGGCGAGGCGATCGCGCCCGGCAGCAGCCGGATCAGCGCGACCAGGCCGACGCCGAGCACGCCGTGGGCCTCGAACCCGTAGACGCCGAGGGCGATCGTGAAGCTCCAGCTGGCGAAGGAGATGCCGATCCGCGCGACCCCGAGCAGGCCGAGGTCGCGGTTCTCGAAGTCGATCGCAGCGCGCGCAGGCTGACCTTCAGCTGACGTGCGAGCTCCTGCATCGTCGCCCGCACGATAGTCGGTTTTTTGGCCCTGGACGCATGTTCGGGGTTCGGTTAAGGTGCCCGATCCGTTTTAGGCAGGTGACAACGCTCGCAGTCGCCATCTTGGGCTTGCTGCTGGTCCCTGCCTTCGCCTCGGCGCAGAACTTCGAAGTCGACACGCTCGCCGACTTCGCCCAGCCCGAGGGTTGCGTGAACTCCTCCATCGAATGCACGCTGCGCGACGCGATCCTGCGGGCCAACGAAAACCCGGACACCGACGAAATCACCTTCGGTGAAATCACCGGCCCGGCGACGATCGAGCCCGTCGAGGTGCCGCTGCCGACGATCACCCAGCCGGTCAGGATCGAAGGCAGCACCGCCACCGGGTACCTCGGCGCCCCGGTGATCGAGATCGACGGCATCAACGCCTTCACCGAGGGGGACACGGCCGGCTTCGCGGTCTCCGGCGCCGGCGTCGCGGCGAGCATCGAAGACCTGGCGATCGTCAACTTCGACGTCGGGGTGAGCCTCGGGACCAGCAGCGGGAGCCGCGTCTGCGGCAACTACGTCGGCGTCGACCTGACCGGGGCCGCGGCGCCCAACGGGACCGGGGTCCTGATCGGCGGCAACGCCGCCGACGCCAGTGTCGGCGGCGAATCCTGCGGCAACCTGATCTCCGGCAACGAAGGGGCCGGGATCGTCGACGAAGGTCTCAACACCGACATCGGCAGCAACCTGATCGGCACCGACGCCGGCGGCGACGCGGCCCTGCCCAACGGCGGGCCCGGGATCGAAGCCACCACCGTGGCCGGCTCGACCAGGATCGGTCCGGCCGGCGAGGCCGGCATCGCCAACACGATCGCCTTCAACGGGGGGCCGGGCGTGCTGGTCGAGAACGCGGACACCGTCACCGCGATCTACGGCAACTCGATCTTCGACAACGGCGGCCGCGGGATCCAGATACTCGACGGAGAAGCGGTGGCTCCGCCGACGATCGAATCCGTCCAGTACTCCCCGGAAACCGTGATCACGGGGACCGTCAGCGGCGAACCCGACACCATCTACTACGTCGACTTCTACGCGAACGATGCCTGCGACCCGAGCGGCGCCGGCGAGGGCCGGACCTATCTCAACGACTGGCAGGTGACGACCGACGCCGGCGGCGTCGGCCACTTCACCGCCGACGAAGAAGAGGGGCCGGAGGGGAAGAAGGCGTGCTGCCGATCCCGGCCGGCCAGGAGGTCATCACCGCCACCGCGACGACGCAGATCTCCGAGGTCGGCGAAAACACCTCCGAGTTCTCGCAGTGCTTCACCAAACCCGCCCCACCGGGGCCGCCCGCACCCCCGTCCCCGCCGCCCCCGGCGCTGCCGCTCGCGCAGGGCACGCTGGTGCCCGAGAACGGCGAGACGCTGGCGGTGGCCCCGAAGAGCGGCACCGTCTACGTCAAGCTTCCCGGGCAGGACAAGCAGACGAAACTGGAAGCGGGGCAGCTGATCCCGGTCGGCTCGATCGTCGACGCCACCCAGGGCAAGGTCGTCCTCACCTCGGTCAACAAGGCCGGCGAGGTCCAGACCGCGGTCTTCTTCGGCGGCCGCTTCCTGGTCGCCCAGCGCGACGGCAGCGGCCTGGTCACGCTGAAGCTCAAAGGCGGCAACTTCGGCGCCTGCCAGGGCGGGGCGCGCGGGTCCGCGACCGCCTCCGGCCGCTCCGGGCGCCGCCTCTGGGGCAGCGGCAAGGGCAAGTTCCGCACCGAAGGCAGCTACGGCTCGGCGACCGTGCGCGGGACGATCTGGCTGACCGAAGACCGTTGCGGCGGCACCTACTTCAAGGTCCGCCGCGGCGTCGTCACCGTCCGCGACTTCGCCGGCGGCGAACCCTTCCCGCTGTCCGCCGGGAACAGCTACCTGGCGGAGAAGTGAGCGGGCCGATCCTTTGAGGAGATTCTTCGCGACCACGCTCGCAGTCGCCTTCGCCGCGCTGATGACGCTGCCCGCCCTGGCGACGGCGACCAACTACGAAGTCGACTCGATCGCCGACGTCGAACAGTTCGAAGGCTGCGTCAACGTCTCGACCGAATGCTCGCTGCGCGACGCGATCCTGCGCGCCAACGAAGGCCCGGGCGCCGACGAAGTCACCTTCGGCGAACTGGCCGGGCCGATCACCCTGACCCTCGACGAACCGCTGCCGCCGGTCAACAGCCCGCTGACGATCGACGGCACCACCGCGGCCGACTACTCCGACGCGGGCCACCCGGTGATCGTGCTCGACGGCAGCGCGATCGCCACGCCCGAACCGCGGGGGATCGAGCTCCAGGGAACGGCGGGGGACAGCCGCGTCGAAGGGCTGGCGATCGGCGGCTTCTACCTCGGCATCTTCAGCTACAGCACGACCCCGAACTTCATCTGCGACGACTACATCGGGCTCGAAACGGACGGGGTCACGCCGCTGCCGAACGAGTACGCCGGGGTGACCGAGGTCGGGGCCTCGAATGGTCTGAGGATCGGGGCCGGATGCGACAAGGGCAACGTGATCTCGGGCAACGAACAGTTCGGGATCCTCGAGGCCGGCGAAGACACCGTGATCGGCAACAACCTGATCGGCCTCGACGTCAACGGCGATCCGCTGCCCAACGGCAGCTACCCCGCCCACGTCAGCGCCGGGATCTTCGTCAACCCCGCCGCCAGCGGCACCTTCATCGGCGGCGAAACCGGCGTCGGCGGCTGGCCTGCCAACACGATCGCCCACAACGAAGGGGCGGGGATCCGGGTCTATGACGCCGCCACCGACGTCGAGATCCGGCGCAACCCGATCTTCGCCAACCTGCTCGGTGAGATCGACTTCATCGAAGGCATCCCGACCCCGGCGCCGGTCGTCGATTTCTTCAAAATCGACGGCGGCGAGACGGAGACGTTCGGGACGATCACCGGCGCCGAGCCGAGCGAACAGTACGCGCTCGACTTCTTCGCCAGCGAAGCCTGCGAGAGCGGGCCGGGGGAAGGCGAACTCTTCCTCGGCGTGGGGTCCGTGGAAACCGACGCGACCGGCTTCGCGATCTTCTCCGCCGGCGGGCTCGCGGTCCCGCCGGGGGAACGCGAATACATGGCGGCGACGGCGACCCCCGAGGCCGGCGGCTCCACCTCGGCCTTCTCCGCCTGTTACGACCAGCCGCCGAGCACCGAGCTCACCGCCTTCCCCGATGACCCGACCAGCTCGACCGGCGCCAGCTTCGCGTTCACCGGCTCCGACCTCAACGGGAGCGTCGACGGGTTCCTCTGCCGCCTCGACGGCGCCGGGCTCGGGGAGTGCACGTCGCCGACCGGGTACACGGAACTCGCCGACGGCTCGCACAGCTTCGAAGTCCTCGCCTTCGACAAATCCGACGCCGTCGACCCGACCCCGGTCGTCTACACCTGGACCGTCGACACCAGTCCGGACGAACCGCCCGCCGGCCCGCCGGCCCAGCCGGCCGGCCCGGCCCAGCCGTCGGTCCTGTTGGCGCCGGTGCCCCAGAACGGCGAGACCGTCGCGGTCGCGCCGGCGGCCGGCAAGGTCTTCGTCCTCCGGCCCGGCGAGAAGCAGCCGACCCTGCTGAAGGAAGGGCAGACGATCCCGGTCGGCTCGCTCGTCGACGCGACCAGGGGCAAGGTGACCCTGACCTCGGTCAACGCCGCCGGCGAAACCCAGACCGCGGTCTTCTACGGCGGCAGGTTCCTGATCGCCCAGCACGAGGGCTCCGGCCTGGTGATCCTGAAGCTGCGCGGGCAACCTGGCCTGCGGCCCGGCGCGGCCGTCGAGCGCGACCGCCTCCGGCCGCTCCGGGCGCCGCCTCTGGGGCAGCGGCAAGGGCAACTTCCGCACCGAAGGCAACTACGGCTCGGCGACCGTGCGCGGGACGATCTGGCTGACCGAAGACCGCTGCGACGGCACCTTCTTCAAGGTCCGCCGCGGCATCGTCGCGATCCGTGACTTCGCCTCCGGGCAAGACGCTTCTCGCTGCCCGCCGGCAAGAGCTACCTGGCCAAGCCGTGAGCGCCCGCCGGCTCGCCGCGGCGGCGGCGCGAACTGGCGATCCTGGCGGTGATCTTCGCCGCCGCGGTGCTGGCGATCGTCGCCTACGCGACCAGCTTGATGCGCTCGCTGGAGCAGCAGAGCGTCGACGCCCGCTTCTCCGTCCGCGGTACCCAGGAGCGGCCCGACGACATCGTCGTCGTCGGGGTCGACGACGTCACCTTCGACGACCTCGGCGTGCAGTGGCCGTTTCCGCGCTCCCTGCATGCCCGGGTGATCGACCGCCTGCGTGCGGCGGGGGCGAAGGTCGTCGCGGTCGACATCCAGTTCACCGAGGAAACGACGCCGAGACAGGACAACGCGCTGATCGAAGCGATCGGGCGGATGGCGGGCGTGGTGCTCTCGACCACGGAGGTCGAAGTCGGCGGCCGGACCAACGTCTTCGGCGGCGAGGAAGTGCTGCGCGAATTCGACGCCCGCGCCGCCAACGGCAACTACGAGCTCGATCCCGGCGGCACGATCCGCAAGATGCACTACTCGGTCGACGGACTCGTCACCTTCGCGGTCGCCACCGCCGAAGCGGCGACCGGGGAGACGATCGAACCGAGCGAGTTCGAAGACGGCGACGACGCCTGGATCGACTACCGGGGCCCGCCGGGGACGATTCTCAACGTCCCCTACTCGCGCGTCCTCCGCGGCGACGTGCCCGATTCCGTGTTCCGCGGCAAGACCGTGATCGTCGGCGCCACCGCGCCTTCGCTGCAGGACGTGCACCCGACCTCGACCACCGGCGACGGCCTGATGTCGGGGCCGGAAATCCAGGCGAACGCGGTCTGGACCGCCGAGGAAGGCTTCCCGCTCTCCTCGTCCGGCGACGTCGTCGACCTGCTGCTGATCCTGCTCCTCGCCGCCGCCCCGGCGGCGGTGACCCTGCGGCTGAAGCCGCTGACGGCGCTGTTGAGCGCCGTCGTTCTGGGAGTCGCCTACGCGGGCCTGACCCAGCTGGCGTTCGACGGCGGCACCGTGCTGCCGGTCGTCTACCCGCTGTTCGCGCTCGTCGCTCTCGGCCCTCGGAGCGCTCGCCGTCAACTACGTGCTCAACGCCTTCGAGCGCCAGCGGGTCCGCGACACCTTCGCCCGCTTCGTCCCCGAGGCGGTCGTCGCCGACGTGCTCGAGCGGGGCGACGGCGACCTCCGCTTCGGCGGCGTGCGCCGCGAGTGCACGGTCCTCTTCAGCGACCTGCGCGGGTTCACGACCTTCTCCGAGTCGCTGCGCGCCCGACGACGTGATCGACGTCCTCAACCACTACCTGGAGGAGATGAGCGACGCGATCATGGACCACGGTGGCACCCTCGTCGCCTACATGGGCGACGGGATCATGGCCGTGTTCGGGGCGCCGATCGGGCAGGAGACCACGCCGACCGGGCGCTCGCGGCCGCGCGCGAGATGCTCGAACCTGCGGCTGCCGCGCTTCAACGAGTGGATGGCCGGCGAGGGCTACGGCGATGGGTTCGCGATGGGGATCGGGCTGAACAGCGGCACGGTGATGTCGGGGCAGGTTGGCTCGAAGCGGCGGATCGAGTACACGGCGATCGGCGACACCACCAACACCGCGGCGCGGCTGGAGGGGATGACCAAAGGCTCCGGCCACCAGCTGTTCATCGCCGAGTCGACCAGGCTGGCGCTCGAAGTCGACCCCGGCGACCTCGAGCTGATCGGCGAGCGCGAGGTCCGCGGCCGCGCCCACAAGATCACCGTCTGGACCCTGGGCGGGCCGCTGAACCCGCTAGCCGGCCACGATCAGCGCGGCGAGGAAGAGCATGACGACGTGGAAGGACTGGTCGACGGCGACCCGCAGCCCGGGTGAGCCCTCCGACATCCCCTTGACCACCGCCATGTAGAGGTCGAGCAGGCGGCCGTCGTCCTGGATCCAGTGGGGGATCCCGACGATCAGCACGGCGAGGATCGCGCGGCCGATGCCGTCCTCGCCGGCGATCCAGATCAGCGCCGGCACGAAGGCCAGCATGTAGGTGCCGATGTGGGAGAGCAGGGCGCGGCGGCGGACCGGGTCGGTGCCGAGACCGCCGTACTTGTTGGCCGCCTGCCAGTCGGTTTGCAGGAGGAAGTCGCCGACCAGGTGGCAGACGATCAGAACCGCGAAGACCTCGACCCAGCTCAAGTGGCCAACCTACTGGAGGGCGAAGATGACGCCGACCGTGGCGCTCACGGTCGAGCTGCCGGGCTTGGTCGGCGGTGGCGTCGCCGCGCAGCGCTGCACCGGACCGGTGCTGACGCCGCAGTCCGCGGCCGGCGACGGCGACTTCGCCTGCGGGCTGCCCTGGAAGGCTTCCGCCTGCCCACCCTCCTCGATGCTGAGCGCCGGGCCGAGCACGGCGCCGGCCTGGGTGGCCAGCGTCGTCGCCTTCGCTTTGGCCTTGGCGAAGGCGGCGGCGAGCGCGGCCGAGTAGGCGGCTTCCTCGTCGCCGACGAAGAAGCGCGGGCCGTTGACCCCGCTGGCGCCGGCTGCGATCGCCGCGGTGATCAGCTCGCCCGCCCGGTCGGGCTCGTGCAGGGTGACGGTGATCCCCTCGCTGGCCCGGTAGATCGGGCGCTCGCCGTGAAAGACCTTGCGGACGCTGACCCGGCCGGTCCTGATGTCGCCGTCGCCGACCCCGGGGGTCGTCTGGACCACGGCGATCACCCGGCGCAGGCGCTGGGCGAAGGCGCTGAAGGCGGCGGCCCTGGTGCGCCGTTCGGCGCTCGCCGAGAAGCCGATCGCGGCGCTGTCGTTCGGCACCTTCAGGGTCGCCTCTGCGGTGACCGAGACGGTGCGTTCGACCGCGGCGGCGCTGGCGGGAACGAGCAGGACGAGCAGAGCCAGAGCCAGCGGGACCAGCATTCGGGGGGCGCGCATGCGATCCATCTACCCGCCGATCCTAATCCTCCAACTACGCCGCCGGGCGCGGCCCGCCGCTCTCCCGGGCGGCTAAGCGGGGATCCGCGGCGTCGCGGTGCCGCCGCGGCGATGCTCGTGCTCGGCGACGACGTCGAAGAAGACGTCGTTGCGGCCGCGGCGGACGCGGCGCGGGAAGGCCGGGCGGGCGCGCCGGTGGGCGGCGGTGACGGCGCGGAAGGCGCGCTCGTGGCCGGCGCCCCAGCCGATCCCGAAGATCTCCCGCACCCGCGGCGGCAGCGTCCCCTTGACGATCAGGTTCTGCGTGGCGAGGTTGAGGCGGGCCGCCGCCGGCACCGGCTGCTCGAAGGCGACCAGCGGCGCCATCTCCAGCGCGTGCGGGGTCGCGTGCAGGTCGGGCGAGGCGAGCCGCTCCGCGAACCAGGCCTCGAACTCGCGGTGGCTGGCCGGGACCTCGCTGGCCGGCAACCCGAAGAGCTCGCCAAAACGGACGTAGTCCTGCCAGAGGTCCTCGCGCTCGCTCCCGCTCAGCGGCCGCGCCATCGCTTCGTACATCGCTCGCCCCGAGTCGGCGATCACCGCCAGCGTCCACAGCATCAACTCCGGGTCGAAGGCCGAGTAGGCGGCGCCGGCGGGGTGGGCGCCCGCGGCCTCGGCCAGGGTGCCGTTGATCCGCTCGTGCAGGCGGTGCACGGCGCCGAGCGCCCTGTCGGCCTCCGCGCGGGTGCCGAGGAAGACCGTCTCCTGGATCTTCGCGGTGCGGGCGAGCCGCGTGAACGGCCACTCGCCTGAGCTCGTGCTCAGCATCGTGCCGGTGTAGGTGAGCGGTTCGAGGGCGCCGATCAGCAGCGCCCGCTGGCCGTAGAGCAGCCCGACCGAGCGCTCGCCATGGACCCGCCGCGCCAGCGACCGCCCCGGCGGGAAGTAATGGTCGCTCGCGGAAACTGGCTGCATAGCCAGGAATCCTACCCCCCTCCCATCGCGCGGTTCCTTTGTCGTCCATGGGACGACAAAGGAACCGCGCGATGGGGATGAGGCTTACTCGGAGGGTTTTTGGGGAGGCTGCGCCATCGCCACCATCGCGGCGCCGCCGCGCGGCTCGGCCAGGGTGTGCAGCTGGTGGTCGGCGAAGATCTCGTCGAGCTCCTCGCGGCTCAGCGTCTCGCGCTCGAGCGCCTGCTCGGCGACGGCGTCGAGGCAGCCGCGGTTGGCGCCCAGCAGCGCCCGAGCGCGGCGGTGCGCCTCGCGGGCCAGGGTCATCGCGGCGATGTCGACCTCGCGCCGGGTCGCATCGGAGACGTGCCATTTGTCGACCGGCAGGGCGATCGGCGGCGGCCCGTCGTGGTCGAGCGCGACCCCCATCCCGAATTCGGTGATCATCCGCGTGCAGACCGCGTAGACGCGGGCGAAGTCGGAGGAGACGCCGGAGAAGCCCTCGCCGAAGACCTGCTCCTCGGCGGCACGGCCGCCGAGCGCGATGACGACGTCGACCAGCAGTTCTTCGCGCGACTCCAGGTAGCTGTCCTCCTCGACCGAGTGGGCGACGAAGCCGAGCGCCGAGCCGCGCGGGACGATGCTCAGCATCTCCGGCGACTCCTCGCGCAGGAGCCGGAAGCAGAGCGCGTGGCCGGCCTCGTGGTAGGCGATGATCCGCCGCTCCTTGTCGTTGATCCGGCGCGTCTGCTGGGAGCCGACCGACTGGCGCAGCAGCGCCTCGTCGAGGTCCTCGCGGGCGATCGCGGTGCGGCTGGCGCGGCCGGCGATGATCGCCGCCTCGTTCAGCGCGTTGGCGAGCTGGGCACCGGTCATCCCGGTCGTCTTGCGGGCGACGTCGGTGAGGTCGAGGTCGGCGGCCAGCGGCTTGCCCTGGGCGTGCGAGCGCAGGATCGCCTCGCGGCCGTCGCGGTCGGGCGGGGAGACCAGCACCTGGCGGTCGAAGCGGCCCGGGCGCAGCAGCGCTTTGTCGAGCTTGTCGACGTAGTTGGAGGCGGCGATCACGATCACCGTCGCGTCGGTCTTCTCGAACCCGTCGAGCTCGACCAGCAGCTGGTTCAGCGCCTGCTCGCGCTCGCTGGTGCCGCCGTCGCCGCCCTCGCCGGAGCGCGAGCCGCCGATCGCGTCGAGCTCGTCGATGAAGATCACCGCGCGGCCGGACTTGCGCGCTTCCTTGAAGAGGCGGCGGATGCGGGCGGCGCCGCGGCCGACGAACATCTCGACGAAGCTGGAGCCGGAGGCGGCGTAGAAGTCGACGCCGGCCTGGGCGGCAACGGCGCGCGCCAGCATCGTCTTGCCGGTGCCGGGGGGGCCGTAGAGGAGGACCCCGCCCGGGGGGCGGGCGCCGAGCGCCGCGAAGCGCTTCGGCTCGCGCAGCCATTCGGCGACGTCCATCAGCTCGTCCTTGGCGGCGTCGACGCCCTGGACTTCCTCCCAGAGGACCGGCTTCGTCTGGCTCGCCTTCACCGTCTCCGGCTTGGTCGAGCCCATCGTGCTGCGCAGGAGCCGCAGGAAGACGAACAGCAGGCCCGCCATGAAGATGACCCCGAAGACGGGATACCAGTCGAAGAAGAATTCCTGGATGTCAGTTGCCATTGGTGCAGTCTGAAGGGTCAACGGCCCAAATCGGGCTAATACATCCGTCCAGATCGATCTATTTCGCTAAAGGCCAGCGGATTTATCTGGCTGCGAGCGGGCCGGCCCGCCTCCTAGGATCAACGCCATGGACGGATATCGCGCCGCGAGCGCACCCGAGCTGAAGGCCCAGATCGAGGCCGAACGCGAGGGGCGCCCGTTCCTGGTCTTCCGCGACGGCGGCGGCGAGCAGGCGATCGTCGCGGTCGAGGCCGGCGCTGGCGAGCTCTGGGTCGGCCGCGCCGAGTCGGCCGACGTGCGGCTGGCCTGGGACGAGGAGGTCTCGGCGCTGCACGCGCAGATCGAGGTCGTGGGCGACGAGTGCACGCTGGTCGACGACGGCCTCTCCCGCAACGGCTCCTTCGTCAACGGCGAGCGCGTCCACGGCCGCCACCACCTGCGCGACGGCGACGCGATCCGCTTCGGCCGTACCGAGGTCCTCTACCGGCGCCCCGGCGAGGACGCGCCGGAAGCGACCGTGCTCGCCGGCGAGGCCCCGGCCGCCGCCGCGGTCTCCCCGGCCCAGAGGAAAGTGCTTGTCGCCCTCTGCCGTCCTTATAAGGACGGGGGCAAGTTCGCGACCCCGGCGACCAACCAGGAGATCGGCGCCGAGCTGCACCTCAGCGTCGACGCGGTGAAGACCCACATGCGGGCGTTGTTCGAGAAGCTCGGGGTCGGGGACCTGCCGCAGAACCAGAAGCGGGTCGCTCTGGTCGAGCGGGCGCTGAACGCCGGCGCCGTCACCCAGCGCGACCTCTAGCCCGCCGCTCGACGCGTTCCCGACTTATTGGGCGCTATGGCGCCCAATAAGTCGGAAGGACGTGAGCGGGTTTACCCCTGGGTCCCTGGGTCGCGGACGACCTGCGAGCCGCCGACGATCGCTTCTTCGCCGGAGTCGCCGAAGACGATCCAGGCCTTGTTGCCGCCGTCGTAGTCGGGCGCCCAGAGCTTCAGCGTCGCCGGCCGGTCCCAGACCGTCACCTGCTCCTCGCCGGTCGAGTCGATCCCGCGCCAGATCCGCACGAAGGGGTTGTCGGCGAGCTCGGCGCCGATCGTCGTCGGCTCCTTGTGGCCGGGGTGCACGCGGGTCTCCGGCGGCAGCTCGAGCAGCCGCATGACCGAGGCCTGGAGGTCGTCGAAGCCGCTGGCGCCCGGCGCCATCGTGCCCCCGACCGTGCCCTTGAAGAGGACGTCGGCGGTGAAGACGTCGCTGCCGTCGACTAAGAAGGCGAGGTGGCCGGCGGCGTGGCCGGGGGTGTAGATCGCCTCGATCCCGATCCCGTTGGCGTCGAGCTCGTCGCCGTCGGCGAGCACGATCTCGACCTCTTCGTCGAGCTCGGCCGCGGTCTCGGCGTGGGCGACCAGCGGCGGGTTGCCCAGCTTCGCGCGCGCCTCCGGCAGGCCGGCGACGTGGTCGCCGTGCGGGTGGGTGACGAGGATGTGGGTGATCTCGATCCCCTCGCGCCCGGCCTTCTCCAGCAGCGGATCGAGGTCGTCGTTGCCGTCGATCAGGACGCCGGTGCCGCGCTCGCGGTCGGCGACCAGGTACGCGTTGGACAGCCACATCGGGTTCTCGGTTCTCTCGACGATCACAGTTGCCTCTCCTTGGTTCGACTGCCTTCCAGCAGCGTATTGGCAACCAGCTCCGGGTCGTCCCACATCGGCGTGTGCCCAACTCCCGGGAGGACGGTGAAGCGGGCGCCGGCGGGCCGGCGCTCGGGCTTCGGCGGGCCGACCAGGTGGTCGCGCTCGCCCCAGGCGATCGTCACCGGGACCTCCTCCGGGTAGCCGGCGGGGTCGAAGACGTGGGTCCGCATCGCCCGGTTGGCGCCGTCGTAGCCGGCGGCGTCGATCCAGCCGAGGACCAGCTCGCGGCCGGCCGCCGGCGGGATCCGCTCGGGGTGGGCGGCGAAGGTGGCGAGCATCCGCCGCCGCAGCGCCGGCACCATCAGCCCGGCGGCGACCAGCGGCCGCAGCCGCCGCGCCCAGCGCCGGGTGTCGCCCTTGCGCGGGCCGAGCGGCGCCCGCCAGAGCCCGGCGGGGGAGAGGGCGGTGACCGAGGCGGCCCAACCGGCCCGGCCCATTTCGAGGGCGACCCAGCCGCCCAGCGAGTTGCCGGCGACGTGCGGGCGCTCGAGCCCGAGTTCGAGGCAGCGCTCGCGCAGCGCCGCGGCTAGATTGGCGGCGGTCGGCTCGACCGCGTCGGGCAGCGGCGGCGCCGCGCCGAAGCCGGGCATCTCGAGGACGATCGGCTCGCGCTCGGCCGCCAGCAGCTCCAGCACCGGGTCCCAGACCGTCCGGGTCCCGCCGAGCCCGTGGACGAGGACGAGCGGCTCGCGCTCGCCGGCCGCGCTCAGCGCCATTTCGGCTTTGCGAAGAGGGCCTGCACGTCACCGATCCGCCGCTCGCGGAAGCCGGCCTCCGAGGAGCTCAGGTAGAAGTCCCAGAGGCGCCGGAAGCGCTCGTCGTAGCCATGTCCGCGGAGCTTCTCCCAGGCCTCGAAGAAGCGCTGGCGCCAGCTCGCCAGGGTCGGCGGGTAGTGGGCGGTGATGTCGTCGATCCAGACCTGGCGCATGCTGGTCACCCGGCTGAGGCTATTCGCGATCAGCCCCTCCGAGGGCAGGCAGCCGCCGGGGAAGACGTGGGTGTTGGCGAAGCTCCGGGAGGCCTTCTCGACCTCGTAGATGCGCTCGTCGATCGTGATCGCCTGCAGCAGCATCGCCCCGTCGTCTGTGAGCAGCTCGTCGCAGCGGCGGAAGTATTCGTCGAAGTACTGCCAGCCGACCGCCTCGATCATCTCCACCGAGACGAGCCGGTCGAAGCGGCCCTCGAGGTCGCGGTAGTCCCGCAGCAGCACCGTCACCTGCTCCTCGAGCCCGGCTTCGCGGACCCGCTGGCTGGCCAGCTCGTGCTGGGCGCGGGAGATCGTCGTCGTCGTCACCCGGCAGCCGCTGCGCCTGGCGGCGTGGATCGCCAGCCCGCCCCAGCCGGTGCCGATCTCCAGCAGGTGGTGGTCGGGGCCGAGCTCGAGCCGGTCGCAGATGCGGTCGAGCTTGGCGACCTGGGCGTCCTCGAGGCTGGCGCCGCGGTCGGGGAAGTAGGCGCAGCTGTACATCATCCGCTCGTCGAGGAAGGCGGCGAAGAGGTCGTTGCCGAGGTCGTAGTGGGCGGAGATGTTCTCGCGGGCGCCGCCGCGGTCGTTTTCGGGGACCAGCCCGCGGAGCTTGTGCAGGGCGGCGCGGGGACGGGCGACGGCGCCGCGGACGCCCTCGAGCTCGCGCAGCTCGCGGGCGGCGATCTGGATCAGGGCGACCAGGTCGTCGGTCTCCCAGAGGCCGTCGACGTAGCTCTCGCCGAGCCCGACGCTGCCGTGCAGGGGGCCGCGCCAGGCGGCCGGGTCGTGGATCGTCACGGTCGCCCGCAGGTCGCACTCTTCGGGGCCGAAGCTGCGGTGGCGGCCGCCTTCGATCACCTCGATCTGGCCGCTGGAGACGCGGCCGAGGGCGGTGCCGACGACGGCCCGCGAGAGTGCGTCCTTCAGCACCGGGGGCTCCTCACGGCGAGACGAACCCCCGCGGCTTGGCGCCGTGGGGGTGCGGGTGGTAGCGGGCGCCCTTCAGCTTCAGCCGCAGCGACTGCGCGTAGATCTTCGCCACCACCTGCAGCGAGAGCGCCGGGTAGCGGGCCAGCATCGCGTTCATCAGCGGGCGGGAGAGCTCGCGGCGGCGCAGGTTCAGGGTCGCGTCGAAGGTCTTGCCCTCGGCCTCGGCCTCGCGGGGGCGCGACTCGATGTGGACGGCGAGGCGCTCGCCCGGTTCGGTCGCGCGGAAGGCGTAGGTCTGGTCCATGCCCATCAGGGGGGAGACGTGAAGAGCCTTGTCGAGCTCGTCCGCCAAGACCGTACCGCCCCGATCGCCGCGCGCAAGCACGTAGGCGTGCCGCTCCCTCCAGGGGATGTTCTCGACGTCGGCGACGACCGCCTCGAGCCGCTCGCCGGCGGCATCGAAGCAGTAGTAGAAGCTGACCGGGTTGAAGGAGTGGCCGAGGTAGCGCAGCCCGGTCAGCAGCCGCACCGGGCCGGCGGGCCGGGAGCCGGTCTCGGCCTCGACCGCGTCGCGGGCGCAGGCGTCGAGCGGCCGACTGGGATCGCCCATGTAGTCGGCGCGGCGGAAGCTGGCGAGGGCGGCGCGGCGGGCCGACCAGCCGGGGAAGGGGTCGAGCACCCGCGGCAGCTCGGCCAGGTCCAGGTACATGAAGAAGTGCCGGTACTCGAACTCGTGCTCGACCGGCTGGAAGCGCCGGTGCCGCACCGTCCCCTCGTAGACCGCCGACGCGAGGCGTGGCTGCGACCCCTCACCGCGTCCGTCCCTTGTCGCCCTCTGGGATACAAAGGACGGGCGCTGGCTCGCCCCGGTTGCGGTTGCCGACGCGCTCACGCCGCCAGCGCCTCGGGCTCGGCGCCGAGCGCGGCTGCGGGCGGCGGCGGGGCGGGAGCCACCGCGCCCCCGCCCCCGCCCGCGATCGCGTCGGACACGCGCAGCCCGCTGAGCACGCCGTCCTCGTGGAAGCCCCAGCCCCAGTAGGCGCCGCAGTAGTGGGTGCGGCGCACGCCGCTGATCTCGGCGTGGCGCGCCTGCGCGGCGACGCCCTCGCGCGTGTAGATGGGGTGGTCGTACTCGATCCGCTCGATCACCCTGCGCGGGTCGATTTCCCCGCCGCGGTTGAGGGTGACGAAGTAGTCGCGCCTGGCCGGCAGCTTCTGCAGTTTGTTCATCCAGTAAGTGACCGTGCTGCCGCGCGGCGGCCCCGCGGCGAGGTGGAAGTTCCAGCTCGACCAGACCGGGCGCCGCCGCGGCATCACCGCGGCATCGGTGTGGAGGACGGCTTCGTTGCGCTGGTAGGGGATCGCACCGAGCAGCCGCCGCTCGGCGGCGCTGGGATCGGCCAGCAGCGCCAGCGCCTGGTCGGAGTGGGTGGCGATCACGACCTGGTCGAAGCGCTCGCTCGCGCAGCCGTCGGCCTCGATCCGCACCCCGCCCTCGCCGCGCTCGATCCGGCGCACCGCCGCCCCCAGCCGCACCCGCTCGCGCCAGGGGGCCGAGATCGCCTCGACGTAGCGGGCCGAGCCGCCGGCGACGGTCCGCCACCTCGGCCGGTCGCGGAGGCTGTACATGCCGTGGTTCTCGAAGAACTCGGCCATGAAGCTGGCCGGGAAGCTCCACATCTGCTCCGGGTCGGCCGACCAGACGGCGGAGGCCTGGGGGACGATCAGCCGCTGGATGAAGTGCTGGGAGAAGCCCCGCTGCTCGAGCCAGGCGCCGAGCGAGGGCGCGGTCCCGTTCATCCCGATCAGCTCGCGCGCCTCGCGGTTGAAGCGGCGCCAGTCGCGCAGCATCCCGAGGAAGCTGGGGCTGACCAGGTGGGCGGGACGGGCGAAGAGGCCCCAGGGGGTGCCGGAGTACTCGAAGCGACCCTGCCCGTCGGCGACCGAGAAGCCCATGTGGGAGGGCTGGCCGGCGACCCCGAGCTCGTCCAGCAGGGCTTCGAAGTTGGGGTAGTTGCGGTCGTTGAAGACAATGAAGCCGGTGTCGATCCAGAGGTCCTCGCCGTCCTCGCCCTCGACCCGGACCGTGTTCGTGTGGCCGCCGAGGCGAGTCCCCGCCTCGTAGACGGTGATCTCGTGCTCACGGTGCAGCCGGTGGGCTGCCACCAGGCCGGAGATGCCGGTGCCGACGATCGCGATCTTCATCGGCCCTTCCCTACGCAGCCGGGCGCCGATCGGTTGCATCGGGACCGCTGACCGGCCCCCCCTGCACTTGTCGCCCTCTGGGCGACAAGTGCAGGGGGGCGCATGGGATCTTGCGGGCATGGTCCTTGGCCTACCCCGCAGCACCCGGGGCGCGAACGTGTTCGGACTCGAAGTGAGGATCCGACGGACTCAGAGGCGACGCCGGACCATGGCCCTGCTCGGGGCCCTCGTCGTGCTGTCGGCGTGCGCGGCCGCTCCGGCGGCGGCGGAAACCGGCGGCGCCGGCAGCGAAGCCGAAGACGCGCCGGCGATCAGCAACTCGCCGTTCGACCGCCACGGGATGTGGGTCTGGTACCTCTCGCGCTCGGAGGGCGGCAGCGTGCCGGCGATGATCGCCCGCGCCAAGCGCGCCGGCATCGGCACCGTCTACGTCAAGTCGGCCGACGGTGGCAGCGTCTGGTCGCAGTTCAACCGGCAGCTGGTCCAGCGCCTGCACGCGGGCGGCCTCGACGTCTGCGCCTGGCAGTTCGTCTACGGCGACAAACCCGCCGCCGAGGCACGGGCGGCGGCGATCTCGATCGCCCGCGGGGCCGACTGCTTCGCGATCGACGCCGAGGGCGACTACGAGGGCAAGTACGCCGCCGCCGACCTCTACACGCGCAAGCTGCGCGCCGCCGCCGGGCCCGCCTATCCGATCTCCCTCGCCGGCTTCCCTTATGTCGACTACCACCCGTCCTACCCCTACTCGGTCTTCTTCGGCCCCGGCGGTGCCACCTACAGCCAGCCGCAGATGTACTGGAAGACGATCGGCACCTCGGTCCGCGCCGTCTTCGAGCACACCTACCTCTACAACCGCATCTGGGGCCACCCGATCCACCCGCTCGGGCAGACCTACGAAGCCCCCGGCAACGGTCAGCTGATGCTGTTCCGCCGCTTCGCGGCCAGCTACGGCGGCCTCGCCCCGAGCTGGTGGGACTGGCAGGAGACCGCGGGCGCGGAGTGGGGGGCGCTGGGCGCCGCCAGCGCGCTGAAGCCGGTCACCGGCTACCGCCCCAGCCTCGACCACCCGCTGCTGAAGAAAGGCAGCAAGGGGGACATGGTCGTCTGGGCGCAGGAGCACCTGCTCGCCGCCGGCCACGAGCTGCCGGTCACGGGGATCTTCGGCAGGCAGACCCGGGCCGCCGTGCGCGCCTTCCAGGAAGAGCGCGGGATGCCGGTCGACGGCCAGATCGGGACCGAGACCTGGGAGGCGCTGCTGCCGCTGACCCCGGTGCGGGTCCCCTGGGCCGCGCTCGCGACGCGCCGCGCCCGCGCCTCCGCCAATGGCCGCCCCGCCCCCGCCAGCCGCCCGCTCTCCGCCGGCCTGCCCGCGAAGGCCTACGAGATCCCGCCCGGTCCGGCCCGCTGAATCGCGCGATTCCCAGTCCATCGAATCGCGTGGTTCCTTTGTAAGGCATCGGACTACAAAGGAACCGCGCGATGGAAGATCAGGCGGCGATCGTCGTCTCCAGGCGGCCGAGGGTCGGCGAGACGACCGCGACCTCGTCGCCGGCTTTGAGCCAGACCCGTGGCTTGCGGCTGCTGCCGACCCCCGAGGGGGTGCCGGTGGCGACGATGTCGCCCGGCTCCAGGGTCATCAGCCCGGAGAGGTGGGAGAGCAGCTCGGCGACGCCGAAGATCAGGTCCGAGGTGATGGCGCTCTGCATCGGCTCGCCGTTCAGGGTCAGGGCGATCTCGATCGCGTCGGGAGCGCCGGCCTCGTCCGGGGTGACCAGCGCCGGCCCGCAGGGAGCGGAGCCGTCGAAGATCTTGCCGGCCATCCACTGCGGCGTCTGGAACTGGAGGTCGCGGGCGGAGAGGTCGTTGAGCAGCGTGTAGCCGGCCACATGGTCGAGTGCCTCGGCCTCGGCGACGTCCCTGGCGCGAGTCCCGACGACGAAGGCGAGCTCGGCCTCGTAGTCGACCTTCTCGCTGTTGGCGGGCAGCTGGACGCTCGCCCCCGGCGCGGCGAGCGCGTTGCGGTACTTGCCGAAGATCGTCGGCGCCGCCGGCAGCTCGAGGTCGAACTCTTCCGCGTGGCTGCGGTAGTTGAGACCGATGCAGACGATCTTCTCCGGGTCCGGGATCGGCGGCAGCATCCGCACCGCCGAGCGCGGGTGGGAGGGGGCGCCGGTGTCGCCCAGCCGCGCTCGCAGGTCGTCGACCCGGCCGGCGGCGAGCAGCTCCCGCAGCCCGCCCCGGTGCGGCTCGCCGAGCAGCGCCCAGGCATCGACGACGCGATCGTCCTCGATCACCCCGGCGCGGGCGCCGTCGCCGGCGTCGTAGCTGACCAGCCTCACCCGGCGCAGCCTAGCTAGGCGCGGGCGGGCTCGGGCTCGGGCTCCAGGGCCGCCGCGCCCTCCTCCTCGAACTCGGTCCCGACCAGGGTCTCGCGTTCGATGTCGCGCTCGCGGACCAGCCAGAGCGAGAGCGCGGCGCCGGCGAAGGAGAGGATCGCGCCGATCAGCAGGATCTCGTTGAGGCCGGAGATGAAGCCCTGCTGGGCGGCGTCGGCGGCCCCCGCCTGGACCCGCGCGGGAAGCGCCGCGACCGCCTGCGGCAAGGTCCCCGACGACGTCGCCTCGACGAGGTCGTGCGCCTGCCCGCCGCTGAGGCCGCTCGCCGCCTCCTGCGTCTTCGAGGCGCCGACGCCGAGGAAGATCGCGCCCCAGGCGGCGATCCCGACCGCGATCCCGACCTGGCGGAAGGTGTCGTTGATCCCCGCCGCCATCCCGCTCTGCTCTTTCGGGACGACGCTGAGCGCGACGTCGGCGATCACCGGGTTGACGAGCCCGATCCCGACCCCGCCGACGATGAACCCGACCAGCAGCGCCGTCCACTCGGAGTCGACGCCGAGCCCGGTCATCAGGCTGAGCCCGACCCCGACCAGCGCCAGCCCGGCGCTGAGCAGGTAACGGGCCTGGACCTTCGCCAGCGCCATCCCCGCGAAGGGGGCGACGACGAAGGAGGCGAGGGTGATCGGCAGGTAGCGCAGCCCGGCCTCGACGGGCGAATAGCCGAGGAAGCTCTGCAGATAGAGCGTCAGGTAGAGGAACAGCGCGAACATCGATCCGGAGACCGCGAAGGCGGCGAGCTGGACACCGGTGAAGGCGCGGGTGCGGAACAGCCCGAGCGGCAGCATCGGCTGCGCGACCCGGCGCTCGATCGCCACGAAGGCGGCCAGCAGGACCACGGCGGCGGCGAGCAGGGCGACGATCGGCGCGCTGCCCCAACCCTCGTCGTTGCCGCGGACCAGCCCGAGGACAAGCACGAACAGCGCCGCCGAGAAGGTGAGCAGCCCGCCCCAATCGATCCGGGTCGCGTTGGGGTCGCGGGACTCGGCCAGCTTCCAGTAGGTGACGGCGATCGCCGCCAGCCCGATCGGCACGTTGATCAGGAAGACCGACTCCCAGCCGAAGCCGTCGGTCAGCAGGCCACCGGCCAGCGGCCCGATCGCCACCGCGATCCCGATCGTCGCCCCGTAGATGCCCATCGCCATCCCGCGCTCGGCGCCGCTGGGGAACTCCTGGGCGACCAGGGCCAGGGAGACCGCGAACATCACCGCGCCGCCGACCCCCTGCAGGCCGCGGGCGAGGTTGAGGAAGGTCGGGTCGGGGGCGAGCGCGCAGAGCAGCGAGGCGAGCGAGAAGATCGCCAGCCCGATCGCGAAGACGCGGCGGCGGCCGAGCCGGTCGGCCAGCGAGCCGGCGGTGAGGACGAGGGCGGCGAGCGAGAGCGCGTAGGCGTCGACCACCCACTGCAGGTCGCTGAAGCTGCCGCCCAAGTCGGACTGGATCGCCGGCAGCGCCGTGTTGACCACGGTGATGTCGAGCAGCAGCATGAAGGTGGCGACGCAGACGGCGCCGAGCGTCCACCACTTGCGGTTGTTGGCGAGGCTCACTTCCGAAGACGCAGACATATGAGGGCTCCTGGGCATCGGGTACAATTCGTAAGGAAGCCTTGTCAGGCTGCCTTATCAAGCGAACTTATCAGGTATCCTTACTAAATGGGCGTACCCCCCAACACCCCGCTGCACCTGGTCCCCCTCCCGGGCCTCCTCGAGATCGCCTCGGAAGCGACCTTCGCCGCCTTCCGCGGGGACCTGGTCGAGGCCGGCTACGGCGACATCCGCCCGACCCACGGTTGCGTCTTTCGCTTCGTCCACGAAGACGGCATGCGCCTGACCGAGCTCGCCGCCCTGGCCGGGATGACCAAGCAGTCGATCGGCGAGATCGTCGACGACCTCGCCGAGCGCGGCTACGTCGAGCGCTTCCCCGACCCGGCCGATCGCCGCGCCAAGCTGATCCGCCTGACCGAGAAGGGCGAGAAGGCCCAGGCCGCCGGCCTCGACCTCTTCGCCGCCCTCGAGCGCCGGCTCGGCCAGCGCTACGGCAGCGAGCGCGTCGACGACCTGCGGGCCCTGCTGGAAGAGATCGTCGCCACCGAGGTGCCCCAGTTCGCGCCCGAGCTCTCTCCCTCCGCGTAGCGACCGGGGGTGCCCGAGCCCGGCCACCGGTTCGAGCGGGCGGAGCGCGGCTTCGTCAAGTTCTTCGGCTCCAGCCGCGAACGGGCGCAGCGCACCCTCCCGGTGCTCGAGCAGCTGCGCCGCTCCGGCGGCCATTGGGCCTGCGGCTACCCGGCGGGCCGCCGCCCACGGGCGCCGCGCGACGGCGACGTGATCTTCATGGGCCGCCTCGTCGGCGGCCCCGACGACACCCTGATCTGCGGCCGCGCCCTCGCCCGGCGCTACGAGCAGGGGCGTGACGACGCCAGCGCCGAGGACCTGGCTCTGCGGCCCTGGAAACGCCAGTGGCCCCACTACATCCGCGTCCACCACGGCGAGTATCTGGCCTCCACCCTCGCCGACGGGGTGCCGCTCTCCGAGCTCATGGACGAGCTGGGCCCCTACGCCTTCGGGCCCACCGCCGAGAATGCCGACGCCGGTCACGGCAACGTCGACCCCCGCCAATCGATCCGCCAGGCGGCGGCCATCCGCCTCTCTCCCGCCGGCCTCAGCTGGCTCAACACCGAGCTCGACCTCGCCCTCCACCGCCACGGCAAGCTTTCCCAGATCGAGCTCGCCTCCCTCGACTGGCCCGACATCCCGCTCCCAACCCCGCCTAACCGCTAGATTTGCCCCCGGGCCGCTCCCCGCTGGCCCGTCCGAGCACTCTCGGGGGCGTAGCTCAGTTGGTTAGAGCGCCGGCCTGTCACGCCGGAGGTCGCGGGTTCGAGTCCCGTCGCTCCCGTTCGCGGGGCTAGCCGGCCGGCTCTTCGATCGAGCCGGCGACGGCGGACCGCAGATAGGCGACGTCGCGCAGCGCGGTCCCGGCCGGGATTCGCTCCCACATCGGCGAGCGCTCCGGGTCGAGGAGCACGGTGCGCTGGCCGAGGACCGTCGAGGTCTCGGGGTCGAAGATGTATTCGATTCGCAGCCCCTGCCGGTCGGCGCGGACGATCGCGTAGCCGTGGCGCCCGACGAGGTCGGTGGCATTGCGGTCGAGCTCGTTCCCCGGCAGCTCGGCCATCGCGGCGAAGGCGGCGGCGCGGAGCCGCGGGGTGGCGTTCGGCTGACTGAGAATGCTCCAGAGGCCCCAGATCGTCTCTTCGGTGTCGAGCGGCTCCTCCGCCGGCTTCCCGCCGTACTCGTCGTCGATTCCGGCGAGCTCGCGGTGCTGGACGGCGAGGCGGAGCGCTTCGGGCTCGGTCGGGAGGCTCGCCAGGCCGGGGAAGCCGAAGTCGGGACCGAAGCCCTCCTGGGTTGGGAGCTCGATGTCCAGCACCCCGCGGCGCGACTCGAGAGCGCGGACTCCATCGCCGAGGTGGGGGGGCCGGACGCTCGGTTCGAAGGGGCTCGGAAGCGGCGATCCGGCCTGTTCCCAGCGGCTCTGCTCGGCGGTCGAGAAGAACCGGGGGGAGCCGAGGACTTCGCGGGAGCGACCCCTGCCCTCCGGGGAGATCCAGGACTCCCGCACCGTCGGGACGAGCGCCGCGAAGGCCCCCGGAAGCGCCGTCGCCGCGCCGTAGCTCGGCCCCCGGCCGCGGGTCCAGCCCTCGAGTTCGAGGGCGCTGGTCTTCGTGTAGAGGAACTCGCCCGGCCCGGGCAACGCCGCCGGGCTGTCAGCCGCGATCCGGGCGGTCGCGCGGAGGACCTCGGCGGCGGCCGGCTCGGCGCTCGGACCGGAGCCGAGGACGAGCAGGCAGGCGACGACGGCGGCGATCGCCGCACCGCCGGCGAGCGCCAGGAGGCCGCGGCGCGGCGAGCGCGCCGGGCGCGCCGGCGCGGCGGGAGAGGCCAGCTCGAACCGCGCCTCGAGCGCCCGCCAGGCGGCGGCGCGGGCGCCGGGATCGCGATCGGCCTGCTCGGCGCGAAAGCCGCGGATCGGGGTCAGGTCGTCCATCGTCTACCTCCAGGGGTCGTCGGGTCGGCAGCAGTTGGGTCGGCGGCGCCCGCGGCGAGCTCCAGCTCGTCTCGCAGGCGCTCGCGGGCGCGCGAGAGGCGCGACTTCACGGTGCCCAGGGGGATCGCCAGGGCCGCCGCGATCTCGGGCTGGTCCAGTTCCGCCCAGACCAGCAGGAGGAGGACGTCGGCCTCGCCCGCGGGGAGCTCGGCGAGCGCCCGCGCCAGCCGGGGGCGCAGCCGCTCGGCGTCGATCCGCGACTCGACCCCCTCCGGGGCGGGGACCTCGGGCGCCAGCGCCGCGATCGCCCGCAGCTCGCGGACCTCGCGCCGGCGGTGGTTGCGGACCAGGTTGGTGGCGATCCCGAACAGCCAGGGACGGGAGTCGGAATGCCGCGGGTCGAAGCCGGCGCGGCAATCGAAGGCCACCAGGAAGGTCTGCGAGGCGAGCTCGTCGGCCAGCTGGCGGTCGAGGCGGCGGCGCAGGTAGCCGTGGATGCCGGCGAAGTGGCGCTCGAAGTTCAGGCCGAAGGCGCGGGGGTCGGCGAGCGATGCGTCGAGCGCCGCTCGGTCGCTGCTCGACTTGCCCCTCATACCCTGTACTTGTACGAACCGGGGCATCGGTTCGCAAGCGCCTGCAGACCAACCCATCTCGCGCTTCTGCCAGAGTCCCGGCGGGAGATGAGTTCCGAGAACTTCGACCTGGTGATCGCTTCCTTGCGCGAGTTCGTCGAGCGCGAGGTGATCCCGCGCGAAGACGAGATCGAAGAGACCGACTCGGTCCCCGACTTCCTGCGCGAGCAGGCGGCCGAGATGGGGCTGTTCGGCTACGCGCTGCCGGAGGAGCACGGGGGCCTGGGCTTCGGGATGGTCGAGGAGGTGCGGCTGAGCTTCGAGGTCGGCCGCTGCTCGCCCGCCTTCCGTTCGCTGTTCGGGACCAACAACGGGATCGCCGGGCAGACGATCGCCAACTACGGAACCGAGGAGCAGAAAGCCCGCTACCTGCCGGCGCTGGCCAGCGGCGAGGCGGTCGGCTGCTTCGCGCTGACCGAGGCCGAGGCCGGCTCGGACCCGAGCGGGATGCGGACGCGGGCGCTCCGGGACGGCGATGAGTACGCGATCAACGGCTCGAAGCGGTTCATCACCAACGCCGAGCTCTCGACCGTCTTCGTCGTCTTCGCCCGCACCGACCCGAAGGCGGTGGGGACGAAGGGGATCTCGGCCTTCCTCGTCGACTCCGGCACGCCCGGCCTGACGCTCGGCCCGCACGACAGGAAGATGGGCCAGCAGGGGGCCTGGACCTCGGAGGTCTTCTTCGACGACGTGCGGGTGCCGGCCGGCGCGCTGATCGGCGGCGCCGAGGAGACGGGCTTCCAGGCGGCGATGAAGTCGCTCGCCAAGGGCCGGCTGACGATCGCCGCGCTCTGCGTCGGCATGGCCGAGCGGATCGTCGACGAGGCGACCGCCTACGCGGTCGACAACCGCCAGGGCGGCACCCCGATCGGCGACTTCCAGCTGGTCCAGGCGCTGCTCGCCGAGTCGCGGACCGAAGCGCGGGCGGGCCGGGCGCTGGCGCTGGAGACCGCGCGCGCCTACGAGGCCGGCACCGACACCCGCGAAGGCCCCGCGATCGCCAAGCTCTTCTGCTCGGAGATGGTCGGCAAGGTCGCCGACCGCGGCGTCCAGGTGCTGGGCGGGATGGGCTACATGCGGGGAGTGCCGATCGAGCGCTTCTACCGCGACTCCCGCCTCTACCGGATCTACGAGGGCACCAGCGAGATCCAGAAGCTGGTGATCGCGCGGCAGATGCTCGCCGCGCAGAAGTCGAGGCCGTGAAAGCGCGGCTGTTGAGCCGTCAGCGCCCGCCGAGTCAGCGTTTGCGACATTGACCACCGCCGGGTGGGGTCGATGTCGCAAGCGTCACCTGGTCTGCTCGCGGAGCCAAGGGAAAGCCGTGCGCCCGGCGAAATAGGGGCCGTGAACCTCTCCGACCCGCGGCGCCTGCGGGAGATCGCCGAGGCGCTGACCCGCCTCTTCTACTGCCTGCTGGCCGTGGCCCTGCTCGCCGCCGTCTTCGGCTCGCCCGGCAGCGGCTTCCTGCTGCTGATCCTCGCCGGCTTCGCCCATGTCGCACGGGTTGGCGCCGACGGGCTCGCGGGAACGGCGCTGCGGCGCTAAAGGTGGCGCCCCGAACCGTCGAAGGGCCAGTTACGTGATGCGCCGGCTCGCGCCCATCGCCGCACTGATCGCCTCGCTCGCACTTGGCCTGGCTGCTGCCGGCTGCGGCGGATCGACCTCCTCCGGGGGCGAGGGGGGGACGATGAAAGCGACCTTCTCGGCCTTCCCCGACTACATGGACCCGGCCCTCTCGCATACGGGCGAAGGCTGGACGGCGATGTGGGACACCTACATCCCGCTGCTCACCTACGCGCACGAGAGCGGCAAGGCCGGCAGCCAGGTGATCCCCGGGTTGGCGACGGCGATGCCGCGGATCAGCAACGGCGGCAAGCGCTACACCCTGACCCTGCGCAAGGGCCTCAAGTATTCCGACGGGACCCCGGTCAAGGCCTCCGACTTCCCCGCCAGCGTCGAACGCGTCTTCGAGCTCAACTCCAGCGGCTCGCCCTATTACACGGGGATCGTCGGGGCCGAAGAGTTCGCCAAGACCAAGCAGGGGTCGATCGCCGGGATCGAAGCCGACGACGCCAGCGGCAAGATCGTCATCGACCTGGTCGAACCGAGCGGCACCTTCACCAACGAGCTGGCGCTGCCGTTCGTCGCCCTGCTCCCGGCCGGCACCCCCGACCAGGACCTCTCCAACGATCCGCCGCCGGCCACCGGCCCCTACGAGATCGTCAGCTCCCAGCCCGGCAAAGGCTGGTCCTACGCGCGCAACCCGCAGTGGGCGAAAGCCAACGGCGCGCTGATGCCGCAGCTGCCCGACGGGCACATGGACGAGATCGACGTCAGCGTGATCCGCAACCCCTCGGCCCAGGTCGACGACATCGAACAGGGGACCTACGACTGGATGGGCAACCCGCCGCCGGCCGACCGCTACGCGGCGGTCAAGAGCAAATTCGAGGGCAGCCAGTTCCGGGTCGAGGAGACCGCCAGCACCTTCTTCTTCTGGATGAACACCAGGCGGGCCCCGTTCGACGACCCGCAGGTCCGCCAGGCGGTCAACTACGCGGTCAACCCGGAAGCGCTGGAACGGATCTACGCCGGCCAGCTGGTCGGCGGGCAGCAGGTGCTGCCGCCGGGGATGCCGGGCTACGAAGACCTCGACCTCTACCCGACCGACGTCGCCAAGGCGAGGCAGATGATCGCCGAAGCCGACCCGGCCGACCGCGCCGTGACGGTCTGGACCGACACCGAAAGCCCGAACAACGAAGCCGGCGAATACTTCGAAGGGGTGCTGAACGAAATCGGCCTCGACGCCGACCTGAAAATCGTCAACGCCGACAACTACTTCACGCTGATCGGCAACGAATCGACCCCCGACCTCGACGCCGGCTGGGCCAACTGGTTCCAGGACTACCCGCACCCCAACACGTTCTTCGACCCGATGTTCTCCGAAGCGGCGATCGCGCCGACCAACGCGACCAACCTCGCCCGCTTCGCCGATCCCGCGATCTCGGCGCAGATCGAGAAGCTCGCGTCGGAGCCGCTCGATCCCGAAGTCGAAGCCGCCTACGCCGACCTCGACCGCGAAGTCATGGAAGCGGCTCCCTGGGCGCCCTACGGGACGTCGACGATCCCGACCTTCGTCTCCAGCGCGATCGACCTCGACGAGGTCGTCTTCAACCCGACCTTCAGCCAGGACCTGGCCAGCTTCCAGTTCAAGTAGCGCGGCGCACGCCCGCGCTTTAGCTCGGGCCTCTAGTCTGGTCGCGTGGCCGAACCCGACTACAAGGCGGGGATGCCGGCCGCCGGCAGCCTCGTCGACCAGGTCGCCAACTTCGCCGTCACCTTCGTGCCGCTGGTCCTGATCGCGGTCGCGGTCTGGCAGTCCTGGGGCGGCCTCCTGGCCTGGCAGGACATCTTCATCTTCTTCGCCACCCTGATCCCCTTCGGCTTCGGGATCACGGTCGGCTTCCACCGCCTCTTCACCCACCGCGCCTTCAAGACCACGAAGACGATGCGGCTTCGTCTGGGCGGTGCTGGGCTCGATGGCGCTGGAGGGGCCGGTGATCGAGTGGGTCGCCTACCACCGCCGCCATCACCAGTTCTCCGACGAGGAGGGCGATCCGCACAGCCCCCACTACGGCCACGGCCACGGCTTCATCGGGGCGCCCTGCGGGGCCTCTTCCACGCCCACGTCGGCTGGGTCCTGTTCAGCGACGAGCCGGCCGAAGAGGAGCGCTACGCGCCCGACCTGATGGCCGACCCGGTGGTCCGCTTCGTCGACCGCACCTTCGTGCTCTGGGCGGTCCTCGGCCTGGCGATGCCGTTCGGCCTCGGCGTACCTGCTCACCGGCACCCTGGCCGGCGGCCTGCTCGGGCTGCTCTGGGGCGGCGCGGTGCGGATCTTCGTCCTCCACCACATCACCTTCTGCGTCAACTCCCTCTGCCACTTCTTCGGCCGCCGCGACTTCGAGACCGGCGACGAGTCCCGCAACGTCGCCTGGCTCGCGCCCTTCACCTTCGGCGAGGCCTGGCACAACAACCACCACGCCTTCCCGACCTCCGCCCGCCACGGCCTCGGCCGGGCCGAGCTCGACCCCTCGGCGGCGCTGATCACGCTGATGGAGAGACCGGCCTGGCCTGGGACGTGGTCCGGGTCACACCGGAGCGGATGGCGTCGAAGGCGGTCTAGGCCTCCGGCTCTAGGCGAGGGCGGTCCAGAGCCGCCGCTCGGCGTCGGCGACGCGCGCGGCCCCCGCGCCGACCGCCCGCCACAGCGCCGGCTCGGGCTGCTCGCTCTCGCTCGCCGATTTGAACGCCTCGGCCAGCTCGCTCCAGCCCGCCGCCGCCTCCGCCGCCAGCACCGCCTCGGTCTCCCGTCCCGCCTCCTCCAGGAAGCGCGAGTACATGCGGCGGAAGTTGCCGCCGCCGGTGCCGCGGCGCTCGATCACCTGGTAGCCGAAGCGGGCGCACCACTGCCAGTCCTCGACGGCGTCGGGCCAGGAGCCGGCCTCGGCGGCGAGGCGGTCGACGGCCGGCAGCCCGCCGAACTCGCCGAACGGCGGCTCCAGCATCTCCGCGGCGGCCCGCTCGATCGCCGCCGGGACCGCGGCCAGCAGCCGCTCGCGGTCGACCGGCTCGGGCACGGTGAACATGTGGCCTTCGATCTGGAAGGCGGGGTGGTCGGAGCGGCGGGCGAGGGCGAGGTGCTCGAGCCGGGTCCGCTGCAGCTCCTCGAAGCCGGTGTCGGAGAGGTGGGCGACCTCCTCGTCGTAGCCGGCGAGGATCACCGCGTGGCCGGGGAAGTGGGCCGAGTTGCCGTAGTGGTCGAGGTGGTAGATGTCGGTCAGCAGGAGGACGGGGTTGCCGGCGTCGACCTCCGTTCGGGCGGCCTCCCAGGCCTCCTCGTCGCCGGCGAAGGTGCGCAGCTCCAGCGCCGCCCCGGTGAGGTCGCGGAAGCTCTCCTCCAGCCGCGCCGTGCGGCCGCTGAACCAGCGACTCGGCGAGGTGCCGTCGATCGCCAGGTAGTAGAAACCGGCGCCGGCCCCGAGCCCCAGGGCCAACTCCTCGCTGATCGCGATTCCGTGGAAGGCGAGCAGGTTTCGCAGCGCCGTCGAGCCGCAGTGGTTGCCGGGCGTGTGCAGGTAGCCGGGGACGGAGGGCACCGCGCCATTATCCTGCGGCGCCCATGGAAACCCTCGACCTGAGACTGCTGCGAGCGATGCGGACCCGCGGGCACACGCCCGGGATCGAGTCGATCGCGAAAGCGCTGGGCAAGGCGGGCAACAACGGCGCTGTCTGGGTGGTGCTCGGGCTGGCCCTGGCCCTGCTCGATCCCGAACGCCGCGAGTCGTGGCTGATCTGCGCCGCGCTGGGCCCGATCGCGATCGTCCTCAACTACGGGATCAAGCTCGCGGTCAAGCGGCCGCGGCCGGTGCTGGAGGGGCTGCCGCCGCTCGGCGGCGCGCCGAGCTCGCTCAGCTTCCCCTCCGCCCACGCGCTCTCCTCCTTCGCGGTCGCGGTGGCGATGTTCCGGGTCGACCCGGCGACCGCCGGCGCCCTGGTCGTCGCCCTGGCGATCTCCCTCGGCCGGCCCTACCTCGGGATGCACTACCCGTCCGACGTCCTCGCCGGCGCCCTGCTCGGGATCCTGCTCGGCCTGATCGTGCCGCTCTCCCTATGAAGGTCGGGATCGTCGGGCTGCCGAACGCCGGCAAGTCGACCCTCTTCAACGCGCTGACCAAGGGCGGCGCCCAGACCGGCGACTACCCGTTCACGACGATCGAGCCGAACGTCGCCGTCGCCCAGGTCCCCGACGAGCGCCTGGCGGCGGTCGCCGAGACCGTGCGCAGCAGCGAGCTGGAACCGGCGACGATCGACTTCCACGACATCGCCGGCCTGGTCAAGGGAGCCTCGGAGGGCGAGGGGCTGGGCAACAAGTTCCTCGCCTCGATCCGCGAGACCGACGCGATCTGCCACGTCGTCCGCTGCCACGAGGACGGCGGCGTCCCGCACCCCGACGGCCGCGTCGACCCGCTGGCCGACATCGAGACGATCGAGACCGAGCTGGTCCTGGCCGACTACGACCAGGTCGAGCGCCGCCTCGGCCGGGTCGGCAAGCAGGCGAAGACCGGCGACCAGGAGGCGGTCGCCGAGCTGGGCTGGCTGCAGGCCGTGCACGAGGCGCTCGCCGCCGGCCGCCCGGCGCGGACGATCCCGGTTCCCGACGCCGCCCCCGACGCCGCCCGCAACCTCGGGGCGCTGACCACGAAGCCGATCCTCTACGTCGCCAACGTCGACGAGGGCGACGCCGAGCCGCCCGAAGCGGTCGCCTCCCATGCCGCCGCCAACAACGCCGGCGTGGTCGCCGTCAGCGCCCGGATCGAGGGCGAGCTGTCCGAGCTCGACCCGGCCGAAGCCGAGGAGATGCGCGAGTCCTACGGGGTCGAGGGGTCCGGCCTGGCGCGCCTGGTCCGCGCCGCTTACGACCTCCTCGAGCTGATCACCTTCTTCACCGCCGGCGAGGGCAAGGAGGCGGTCGCGCGGCCGCTGCACCGCGGCGCCACCGCGCTGGAAGCGGCGGGGACGATCCACACCGAGATCATGGAAGCGTTCATCAAAGCCGAAGCGATCGGCTGGGAGGAGCTGGTCGAGTGCGGCGGCTACGTCGCCGCCCGCGACAAGGGCCTGCTCCGCATCGAGGGCCGCGACTATCTCGTTCGCGATGGCGACGTAATCACCATCAAGGTCTGACCACCCCCCATCCCGTGGTTCCTTTGTAGTCCCATGCCTGACAAAGGAACCACGGGATCGGGTTAGGCTTGTTGGATGGACGAAGGGGCGCGGTTCACCGGGGTCGCCGCCAAGGCTGGGCACTACGAGAGCTTCTACGTCAAGGCCTGCGAGCCGGGCGGGGGGCGCGGGATCTGGATCCGCCACACCGTCCACAAGCGCCCCGGGGCCGAGCCGAACGCCTCGATCTGGTTCGTCCTCTTCGACCGTGACGCCGACGGCCCGCGGGCGACCAAGGTCACGGTCCCGGCCGCCGAGCTCTCGACCCCGGCCGGCTCCTGGATCCGGGTCGGCGACGCCGAGATCGGCCCGCGCCGCGCCGAGGGCTCGGTCGACACCGAGGCGCTCACGGCCTCTTGGTCGCTGAGCTTCGACGGCGACGACCGTCCCTGCAAGTACCTGCCGGCCGACTGGCTCTACGAGGCGCCGCTGCCGCGGACCAAGTTCCTCGCCCCCTGGCCCGACGCCCGCTTCGAGGGCCGGCTGGAAATCGACGACACCTCGATCGAGCTCAGCGGCTGGCCGGGGATGATCGGCCACAACTGGGGGACCGAGCACGCCGAGCGCTGGGTCTGGCTGGAGGGGAGCGGCTTCGCCGACGCCCCCGGCACCTACTTCGACGCCGGCGCCGCCCGGGTCGCGCTCGGCTCCCGGACCAGCCCCTGGATCCCCTCGGGGATGCTGATGCTGGAAGGCGAGCCGCACCGGCTCGGCGGCCTCGGCGCGATCCGCGCCGCCAAGGTCGAGGAGAGCCCGACCGTGTGCGAGTTCCTCCTGCCCGGCAAGGACCTGGTCGTCCGCGGCCGCGTCGCCGCCCCCGCCAAGGACTTCGTCGGCTGGGTCTACGCCGACCCCAAGGGGCCCGAGCACAACACCGTCAACTGCTCGGTCGCCGACCTCGAACTGACCGTCGAACGCCCCGGCCTGCCGCCCCGCGAGCTCACCCTCCCCGGCGGCGGCGCCTACGAGCTGGGGATGCGCGAGACCGACCACGGCATCCCCGTCCAGCCGTACCCGGACGGCTGAGGCCGGCTAGCCGACGACCTTCTCGAAGCTCATCCAGGTGTCGTAGCCGCCCAGCGCCACCTCCAGCTCGGAGCCGGTGACGGTGGTGGTGCCGCCGGTCCCGACCAGCTTCGCTTCGACGATCCGCGGCGAGACCCCGCGCTTGGTGACGATCACCTGCTTCAGCTTGCCGTCGAGGTAGGCACTGAGCCGGGAGCTGATTTCCGGGCCGCTGAACTTCAGCGTCCAGGTGTGCAGCGGGCAGTAGTAGTCGTAGGGGTCGGGGACGCCGACCAGGTAGGGGACCGAGCCGCCGAAGACGTTGACCGAGCTCTCGGTGTGGCCGCCCGAGCAGGCCGAGTACAGGGTCTGCGCGACCTCGCCCTGGTAGACGACCACCTGGCCCTTGGTCGCGGCGGCGGCTTCGTTGGTCCGCGGGTACTCGCTTTCGAGGCCTTTGTAGACCTGGCTGCGGGTGTCGTTGTAGAGGTCGAAGCCGTTGCCGCCGACGTCGCCGGTCAGCGCGATCGAGCGAATCGCCACCGACTGCGCCTTCAGCTCCTCGAGCGGCCAGGAGGGCGGCACCTCGTTCGGCATCACCCCTTTCACGTACTGCTCGAGGGCGAGCGCGTTGACGACGTTGAGCGAGCCGCTGGCGCTTTCGGTCGGGACCGTCTCGAGGGCGCCGCGGAAGGTGCCGTAGCCGGCGATCGCGATCTTCCCGGCGCCGGCGGCGCGCAGCGTCCGGCCGCAGTTGGCCAGCGGTTTGCCGCCGCTGGAGCGCAGGCGGACGCCGTTGCCGACCCGGTGGGCCTCGTAGCTGCGGGCCGGGTCCAGCTGGGTCCGGCAGGCGCTGGTGGCGCCGCTGAATTCGACGTCGCCGGGGGCGATCCCCAGCAGCACGCGGACGATCCGCGAGCCGTCGGTGCTGCCGATCGCGGTGCCCGTGTAGTAGTGGCCGAGGATGAAGCGGTAGCTCTTGCCGGCCTTGGCGAAGCCGTAGGCGCCGTAGGCGCTGAGCCCGACCCCGTGGCCGAAGCCGCGCCCGTGGACGATCCAGTTGACGGCGGCCGAGGCGCTGGCGGCGCTGGCCAGCGAGGCGATCACGGCGACCAGGACGGGTATGTGGAGCAGGCGGTTGCGCATCTCTTCGTGTCGAAACAGATTCGCGGTTGCCGAGTAGCGGCCTGCACTAGGCTGAGCAAAAGCTTCGAGAGGAGGTCGGGAAATGGCTTCGCAGACGGTAAACGCCGTGGATCACAAGCTCTTCGCCGCCGGCGAGTGGATCGAGACCGGCGAGTGGGCCGAGGTCGCGAGCCCGTACGACGGGACCCCGGTCGGGCGCGTCGCCCAGGGCGACGAGGCGCTGGTCGAGCGCGCGATCGCCGCCGCCCACGAGGCCTTCGAGAACGCCGACTTCCCCCAGCACGAGCGGGCCGCCGTGCTCGACCGCGCCGCCGAGCTGGTCGCCGAGCGGGTCGAGGACCTGGCGCTGACGATCGCCGCCGAGGCCGGCAAGCCGATCAAGACCGCCACGGTCGAGGCCCAGCGCTGCGTCGACACGCTCACCTTCTCGGCGACCGAGGCGCGCAAGCTGACCGGCGGCACGGTGCCGATGGAGGCCTCGCCGGCCGGCACCGGCAAGCTCGGGGTGATGCTGCGGGTCCCCTACGGGGTGGTCGGCGCGATCAGCCCCTTCAACTTTCCGCTCAACCTGGTCGCCCACAAGCTCGGCCCGGCGATCGCGGCCGGCAACTCGATCGTCCTGAAGCCCGCCGGCCAGACCCCGATCAGCGCCCTGAAGCTGGCGGCGATCCTCGACGAGGCCGGGCTGCCGAGCGGCTGGCTCTCGGTGATCCCGGGGCCGGGGTCGAAGGTCGGCAACGCGATCGTCGAGAGCCCGCTGACCAAGGCGATCACCTTCACCGGCTCGGCCGGGGTCGGCTGGGAGATCCGCTCCAAGGTCCCGCACAAGAAGGTCAACCTCGAGCTCGGCTCGAACGCGCCGCTGATCGTCAACGACGACGGCGACTGGGAAGCGGCCGCCGACAAGGCCCAGATCCACGCCTTCTCGCACGCCGGCCAGAGCTGCATCTCGATCCAGCGGATCCTCGTCCACGAGGACGTCGCCGACGAGTTCAAGGCGAGGCTGGTCGCGAACATCGAGAAGCTGACGGTCGGCGACCCGCTCGACTCGGAGACCGACGTCGGCCCGCTGATCACCCCCGGCGACCGCGACCGGGTCAAGCAGTGGATCGACGAGGCGGCCGCCGCCGGCGCCGAGGTCCTGACCGGCGGCGAGCTGGTCGACGAGGGCCGCTGCCTCGCCCCGACCCTGCTCGCCCACCCGCCCAAAGAGGCGAAGGTCTGGTGCGAGGAGATCTTCGGCCCGGTCGCGACGATCGACACCTTCTCCGACTTCGACCAGGCGCTGGCCCTGGCCAACGACTCCAAGTTCGGCCTCCAGGCGGGCGTCTTCACCCGCGACATCGCCCGCGGCCTGCGGGCCGCGAAAACCCTGGAGTTCGGCGGTGTCCTGATCAACGAGGTGCCGACCTTCCGGGCCGACCAGCAGCCCTACGGCGGCGTCAAGGACTCCGGCAACACCCGCGAGGGCCCCGCCTTCGCGGTCTACGAGCTGACCGAGGAGCGCTTCATCACCCTGCAGGGCTAGCGCTCCCGCTCCCGCGGTCACAAGCTCGTCACCTCTTGGTCACGGGCTGGTCACAAACCTCCTGCGCTGCCCCGAAAGGGTTGCGGCGTCCAATCTCGTCCAGGAGGAGAACAGGTGCTCTCAGCTCGTCGTGCCGCCGTCGCTCTCGCGTCGCTCGTCGCCCTCGTCGTCTCGGCCTTCGCCGCCCCCGCGGCCCTTGCCGGGACCGCTTTCGAAATCCGCCCCGGCTTCGCGCCCGCGGTTGCCAACAGCGTCCCGGAGATCCTCGACGTGACCCCGAACGGCAACCTGCTGATCTCCACCGACAACGACTTCGGTGGCGAAGCCAACGGCCGCCTCGCCGTCTTCGACATCAGCGACATCGACGCGCCGGTGCAGAAAGCGACCGTCGTCCTCGGCGCCGCCAACGAGACCACGACCTCGGTCGCGGCGGTCTCCAACCGCTACGTCCTGGTCGGCTTCCAGACCGCCTCGACCAGCGGTGACGAGATCCGCGTCTACGACCTCCTCGACCCGGCCAACCCGGTGCTGGTGCACACGATCGCGGTCGGCGACGGCGTCGACTCGGTGGCCGTCTCGCCCGGCGGCACCCGCGGAGCCGCGGCGATCGAGAACGAGAAAGACCCGCTCACCGACGGCCGCATCGAGGTCCTCGACCTGACCAGTGCCGACCCGACGCTGTGGACGGCTACCCCGGTCGCGGTCCCGGCCCTCTCGCCCTCCGAATACGACGAGGCCGACGATCCCCAGCCCGAGTTCGTCGACGTCAACGCCGCCAACCAGGCCGCGGTGACCCTGCAGGAGCAGGGCGGCGTGGTCATCGTCGACCTGCCGACGGCGACCGTCACCGACTTCTGGCCGACCGGCGCCCAGACCTTCGACGCCGACATCCTCAACGACAACCTCCTCCGCTTCAACCAGCTGGTGACCCGCGAGCGCGAGCCCGACGGGGTCAAGTGGACCGCCGACGGCAAAGCCCTGGTCACCGCCAACGAGGAGGAGAACGACGATCTCGACGGCGGCACCGTGCAGGGCACCCGCGACTTCACGATCTGGACCGCCGACGGCGCGGTGCTGGCCAACGGCGGCCCCGCCTACGATCGCCACCTGGCCGACTACGGCCAGATCGCCGACGGCCGCAACGACAACGCCGGCTCCGAGCCCGAGGGGGTCGAGATCGCCACGATCGACGGCCGCGAAACCCTCTTCGTGACCAACGAGCGGGCCCGCTCGACCTCGGTCTACGACATCTCGAACAAGCAGGCGCCGCGCTTCATGGCGGTGCTGCTCGGCGGCACCCGGCCCGAGAGCGCGGTCGCGCTGCCCTCGCGCAAGCGGGTGATCACCGCCGACGAGGAGGCCGGCTTCAGCGTCTTCCGGATCACCACCACCGACAAGCTGCCGGCCGACCGGCCGCTGATCGTCAGCGACGACGAGCCCTGGTCGGACGTGCGCGGGCTCGGCACCAGCGCTGCCGGCAACCTGGTGATGGCGCCCCGCTACAGCGCCGACAAGGCGCTCTTCGAAGTCGCGGTCGGGGCGCCCGGCTTCGCCCCGGCGAGCAAGCTGTTCGACGTCACCGGCCTGCCGCCGGCGGCGATCGTCCAGGACGTCGCCGCCCGCCCCGGGGGCGGCTGGTGGCTGGCGGTCAGCGGCGGCGGCAGCACCGACGTCGCCCGCCTCGACGCCGACGGCGCCGTGGTCGAGACGATCGACCTGGCGGGCGTCAACAACGCCTCCGGGGTCGCCGTCGACGCCGACGGCAGCCGCGTCTACGCCGCCACCGACGTCGCCCCGACGGCCGGCAACGTGCCGGTCTTCCGGATCACCCCGGGAGCGCCCTCGAGCGCCGACCAGGTGCTGCTGCCGGTCTCCGCCGAACGGCGCCTGCGCGACCTCGCAGTCGCCTTCAACGGCGACCTGCTGGGTGTCGAGTCGGCCGGGACCGGGACCAACGCCCGCGGCGACGCCGCGGTCGTCCGCTTCCCGGTCGCCGCTCTGGCGCCCGGCGCGACCGCGACCAAGTCGACCCTGACCACGGTTCCGCTCGCCGACCAGCGCGGGATCGGCAACATGACCTCGCTGGCCCTGGTCGGTGGCCGCGCCTGGGTCGCCGAGGGCAGCGACAACGCCGGCGACCCCGACCTGCGGGCGCTGGCCGGGATCCTCGGCGACCTGCCCGCCAGCACCGGCCTGCCGCAGATCTCCGGCACCCCGGTGGTCGGCCAGACGCTCAACTGCTCGCTCGGGACCTGGTCCGGGACCCCGGCGCTGGCCCGTCAGTGGCTGCGCGGCGGTTCCCCGATCGGCGGCGCGACGGCGGCGAGCTACGCGCTGACCGCGACCGACACCGGCACCCAGCTGAGCTGCCGGGTGACCGCCACCGGAGCCGACGGCGAGACGGTGGCGAGCGCCGCCGCGGTCTTCCCGGTCCCGGCCGGCGTCGCCGGTCCGACCGGGCCCGCCGGGCCGACCGGCCCCACGGGTCCCACCGGGTCGACCGGGGCCACGGGCGCGACCGGACCCCAGGGTCAGCAGGGCCCCCAGGGCCCGATCGGCCTGACGGGCAAAAGCGGCGCCGACGGCAAAGCCGGCGCCCAGGGCCCGGCCGGCAAGGACGGCGTCGCGGGGGCCCAGGGTCCGAAGGGCGACCGCGGCCCGCGCGGCCAGAAGGGCAAGAGCTGCTCCGCCAGGGCCAAATGCAAGCAGGCCAAGGCGAAGAAGTCCAAGAAGCACCGGCGCGAGCACCGCACCGGCCGCTAGCCCGCCTCCAACGCAAGCGCCAACACCTGCACTTGTCGCCCACCGGGCGACAAGTGCAGGGTGCTCCTACCAAGGGCCTAGTCGTTGGGGCGGGCCATCTTGCGGTGGTCGAGGGCCCTGTCGAGGGTCTCCTCGTCGACGCCCTTCTCCAGCGCGACCTCGCGCAGCATGCGCCCGGAGTCGGCCGCGGTCTTGACGATCTCGGCGGCGCGGTCGTAGCCGATGTGGGGGTTGAGCGCGGTCGCCGTCGCCAGGGTGGCCTCGGCGTGGCGCTCGGTCATCTCCTCGTTGGCCTCCAGCCCGGCGACGCATTTCTCGTCGAGCAGGCGCGAGGCCGAGGCCAGCAGCTTGATCGAGTCGAGCAGGTTGCGGGCGATCAGCGGCACCCGGACGTTGAGCTCGAACTGGCCCTGCGAGCCGGCCAGCGTGATCGCGGCGTCGTTGCCGATCACCTGGGCGGCGACCTGGATCACCACCTCCGGGATCACCGGGTTGACCTTGCCGGGCATGATCGAGGAGCCCTTCTGCAGCTCCGGCAGCCGCAGCTCGGCGAGGCCGGCGCGCGGGCCGGAGCCCATCAGCGCCAGGTCGTTGGCGATCTTGTTCAGCGAGACGGCGTAGACCTTGAGCGCGCCCGAGAGCTCGACCAGGGCGTCGCGGTTGCCCTGCGCCTCGAACGGGTCGAGCGGCTCGGAGATCGCCAGGCCGGTGTCGCTGGCCAGCTTCGCCCGCACCTTGGCGGCGAACTCGGGGTGGGTGTTGAGGCCGGTGCCGGTGGCGGTGCCGCCGAGCGGGATCTGGCCGACCCGGCGCAGCGTCCCCTCGACCCGCTGGATCCCCAGCCGGACCTGGGCCGCGTAGCCGCCGAACTCCTGGCCGAGGGTGACCGGGACGGCGTCCATCAGGTGCGTACGGCCGGCCTTGACGACGTCGGCGAACGCCTCAGCCTTGGTCTCCAGCGCCGACTGCAGGGCGCCCATCGCCGGCAACAGGTCATGGCTGACCTCGTCAAGCGCCGCCAGGTGCACGGCCGACGGGAAGACGTCGTTCGACGACTGGCCCATGTTGACGTGGTCGTTGGGATGGGCGCCGTCGCCGGCGAGGTTGGCGATCACCTCGTTGGCGTTCATGTTCGAGGAGGTGCCGGAGCCGGTCTGGAAGACGTCGACCGGGAACTGGTCGTCGTGCTTGCCCGCGCCGATCGCGGCGCCCGCCTCGGCGATCCGCTCGGCGATCTCGGCGTCGAGCTTGCCGAGGGCGCTGTTGGCCTCCGCTGCGGCGCCCTTGATCCGGCCCAGCCAACGCACCACCGGGACCGGCACGCGCTCGCCCGAGACGGGGAAGTTGTCGACTGCCTTGGTGGTCTCGCCACCCCACAGCTGCTCGCTCAAGTGAAGCCTCCAGAAGATCGGATTGGGGCATGGAAGCGTATTCCTATGCGGCTGGTGATGCCGTCAGCTCGGATCCCGCGACGGCTCAGGTGCCCCAGCCCCGAACTTCATCCCGATGGACGATCCGGAGGCTGCGATCGAACGCCGACCCGTCGACGGATGGGGAGTCTTGAGGCATCGAAGAGCCCTGGTGGGGCACGGCGATCCGGGAATCGTCGGCGATTCGCTGAGCCCCCTTGACGGCGGTCGCCAGCGGTCTGGAAAAGCGCTCGAGGTGAGCGCGGGGCATGCGCTTCGACCCCCGTTCCGTGACGACCAGCAGACCCAACGCCCCGGACAGGAAGAGGAGAACCCGTATGAGGGGAGACATCAGGCGCTCACGTGGACCGGGTTCACGATGGCACGAGGCTAGCAGCACCATGCGGATTGCGTCAACCGTTGCTCTTCCCATCGCACTACCTTTGTCTGCCGGTATTTCACGACAAAGGCACCGGCTGACCACCTTGCTGTGAACTAGCTTGACTGGATTGGTGGCCCAATTGCCAGATTGTGGAACTAAAGTCTGGGAAAGAAGTTCAAGCCACTATTTCCCATTCTAGAGGGACCTGCAGTGGATCTCGGGGGGTATAAATGCACCACTTGCAGAAGCCGGGCTTGCGATACAGCGGCGTTCGATGTAAGAATCACCGGCATGGAGACTGCGCCCCCCACCGTCGAGGTCGAGCGGATCGGTCCGCAAGCGGCCCGTAAACTGCTCACGCGAAACGATCACAACCGGAATCTGCGCTCCGGCCGGGTCACCCAGCTTGCCAACGCGATGAAGCGGGGGGAGTGGGAGTTGAACGGCCAGACCTTGAAGGTGGCCGAGGACGGGACCCTGATCGACGGTCAGCACAGGCTGCGAGCGGTTGTCGAGTCGGGCGAGACGATCGAAACCCTGGTGATGCGCAACCTGCCACGCGCCGCGCAGGACACGGTTGACACCGGGCGCAAGCGGCGCCTCGCCGACATCCTCAAGATCGAGGGCTACAAGGACACGCACGCCCTCGCCGCGGCGGTGAACATCCTCTATCGGTACCGCAACGGTCTCAGGATCGATTACTCGCAGTCGGGTGCACCCTCTCCCGTGCAGGCGATGGCGCTGATCGCGGCGGAGCCGCAGATCATCGAGAGCGTCAAGGTGGCCCGCCTGGTCGCGAAGAAAGTGCCCGGCCCGGTTGGTGTCTTCGGGGCGATGCACTGCGTGTTCTTCCAGGTCGACCCCGAGCCCACCGAGGACTTCTTCGAGGGCCTGAGGGAAGGGAACTCGCTGGAGAAGGGCGACCCGCTCCTGAACCTCCGCAACCAGTTGATGCGCCCGCGCAAAGACCGTGGCTACATCCAGTCGCCCGCAACCGTGACCGGCTTGATGTGCAAGGCGTTCAACCTGCGCCGGGCCGGCATCAGCAAGACCAACCTCATGTTCCGCATGGACGAGAAGGTCCCGGCCATCGACCCGCCGGCCGAGAGGCTCGAGATCGATGTCTGAGTCGGATTTCTCATCCGAGATCGTCGAGGTGTCGCCGACCGTCGCCCGCAGCATCCTCGAGAACAATCCGCGCAACCGCACTATGCGGCTCGACTACGTCCGTCACCTGGCAAGCGCGATGGAGAGGGGTGAGTGGATGGTCAACGGGGAGCCGATCCAGATCGCCGCCGACCAGACGCTCCTCAACGGACAGCACCGGCTCAGCGCCGTGGTCGAGTCCGGCGAGACGGTTCCGATGCTGGTGGTGCGCGGCTTGCCGGTGAAAACCCAGAAGACGATGGACGTCGGAACCCGGAGGACCCTCTCCGACGTCCTGGCCCTGCACGGAGAGAAGGACACGCCCAGCCTCGCCGCGGTGCTCGGGCTTCTGTACCGGTACCGGTCCGGCTACCGGCTCGACTACCAGAGCCGCACCGCGCCGACGATTCCGGAGGCTCTCGATCTGCTGCACAGGGAGCCCGAGGTGCGGGAGGCGATCGTGGAGGCCAGGCAGGTCGAGCGGGAGGCGAAGATGAGGGTGAGCGTTGGGGCGCTCCTGCTCTACCTCTTCGAGGAGATCGACCGCGGCGAAGGCCGGCGGTTCTTCGAGGTTCTATGCGATCCGAGCGGCGAGCCCGAGGGAAGCGGAGTCCGAAAGTTGAGGTCGCACCTCGACCGAATCAGCGAGATTCGGAAATATCGGACGACCACCCTCGTCCTCAGCGCGATGACGATCAAGGCCTTCAACGCTTGGCGGGAAGGGCGCCCGATCGAAAGCCTCGTCTTCCGCCCCGGGGGCAGGGCGCCGGAGCCATTCCCGGAAATCCTCAAGCGGGACCAGATCGAAGGCGAATCTCCGGCCGAGCAGCCTGCGGAGGGAAAGCCTGAGGAGGAGGGTTCCGCCGAGCAGTAGGGCGGGGGCCGCTCGATCGGCGATCCCCGACGCGATGTATTAGGGTTACCTAATGGGACGTTACATCGGACCCGTCGAGAAGCTCGAGCGACGCGAGGGAGTCTCCCTCGACCTCAAGGGCAAACGCCAGCTGCGCGGCAAGACCTCGCTGGAGCGGCGCGGCGCGCAGCCGCCCGGCCAGCATGGCGCCGCCCGCCGCCGCGCGCCCAGCGTCTACGGCCAGCAGCTGCGCGAGGCCCAGAAACTGAAGATCGCTTACGGGATCCGCGAGAGGCAGATGCGGCGGCTGGTCGACAGGGCCCGGCGCAACCGCGAGACGACCGCCGGCGAGGCGCTGCTGCAGATGCTGGAGCGCCGGCTCGACAACGTGGTCTTCCGGCTCGGGCTGGCGGCGACCCGGCGCCAGGCGCGCCAGTTCATCGGCCACGGCCACATCCAGGTCGACGAGCGCCGGCTCGACATCGCCTCGGCGACCGTCGCCGACGGATCCTGGGTGCGACTCGCTCCCGGGGCGCCGATCGCCGACGCCGCCCGCGAAGCCGCCGAGGACGTCGGTCTGATCCCGGCCTGGCTGGTCGCCGACCACGAGGCGCTGGCGGGGCGGGTGCTGCGGGCCCCGCAGCGCGAGGAGATCGCGATGCCGGTCTCCGAGCAGTTGGTAATCGAACGCTACGCGAGAAGGTAAGGAGAACGATGAAGGCAGACGATCCGGTCAGCCGCGGCGCCGAGCGGGCGATCGCGCATCTCAACGAGGATCACGACGACGCGCTGCTGGAGATGGCGCGGGCGCTCGGCGGCTGCGCCGAGGCGAGCGCGGCCCGCTGCGTCGACGCCGACCGCGCGGGCCTCGACCTGATCGCCACGACGCCCGCCGGCGAGCAGCCGGTGCGGGTCGACTACGAGGAGCCGATCGACGGCCCCGAGGGGCTGCGCAAGGCGACCGTGAAGCTCGCCCAGAAGGCCCGGGCGGTGCTCGGCGAGGAGCCGCGCCCGGTCGCTCCGTAGGGGCCGGGGGGATGAGCGCCAGACTGCGGGAGAGCTCGGCGGCGCGGCTGCTGGCCACCCCGGGACTCCAGCACGACCAGGCGCAGGCGGCGCTGGCGGCGAGCTTCTCGGTGACGGCGATGGCCGCGCCCGGCGCGCTGCTCGACGAGGCGGCGCTGCCGCTGTTCGGGACCGCCGCGCTCGGGGTCGCCGAGCAGGCGCACGCGCTCGCCGACCAGCTGACCAACGGGCTCTGCCTCAACCCGGATCGCCGTCGCCACCAGGCGCTGCTGATCGACCAAGCCCTGGCCCACCGCAGCGCCCACCCGCTGCAGATCGCGGTGATTGGCCACGAGCTGGCGCGCCGCGCCGGCATCGCCAGCTTCGTCGGGCTCTGCGAGGGCGAGCCCTGGATCGTCGTCCGTGGCTCCGAGGGGATGGCGCTGGTCGGCCCGGCGGCGATCGCCGGCCGCCCCGACGCGACCCAGATCCGCCCCCGCTGCGCCCACCAGGTCGCCCGCGCCGTCCTCACCGAGATCCGCGCCGGCGCCCCGCCGGACTCGGCCAGCCGCGCCGACCGGCTGCTGACCGCGATGCCGGGCGGCCGCTGCCAGGGCCGCCGCTGAGGCTCAGCCCGGCGATCGCCAACCCTCTTCATCGCGCGGTTCCTTTGTAGTC
Organism: uncultured Thermoleophilia bacterium; assembly: GCA_963824245.1. Lineage (GTDB taxonomy): Bacteria > Actinomycetota > Thermoleophilia > Solirubrobacterales > 70-9 > VAYN01. Next base: position 796,696 of record CAWGON010000002.1, read on the forward strand.
CCATGCCGGACAAAGGAACCGCGCGATGCTCATGGCGCGACCAGCCTGGTGTAGGGCTCGGCACCCGGCTCGCCCCGCCCCGGGCTGAGCCGGAACCGCCGGTGCGGCTAGGAGTCGACCAGCCAGCCGCCGTCGCGCCCGGCGTCGAACCCTTCTTCGTAGGTCGCGAGGAACGCGGGGGAGAGGGGCTCGCCGCCGGGCGCGAAGCGGGCGGCGACGAGGAGGCGGCGGATCAGGTCGGAGTGGATGCCTTCGGTCTCCTCGGCGCCGCGCTTGGCGGCTCCGACCAGGTAGCCGAGCTCGAGCGTCGCCTTGCCGCCGGGGTCCTCCCGCGCCTCGGTGTTCAGCGCGGTCGCGGTGGAGATCATCGCTTCGCCGACCGTGGCGAGGTCGCCACCGCTCTGGTTCTCGGCCAGGCAGTTGCCGATCGGGGTCTCGCCGCCGAGCGCGACCTTGCCGGGTGCCGCCGCCAGCGCCTTCAGGTAGGCGGCCGACCCTTCGAGGCAGGCGACCGGGGTCTGCGCGTCGTCGCCGCGGCTGCCGCAGCCGGCAGCGGCCAGCGCCGCCACCGCGCAGCCAACAGCGATCAGACCCCCGAGCGCACGTCCCCATCCTACGAGGCTCCGACGTTGACCCACCCAGGGTGGGGTCGATGTCGGATGCGCCGCCGGCCGGCGTCAGTCGCCGGCGCCGATGCCGCCGGTCGGCGCCTGAGAGATGCCGCCGCTCGGGCCCGCGGGCGCCTTCGGCGCCTTCTTGATCCGCGTCCTGCGGCCGCTTTCGAGCCCGGGGACGGGGAAGACTTCGACCCATTCGGCGAGTTCGTAGCGCCCGGCTACGGCGTGGTTCCAGGAGAGGTGCAGGTGGTGTCCGCAGCCGTGGCCGGCGTCGCCGTCGTAGCCGACCCAGCGGAACGGCAGCACCGGCCGGTTCTGGACCGGCTCGGCCCAGTGGGCGAGGCGGGTGATCGCGGTCCATTTGGCGTCGCAGGTGGAGCTCGGGAAGAGCGGCACGATGTCGACGGCGAGCCCGTTGTAGTGGTCGGAGCCCTTGACGTGGCAGCCGTGGCAGCCGGACCATTCGCCGTTGGGCAGCGGTCCCGAGTAGCCGTCGGTGACGTAGATCCCGTAGCGCTGGGAGATCCAGCGCAGGTCGGGGAGGATCCGCTTGTCGACCATGTCGCCCTCTTCGTGCGGGATCGAGGCGGGGATCGGGACGATCGCCCCGGTCCCGTAGGCGTAGCGCGTTTCGCTCGGCGGCGGTTCGGCGGCGCTCGCGGTGGAGACGCAGAGCAGGCAGAGCGCCGCGGCGCAAAGGGCGGTCAGGTACCGGATCACCCTGCCGCTATCGACACGATCGCCGGGGGTCCTTGAATCGTGCGGATAGGCTGCACCCGATGACTGCAGTGAGAGATGCGGCGTTCGACCTCTTCCGTGCCCACGGGATGACGACGATCTTCGGCAACCCCGGCTCGACCGAGCTGCCGATGCTGGCCGACTACCCGGCCGACTTTCGACTACGTGCTCGGCCTCCAGGAGGCCGTCGTGGTCGGGATGGCCGACGGCTACGCCCAGGCCTCCGGCAAGACCACGCTGGTCAACCTGCACACGGCGCCCGGGGTCGGCAACGCGATGGGGGCGATCTTCAACGCCCAGGCCAACCACGCGCCGCTGCTGATCACCGCCGGCCAGCAGGCCCGCGCCCAGATCACCCTCCAGGCCAACCTCACCAACCGCGACGCGACCCGGATGCCGCACCCGCTGGTCAAGTGGTCCTACGAGCCGCCGCGCGCCCAGGACGTGCCGCTGGCCCTCGCCCACGGCGCCCACCTCGGCGAGCCTGCCGCCGCGCGGCCCGGTCTTCGTCTCGATCCCGATGGACGACTGGGACGCCGAGGTCGACGAGGCCGATGCGCGGGCCGCGATCGAGCGCCGGGTCAGCGGCCGCGCCGGCGCCGACCCCGAGGCCGTGCGCGAGCTCGCCGCCGCGCTCGAGGGCGCGGCCAACCCGGTCCTCGTCGCCGGCCCCGACGTCGACACCAGCGGCGCCTGGGAGCTGGCGATCGGCCTCGCCGAGCGCCAGCGGCTGCCGGTCTGGGCCTCGCCGGCGACCGGCGGCCACCGCCTCGGCTTTCCCGAGAACCACCCCAACTTCCGCGGCGTCCTGCCGCCGGCGATCGGCCCGGTCGGGCAGACGCTGGAGGGCCACGACCTGGTCCTCGTCGTCGGCAGCTCCGTCTTCCCCTACTACCCCTACATCCCGGGGCCGTTGTTGCCGGAGGGGGCGCGGCTGGTGGCGATCACCAGCGACCCCGACGAGGCGGTCCGGGCGCCGATGGGCGACGCGATCGTCGCCGACGTGGCGCTGACCCTGGAGGCGCTGCTGGCCGCCGTCCCGGAGTCGGGCCGGCCGGCGCCGGAGCCGAACCCGGGCCCGGGGGACCTGCCCATCACCGACCCGCTCAACGCCTCGACCGTCCACGGCGCCCTGCGCGAGGTTCTGCCCGAGGACGCGATCGTCGTCCTCGAGTCCCCCTCCAGCACCCTGGCGCTGCGCAACCAGCTGCGGCTCGCCGCCCCGGCAGCTACTACTTCGCCGCCGGCGGCGGTCTCGGCTTCGGCCTCGCCGCCTCGGTCGGCGTCCAGCTCGCCCAGCCCGACCGCCCGGTCGTCTGCGTGCTCGGCGAGGGCTCGGCCCAGTACGCGATCACCGCCTTCTGGAGCGCCGTCGCCTACGACGCCCCGGTCACCTTCCTGGTCCTGCGCAACTCCGAGTACGCGATCCTCAAGTGGTTCGCCGAGGTCGAGCAGGTGACCGGCGCCCCCGGCCTCGACCTGCCGGCGCTCGACGTCGCCGCGGTCGCCGAGGGCTACGGCGTCACCGCCCACCGAGCCCGCGACCGCGACGAAGTCGCCGCCGCCCTGCAGACGGCGCTCGCCTCCTCGCGCCCGGAGCTGGTCGAAGTCCCGGTCGCTCCCGGGATGTCCCTGTTCTGATGCCCGGGCTGAGGGGAGAGGGCTGATGGAGGCCGCCACCGCCCCGCCCGTCCCGGCCCCCGACCGCGCTCCGGACGAGATCGCGGCCGGCGTCGCGCAGCCGCTGCGCGGCGAGCTGGAGGCGCTGCTCGGCGCCGACCGGCTGTCCTGAGCAGCCCCGGCGACCTCGTTCGCTACGCCTCCGACGCCAGCCCCTACCGCCTCTTCCCGCGGGCGGTGGTGATGGCCCGCGACGCCGAGGACGTCGCCAAGGTCCTCGCCTTCGGCCGCGAGCAGGGGATCCCGGTCACCTTCCGCGCCGGCGGCACCAGCCTCAACGGGCAGGGTCAGAGCGACGGCATCCTGGTCGACGTGCGCCGCCACTTCGGCGGCGTCGCGGTGCTCGACGACGGCGCCCGCGCCCGGGTCAAGCCGGGGACGATCCTCGGCCACGTCAACCGCGTCCTCGCCCCGCACGGCCGCAAGCTCGGCCCCGATCCGGCCTCGACCGACGTCGCCACGGTCGGCGGCGTCGTCGCCAACAACTCGGGCGGGATGCGCTGCGGGGTCACCAGGGACTCCTACTCGACCGTCCGCGACGCTCACCTTCGTGCTCCCCTCGGGGACGCGATCGACACCGCCGCTCCCGAAGCCGCCGAGCGCTTCGCCGCCGCCGAGCCGGAGCTGGCCGCCGGCCTCGAGCGCGATCCGCGACGAGATCCGCGCCGACGAGGAGCTGGCGGCGCGGATCCGCCGCAAGTTCGCGATCAAGAACACGACCGGCTACCGGCTCTGCGCCTTCCTCGACGCCGACGAGCCGCTGGAGATCTTCCGCCGCCTCCTGGTCGGCTCGGAGGGGACGCTCGCCTTCGTCGCCGAGGCGGTCTTCGAGACGGTGCCGCTGCCCGCGGTGACCACCACCGCCTGGGTCCACTTCCCCAGCATCGACGCGGCGATCGCCCCGGTCCCCGACCTGGTCGCCTCCGGCGCCACCGCGGTCGAGCTGATGGTCGCGCCGGCGCTGATCACCGCCGCCTGGAACATGGTCGGGGCGCCGCAGGAGTGGAAAGAGCTGCCGCCGGAGTCGGCGGTGCTGCTGGTCGAGTTCGGCGGCGACGACCGAGGCCGAGCTCGACGCCCAGGTCGCCGCCGCCGAAGAGCTGCTCGGCGCCCACGAGACGATCCGGCCGCTCGCCTTCACCCGCGAGCTCGAGGAGATCGAGCTGAGCTGGCGGGTGCGCGAGGGCCTGCACGGGCTGATCGGCAAGCTGCGGCTGCCGGGGACGGCGCTGATCGTCGAGGACGTCTGCGTGCCGCCGGAGCGGATCGCCGAGGGCGCCCGCGACCTGCAGGCGCTGCTCGGCGAGCACGGCTTCCTGCCCGGGGTCGCCGGCCACGCCTCCGCCGGCAACCTCCACTTCATGCTGACCCCGGACTTCGCCAAGCAGGAGGACCTCGACCGCTACGAGGCTTTCATGGGCAAGCTGGTCGAGCTGATCGTCGGCAAGTACGACGGCTCGCTGAAGGCCGAGCACGGGACCGGGGTCAACATGGCCCCTTATGTAGAGCGCGAGTGGGGCGAGCGGGCGACCGAGCTGATGTGGCGGGTGAAGCGGCTGGCCGATCCCGACGGCGTGCTCTCGCCCGGCGTCGTCCTCAACCGCGACCCCGACGCGCACCTGCGCAACCTGAAGACGACGCCGGCGATCGAGGAGTCGGCGACCTCCTGCGTCGAGTGCGGCTTCTGCGAGCCGGTCTGCCCGAGCCGCAACCTGACGACGACCCCGCGCCAGCGGATCGTCCTGCGGCGCGAGATCGCCCGCCAGCCCGAGGGCTCGCCGGTGCCCTGGCGCTGGAGAAGGAGTACGAGTACGAGGCGCTGGAGACCTGCGCCGCCGACGGCTCCTGCCAGATCGCCTGCCCGGTCGGGATCGACACCGGCGCCCTGGTCAAGGAGCTGCGCCACCGCGAACACTCCGAGCGCGAGGAGCGGGCGGCGCTGCGCAAAGCCCGGCGCTGGGGCCTGGTCGAGGGCGCCTCGCGGCTCGGCCTGCGGGTCGGCGGCCCGATCGCCCGGCGGACCAAGCGCGGCGCCGCCCTGCCGGGCGCCGCCTCCAGCAAGCTGCCGGTGACCATCCACACCGGCGCCGCCGCCGTCTACGTGCCCTCCTGCACCAACCGCATCTTCGCCGGCTCGCCCGCCGCCGCCCTGGTCGCAGTCTCCGACCGCGCCGGCCTGCCGGTCTGGATCCCGCCCGACGTGATCGGCAGCTGCTGCGGACTGCCGTTCGAGCTCCAAGGGCTTCGACGAGGCCCACCGCTTCAAGGCCAACGAGATGGTCGAGCGGCTCTGGGAGTGGAGCGGCGAGGGGGCCCTGCCGATCGTCATCGACGCCGCCTCCTGCACCAACGCGACCCTCGAACCCGGCGACGGGATCCTCGACGAGGCCAACGCCGAGCGCCTCGCGAAGCTGGAGATCCTCGACTCCGTCGCCTGGGCCCACGACCGCCTGCTGCCCTGGCTCGAGGTCGCCGAGAGGACCGGCTCGGCCACCGTCCACCCGACCTGCGCGACCCGCCGCATGGGCCTGACCCCGAAGATCCGCGCCCTCGCCGAGACCCTCGCCGACGACGTCTACGTCGCCCCCTCCTCGACCTGCTGCGGCTTCGCCGGCGACCGCGGCATCTCCCACCCCGAGCTGACCGCGGCGGCGACCCGCCCCCAGGCCGAGGAGCTCGCCGGCCGCCACTTCGACGCCCACCTCTCCAGCAACCGCACCTGCGAGATCGGCCTCGAGCGCGCCACCGGCGAGCCCTACGAGTCGGTCCTGATCCTGCTCGAGCGGCTCACCCGGTCCAGCTGAACCGGGGAGAGAACGGGGTCCCGGCGGCTTAGGCTGGGGTGCCGCGCGTCAGCCGCTTTTACGGAATCACGATCAGGATGTATTTCAACGAGGAGTTTCATCCTGGCCGCCCGCACTTCCACGCCTTCTACGGAGGGGCGGAAGCCTCTTTCGCCGTCCTCGACCTGGATCGTCTGGCCGGCGAGCTGCCGCCTCGCATCGAACGCCTGGTCCGGCTGTGGGCTCGCGCTCGCCGCGAGGATCTGCTCGACAACTGGGAGCGAGCTCGCAGCGGTGGCGACATCAAGCGGATAGAGCCGCTGAAATGAGTTGTCTACAATCGAATCCATGGTCCTGCTCGTCCTGCCCCCGAAGTTGACCGAAGCGGTCCCGTTGGACGGCTACGAAGTTCGCCTGCGCTTTGCCGACGGGCTCGTTGCGGATGTCGACCTCTCCTACCTGCTCGATTACGGCCCGGTATTCGAGCCGCTCCACGACATCGAGTACTTCCGTCGGCTCCGGATCGAAGAGTTCGGCAGCACCATCGAGTGGCCGAACGAAGCCGACATCGCGCCGGAGACGCTCTACGACCACGTGCAGCGGGCGGTCTACGAGAAGCGCAGCGCCTCCGCGACGAGCGGCTAGCTAGCGCTTCACCGCCGCCACCGCGGCGGCGCCCTGCTCGTCGGCCTCGGCCTCGATCTCCCGCACCGTCGCGATCATCTCCTTGTCGCTGTCGAAGCGGCGGTCGAGCAGCGGGTTGATCAGGCCGCGGAAGGCGGAGACGTAGCGCCACCACTTGGGAGCGAAGATGCGCGGGGCGCGTTCTTCGATGCCGCGGACCACCGCGGCGGCCGCCTCGTCGGGCTGGATCCGCTTCATCAGCCAGTCGGGCGAGTTGCTGAGCACGCGCTCGGAGTGGGGGCGGGCGAAGCCGTCCTGGACGAGCTTGGTGTCGACCCAGCCGAAGTAGGCGACGCTGGCGCTGGCGCCGTGCGGCGCCAGCTCGGCCCGCAGCGAGCGGCCGAGCGCCTCGACGCCGGCCTTGGCGACCGCGTAGGGGCTGTTGAAGACGCCGTTGGCGAAGGAGTAGACGGAGCCGACGACGACGATGTGGCCCTGGCGCTCGACGATCTGCGGCAGCACCGCGCGGACCGTGCGCCAGACGCCGAGCAGGTCGACCTCGAAGACGCGCTCCCACTCCTCGGTGCCGATCCCGCGCACGGTCGCCACCTGGGACTGGGCGATGCCGGCGTTGGCCATCGCCACGTCGAGGCCGCCGAAGCGCTCGACGACCTCGGCGACGGCGGCCTGCATGGCGCCGTGGTCGGTGACGTCGGCGCCGATCCCGAAGGCGCGCGGCCCGATCCGCTCCGCCGCCTCGGCGGCGTCGGTCGCGTCGAGGTCGAGGACGGCTACGGAGGCGCCGCGCATGTGCAGTTGGCGGGCCGTCTCGTAGCCGATCCCGCGGGCGGCTCCGGTGACCAGGGCGACTTTGCCGTTGAGGTCGAAGGTGGGCATGGCCCAAGCATATGCTTGGGCGCGCCGTGGCCGACCCCGACGCGTCCTACTCCTCCTTCGCCGCAGCCCGCGGCCTCGAGCGGGTCCCGGCCCTCGGCCTCGGCCCGCTGACCCCGCTGCTGGTCGAGTCCAAGCACTGCCAGGTCGAGCCCGCCGCCCGCGGCCGCCTCGGCGGCGGGGTCGACGGGATCGTCGGCCACCTCGCCTACACCCGCAACAAGACCTTCCGCTTCAACATCGTCCTGATCGAGCTCCCCGGCTCGGCCCAGCTGGTGCCGCGCCTGTTCTGCATCCGCAAGGGGCGCAGCACCCGCGACGACGAGTTCTACGGCTTCGAGGCCCGCCACTCCAAGCTCTGGACCGAGAGCACGGCGCTGAACGAGCGCTACGTGGTCAGCACCAGCCCCTACCAGGACCCGAACTGGATGCGGCAGCTGTTCTCGCCCGCCCTGGTCGACTTCCTCGCCAGCAAACCGCCCGCCGGCTTCTCCTTCGAGCTCGCCTACGGTGCCCTGCTCGGCAGCGTCGAGGACGACGACCCCGGTGCCGACGGCCTGGCGGCGCTCGGCGAGGCGACCGCCTACGTCGCCGAGCGGATTGCCCGGGAGTGCGCGGAGTAGCGATGCAGATCAACCGCACCGGCTACTTCCTGATCGCCCTCTTCGGGGTCCTGGGGCTGGCGATGTGCGTCGGCCCGCCGCTGGCCGGCGCCGACCTCGAAACCTCGCTGATCGTCGCCTCGACCGGGGCGATCTTCGTCCTCGTCGCGCTCGGTCTCGGCCTCTACGCGCGCCACGCCAAGCGCAAGGCCGCCCACCAGGACTGGATCTTCCGCAACGGGATCAGGGGCACCGCGACGATCGTCGCGGTCGGCAACTCGCACACCACCGTCAACGAGATGCCGCTGATGAAGCTGAAGCTCGACGTCGACATCCCGGGGGTCGGCCGCAGCGAGGTGACCCGCCGCGAAGTGATGCCCGTCTTCACCGCCAACCGGATGGCCGCGGGGCTGGTTTTGCCGGTCTACGCGAATCCGCAAGAGCCGGGCGACTTCATCCTCGTCTGGTGAGCGCCCGCTGCCGCTGAGCGCCCACTCCTAGAATCCGCAGCCTCGTGCCCGGATTCGCGCCAGTAGATCCCAAGCAGTCCTTCCCCGCCCTCGAGGAGCGGACGCTGGAGCGCTGGCGCGAGGACGACGTCTTCGAGCGCTCGCTCGCCAACCGCGCCGAGCGCCGAGGTCTGGAGCTTCTACGAGGGCCCGCCGACCGCCAACGGGCGCCCCGGCTCCCACCACGTCCTCGCCCGCGTCTTCAAGGACGTCTACCCGCGCTACCGCACGATGTGCGGCTACCGGGTGCCGCGCAAGGCGGGCTGGGACTGCCACGGGCTGCCGGTCGAGCTCGAGGTCGAAAAACAGCTGGGGATCTCCTCCAAGCAGGAGATCGAGGAGTTCGGGATCGCCGAGTTCAACCAGCGCTGCCGCGAGTCGGTCTTCGAGTACGTCGAGGAGTGGAACCGGCTGACCGAGCGGATCGGCTTCTGGATCGACCTCGACGACCCCTACGTGACCCTCGAGGACGACTACATCGAGTCGGTCTGGTGGTCGCTGAGGAAGCTCTGGGACAACGGCCGCCTCTACGAGGGCCACAAGGTCGTCCCCTACTGCCCGCGCGACGGCACCCCGCTCTCCTCGCACGAGGTCGCGCAGGGCTACAAAGACGTCGAGGACCCCTCGATCTACGTGCGCTTCCCGCTGCTGGCCGAGGACGGGAGCGAGGCGGGCGAGTCGCTGCTGGTCTGGACGACGACCCCGTGGACCCTGCCCGGCAACGTCGCCGTCGCCGTCGCGCCCGGCGTCACCTACGTGCGCGCCCGGGTCGACGGCGAGATCCTGATCCTCGCCGAGCCGCTGGTCGAGAAGGTGCTGGGGGAGGGCGTCGAGGTCCTCGACCGCCTGCCGGGCTCCGAGCTGGTCGGCCGCGCCTACGAGGGCCCGGTCTTCGAGCTCGCCGAGGCGGTCCCGCCGGGCTCGACGGCGCCCCCGCCTTCCGCGTCCTCGCCGGCGACTTCGTCACCACCGAGGACGGCACCGGCCTCGTCCACATCGCCCCGGCCTTCGGCGAGGACGACTACGCGGTCGCCGCCGCCAGCGGGATCTTCGACCCGACCCGCCAGGAGACCCTCTACAACCCGGTCGGCCCCGACGGCAATTTCGACGGCCGCGTCGTCGGCTTCGCCGGGCGCTTCGTCAAGGACCCGGAGGTGACCCGCGAGCTGATCGCCGACCTCGAGCGCCGCGGCCTGCTCTTCCGCGAGCAGGTCTACGAGCACGCCTACCCGCACTGCTGGCGCTGCGGCACGCCGCTCCTCTACTACGCGACCTCGAGCTGGTACATCGCGCACCTCCGAGGCCAAGGACCAGATGCTCGCCAACAACGAGACGATCGGCTGGCACCCCGAGCACGTCAAGCACGGCCGCTTCGGCAAATGGCTGGAGAACAACGTCGACTGGGCGCTCTCCCGCGACCGCTACTGGGGGACGCCGCTGCCGGTCTGGCGCTGCGCCGACCACGAGTGCGGCGAGCGCTTCTGCGTCGGCTCGGTCGCCGAGCTGCGCGAGCGCTCCGGCGGCGAGGTCCCCGACGACCTCCACCGCCCCTACATCGACGAGGTCGTCGTCCCCTGCGAGAAGTGCGGCGGCGAGATGCGCCGGGTCGACTCGGTGATCGACACCTGGTACGACAGCGGCGCGATGCCGTTCGCGCAGTTCCACTACCCGTTCGAGAACCAGGAGGTGTTCGCCGAACGCTTTCCCGCCGACTACATCTGCGAGGCCCAGGACCAGACCCGCGGCTGGTTCTACACCCTGCTGGCCGAGTCGACGCTGCTGTTCGGCGAGTCGAGCTTCCGCAACTGCGTCTGCCTCGGCCTGATCCTCGACCCCGAGGGCCAGAAGATGTCGAAGAGCCGCGGCAACGTGGTCGACCCCTGGGACGTGCTCGCCGCCCACGGCGCCGACGCCTTCCGCTGGTACTACCTGGCGACCCAGCAGCCCTGGGCCGGCTACCGCTTCTCGCTCGAGACGGTCGGCGAGTCGGTGCGCCAGTTCATGCTCACCCTCTGGAACACCTACTCCTTCTGGGTCCTCTACGCGAACGCCGAGGACCTCGGCCCCGCCGACTTCTCCGCATCCCCATCGCGCGGTTCCTTTGTCGGGCCAGCGACTACAAAGGAACCACGGGATGGCGAGACCGACCTCGATCGCTGGGCGCTCTCGCGGCTGCAGGCGACGGTGGCGACGGTGCGCGAGCGGATGGACGACTTCGACTGCACCACCGCCGGCAAGGTGATCGCCGACTACGTCGAGGAGCTCTCCAACTGGTACGTGCGGCTCTCGCGGCGGCGCTTCTGGGAAGGCGACCGGGCCGCCTTCGCGACCCTGCGCCACTGCCTGCTGGAGACGGTGGCGATGCTGGCCCCGTTCACGCCCTTCCTCGCCGACGAGATCCACCGCAACCTCGCCGGTGGTGCCCTTGTTGAGACGGGCGAGATGCCCGACTCGGTCCACCTGCGCGACTTCCCCGTCGCCGACCCCGCCCTCGCCGACCCCGAGCTGGAAGCGGGGATGGAGGCGGTGCGCCTGACCGTCGAGCTCGGCCGCGCCGCCCGCGCCCAGGCGAAGGCCAAGGTGCGCCAGCCGCTGCGCCGCGCGGTGATCGTCGCCAACGAGGCCGAGCGGGCGGCGATCGAGGCCCGTGCCGACCTGGTCACCGCCGAGCTCAACGTCAAGGAGCTCGACTTCGTCAGCGACGAGGGCGAGCTGGTCAGCTACACGGCGAAGCCCAACTACCGCACGCTCGGCCCGCGCTTCGGCAAGAGCATGCCGCAGGTCGCCGCCGCGGTGGCGGCGCTCGACGCCTCCCACGTCGCCTCGGTGCTCGCCGACGGGCGGGGAGGTCGGGATCTCGATCGACGGCAGCGATCACAGCCTCGCCGCCGAGGACATCACCCTGGCGCTGGCGCCGCTCGAGGGCTACGAGGTCGAGGCCGAGGCCGGCCACGCGGTCGCCCTGGAGCTCGAGCTCGACGACGAGCTGCGGCGCGAGGGCCTCGCCCGCGAGATCGTCCACGCGGTCCAGAACGCCCGCAAAGAGGCGGGGCTGGAGATCACCGACCGGATCGAGCTCGGGCTCGGCGGCGACGAGGTGCTGCTGGGGGCGGCCCGCGAGCACGAGGCCTACCTGGCCGGCGAGGTTCTCGCCGACGCGGTCGGCTACGGCGGTGAGCGGCGCCGCGGTGACGATCGACGGCATGAAGCTGGCGATCGCCGTCCGACGGTCTTGAAGTCCCCGCCGCCAAGTCCCAGGCGCTCCTCGCCGCCCTCGCCGCCCTCGCGGTCATCGCCCCAGCTGCCACGGCGGCGGCGCCGAAAGCCGCCGACGTACCCGCCGCCGGAGCTCGGCCCCGGCCACCAGGCCGGCCCGAAGCCGCAGCTGATGCTCCTCCACGGCGGCTCCTTCCTCTTCGAAGACGACGAATTCGAAGCCGACCGACCCGCGAAGCGGCGATCAAAGCGGGCTTCGTCCCCCACTACATCGACCTATCCGCTCGGCGACATGCCCGCCGCGGTGCTGGCGGTGCGGGCCGAAGCGAAGCGGCTGCGGGACAAGTTCGGCCTCGACATGGTCTACGCCTACGGCTCCTCGGCCGGCGGCACCCTGGCGGCGCTGCTCTCCGGCGACGGCCTGGTCGGCGCCGCGGTCGCCAAGGCGCCGGTCTCCAACCTGGTCAGCTGGGAATGGCCGCTGGGGGAGTACGGGCCCAAGTACTACGAACGGATCGACCTCGACCTCGCCGCCCGCTACCGGCTCTCGCCGCTGCGGCGGGCCGAGCAGCAGCCGCTGCTCTTGATCCACGGGATGCGACGACCAGGTGGTCCCGATGAGCCAGAGCGAGGCCTACGCGAACAAGTTCCGGCGCGTCTATCTCTGGGAGTGCTCGGCGGCCACCACGCCGAGCGTTCGCAGCCGGAAGTGCTGCAAAGGGCGCTGATCTGGCTGGCCGACATCGCCGAAGACCAGGCGCAAGGCATCATTTCCCCCTGATTCGACCGTGCGCCGCCGCGCACCCGTACCATTCTTGACCGTGTCAGTCAGAAAGAGATCCAAGACCCGCCTCCCGATGAGACCAGCACCGGCTTCCGCCCGGACATCGAAGGCCTGCGCGCGATCGCGATCGTCGCCGTCCTGCTCTGCCACGCCGGCATCCCCTTCGCGGCGGGCGGCTACGTCGGCGTCGACGTCTTCTTCGTCATCTCCGGCTTCCTGATCACCCGCCTGCTGCTGAGCGAGCTCGGCCGCAGCGGCCGATCTCCCTGCGCGGCTTCTACGCCCGCCGGATCAAGCGGCTGCTGCCGCTCTCGGCGGTGCTGCTGGTCACCGTCGCGCCTGCTCAGCCTGATCATCCTCTCGCCGGTGCGGGCGGCCGAAGTCTCCGGCGACATCATCAGCTCCGCCTTCTACGTCGCCAACTGGCACTTCGCCGCGCAGTCGGTCGACTACTTCGCCCAGGACCTCGAACCGAGCCCCGTCCAGCACCTCTGGTCGCTGGCGATCGAGGAGCAGTTCTATCTCGTCTGGCCGACCCTGCTGCTCGGCGTCACCTGGTTCTGCGCGCCGCCGCGGGCTGCCGGTGCGACCGCCGCTCTGGGTCGCCCTCGGCCTCGTCTTCGCGGCCTCGCTGGCCTTCGGCATCCACTACACCGACGAGCAGCCGAACGCGGCCTACTTCTCGACCTTCGGCCGCGCCTGGGAGCTGGCGCTCGGCGGCGCTGCTGGCCCTGCTCGGGGCGGTGGCGCTGCCGCGCCGCTTCGCCGTCCTGATCGGCTGGGCCGGCCTGGCGGCGATCGTCTACGCGGTCCTCGCCTTCGACGAGACGACGCCCTTCCCGGGCATCGCGGCGCTGGTTCCGACCCTCGGCACCGCCGCCCTGATCCTCGCCGGCGGCGCCCTGCAGAGCCGCAGCCGCGCGACCCCGACCGGCCTCCTTTCGACTGGTCCCGGCCCGCTACGTCGGCGGCATCTCCTACTCCTGGTACCTCTGGCACTGGCCGCTGCTGATCTTCGCCGCGGCGCTCTGGGGACCGCTCTCGGTCGCCGCCGGGATCGCCGTCGTCGCCTTCTCCTGGATCCCCACGGCGATCACCCACTGGGCTGATCGAGGAGCCGTTCCGCCGCTCCAAGGTCCTGGTCCAGATGCCGCGCCGCGCCTTCGCCCTCGGTGCCGCCTGCATGGCGCTGATGCTCGGCGGGGCGCTGCTGCTGAGCGACCTGCAGCCGGAGCTGAAGACGGCGCCGCTCTCCGAAGTCCAGGGCGCCGCCGCGCTCGAACACGAGCTGGTGCCGCAGGAGAGCGCCGTCGCCCTGCGCCCGAACCCGCTGCGGGCCAAGCGACGACCGCTCGCGCGCCTTCTACGACGGCTGCCTGGTCGGGATCGCCGGCACCAACTCCAACCGCTGCCTCTACGGCGACCCGGAGGGGACGAAGACGCTGATCCTCTTCGGCGACTCCCACGCGATGCAGTACTTCCCGCCGCTGGAGAAGCTGGCGAACGAAAACCACTGGCGCCTGATCACCCTGACCAAGGCGGAATGCACGCCCGGCGAAGTGAAGATCCGCAGCATGGTCGCCGACCGCGAGTACTCGCAATGCGACGTCTGGCGCGAGGAGACGCTGAAGCGGATCGAACAGAGCGGCGGCCGGGCGATGGTGGTGATGAGCGGCGACACCGCCTACACGCCCTATGGCGAATCCGGCGAAGAACTGAGCGGCCGCGAAGGCGCCGAAGCGCTCGAAGCCGGCTACGCCAAGACCCTCGACTCGGATCCACCGCGCCGGCCTGCAGGTGACGGTGATCCGCGACACCCCGGCCTCGGCCAGCGACGTCCCCAGCTGCGTCTCGGAAGACCTCGACAACCTCGACAACTGCGCCTTCGAGCGGGTCCGCGACTGGGACCTCGAATTCGACGTCCGCGCCGCCAAGCGGGCGCCCTTCGCCCACCTGATCGACATCACCCAGGAGATCTGCCCGAGCGACCTCTGCCGCGCGGTGATCGGCAACGCCTTGGTCTACCGCGACAAATCCCACCTCACGGCGACCTTCGCCCGCACCCTCAGCCCGTGGATCGGAACCGGGCTGAAGGAAGCGGACCTGTTCTGAGCTAGTCCTTCGCCTCGCCGATGATGAAGTCGGTTTTCTTCGAGTCCGAGAACTTCACCCAGCAGTGCTCTGGCGGCGCCCCGGCAACCTCGACCAGGGCGTCTTCGATCCGCTTGGCGATCTCGGCCTTCTGCTCGTCGGAGCGGCCCTCGAACCAGTGGACCTCTACGAACGGCATCGCGAGTGGGGAGCGAGCGCCCGCGCTAGGCGAGCGCCGGCTCCAGCTCGGCCTCGAGGCGGCGCTTGGGCATCGCGCCGACGACTTTCTTGGCGACCTCGCCCTGCTTGAAGAGGATCATCGTCGGGATCGAGAGGACGCCGTACTGTTCCGCCGTCTGCTGGTTCTCGTCGACGTTGATCGAGAGGATCGTGAGGTCGTCGCGCTCGCCGTCGATCTCCTCGAGGACGGGATGGACGACGCGGCAGGGGCCGCACCAGGGAGCCCAGAAGTCGACCAGCACCGGGCCGTCGGCCTCGAGCACGTCAGCTTTGAAGGTTGCGTCGGTTACGTCGGTCAGTTTTCCGGTCACTGGCTCTCCATCTCCCAGTCGAGGGTTTCCTGGCTCAATACTTCAGAAAGTATAGCGACCCTCCCGAGGGTCGAATCAACTCAGGTTAGGTTGTCTGCGTGACCAATGCAGAGATTGCCGCGGCGCTCGACGAGCTGGGCGTCCTCTACGAGCTCGACGGGGCCGTCAAATACCGCGTGCTCGCCTACGGGACCGCCGCCAAGGCGATTCGCGAGAGCCCCGTCTCGGTCGCCGAGCTGGCCGCGCAGGGACGGGCGACGCAGATCCCCGGGGTCGGCAAGACGCTGGCGGAAAAGATCGACGCGCTGCTGGCGACCGGCGAGATCCCGGCCGCGGTGAAGTTGAAGGCGAAGTTCCCGCCGACCCTGATCGAGGTGACGCGGGTGCCGGGGGTGGGGGCGAAGACCGCCCGGCTGCTGTTCGAGGAGCTCGACATAGCCACCCTGGACGATCTCCAGGCGGCGGCCGAGGCCGAGCGGATCCGCGAGGTCAAGGGGCTCGGCCCGAAAGCCGAGCAGAACGTGCTGGCCGCGCTGGAGCGGCTGGGCGAGCCCGGCGAGGGCACCGGCCGGCTGCTGCTCTCGGCGGTGCGGCCGATCGCCGAGGAGCTGGCGCAGGCGCTGCGCGAGCACCCGGCCGCGAACCGGGTCGAGGTTGCCGGCTCAGCCCGGCGCTGGGCCGAGACCTGCAAGGACATCGACATCATCGCCACCGCCGACGAGCCGGCCCGGCTCTCCGAGCACCTCGCTTCGCACCCGCTGATCGCCGCCGCCGGCACCCCGGGCCCCAACGGCGTTCGCGCCCAGACCCACAACGGGATCTCGGTCGACCTGCGGATCGTCGCGCCGGCCGCCTTCGGCAACCTGCTGCAGCACTTCACCGGCTCCAAGGACCACAACGTGCAGCTGCGCGAAGCGGCGGTCGGGCGCGGGCTCTCGGTCTCCGAGCACGGGATCGCCGACACCGAGAGCGGCGACGTCACCCTCTGCGACAGCGAGGAGGTCGTCTACGAGCGGCTCGGCTACGCCTACATCGAGCCGGAGCTGCGCGAGGGCCGCGGCGAGCTCAAGGCGGCCCGCGAGGGCAAGCTGCCGAAGCTGATCGAGCTCGCCGACATCAGGGGCGATCTGCACTCCCACACCACCCTCTCGGACGGGCGCAACAGCGTCGAGGAGATGGCCGCGGCGGCGATCGACCGCGGCTACGCCTATTTCGCGATCACCGACCACTCCGCCAGCCACGGCTTTGGCGACCACGTCACCGCGGAGCGCCTCTGGGAACGGATCGAGGAGATCAAGGCCTGGAACAAGGGGCCCGGAAAAGGGGGGAGGGGCTTCCGCCTGCTGGCCGGCTCGGAGATCAACATCGGGCTCGACGGCAGCCTCGACTACCCCGACGACCTGGTCGCCGCCCTCGACTGGGTGGTCGCCAGCGTCCACACCTCTTTCTCGATCTCCGCCGAGGAGATGACCGCGCGCGTCCTGGCCGCGATCGAGAACCCCGACGTCGACTGCATCGGCCACCTCACCGGCCGCCTGATCGGCCGCCGCGAGCCCTACGGGATCGACGTCGAGGCGATCGCCGAGGCCGCCGCCCGGACCGGGACGATGATCGAGATCAACGGCAACCCCAACCGCCGCGATCTCTCCGACCGCCACGCCCGCCTCGCCGCCGACGCCGGCGTCCGCATCGTCCTCAACACCGACGCCCACGGCGTCGACACCCTCGACAACATGGCTTACGCCGTCGCCACCGCCCGCCGCGCCTGGCTGACCAAGGCCGACGTCGCCAACACGAGGGGCTGGTCGGCTTTCAAGAAGCTGTTTTGAGCGCTCCCGGTCTTGGACTCGCTATGGCGAACTCAAAGTGGGAAGTGCAGTTCACAGCCACCTGATCAGGACCGATGGGGCGGGGGTGCTCACTCCGAGCACGACCAGAAGCGCGGCAAAGCAAAAGAGCATGTTGCGGTGACGCTGCCAGAGTTGGTCGCGCAGAACTTCCCTTCGGCGCTCGATCGCGAATCTTCCTGGTCGAGATTCGATACCCGTTTCCGAGATTTGGGGGCCTATTGCGCCCAAAAACTCGGAAACGCGTCAGGCGGCGCGGCCGAGGCGGTCGCTGCGCAGGCCGGGCGTGCGCAGCAGCTCGACCGGGCGCAGGGCGCTGGTCGGGACGACATAGAACTTGACGCCGTCGCGCTGCTCGATCGCCAGCACCGCCGCCTCACGGGTGTGCCAGGCGAGCGAGACGATCAGCGCGTAGCCGGCGCCGATCACGGCGACGCCGGGGAAGAAGAGGCCGAGGGCGCCGGCGACGAAGGCGGTGAGGACGATCGGCCAGAGGCGGCCGAGGGCGATCCGGGCCGGGGTCTCGACCGGCAGCGAGGTGGCGGTCCTGGCCCGCGCCAGCGGGTCGCGCATGTCCTCGGCGGCGCGGGCGGGGCGGCCGAGCCAGAACCCGATCGCCAGCGAGATCAGCCACCAGGCGGCGGCGACGAGGACGGTCGTGGTGTCGCCCTCGCGGCTGGCGCCGAGCGCGGTGATCGCCCCCAGCACGGTCGCCTCGGCGCCGGTGACGAAGACGGTTACCCGCAGCAGGTCGGTGTAGGGCACCGGCTCAGGCCGCCAGCCACTCGAGGACCCGCAGCCAGCCCTCGGGGCTGCCCACGGTCAGGTCCGACTCTTCGGCCAGCTCCCCCGGTGCCTCCGGCGAGAGCACACCGACCCGCACGGCGCGGGTCAGATCACCCTGCTCGCGCAGCTCCGCCAGGCGCCGGAAGGCGTCGAGGTCGGTGCGGTCGTCGCCCGCGTAGACGGCGCGGTCGAGCCCCTCGCCGGCCAGCAGCGAGGCGACCGCGGCGTCCTTGCCGCCGCCGCCGACCGGCCGCAGCTCCAGCACCTTGCGCCCCCAGCGCGGTTCCAGCCCGGCCTGCCCGGCCTCGATCGCGATCTCGTGGGCGCGGCTCTCGGCCGCCGCCTCGTCCTCGACCCCGCGCCAGTGCAGGGCCTGGATCGCCCCCTTGTCCTCGGCCCGCAGGCCGGACTCGGCCAGCCGCCCGTCGATCCCGGCGAGGAAATCGGCCGCCTGGCGCTCGCGCCCGGCCAGGGAGGGATCGGGCCGCACCTCGCGCTCGCCCGGCAGCAGCAGCTCGAGCCCGTGGTTGCCCGCGTAGGCGAGCCCGGGCAGCCCGACCAGCGCCCGCGCGTCGCCGGCCTGGCGGCCGGAGACGCAGCCGACCAGCCCGTAGCGCTCGCTCAGCGCGACCAGCACCTCGCGCACTCCCGGCAGCACCGCCGCGTCCTCGGCGCGCTCGACGATCGGCGCCAGGGTGCCGTCGACGTCGGTCAGGATCGCCGCCCTCTCGGGACTCGCCCGCAACGGCTCCAGGAGCGCGGTCCAGGCGCCGGCGCCCGTCTCGGGTTCGTGAGACACGGCAACTAGTATCGCCGCATGTCGACCGCCGGCGGCGCCCTCAGCCGTGACGAACTGGTGAAGCTGGCCGCGATCGGCAGCCTGGCGGGCCTCTTCAGCGGCCTCTTCGGGGTCGGCGGCGGCACCGTGATCGTGCCCCTGTTGATCTTCTGGTTCGCCTACGGGGAGCGCCTGGCGACCGGCACCAGCCTCGCCGCGATCGTCGTCATCGGGTTGATCGGCGCGATCGTGCAGGGCGGCTTCTACGGCAACGTCCACCTGCTGACCGGGCTGGCACTGGCGATCCCGGCGGTGCTCGGCGTCGTCCTCGGGACGGCGATCCAGCAACGGATCCCCCAGCGCGCCGTCTCCTACCTGTTCGCCGTGCTCCTGGTCGGCATCGCGATCGAGCTGATCCTCAAATGAGCGAGCTGGCGGCGATCCTCGTCTGCATCGCCGGCGGCTGCGCCGGCGGCCTCGTCGGCGTCGGCGGCGGCGTCCTCTTCGTGCCGGCGCTGACGATCTTCATCGGCCTCGGCCAGGTCGAGGCCGAGTCGACCTCGCTGCTGATGATCGTGATCGTCGCCCTGGTCGGGGCGATCCGCCAGAACGGCTACGGCAACGTCAACCTGCGCGAGGCGCTGGTCATCGCCGTGCTCTCGCCGCTCGGCGTGATCGCCGGCGTCGCCCTCTCGAACGAGTTGCCCGAACGGGCGCTGCAGCTCTCCTTCGCGGCGCTGGCGCTGTTCATGGCGGCGCAGCTGGTGCGCCGGGCCCGCTCCGCCCCCTGAAAGCCGCGCCAGCACATCGTCTACGCTCAAAAGCGTGCAATCGCTGAACTGGGAAGGGGACCTCCCCCAGCTGCGTTCTCCGGTGATGGTCTGCGCCTTTCGCGGCTGGAACGACGCCGCCGCGTCGGCCTCGACGGCGCTGGGGGCGATCGCCAACTCGCTCGACGCCGAGCTGATCGCCAAGGTCGACCCCGAGGAGTACTTCGACTTCCAGTCGACCCGGCCGACGATCACCCTCAAGGAAGGCCAGACCCGCCACATCGAGTGGCCGGAGAACAACCTCTTCGCGGCCCGCGTGCCGAGCGCCGACCGCGACCTGATCCTGCTCGACGGGACCGAGCCGAACCTGCGCTGGCGCACCTTCTCGGAGACGATCGCGACCGCCGCCGACACCCTCGACGTGGAGATGGTGATCACCCTCGGGGCGCTGATCGCCGAGGTCTCGCACACGCTGCCGGTGCCGATCACCGGCCTCGCCTCCAGCCCCGACCTGGTCGACGAGCTCGACCTCGAACGCTCCAGCTACGAGGGCCCGACCGGGATCACCGGCGTCGTCCACGACCTCTGCCAGCAGGCCGGGATCGACTCCGCCTCGCTCTGGGCCGCGGTCCCCCACTACGTCGCCGCCGTTCCCAACCCGAAGGCGGCGCTGGCGCTGCTGCGCCGGCTCGAGGGCCTGACCGGGATCGCCGTCGAGGCCTCCGAGCTGGAGGAGGAAACGCTCGACTACGAGGAGCAGATCGGCCGCGCCGTCGCCGCCAACCCGGAGATCGAGGAGCTGGTCTCGCGGATCGAGGCCGAACAGGTCGACCTGTTGACCGCCGAGGGCGAGGAGCTCCCCTCCGCCGACACGATCGCCCGCGAGTTCCAGCGCTTCCTCCGCCAGCGCGGCAAAGAGTCGTGATCCCGCGGGCTTGAGGTTTGCGCCCCTCGTTTGACTCGGGCCGGAAGGGTGGGTGGGGTGTCCTCCTACCTTCGCTGGGAAATCCGCCCCAGACAACGCACCCGTCCGAGATGGCTCTAGGGGCGGATTTCTAACGCCGCTCGTACGGAGGACACCCCACCCACCCTCGCCACTCCGGGATCAGCTCTGGGATAACTAGAAAAGCCCCAGGGTTCGGGGAGTTGGCACCGGGGATTCGACCGCTTAGGTCCCAAGGGTCCGTGAGTCCGTCCTAGCCCGCGCTATACGCGGGTGAGAGCAGACTCAAGGTTTCTCAGCTCCGCCCGAACCCTTGGGCTGTTCAGCTACAGCGGACCTTCGGCGGGGTCTCGTTGGAGGAGTTGGGGTGCCCTCTCCCTGAGGCTCAGGGGACAACAATCGAGCCCGGGCAGGTCGCCCAGCTGCGCGACGGCCTCAGGGAGAGGGCACCCCAACTCCTCACGCAAGACCCCCCGATGCAGCCGCACCAGCCCAGGGCACAGTGAAGGCCGCGGGAGGCAGGGGGGTCCGCGCGACCCTCACTGCACCAGCGCGTCGGTAGCCAGGGAGGGATGCCGACGCCTAGCCGTCTCCCCGGGCGGGACTGCCCGCAGAGACGTCGAGAATTAGCTATACCGCGTCGTCTCCGTGCGGTCAAGCGAAATGAATCGCTTTAGGAACGTTACGGTGCGCTCTGCGGGGGTTCGACGCCGCCCGCGACGGGGGTCGCGACGCCCCAGCCCCTGCGCTCGATCAGCTCGATCCCGATCACGCTGCCGACCGGCCCGACCGGGGTCAGGGTCGCGGCGAGCAGGGTGTAGGGGGACTCGCGACGCACGCAGGCGACCCAGATCACGATGCAGAGGACGATGAAGCCGAGCCCGTGGGCCCAGCCGAACAGCATCGTCTCGGTTTCGAACCCCGGCGCCAGCCAGAAGAGGATCAGGCCGGCGAAGATCGCCAGCTCGACCCAGGACAGGCGCTTCACCCAGGTGAACAGCCTGCCCGGCACGGGCTTTTCCAGCGGGCGCCGGGCCATCGCGCTCAGGCGCCGGGGGTGAGCGCGGTGAGGACGATCCGTTCCTGCTCGAGCGCGTGCGCCCCCGAGTAGCCCTCGCCCGGGCTGGCGCGGCCGGGACGTCCGATGTAGGTGAGGTCGACGCCCTCCGGCAGCACCTCGGGCATCCGCCGCGACATCACCTTCCAGGCGCCCATGTTGCGCGGCTCCTCCTGGACCCAGGCGATCTCCTTCAGGTTCGGGTATTCGCCGATGATCCGCGCCAGCTGCTGCTGGGCGAACGGGTAGAGCATCTCGACCCGGGCGATCGCCACGCTCTCGGCCTCGGCGCGGCGCTCGGAGGCGTCGATGTCGTAGTACACCTTGCCGGTGCAGAGGACCAGCCGCTCGACCTTCTCGCGGCGCCCCTCGGCGGTCGGGTCGTCCAGCGTGTACATGAACTCGCCGCCGATCAGCTGGTCGAGGCTGGCGGTGGCGCGGTCGAGCCGCAGCAGCCCCTTCGGGGTGAAGACGATCAGCGGCCGCGGCTTGCGGATCAGCGCCTGGCGCCGCAGCAGGTGGAAGTACTGGGCGGCGGTGGTCGGGTTGGCGATCCGGATGTTGCCCTCGGCGCCGAGCGCGAGGAAGCGCTCGATGCGGGCGCTGGAGTGCTCGGGCCCCGAGCCCTCGTAGCCGTGCGGCAGCAGCATCGTCAGGCGGCTGGTCTGCCCCCACTTCGCCTCGCCGGAGACGATGAAGCTGTCGACGATCACCTGGGCGGCGTTGGAGAAGTCGCCGAACTGGGCCTCCCAGAGGATCAGCGCGCTCGGGTTGGCGGCCGAGTAGCCGTACTCGAAGCCGAGGCAGGCGATCTCCGAGAGCGGGCTGTTGTAGAGCTCGAACGGCGCTTTCGCCTCCGCCAGGTTCTGCATCGGCGTGTACTCGAGGCCGGTGTTCTCGTCGTGCAGGACGAGGTGGCGGTGGGAGAAGGTGCCGCGCTCGGAGTCCTGGCCGGTGAGGCGGATGTGGACGCCGTCGGTGAGCAGCGAGGAGAAGGCGAGCGCCTCCGCCTGGCCGAAGTCGATCCCGCCGTGCTCGATCGCCTCGGTGCGGCGGGAGAGCGGGCGCCGCAGCTTGCGGTGGACGTTGAAGCCCTCCGGCGTCTGCAGCAGCTCCTCGTTCAGCGATCGCAGCTTCTCGGCCGCGACCGCGGTGTCGACCGGGGGGCTGGCGGTGCGGTCGAGCTCGCCGGTGCCGGTGGTCACCGTCGGGTCCTCGTACTCGCCCGACTCCATCCGCTCGCGCAGGCTCTTCAGGGCCGCCGACATCTCTTCGCGGCGGCGCTCGGAGGTCTCGCCGACTTCCGCGGCGGAGGCGACCCCTTCTTCGATCAGCTTCTCGGCGTAGATCTCGGAGACCGGCGGGTGCGTCTTGATCGCCGCCGCCATCATCGGCTGCGTGTACGCCGGCTCGTCGGTCTCGTTGTGGCCGAAGCGGCGATAGCCGATCACGTCGATCACGATGTCCCGCTCCCAGCGCTCGCGGTAGGCCATCGCCAGCCGGATCGCCGCTGTGCAGGCCTCGACGTCGTCGGCGTTGACGTGGATGATCGGGACGTTGAATCCCTTCGCCATGTCGGCCGCGTACGGGGTCGAGCGCGAGTCCTCGGGGTCGGTGGTGAAGCCGACCTGGTTGTTCTGGATCAGGTGCACGGTGCCGCCGGTCCGGTAGCCCTTCAGGCTCTGCAGGTTGAGCGTCTCGGCGACCACGCCCTGGGCCGGGAAGGCGGCGTCGCCGTGCAGCAGCACCGGCACCGCCAGTTTCGGGTCCTGCTCGATCTCGGGGCCGTCGATCTTCGACTGCAGGTAGCGGGTGCCGCCGGTGACCACCGGGTCGACGAACTCGAGGTGGCTCGGGTTCGGGTAGAGGCGGACCGCGATCGTCTCGCCGTTGCTGGTCTCGTAGACCCCGCGGTGGCCGTAGTGGTACTTGACGTCGCCGGTGCCGCCGTGCGGGATCGCCGCCAGCGCCTTCACCGCCTCGATCCGCTTCGAGCCCTCGAACTCGGCCAGGATCGACTCCACCGAGCGGCCGAGGTTGTGGGCGAGGACGCTGAGGCGGCCGCGGTGGGCCATCCCGAAGACGACCTCCTCGGCGCCGCCGCGGCCGGAGAGCGTGACCAGCTCGTCGAGCATCGGCACGATCACGTCGAGGCCCTCGATCGAGAACATCTTCTGCCCGAGGTAGGTCTTCTCGAGGAAGCGCTCGAACTGGAAGACCTCGATCAGGCGGTCGAGCAGCCGGTGCTTCTCGGGGTCGGTGAGCGGCTGGCGGTGGGCGCCGGTCTCGATCATCTCCCGTAGCCAGATCCGCTGCTGGTGGGAGGAGAGGTGCTCGAACTGGTAGCCGATCGTGCCGCAGTAGGCGGTCCGCATCCGCGGCAGCGCTTCCAGCAGGTTTTCGCCGGGGACTCCGATCCGCAGGATGTGCGCCGGGATCCGTTCCATCAGCTCCGGCGTCAGGTTGACGTTCTCGGGCTCCAGCGCCGGGTCGCCCTTGGGCTTGGACCCGAGCGGGTCGAGGTGGGCGGCGAGGTGGCCGTGGGTGCGGTACGCCTTGAGGATCGAGGTCGCGGCCTGGACCGCCTGCAGCAGCTCCTCGTCGACCTCGCCGGGGGCGGTCGTCGGTTCGGCGCTGGGGGCGGCGGGGCTGAGCGGCGGCGCCGAGGCCGAGGCGGGGTGGGCGCTGGTGACGCCGCCGGCCTCGATCCCGAGGTCGGCCGCAACCGCCTCGTAGAACCCGTCCTCGCCCTGCAGCAGCTGCTCGAGCCTGCGCAGGAAGGCGCCCGACTCGGCGCCCTGGATCACCCGGTGGTCGTAGGTCGAGGTCAGCGTCATCACCTTCGAGACGCCGACCTGCTTCAGCCGTTCCGGCGAGGCGTGCAGCCACTCCGGCGGGTAGGCGATCGAGCCGGTGGCGATGATCGCGCTCTGGCCGGAGAGCAGCCGCGGCACCGAGGCGACGGTGCCGATCCCGCCCGGGTTGGTGAGCGAGATGTTGGTGCCCTGGAAGTCGTCCGCGGTCAGCTTGTTCTCGCGGGTCTTGGCGATCAGCTCCTCGTAGTAGGAGTGGAAGCCGGCGAAGTCGAGGTCCTGCGAGCCCTTGATCGCCGGCACCATCAGGGTGTGGGAGCCGTCCTTCTTCTCCATGTCGACGGCGATCCCGAGGTTGATCGGGCTGCCCTCGATCGCGAACGGCTTGCCGTCGCGCTCCTCGAAGGCGCGGACCATGACCGGGAAGTCCTTGGTCGCCTGCACGATCGCCCAGGCGACGAGGTGGGTGAAGGAGACCTTCAGCCCGCGCTCCTTGAGCACGGCGTTGATCGCCCTGCGCTTGGCGTCGAGGGTGTCGACCGCGATCGTGCGGAACGAGGTCGCCGTCGGCACCGCCCGGCTCTCGTCCATCGCCCTGGCCAGCATCGCCGCGGGGCCGCGCAGCGGCTTCGCCTCGCCGGCGGCGGCCGCCTTGGCGGGAGCGGCGCCGTTGCCGCCACCGTCGCTGGCCGCGAGCACGTCCTCCTTGGTCACCTTCGACCCCGGGCCGGTCCCGCTGACCGCGCTGAGGTCGACGCCGTTCGCCGCCGCGACCCTCCGCGCGACGGGCGTCGCCTTGACGTCGGTGCTCCCATTGTCGGTGCTGGGGGCTGCGGGCGCCGGGGGTGGCGACTCCCCCTCTGCGGCGACAGGACCCGCGGATGGGGCACCCGAGCCCTCGCCCGCTTCCATCTCCGCCAGCGGCGCCCCGACCGGGACCTCGTCGTCGACCGCCGCGATCAGCTTCGTGATCACGCCGTCCATCGGTGCCGGGACCTCGGCGTCGACCTTGTCCGTGGACACCTCGACGACGGTGTCGCCCTCGGAGACCGTGTCGCCCTCGGCGACGTGCCACTCGAGAACGATGCCCTCGGTCACCGACTCGCCCATCTCGGGCATTGCGATTTGCACGGTGGCCGTCTCTGGCATTTCTCGCCTGAGTCTATGAAACCCGGCGCCCGGGCAGGCAGTCGAGATACGCTGATGCCCGATGAGCTACTTCGTCACCGGCGCCACGGGATTCATCGGCCGTCATCTGGTCGAGCGTCTGCTCCAGCGGGAGGGCACGATCTACGCCCTCGTGCGGGCCGGATCGCGCGGTCGCCTGGAGGAGCTGAGGACCGGCTGGGGCGCCGACGGGGCCCGCGTCGTCCCGGTCGCCGGCGACCTCACGCAGGCCGGTCTGGCGATCTCCGAGGAGGACCTGGTCACGATGCGGGGCGAGATCGACCACTTCTTCCACCTGGCGGCGATCTACGACATCACCGCCGACGCCGAATCGCAGGAGATCGCCAACGTCGAGGGGACCCGCCACGCGCTCGAGCTCGCCGGCGCGGTCGAGGCCGGGTGCTTTCACCAGGTCAGCTCGATCGCCGCCGCCGGCCTCTACCGCGGCGAATGGCGCGAGGACATGTTCGACGAGGCCGAACGGCTCGACAACAACCCCTACTTCCGCACCAAGCACGAGTCCGAGCGCCTGGTCCGCGAACACGCCCGCCCCTGGCGGGTCTACCGGCCGGGCATCGTGGTCGGCGACTCGCGCACCGGGGAGATCGACAAGATCGACGGGCCCTATTACTTCTTCAAGGCGCTGCAGCGGGCGCGCCGGGTGCTGCCCTCCTGGTTGCCGACGGTCGGCATCGAAGGCGGCGAGATCAACATCGTCCCGGTCGACTACGTCGCCGCGGCGATCGACCACATCGCCCACGAGCCCAGCCTCGACGGCCGCGCCTTCCACCTCACCGACCCGAACCCGCGCACCGCGGGCGAGGTGATCAACATCTTCGCCAAGTCCGCCGACGCGCCGCAGATGACGGTGCGGCTGGACACCGACCTGACCGAGCCGGCAACCGGAGCGATCCGCGGCGCGTTGAAGTTCTTCCCGCCGGCGAAGCGGGCGCTGAAGATCGGGATCGGCCAGCTCGGCCTGCCCCCGGAGACGCTCTCCTACATCGACTACCCGACCAGCTTCGACTCCAGCGGCGCGCAGAAGGCGCTGGAGGGCTCGGGCATCGAGGTGCCGCCGCTGGAGAGCTACGCGAGCCGGATCTGGGACTACTGGGAGCGCAACCTCGACCCCGACCTCTTCAAGGACCGCTCGCTGTCGGGCGCGGTGCGCGGCAAGATCATCCTCATCACCGGCGCCTCCTCGGGGATCGGCAAAGCGACCGCGGTCAAGGTCGCCGACGCCGGCGCCACCGTGCTGCTGGTCGCCCGCAACGTCGAGAAGCTGGAGGAGACGAAAGCCGAGATCGTCGCCGCCGGCGGCTCCGCCCACATCCACCGCTGCGACATGGCCGACATCGAGGACATCGAGCGGATGGCCGAAGAGGTGCTCACCTACCACGGCCACGTCGACATCCTCGTCAACAACGCCGGCCGCTCGATCCGCCGCTCGGTCGCGCTCTCCTACGACCGCTTCCACGACTTCGAGCGCACGATCCAGCTCAACTACCTCGGCGCCCTGCGGCTGATCCTGGCGCTGCTGCCGGCGATGCGGGCGCGCAAGTCGGGCCACATCATCAACATCAGCTCGATCGGGACCCAGACCAACCCGCCACGCTTCTCCGCCTACGTCGCCTCGAAGGCCGCGCTCGACGCCTTCAGCCGCGTGATCGCCTCGGAGATGGTCGAAGACAAGGTCCACATCACGACGATCAACATGCCGCTGGTGCGGACGCCGATGATCGCGCCGACCCGGATGTACGACATGTTCCCGGCGATCACCCCCGAGGAGGCCGCCGAGATGATCGCCAAGGCGATGGTCAAGAAACCGAAGAAGGTGGCGACCAAACTCGGCAACTTCGGCGAGCTGCTCTACGCGGTCGCCCCGAAGGCCAACGACAAAATCCTCAACACCGCCTACAAGCTCTTCCCGGACTCGCAGGCAGCCAAAGGCAAGGAGAGCGAGGCCCGCGAAAAGGCCCCGTCCACCGAGGCCGTCGCTTTCGCGCACCTCATGAAAGGCGTTCACTGGTAGGAGGTGCGCGGTGGGCGCCGCTTGGCGGGGCGGCCGCACCTCCGGCGTCTCGCAATCCCGTGGTTCCTTTGTCGTGCATAGCCTGACTAAGGAACCGCGCGATGCGTATAGCGTTGGCGGATGGCGGAGCGGAGGCTCAAGCACTGGGGGTGGGGGTATGAGGACCAGACGCCGACGGCGACGCAGATGCGCGAGGCGGCGGAAGGGATCCGCGAGCGGTTCGGGTTCGGCGGCGAGGTCGAGAAGCCGGTGCCGCTGGAGCGGGTCGAGCTGCGCGAGCCGCGGCTGAAGCGCCCGGCCTCCTTCGGCGACCTGTTCAGCGACGAGCCCTACGAGCGCGTCTCGCGGGCGCTCGGCAAGGCCTACCGCGACGTCGTCCGCGGCTTCCGCGGCGAGTTCGAGAACCCGCCGGACCTGGTCGCCTTCCCGCGCCAGGAGTCGGAGATCGAGACGGTGCTGAGCTGGGCCGAGGCCGAGGGCGCGGCGGTGATCCCGTTCGGCGGCGGCACCAGCGTCTGCGGCGGGGTCGAGGCGCGGCTCGGCGAGCGGCCGGTGGTGACGATGGACCTGCGGCGCCTGGACCGGGTCCTGGAAGTCGACCCCGCCTCGCTGGCGGCGCGGATCCAGGCCGGCGCCACCGGGCCGCGGCTGGAGGAGCAGCTGCGCGAGCACGGGCTCACCCTGCGCCACTTCCCGCAGTCCTTCGAGTACGCGACCCTGGGCGGCTGGATCGCGACCCGGGCCGGCGGGCACTTCGCGACCCTGGAGACCCACATAGACGACCTGGTCGAGTCGGTGCGGGCGATCACCCCGCGCGGCAACTGGGAGAGCCGGCGCCTGCCCGGCTCCGGCGCCGGGCCCTCGCCGGACCGGATGCTGGTCGGCTCGGAGGGGATCCTCGGGGCGATCTCCGAGGCCTGGGTGCGGGTCCGCCCGCGCCCCGAGTTCAAGGCCTCCTGCGGGGTCGAGTTCGGCGACTTCCTCGCCGCCGCCGGCGCCGTCCGCGAGATCGCCCAGTCGGGCCTGCACCCCGCCAACTGCCGGCTGCTCGACGCCTCCGAGGCGGAGCTGACCGGGGCCGGCAGCGGCGAGTCGAACCTGCTGATCCTCGGCTTTGAGTCCGCCGGGCTGCCGGTCGACGGGCCGATCGAGGCGGCGCTGGAGATCGCCCGCGCCCACGGCGGCGCCCCCGGCGAGGTGCGCGCGCAGCGGGCCGGCGAGGGCGGGGGAGACGACGCGGTCGGCGCCTGGCGCGGGGCCTTCCTGCTCGCCCCCTACCTGCGCGACACCTTCGTCGCCTGCGGCGTCCTCTCGGAGACCTTCGAGACGGCGATCACCTGGGACCGCCTGGAGGAGTTCCACGCCGAGGTGATGGAGACGACGCGGGCCGCCGTCGCCGAGGTCTCCGGGGTGTCGCGCGAGGGGCCCGGCGCGCCGCGGGTCAGCTGCCGGTTCACCCATGTCTACCCCGACGGGGCCGCCCCCTACTTCACCGTCCTGGCGCCGGCGATCCGCGGCGGCGAGGTCGAGCAGTGGGACGAGATCAAGGCCGCGGTCTCCGAGGCGCTGATCGACGGCGGCGGCACGATCACCCACCACCACGCGGTCGGCCGCGATCACCGGCCCTGGTATGACCGCCAGCGACCGGCGCCGTTCGCCGCCGCCCTGCGCGCCGCCAAGGCCGAGCTCGACCCGGCGGGGATGCTCAACCCCGGCGTCCTGATCGATCCCTGACGAGATCTGCTCGAAGTCGGCACGTTTGCCCGTTGTTCGGTTGCAGACAGAAGCTTACGCTGCCACCATGGAGACGATGCGGCAGTCCTGGACCGACGAGCGGCTCGATGACCTCAACGCGAAGATCGATCGCGGCTTCGACCGCGTCGAGGTGGAGATGCGCGCGCAGCGTCAGGAACTCAGCGCGGAGATCGGTGTGCTGCGGGCCGAAGCGAATGCCCGCTTCGACCGGATCGACGCCCGGTTCGAGACGCTGAACCGGACCCTGATGGGTTTCGCAATCGCGATCATCATCGCTCTCGCCTTTTCCAAGCTTCCGCTTTGAGCGCACGGTCCAGGGGCTCACGAAGCACCGCCCGAACGGGGCGCTCGTTCACGATTCGCGCTGCCGACGGGAGTTTGACTCCCCTCGCCGGTACCCTTTCGCGGCGCCCTGTTTCGGCGCTCCGCCAGATGGAGCCGATCACCTCAGAACAGCCGACCGTGCCCGCCGAGGCACCGCAGCCGCCGCCCGACGAGCCCGTCGTGCCGCGCCGATCGCCGCTGCGCGCGGCGATCAAGACCGGCCGCCCGAAGGAGTGGATCAAAAACGTCTTCGTCTTCGCCGGCCTGCTCTTCTCCGGCAAGTTCAACCAGCCGCACGACGTCCTGCTCTCGGTCCTCACCTTCGCCTCCTTCTGCCTGATCTCCAGCGCCGGCTACTTCGTCAACGACCTGATCGACGTCGAGCTCGACCGCAAGCACCCGAAGAAGCGCTTCCGCCCGCTCGCCGCCGGCGAGCTCTCCGAGAGCACCGCCAAGGCGATCGCCCCGGCGCTGGCGATCGTCGCCATCGCCCTCGCCTTCGCCACGGTCAACTGGGAGGTCGGCCTGATGGTGGTCGGCTACGGCATCGCCCAGGTCGCCTACAGCCTCGGCCTCAAGCAGATCGTGATCATCGACGTGATGACGCTGGCGGGCCTGTTCATCCTCCGCGTCGCCGCCGGCGCCAGCGCCGTCGACGCCCACGCCTCCGAGTGGCTGATCCTCTGCACCGGCATGCTCGCCGCCTTCCTCGGCTTCACCAAGCGCCGCCAGGAGGCGGTCTCCGAGCTGCACGAGGGGACCTCGACCCGGCCCGTCCTCGAGCACTACTCGCTCCCCTTCCTCGACCAGATGGTCTCCCTGGTCACCACCGGCACCGTGCTCAGCTACGCGATCTACACCGTCAACTCACCGCTGATCGGCAGCCAGATGATGCTGACGATCCCGCCCGTGGTCTACGGCATCTTCCGCTACCTCTACCTGATCTACGACCGCTCCGACGACCGCTCGATGGCCCAGATCGTCGCCGGCGACCGCGGCATCCAGGCGGCCGGTGCCGCCTACGCGGTGATCGCGTTCCTGCTGCTCTACGTCTTCAACTAGCGCGCCCCGGTGGGAGCCGCGCCCGGCGCTCAGGCCAGCTCGTCCTCGGGCCCGACGCCTTCCATCAGGTAGAAGCGGCCGCGGCCGATCTCCTCGCCGTTGACCTGGACCACGGCGGCGTGGGGGCCGGGGATGTTGAAGCTGGCGGTGGCGCCGATCGACATCACCAGGCGCTGCTCCTGGCCCTGGGGCATCCCGGGCGGCCGGCCGGTCTCGAAGCTGGCGGTGAGGCCCTCGCCGAGCTCGTTGCCGTCGGGGTCCTGGACGGTGACGATCAGCTCGTGCGGGTCGTTGGTCTCGTGCCAGGCGACGTCGATGCCGAGGCCGATGTGGAAGGACCACTCGTGCGGCAGCTCGGGCAGGCGGAGGACGTTCCAGCCGCCGCCGGTCAGGTAGAGCTTGCCGTTGACGGCCTCGGAGTAGTCGGAGAGCAGGACGAAGCCGAGGTTCATCGCGACCCGGCGTCGGGATAGGGGACGACGGGCAGGTCGGGGATCAGCTCGACCTTGCCGTCGCGGCTGAACTGGAGGTCGATCTTCTCGTCCTTGCGATAGGTGCCGAAGAGGCCGAGGTACATCGCCAGCCAGCGCCCGGTGTTCATACGCTCCTTGACGATCGGCCGGGTGAAGACGATCTCGCTGCCCTCGAGGTCGTAATCGGCGCCCGCGCTCTGCTCGACCCCGTTGATGAAGACGGTGAACGGGGCTTCGGCGCCGGCCGGGAGCTTCACGCGCTCGCCGGCGGCGTAGCTGCCCTTCGGGATCTCGGTGCTCGGACTCGCTCATCGGGTCTCCGCTTCGAGAGTCTCGCGCACCAGGTCGAACGGCGTCCGGTGGCTGCTGGGATCGAGCTCCATCCGCCCGACCCCGCCGCTGAACGGCATGAAGGTCCCGTCGCCGCGGACGTCGACGCCGGCGACCGGCTTGCGCAGCAGGCCGCGGCCGCTGATCTGCAGCCGCGCCCGCACCTGGTCCTCCGGCTCGAAGTCGCGCAGCGAGCGCACCGCCCGCGCCGGTCCCTCGCTGCGGATCGCCACCGCCCGCTCGCGCATCGCCGCCACCGCCTCCCCGAGGCCGTCGAACGACTCGTGCTCGACGTCGGGACCGAAGCGCACGGTCAGCTTCCAGCGGGGACGAGCCATTGCAGCATTGTCCCCCTCAGAGGGGGGAAATCCCTCAAGCGCCGGAGCTAGGCGCCGCGGCGCGGGCGCTTCGGGCGCCGCGCCGGCGGCCCGACGATTTTGTCGGGGCCGCTCGCGGTCGTCGATCGGCACGTACTCGAGCTCGCGGGCGCCGGTGTAGATCTGCCGCGGCCGGGCGATTTTGGTCGCCGGGTCTTCGTGCATCTCCATCCACTGCGCCACCCAGCCGGCGGTGCGGGGGATCGAGAAGAGGACCGTGAACATGTTGGTGGGGATCTCCATCGCCTCGTAGATGATCCCCGAGTAGAAGTCGACGTTCGGGTAGAGCTTGCGCGAGGTGAAGAACTCGTCGTCGAGCGCCCGTTTCTCCAGCTCGCGGGCGATCTCGACCAGCGGGTTGTACTCGGTCGCCTCGAAGACCTCGTCCATGTGGTTCTGGATGATCCGCGCCCGCGGGTCGTAGTTTTTGTAGACCCGGTGGCCGAAGCCCATCAGTTTCTCCTCGCGCTCCTTCACCCGGTCGAGGAAGTCGGGGATGTTGTCCGGCGACTCGATCCGCCGCAGCATCCGCAGGACCGCCTCGTTGGCGCCGCCGTGCAGCGGCCCGTAGAGCGCCGCGACCCCGGCCGCGACGGCCGAGTAGGGGTCGACGTCGGAGGAGCCGACGCCGCGCACGGCGTTGGTCGAGCAGTTCTGTTCGTGGTCGGCGTGGAGGATGAAGAGGACGTCGAGGGCCCGCGAGAGGGCCGTCTTCGGCAGGTGTTTGTCCTCCGTTTTCTTGAACATCATCGAGAGGAAGTTCTCGGCGTAGCTGAGCTCGTTGTCCGGGTAGACGTAGGGGAAGCCCATGTTGTGCCGGTAGGAGAAGGCGGCCAGGGTCGGGACCTTGGCGATCAGCCGCACCGCCGACATGTAGCGCTCTTCGGGGTCGTCGATCTGCTTCGCGTCCGGGTAGAAGGTCGAGAGCGCGCCGACGCCGGCCAGCAGCATCCCCATCGGGTGGGCGTCGTAGCGGAAGCCCTCGAAGAACTGCTTGAGGTCCTCGTGGACGAAGGTGTGGTGGGTGATGTCGAAGACCCAGCGGTCGAGCTGGGGCCCGGTCGGCAGCTCGCCGAAGATCAGCAGGTAGGCGACCTCGAGGAAGGTGGACTTCTCGCAGAGCTGCTCGATCGAGTAGCCGCGGTGTTCGAGGATGCCGGCGTCGCCGTCGATGAAGGTGACCGAGGAGCGGCAGGAGGCGGTGTTGGTGAAGGCCGGGTCGAACGACATCAGGCCGAATTCGTCTTCGTCGACCTTGATCTGGCGCAGATCCATCCCGCGGACGGTCCCGTCCTCGATCGGCAGCTCGTAGGTCTTGCCGGTGCGGTTGTCGGTGACGGTGAGCGACTCCGCGCCGGAGCCGTCGGGCGGCGTTCGCGTCCTGGGTCTGCTGCTCGGTGGCCATCGCCCTCCTTCGGGTGCGTCGTGCGGGAGGCCAGTATCGCAGTTCGGTCGCGGCGGCTTGTTGCCGAGTCGCTACCGGTTGAGGGTTACGACGAGGCGGGAAGCGGCTCGAACTGCGTCATCCGCCGCAGCCCCTCGAAGCGCTCGTCGATCTCCTCGCGGCTCAGCCGCGAGACCCGCTCGGTCCCGAACTCCTCGACGTTGAAGGAGGCGAGCACCGTCCCGTAGCCCATCGCCCGCCGCAGGTCGGCGTCCTCGGCGGTGCCGTCGAGCCCGTCGAGGTAGCCGAAGAAGCCGCCGGCGAAGCTGTCGCCGGCGCCGGTCGGGTCGCGGACGTCCTCGAGCGGGAAGCCCGGGAGGGCGAAGAAGCCGTCGGCGGTGAACAGGGCGGCGCCGTACTCGCCCTGCTTGGCGACGACCGCGCGCGGGCCCAGGTCCATCACCGCGCGGGCGGCCCGGGCCAGGTTCGACTCGCCGGTCAGCATCCGGATCTCCGCGTCGTTGACGACCAGGCACGTCGACCTCGGCGATCGCGGCCAGCAGCGAGTCCTTGGCGATTTCGATCCAGAGGTTCATCGAGTCGAGGCCGCTGAGGCGGGCGCCGCCGCACTGGGCGCGCACCTGGCGCTGCAGGTCGGGCTGGATGTTGGCGAGGAAGAGGGTGTCGGCCGCCTGCGCGGCATCGGAGAGCTTCGGCTCGAAGGTCTCGAAGACGCCGAGCTGGGTGTCGTCGGTGTGGGCGGTGTTGAGGTCGAAGTCGTAGTGGCCGCGCCAGAAGAAGGACTTGCCGCCGGCGACCCGCTCGACGTCGTCGGTGAGGATCCCGCGCCCTTCCAGGACCTCGAACTCGGCGGCGCCGAAGTCGTCGCCGACCGGGCCGACCGGCCGCACCTCGGTGAAGAAGCTGGCGGCGAGCGAGAAGTGGACGGCGGCGCCGCCGAGCATGCGCTCGCGCTCCCCGAACGGGGTCTTCACCGCGTCGAACGCGATCGAGCCGACTACCGTGAGCGCCATGCGGACGGCAGCCTAACGGTCATCCGCTCGTCGGCCCTGCGAGACTCACCAGTCGATGCAGGCGATTCGCATAGAGGAGTTCGGCGGCCCCGACGTCCTCGAGTACGTCGAGATCGAGGATCCGACGCCGGCAGAGGGCGAGGTCGTGATCGAGGTGGCCCGCTGCGGGGTCAACTTCGCCGACACCCACTCGACCCGCGACGACTACCTCGCCAAACAGGCGCTGCCGCTGATCCCGGGCGTCGAGGTCAGCGGCCGCACCCCCGACGGCCGCCGGGTCGTGGCGATGCTCGGCAGCGGCGGCTACGCGCAGAAGGTCGCCGTCCCCGAGTCGGTCCTGATCCCGATCCCCGACGCGGTCGACGACGAGACCGCCGCGGCGGCGCTGTTGCAGGGGCTGACGGCATTGGCGCTGGTCCGGCGCTGCGCCCGGATCGAGCCCGGCGAGACGATCGTGATCGAGGCCGCCGCCGGCGGCACCGGCACCCTCGCGGTTCAGATCGCCAAGCGGGCCGGCGCCCGGGTGATCGGCCTCGCCTCCAGCGAGGAGAAGCGGGCCCTGGTCGCCGAGCTCGGCGCCGACGCCTGCGTCGACTCCCGCTCCGAGGACCTCGGAGCGGCGATCCGCGCGGCCAACGACGGCAAGCGGGTCGACGCCGTCCTCCACATGAGCGGCGGCAGCGCCTTCGACGCCGAGCTTGGCGTGCTCGCCCCGCTGGGGCGGATGGTCGTCTTCGGGATCGCCTCGCGCGAACAGCGCGACGTCTCCACGGCGGCGCTGCTGCGGGGCTCGAAGTCGATCGTCGGCTTCTGGCTGATGCATCTGATGGCGCGTCCCGACCTCCTGATCCCTATGATCGGCGAGTTGCTCGAGTGCCCTCGCCGCGGGCGATCTCGAAGCTAAGATCGGCGGCGTCTACCCCCTTTCCGATGCGGCGCAGGCTCACGAAGACCTGATTTCCCGCCGCACCACCGGAAAGCTTCTGCTCGATCCCTCCCGATGAGAACGGTGTCATGACCGCCTTCAAAGACCTGGGCCTCTCGCCCGACATCCAGCAAGCGATCGACGAGCTCGGCTTCGACGAGCCGACGCCGATCCAGGAGCAGGCGATCCCGGAGCTGCTCGCCGGCCACGACGTGATCGGCCAGGCGCAGACCGGGACCGGCAAGACGGCCGCCTTCGGGCTGCCGCTGCTGCAGTACCTCGACCCGGCCAACGAAGAGGTGCAGGCGATCGTGATGACGCCGACCCGGGAGCTCTGCATCCAGGTGACGCAGGCGCTGCGGACCTTCGCCGAGCACCTCGACATCAACGTCGTCGCGGTCTTCGGCGGCGCCCCGATCCGCTCCCAGCAGTCGCAGCTGCGCTCCGGCGCCCACGTCGTCGTCGCCACCGTCGGCCGGATGATGGACCTGATGTCGCGCCGCTCGCTCGTTCTCACCTCGGCTCGCTACGTGGTCCTCGACGAGGCCGACGAGATGCTCGACCTCGGCTTCATCGAGGACGTCGAGAAAATCCTTCGGATGTGCCCGAGCGGGCGCCAGACGGCGCTCTTCTCGGCGACGATGCCGCCGCCGATCCAGAAGCTCGCCGAGGGCTACATGTACGACCCGACGACGATCAGCATCACCCCGAAGGAACTGACCGTCGACAAGATCTCCCAGGCCTTCGTCGAGGTGCCCGCCAAGGAGAAGGCGGCGAGGCTGGTCGAGCTGCTGAAGATCGAAGAACCCGAGCAGGCGATCATCTTCACCCGCACCAAGATCGGCGCGACCAAGCTGGAAAAGGGCCTGAAGGACAAAGGGCTCGACGTCAAGGCGCTGCACGGCGACCTCAGCCAGGGCGTCCGCGACGGGGTGATGATCTCCTTCAAGGACCACCGCGTGAAGCTGCTGGTCGCCACCGACATCGCCGCCCGCGGGCTCGACGTCGACCACGTCACCCACGTCATCAACTACGACGTGCCGAACTCCTCGGAGACCTACGTCCACCGGATCGGCCGCACCGGCCGGGTCGGGCGGACCGGCCGCGCGATCACCTTCGTCACCCCCGACCAGCGCGACGAGATCGGCCGCATCGAGCGCGACGTCAAGACCAAGATCGGCGAGTGGGAAAGCCCCGAGGAGCGGCTCGAGCACGCGCCGCCCCCCGCCGCCGCGAGCGCTCCGAGCGCCGCCGCGAGGTTGAGAAGGTCGAGCAGGCGACCCCGGTCGAGGGGTCCGGCAACGGCGCCGCCGCGGAGGCCCTGGTCGACACCGAGGCCGAAGTCGAGATCGAGATCGAGGTCGAGGGCACGGAGGCCGAGGACGCCCCCAAGCGCGACACCGTCAAGCTCTTCGTCAACCGCGGCGAACGCAGCGGGATCGAGGAGGAGGACCTGCGCTGGGCGCTGCGCGAGGGCGCGGTCCTGCCCGAGGACGCGATCCACGACGTCCGCGTCCTCCACCGCTTCTCCTTCGTCGAGGTCGCCCCGGATCATGCCGAGCGGACCGTCGAGTTCCTCGACGGCACCAAGCTCAAGGGCAAGGAGATCCGGCTGGAGATCGCCAAGAGTTAGGGCGGTTGCGGGGAGGGTCGGGTGGCCCTCTTCACTTAACTTTTTTGAGATCGTCCTCCGGCTGGCGCCCGGGGGCGGTGAGGCAAAAAAGTACAAGACGTTTCGAGGGCCACCCGACCCTCCCCACGGGCGTTCTCATCTCTCGGAGATCTCAAGTCGGGTCTCCACCCTTTAGAAGCTGATTCACCCTGGAAGCGGGGATGCGGCCCGATGGGAGGGGTTGGGGGTCTCTCGCGCACAGTGGCGTTAGCTATTCGCCCCGCTATCCAACTAGGACTGCAGCCCAGCCCCCTGGCGAATAGCCCAGCGAGCACGAGAGACCCCCAACCCCTCACGCCAACCCTCATCCCACGCCGCCCTCTACCGAGTCAGCGCCGCGATCTCCTCCAGCAGCCGGTCGAAGTCGATCGGCTTGGTCACGTAGCCGCTGATCTCGACGTCGGTGGCGGCGTCGGCGTCGCCGGGGTTCTGGTGGGCGCTGACGATCAGCGCCGGCGCCTCGACCCCGGCCGCCCGCAGCTCGCGCAGCGCTTGCACCCCGGACTTGCGCGGCATCATCGCGTCGAGCAGCAGCAGGTCGGGCGGCCCTTCGCCGGCGACCAGCTCGGTCACCTCCTGGCCGTCGGCCGCGGTCGCGACCTCGTAGCCGGCCAGCTCCAGGCGGGTCCGCATCAGCAGCAGGATCGTCTCCGAGTCGTCGGCGACGAGGACGCGGGCCATCAGCCGTGCTCCGCCGCCGCCGGGCTCGCCGCCGGCGCCGGCCCGGCGGCGGAGGTGCCGATCGGCAGGCGGATGCGGAAGCTCGAGCCCGCCCCGACCCGCGAGTCGGCCTCGATCGTGCCGCCGTGCAGCTCGACCAGCGATTTCGAGATCGCCAGGCCGAGGCCGGTGCCGCCGACGCGCTGGGTCAGGCCGGCGTCCCCGCGCGTGAAACGCTCGAAGATGTGCTCCAGCTGGCTCTCGGGGATCCCCGGTCCGTCGTCGGTCACCGCAATCTCCACGTCGGCTCCGGCTACCCGTGCCGATACCTCTATAGACGCCCGTTCGGGCGAGTACTCATGGGCGTTGGTAATCAGATTCACCAATATTTGGCGAATCCTGCCCGGCTCGACCTCGATCGGCGGCAGATCCGCCTCCAGGCGCTCGCTCAGCACCTGCTCGGCGCTCTCGGTCTGCGCCCGCATCGTGCGCACCACCTCCTCGATCAGCGGCGCCAGCGCGGTCGGCTCGCGGCGCAGCGAGAGGCGGCCGGCGTCGGAGCGGGTGAGGTCGAGGAGGTCGTTCAGCAGCCGGCTCAGGTGGCGGCAGTTGTCGAGGATGATCTCGACGGTCTCGATCTGCTTCGCGGTCAGGTTGTCGCGTTCGAGTATCAGCAGCTCGGCGAAGCCCTGGACCGAGGTCAGCGGGCTGCGCAGCTCGTGCGAGGCGGTCAGCACGAACTCGTCTTTGAGCCGGTCGAGTTGTTCGCGCTCGCCCGCCTCGGCCTCCAGCTGGCTGGCCATCTCGTTGAAGGCGGAGCCGAGCGTCGCCGTCTCCGAGAGGCCGCCGACCTCGACCCGGGTGCTGAGGTCGCCGCCGGCGAGCCGGCCGGCCGCGTCGACCAGCTCCTCCAGCGGCCGTCGCAGCGAGGCGATCAGGCCGCTGAACAGGAGCAGCGCCCCGGTCAGGCCGGCGATCAGGCCGACCGCGACGAGCAGCGCGGTGTCGCGGGTGTCGTCGGAGATCTGGTCCTGCAGTTCGGCCCGGCGGCTCGCCTGTCCTGCCACGGTCGCCTCCGCCGCCTCGGTGTCGGCGCCCCTGGCGACCTCCACCCGGGCCGCCATCTCGACCTGGTAGGAGCGGGCGATCGCATCCTCGAAGTCCTGGCGCTGCTCGATGAAGCGGGCGACGCCGACCACCGCCATCGCGGTGAGCACGGCGAAGCCGATCGCGAAGCCGATCCGCAACCTGTTCGCGAGCGACGGGCTCAGCCGTCGGGGTCGTGAATATGCTTGAGCGGCTATGGGGGACGAGGCTACAGGCACGACCGACGGCTCCACCGCCCCCGACGACGGGATCGACGCGGCGGCCCTCGAGCGCTGGTTCGGCGACAACGTCGACGGCGCCGCGCCGCCGCTGAGCTACGAGCGGATCGCCGGCGGGCACTCGAACCTCACCTACCGCGTCGTCGACGCCGCCGGGCGCAGCTGGGCGCTGCGGCGGCCGCCGCTCGGCAAGCGGCTCGGGTCCGCCCACGACATGGTCCGCGAGCACCGCGTCGTCTCCGCCCTCGGGCCGACCGCGGTCCCGGTCGCCCCGGTCGCCGGGCTCTGCGAGGACGAAGCGGTCATCGGCGCCCCGTTCTACGTGATGGAGTTCGTCTCCGGCCCGATCCTGCGCGGCCTCGCCGAGGCCGACCTCTTCCCCGACGAGGCCGATCGGCGGGCGATCGGCGAGCGCGTCGTCGACACCCTGATCGCGATCCACGCGGTCGACCCCGACGCCGTCGGGCTCGGCGATCTCGGCCGCAAGGAGGATTACGTCGCCCGCCAGCTGCGCCGCTGGCAGGGCCAGTGGGAGAAGTCGAAGACGCGCGAGCTGGAGGCCGTCGACCGGGTCCACGAGCAGCTGGCGGCGCGGATCCCGGCGCAGGCCTCGACCACGATCGTCCACGGCGACTACCGCCTCGACAACATGATCCTCAGCGACTCCGGCGAGGTCGCCGCGGTCGTCGACTGGGAGCTCTGCACGCTCGGCGACCCGCTCGCCGACCTCGGCCTGCTGATGGTCTACTGGCCGCAGCGGGGCGACGAGGACCCGGTCGGGCTCGGCCAGCCCGCCAACCTGGCGCCCGGCTTCCCCTCGCGCGAGGAGCTGGTCGCCCGCTACGCCGAGCGCTCGGGCCGCGACGTCGCCGCGCTCGATTTCTTCGTCGCCCTCGGCTACTGGAAGCTGGCGGTGATCATCGAGGGCGTCTACGCCCGCTACGTCGCCGGCGGCTACGGCAAGGTCGACGACGGCGTCGAGTACTTCGCCCGCCTGGTCGAGCGGCTGGCGGCCGAGGCAGAGGCGGTGGTGGAGCGGTAAGTGGGTCCGCGGCGGGCATTAGGCTCGCGGCGTTTCCAAACCAACCCATGGGGGAGCAATGAACTCGATTCGCAAGCGACTCACGTACGCGAACGTGATGTCGTCGATAGCCATCTTCCTGGTCCTCGGAGGCGCTACCGCCTTCGCGGCCTCGCAGCTCGGCAAGAACAGCGTCGGCACCAAGCAGCTGAAGAAGAACGCGGTGACCGTCGCCAAGATCAAGAAGAACGCGGTCACGGCCGCCAAGATCAAGGTCAACGCGGTGACCGGGGCGAAGATCCAGGACGGCGCCGTCACCGGTGCCAAGGTCAACCTCGCGTCGCTCGGCACGGTGCCGAGCTCGGCGACGACCGAAACCGTCAAAGGCGCGAAGCTGGTCCTAGGCCTGGGGCAGGAAGCGACCCTGATCGAACGCGGGCCGCTGAAGCTGATCGCGAAGTGCGAAACGCCGGCAGAGAACGCCTCCTACATCTCGCCGCGCCTCTACATCTCCTCCACGACCGCGGGCAGCATCTTCACCAGCTGGAGGGATGGCAGCAACGAGCTCGGTCCGGCAACGCCCTCCGAGGATCGGGAGCTCAACGAATACACGGACGGTGGCAGCACCGGGAGCTGGAATTACGAATCGCCCAGCGAAGGCGGCGTCAGCGCCAGTGCGGCCAACGGCTCCTCGTTCAACGCCTGGGTGGGGGTCGCCTCCGAGAAGGACGCCAACACCTGCTGGTACTGGGCCAACGCGACGATCCTCGGTTAGAGGCGGATGACTCCTGAAAGGAGATTGACGTGAAGCAGATACGCAAGCAGCTGACGCTCGCGAACGTGCTTTCCACCGTCGCCGTCTTCCTCGTGCTCGGAGGGGCGACCGCGGTCGCCGCCAACCAGCTCGGCAAGAACAGCGTCGGCACCAAGCAGTTGAAAGCGAACGCGGTGACCGCGGTCAAGATCAAGAAGAACGCGGTTACGGCCGCCAAGATCAAGGCCAACGCGGTGACCGGGGCGAAGATCCAGGACGGCGCCGTCACCGGTGCCAAGGTCAACCTCGCGTCGCTCGGCACGGTGCCGAGCTCGGCGACGACCGAAACCGTCAAAGGCGCGCACGGGACGCTCTCGGTTGGCCAGGAAGCCACCGTGCTCGAACGCGGGCCGCTGAAGCTGACGGTCAGGTGCATCGTGCCGGAAGAGAACGGCTCTTACCTCTCGCCGATCGCGTACATCTCATCCAGCGCTGCGGGCAGCTCATTCGCCAGCTGGAATTTCGGCAGCAAGGAGCTCGGCCCGACGACTCCTGAATCCGAACGGAAGCTGAACGACTACTACTGGGCGGGCAGCACCGGCGAGTTCAGCTACGACGCGCCGACCGACGTCGGGGTCAGCGCCGCCGCGGCCAGTGGGGCCAGCTTCAACGCGGCGATCGGCCTCGCCTCCCAGAAAGACACCGGTACCTGCTGGTACTGGGCGAACGCGACGGTCCTCGGTTAGGGCGGGCCGCGTTCGCGGCGTCGCCTAGACCATGCGCGGCGCGTGCCGGGGCTCGAGCTCCCCGGCGCGCGCCGCCTCGTCGCGCTTGGCCCAGCGGTTGAGCTCGCGGCGGGCGAGGACCATCTTGTGGACCTCGTCGGGGCCGTCGGCGAGGCGCAGCATGCGGCTGAAGCGCCAGAGCGCGGCCAGCGGGGTGTCGTCGGTCATCCCGAGGCTGCCGTGGATCTGGATCGCCCGGTCGAGCACCTCCATGACCATGTTGGCGGCGACGATCTTGATCGCCGAGATCGACTGGCGGGCGGCGCGCTTGCCCTCGGTGTCCATCTTCCAGGCGGCGTAGAGGGTGAGCAGCCGGGCCTGGTCGATTTCCATCCGCGAGGTGGCGATCGCCTCCTGGACGAACTGCTTGTCGGCCAGCGGCCCGCCGAAGGCGACCCGCTCGTTGGCCCGCCGGCACATCATCTCGTGCGCCCGCTCGGCCGTCCCGATCGCCCGCATGCAGTGGTGGATGCGGCCCGGGCCGAGCCGGTCCTGGGCGATCGCGAAGCCGGCGCCGCGCTCGCCGAGCAGGTTGGCGGCGGGGACGCGGCAGCTCTCGTAGCGGATCTCGCAGTGACCGGGGCCGGCCGTGTGCCCCATCACCGGGATCGGCCGGACCAGGTCGAAGCCGGGGGCGTCGGTGGGCACGCAGATCATCGAGGCGCGGGCGTAGGGCGGGGCGTCGGGGTCGGTGACGACCATCGCGATCGCCAGCTCGGCGCCGACGGCGCCGGAGGTGAACCACTTGTGGCCGTCGATCACCCACTCGTCGCCGTCGAGCTCGGCCCGCGCCTGCAGCAGGGTCGGGTCCGAGCCGGAGACCTCGGGCTCGGTCATCGAGAAGCAGGAGCGGATCCGCCCCTCCAGCAGCGGCTCCAGCCAGCGCTCCTTCTGCTCCGCGGTCCCGTGCTCGGCGAGGATCTCCATGTTGCCGGTGTCCGGGGCCGAGCAGTTGAAGGCCATCGCCGCGGCCAGCGGGCTGCGCCCCATCTCCTCGCAGAGCAGCCCGTACTCCCAGTTGCTGAGCCCGGGGCCGTACTCCTCGTCGGGCATGAAGAGGTTCCACAGGCCCTCGGCCTTGGCGAGCTCGCGGACCGCGGCCAGGTTGGCCGAGTACGGCACCCCCGCCGCGACCTCCGCGTCCATCGCCTCCATGATCTCCCGCTCCTGCGGGTAGACGTGCGCGTCCATGAAGTCGAGCACGCGCTCGCGCAGCGCCTCGACCTCGGGGCTCGGCTTGAAGTCCATTCTGCGTCCCTCTCTCCTCGTCGCTGGGTCGGGGCAACGCTAGAGGATCGCCGTTCTACTCCGGGCGGCGGTAGCGCGCGAACAGCTCGCCGTCCTCCTCGAGCAGCCAGGCCAGCTCGAGGCCGCGGACGGCGGGCAGCTCGCCCTCGAGGATCGAGGGGCCGGCGCCGGTCAGCTTCGGCGCCACGGTTAGGAACAGCTCGTCGACCAGGCCGGCGCCCTGCAGCTGCGAGTGCAGGCGCGGGCCGCCCTCGCAGATCAGCGCCCGCACCGCGTGCTCGTCGCGCAGCAGGGCCAGCGCCGCGCCGAGGTCGACCCGGGCCTCGTGACGGACGACCTCCAGCGGGGTCGCGGTCTGCGGCGGC
Organism: uncultured Thermoleophilia bacterium; assembly: GCA_963824245.1. Classification (GTDB taxonomy): domain Bacteria; phylum Actinomycetota; class Thermoleophilia; order Solirubrobacterales; family 70-9; genus VAYN01. Next base: position 839,472 of record CAWGON010000002.1, read on the forward strand.
TGCTCGTCGGAGGCGGTGAAGATCAGCACCCGGCCGCCGCCGTCGGTGAACATCGGGGCGTCCCAGGGGAGGTCGAGGCGGCCGCTGACGAGCACCGCCAGGGGGTCGCCGGAGAGGCCGAGCCGCTCGCGCCGGCGGCGCTGCTCGGGGTCGCCGATGACGCGGCCGTAGCGCTCGGCCCGCATCGTCCCGGCACCGATCATCACCGCGTCGAAGCGGGTCCGCAGCTGGGCCAGCATCCGCGTGTCGGTGTCGGAGCCGATCTGCCCGGAGAGGCCGCCGATCGTCGCCCTGCCGTCGACCGTGGCGGCGAAGTTCATCGCCACCAGCGGCCGGCCGTCGGCCGGCTGCTCCCAGGGGCGGTAGTCGTCCAGCTGCTGCTCGACCGTGGTCGGCCCCGGGTCTGGCAACAGCCGCCGCATCGGCCGCAGCCTAGCTCCCGGTTGTCACTCGTCGCCCTCTGGGCGACAAGTGCAGGTGCTCGGCGTCAGCTGTAGTCGTGCCAGCCGGCGAACTCGCGGCCGGCGAACTTCTGCAGCGCCGCGACGTCGTCGCCGAAGTGGGCGCGGATCGTCTCGAAGAGGTCGTCGGGCAGCTTCGGCTTCGGCGCCGGTGGCTGGTCGGGGTCGTGGACGACCTTCTCGACGATCCAGCGCATCGACTCCGGCAACCGGTCGAAGTTGCGGTCGAAGGAGCGGAAGCCCGGCAGCTTGATCAGCTTCTCCATGAACTGGTATTTGTCGCCCTCCTTCGCCCCCGACTTCTCCCACTCGCGGTCGAACTGCTCGGAGGTGAAGGTCTCGTCGACGCCGGCGAAGGCGAAGGCCTTGCGCATCGTCGCCTCGCGTTCGGACTGCAGCTCCTCCTGGGTGATGATCTCGATCTGCTCGCGGTCGAAATGCTCGAGGTAGGGCTGCAGCTGCATCCAGTACTTGGAGCGGTTGATGTACTGGGTGCCGGGCAGCGAGAGGGTGGGGATGAACTCGCGCGTCTCGTAGCCGGCGCCGGTCGCGTGGACCCAGTGCGAGAGGATCCGCTTGATCGGGTCGCGCACCATGTAAAGGAGGCGGGCGTCGGGACAGTTCTCGCGGATCCGCTCGGCGACGCCCTCGAAGCGGGGCAGGTTCGTGTAGTGCGGGGATGACTCGCCGCGCACCTTGAAGCGGTCGTCGAAGCGGCTCGCGTACCAGTCGAGGCCGAGGTCCCAGTTCATCTCCTCGACGAAGAAGTTGAGCTCCTTCGGCTTCGACATCTGGATTTCCGGATGCAGGCCGAGGTAGTGGTGGATGCTCGTCGTGCCGCACTTGAGGCCGCCGACGATGATCAGGTTCGGCAGCTGCGCATGGCGCTTGCGGCGGCGCCGGAAGCGGCTCTTGCGGTCGGCCGTGTAGCGCTCGCGGGCACGCGCGCACATCGCCTCGTCGGTCGGATGCGGGGTGGCCTGGCGGGGCAGCGTATGCGTGTCGGTGTCCGCCACGAGCGGGCTAGTGTAGCTGCGATGCCGCTCGCCGATCTCGGATCCAGCTTCGACCGCTTCTTCAACGCATCGGCTGAGTTCTTCCGCAATCTCTCGGAAATCGACTGGACCTCGTTCGGCCTCGCCCTGCTGTTCCTGCTGGCGATGCAGCTGTGCCGCGCCTGGGCCTGGCGCAACGTCCTCCGCGCCGCCTATCCGGCCCAGCGGATCCAGTACATGCCGCTGGCCGCCGCCTACCTCGCCGGGGCCGGGATCAACGCCGTCGTTCCCGCCCACGCCGGCGACGTGACCAAGGTCTTCCTGGTCAAACGCCAGATTCCCGACTCCTCCTACCCGGCGGTCACCTCCTCCTTCCTCGTGCAGACGGTCTTCGACACCAGCGTCGGCGTCCTCGTCCTCCTCTACGCGATCACCCAGGGCCTGCTGCCGCCGCTCCCGCAGATCCCCGACCTGCCCGCCTTCGAGATCTCCTTCTGGGCCGAAAACCCGAAGATCTTCGCGGCGACCGTCGCGCTGCTGTTGATCGCGATCGCGGTCGGGATCTACCTGCTGGCCCACCGCGTGCGCCGCTTCTGGGCCCGGGTCAAACAGGGCCTGGCCATCCTCACCGAGCCGAGCCGCTACATGCGCGAGGTCTTCGCCTGGCAGGGGGTCGGCTGGTTCTTCCGCTTCGCCGCCTTCTGGTGCTTCCTCGAGGCCTTCGGGATCGGCGGCTCGGTCGGCAACGTGATGCTGGTGATGAGCGTGCAGGCGATCGCCAACATCGTCCCCTTCACCCCGGGCGGGGCGGGGGCCCAGCAGGCGCTCCTGGTCGCCACCCTCCACGGCCCCTCGCGCACCGCCGTCCTCTCCTTCTCGGTCGGGACCCAGATCGCGATGGCGGCCTGGTCGATCGTGCTCGGCTTCGCGGCGATCCTGCTCGTCTTCAGGACGACCGACTGGCGCGGCCTGATCAAGCAAGCGCAGGACGAACGCGACCAGGAAGAAGACAAGGCCGAGGCGCCGGCGGCCGGCGCCGGCTAGGCCGCGAGTGCGAAAGGGCTGCCCTCGGAGTCGCGGCAGACAGACCAGCGCTCGCCGGGGTGGATGACGCTGCCGCCGAGCTCCTTGACCCGCTCCAGCGCGGAGTCCATGTCGGCGACCGTGAAGTAGGGGAGCGAGCCGGTGTCGCCGGGACCGGCGCCGCGCTCGTGGACCCCGAGCCGCAGTCCGTCGGCGTCGCTTTCCCAGCCCTGGCCCGCCTCGGCGGTTCGCGGAGCCAACTCGACCCCAAGCACGCCGCGCCAGAAGGCCAGCGCCCGCTCCGGCTCGTCGGCCGGGAACTCGATCAGCGGTTTCGGCATCGCCCCAGTATCGCCGAGACCCATCTTTTCCACCGTGGGGGTGGGTTTGATGGATCTCGACCCGCGGACCGATCTCAACTGGACCAGCCGGGGTAGTGGGCGGGGACGTGCCATCGCCAGGGTGGGCGCTCGCCGGCGGGGAACTCGTAGTGGTTGCGGCCGGGGAGGGTCTCGAGCGGGACCAGGGCGGGGTCCTGGCTCTGCAGGACCTCGGTGCCCGATGCGGCGGCGAGGTCGGCGGAGGTGGCGCGGCGGACCAGGCGCTCCCAGCCCAGCGTCGGCCGGTAGAGCCAGTACGTCAGCTCGATCCAGCCGAGCGAGTCGCGGCGGTCGGCGACCTCGGTGAAGGCGGTGGTGCGCCGGTTGGAGGCGGTGACGTGAGGGCCGGCGGCGACCGCGCAGCTCTCGCGGCGGCAGCGGCGGAAGTCGACCGGGACCAGCGGCAGGCCGGAGGGGCCGGAGATCGCGAGCGGGGGAGGGGCGAGGGTCCGCGCCAGCCGCGCCAGCGGCCACCCGTAGGCGGGCACCAATGGGTGATGCCGGCAGCTGTCCGGCAGGCGCGGCCCACAGACCAGCCGCTTCCCCAGCGTCCCGGCCAGATCCCGCCCCGCTTTGATCTCGCCGCCCGCGCCCACAGCCGCCACAACCGCAACGAGCAGGAGCGCGACAAGGCCGACCAGCCCGACGTGCTCGACGCTCGCGGCCCCGCTTTGCCGGCTCCCCATGCCCCGAAGCTAGGCCGCTCCGGCGCGCGGGTGGCGCGCAGAAAGACTCGATTTGCTCCCGGCAAGGCGCCGGGTTTGCTTTGATGGGGACATGGAGGGCAGCCCCTTCAACATGTTCGGCGACCCCGACGAGTTCCGCCAGCGAATGGAGGAGCTCTCGGAGCAGATGCAGTCCTCCCAGCGCGTCGCCTGGGCCGACAACGCGATCAAGCTCGCGGTCGAGATGACCGTCGCCTCGATCGGCCGCCTCGACCTGACCGGCAACGCCGACGAACAGGCGATGCAGGTCCGCGACGCGATCCGCGTCCTCTTTCCCGAGGCCGTGACGCTGGTCCGCGAGGCCCGCGAAGGCCTCTCCTGAGCTAGCCGTTTTTCCTCGTCGAGGTCGCGGCGCTTCAAGCGGTTTTCAGGTGAAGCGACTCACGCTCACGCTCGTCCCCAGCCTCGACCGGCTCGGGGTCCAGCAGCCGCGCTCTACACATTTTTTCGCAGCCCTTTCGACCCTTCCGGCTCGAATTCGCAGAACCTACGACGTGTACCGCGCTTTGTTCGCACTTTGTGGGTGGCGGCAAGGCCCTCTCTGAAGCCATCCTGTGGAGGCCCGCAGGGTTGCGGGCAGGGAAGGGAAGAAACGACCGGGTCAGGGACCTGCGCGCTCCGTTTGCCGAGGGCGCAGAGGTGGGCCGGTCAGAACAAGGAGATATGCGAGTGAGACGCCACGCGAAGGCACCGTCCGCGGGATCGACTTCGGGCACCGGCAGCAGCCGTGTCCTCATCGGACGTGCTCTCGCCACCCGTGGCGCCTCCGGCGACACTGGCGGGAGTGGTGCATCTTCGGGGCGCCTTCTGATCGGGGTCTTCTCCGCACTGGCCCTCCTTCTCGCCCTCGCCCTGACCCCGTCCGGCGCTGCGGCCGCTGAAACCCACCTCCGCCTCGGCTTCTCGCCGATCACGGGCTCGGGGTCCGGCGTCACCATCGAAGCTCCTTCCGGACTCGCGGTTGACGAAGCGAGCGGCAACGTCTTCCTCAACGACGGAGGCGCCAACAACGTCGTCGACATCTTTGGCGACGAAGGAGGGGCCCCGGTGGGTCTCGCCCCTCCCTTCCAGATCGCCGGCTTTGCCTTCAACGGCGAACCCAGCGGCGCCGCGATCGACAACTCCGCCACCAGCCCCAGCAAAGGGACCCTCTACGTCACCGATGTCGTCAACCAGCGCCTGAAGAAATTCACCCGCAATGCCGGGACCGAAGCATATGAAGCGGCCGGCGAACTGAGCACGTCCTCGGGGCCTGCCCTGGGCGAAGTGCTTGGCGTCGCCGTCGATGCCGACGGCAACGTCTTCGTCGCCGACTACGGCAGCAGCTCTGTCATCGAGTTCAGCCCCGCCGGGGTCCAGCTGGCCCGGATCAACACCTCCGCCGGGGTTGGAACTCCAAGTGCCGTCGCCGTGGACAGCGCCGGCGACCTCTTCGTTCAGGGCTATAGCTCCAGCGACGTCGTCAAGTACCCCGTCAATGGCTCTGGCGAGATCGAATCGGCGGTCTTCACCCCGGTCGCCTCCGGCAGCACCGGCATCGCGGTCGATGCCGGTGCCAATCGCCTCTACGTAGCCCTCGGCGATCGCGTCAGCCAGTACAGCGCCGCGACCCTTGCCTTCCAGGGCTCGTTCGGCGCCGACCTTCCGCTCCACACCGCCAGGGTCGCGGTCAACTCGGCGACCGGCCGGATCTACGTGTCCGATGCCGCCGCCGCCAACATCGTGGTCTTCGGGCCCCCTGTGATCCTGCCCGGCGCCACCGTCGGCGGCGCCACCAACCTCACCCCCACCAAGGCGACCCTCAGCGGTTCGGTCAACCCCGACAACCTCGCCGTCACCGATTGCGCCTTCGAATACCTGACGGAAGCCGAATACGAAGAGAACGGGAACAGCTACGCGGGCGTGAACGCGCCTCTCACCCAGGCCTGCGAAGGCACGATCCCGACCGACTCCAGCGATCATCCGGTCACCGTCGCCCTCACCGGCCTGAGCGGCGGCACCACCTATCACTTCCGCCTCAGCGCCTCCAACGTCAACGGCACCAACCACAGTGACGATGAAACCTTCAGCAGCAGTGAGGCGGCCGTAACCCGGGACGCGACCGACAACAGCGGCACCAAGGCGACGCTCAACGGCGCCGTCTTCCCCGACAACGTCGCCGTCACCGAGTGCAAATTCGAGTACGGCACGACGACCGCCTACGGCAGCTCGATTCCCTGTGAGGAGACTGTCCCCGCTGACGAAGACGAACACCCGGTCACCGCGGGGCTGACCAACCTGCAGCCCAACGGAACCACCTACCACTTTCGTCTCGTCGTCGTGAATGGAAGCGGGACCGTCAACGGGGCCGACAGATCCTTCACTACCCCCGACACCGTCGTCACGGGTGCCGCCTCGGACATCGTCGCCCAGGCGGCGACCGTCAACGGCACGGTCAAGACTGACGGCGTCCCCCTCACCGAATGCAAATTCGAATACGGGCCCACCGCCTCCTATGGAGCGAGCGCCGACTGCGTGCCGCCATTTGGCTCGATTCCAAATGACTCCGCCTTCCACCCGGTCAGCGCCGACCTCGGTGGGCTGGACGTGAACTCGACCTACCATTTCCGCCTCGTCGCGGCCAATGCGAACGGCCCGATCTCCGGTGGAGACGAATCCTTCACCACCTCAGGCCCGCCGCAGATCGTCGAAGAGGTCGCCACGAATGTGGAAAAGACCACCGCGACCCTGCAGGCGAAAATCAATCCCTCAGGCTTTGCCACCACCTATTACTTCGAGTGGGGAACCGACGACTCCTACGGCAACCGCGTGCCGCTCACTGAGGATCCCGCGATCGGTTCCGGTTCCGCCCCGGTTCTGGTCACCGCGGACATCTCCGGCCTGCAGGAGGCGACGGAATACCACTTCCATGTCATCGCCGTCAATTCGGCCGGGACCATCCCCGGCCCCGACCGCGAATTCGCCACGCTGAATGCAGCCGGGCTCCCCGACAACCGTCGCTTCGAGCTGGTCTCACCACCGGAAAAGAAACCGCAGGGGGCGGTCACGTTCGAGCTCGGAAACTTCTTCGTGATCTCCCAGGTGGCCGAAGACGGACAGGCCGTCGCCTTCCCGCTCCTCGGCGGGCTCGCGGGCACGGACGCGGGCGGCGATTCCTCCTTCCGCGCGCAGCGGTCCTCCACTGGTTGGTCGTCCCACAAGATCAGCCCACCGTCCTTGGTCCCCGCCCCGACGGGCGGGCTGCTCGGCAACGCCACGCCGGGGCTCGTCGTCTACAACTCCCCGAGCCTCTCCTGCTCTTTGGTCAACACCTTCAACCCGCTCACCGATGACACTCCGGCGGCCGACGTCGAACTCGGCCTCTACAACCTCTATAGCCGCAGCTCGGGCGGGACCTACAGGCTGATCACGAACACCGTTCCGGGCAACCCTGGGATCAATCCCTTGGGCTCCGGATTTCCAGCTTCCGCAATCGTTGCGGGCGCCTCTCCCGACTGCAGCCGCGTCTACTTTCTCTCCGAATACGACTATCTGCCCAATGCGAGCGGACTCTACGAATGGAACGACGGCACCCTGCACGATGCCGGGCGTCTCCCGAACGGAGCTGTTCCGGTTCATCCGATCGCGCCCCCTGGGGTGACGGGAGAAATTACGGTCGCTCTCGGGGGCGAATATGGGCTACAGGCCGGGTCGCGGGCGAACTCGGTCTCGCGCGACGGCTCCAGATTCTTCTTTACCGCCGCAAGCAATGAACCGGAAACGTCGGACACGCCAGCAGTCTTCGTGCGCGAAGATGGCAACACGGTCGAAGTCTCGCGCAAAGCGCCGGGGGGCACCGCCAGCAGCCTTGGTGCTCACTACGAAACTGCATCCCCCGACGGTTCGCACGTCTTCTTCACTGCGACCTACGGATTGACCGCGAACTCAAGCAACGGTCCGGCGGACAGCTGCTCGAATGTCGAACTGAGAGACGTCGAGCTTGGCAAGGCCAAGGCCTGCGATCTCTATGACTACGACGTCGACACCGGCGAGCTCAAGAACCTCTCTGCGGACACCAACGTGGCCGACACCAACGGCGCGATGGTCGACGGTGTCGTCGCCGTTTCGCATGATGGCTCTTCGGTCTATTTCTCCGCACGCGGGCAACTGGTGCCCGGCGCAGGAAAGACCTACGCAGAAAACGTCGCCGATGCAAGCTCTCAGCACGGATCGTCCAACCTCTATCTCGCTCGCGACGGTGAACTGCTCTACGTCGCCACGGTTGGGGAATCGGACCTCAACAGCAACGGGGCCAACGTGCTGATCCGGGCCAGCGGGGGGACTTCCGAGACGACGCCGGACGGTGACTACCTCGTCTTCGCATCGGATGCGAACGTGACCGGGTACGACAGCGGGGGAGCTAACGAGGCCTATCGATACTCAGCTGCGACGCACAAGACCGAGTGCATCTCATGCAGGTTGGACGGCCTGCCGTCCATGGGGTACGACCCACGGTTCTTGGGCGGCCAAAGCCCGCTTCTCCCGAGCTTTCCAAGCGCGCCAACGAGGCAATCGCAGCCGCGCAAGATGAGCGACGATGGCAGCCGCGTCTTCTTCACCATGCCCGATGTCCTCGCTCCCGGCGCGGTCGGTGGCATCAACAACATCTATGAGTGGGAGAACGGCCAGATCTCCTTCCTGGCCAGCGGCATCCCGAAGCCGTTCATTGGCGCGGACTTCGAGAGCACGGAGCTGTACGGAATCAGTAACAGCGGGGACGACGTCTTCATCCACAGCCCGGCCCGGCTCGACGCGCACGACACCGACTCCGTTCAGGACATCTACGACATTCGCGTCGACGGGGGCTTCGCGCCGCCTCCGCCTCCGCCCACCCCGTGCGACCCGGCGGCGGACCAGTGCCAGGGCACCCCGGAACCGCCGCCGGCCGTCTCCAGCGCGACCAGCGCCGGTTTCTCCGGTCCGGGCAACCCTCCGGCTCCCGAGTTGAAGAAGTGCGGCAAGGGGAAGGTGTTCAAGCACGGCAAGTGCCGGAAGAAGCCCCACAAAAAGGCGAAGCACCACAAGCACAGCAAGCAACGGCGAACCGCCAACACCAACCATGGAGGTGCGAAGTGAAGTCCCGGAGCCGACTGTGCGCCCTGATCGGCGTTGCCCTTTGCTTCGCAGGGGCGGCGAGTGCTGCAACCGCCTCCGCGGCGACCCCGGCCTGGTCGCCGATCGCGGCGTCGGGCCCGACCAATCTCCCGCCCGTCCAGAGTGAGGTGCAGCGACTGGGGGTCGATGCGGAAGGCGGGACCTTCAGCCTGACCTTCGAATCTCAGACTACGGCCGCGATTCCCTTCGACGCCGAGCCTGCGGCGGTCGAATCCGCCCTAAACGTGCTTCCTTCGATCGCCGGCGCCGGGGGCAGCGTCAGCGTCAGCGGCGGCCCTGGAGGTCTGAGGGCCACCCGCCCCTACTACGTCAGCTTCGTCGGCTCCTTCGCCGACACCGATGTCGCCCAGATGACCTCGAACGCCTCCTTGCTGCTGGGCACCGCTCACAGCGCCACGGTCTTGACCGCCGTGCCAGGTGGTCCGGGAACCGGAGAAATCGCGATCTACGCCCAGAATATCGGCGGCCTCGTGAGCTCCGGGGAGATCACCTTGTCCGTGACCCTTCCCGCCGGTGTCACCACGTCAGCAAAGCCGGCATCTCGCAACGACCCCGACTACTGGAACTGCTCACCCGCGGTGAGCCAGAGCTTCACCTGCACGAGCACCGCGGCGATCGCTCCCGGAGTCCCTACGGAAGCCATTCTTGCCCCGGTCGTGTCGGACCCCACCGCTTCCGGGACCAAGCCTGTGGAGATCACGGTGACGGGAGGCGGCGCCAATGGCTCCGCGAGCTTCTCGATGCCGCTGACGGTCAGCTCCGAGGCGGCCGAACCCGGCGTGCAGTCGTTTGCCGCCGGTGCCTATGACGCCGACGGCGCCTATGACCACCGAGCCGGTGGGCATCCCTACTCCGGGCCGGCGGCGATCCTCGTCAACACGTATCGCAACATTCACGGTGAAGTCGTTCCGGTAGGGGAATTCAAGGACATCAACGTTGACCTCCCGCCCGGTTTTCTGGGCAACCCGATTGCCACGCCGCAGTGCCCGGAAACCCAGTTGGCTGCATGCGACCCGGACACGATCGTAGGTACCGCAGGACCGATCCTCTCCGTCTTTGGCCAGAATGCGCCGGTCAGGCCGGTGTACGACGTTCAGGCTCCGTTCGGCTACCCGGGCAAGTTCTACTTCGAAGTCTCCGGAGTGCCGATCCAGGCCGTCGGCGACCTTCGCAGCGACGAAGACTACGGCCTCACCGTCGGCTCCCTCAACACCGCCCAGATCGCCACCGTCTACGGCAGCTTCTTTACCTTCTGGGGAGCTCCGGCGGATTCGGTGCATGATGCTCAGCGCTGCGACAAACCGCAATCTGGCGGATTCTGCGCAACGCCAGAACCGAGCGACGCCCCGAACACCGCCTTCCTGACCAATCCCGTCGACTGCGCGCGTGAGGCACTCGAACCGCCGATGGTGAGGCTCAGGGTGACCCTCTGGCAGTCGCCGCTGGTGACTCACAGGAGTAGCGTCGGTGTCCCCGCGGTCACCGAATGCGACCAACTCAAATTCGGCACTTCCGAGGAACCGGTCGACTTCACGTTCGAACCCTCCGACACCAAGTCCGACAGCACCGCCTCCTTCCGGACCAGTCTCACGGTTCCGAGCGAGGGGCTGACCAACCCGGACAAACTGACGACTCCGGAGATCAAAGACACCGTGGTACAGCTTCCCGAGGGCGTCGTCCTCAACGCCTCCGGCGCCGACGGCCTGCAGGCGTGCAGTCTCGATCAGATCGGCTACAAGGGCAACGACTTCCCGATGCCGAACCCGATGCGCTTCAACAAGGAGCCCAACACCTGCCCCGACGCCTCGAAGATCGGCACCGGCGAACTGAAGACGGCTCTTCTCGAAGACCCGCTGAAAGGCGCCCTCTACCTGGCCGCCCAGGGCGACGGCAATCCCTACGGATCGCTGTTCGCGATCTATCTGGTGATCGAAGACCCCCGCCACGGCATCTACATCAAGCTCCCGGGCCGCGTCGACCCCGATCCCCAGACCGGGCAGATGAAGGTGACGTTCCAGAATCTGCCGCAGGTGCCGTTCACGCGCCTGGACCTCAACCTCAAGGGAGGCAACCGCTCCGCGCTGGCCTCCCCGACCACCTGCGGCACCTACACCACCACCGCCACCAACACGCCCTGGTCGGCCCCCGATTCGGGTCCGCCGACCGATTCGTCCAATGGCTTTGAGATCAACCAGGGCCCCAACGGGATGCCCTGCGCCAAGACCCCCGCAGAACGTCCCTTCGACATCGCCTGGGATGCCGGTGCGAAGGGCGTGCAGGCGGGTGCGAGCGGCCCCTTCACCTTCAACGTCACCCGCCCCGACGGCTCCCAGGAACTCAGCAGCCTGGAGCTGAACACGCCTCCCGGCGTCTCGGCTTCCCTGAAGGGGATCCCCTACTGCACCGAGGCCGAGATCGCTTCCGCGCAGAGCAGGACGGGTAAAGAGGAGCAGGCCAACCCGGCCTGCCCGGCGGCCAGCCAGGTCGGCACCCTGCAGACCGGCGCGGGCTCGGGCCCGACCCCGTTCTACGTCGGCGGCAAGATCTACCTCGCCGGCCCCTACAAAGGCGCCCCGATCTCCGTCGTCGTCGTCACCCCGGCGGTCGCCGGGCCCTTCGACCTCGGCAACGTGGTGGTGCGCTCGGCGGTCAACATCAACCGCGCCACCGCCCAGGTCTCGGCGATCTCCGACCCGATCCCCCAGTTCCTCAAGGGCGTCGGCCTGCGGATCCGCGACGTGCAGATCACCCTCGACCGCAAGGACTGGACGATCAACCCGACCAGCTGCGATGCCTCGACGGTCAACCTGAGGGCCTACGGCAACTCCGGCGCCATCGCCGACCGCTCGACCCGCTTCCAGGTCGGCAACTGCGGCGCCCTGCCCTTTGGCCCCAAGCTCCGGGCCTCGCTGAAGGGCGCGACCAAACGCGGCGGCCACCCGGCCTTCACCGCCGTGGTCGACTTCCCCGCGGGCCAGGCCAACACCAAGGACGTCCAGGTGACGATCCCCCACTCCGAGTTCCTCGAGCAGGCCCACATCAACACGATCTGCACCCGGGTGCAGGCAGCCGCCAACGCCTGCCCCCCCGGGGCGATCTACGGCTACGCGGAAGCCGAAACCCCGCTGATCGACGGCAAGCTGGTCGGCCCGGTCTTCTTGAAGGCCAACCCCAACCACAAACTGCCCGACCTGGCGATCGCCCTCAAAGGCCCCGCCAACCAGCCGGTCGAAGTCGAATTCGCCGGCCGCATCGACTCGGTCAAAGGCCAGATCCGCAACACGATCGAAGGTCTCCCCGACGTCCCGGTCTCCAAGTTCGTGCTGCGGATGAAGGGCGGGCGCAAAGGCCTGCTGGCCAACTCCCGCGACCTCTGCGCGACCAAGGTGACGAAGATGACCGTGAACATGGTCGCTCACAACAACAAGGCGACCCAGTTTCGCCCGCCGCTGACCCGCACCTGCAAGAAGGCGAAGAAGGGGAAGCGGGCCAAGCAGCGCCAGAGCAAGCTGACCCAGCTCTCGGCCATCTGGTGAGAGCCGGGTACGGTCGGAGTATCCGGGTGCCTTGATGGCGCCCCCGTTCTCCTGTTAGGTTCGGTCCTGATTGGAGGAGCATGAGCGAACGGAAAGTTCGCGGCGCGTACAGGGATACGTGCGGGGAAGGCGCTCCGATTTGGGAAAGTGGTCGTTGGCGATCGTCGTGCGTGCCCGGGAAGGGGCAGCGCGGCAGCTGTGACGTGGCAGAGCGTCCCTCAGGTCGGCAAGCGGCCCACGCTTACCTGAGGAGAGAGAGATATGGAGATGGAGACGCGGGCGGATCGTTTCGCCACGGAGGCCGGTGCCCTGGAGTTCGACCGCCTGGTCGTGGAGCTGGAGGCGAGGCTCGACTTCCTCGCCGCCGAGGGACTCGAGGCGATGCGGGGGAGGATGCCGCGCTGGGTCGGGGAAACGAGCTCGATCTGGCAGCAGATCGGCGAGTGCATCCGCGGCACCCTGCGGACCGAGTGGTCGGCGTTCAGGGACGGGGTGCTGCCGGGCCGTCTGCCTGACATCGACGCGACGATGATCGTGATGGCGTCCCGGGTCGGCGACCTCTCGTCGCTGCAGGCGGGCTACCGCTTCTCGCAGATGGCGCTCTGGGGATCGTGGTTCGAGCTGGTCGAAGCCTCGGTCAGCGACGAGTGCCTGAAGCGAGACCTGATGCGCCACGGCTCGCAGTTCTTCTTCCAGTACGCCGATCTGGTCAGCCGCTTCATGGCCGAGGGCTACCAGCGCGGGGTCGAGCGAGCGGCGGCGAGCGGCGAACACCACCGCTTTCAGGCGATCAAGAGCGTGCTCGAAGGCGACCAGCTGACGCACTCCCACCTCGACATCGATCTCAATCAGCACCACCTCGGCCTGGTCGCCTGGGGCGAGGGTGCGGACGAGGTCGTGCGCGGCCTCGCCAGGGCGCTCGGCCGGCAGGTCCTGCTGACCGAGCGCCTGCGCCACAACTGGTGGGGCTGGATCAGCGGCACCCAGCCGCTGGACGACGGCGCCGAGAGGGCGCTGCTCGAGCTCCGGGCCGGCCCCGGGGTCCGGATCGCCTTCGGCCTCGAGGGGTTCGGCGAGCCCGGCTTCCGGGCCACCAACCACCAGGCGCTGCGGGCGCAGTGGGTGGCGCCGTCCGGGACGGCGGTGATCCACTACGAGGACGTCGCCGTCGAGGCCCTGGCCACCGAGGCCCAGGTCGACGCCCGCGCCTTCGTGCGCAGGGAAATGCGCGGGATCGACGATCTCTCAGTGGCCTCCGGGCGCCTGCGCGAGACCCTCTCCGCCTACCTGAAGGCGGAGCAGAACGCCGCCTCGACGGCGGCGGCCCTGGGCATCCACCACCAGACCGTCGCCAACCGCCTGCGGACGATCGAGCAGCGGCTCGGGCACCCGGTCGGCTTCCGCCACCTGGAGCTCGCGATGGCCCTGCGGCTCTGGGGATACCTGGCCCGTGAGGGAGGCTCCTGAGCAGGGAGCCGGTATTCGCACACACTACGAATCTTGGCCTGTTCCGTTCGGCCAATCTGTGTGGCGGCCATTGGCCGACGCGACCAGACTTCCTTTCCTTGTAAGGGGAAGTACCTAAAGCGAAGTACCCGCCAGCTCCGATTCGGGGCCGGTCGGGGGCAAGGGAAGACATCGCCATGGGCCGAAGAGGGGCCGAGATCATCGCTGGTCACCGCGTGCCGCCACTCCGCGTGGGAGAAGAGGCCGTCTCCGACTTCGACCAGCTCGCCGGGCAGCTGGAGGCCGGTCTCGACCGGCTGGCCGCCACCACCCGCGAGCGCCTGCGCGAGGCCGTGCCGACCTGGATGACCGACACGATCTTCGCCGAGGAGGAGGTCAGCACCTTCATCCGCGCCAGCCTCGGCGCCCAGCTCTGCGGCTTCCGGCGCGGGGTGCTGCCGGAGCGCTGCACCGACGTCGACGCGATCGGCGCCCGGGTGGTTGCCGAGGTGGGGGAGCTGAAGCTGCTGCTGAGCGGTTACCGGATCGCCCAGATGATCCTCTGGGAGGCCTGGCTCGACCTCGTCGAGCGCTCGACCGCCAGCTCCGAGGTGCGCCACCAGCTGCTCCGTCACGGCTCCGAATACTTCTTCCGCTACGCGGGGATGCTCAGCGACCACGTCACCGACATCTACCAGCGCGAGCTGGAGCAGTCGGTGCGAAGTGGCGAGCAGCGTCGCCAGCACGCGATCAGAACACTGCTCGAAGGGGAGCCCCTGGTCGGCTCCTCGCTCGACGTCGACTTCGAGCAGCACCACGTCGGCGTCATCGCCTGGGGCGAGGGAGGCGAGTCGGCGGCCCGGGAGCTGGGGACCGCGCTCGGTCGCCCGCTGCTGATGGTCGGGCCGCTGAACAAGAACTGGTGGGGCTGGCTCAGCGGCACACGCGGCCTCGACCTCGCCCAGGAGGGCATCGTGCGGCGGTTCCGGCCGGCGGCTGGCGCCCGGCTCGCGATCGGGCTCGAGGGCTTCGGCGAAGCGGGGTTCCGCGCCACCAACCGCCAGGCCCTTCGCGCTCGCTGGGTGGCCCGCAGCACCGACCTGGCGCTCGTCCGCTACGGCGACGTCGCCGTCGAGGCCCTGGCCAGCGAGAACCGCGACGACGCCCGCGCCTTTCTCGCCAACGAGCTGCGCGGGATCGACGACGACTCGCCGACCTCGCAGCGGATTCGCGAGACGATCGTCGCCTACTTCGCGGCCGACCACAACGCCGCCTCGGCCGGCGCGGCCCTGGGCATCCACCACCAGACCGTGGCCAACCGGCTGCGGGTCGCCGAGGAGCGGCTCGGGCACCCGGTCGGGGCGAGGCGGGTGGAGCTGGAAACGGCTCTGCGCCTGCGCCGCTGCCTCGCTCGCGAGACCGAGCCCACTTCGTAGAACCTACGAAGGGGACCGTTCTCCGTTCGGCGCATCTGCGTGGCGCCGCCAGGGCCGAGACGGGAACCTAGGACAGTCCCCGATCGGGAACTTGGGCGTCGTTTCTTCCCAAATGGCGCTCGGAGTGGCAAGCGCGCTCGGCTGCCGGATGTCTCTCTTTCGGCGGTCGGGCTGCTTCGCCTGTCCAAGCCCGCCGCGTCAATCCCGCCTAGAGCAGCGATGCGTATCCGGTTCGCTCATGTGGAGCGCCGCCCGGAGCGACCCCCGGTCCCGCTCGCGAGATTCACCCCACCCAGGGGTGGTCAATCTCGCGAGCGCCAGGCAGCGGCCAACCGTGCCTCCGAGATTCACCCCACAACTGGATCCGCATCAGAGCAGCTGTGCCCGCACCCGCATCACCGAGCCGCGGCGGAAGATCCCGCCGGCGAGCTCGATCGGCAGCGCCACGATCAGCGCCGGGATCGCCAGCACGATGCTGGCCAGGGCGTCGATCCGCCGCTTCCACGGTCTGTCCGCGGGCGCCGCGACGGCGCCGCCGCCGAGCGCCGCGAGGGCGACGTTGTGGCCGAAGGTGACGCTGTTCAGCATCGTCTGCCAGGTGGCGGCGAGGCCGGGGCCCGGCGACCAGCGGGCCTTGGCGACGACCTGGTCGCGGCGGGCGATCAGCCGCCGCACCGACTCGACCGTGAACAGGTAGCGA
The DNA here is from genome assembly GCA_963824245.1 of uncultured Thermoleophilia bacterium. Lineage (GTDB taxonomy): Bacteria > Actinomycetota > Thermoleophilia > Solirubrobacterales > 70-9 > VAYN01. The sequence continues at coordinate 855,328 of CAWGON010000002.1, forward strand.
GCGTCCGGCACCAGCCCGGCCCAGCCGGCGCTGCCCAGCGAGGCGGCGAAGCTGTCGCGGTTGGCGACCCGCAGCCAGTCGCCGGCGCGCAGGCGGTCGAGCTCGCGCAGCGCCTCCTCGGGCTCGGCCCCGGCGCCGACGACGCCGAGTCCGCAGCTCTCGCAGCGGCTGACCGGCCCGTTCAGCCCGGGCAGGGGAGCGAGCCAGCCGAAGAGGGGCTCGCCGCAGGCGGGGCAGGGCGGGTTCTCGGGGCTGGCACCCGCCTCGAGCGGGACGACGGGGGTGTGCTGTGCGTTGCTCATCCGCTGTAGCGTACGCGCCGTGGAGCAGACGGAGATTCTGTCGCGCGAGCGACTCTGGTCGCCCCGGGTAGGGGCCGCGGCAGTCCTCGGAGCGATCCTCGCGCTCGCCGGCTTCGTCCTCCTGCAGACCTCGCTGGGCGGCGACGCCAACTTCGAAAGCCTCGCCGAAGCCCACGACAACGCCTCCACCGTCTGGATGGCCGGGGTCGCCACCTGTCTCGGCTACATACTGCTCACCGCGCCGCTCTTCTTCCTCTTCCGCGCCGCTCAGGTCCGCAGCCCGCGGGTCAAAAACCAGCTGCTCGGCCTGGTCATCCTCGGCCCGCTGCTGCTGGGCATCTCGGCGCCGCTGATCTCCGGCGGCACGCAGGAAGCCGCGACCACCTACCTCGACGGCAAGGCCGAGCTGAAGCTGACCCCGGCGGAAGCGAAGAAGGAATGCGCCGACGACCGCGACGGCAAGAGCGCCGAGGAGTTCGCCGAAGAATTCGAACCGGCCGGGGGCGAAACCGCCGCGGCCGCCTGCGAGGCGAAGAAGAGCGAGGAAGACAAGGCCTCGAACGCGATCCGCGACGCCTCGCTGCTGAAGATGGGCCAGTTCGTCGGCCTCGCCGGCGGCCTCTCGCTGGTCATCGGCATGCTCTACACGGGCCTCTGGGCGATGCGCACCGGCCTCCTCACCCGCTTCTGGGGATCGCTGGGGATGGCCGTCGGCTTCGCCTCGCTGATCGGCTTCTCGCCACTCACCTTCCTCTGGTTCCTCTACGTCGGCGTCCTCCTGCTCGGCGTCATCCCGGGCGGCAAGCCGCCGGCCTGGGCGGCGGGCGAAGCGGTGCCCTGGCCGACTCCCGGCGAAAAAGCCGCGGCCGAAATGGAACCGCCGGACCCCGACGCGATCGACGTCGACTCCTCCGAGGTCGACCCGACTCCGCCGAGCGGCAACGGCAGCGGCGAGCCCCCGCGCAAGCGCAAGCGCCGCGGCTAGCTACTCGGAGCGACCCGCCGCGACCTGTTTGCGGTGGGTGCGGATCTCAGAGAGCATGCGCTCGAGGCGCGGCTCGGTCGAGGTGTCGACGTAGGTCATCGCGGCGGCGACGCCGGGATGGACGGCGGCGATGCGGTCGTGCATCGCGTGGGCGACGGCGCGGTAGGTGGGGTGGCCCTCGCGGCCGGAGCGCAGCTCGATCAGGTGCATCGCCTCGCGGGCGTTGAGGTCGAGCGTGTAGCGGATCCGGTAGGCGAGGCTGAGCGCGTAGGGCGCCAGCTCGGCCAGGCCGGCGTCGACCAGCCGCTCGTGCTCGCCGCGCGAGAGCTCCAGCGCCCGTTCGAACTCGCCGCCGACCCCGGCCTCGACGACCTCTGCGGGGATCCCGGCACCGAGGTCGGGGCCCAGCCGCTGCCACTGGCAGGTCAGCATCCGGTGGCGCTGGAGGTCGCGGAAGGCGCCGTAGTCGGAGACGATCTCGAAGCGGTAGCGCAGCGCCTCGAAGCCGCGCCCGGGCCGGTGGCGGCGGTTGCCGCGGTCGCCCGCCAGGGCCGCCAGCAGCTGCGCCCGCTCGGCGCCGTCGAGGACGTCGACGCGGGCCAGGACCTCGCTCTCGGAGGTGCCGGCGGCCTCGAACAGGCAAGCGGCGAGCAGGTCCTCTTCGCTGCCGTCGACGTGCAGCAGCTCGACCGAGGGCGCCGCCTCGCCGCCCCCGCGGCGATCGAGCCCGAGCCGGGCGACCCAGCTCTCGGTCCGCTCGCGCCGCTGCCGCAGGTAGGAGATCCACTCGCCGCCGCGGTCGGGGCGCTCGACCCGGGAGACGAAGCTCGGCATCACCCGCTGCAGCTCGGCGAGGATCATGCCGCCGTACTCGCGCGCCTCCGGCAGCGGCGAGGCCAGCAGCCGCAGGATCAGCTGCTCGTAGGCCTGCCCGGAGGCGTAGATGCCGACGTGGCTGAGGGTCGCGGCCGGCAGCAGCCCGCGCAGCAGGTCGAGCGCCTTGGCGCGGATCGAGCGCTTCCAGGGCCCCTCCGGTTCGGCGTCGCCGCGCGGCCAGCGCTCCGCGGCCCAGGCCTCGACCGCGGTCAGCGAGCGCGAGTAGATGCCGAACAGCTCGTCCATCGCGGTCCGGAACTCCGGCCCGAGCCGCTCGTCGGAGTAGAACCGGTAGCCGCCGCCGGGCAGCGGCTCGTCATAAGGGATGTAGCGCGTCGACTGCTCCAGGTAGGCGGCCAGGCGGCCCCGCTGCAGCAGCTTGGTGAGGATGTTGGAGACGTACTCGCAGGCGATGTGGGCGCCGCCGACCTGGGCGATCGAGTCGTCGCCGTAGCCGACGAAGACGCGCTCGTAGAGCTGCGCGGCGCGCTCCCCCTCGTCGGCGTCGAAGGGCCGGCCGGCGTCCGGAGCGTCCGCGGCGAACTCCTCCAGATAGAGGCGCCGGACCGTCCCCGAGTAGCGCGAGTAGCGCGCGAAGAGGGCTCCTTTGACCGTTTCCGGGAGGTTGACCAGCGCGAACACGGGACGGTCCAGGTTGGTGAAGTGGGGAGCGAGAACCGCTCTCTCCTCGGGGCTGAACTGTTCCACCGGATAGCGCACCGGCGCATCGTAGTGGCGTCGGGAGACGCGGCCGTCCGAGCCGCATATCCTGCGGGTAGGGTGGCTTCGTCTACTAAAAATTAACTATGAACGGAAGAGATCCCGACAACTCGCCCTCCCGCGTCCCGCTCGGGCCCGGCCTGCTGGTCGCCGGCCTCGCGGCGATCGCCCTCGGCCTGCTGCTGCCGCTGCTGTTCGGCTCCTTCTCCGACCGCCAGGCGATGGTCCTGGCGCTGGTCGAGGTCGCCTGCCTGGCGGCGATCGCGGCCGGGGTGGTGGTGATGGCGCGGCGGCTGCGGGTGAGCCACGAAGCGCTCTGGGCGCTGGCCCGGCGCGACGAGCTGACCGGGGTCGGCAACTACCGCAGCCTGCACGAACGGCTGGCCGAGCAGATCGCCCGCCACGGCCGCCACGAGCGCCAGTTCGCGCTGATCCTGCTCGACCTCGACGGCTTCAAGGCGGTCAACGAGCGCTACGGGCACCTCGCGGGCGATCGCCTGCTGAAAGAGGTCGGGGGGGCGCTGCGCGACGAGGTCCGCGGCGCCGACGCGGTCTTCCGCCAGGGCGGCGACGAGTTCGCGGTGATCGTCGAGGAGGCCGACACCGAGGAGGCCGGCGAAGTGGCGGCGCGGGTCCGTGCCCGGATCGCCAACCGCGGCTACGGCAACGACGCCGAGCTGCCGCTGACCGGGGCCACCGGCTACGCGATCTTCCCCGGCGACGGGACCAGCGCCGAGGAGCTGCTCGGCTACGCCGACCTCGATCTGCTCGCCGCCAAGCGCGGCGAGGCCGGGCACCGCGCCTTCTGAGTCCTAGACGGTGCCGCCGCCGGCGCCGAGGTAGCTGAAGCGGACCGCGAGGGCGACCGCCTCGGTGCGGGTGTCGACCTCGAGCTTGGCGATCGCGTTGCGGACGTGGGTGTGGACGGTGGCCGGGCTCAGCGCCAGCCGGTCGGCGATCTCTTTGACCCGCAGCCCCTCGGCCAGCAGCTCGAGGATCTGACGCTCGCGCGGGGAGAGGTCGAGCAGTTTCTCGACCTCGGAGGGCTTGCCGCCGGCGAAGTCGCCGCCCAGGAAGGTGCCGCCGCCGGTCACCGCTTTGACCGCCTTGCCGATGTCCTCTGCCGGGGCCGACTTCAGCACGTAGCCGGAGGCGCCGGCCCGCAGCGCCAGCGCCAGCAGGTCCGGCTGGGCGTGGGCGGTGAAGATGATGACTTTGGTCCGCGGCCGCGCCTTCAGGACCTCCTTGGTCGCCTCGATGCCGTCGCGCTTGGGCAGCTCGACGTCGATGATCAGGACGTCCGGCTCGAGCTCCTTGACGACGTCGACCACATCGCGGCCGTTTCCGGCCTCGCCGACGATCTCGACGATGTTCGAGTTGGCCATCCTGGCCTTGATCGCTTCACGGACGATCTCGTGGTCGTCGCAAAGGACCACCCGCTTGGCCTCGCGCACACTGGAGCTCATAGAGGCGCGATTGTGTCAGGGCTGCCGTAATCCTGCAAAGAATTAGGTAGAGAGAATCCCCCGTCCCGCTCCTGGCGGTTCTCGATCAGGGCGATGATCGTGCGCCCGACGGCGCAGGCGGTCCCGTTCAGGGTGTGCACGGCGACCGGCGCCTCGCCCTCGGCGGGGCGGTAGCGGCAGCCCATGCGGCGGGCCTGGTAGTCGGTCGTGTTCGAGCACGAGGTGAGCTCGCGGTAGCGCTCCTGGCTCGGGATCCAGGCCTCGCAGTCGTACTTCTTCGCGGCCGGGGCGCCGAGGTCGCCGGCGGCGACGTTGACGACCCGGTAGGGGATCTCCAGCTCGCTGAGGATCCGCTCCTCGATCGCCAGCAGCCGTTCGTGCTCGGCCGCCGACTCGGAGGGCTCGACGAACGAGAACATCTCGACCTTGTCGAACTGGTGGACGCGGAAGATCCCGCGGGTGTCGCGGCCGGCGGCGCCGGCCTCGCGGCGGAAGCAGGTCGAGAAGCCGCTGTAGCGCAGCGGCAGCGAGTCGGCCTCGAGGATCTCGCCGGCGTGCAGCCCGGCCAGCGCGACCTCGGAGGTGCCGGTGAGGAAGAGCTCGTCCTTGGGGATCTCGTAGATCTGGTCGCGGTCGCCGGGCAGGAAGCCGGTGCCCTCCAGGGCCTCCTCGCGGACCAGGACCGGCGGCACCACCGGTTCGTGCCCTTCGCCGCGGGCCAGCTCCAGGGCGAAGCGGACCAGCGCCAGCTCGACCATCACCAGGTCGCCCTTCAGATAGGCGAAGCGGGAGCCGGAGAGGCGGGCGCCCGCCTCCATGTCGATCAGCCCCAGCCCGGTCCCGATCTCCAGGTGGTCGCGGACCGGGAAGTCGAACTCGGGCGGCGCCCCCACCTCGCGGACGACGATCGCGTCCTCCTCGGTCATCCCGTCGGGGGCGTCGGGGTCGGGCAGGTTGGGGAGGGCGGTGGCGATCCGGCCGAGCTCGGCGTCGACCGTCTCCAGCTCGGCCCTGCCGGACTCGATCCGCTCCTTCAGCCCCTGTACCGTCGCCATCAGCTCCGCGGCGTCCTCGCCGGCCTGCTTGCGCTCGCCGATCTGCTTGGAGAGGGTCTTGCGCTCGGCCTGGGCGCTCTCCACCGCGGGCAGCAGCTCGCGGCGCCGAGCGTCGAGCGCGAGCAGCTCGTCGACCTGTCCCGCGGCCCCGCGCCGGGCCAGCGCGGACTTGACCCGCTCAGGGTCGGAGCGGATCAGCTTCAGGTCGAGCATGTCGCTCTCGGACTAAGGATTCTGGCCGGGACGGGGCGGTTCTTCCGCTTCGTTCCCGGCGTACTCGGCAACGAACCGGGCGATCGCTTCGGCCTCTTTGCCGACGACGATGTTCTGGGGCATGATCGCCCCGGAGAAGCCACCGTTCTCGATCGCGAAGAGCGCGTCGTCGTAGGTCTCGGTGCGCTGGTTCAGGTTCGGGCCCTGGGTCCGCTCGCCGCGGTTGCCGCTGCCCTGGGTGCCGGCGGCGCTGAGCGTGTGGCAGCCCGAGCAGTGGCTGGCGAAGAGAACGGCCCCCTGGTGGTTGGGATCGTCCTTGGAGACGGCGATCCCTTCCTCGCCGAAACCGCAGGCCGCAAGCCCGAGAGCCGCGGCAACGACCATCGCTATGACCAGTACTGGACGCACGCGGCGCGCATCATATTGGTCTGGGGCGCGGTGGCGACGCTTCAGGGGTCCGGGAGGCCTACTCGCAGCCGGTCGCGATCGCCAGCGCCTGGCAGACCTCGCGCAGCTTGGTTCCGGAGAGAGTGGTGATCGGCTCGCGGAGGAGGGAGCGCGAGACCGTGCGCAGATTGTCGAGGCTGACGACGCATTCGGTTGGCATGCCGTCCGCCTCGCCGAGCCGGACCTCGGTGGGGATGTCGCGGATCTTCCTCGTCATCGATGCGACGATGACCTTGTTGAGCACCGGGATGGCGGCCTCTCTGGTCAGCACCAGCGCTGGCCGGCTCTTCTCGTCCGGCAGGTCCAGCCAGTAGACGTCGCCGCGATTCACCAAGGCTCGTCTTCGACTAGTTCCCGGGCATTGCCCTCGGCCCAATCCATCTCCTCCTCGGTCTCGGGCATCCGTTTGTAGCCCTCGACTATCTGCCGGTCGATCTCGGCGCTGCGCTCGTCGTACATGTGCTTCTCGATCGCCTCGCGGATCAGGGCGGAGCGGGAACGCCCTTCGCGGGCGGCCCGCTCGTCGAGGCGGCGCAGGAGCGCCTCGTTGAGCTGCACGAGGGTCTGGGTTCGCGTCACCGGACATATGGTACCCAATGGTCGAGAGGCGACAGCGCTCATCGCCTCGCCAAGCAACCGGCGCTGACGAACTCTCCCCCCGCTCGGCGAGGACGCGTCGGTCGAGAGGGTGCTCGGGGTCGACTACAACGGCGACCACGCGCTGGCCTGGCTGCTGCTGTTCGCGCCGGCCTTCGTCTTCGCGCGGCGGCCCGACTGGGCGCGCCCTCTACGCGACCGGGATCGGGCCTTCTTCGACACCCAACCCACCTGGGTCTCGTCCGGGGTCGAGACCCATCTAACCCACCGCATAGGTGCAAAAGATGGGTCTCGACGGCGCGGGACGCCTACGCACTCCCGCGGGCCGGGCCGCTAGAGACCGCTGGTGAACGCCGCGCGGAGGGCGACGAAGAAGATGACGCCGCAGCTGACGGCCATGATCCCCATCTCGCGGCGGACGATCGCCAGCGCCGTCGCCTGCTGGACCTCCGGCTCGAGCGCTTCGAAGTCGGTCTCGCCGAGCTCGCGCTGGGCGGCGCCGGCGCGGGCGCCCTCGGCGATGAAGGAGATGAACAGGGGCAGGATCCCGTAGAGGTAGTGGAGGTTGTCGTCGGGCTCGTGGTTGGTGATCACCAGCAGCCCCCCGATCATCGCCTGGATGAAGACCGATACCTGGGCCGCGCGGAGCAGGTACCAGAACGGGACCGAGGCCCGGGCGCGGAACCAGGCGAAGCCGCCGATGGCTCCCGCGGCGAGGTTCAGCGCGATCACCGAGAAGCCGACGGCGATATGCAGCCCGAGCATCGCCTAAATCCTCCCAGGACGGTCGGGATTCCGCTTACAGATGCGGAAAATCACTATGTAGCAAGTTGTCACAAGCTGGGTGTATAACAGCGAGTACCCCGGACTTTTCCCCCGTGCTCAAGACCTACCTCCCGATTCTCGTCTTTGCCTTCCTCGGCCTCGCCGTGGCGAGTCTCTTCATGGTCGTGAACCACCTCGTCGGCCCGAAGAAGCCGCGGGTGTCGACCGCCGCCAGCCGCCGCCAGGGCGAGCCGTATGAGTCCGGGATCCCGGTCGAGCCGATGAAGGGGATCAAATTCGGCGTCAGCTTCTACCTGCTGGCGATGCTCTTCATCCTCTTCGACATCGAGGTCGTCTTCCTCTACCCGGTCGGGGTGATCCTGAAGGGGGCCGACAGCGTCCTCGTGCTCGGCGAGCTGGTCACCTTCGTGGTCCTGCTGATGGTCGCCTTCGTCTACGTCTGGCGCAAGGGGGCCCTGGATTGGAGGTAGAGCGCCGCAGCTTCGAGGCCCGCCAGGCCTCCGCCCGCGACATGCTCCGCGGCGACCTCGAGGGAGATGACCTCGAGCGCTACGTGGAAGAGAAAGTGGTCACGACCACCTTCGAGAAGATGATCAACCTGGCGCGGTCGAACTCGATCTTCCCGCTGACCTTCGGCCTCGCCTGCTGCGCGATCGAGGCGCCGATCTCGATCGTCACCGCCCGCTACGACCTCGCCCGCTTCGGCGCCGAGGCGCTGCGCGCCTCGCCCCGCCAGGCCGACCTGATCATCCTCTCGGGCCGCGTCTCGATCAAAATGGCGCCGGTCGTCCGCCGCCTCTACGACCAGATGCTGGAGCCGAAGTGGGCGATCTCGATGGGCGCCTGCTCCTCCTCCGGCGGCATGTTCGCCAACTACGCCGTCGTCCAGGGCGCCGACAAGTTCATGCCGATCGACATGCACATCCCCGGCTGCCCGCCGCGGCCGGAGGCCGTGATGTATGGCTTCACCAAGCTGCAGCGCAAGATCCAGGGCAGCCCCGACCAGGGCTGGCGCCAGCGCTACAACGCCGCCGGGACCGAGGAGTGGGCGCGCGGCGGACCCGCCAGCAGGCCGAGCCCGGAGGCCGCGGCGGCCTATGAGCAGGCCCGGGAGCTCGCCCGTGCCTGACGCTCCCGGACTGGAGCTGTTGCGGGGCGAAATCGAGCGCGACCACCCCGGAGCGGTCCTCGCCACCTCCTTCGAGCACGGCCAGGCGGCCCTGCTCGCCGACCCCGGCCAGATCCTGGCGCTGCTCGCCTGGCTGCGCGATCAGCCGGGCCAGCGCTACCGCTTCCTCTCCAGCCTGCACGTCGCCGACTACCTGCCGGCGGAGCCGCGCTTCGGCGTCCACTACGAGCTGCTGAACCGCGACCGGGTCGAGCGCATCCGGGTGAAAGCGATGCTGGCCGACCCCGGCGAGGGCTCGCTGCCGGCGATCGACTCCTGCGTCGAGCTGTTCCCGACCGCCGACTTCCAGGAGCGCGAAGCCTTCGACTTCTTCGGCATCGAGTTCCGCGGCCACCCCGACCTGACCCGGATCCTGCTGCCCGACGACTACGTCGGCTGGCCCCAGCGGCGCGACTTCCCGGTCGGCGGCGAGCCGGTCACCTTCACCTACAACGAGCGCAACTATGGCTGAGCTGCCGACCACCCTCGCGGTCGAGCGCGAGACCGAGATCATGACCGTCAACATCGGTCCCCACCACCCGGCGACCCACGGGGTGTTGCGGCTGGTGGTCGACCTCGAAGGCGAGATCGTGCGCGACCTCAAGCCGGTGATCGGCTACGTCCACACCGGGATCGAAAAGTCCTGCGAGGACAAGAGCTACTGGAAGGTCATCCCCTTCGTCGAGCGGATGGACTACGTCTCCTACTTCTTCCAGATGCAGGCCTACTGCGGCGCCGTCGAGCAGCTGGTCGGGCTGGAGATCCCGCCCCGGGCCAAGTACCTGCGGACGATCTTCCTCGAGCTCAACCGGATCCACTCGCACCTGGTCTGGCTCGGCACCACGGCGCTCGACCTCGGCGCGATCTCGATGCTCTGGTACTGCTTCCGCGAGCGCGACAAGATCCTCGACCTGTTCGAAATGGCGACCGGGCAGCGGATGCACACCCGCTACTTCCAGGTCGGTGGCGTGATCGAGGACATCCCGCTCGGCTTCGAGCAGAAGTGCCGCGACTTCGCCGAGGAAATGCCGGTCCGGGTCGGCCAGTACGAGGCGCTGCTGGACCGCAACGAGGTCTTCCTGCAGCGGACCAAAGGGATCGGCATCGTCGACCGCGAGCGGCTGCTCGACCTCGGCGTCAGCGGCCCGCTGCTGCGCGCCGCCGGCGACCCCTGGGACCTGCGCAAGGCAACCGACTACCTCGCCTACCCCGAGGTCGAGTTCAAGATCCCGGTCGGGACGGTCGGCGACAACTACGACCGCTACCGGGTCCGGGTCGCGGAGATGGTCGAGTCGAGCCGGATCGTCGCCCAGTGCCTCGACCTCCTGGAGGAGGGCCCGTTCATCGCCGACGACCGCAAGTACGTGCTGCCGCCGCGCTCGGAGCTCTCGACCTCGATGGAGTCGCTGATCCACCACTTCAAGCTCGTCACCGAGGGCTTCCGGGTCGAGCCCGGCGAGGTCTACAACGCGATCGAGTCCCCGCGCGGGGAGCTCGGCTGTTACGTGCTCGCCGACGGCTCCTCGAAGCCGGCCCGGGTCCACTTCCGCGACCCCTCCTTCGTCAACCTGCAGTCGTTCCGGGACATGGCCCTGGACAGCTACGTCGCCGACATGATCTGCAGCCTCGGGATGCTCGACCCGATCCTCGGGGGGGTCGACCGGTGAGCCCCGTCGACGGCCGCGGCATCGTCAACCCGAACCTTCCGGTCGACCAGGCGGTGAGCGAGGGCCGGGTGCCGCCCCGCCGCGAGGCGGAGATCCCCGAGCTGCACGAAGTCGACTGCCCGCCGGAGCTGCAGCAGCGGATCGAGGAGCTGATGGCCCGCTACCCCGACCGCCGCTCGGCCTCGATCCCGGCGCTCTGGGCCGTCCAGGAGCGCTACGGCTGGTGCACCCCCGAGGGGATCCGCCAGGCCGCCGCGGTGATGCGCTTCACCCCGGCCGAGCTGGAGTCGGTCGCCAGCTTCTACGACCTCCTGCACACCGACCCGGTCGGGACCCACCGGATCGAGGTCTGCACCAACATCAGCTGCTGGATGCGCGGCGGCGACCAGCTGCTCGACGCCTTCGTGGCCGCGGTCGGCGAGGGCGACGACGTCTTCGTGACCGGGTTCGAGTGCCTCGGCGCCTGCGACATCGCCCCGATGGCCTCGATCGACCAGCGCTACTACGGGCCGCTGGAGGCGGCCGAGGCGGCGACCGCGATCGAGCAGCTGAACGCCGGCGCCGAGGTCCTGCCGGAGAAGGCCCTGGCGAAGCGGCCGCTCGCCGCCGACCTCCCCGGGGGCGAGGGCTGATGGCGCACGAGCTCGAGACCCGCGTCCTCCTGGAGCACGCCGAGGACCCGGCGCTGCGCACGATCGAGGGCTACAAGCGCCTGGCCGGCGGCTACGCCACCCAGGAAAAGGCCTACCGCGAGCTGGAGCAGGACGAGATCCTCAAGGAGCTCGAAGACTCCGGCCTGCGCGGCCGCGGCGGCGCCGGCTTCTCGATGGGCAAAAAGGCGAGCTTCCTGCCGCGCGGGGAGATGGCCAAGTACCTCTGCTGCAACGCCGACGAGTCCGAGCCCGGCGCCTTCAAGGACCGCGAGCTGATGCAGCGCAACCCGCACCAGCTGATCGAGGGGATCGCGATCGCCGCGCTCGCCGCCGACGCCGGCCACGCCTTCATCTTCATCCGCGGCGAGTACGCCGAGCAGGCCGACATCCTCGACGCCGCGGTCGCCGAAGCCTACGAGGCGGGCTACCTCGGCAAGGACATCCTCGGCTGTCGCCGCGACCTCGAGCTGGTCGTCCACCGCGGCGCCGGCGCCTACATCTGCGGCGAGGAGACGGCGCTGCTCGACGCGCTCGAGGGCAAGCGCGGCAACCCGCGCCTGAAGCCGCCGTTCCCGGCGGTCCAGGGCCTCTACGGCGGGCCGACGCTGATCAACAACGTCGAGACCCTCTCCAACGTGCCGCGGATCGTCGCCAACGGCGCCGACTGGTTCAAGGGCTTCGGGACCGAGCAGTCGCCGGGGACCAAGGTCGTCTCGATCTCCGGCGGCGTCCGCCGCCCCGGCAACTACGAGGTCGAGCTGGGGATCCCGCTGCGCACGCTGATCGACGAGCTGGCCGGCGGCCCCGACCCGGGCCACGAGATCAAGGCCTTCTACCCGGGCGGCTCCTCCTCGCCGGTCCTCACCCCGGCCGAGCTCGACCTCCCCTACAGCTTCGAGGCGATGGCCGAGGCGGGCTCGATGCTCGGCTCCGGCTCGATCATCGTCGCCGACGACCGCGTCTCGATCCCGCACATGGCGCTGCGGACGGCGCGCTTCTACCACCACGAGTCCTGCGGCAAGTGCGCCCCCTGCCGCGAGGGGACCAACTGGACGGTGAAGATGCTGGAGCGGGTGGTCCGCGGCGAGGCGACGCCGATGGACCTCGACATCATCAGCTCGGTCCAGCAGAACATCATGGGCCACTGCCTCTGCGTGCTCGGCGACTCGATGGCGATGCCGGTCTCGGCGATGGTCAACAAGTTCCGCGACGAGTTCGAGGCGGTCATCGAAGCGGCGGGGACGCCGATCGAGGTCGTCCAGGGCGCGCCCGAAACCCTCGGGGCGGCGACGTGAGCGCCAAGGAGGTGACGATCGTCGTCGACGGCCGCGAGGTCTCCGCGGTCGAGGGCGAGATGCTCCACGACGCGGCCCGCAAGGGCGACGTCGAGATCCCGGTCTTCTGTTACGAACCGAAACTCGGCGAGCCGGTCGGCGCCTGCCGGATGTGCCTGGTCGAGATCGAGGGGATCCCGAAACTGCAGACGTCCTGCTCGACCCCGGTCCGCGACGGGATGGTCGTCCACACCCGCACCGAGCAGGTCAAGCACGCCCAGAACGCGGTCGTCGAGTTCCTCCTCGTCAACCACCCGCTCGACTGCCCCGTCTGCGACAAAGGCGGCGAGTGCCCGCTGCAGGACATCACGATGGGCTGGGGCCCCGGCAAGAGCCGCGTGATCGACGAAAAGCGCCACTTCCAGAAGCCGATCGAACTCTCGCCGCTGGTCGCGATCGACCGCGAGCGCTGCATCCTCTGCTACCGCTGCGTGCGCTTCAGCCAGGAGGTCTCCGAGGACTCGCAGCTGCAGCTGCTGGAGCGCGGCGACCGCACCTTCGTCGGCACCTTCGACGACCGCCCTTACGTCGCCCCCTTCCACGGCAACATCACCGACATCTGCCCGGTCGGGGCACTGACCAGCTACACCTACCGCTTCCGCGCCCGACCCTGGGACATCGAGCAGGCCGGCTCGGTCTGCACCCTCTGCCCGAGCCACTGCAACGTCAGCTTCACGATCCGCGACGAGCGGGTCAAGCGGGTGATCACCCGCGACAACCACGAGGTCGACGACGGCTGGCTCTGCGACCGCGGCCGCTACGGGTTCGAGATGTTCGACGCCCCCGAGAGGATCCGCGGACCACGTCTCAAAGCGGGCGACGAGGTCGCCTGGGACGTGGCGATCGCCGCCGCCGCGGAGGCGCTGCAGGCCGCTGGGGGAGAGGTCGCGGCGATCGTCGGCGACGCCTCCAACGAGGAGGGCTACCTGGTCGCCCGAACCCTGCGCGAGGCGCTCGGCTCCAACGACGTCGACTCGCGCCAGTCGCGTGGTTTCTCGCGCGAGGGAGTCGTCCGCCTCTCCCAGCCCGACCTGACCGCGAAGGTGCGCGAGATCGACGACGCCGACGTGATCCTGATCGCCGGCGCCGAGCCGATGCACACGGCTCCGATCCTCGACCTTCGCGTGCGCAAGGCGATCCGCCGCAACGGCGCCCGCCTCCTCGTCGCCACCGAGCGGCCGACCGCGCTCGACGGCGGCGCCGAGGCGATCGCCCGCTACGCCCCCGGCGCCGGCGCCCACTTCCTCTCCGAGCTGGCCGCCGCCGTCGGCGGCGCCGAGAACGTCGCCACCCCGCTGGCCGAGTCGTTGCGCGGTGCCGGGAAGGTCGTCGTCCTCTGGAGCGGCCGGATCGCCCGCGAAGGCGACGCCGCCGCAACGGCGCTGCTGGAGCTCGCCGAGGCCTGCGGGATCGCCGGCACCGAGGGCGCCGGCCTGCTGGAGATCCCCGACGTCTCCAACGGCCGCGGCCTGCGCGAGGCCGGCTGCCTGCCCGACGCCGGTCCCGGCCTGGCCGCGCTCGGCGGCGGCCGTGGCACCGAGGAGATCCGCGCCGGCCTGATCTCCGGTGAGATCAAGACCCTGCTGCTGTTCGGCGCCGACCCGCTGCGCGACTTCCCCGACACCCCCGCCTGGGAAGAGGCGCTGACCGCCGCCGACCACGTCGTCAGCTTCTCGATGCACGAGAACGCGACCACCGCCAAGGCCGACGTCGTCTTCCCGCTCGAGACCCACGCCGAGAAAGACGGCACCGTCACCCACCCCGACGGCCGCCTCCAGCGCGTCCGCCCGAGCGCCGGCCGCCCCGGCGTCGTCCAGTCCAACATCCTCGTCCTCTCCCTGCTCGCCGAGGCGCTCGGCCTGGAGACCGGGATCGACTCCCAGCCCACCGCCTTCGCCGCCCTCACCGAGGCCGTCCCCTTCTACTCCGCGATCACGGAGGAGAGCATCGGCGGCCAGGGCATCCGCTGGCAGGACACCGAGGCGGCGTCCGCTTGCCCGGCGCCGGGCGGCGAGCTCGACGCGACCCCGACCCCGGTTGCCACCGGAGAGGGTCTCGCCTTGGGCACCTACCGGGATCTGTGGGCCGGTCCGATCACCGAGCTGAACCCGCCGCTGCAGTTCCTCACGCCGCAGCAGCGCCTCGAGGTCTCGCCCGCCGACGCGGAGCGCCTCGGGCTGGCCCAGGGAGACGTCGTCCGCGTCGGCCAGAACGGCTCCAGCGTCGAGGCCCATGTGCTGATCAAGGAGCGGATGGCCGAGGGGACCGTCTTCCTCGCCGAGGGCGTCGCCGGCGGCAACGCCAACTCCCTGCTCAATGGCGGCCCGGTCTGGGTCCAGGTCGAGAAGCTGAGCGAGGTCGAGGGCTAGATGCTCTCGCTCGCCGAGGTCGGGTTCGCGGAAGCGACCTGGATCATGATCGTCAAGTCGCTGGTCATCTTCGCGGTGATCTTCGGCATCCTGCCGATCCTGACCGTGGTCGAGCGCAAACTGATCGGCCGCTTCCAGCACCGCTACGGCCCCAACCGGGTCGGCCCCTTCGGCCTCATGCAGCCGCTCGCCGACGTCGGCAAGCTGATCTCCAAGGAGTCCTTCCGGCCCGCCAACGCGGTCTCGACCCTGTTCGTCCTCGGGCCGCTGCTGCCGGTCCTCTCCGGCGTCCTGGCGCTGGCGATCATCCCCTGGGGCGACGTCCAGGACGGCGTCGGCTTCTACGGGATCGACGTCCCGATCGGGATCCTCTACTTCTTCGCCGTCGGCTCGATCGCCTTCTACGGCCTCGTCCTCGGCGGCTGGTCCTCGGGCTCCAAATACAGCCTGCTCGGCGCCATGCGCTCGGCCGCGCAGCTGATCTCCTACGAGGTCTCGATGGGCCTGGCCCTGCTCGGCGTGGTGATGATGGCCGGCTCGCTCTCGCTGGTCGACGCGGTCCACGCCCAGGGCGGGGTCTGGTTCATCATTCCCCAGTTCGTCGGCTTCCTGATCTTCATGCTGGCCGGCTTCGCCGAGACCAACCGCACCCCGTTCGACATGCCCGAGGCCGACGCCGAGCTGGTCCAGGGCTTCATGACCGAGTACGGCGGCATGCGCTTCGGCTCCTTCCTGCTGGTCGAATACATGGAGATCCTGGTCGTCTCCGGGATCGCCGCGGCGATGTTCCTCGGCGGCTGGATGGGCCCCGGCCCGAGCTTCCTCGACCCGATCTGGATGCTGGTGAAGATGCTGGCGCTGGTCTTCGTCTTCATCTGGGTACGGGCGACCCTGCCGCGGCTGCGCTACGACCAGCTGATGACCCTCGGCTGGAAGATCCTGCTGCCGCTGGCCACCCTCAACGTCCTCGTCACCGCGATCCTGGTGGTGGTCACGTGAGCGAGGGCAACGGCTTCGACCCGAAGTCGGCCTCCTACCTCGACTCGATCGAGGTGATCGAGGTCCAGCGCGGTCCCGAGCCGGGCGGCGTCGGCGGCGCCTACCGCGCCTTCGGCGAGACCCTGCGCGGGCTGAAGACGACGATGGCGCGGCTGATCGAGGGGCCGCTGACGATCGAGTATCCGGAGGAGAAGACGCCGGTCTACCCGCGCTTCCGCGGCCGCCACAAACTGCACAAGTTCGAGGACACCGGGCTGGAGAAGTGCGTCGGCTGCTCGCTCTGCGCCGCCGCCTGCCCGGCCGACTGCATCCGCGTCGTCGCGGCCGAGAACATCCCCGGCGACCGCGTCTCCGCCGGCGAGCGCTACGCCGCCGTCTACGAGATCAACCTCAGCCGCTGCATCTTCTGCGGCTACTGCGAGATCGCCTGTCCCTTCGACGCGATCACGATGGGCCACGACTACGAGATGGCCGACTACGACCGCAGCGATCTCATCTTCACCAAGGAGATGCTGCTGGCCGAGCCGGTCGAGCGCACCCCGCTGAAAAGCGAGGGCGAATGAGCCTCGCTCTAGGAGGGGTCGGGGTTGACCACGATGGTGTCCGCGACGGGAATGATCTCGTCGGCGGGCAGCCCGGCCCGAGCGGCATGGTCGCGAATCGCCTCCGGGCTCGAGGCCTGGTAGATGCAGACGGTGCCGACCGAGCCGCCGTCCTCCGCGAGGGCGTAGCTGCGCAGCCAGCGAATGTCGTCGGGCATCTGCTCCGTGGCGACCGCCAGGGATTTGGCTCCGGCGGCCTCCAGCTCGGCGGGGGATTTCCAACCGCTTCGTCTGAGGATTACGTAGGTGTCCATTCCTTCTCCTTTTCGACGGGAGCGCACTGATGGAAGCGGCGCTCTTCTTCATCGCCGCGATCGGCGCGCTCGGTGGCGCGATCGGTGTCGTGGCGATGCGTAACCCGTTCTACTCGGTCCTGGCGCTGATCGTTCATCTTTTCTCGCTGGCGGCCCTCTTCCTGTTGCTGACCTCGGCCTTCGTCGCCGCCGCCCAGGTGGTCGTCTACGCCGGCGCGGTGATGGTCCTCTACGTCTTCGTCGTCGCCTACGTCGGCGGCGGGGGAGAGTCGGCCTGGGAGCCGATCCCCGGCCAGCGCTTCCTCGCGCCGGCGCTGGCGATCGCGCTCTTCGTCGAGCTCTCGGTCGCCGTCCTCTCCTCCTCGCTGCTGGCGCTCGGCACCGAGGGCCCGGAGGTCGGGCCCGGCTTCGGCAACCCGGAAGCGATCGGCAAGCTGCTGCTGGAAAAGTTCCTCGTCCCCTTCGAGGCCTCCTCGATCCTGCTGCTGCTGGCGGCGATCGGGGCGATCGTCCTCGCCGGCCGTAAACGCGAGGAGACGGCGTGAACGTCGAGTGGTACATCGTCCTCTCCAGCCTGCTGTTCGCCACCGGCGCGGTCGGGATCCTCGTCCGCCGCAGCCCGATGGTGATCCTGCTCTGCCTCGAGCTGATGCTGAACGCCGGCAACCTGGCGCTGGTCGCCTTCAGCCGCATGGTCGGCAACCAGGAGGGTCAGGTCTTCGCGATCGTCGTCATGGTCGTCGCTGCCTGCGAGGTGGTGATCGGGCTCGGCCTGATCGTCGCGATCTTCCGCCGCAAGCTGCCGCTCAACGTCGATGACCTGAGGGAGCTGCGCGGATGACCGCCACCAGCTGGGCCTGGCTGGTCCTGCTCTTCCCGCTGCTTGGCTCGATCGTGATCGGGCTCAGCTTCAAGGCGATCCCGGCCCGGGCCGCCGGGATCATCGGCACGCTCTCGATCGCCCTCGCCTTCGCCTGCGGGATCGGCGCCCTGCTCTGCCTGCTCGGCGAAGACCCGGAGGCCCGCCACCACGCCTCCTCGCTCTGGGACTACGCCAGCGTCGCCGGGCTCGACATCAAGCTCGGCATCTACGTGGACCCGCTGTCGGTCTTCATGGTGCTGGTCGTGACCGGCGTCTCGACGCTGATCCACCTCTACTCCTACGGATACATGCAATCCGACAAGGGCTACCACCGCTTCTTCAGCTACCTCAACTTCTTCGTCTTCTCGATGCTGCTGCTGGTCCTCGCCGGCAACTTCGTGCTGCTGATCGTCGGCTGGGCCTTCGTCGGCTTCGCCTCCTACGCGCTGATCAGCTTCTGGTACCGGCGCGAGACGGCGACCCGGGCGGGGATGAAGGCGTTCGTGATCAACGTCGTCGGCGACATCGGCCTCACCCTCGCCGCCTTCCTGATCTTCCGCGAGCTCGGCACCTTCGACTACGGCCCCGCCTTCGAGAAGGCGCCCGAGGTCTTCACCACCAACGAGTGGACGATCACGGCGATCTGCCTGCTGCTGCTGGTCGGCGCCTTCGCCAAGTCGGCGCAGCTGCCGTTCCACACCTGGCTGCCGGACGCGATGGAGGGCCCGACCCCGGTCTCCTCGCTGATCCACGCCGCGACCATGGTCACCGCCGGCGTCTACCTGATCGCCCGCACCCACGTCTTCTTCGAGCTCGCCCCGACCGCCGCCGACATCTCCGCCTTCGTCGGCCTGGCGACGCTGCTGGTCGCCGGCACGATCGCCCTGGTGATGACCGACCTCAAGCGGGCGATCGCCTACTCGACGATGAGCCAGATCGGCTACATGATCATGGGCGTCTCGATCGGCGCCTACAGCGCCGGCCTCTTCCACCTGATGACCCACGCCTTCTTCAAGGCGCTGCTGTTCATGGCCGCCGGCTCGATCATCGCCGGCATGGCGAACAACCAGAACATCGACGACATGTCGGGCTTCGGCAAGGCGATGCGGTTCACCTCGATCGCCTTCCTCTGCGGCGCCCTGGCGCTGGCCGCCTTCCCGGGCACCTCCGGCTTCTTCTCCAAGGACGAGATCCTCGCCTACGCCGAGGCGCGCGGCGGCATGTACCTGACCTTCACCGTGCTCGGCTACGTCGGCGCCCTGATCACCGCCGTCTACACCTTCCGCCTCGTCTTCCGGGTGCTCCCCGGGGTGCCGTGCAAGGAGGCCCAGGAGCTGATCGACAGCGGCCACGTCGCCCACGAGGAGCCGCGCAACCCGGCCACCGGCGAGGTCGAGGACACCGACGTCGGCTTCCCCGGCGCCGACCACCACATCGCCGAGCAGTCGTGGCCGATGCGGGCGGCGATGGCGGTGCTCTCGGTGCTGGCCCTGATCGGCGGCCTGATCCAGGTCCCGGGGCTCGACGACGTGCTCGAGAAGTGGCTCGACCCGGTCTTCGAGAACTCGCCGCTGGTCCACATCCACCCGACCCTCAGCGCCGACTGGATCGGGCTCGGGATCGGCGGCGCGATCTCGGTCCTCGGCATCTGGCTGGCCCACTTCCTCTACGTCCAGCAGCCGACCACCCCCGCCTACCTGATCGAGCGCCTGCGCCCGCTCTACACCCTGTTCGTCAACAAGTGGTACTTCGACGAGCTGATCGATTTCCTGATCGTGCGCCCGGCGCTGGCGATCGGCCGCTTCGCCAACCGCGTCTTCGAGCGCGTCGTCGTCGACGGCATCGTCACCGGCACCGAGGGGACCGTGCGCGGCGCCGGCGGCGTCGTCCGCGCCGTCCAGAACGGCTTCGTCCGCAGCTACGCGCTGCTGCTGGTCGCCGGCTTCGCCGGTCTCGCCCTCTACTTCCTGCTCTCCAGCTCATGATCAACGCACTGCTCTGGGCACCGCTCGCGTTCGGCCTCGTCGGGCTCTTCCTGCCGAAGCGGGCGGTCGGCTGGTGGGCGACGGCGGGGGCGCTGGCGACGCTGGCGATCGCCGTCTCCATGGTCTTCGATTTCGACAGCGGCTCCTCCGGCCTCCAGCACACGGTCGACATCGCCTGGATCTCCGGGCTCGGCGTCGACTACAGCCTCGGGATCGACGGCCTCAACCTCTTCCTGATCGTGCTCACCGCGCTGCTCTGGCTCGGCGGCATCGCCTTCGCCGCCTTCCGCGAGTGGGAGCGCCCGCAGCTCTTCTTCTTCCTGATGCTGCTGGCCGAGACGGCGACGCTCGGCTCCTTCCTCGCTCAGGACCTGCTGCTCTTCGTCCTCTTCTTCGACTTCATGCTGGTCCCGTTCTACTTCCTCTTCGGCAGCTGGGGGAGCGACCGCGAGGGCGGCCCGACGGCGGCCGCGGCGACCCTGAAGATGATGATCTACACCCTGATCGGCTCGCTGCTGATGCTGGTCGGGGCGATCGCCGCGGCGATCATCTCCGCCGACGGCGGCCACCTCACCTTCTCGATCGCGGCGATCCAGCAGCAGGGCCTCGACGTCGACTCGCAGCGCTGGATCTTCTGGTTCTTCGCCGCCGCCTTCCTGGTCAAGATGCCGGCCTTCCTCCTGCACGGCTGGATGCCGGACGCCTACCGGGCGGCGCCGCTGCCGGTCCTCGTCGTCTTCTCCGGCGTCCTGGCCAAGGTCGGCGCCTACGGCTTCCTGCGGGTGGTGCTGCCGCTCTTCCCCGACGCCACGGTCGAGTTCCAGGAGGTGATCCTGCTGATCGCCCTCGCCTCGATCCTCTACGGCTCGGTGATGGCCTTCACCCAGACCAACGTGCGGCTGATCGCCGGCTACTCCTCGGTCGCCCAGCTCGGCTTCATCACCGCCGGGATCTTCGCCCTGCGCGCCGACGGCGCCGACGGGGCGATCCTGCAGATGGTCAACCACGGCCTCGTCGTCGCCCCGATCTTCGTCATCGTCGCGCTCCTGGTCGAGCGCACCGGCACCGAGGACATCCGCGAGATGGGGGGGATGGCGATGCGGGCGCCGGTCCTCGCGGTGCTGTTCCTGATCGTCGCCCTGGCGACCCTGGCGATGCCCGGCTCGGCCAACTTCATCGGCGAGTTCTACATCCTCAACGGGCTCTTCCAGGAGAAGGTCGCCTTCGCCTTCATCGCGATCAGCGGGGTGGCGATGTCGGCCTACTACGCGCTGCGGCTCTACCAGCACGCGATGCACAACCGCAGGCCGGACGGGATCGCCTCGCGGGAGATCGGGCTGCGCGACGCGGTCGTGCTGGCGCCGCTGGTGCTCTGCATCGTCGCCCTCGCCTTCTACCCGCAGCTGATCCTCCACCGCACCGCGCCGACCGTGCAGCAGACGGTCGCCGGAGTGACCAACGGCGACGCCCCCGAAGCGGAGCTGGCGCGCAAGTGAACTTCAACGAGCCGACCATCGACTACGCCGGGATGGCGCCGGTGATCGCCCTCACCGTCGGCGTCTGCGTGGTCCTGCTCAGCGCCGTCTTCCGGCCGGTCCGCCGCTGGGCGCCGGGGCTGACCCTGCTGACCCTGGCGATCGCCGCCGGGCTGCTGATCTGGCGCTGGGGGGAGCCGCAGGACCTGGTCTCCGGCGCCCTGCGGATCGACGACCTGGCGATCTCGATCTCCCTGATCGCGATCCTCACCGCCGCCTTCTGCGTCCTCCTCTCGACCCGCGAGCCGGCCGCCGAGCAGGCCGGGGTGGGGGAGTACCACGCGCTGCTGCTCGGCTCGGTGCTGGGGATGGTGCTGCTGGCCGAGGCGCAGAACCTGGTCACCTTCTTCGTCGCGATCGAGACCCTCTCGATCCCGCTCTACATCCTCTGCGCCGCCAACCTGCGCCGCGAGGGCTCGCTGGAGTCGGGGCTCAAGTACCTGATCGTCGGCTCGCTCGGCTCGGCGACCCTGCTCTACGGGATGGCCTTCCTCTACGGCGGCACCGCCTCCACCGACTTCGGCGGGATCGCGTTCGGGATCGCCCACAAGGGCATGCTCGACGACCCGCTGATCCTGATCGGGATCGCGATGTGCGCGGTCGGGCTGGCCTTCAAGACCTCGATCGCCCCCTTCCACCAGTGGACCCCCGACGTCTACGAGGGCGCCCCGACCCCGATCACCAGCTTCATGGCGGTGGCGACCAAGGCCGCGGCCTTCGCCGTCTTCATCCGCTTCTTCGACGTCGCCCTCGGCCCCCAGGTCGACCAGTGGCAGCCGGCCCTGGCCGTCCTCGCCGCGGTCTCGATCGTCGTCGGCAACGTCGGCGCGCTCGGCCAGGACTCGCTGAAGCGGCTGCTCGGCTACTCCGGCATCGCCCAGGCCGGCTACATGCTGGGCGGGATCGTCGTCGCCTCCGAGTCGGGCGTCAGCGCCCTCGTCTTCTACCTCGCCGCCTACGCCTTCATGAACCTCGCCGCCTTCTCCGTGATCGTCGCCCGCGAGCGCGAAACCCCGTTCGGCGACGACATCCGGGCGATGCGCGGCCTCGGCGCCGAGCGGCCGCTGCTGGCCTGGCCGCTGACGATCGCGATGCTGGCCCTGGCCGGCCTGCCGGCGACCGCGGGCTTCATCGGCAAGCTCTACCTGATCGAGGCCCTGGTCGAAAGCGACTACACCTGGCTCGGCGTCTTCATCGCGATCGGCACGATGATCTCGCTGGCCTACTACCTGCGGGTGGTGGCGGCGATGTGGATGCGCCCGGAGGGCGAGGCGGCCGGCACCCCGGCGATCGCCGGCGCCTCCCCCGAGGCCGACCCGATCGACCCCGAGGCGGGTGGCCGCTGGTACCTCGCCGGCCCGGCCATCCTGGCCGCCGCCGCGACCGTCTTCTTCGGCATCATCCCCCAGCCGCTGGTCGAGTTCGCCGAACGCGCGGGCTCATCGCTCTTCTAGGCAGAGGGGAGGGGAGACCATCGGCGTTCTGCTGACCGCCGGCGCGATCTTCCTCTCCACCGGAATCGGGATCTGGGCCGAGCGTCGCTGGCCCGAGGGCGCGGCCAGCGCCGCCCGCAAGTCCCTCGTCGTCCTGCTCTACGTGCTGCTGCCGCCGGTGATCTTCTTCAACATCGCCGCGGCCGACATCGACCTCGACCACGGCGTCGGCCTAGGCCTCGCCCTCGTCGCCGTCACCATCTCCGCCCTCGTCGCCTGGTGGGTCGCCAGCCGGATCCTCAAGCTCCCCCGCTACCAGGTCGGCGCCGTCGTCTGCGTGGTCCTCAGCGTCAACACCGGCTACCTGGGATACCCGATGACGGTGGCCCTCCTCGGCCGGGACCAGCTCTCCGATGCCGTCCTCTACGACGTCCTCGTCACCGGCCCGTCCCTCCTCCTCGGCGCCTTCGCGGTCGGCGCCGCCTTCGGCACCAAAGCCGGCGAAACCCCCCGCCAGCGCGTAGCGGCCTTCTTCACCCGCAACCCGCCCCTCTATGCCGCGATCCTCGGCCTCCTCGCCCCCAGGGCCCTCGCCCCCGACCTCGCCGTCGACATCTCCCAGGCCCTCGTCGTCGCGATCCTCCCGATCGGCTTCTTCGCGATCGGCGCCACCCTCGCCGAGGGCGCCCTCCACGGCGAGCTCCCCCTGCCGCCGCCACTGACCCGGCCGGTGATGCTGGTGCTCGCGATCCGCCTGGCCCTGGTGCCGGCCCTGCTGATGCTGATCGCCGCCCCCCTGATCGACCTTCCCCCGGCCTACCGCCTGATGGCGGCAATGCCCTGCGGAATCAACTCCATGGTGGTCTCCCACGCCTACGGCCTCGACAACAAGATCGTCGCCGAGGCCGTCACCTGGTCGACCGCGATCGTGGTCGCGGCCGCGCTGGCTTCGCTGGCCCTCTGAGCGCCGGACCAGCAAAGCTCAAGCGCGTCGATGCCCTCAGTCGATCGTGATCGGGTTCGCGAATATATCCGTCAGGCACAGGGTTCCGTCGACAGTCGCCGCCGCCAAATTCAGCTCATTTTTGAGGTCGCCTGCACTGTTGAAGTGAAGACATCCGCCGGATGTCGTTGTCCCTGTCAGGGTCCCAGAATAAGGAATGCCAACTCCAGTCGGAACCCCTGCGCCGGCGCACCCTGCGCCTGTAAACGTGTACTTGATTGTCACGGATGTAATGCTAATTCCGTCCAAACCCGTGAGGTCAAGTTCCATGGGCACGCTTACTTCGACGTTGCCTACATCGCAGTTGCTCACATTGGTCGCACATGGCACGGCCATGCCAGCCGCGAATATTTCGCCGTTGAATCCCCCCACTTCCCCTGCGGCTTCGGTTGTGCATGCGCCAATTCGGAACGCGCCACTTGTCATCGTCACGGAACCATGCCCGATTACAGGGCCGCTGTATGTGAATTCCGCTCCATGAGCCGTGGATGGACCACTGATGATCCCCAAAGCAGCTACACCGACCAATGCCGTCACATATCTCAAGCGCATTCTCATCACCCTTACGAGTCTCTACGACAGACCGCCAGCTGGTCATGCCCATTAGCACAGGTGTAGCGCGGACTGGTGTGGCTGGTCAACGATGCCGCGGTATGTAGAAGCCGTCCTCCGACGGACCCCTGGACCCCCCTGCATTTCGCAGGATGCTCACAATGCGCGGACGCAGATCTGCGTGCGTCACGATCTCCCCCTGGTCCGTGGATCCGCGAGTGCGCGGTTTGAGCATCCTGGAGCGCTTCGGATATGGAAGGCCGGTATCCACCACCACCTAGGAGGAACAAGATGAAGAAGCTCACGCTCCTCGCACTGGCGGTCGGAGCGCTCGTCGCCTTCGCGGCACCGGCCTCTGCTCAGGCCAACGAATTCACACATACCGGTGAAATCACAGTCCACGGCGAAATGTCATGGACAATGGGAGCTTTCCTAAGCGGTCCCTGCACAGTCAGCGGCGGCGGTGAAGTCGAAGGGTCAACAGGCGAAATCAACGCGTTTACCATCAAAACGCCATGTAACACGAACGTTCCGGGTTGCACGATCGCCGAACCCGCCATAACCACCCCAATGGAAATGCACCTGACCACACCCGACGGACTAACGATCACAAGTATGACATTCTACAATGTGTACGGCGGTGAAGCTTGCGCGGCCGTTGGCATCCCGACCGGCATCAAAATCCCGGCTGCCGGAAACCTCACAGGCACAACCACAACAAGCGGGCTGATCCATTTTGAAAAAGCGGGGGATCTCAAAAACGAGCTCACCGGTGGTGGCGTGTTTACAGACGGCACATGGCAGCTCACCGACCACGAAGGAAATCCGATTCTCATTCACTAGGGGGGTGAGTCGGAAAGTCACAGACGAGGCAGTGAGGGCCGCCACCAGGGCGGCCCTCACTCTTCCAGCCCCCTTCCCCGTTCTGAGCCCAACGCCGCAGATCCGCGAATGCGCGATTTGGACACCCTAGGACGCTTCGGATATGGAAGGCGGTAGCTATCACCACCTAGGAGGAAAAGATGAAGAAGCTCACGCTTCTCGCACTGGCGGTCGGAGCGCTCGTGGCCTTCGCGGCACCGGCCTCTGCTCAGGCCAACGAATTCACATACAGCGGCGAAATTACAATCCACGGCACCATAACCTGGACAGCGGGCCCGGGTGAAGGATTCGCCAGTGGCCCCTGCACAGTCAGCGGCGAAGGGGAAGTCGAAGGTACGACTGGTGTGATCACCAAACTCCTGACCACGACTCCCTGCGACACGAACGTAGCGAACTGCTTGGTTCAAGCAGCGGGTTGGAGCGCCCAGAACGAACTCCACCTGACGACACCCGACGGAATCACCATCACAAGTGTCACATTTTACACCGTGTTTACCGGCTCTGGCTGTACGGCGGCTGGCATTGCTACTGGTATCCAATTTCCAATTGCCGGGAATCTCACAGGCACAACTAAAGAAACCGGCCTGATCAATTTCGAAAAAGCGGGGGATCTCAAACTCAAGATCACCGGCGGCGCCGTGAGCATCGATGGCAAATGGCAGCTCACCGACCCGAAAGAAAAACCGATCGTCATTCACTAGCGGGCGAGATCGCCTTGGCACACGGAGCGCTACGCCCGTAGATCCGCGAGTGCGCGATTTGGGCATCCTTGAGCGCCTTAGATATGGATGGCCTCTAACCACCTATCTAGGAGGAGCAAATGGTCAAGAAGCTTACCCTTCTTGCAATGGCGATCGGCGCACTGGTCGCCCTCGCGGCACCGGCTGCCGTTCAGGCCAATGAATTCACACATACCGGTGAAATCACAGTCCATGGTGAAGTCGCCTGGACATGGGGAGCATTCAGAAGCGGCCCCTGCACAGTCAGTGGCACAGGTGAAGTCGAAGGCACGATCGGCGAAATTAGCTCGTTCACGATCAAAAACCCGTGCCCCACGAACGTGCCGAATTGCCCGATCGAAGCGGCAGAAGCAAGCGTCCCAATGGAAGTGCACCCGACTACACCAGACGGCATCACGTTTACAAACATGACATTTTACAATGTGTATACGGGCGCCGGCTGTGCTGCCGTGGGCATTCCGACCGGAATCAAAATCCCCTGGGCCGGAAGCCTCACAGGTACAACCACAACAACCGGGCTGATTCATTTCGAAGCCGCCGGCGATCTCAAAAACGAGCTCACCGGTGGTGCGATTAGTACAGACGGCACAATGCAGCTGACCGACGTGGAAGGAAATCCGCTCATCATTCACTAGCGGGTGATTGGAAAGGTCGCATGGGCAAGATACGAGAGCCGCCATTAGGGCGGCTCTCGTATCTGGGTTGCATTGTGACCAGTCGCGTGCCCGTGGATCCACGAGTGCGCGAGGTGGGCATCTTTGGGCCTTTGGATATGGATGGTCTCTAGCCACCTATCTAGGAGGAGCAAATGATCAAGAAGCTCACCTTTCTTACAACGGCGATCGGCGCACTGGTCGCCCTCGCGGCACCGGCCGCCGTTCAGGCCAATGAATTCACATACAGCGGCGGCATCAAATTCCACGGCACCTTCGCATCGACAATGGCCGGCGGATCCTTCATCAATGGCCCTTGCACAGTCAGCGGTGAAGGGGAAGTCGAAGAAGGGACGACAGGCGAAATCAGCTCCGTCACGGTCTACCTACCGTGTAGCACGAATGTGCCAGGGTGTGTTGTTGCTGAACTGGGTGTTAGCGCCCCTATGGAACTGCACCTAACGACATCACCATCACAGGTATCACATTTTACCATGTGTACACGGGCGCTAGTTGTGCCGCTGTTGGGATTCCCACCGGGATCAAAATCGCTGTGGCCGGCGACCTCACAGGCACAACCACTGCAAATGGCCTGATCCACCTTGAAAAAGCGGGCGATCTCAAACTCAAGCCTACCGGTGCCGCGGTGGCTGTAGACGGCACAGTGCAGCTCACCGACCCCGAAGGCAACCCGATCATCATCCATTAACGGGCGATTCGGAAAGCAGGGGAAGCGTGAGGGCCGCCGCCAGGGTGGCCCTCATTGTGCTTCTGGTGGGGCGTGACGAAAGGACGTGCTCGCAGATAAGCGTCCGCGCCAATTCAGCATCCTGTGATTTGCAGGGGAATGCTGCGGTCGAAAGCATCAACAAGAGAAGGAAGCCGGAAAACTTGAATGCTCAAGGGACTTTCCGCTATGGATACTCAGGACAGCTCGGGGCCTCGGAGAAGAAGCCGGAGCTCCGGGAAACCATCCGGTGAGGCCCATTCGCGAACTGCGAAAGCGCCAGCCCGGAAGTACCTCAGGAGGGTACAAATGACTAAGAAGCTCATGCTTCTGGCTATGGCAGTCGGTGCGTTGCTTGCCTTTGCTGTCCCGGCTGCGGCTCAAGCCAGCCTAACGTTCGATAAAGCGGGCGAAGTTACATTTCACGGTGAACTGAGCACGACATCGGGTGCGTTCCAGAGCGGCCCCTGCACAGTCAGTGGAGCAGGTGAAGTCGAAGGATCGACAGGGGAAATCAGTGCATTCAACATCAAAACCGTGTGCACCACGAATGTCCCGGGGTGCGTGATCGTTGAAGCCGCAGCAACTACCCCGATGGAACTCCATCTGGAAACACCGGACATCCTGAATATTACAAAAGTCACATTCTACAATGTGTACTCAGGTGCCAATTGCACGGCTGTTGGAGTTCCGACCGGCATCAAAATCCCGGCTGCCGGAAACCTCACAGGCACAACCACAACAACCGGGCTGATCCATTTTGAAAAAGCGCCCCATCTCAAAAATGAGCTCAGCGGTGGTGACGTATTTGTTGACGGCACAGTGCAGCTCAGCTATCACGACGGAAGTCCTGTCACAATTCACTAGTGATCCAGGGTTTTTAGAGGCTAAAGAGGGCCGCCAGATGGCGGCCCTCTTTGCTTTTGGATCTCATGTTTTTGACTGGGCTACCGGAAAATGCTATTGACAATGGGGTACTCGGTCCTTTACCTTTGGGTACGGACTCGTCTCCACGGCGTGGGAATCGGCAAAGGAGGCGAGCAGGGAGAAATCACTGGAGGTGGGGCATCCCACCCAGCAACGGAAGGGGACCATAAGTGGGGCGGGACAAGGACTTCGCAGAGTGCTGTCGTGCGGGTAGAAGGAGAAAGCTCAGGTCATTGGGCCTTTCTCTCGTATCCGCAGTGGTTGTTGCGGGGTTTGTCGTCTGGCCCGCTTTTGCCAATGCCGCTGGTTCCCATGTGGTCGACTGGTGGGGGAACCCGGGGGTCTCTGGAGAATCAGGCGGCGGAAGATTCGGAATCAATTCGCAGGCGATGGGGAGCGCCGTCAATTACGCGACCGGCGACCTTTACGTCGCTGACACCGCGAACCATCGAATCCAGCGCTTCAATGCCTCCGGAAGCTTCATTGCTGCCTGGGGCTTCGATGTCGAACAGCCAGCCGCGAGCCCCGCTAGCTCAGCCACTTATGAGATATGTACCGTGTCCGTCAGTTGCAAGGCCGGGGTGAACTCCGTGAGCCCGAGTCCGGGAGGAGAGATGTCGGGTCCAGAGGGGCTGACGATCGACCAGGCGACCGGCAACGTCTACGTCTTCGACAAGGCCTTCTTCCGCGTGCAGGTGTTCACGTCTCAAGGTGTCTTCGTTCGTTCGTTCGGGCAGGATGTCGTCAACGGAGCGGGTGGGGAAAACAAACCGGCGCAGCCCGAGAAACAGACCCTTACGGTCGACGCCACCGCAGGGCAGTACAAACTGACCTTTCAAGGTCAGACGACCGCCGACCTCGACTTCGATGCCTCCGCGGCAACTGTTCAGACTGCACTTCAGAGTCTCAGCTCGGTGGGCGCTGCCAACGCGACCG
Organism: uncultured Thermoleophilia bacterium; assembly: GCA_963824245.1. Lineage (GTDB taxonomy): Bacteria > Actinomycetota > Thermoleophilia > Solirubrobacterales > 70-9 > VAYN01. The sequence goes on from CAWGON010000002.1 coordinate 884,056, forward strand.
TCACCGGCGGTCCCGGCGGCAGCAGCCCTCTCGTCATTAGCTTCGCCGGCGCCCTCAACAACTCCCCGCAGCCGCTGATCGCGTCGTCCAACGGGACGACGCCGCTCTCGGGCGGTACCGCGACGGCCTCTGTCGTCAGCACCCAGGCGGGCTCATCGGGCTTCGAGATCTGCAATGTTGCAGCAAATTGCAAGACCGGGGCCGCGGGTGCCACCGCCGGCGCGCTGCCGAATGGGGGCGCAAACGGGGGCAGCGGGATCGCGGTGGCTCCAGCCGGGACGCCAAATGCCGGCAACCTCCTCGTCGCCAATCCGGGCAACATCCGGGTTGAGGAATATACCAGCACCGGGAGCTTTGTCCGCGCCTTCGGCTGGGACGTCGTCTCGGCGGGACCAGGCAATACGGGCACCGCCTTCGAGGTTTGCGAAGCATCACGCTTCGACGTCTGCAAGGTCGGAGTTCAGGGGGCCGGAAGCGGCCAGTTCGGCCGCTCGGGTCTGGCGGGGACCGCGAGCCCGAACCGGATCGTCGAGAGTCCGGCCGGGGTCATCTACACCGTCGAGACCGGTACCAATTTCCGTGTTCAGAAGTTCACTCTTCCAAGCAACATAATTACGCCGCAGGGTGTCTTTCTCGCCTCTGCCCTGTCGGGTACCTCACTGGCCGCTAGCTCACCCCGAGACATAGGGGTCGACGGCGACGGAAATCTTTACCTATCTAAGCTGCAGCCCGTTGGAGCCGGCTTAATACCAGTCGAACCCTCACCACCTGCGTTTCCACCCGAGCCAAGGGTCCTGAAAATCGATCCTGGTGCTAATGCTGGCGCTGGAGCTGTTGTAGATGAATACCTGGCTAATCCGGGTATCGTTGGTCCCTTTACCATCGCCGGCCTCATTGGCCTTGCCGTCAGTGAAGATGGCTTCCCCGTATATGCAATTAGCAACTCCCCTGTTCGTATATACAAGCTAGGAGTTGTCCTGGGCCTTACGGCAGAGTTCGAAGCGCCAACTGAACTTGGCGCTACCGCCGCGACGCTAAATGTGAAAGTAACTCCGGCCACAATCCCACTCGAAACCTCTTTCCGCGTGGAATACTTGACCGAAGAGGACTACATCGCGAATGGGAATTCTTTCAGTGGGCCCAATGCACCAGCTGTGACGCCCATACCGGATGGTCCGCTGGGCAATGGGAGCGCTGGTGGCGAGGCATCGAGTTGCCCGAGTCCAAAAGCGGCTACTTGCCGGATCGCGATCAGGATCCTCGGCCTTGAACCTGGTGCAGCATACAAAGTGCGCTTGCGAGCAGCGAGTGTCTACAACGGGGACGTGGCCACCATCGTTCAGACGTTGTCGGTGCCTCCCGCTTCGGCTCCAGTACCGGTCACGGGAGGAGGGCGATGGAGCAGCCCGGCGAGCACCGAGCCGACGCTTTTGCTCGCTGGAGTGGTCAACCCCAGTGGGCAGCGAGCCACCTACTCCTTTCAATATGTAGACGATCACACCTACCAAGAAGGACTTGGTAGTGGCGACGGATTCCAGCAAGCCAAGCAGTCCCCCGTCATCGCGGGAGAGGCGGGCCGGGGTGGAAACGATGTCTACGTGCGACAGACGATCTTCGGTCTAGACCCCACGGTCGCTTATCGCTTCCGCCTTGTCGCGACCAACGCCGAGGGGACTGCCCTGGGAGCGATAAAGACGATTGTGCCGCCGAGTTCGACGGATCGCTTCTACGAGTGGGGGAGCATCGGCGAAAGCTGGGGCTCTGGCATCAATCAGGAGATCGGCAGCCTTGCCGACGACGGCGTGACGGTTCAGTTCACCGCTCAAGCCTTTGGCCAGCCATCTAGTCTCCCTGGGACCAGCAGCCCCTTCGTGGCCCACCGAGATAGCGCTGGGTGGGAGGTTCGTTGGGCGCTTCAGGATCCCAGCCATGCGAACCGCGGTACCTATGCTGTCGAGCGGAACTTGTCAACGGACCTGCAGAGAGCTCTGTGGACGGAGAGTTCGATTGGTGAGCGGCAGCGAGGCGAAGCGCAGATGGTCATTACCGGCCTCGATGGCTCTCGCACGGTGGCCTCCCCTCGCGTGGTACCTATTCAACGCAATGGTGGGGAGGGGGAATACAACATTATGGGTGCTGCGGAGAACCTAGAGACGTTTGTCTTCGCATACCGGTCTACTAGCGGCGCCGTCAAGCTATTCCCGGACGAGAAACTCTTGCCGAATGGAAGGGCCAACCTCTATGCTGTGACGGGTGCTGGGGGCCCAAGTCCGACGCTAGCGCTCGTAAACCGAGCTGACGGCGCCAGCGGTCCTGTGCTCGGTGGGTCCTGCGGCGCTGGTATCGGCAGCACGTTTGGCAATGCGGGCGGGATCGCCAGTCACGCTGTGTCAAATGACGGAATGGTGGTCTATTTCACTGTTCGACCTGATGCTCCTTCGGAAGGCGGCTGCACCGAAGCTGGTAACGGGAGGCGCGTATTCAAGAGGGTTAATAACAGCCAGACCGTCGAATTGTCTGCTTGCGGGAAGACCCTCCCGGGCACCTGCACGGAAACCGGCTCGGATGAATTCCAGGGGGCTTCGAGTGACGGATCGATCGGGTTCTTCACGACCTCGCGCCAGCTCGTCGATGGCGATACCGACACGGCAAGCGATCTCTACGTCTATGACTCGAATCTTCCCGTCGCCCAGCGCCTTGCCCAGGCTTCGGCGGGCGAAACGGTGCCCGGACATGTCGCTGGCACTGGGGCCGGCGTACTCGGCGTCCTAGATAATTCTGCCGATGGCTCTCGCGTGTATTTCGTTGCCACGGGCATACTCACTGGCGCGAACGAACGAGGTGCTGCGCCGGCGCTTGGAAATCCGAACCTGTACGTGTATGAGCGTGACGCAGATCATTCGGGGGGGCGTATTGCCTACGTCGGGGGGTTAGTCTCCGGAATTGCGCAAGACGAATTCCAGTGGTTGAACGGGGAAGATGCGAGAAAGAATGCCGTCGCCCTACCGGCGAGTGGTTCGGAGGCGGATGGCCACGTCCTTGCCTTCACGACCTCGTCGGCACTGACGGCCGATGACGGAGACTCCGCCAAGGATCTCTACCGCTACGACGACACCTCCTCTGATCCGGCCGCGCTGCTTCGCTGTGTGTCCTGTGCAGGCGATGGACCATCGGACGTGAAATCCTTCGCCCGGTGGGTGGGATTCAGCAAGCCCGATGTAGTGCAGACCGCTCGTGTGGCTAGCGCAGACCTTGAGACCTTTGTTTTCGTCTCCAAGGAGCAGCTGACCCCTGGGGACGAGAATCAAGCTTGGGACGTGTATTCATGGAATGACGGCAGCATTCAATTGATTACCGGGGGGACCGAACGATTCGGAGTGGTGGTGGAGGAAACGTCCGATACCACCTCGACGACGGCAATCTCGCCCGACGGGAGCAACATCTACTTCGTCACGAGTGCTCCGCTCGACTCTGCCGACACCAACTCCGCGCCGGATCTCTACAACGCTCGGGTCGGCGGTGGCTTCCCGGCCAGTCCGCCCGATGGATCCGAATGTGCCGGGCAGGACTCCTGCTATGGGTCACTCCCCCCTGCGCCGATCCCGCCGGTGTCGGGTTCGTCCACCTTCGCCGGACCGGGGAACGAGGTTCCGCCTCCGGCCTGTGGCAAGGGGAAGGTCCGCAAGAATGGCAAATGCGTGAACAAGAAGCCGGCGAAATGCGGCAAGGGGAAGGTCCGCAAGAAGGGCAAGTGCGTGAAAAAGAATCAGCGCGCTGAGAGGGGGCGGCGATGAGGGCCCGACGTACCCACCGACGCCAAGTTGCCCTTATCGCGAAAGAGAGCTCGAACATGTCCCTCGCAAGCAAGATTCGGTCGGATCCGTATTGGATGTCCACGGTGCACATGTCTATTGCGGCGTTTGTCGCGATCGTGGTGTGCGCGATACTGCCCTCCCCGGCATCAGCCGCGGCCCCGGCCTTCGACGTCGATCTCAACCACGCGCCAACCTCGGTGCCCAAGAACGACGAATTCGTCAGTTACACGGTTGCGGTCGAAAACACTGGCGATGCGGCGACCTCGGGGACGACGAGTCTCTTTCTCGATCTTCCCCAGGGGATGGTTCTGGCTGCGGCTACCGGCAGCGGCTGGAGCTGTCATCTCAGCAGCCAGTCCTGCACCAGCACCGCGGTGGTCGCACCAGGTGACGACTTCACGGCGTTGACGATGAACGTCTGGATCGAACCCAGCCAGGCCCCGAGCACCGCCGTGGCGACGGCCGTGGCCTTCGGCGGTGGGGCCGCTGAAGACGCCAGCGCAACCGATGTCCTCGCCTTTGCTCCGGCGACGCCGTTCGCAATCACCGAGTTCGCGGCCAAAGCCGTCGATGGGGCCGGGAACGACTACGTCCAGGCGGGCGGGCACCCGTTCAGCGCCAGCACCTCACTGGCTTTCACCACGCGGAAGATCCCCAGCAACCAAGAGGCCCCGGTCGAGAGCGTGCGCGACCTCGTGGTGGATCTTCCCCCGGGACTCGTCGGCAATCTGCGGGCGGTCCCCACGATCTGCACCTGGTCGGAAGTCAAATCGACGTCGAGCCTGGCAGAAGTCTGCCCGGCCTCGGCGATCGTCGGTGGAGTTGGCGTCCGGGTGACGGGTTTCGCTGATCAGAGCCAGCCTCTGTACCGAATCGTTCCGGAAGACGGGTATGTGGCCGCCTTTGCTTTCAAGCCGGTGAACGAAGGTGGAATCACCGTGGTCTTGCGCGCGTCCGTTCGCAGCAACGGGGACTACGGCGTGAGAGCGGTGGCGCCACTGCCGCCGCAGCTGCCCGAATTGCTGGCAATCAACTTCGCGACGCTGTGCACCTATGGCGCCAAAACCTCCCCGGGACTCTCCGTCGTTTTTGACGGCTGCCGCCAGAAAGGTGAACCCGGGGCGCGCTCGGTCCCGTTCGTCAGCCTGCCGACCGCCTGCCCCGGCGAGGAACCGGTCACCAAGGTCGCTGTCGATTCCTACCAGAACGTCGGCCGGGTCGACTCGGAAGGGTTCCCGGACCTGACCGACCCCAACTGGAAGACGGCGGAAGCGAAATCGCCGGCGATCGAAGGTTGCGAGGCGCTCGAATTCGAGCCGACCGTCGCAGTCGATCCCACGTCGCAGGCGGCCGCGTCGCCGTCCGGCCTCGACTTCAACCTGCACATTCCGCAGGACGGTCTCTCCGAAGCCGACGGGCTGGCGACGCCGCACCTCAAGGAGACGACCCTGACCCTGCCTCAGGGCATGGTCGTGAACCCGTCCGCGGGCAACGGGCTGGGGGCTTGCCTGCCCTCGGAGGTGGGGCTGACGACCCCGGTCGGTCAGACGCCGGCGCACTTCACCGGTGAGCCTGCCGACTGCCCGAACAACTCGAAAGTCGGCTCGGTCGCGGTGACGACGCCGCTGCTCGACAAAGCACTGGTCGGGTCGCTCTTCCTGGCGAAGCAGAACCAGAACCCGTTCGGCTCGCTGCTGGCGCTCTACCTGTCGATCCATGACCCGGAAACCGGCGTCGTCGTCAAGCTCGCCGGCAAGGTCAGCCTCGACCCCGTGACCGGCCAGCTCAGCGTCGCCTTCACCGAAAACCCGCAGGTGCCATTCGAAGACCTCGAACTGACGACCTTCGAAGGCCCGCGGGCCTCCCTGGCGACGCCGGACGTCTGTGGCAAATACGCGACGACTGGCTCCCTGACCCCGTGGTCGGCGCCTCAGTCGGGTCCGCCGGCGGCGATCGACGACAGCTTCGACGTCAACTCGCCCGCCGCGGGCAGCAGCGTCTGCCCGCAGACGAAGGCCCAGCGCCCGTTCGCGCTCGGCTTCAGCGCCGGGGTCACCAACCCCGTCGCCGGGGCCCACTCGCCGTTCTCGCTGCGGATCACGCGGCCCGACGGCAGCCAGGAGCTGGACACCGTCAGCGTCACCACGCCTCCGGGCTTCGCCGCTTCGCTGAAGGGCGTGGCGGTCTGCCCGGAGTCGTCGATCGCGGCGGCTGGCGCTGCCGGCCGCACCGGGACCGCCGAGCTGGCGAATCCCTCCTGCCCGGCTACGAGCCAGGTCGGGACGACGACGATCGGCGCCGGGGTCGGCTCGGATCCGTATTACGTGAAGACCGGCAAGGCGTACCTCACCGGGCCCTACAACGGCGGCCCGCTGGGCCTCGTCTTCGTGGTCCCGGCGGTCGCCGGGCCGTTCGACCTCGGGGTCCAGGTCGTGCGGACCTCGCTGCGGGTGAATCCGCAGACCGCGCAGATCACCGCGGTCAGCGACCCGATCCCGAAGATCCTCGAGGGCATCCCGCTGCAGATCCGCGACGTGCAGGTCGACGTAGACCGTCCCGGCTTCTCGCTCAACCCCACCAACTGCTCGGTGATGAGCGTCAACGGACAGGTCACGGGGGCAGCGGCGCCGTGGCGACGATGGCCGACCGCTTCCAGGTCGGCAACTGCTCGGCGCTCGGCTTCAAGCCGGACCTGAAGATCCAGTTGCACGGCGGGACCAAGCGCGGCGACTACCAGCGGGTCGTCGCCACCGTCACGGCCCGTCCGGGCGACGCCAACATCGCCCGCGCCGCGGTCACCTTCCCGCACTCGGCCTTCCTGGCCCAGGAGCACCTGGACAAAGTCTGCACCCGGGTCCAGTTCGCCGCCAAAGCGTGCCCGCCCGGCTCGATCTACGGCTACGCGACGGGGATCACGCCGCTGCTCGACGAGCCCGTCCAGGGGCCGGTCTACCTGCGGTCCAACCCCGAACACGAACTGCCGGACCTGGTGGCCGCCCTGCGCGGTCCCGACCGGCTGCCGATCGAAGTCGAGCTGCAGGGTCGCACCGACTCCAAGAACGAAGGCATCCGCAACACCTTCGACATCGTCCCCGACGTGCCGGTGACGAAGTTCACGTTGCAGATCAAGGGCGGCAACCACGCCCTGATCGTCAACTCGCGCGACCTCTGCAAGGGCAAGAAGCAGAAGGCCGTCGCCCGCTTCAATGCCCAGAACGGCAAGGTGCGGAACTTCGAACCCGTCGTCAAGAACGATTGCGGAAAGGGAAAGAAGGGCAGCGCCAAGAAGAACCGGGCCGCGGAGAAGCGCCCGTGGTACACGCAGAACTTCGCGGATTAATAAGTAAACCGTGATGTATTGGTTTAAGATCCGCGTGGAGGCGTGCCGCCACCTTTCCCAGGCCGGCACACCTGGCTAAACGAGGGGGAGCCGGCCGGCGTCGAGTCCATCCACCGGCGCCGGCTGTCCCCCTCTTCAGTTTCGATCCCAAGGGCTCTAGCGGGAGGGGGACAGCGTTGAAGTTCGATGCGGAGTTGTTGGAGCGGGTAGCGCAGAAGTTCCGACGGGAGATGTGGGAGTCGGTGGTGCCCGACGCGATCACGGAATGCGGAGTCGAAGTCGAGAGCTTCGGGCCGGTTCAGGCGACCGCCTTCGGCGACCTTCCCGAGTTCAGCCAGCTGAACGAGATCCAGGGTGCTGCCGAGCCCGGCGCGGTCTCGGGCGGCCACCTCGCCAAGGCGATCGAATGGATGCGGTTGCGGGAAGTCGACTACCGGATCCCGGTTGCCGAAGGGCGGCCAGGATGCTCGATCGCGGCGGCCTGGCTGGGCACCCGCGGCTACGAGCCCGGCAGCGGCTGGGTGAAGTTCGTCCGCGAGGCGACGATGCCGGCGCAGCCGCCGAACCCCGAGGTCACGGTCTGGCCGCTCGGCCTGGAGGAAGTCGACGGCGAGGGCATGAGCGCGATCGTCGCCGAGGCGATGGAGCTGCCGATCACCGCCGAGACCCTGTTCTTCTCGCTGCCGATGCGCCTGCACTGGCACTGCTACACGGCCTCGCTCGACCCGGAGGAGGGGATCGTCTCCACGGCCTCGATGCTGATCCACGAGGGCATCGCCCAGCTCGGGCCCGGCAACACCCTTCCGCACGCCCGCGGCAAGGGCTGCAACACGGCGCTGCTGCGCCAGCGGCTCGTCGATGCTCACACAGCCGGCTGCCACACGGTCTTCGCCGAGGTCTGGGATTGCGACCCCGAGCGGCTCTCGCCGGCCGGCCGCAACTTCGCCCGTGCCGGCTTCGAGCCCGCCTACAGCGTGCGCAACTGGCAGCGGCCGGCGCTGCACCCGGCCGAGACCGAGCGCCACCGCAATCACTACTACTAGAACCTCCTAGCCAGGAGGGCTAGCGGCTGAGCTCGGCTGCCGGCTCGGCGTCGCCCTTGCCGTCGTCGGCGTCCGGGTCGGACTCCGGCGGCAGGCCGGTGCCGCGGTCGGTGCCGGCGATCAGTTCATCGGGCGCCCTCTCCTCCGGGACGAAGCCGGACTTCATCCCGAAGTAGACCGCCTGCGGGTGGTGGGCGATGATCGCCACCGTCGACTGCTCGGGCATCACCGCGTAGCCGCCCGAGAGGGTCATGCCGATGTCTTCGAGGCCGAGCAGGCGCCAGACCTTCTCGTGCTCGGACTGGTCCGGGCAGGCGGGGTAGCCCCAGGAGTAGCGCCGGCCCTGGTCGAGGTCGATCGCCAACTGGCGGCGGACGTCGGAGTGCAGCCACTCGGCCAGGCCCTCCGCCGACTGCACGCCGAGGCCATGGACGTAGAGCTGTTCGGCGAACTCGCCTTCGCGCTCCAGGCGCTCCATCAGCTCGGTCACCTCGGCGCCGACGGTGACGCCCTGCAGGGCGACCACGTCGCGCACGCCGGAGTCGTCGAGGGGCCGGTAGAAGTCAGCCAGGCAGATGCGGTCGTGCTTGGGCTGGCGCGGGAAGACCAGGCGCTCGACCTCGCGGTCGGGATCCTCGGGGTCGAAGACGACCAGCTCGTTGCCCTCGGAGTTGCAGGGGAAGTAGCCGAGCTTGGCCCGCGGGTGCAGGTAGTCCTGCTCGCGCCACATCCGCTCCAGCCGCGGCGCGAAGCCCTCCTCCTCGGCGCTCCCCTCGACCAGCTCGCGCCAGGCCTCGCCCTTCACCCCGCGCCCGCCCCAGTGCAGCTTGAAGAGCACGTGGCGGTCGAGGTAGGGGAAGACGTCGTCGAGGTCGATCGGCACCTCCCGCACGCCCCAGTAGGGCGGCTTCGGGACCGGCGCGTCGGTGCGCACCTTGGAGCGCACGCTGTCGTCGGTCACCGGCGGCGAGTCGTCGACGACCACCGGCTTCTCGCGGAAGGTCTTGGCCTCGGACTTCATCCGCTCGACCAAGGCCGCCCGCGCCTCCTCGTCGACCAGGGCGTCCATCGTGTCGAGGCCCTGGAAGGCGTCCTTGCAGTAGAAGACGCCGGGCTCGTAGACCTCGTCGGACTCCCTGCCCTTCGGGTAGAGGGTGCGGCGGCCGAAGTCGCGGTTGATCGCGGCGCCGCCGATCAGCACCGGGAACCCGAGCCCGCGCTGGTGCAGCTCGGCGATGCAGGTCGGCATCTGCTTCGAGGTCGAGACGAGCAGGGCGGAGAGGCCGATCGCGTCGGCTTCGTTCTCCACCGCGGCCTCGATGATCGTGTCGACCGGGACCTGCTTGCCGAGGTCGATCACCGTGTAGCCGTTGTTGGTGAGGATCGTGTTGACCAGCGACTTGCCGATGTCGTGGACGTCGCCGAACACGGTCGCGATCACCACCTTGCCCTTGGTGTGGCCGTCGATCCGGTCCAGGTAGTTCTCCAGCCGCGCCACCGCGCGCTTCATCACTTCGGCCGACTGCAGGACGAAGGGCAGGATCAGTTCGCCGGCGCCGAATTTGTCGCCGACCTCCTTCATCGCCGGCAGCAGCACCTCGTTCAGCGTCGGCACCGCGCCGATCTTCTCCACCGAGCGGTCGATCCAGTCCTCGACCCCGTCCTTCTTGCGCCGCAGGACGTGCCAGTGCAGGGCCTCCTCCGGCTCCATCCCGGCGGTCGGGTCGGCGACCTCGGCCTCGTCCTCCTCGCCCTGGGACTCGAAGTGGGAGATGAAGCGCTCGAGCGCGTCTTCGCGGCGGTTGAAGACGAGGTCGTCGGTCAGCTCGCGCTCCTCGTCGGAGATCTCGCCGTAGGGGGTGATGTGGTTCGGGTTGACCATCGCCAGGTCGAGCCCCGCCTCGACGCAGTGGTGCAGGAAGACCGAGTTGAGGACCGCGCGCGGCCGCGGCGAGACGCCGAAGGAGACGTTGGAGACGCCGAGCGAGGTCTTGACGCCGGGGACCTCGGCTTTCAGCCGGCGGATCCCCTCGATCGTCTCGACCGCCGAGGGCCGCCACTCCTCGTCGCCGGTGGTCAGGGTGAAGGTCAGCAGGTCGAAGATCAGCGCCTCGGGATCGAGGCCGTGCTCGTCGCAGGCGATCTCCTTGATCCGCTGCGCGATCTCGACCTTGCGATCGGCCGTCTTCGCCATCCCGACCTCGTCGATCGTCAGCGCGATCAGCGCCGCCCCGTGCGCCTTCGCCAGCGGGATCACGGTGTCGGCCTTGGCCCGCCCCGCCTCGAGGTTGATCGAGTTGACGATCGCCCGCCCGGGGATCGTCTCCAGTGCGGCCTTGATCACCTCGGGCTCGGTCGAGTCGACCTGGATCGGCGAGGGCTGGGTCAGCGAGACCCGCTTGACCACGGCGCTCATCTGCTCGTCCTCGTCCTGGCGCTCGGTCAGCGCCACGCAGACGTCGAGCACATGGGCGCCCCCTTCGACCTGGTCTTCGGCGACCTGGACGAGGCCGTCGTAGTCGTCGGCCAGCAGCAGCTCCTTCGCCTTTTTCGAGCCCTGCGAGTTGACCCGCTCGCCGACCAGGGTCGGGCGCGGCTCCTGCACCAGCGGCGCCGAGGTCATCATCGAGGAGACCTCGATCGGGCCGGGGGAGGGGCGCTCGCCGACCGGGTGGCCGCCGATCCGCTCGCGGATCGCGGCGATGTGCTCGGGGGTGGTGCCGCAGCAGCCGCCGACGATGCCGACGCCGTAGCGCTCGACGAACTCGCCGAGGCTCGCGGCCAGCGGCTCCGGCTCTTCCGGGAAGATCGTCTCGCCGTCGGGGCCCTGCAGCGGCAGGCCGGCGTTGGGGATGCAGTGGACCGGCAGCGGGCTGGTCTCGCCGAGGAAGCGGATCGCGTCGCGCATGTCCTCGGGCCCGGTCGAGCAGTTGAGCCCGACCACGTCGACGTCGAGCGCGGTCAGGGTCGTCAGCACCGCCTGGATGTCGGTCCCCAGCAGCATCTTGCCGCCGTTGGGCAGCAGCGAGACGCTGCACTGGATCGGCAGCCTGCGACCGGCCTGCTTGAAGGCCTCGCGGGCGCCGAAGATCGCCGCCTTGACCTCGAGGATGTCCTGCGCGGTCTCGATGATGATCAGGTCGGCACCGCCCTCGACCAGGCCGCGCGCCTGTTCGGCGAAGACCTCGGCCAGAGTCGCGAAGGAGATGTTCCCCAGCGTCGGGTCGGTGGAGGCGGGCAGGAACCCGGTCGGCCCGATCGAGCCGGCGACGAAGCGATCCTCGCCGGCCGCCTTGCGGGCGATCTGCGCCGCCTTCGTGTTGATCTCCAGCGTGTGCTCGCCGAGCCCCCACTCCTCGAGCTTCAGCCGCGAGCCCTGGAAGGTGTCGGTCTCGATCACCTCGGCGCCGGCTTCCAGCATCGAGCCGTGCACGCCCTCGATCACGTCGGGGCGGTTGAGGACCAGCGCCTCGTGGCATTTGCCGAGCAGGCCGCCGTAGTCCTCCTGGGTCAGCTCGAACTGCTCCAGGGTCGCGCCCATGCCGCCGTCGAAGACGACGACGCGGTCCCGCACCGCGGCTAGGTAGTCACGTTCGGCCATGAACTTGTAAAGGCTACCGGGGGCGCTGCCAGTGCATGCTTCTGTATGCGGGGACGAAACCCGCCCGCAGCAGGTTGCGGCCGGCGATCGCCAGCCCCTCGGACTCGCCTTCGTCGAGTTCGGCGAGGATCGTCTGGCAGCCGGCCTCGCGGGCGGCGATGATCCGCCTCCGCAGCAGCACCTGGTTGCAGCCGCGCCGCCGAGCCTCCGGGACCGTAGCGTCGAGCGCGATGTGGGCGACGCCGCCGTCGACCAGCATCGAGCCGAAGGAGACGACGTCGTCGTCGAGCACCGCGGTGAAGGTGTGCCAGCGCTCCTGCACCGGCAGCGAGCAGAGCAGGCTCGAGGCCTTCGAGGGGAAGCCGAGCGCCGGCGCCGCCGAGAAGACCATCGTTTCTCCCGCTGCGGCCTCGTCCTCGATCTCCCAGACGGTGATCGCCGGGTCGCCCGGCAGGACCGGCCAGGAGACGTCGCGGACGTACTTCCAGAGGCCGCGGCCCTGCTCGAAGCCGTGCCGGTTGAGGTGGTTCTCCGCCGCCGCGGTGCCGGGCCGGTTGCGGGCGACCGCGACCCGGAAGGCGACCTCGAACTCGTCGGCCCAGGCGATCGCGTCGGCGAGGTGGCCCTGCTCGACCGCGCCCGGTTCGGCGGCGCCGAGGATCGTGTTCATCCAGGGGTCGTCCGGCAGCGCTTCGAAGACGGTCACCTGGATCGGTCCGAACCATCTTTCGACGATTCCGCACTCGGTCACGGCGTCGTCGCAGACGGTGCGCCACATGTCCGATCGGAATGTCTTCGCCGTGCGCTCAAGCGTCGCAGCGTCGTAGTCCAATGCGCTTCCCTCTCCCTCAGAAGGTTGCCTGGAATCCCCGAGCGGTCACTCTATGAGCATGGACTTTATTTATCAAGGAACTTGTATAGATCTGGGGAATTCACCCGCGCGGATCTGCGCAAGACGTCGAAAACCACCAACTAGTCGGTAGCCGGGTGCTCTAGTGGAGGGGCCGCGACGGCCCCGGCGGGCCTCAGCCGCGAAGGCCGAGGCGGCGCTTCAGGTCGCGCGCGTTGAAGGCCTGGGTGAGGCGTCCGACCAGCCCGCGGCGGGCACGGGTGTAGGGGTACCAGGTGGGCTCGCGCTTGGCGCCGAAGCGGGTGATCACCACCGACTCGGTGCGGCAGTACTTCTTGATCCCCGGCTCGCCGTGGCGGTAGCCGATCCCGGACTCCTTCCAACCGCCCATCGGGACGTCGGAGGCGAGGTAGTTGACCAGCACGTCGTTGACGTTGACGGCCCCGCACTCGACCCGGCGGGCGACCGCCTCGGCCCGCTGCTTCTCCCCGAAGACCGAGCCGGAGAGTCCGTAGCGGCTGTCGTTGGCGAAGTGCAGCGCCTCCTCGGCGTCGCGCACCTTCATCACCCCGACCACCGGGCCGAAGGTCTCGTCGCGCATCACCTTCATCGAGTGGTCGACGTCGACCAGCACGGTCGGCTCGAAGTAGTCGCCGGGCCCCTCGACCCGCTTGCCGCCGGTCAGCGCCCTGGCGCCGGCGGCGAGCGCGTCGTCGACCTGGTCCTCGACGATCGCGGTCTGGTTCGGCGAGGTCATCGCGCCGACGTCCTTCGGGTTGCGGGCGTCGTCGGCGCCCTGGCGCAGGCGCCCGACCTCGGCGGTCAGCTTGGCGACGAACTCGTCGTAGACCGGCTCCTCGACGTAGATCCGCTCCACCGACATGCAGATCTGACCCGCGTTCATCATCCCGCCCCAGGCCGCGGCGTTGGCGGCGCGGTCGACGTCGGCGTCGGAGAGGACGATCATCGGGTCCTTGCCGCCGAGCTCGAGGCTGACCGGGGTCAGCGTCTCCGCCGCCCGGGCCATCACCTTGCGGCCGGTGCGGTCGGAGCCGGTGAAGCCGATGAAGTCGACCGCGTCGACGAGGGTGCCGCCGGTCTCGCCGAGTCCCTGGACGACGTCGAGCACGTCGGGCCCGCCGATCTCGGCCTTCCACGCCTCGACCACCTCGGCCAGGCCCAGCGGGGTGAACTCGGAGGGCTTGATGACGACCGCCGCACCCGCCTGCAGGGCCGGGACCGCGTCGCCGAGCGAGAGGATCAGCGGGAAGTTCCAGGGGCTGATGATCCCGACCACGGGGTGCGGCCGGTACTGGACCTCGAGCTTCTTCGCGGCCATCAGGGCGGAGTGGGCGCGGATGCTTTCGCCGCCGATGAACTTGCCCGCCCTGGTCCCGTAGAAGTTGATCAGGTCGGTGAGGTAGATCAGCTCGGTCGAGGTGTCGGCGCGGACCTTGCCGGTCTCCAGCTGCATCGTGTCGAAGACTCGCTCCTGGTTGTCGAGCAGCCAGTCGCGCAGCTTGCCGAGCCAGTGGTAGCGGCCCTCGATCCCCATCGCCTCCCAGTCGGCCTGGTTGGCGCGGACGCGGGCGACGGTCGCCGCGACGGACTCCGGGGAGTCGACCGGGACGCTGGCGATCTGCTCGCCGGTCGCCGGGTTGCGGACCTCGATCGTCGCGGCCGCCGCCGGGGCGCCGCCGCCATTCGAAGCCGCCTCGGTCTCAGTGCTGCGCGCCGCGGTTCCGCTCTCCACCGTGAATCCCCTCTTTCGACCCTAGTTTGGCTGCCCAGCCAAACTGTAACCGCAAACGGCTCAGTAAGGGCGATGCCGGGTGACGATCCGCGCGAAATCGGTGCCGGCCGGGAGCGTCCCGAAGGCCTGGCCCCAGTCGCCCGCCAGGCGCGAGGCGCAGAAGGCGTCGGCGACGGCCTCGTCGCCGTAGCGAACCAGCAGCGAGCCCTGCAGCGCCAGCGCCATCCGCTCGACGACGTGGCGGGCGCGGGTCTCGATCGTGGCGACGTCGCCGGGCAGCTCGTCGCGCAGGCTCTTCGCGTAGGCGGCCAGGCGCGGCTCGGCGGCGGCGCCCTCCGCGACCTCGGCGTGGAAGGCCTCCAGCGAGGCCGGGCTCTTGATCATCGCCCGCAGGACGTCGAGGCACTGGACGTTGCCCGAGCCCTCCCAGATCGAGTTCAGCGGGCTCTCGCGGAACAGCCGCGGCATCCCCGACTCCTCGACGTAGCCGTTGCCGCCGAGGCACTCCAGCGACTCGCCGGCGTGCATCGGCGCCCGCTTGCAGATCCAGTACTTGAGGACGGCGTTGGCGACCCGCTTGAGGTTGGCCGCCTCCTCGTCGCCGGCGATCGCTTCGTCGTAGGCGCGGGCCAGCCGCAGGGCCGAGATCGTCGCCGCCTCGGACTCGACGCTGAGGTCGGCGAGCACGTTCTGCATCAGCGGCTGCTCGCTCAGCGGGGTGCCGAAGACCGAGCGGTGCGAGGCGTGGTGGATCGCCTGCGCGACCCCCGCCCGCATCCCGGTGGCGCCGCCGAGCACGCAGTCGAGGCGGGTGTGGTTGACCATCTCGATGATCGTCCGCACCCCGGCGCCCTCCTCGCCGACCAGCCAGGCGGCGGCGTCGTCGAACTCGACCTCGCTGGAGGCGTTGGAGCGGTTGCCGAGCTTGTCCTTCAGCCGCTGCAGGCGGAAGCGGTTGCGCTCGCCGTCCGGGGTCCAGCGCGGGAAGAGGAAGCAGGAGAGGCCGCCGTCGGCCTGGGCGAGGACGAGGAAGGCGTCG
Organism: uncultured Thermoleophilia bacterium; assembly: GCA_963824245.1. Taxonomy (GTDB): domain Bacteria; phylum Actinomycetota; class Thermoleophilia; order Solirubrobacterales; family 70-9; genus VAYN01. The sequence continues at coordinate 899,497 of CAWGON010000002.1, forward strand.
CACATCGGCGCCGACATGAACCACTTGTGGCCACTCAGCTCGTACTCGGCGCCGGGGCCGCCGCCGTTGACGGGACGGGCCACGGTGGTGTTGGCGCGGACGTCGGTGCCGCCCTGCTTCTCGGTCATCCCCATCCCGGCCAGGGCGCCGGCCTTGCCGGGCGCCGGGGCGTTGGCGGGGTCGTAGGTGGCGGAGAGGAAGTGCGGCTCCCACTCGGCGGCCAGCTCCGGCTGCGTGCGCAGCGCGGGGATCACCGAATAGGTCATCGAGATCGGGCAGCCGATCCCGGCCTCGGCCTGCGACATGCACATGAAGGCGGCGCCGCGGGCGACGTGGGCGCCGGGCTGCGGGTCCTTCCAGGGGCTGCTGTGGAGCTCGTGGCCGACCGCGGCGCCGAGCAGCTCGTGCCAGGCGGGGTGGAACTCGGCCTCGTCGACGCGGTTGCCGTAGCGGTCGTGGGTCTTCAGCCGCGGCCCGTTCTCGTTGGCCAGCCGGCCCAGCTCCTGCGCGTGGGCGCTGCCGGCGAGCTCGCCGACCGCGGCGATCCGCGACTCGGCCCACTCGGCGCCCTCGCGGCGGACCGCCTCGCGCAGCGGCGTGTCGGCCTCGAAGAGGTTGTAGTCGGCCAGCGGCGGCGGCTGGTTGGCGACCTCGTGGTTGCCGGAGGTGTGGCGCTCCCTGGTTGCCATCGGAGAGGGATTGTGACACCTCCAGGGGTTTCTCCGCGAGGGTGCGACCGAGATGCCGAGGTAGATAGCATCGCCCGCCGGTGGCGAAGATCCAGGTCAAGAATCCGGTGGTCGAGCTCGACGGCGACGAGATGACCCGCATCATCTGGTCGTTCATCAAAGAGCAGCTGGTCCTGCCCTACCTCGACCTCGATCTGGAGTACTACGACCTCGGCATCGAGAGCCGCGACGCGACCTCCGACCAGATCACGGTCGACGCCGCCAACGCGATCAGGAAGCACGGGGTCGGCGTCAAGTGCGCGACGATCACCCCCGACGAGGCGCGGGTCGACGAGTTCGGCCTGAAGGAGATGTACCGCTCGCCGAACGGGACGATCCGCAACATCCTCGGCGGCGTCATCTTCCGCGAGCCGATCGTGATCTCCAACGTGCCGCGCCTGGTCCCGGGCTGGACGAAGCCGATCGTGATCGGCCGTCACGCCTTCGGCGACCAGTACCGGGCGACCGACCTGGTCGTCCCCGGCGAGGGCTCGCTGACCCTCACCTACACCCCCAAGGACGGCTCCGAGCCGGTCGAGCTCGACGTCTACGACTTCCCGGGGCCCGGCATCGCGATGGCGATGTACAACCTCGACGACTCGATCCGCGACTTCGCCCGCGCCTCGATGCGGTACGGGCTGAACCGCGGCTACCCGGTCTACCTCTCGACCAAGAACACGATCATGAAGCGCTACGACGGCCGCTTCAAGGACCTCTTCGAAGAGGTCTACGAGAGTGAGTTCAAAGCTGACTTCGAGGCCGCCGGAATCACCTACGAACACCGCCTGATCGACGACATGGTCGCGGCGGCGTTGAAGTGGGAAGGCGGCTATGTGTGGGCCTGCAAGAACTACGACGGCGATGTCCAGTCCGACACCGTCGCCCAGGGCTTCGGCTCGCTGGGCCTGATGACGAGCGTGTTGATGAGCGCCGACGGCAAGACCGTCGAGGCGGAGGCCGCGCACGGCACCGTCACCCGCCACTTCCGCCAGCACCAGCAGGGCAAACCGACTTCCACCAATCCGATCGCCTCGATCTTCGCCTGGACCCGCGGCCTTGCGGCACGGGGGCGGATGGACGAGACGCCCGCGGTCTCGCAGTTCGGCGAGACGCTGGAGCGGGTCTGCATCGAGACGGTCGAGAGCGGCCGGATGACCAAAGACCTCGCGCTGCTCGTCGGCGGGGGGCAGGAGTTCCAGACCACCCAGGAGTTCCTGGCCTCGATCGACGAGAACCTCCAGGCCGCGATGGCCTAGGGCACGAGAAACCACCTACTCCGAGGAGACGATTTCGTGAGCACCCCCGTCAAGGTAACCGTGACCGGCGCCGCCGGTCAGATCGGCTACGCCCTGCTGTTCAGAATCGCCAGTGGCCAGATGCTCGGCCCCGACACCCCGGTCGAGCTGAGCCTGCTGGAGGTCCCGCAGGCGATCGCCGCCGCCGAGGGCACGGCGATGGAGCTCGACGACTGCGCCTTCCCGCTGCTCAGCAAGATCGACATCACCGACGATCCCAAGCAGGCATTCGACGGCGCCAACATCGGCCTCCTGGTCGGCGCCCGCCCGCGCGGCCCCGGCATGGAGCGCTCCGACCTGCTCGAGGCCAACGGCGGCATCTTCAAGCCGCAGGGCGAAGCGATCAACGCCGGCGCCGCCGACGACATCAGGGTCCTGGTGGTCGGCAACCCGGCCAACACCAACGCCCTGATCGCGATGTCGAACGCGCCCGACGTCCCGCGCGAGCGCTTCACCGCGATGATGCGGCTCGACCACAATCGTGGCATCTCCCAGCTCGCCAACAAGCTCGGCAAGCCGGTCTCCGCGGTCACCAACATGACCACCTGGGGCAATCACTCGGCCAGCCAGTACCCGGACCTGGTCAACGCCAGGGTCGACGGCTCCAGCGCCTGGGACGCGGTCGACGACGAGGCCTGGATCGCCGACGAGTTCATCCCCCGCGTCGCCAAGCGCGGCGCCGAGATCATCGAGGCCCGCGGTGCCTCCAGCGCCGCCTCGGCCGCCAACGCGGCGATCGACCACATCCACGATTGGGTGCTCGGCACCCCGGACGGCGACTGGGTCTCGATGGGGGTTCCGGCCGACGGCTCCTACGGGATCGGCGAGGGCATCATCTGCGGCCTGCCCTGCAGCTGCAGCGGCGGCGAGTGGAGCGTCGTCCAGGGCCTCGAGGTTCCCGACCTCTCGCGCCGGCGGATCGACGCCAGCGTGATCGAGCTCCAGGAGGAGCGCGACGCGGTCTCTCAGCTCGGGCTGATCTAGAGGTTCTGCGAGACGGGCCCCGGGGTGGGGTCTCCCAGACGCACTTCGTGCTGAGTGTCTGGGAGACCCCACCCCGGGGCCCGTTCCACATAGCGCCGCTCTGCCCGAGCTGGCGCTCTTATCGGAGCTTGGTCAGCCGCCGGGGTAGTACTGACGGCCGTCCTTTTTGACCCGTCCCTCTTTCTCGAGGTCGCCGAGCACGCGGTAGAGATAATTCGGCTTGATCTTCATCGTCTTGGCCACGTCCGAGGCGCTGATCCCGGGCTGGCTCTCGATCAGTTTCACCGCCTGGTCGGCACGGGTGCCGCCACGGCGTTTGCGGCGTTTCGGAGCGGCGGCGCCGGCGGGGGCGGGGGCGGCTGCTTTTTTGCTGCTGCCGCGGGGACGACCCGGGGCGCGTTTGGCGGCTTTCCCACCAAGTTCCTTCAGGGCACCCTCGAGGCGCTTGCGCTCGTCCTCGAGCTCGGCCAGTCGACTGTGAATCAACTGACGGGCCTCCTCGACCACATTGTTGCTCGGCATCATGTCCTTTCCATCCAAAAGGTGATTTTGGTAAGTCCCACGAGTGTCGCAGACACACCCTCACTGTGTGTGCGTGTGAGGTCAAGTGGGCTTAGACAACCATTCGGGGGAAGCCCATGGCCAAATGGTGAAGAAAAACAGAGCTTCTGTTACCGAGTGCGTTCGGCCTGGCGCTCCGATGAGATCCGGATCACGTTGCGGGCCAGCCCCAGCCAGAAGAAGTTGGTGGAGCGATCGTCGGTCTCGAACCTCCGCGTGCCGAGGAGTGACAGACGGAGTCGACGCTCCAGGTCACGTGGTGGACGAAGAAGATGCGCACCAACCCACCCAGAGCAGGCGGCGCCGGCGCCGGCGAGGGTTCCGGTGACCAGGAACCCGGCCAGCGCCGGCAGCCGCCAGGGTGCGGCAGACCTTTGTTCCGCTATCCGGAACAAAGGTCTGCCGCACCCTGCGGTGGCGGTGGGGGAGGGATTGGTGATGGCGGAGGAGCATTTGGGGGAGCTGGTGCTCTTCCAGACGCGGGGGCTGACGGCGCGGATCGCTGCCCGCCGGCTCGGCGCGCTCGACGAGCACACGCCAAAGGCGGCGGCGCGGATGAGCGAGACCGCCCTCGCCCATCTCGGCCACAACGGCAACGCGGTCGCGATGGCGGCCGAGATGCAGGTCCAACCGCAGACCTCCCGCTGAGGTCCCCAACAGCTCCCGCCCAGGAGGGTCCCGTGCTTCGCTGGAGGGGGTAAGGGCACCCTCCGAATGAAGCTCAGGAACAAGGCCCCGAAGCCAGCAGATCGACCCAGCTGCGCGACGGCTTCAGGCGGAGGGTGCCCTTACCCCCGCGGCGCTGGACGAGCCCGATCTAGCGACTCTTGCGGCGCCGCGGCAGCGTCCGGAAGGCCACGTCCCAGAGGGGCGAGGAGACGCCGTAGCCGAAGCGGTGGTCCTGGAAGTGGTGGCGCATGTGGTGCTCGCGCAGCCGCTTGCCGAACTTCGTCTTGGGGACGAAGTGGTGGACGTAGTAATGCGTGTAGTCGTAGAAGAGGTAGCCGAGGATGAAGCCGCCGAAGACCGGGAAGGCGGCGTCGCCGAGGAGCAGCCAGAAGGCGCCGAAGAAGAGGGCGGACAGCGGGATCGAGACCGACGGCGGCATCACCAGGCGCATCTTGTCGTTGGGATGGTCGTGGTGGATGCCGTGGATGATGAAGTGCATGCGGCGGCCGAAGGCGTTGTCGGGCTCCCAGTGGAAGACGAGGCGGTGCAGCCAGTACTCGGTCAGCGTCCAGACGCCGACTCCGGCCAGGGTCAGCAGCACCAGCTTGAGGACCGAGAAGCCGCTGTCGACGCCCAGCCACTCCATCCCGACGACCACCGGGACGAAGATCACCGCCGGCACGGCGGGGTGGACCCGGGAGAAGAAGTTGAGGAATTCGCTCTTGAAGAGCGGTGGCGAGGCGGAAAGCTTCTCGCTGCGGTCGTGAGCCTCCATCTACGACTGATGTTAGCGACGGGGGGCGGCAGGACCGCAAGACGCGGGGAAGATGTCACGAAGCTGTTTCAAAGAGGTGCGGCATTTGCGAAGTCGCGGCTCACGCCTGCCGGGCACGGCTGCCACCATGCGCGAGCCGATGCCGCGCAAGCCCAAACCGCCCACCTGCGAGGACTGCTTCTTCCACAAGAACATGCTCTGCGCGCTGGAGCTGAACGAGCCCTGCGCGACCTTCCGGCCGAACCGCCCCGAGGGCCTGGTGCCGCCCCGCCAGCCGGTCCTGTTGATGCGGGCGCCGCGCTGGGCCTCGCAGAAGGCGATCTAGGCCACCGCCCTCCCGGGCGGGCTATGTTTTTGCGATGCCGCAGCGTGATCTCTTCGCCGATTTCGCCCGCATGCGCCGGGAGATGGACCAGATGCTCGGCGACTCCTGGGGGCGGGGGCACTACGTGAGCCGCCGCACCACCGGCTTCTCGCCCAACGTCGACGTCTACTACTGCGGCGAGCCGCAGCGGGCGATCGTCAAGGTCGACCTCGCCGGGGTCTCCCTGAGCGAGGTAGGGATCGAAGTCTCCGGCCGCCACCTGGCGATCGTCGGCGAACGGCCGGTGCAGGAGACCGAGGGCCGCGTCTATCAGCAGGTCGAGATCCCCTCCGGGCCCTTCCGCCGCGTGGTCGAGTTCCAGGTCGAGGTCGACGCCGAGCGGGCCAGCGCCACCTACGACGACGGGGTGCTGCGGATCGAGCTGCCCCTGCGCGACCCCGAAGAGACCACCCGCCGGGTCCCGATCGGCCGCAGTTAAATGGCCGTCGGGATGGAGGGGGCCCCGGTCCTCGAGGTGGTCGAATCCCCGCTCGAAGCGGAGGAGCTGATCCGCGCGGGCGCGCCGCTGCCGGACGCGCTGCCGGTGCTGCCGCTGCGCGACTCGGTCACCTTCCCCGACTCGTTGACCCCGCTGGCGGTCGGCCAGGAGCGCTCGATCCAGCTCGTCAACGACGTCCTCGGCGCCAACCGGACCCTGGTCATGGTCGCCTCCCGCGACCCCGAGAACGAGGAGCCCGGCCCGGCCGAGCTCTACGACGTCGGCGTCGCCGGGATCGTCGCCCGGATGGTCAAGGTCCCCGACGGCTCGCTGCGGATCCTCGTCCAGGCGACCCAGCGGGTCCGGGTCGGCGAGTACCTGACCGAGCAGCCCTACCTGCTGGCCGGGATCACCGAGCTGCCGGACGTCAGCGAGCCGAGCCCCGAGCTGGAGGCGCTGACCCGCAACGTCCAGCGCACCTTCTCGGAGATCGTCGAGCAGATCCCCTACCTGCCGGAGGAGCTGCAGCTGGCCGTCGCCAACATCGACGACCCGGTCGCGCTGGGCCACCTGATCGCCGGCTCGCTGCGGATCGCCGTCGAGGAGAAGCAGGTGCTGCTGGAGGAGATCGACGTCGCCAAGCGGCTGCGCCACCTCTCGCGGATCCTCGCCCGCGAGCTCGAGGTGGTCCAGCTGGGGACCCAGATCCAGACCCAGGTGCAGTCCGAAGTCGACAAGGGCCAGCGCGAGTTCTTCCTGCGCCAGCAGATGAAAGCGATCCAGGACGAGCTCGGCGAGGGCGACGAGCAGCAGGCCGAAGCGAACGAACTGCGGGAGAAGATCGAGGCCGCGGGACTGCCCGAGCACGCGATGAAGGCGGCCGACCGGGAGCTGGCGCGGCTGGAGAAACTGCCGCCGGCGGCGGCCGAGCACGGCGTCATCCGCACCTACCTGGAGTGGCTGACCGAGCTGCCCTGGGCGACCGAGACCGAGGACAACCTCGACATCAAGCACGCGCGTAAGGTGCTCGACGCCGACCACTACGACCTCGAAAAGGTCAAGGACCGGATCCTCGAGTACCTGGCGGTGCGCAAGCTGAACCCGGACTCGCCCGGGCCGATCCTCTGCTTCGTCGGCCCGCCCGGGGTCGGCAAGACCAGCCTCGGCCGCTCGATCGCGAAGGCGCTGGGGCGCGAGTTCGAGCGGATCTCGGTCGGCGGCGTCCGCGACGAGGCGGAGATCCGCGGCCACCGCCGCACCTACATCGGCGCCCTGCCGGGGACGATCGTCCGCGCCCTCCGCGACGCCGGCTCGCGCAACCCGGTCTTCATGATCGACGAGATCGACAAGATGGGCGCCGACTTCCGCGGCGACCCCGCCTCGGCGATGCTCGAGGTCCTCGACCCGGCCCAGAACGACTCCTTTCGCGACCACTACCTCGACCTCGAGTTCGACCTCTCCGACGTCGTCTTCATCGCCACCGCCAACGTCCTCGACACGATCCCCGGGCCGCTGCTGGACCGGATGGAGACGATCGAGCTGGCCGGCTACACGCTCGACGAGAAGGTCCACATCGCCCGCCAGTACCTGGTCGACCGCCAGATCAAGGCGAACGGCCTGAAGCCGTCGCAGATCGAGTTCGCCGACGCCGCCCTGAAGGCGATCGTCGAGGAGTACACGCGGGAGGCCGGGGTCCGCAACCTCGAGCGCCAGATCGGCACGATTTGCCGCAAAGTCGCCCGCGACGTCGCCGAAGGAAAATCGAAGCGCAAGGTCAAGGTCTCCGGCAAGAAGGCGCGCGAGCTGCTCGGCCGCCGCCGCGTCTTCGCCGAGCAGCGCCGCCGCACCAAGGTCGCCGGCGTCGCCACCGGCCTCGCCTGGACCCCGACCGGCGGCGACGTCCTCTTCATCGAGGCGACGGCGATGCCGGGCGCCGGCAAGCTGACGATCACCGGCCAGCTCGGCGACGTGATGAAGGAGTCGGCGCAGGCGGCGCTCTCCTACGTGCGCGGGCACTGGGCCGAGATCGCCCCGAAGCTCGGCGAGGAGTGGTTCGCCGAGCACGACATCCACGTCCACGTGCCGGCCGGGGCGGTGCCCAAGGACGGCCCCTCGGCCGGGGTCGCGATGACCGTGGCGCTGTCGTCGCTGATCAGCGGCCGGCCCGTTCGCAACGATGTCGCGATGACCGGTGAGGTGACGCTGACGGGGCAGGTGCTGCCGATCGGCGGGCTCAAGGAGAAGTCGCTGGCGGCGCAGAGGGCCGGGATCAAGCGGGTGATCGTGCCGGAGCGCAACCAGGGTGACGTCGGTGAGATCCCCGAGCACGAGCTCGGTGGCCTGGAGTTCGTCTTCGTCGACGAAGTCTCCAAGGCGCTCGACGTCGCCCTCTCGTAAGGAGATGGCATAGGTGGAGGCGGCAACCCTGCGCCGGGGCGGTCCGGCGGCAATCGCGCAGACGGTCCGGGAGACCTTCGAGGAACGCACGCGGGTCTTCTGGATCGTGCTCGGGCTGACCGCGGTCGGGGCGCTGCTGCGCTTCGCCACGCTCGGCCTGCAGAGCTACCACCACGACGAGGTGGTGACCGCCGTCCGCGTGCTCCGCGGCGACTTCGGGCACACCATGGACGTGGTCGGCTACAGCGAGTCGGCGCCGCCGCTCTACTACGCGCTGGCCTGGCTCTGGACCCAGGTGACCGGGACCGGCGAGATCGGCCTGCGCTCGCTCTCGGCGCTGGCCGGCGTCGCGACGATCCCGGTCGCCTACTTCATCGGGGCCGAGCTGCGCGACCGCCGCGCCGGCCTGATGTCGGCCGCCCTGGTCGCCGTCAACCCGATGCTGCTCTGGTACTCGCAGGAGGCCCGCGCCTACGCGCTGCTGACCCTGCTCTGCGCCGTCTCCCTGCTCTTCTGCCTGCGGGCGCTGCGCAACGGCCAGCGGCGCGACTTCGTGCTCTGGGGGGTGGCCTCCGGGCTCGCCCTGGCGACCCACTACTTCGCCGTCTTCCCGATCCTCGTCGAGGCCTTCCTGCTTGCCCGCCGCCGCCGCGGCGCCGGCTTCGCGGGGCTGGCGATCGTCGCCGGCTTCGCCGCCCTGCTGGCGCCGCTGGCGATCCACCAGATGTCCTACGGCCACGCCGAATGGATCGGCAGCCTCAGCCTCGGGCACCGGCTCTGGGAAACCGCCGCGACCTTCCTGACCGGCGAGACCGCCGACATCATCGGCCGCCCCGAGCGCCCGCAGCTGGCGGTCGTGCCGCTGGCCCTCTGCCTCGGCGCCTTCGCTCTGCTGGCCTGGCGCGGGCGCGGCGAGGAGCGCCGGGCCGCCGCGGTGCCGCTGCTGGTCGGCGCCGCCTCGATCCTCGTCCCGGTCGCGCTCGCCGTCTTCCCCGGCGGCAAGGACTTCGTCCTCGCCCGCAACATGATCCCGGCCCTGGTGCCGCTGCTGGTGGTCGCCGCGATCGGGCTGACCCTGCCGACCGCGCGGCGCCTCGGCAACGTCCTCGCCGCCGGCCTGGTCGCCTACTCGCTCGGCTTCTGCCTCTGGGCCAGCTTCTCGCCGGACCTGCAGCGCCCCGACTGGGGTGCCGTCGCCAGCCGCCTCGGCGAGCCGCAGGCGCCGCGGGCGATCGTCACCTGGACGCTCGGCGAGGCGCCCCTGCGCTACGAGCTCCCCCACGGCGCCTTCATGGCGAAACCGTCCGAAGGCCTCGACTGGATGGTCCACGAAATCAACTTCGTCTCCGAGGGCCGGGTGCCGCCGCCCTCGCGCCGGCTGCTCGGCCCCGGGTTCCGCAGGAGCGGCTACGAAGACGCCGGGCGCCTCGACATCTACCGCTACCGGCTGCCGCGCCCGGGCCTGGCGCCGCTGCGGCTGGACCGTCTGCGCCACGCCCGGCTCGATTTCCGGACCAATGGCGTGCTGCTTGACGGTGTCGGTCCCGGGTAGGTGTGTTCCTAGGCTCTAGAGTTATCCTGCGAACTTCGGAACCGAGCGAGGAGAGGGAATGAGCAAGACCAAGGCGGCTCGCGCCACCGACATCTACGAGACCGCACGTAAGAATCCGTACGTGCAGCGTCTGATCGAGGACGAAGACCTGCGCGACAACCTCCGCGATGCCTTCGACTCCGCCAAGAAGGCCTACACCCGGGCGACCGACAACGGCCGGGGCCCGGTCAAGGCCGTGACCTCCGACAAGAAGGTCCAGAAGGAAATGCGCAAGACCGCCGAGCTGCTGCAGGAAGCCAACGACCGCCTGCAGAAGCCGAAGCGCAAGAGCCGCCTCGGCAAGCTGGTGCTGCTTGCCCTGGTCGGAGCGGTCGCGGCGCTGATCCTCAGCGAGGGTGCCCGCAAGACGGTCCTCGACGCGCTGTTCGGTGCCGAAGAGGAGTTTGAGTACTCCTCCTCCACCACCAGCATCAACGGCTCCTGACGGACTCAGCGAGCGGCATGCGGCGTCCTCGGGCGCTCGCGTGCGGAGCACGCTTCGCTTCCTGCGTCCTTGCCTGCCGCTCGCTGAGTCTCGTCAGGTCCGCGGGTCCCGTCAGTTTCCTCACCTAGACTGATTCATATGGAGGCGGCGACGAAAGAGCGGGAGTTAAGCGGCGACAAGGCGCAGCGGATCGTCGACGCGATGCGCGACTCGGTCGCCGAGCGCGGGGCCGCCGGCTCGACTTTCGAGCACGTCGCCCGCGAGGCCGGGGTCAGCCGCGGGCTCCTTCACTACTACTTCGGGACCAAGGAGCGGCTGCTGGTCGAGGTGGTGCGCCGCGACGCCGAGCTGCGGGTCGCCCGGCTCGACGAGATGCTGGAGAAGGCGACGAGCGTCGACCACGTCCTCAACGTCCTCGTCTCCAGCCTCACCGACATGATCGACAACGATCCCGGCTTCTTCCTCCTGCTCTACGAGCTGTTCAGCGCCGGCCGCCGCAACCCCGACATCCAGCGCGAGGTCGGGCAGCTGTTCGAGCGCACCCGCTCCCACGTCGCCGAGGTCCTCAAGGCCAAGGACTCCGAGGGCGTGATCAGCCTCCGCTTCGACGCCGACGCCGTCGTCTCGTACCTGTTCGCGGTCGGCGACGGCTTCGCCCTGCAGGCGCTCTCGGACCCGGCCCGCGACAACAGCGCCGCGCTCGAGGCCGGCACCGCCTCGGCGCGCTACCTGCTGATCTCCGAATAACCCGCAACCTGCGCTTGTCGCCCAGGGGGCTGCAAGCGCAGGGACCCGCGTGACGCCGCTCACGGAGTGACGGGGCTCACAGACCGGGGTCGCGTCGGTGAGGGAGGCTCGACCTCGACTCATGCGCGACGGGATGAATCGACTTGCGAGTGTGCTGGGCCGGCGGCGCCGGTGGGTGGTCGGCATCTGGGTCCTGATCGTCCTCCTCGCGCTCCCCTTCGCCGCCAAACAGACCGAGCACCTGACCGGCGGCGGCTTCGACGTTCCGGGCAGCCAGTCCGACGCGGTCAGCAAGTCGCTGCAGGCCGAGTTCGGCGAAAAGGCCGACGGGATCGCCGTCGCCCTGCAGGCGGCGCCGGACGCGAGCGCCGCCGAGCGCGCGGCGGCGGTCACGCGGGTGCGGGGGGAAGTCGCCGAGGTCGGTGACGTCACCCTGCCGCCGGCGATCGCCGCCCAGGGCCTCCGCCAACTCGAGGCGACCGGCTTCGCGCTGCTGCCGCTGCGCAGCCAGCAGTCCTCCGACGAGCTGATCGACTCGGCCGCGACCCTGCGCGAAGACATGAGCCCGGGCGAAGCCGAGGCGGGGGTGACCCCCTACCTGGTCGGCCAGCCGACGATCTGGGCCGGGATGCAGGAGATCTCGAAGAAGGACCTCTCGAAGGCGGAGGCGACCGGGTTCCCGATCGTCGCCCTGATCCTGCTGATCGTCTTCGGCTCGCTGGCCGCCGCGGCGCTGCCGCTGGCGCTCGGCTTCGTCAGCGTGCTCGTCACCGGCGCCCTCATCTACTTCATCTCGCTGCAGATGACGACCTCGGTCTTCGTCACCAACATGGCCTCGATGATCGGGATCGGGGTGGCGATCGACTACTCCCTCTTCATTCTCGCTCGTTACCGCGAGGAGCGCCAGGGCGGGCTCGACAAGATCGAGGCCCGGGCCAAGGCGCTCTCGACCTCCGGCCTCGCGGTCAGCTTCTCCGGCCTCGCCGTGATCATCTCCCTGGCCGGCCTCTGGATGGTCGACAACCAGGCGCTGCGCTCGATGGCGCTGGGGGCGATGGTCGTCGTCGCCGTCTCGATCCTGACCGCGATGACGCTGCTGCCGGCGCTGATCGCGATGCTCGGCGACCGGGTGCTGCCGGGCGGGATCGTCGGCCGCGTCAACGCCTTCTTCCGCCGCCGCTTCTACCGCCGCCGCACCCCCGAGCAGGCCGCCCTCGCGGCAGCCGGGCGCAGCCAGTTCTGGGAGGGCTGGACGGCGCGGGTGATGGGCCGCCCCTGGGTCGCCGTGATCGGCGTCTCGGCGGTGCTCCTGTTTCTCGCCAGCCCGCTGCTCTCTCTGGAGACCGGGACCGAGGCGCTGGCCCAGTTCCCCAAGGACTCCGACGTCCGGGTCGGCAACGAACTCGCCTCCGAGGAGCTCGGCGGCGGCACCGACCCGATCCAGATCGTCGCCAGCTTCGGGGCTCCTCCGAACGCCGGGGACAGGGCCGCGGTCGTCGCCTTCGAGCGCAGCGCCGCGCAGACGCCTGGCGTGAGCGCGGTGGCGGCACCGATCTACGCCGGCGAGAGCGTCCTCGTCCAGCTCACCTCGAACGCCGGCAGCGAGTCCGACGCGGCGGTCGCCCTGGTCGAGCGGCTGCGCGGCGAAGTCGTGCCCGAGTCGGCCCTTGGGCAGACGGCGACGGTGGCGGTCGGCGGCGAGACCGCGCGCGGCTACGACGTCCGCGAACAGATCAGCGGCTCGATGTGGAAGATCATCCTTTTCGTCCTTGCGCTCAGCTTCCTCGTGCTGATGGTGATGCTGCGCTCGCTGGTCCTGCCGCTGAAGGCGGTGCTGATGAACCTGCTCTCGATCGGAGCCGCCTACGGCGTCCTCGTCGCGGTCTTCCAGTGGGGCTGGCTCGACGGCCCGCTCGGGTTCGAAAGCCAGGGGGCGCTGGACACGATCAACGTGCCGCTGATCTTCGCCGTCGTCTTCGGCCTCTCGATGGACTACGAGGTGTTCCTGATGTCGCGGATCCGCGAGCGCTACATGCGCCACGGCGACAACGAGCGCGCGGTCGCCGAGGGCCTCTCCTCGAGCGCCCGCACGATCTCCTCGGCGGCGCTGATCATGACCTCGGTCTTCGCCGTCTTCATCCTCACCGGCGTCCCCTCGATCAAGGAGCTCGGCCTCGGTTGCGCCGTCGCGATCGCCCTCGACGCGACCCTGGTCCGGTTGATCCTGGTGCCGGCGGCGATGAAGCTGATGGGCGAGTGGAACTGGTGGATGCCCGCCTGGCTCGACCGCGCCCTGCCGGACCTCAGCTTCGAGTCCGGCGAGGCCGAGCCGGCCAAAGCCTGACGAGGGGCGGGGCATAGGGGTTGGCTCTCCCCACCCACCCTCGCCAGTCCGGGATCAGCCCTGGGGTAACGGGAAAAGCCCCAGGGTTCGGGGAGCTGGCACCGGGGATTCGATCGCTTAGGGGCCCAAGGTCTCCGTGAGTACGTCCTAGCCCGCGCTATACGCGGGTGAGAGCAGACTCAAGGTTTCTCAGCTCCGGCCCGAACCCTTGGGCTGTTCAGCTACAGCGGACCTTCGGCGGGGTCTCGTTGGAGGAGTTGGGGTGCCCTCTCCCGGAGGCTCAGGGACAACGATCGAGCCGCGCAGGTCGCCCAGCTGCGCGACGGCCTCAGGGAGAGGGCACCCCAACTCCTCACGCAAGACCCCCCCGATGCAGCCGCCCCCCATAGGATTGGCTGCGTGGCCAGCTTGGGGGACGACATTGCTTTTGCCGGGGCGGCGCGACAGGCGGAGATGGTGCGGGCGGGGGAGGTCACGCCGACCGAGTTGGTGCGGCTCTGCCTGGAGCGGATCGAGCGGCTCGATCCGCAGCTGAACTCCTTCCGCGTCGTCTTCCCCGAGCGGGCGCTGCTGGAAGCCGAGCAGGCTGAAGCGCGGCTGAAGGGCGGCGACGAGCGGCCGTTGCTGGGCGTGCCGATCGCGATCAAGGACGAAACCGACGTCGCCGGCGAGGTCCGCACCTTCGGTACCGACGCCTTCTCCGAGCCCGCCAAGGCCGACTCGGAGATCGTCCGGCGGTTGCGCGAGGCCGGGGCGATCGTCGTCGGCCTGACCCTGCTGCCGGAGCTGGCGATCTGCGGCTTCACCGAGTCGGCGACGTACGGCGTCACCCGCAACCCCTGGAATCCCCAGCGCACGCCCGCCGGCTCCAGCGGCGGGTCCGCGGCCGCGGTCGCGGCCGGCCTCGTCCCGATCGCCTCGGCCGGCGACGGCGGCGGCTCGATCCGCCTGCCCGCCGCCTCCTGCGGGCTCTTCGGCCTGAAACCGCAGCGCGGCCGGGTCTCGCTGGCGCCGGCGCTCGAATACTGGAACGGGCTGGCGGTGATGGGCTGCCTCAGCCGCAACGTGATCGACACCGCGCTCTGGCTCGACGTCGTCTCCGGCGGCTCGCGGGAGCCCGGCGCGCCGCCGCCGCCCGAGCGCCCCTTCGTCGAGTCGGCGCAGACGCCGCCCGGCAAGTTGCGCGTCGCCTGGTCGAACCTGGCCCCGCGGGCGGTGGCTCCGCCGATCGTCGATGGCGTGGTCAAGAAGGCGGTCACCGACGCGGCCGAGATGCTGGGCTCGCTCGGGCACGAGGTCAGCGAGCAGGACCCGGACTGGGGCGGGGTCGGCAACAACATCACCCCGCGCTTCCTCCGCGGCGTCTCCGACACCGTCGCCGAAGTCCCGCACCCCGAGCGCCTCGAACGCCGCACCCGCGGCTTCGGCAGGCTCGGCTCGCTGCTTCCGGACGCGATCTTCGAGCGCGCCCTCGCGGCCCGCGAGACCGACGCGGCCCGGATCAACGCGATCTTCGACACCCACGACGTCCTGATCACCCCGGTGATGGGCGGCACGGCGCTGCCGGTCCGCCGCTGGGAGGGCCGCGGCGCCCTCCACACCGTGCTCGGGATGAGCCGCTTCTATCCCTTCTGCATCCCCTGGAACCACCTCGGCAACCCGGCGATGTCGGTGCCGACCGGCTTCGCCGAGGACGGGATGCCGCTGGCGGTCCAGATCATCGGCCGCCCCAACGACGAGGCGACCCTGTTCTCCCTCGCCGCCCAGATCGAGGCCGAGCGTCCCTGGGCGGACGCCCGGCCGCCGATCAGCTAGCTCGCGCTAGCCGAAGACCTTGCGCATCCGCGCCAGCTCGCGAATCGGCCCGCGGGGACGGATCCGGCGCTGCAGCATCATCTTCATCGGGTTGGCGTCGGGTTTGCCGGAGGCGATCCAATCGGCCCAGCTGCTCTCGATCGTCACCGTCGGGTTCGGCGCTTCGCCCGGCTCGGCGCGGGTCGAGCCGTTGTCGATGATCAGGTGCCAGGGCTCGGCGTCGGTGAAGCGCCACTGATAGACCAGCGGCGAGCCGTTGGCGGGGGCCGGGTCGGCGACCCGGGTGATCACGTCGAAGTAGAGGCGCTGCAGCTCCGGGTCGGAGCTCGGCGTGGGCCCGTCGGGCGGGCCGAGGATGCCGGCCATCATCAGTTGCACCTGGCGGCCGGCGATCTCCTCCTCGGAGGCCTCGGGGTCGAAGGGGAAGGTGCCGGGCGGCATCTCCTCGGTCGGGAAGCCGATCGTGCGCCAGCGCTGGCGGATCAGTTTGAGGCCGAAGGCGAAGATGTCCTCGAGCGAGAAGCCGTAGCACTCGGTGTACGCGCGGTCGCGGTTCGGGGGCGAGAAGACGGCCGGGCCGTAGGGCAGGACCTCCTGCAGCAGCTCGACCACTGCCGCCCGGTTCTCCTCCCAGCCCGGCGCGCCTTCGCGCAGCAGTTCGGAGAGGACCTTGACGCCGAAGCCGATGTGGCGCTGCTCGTCGCGTGAGACGTTGACCATGCCGGAGCTGAAGCCCGGCATCGTCTCCTCGGAGGCGAAGAAGTCCTCGATGAAGTGCTGGCCCGGCTGCGCGAGGCTGCCCTCGACGATCAGGTGGTAGAGCGTGATCGCCTGCGCGTACTTGGGGATCGAGCGGTCCTTGCGCAGTTCCTCGGCCATCAGGTCGAGGCGGTCGAAGATCCCGCGGTAGCCCCAGTTGAGCTGGGGGAGGGTGGAGGAGAGGGTCTGCTGGACCGAGTCGCCGCCGACCCCGATCACCTCCTTGAAGAAGCGGTGGAAGAAGACCGCGTGGCGGACCTCGTCGACCTGCTGGGTGGCGAGGAAGTACTGCTGCTCCTCGGTCGGCGCCGCGGTCACGTAGGGGGCGAGGGTGTCGGCGACCCGGTCCTCGCCGTAGTAGAACATCGAGTAGATCCACATCGCCGAGCTGCGCTGGATCTCGCTCAGCGCGTCCCAGCCGGCGCGGTCGGAGGAGAAGTCGATGTCGTAGGCGCTCCAGTTGCCCTCCTCCCAGCGGCGGTACAGATCCTCGTAGGTGATGTTGTCCATCAAGCTCTGGGAGGCGACGCTCATCTCTGCTCCTTTTGGTGTCGCATGGTCGGCCCGCGGAGGTTACCGAGAAACTGGCTGCCCGGCCAGTTTCGCCGGGGCTCAGCCCGCCGGCGCCGCGATCTCGCGCTTCAGGATCTTGCCGGTCGGGCCCTTGGGAAGGTCGTCGAGGAACCAGACCAGGCGCGGGTACTTGTAGGCGGCGATGTGCTCCTTGACGTAGGCGCTGACCTCCTCCGGGCTCAGCTCCTCGCCGTCCATCGTCACCACGGCGGCGCCGATCTCCTCGCCCCACTGGTCGTCGGGGACGCCGATCACCGCCGCTTCGCGGATCTTCGGGTGCTCGTAGAGGATCTCCTCGACCTCGCGCGGGTAGACGTTGTAGCCGCCGCGGATGATCATGTCCTTCTTGCGGTCGACGATGAAGAAGAAACCGTCCTCGTCGATCCGGCCGAGGTCGCCGCTGTGGAACCAGCCGCCGCGCATCGCCTCCTCGGTGGCGTCCGGGCGCTGCCAGTAGCCCTTCATGATGTTGTGGCCGCGGATCACGATCTCGCCGACCTCGCCCTGGGCGACCTCTGCGCCGTCCTCGTCGACGACCTTCATCTCCACCCCTTCCAGCGGCGTCCCGATCGAGCCGGGCTTGGGACCGCGGTCGGGGTGGTTGAAGCAGGCGACGGGCGAGGTCTCCGAGAGCCCGTACCCCTCGAGGACCATCGCCCCGAAGGCGTCTTCGAAGCCGCGCAGGACCTCGACCGGCATCGCCGCGCCGCCGGTCAGGCAGATGCGCAGCGTCGAGGTGTCGTAGCCCTCGCGCTCGGGGTGGTGGAGCAGCGCCCCGAACATCGTCGGCACTCCGTAGAAGTGCGTGACCCCGTCGCGCTGCATCGTCGACAGTGCATCGCCGGGGTCGAATCTGGGGACCAGGGTGAGGGTCGCGCCGACCCCCAGCGAGGCGTTCATGCTGACCGTCTGGCCGAAGGAGTGGAAGAGCGGCAGGGCGCCGAGGACGATGTCGCCCCGCTCGATCTGGCAGTTGGTGCGGCTGGCGATCTCGGCGTTGCGGTGGAGGTTGAGGTGGGTCAGCTCGGCGCCCTTGGGCTTGCCGGTGGTGCCCGAGGTGTAGAGGATCACCGCCGTGTCCTGCTCGTCGGTGGCGGCCAGCTCGGCGGTCGGCTCGTAGCCGGCCAGCAGCTCGGCGAAGCTTCCGGGCTCGACCTCGATCAGCTCGGCGCCGGCCTCCTCGGCGCCGGTTCGCGCCTCCTCGGCGAAACCGTGCCAGGCGAGCAGCAGCTCGGCCCCGGAGTCGCCCAGGTAGAAGGCGATCTCGCGCCGCTTCAGCAGTACGTTCATCGGCACCACGACGGCGCCGGCCCGCAGCACGCCGTAGTAGGCGACCGGGAACTCCGGCACGTTCGGCAGCATCACCCCGACCCGGTCGCCGGGCTCGATCCCGCGCGCGGCGAGCAGGGTCGCAAGACGGGCGCTGCGCTCGTCCAGCGCCGCGTAGGAGAGCTCGGTCTCTCCCAGCCTCACCGCCGTGCTCCGCGGCACCTCCGCACTGCTCTCGGTGACGATCGATGCAAGGTTCAGCCCCATCGCTCCTCCGTTCCCCTCGAAGACTCCCTGGGGCGGAGTGTAGGCGCAGGGCGTCGGCTAGGCTGCCCCGATGGAGGATCTCGGCGCACCGACTTCCTACCTCGTCGTCGACGGGGGCATTCCGGTGTTCTCCAGCGACGGCGAGAAGCTCGGCCGCGTGGTCCGGGTGCTCTCGGCGCGCGAGGCCGACATGTTCGACGGGATCGTCTTCGACACCACCGCCGGGCCCGGCGGCCACCGCTTCGTCGACGCGCCCGAGGTGGCGGCGCTCTACGAACGCGGCGTGGTTTTGAAGATCGACGCCGCCGCGGCGGCGGCGCTGCCGAAGCCGGGCGCCAACCCGGCCGCGCTCTCGGTCAACCCGGCCGACCTGGTCGGCGGTCGCAAGGGCTTCATGGGTCGGATGCGCGACCTCTTCAGCGGCCGGCGCTGAGCCCTCTGCGAACGTCGCCCTTCGGTCTGGGGCGGATGGATACCGGCTTCGAGCGCGTCGATTCGCGACATCCGCGACCTGCGGGGCGAGATGCACGCCGGCAGAATCCTTGACCCTGCTCGCTGAGCGGCTGACGGCGCAGGGGCTTGCCGGACCACCGCTGAAGGGGCCGGTCGAGGTGGCCGAGCGGCTGCTGGCGGTGCAGGGACAGGACCCGCGCGGGGCGCGGCTGGCGGTGCGGGCGCGCACCGAGGGGCTGGTGGCCGGCGACGTCGATCGCGAGCTCAGCGAGGAGCGCTCGCTGCTGATCACCTGGCTCAACCGCGGCACCCTGCACCTGGTCCGCAGCGAGGACTACCCGTGGCTGCACGCGCTGACCACGCCGCCGCTGCTGACCTCGAGCACGACGCGGCTCGCGCAGGAGGGGGTGAGCGCCGAGCAGGCCGAGCGCGGGGTGGAGGCGATCGAGCGGGCGCTGGTCGCCGAGGGTCCGCTGACCCGCCCGCAGCTGCGCGAGCGGCTCGACTCGGCCGGGGTGCCGACCGCCGGTCAGGCGCTGGTCCACCTGCTGTTCCGGGCGACGCTGCGCGGGGTCTCGGTGCGCGGCCCGATGGTCGGCAAGGAGCACGCCTACGCGCTGACCCGTGACTGGCTCGGGCCGCCGCCGCGGGTCGACCGCGAGGTGGCGCTGGCCGAGCTGGCGCGCCGCTACCTGGCCGGGCACGGGCCGGCCGACGACCGCGACCTCGCGCGCTGGGCGGGGCTGCCGCTGCGCGACTCGCGCGCCGGGCTCGCCGCGATCGCTTCCGAGCTGGAGCAGCGCCCGGACGGGCTGGTCGATCTCGCCAAGCGCCCGGCGCCGGCGCCGCTGCCCGAGCCGAGGCTGCTCGGCGCCTTCGACCCGCTGCTGCTCGGCTGGACCTCGCGCGAGGAAGTCGTCGGCCGCCACCAGCACCTGGTCACGGTGAACGGCCTCTTCCGGCCATTCCTCCTGGTCGAGGGCCGCGCGGTCGGCACCTGGCGCTTCGCCGGCGGCAAGGTCACCATCGAGCCGCTGGAGAAGGTGACGAAGAAGGTGGAGAAGGCGCTCGACGCCGATGCCGCCGACGTCGAGCGCTATCTCGGCAGCTAGAGGGCTACTCCTGGGGCGGGAGCGGGGGCGGCATCTCGTCGCGCGGGGGCGGCGCGTCCTGGCCGGGAAGCGGGTCCGCTTCCTGTTCCCAGACGTGGTTCAGCGATACCTGGAGGTAGGCCCAGAAGGCGGGTGCGATCAGCAGGTAGAGGATCAGCGAGATCCAGCCGTTGACCGGCTCTTTGCCGCCGAGCTGGGCGGCGCCCATGATCCGCTTGGTCCCGCGCCAGTAGGAGACCAGGGGCGGCACGATGATCAGGAAGCCGGGAACCAGCGCCAGCACCGAGTTGGTCGGGTTGCGACCGAGGTCGTGGCCCTTGGCCTCGCCGAACTCCTTCAGCTCCTTGTTGATCTTGTACCACCAGACAACGTGGTAGATCCCCAGGGTGATGATCGGCAGCAGGGCGGCTGCCCAGGGGCTGCGGACCTTCACCTCGCTCTGGGTGCCACGTATCTGCATTTCGTAGGCCATGGTTCGATTCCCCGATCTGGAGTGGACTGGTCCCGTCCGACCCTAACCGCGATCGGGGACAGCGGGTGAATCTTCTGCGCCGAGGTCGGCCTCTCCATCGGCGCGGAGAATGGGAAACAATCTTGCTGAATAGTTGACAATCTCTGATCGCCTGGGAGGCTCGCACCAACCGCTGGCCAGATCGCTGACGCGAGCGTGCAGGAAAAACGTAAGACAATCCAAGGAGATCGCTACATGCGTTCCTTCAAGAAGATCGGGGCCCTTGTCCTCGTCGTCGCGGCGTTCAGCGCGGTCGGCGTAGCCAATGCCTCCGCCGCTGAATTTACAGCCAGCTCGACCGGCAGCCTGACGGGGGTCGCTACCCAGGACCAAGTGTTCAATACGGGTGCTGGGGTGATCGTCTGTAAAAAAGCCGCAACCTCGGGCACCATTGCCGCCACCAAAGCGACCAATCAGCACGTAACCGTCAACTACAGCGAATGCAAAGCGTTCAACACCGGAGCGCCGGTGGACATCTCGGCCGCTACATACAATTTCACATCCAACGGCCAGGTCGACATCGTTCAACCGATCACGATCAAAGTGACAGCGTTCTTGATCGAATGTACGGTCACCGTTTTTGCCCAGACCGTCGGTACGGTCGACTTCGCGACCAGCGGTACCGGCGTGAGCGTTACTCCAACAGTGACCGGTATTACATCCACAGGAACCGGCGGTATCTGCGGTGCCCACAACACCACCGGAAGCTACTCAGGGACGAACAAAGTCAGCCATGCAACCAGTGGACAGACGGTCAGCTTCGACAATTAGTCGTCGTCCGCTCGGATGATGCTGAGATAGCCAACATCCGCAGGGCTAGAGGCGGGCGCCATCTGGTGCCCGCCTTGCCATCTAGTGCAGGTCGACCGTCAACTCAGGGAGTGAGCGGGGACTGTGCCTGACAGATCCGATCTGATGGTGAAACTTAGCGCTGACCTAACCGCGATCGGGGACAGCGGGTGAATCTTCTGCGCCGAGGTCGCGATCGACGTCGGCGAGGCCGAAATCCGGCTCGCGGCCGAACTGCTGCTGCAGCGCCTTGCCGAACAGGGTGAAGAGGCGGTGCGCCTCGCTGCGCCGGCCCTGGCGCAGGCAGACCTCGATCAGCAGCCGCTGGGTATCGGAGTCGAAGGGCTCCATCTCGGCCAGCCGCCGACCTGGGCGCGCAGGGTCCGGCAGCCCGTCGATCGGGCCGGAGGCGCCCTCGACCCGGAAGCGGCCCAGGGCGGCTTGACGACCTAAGGGTCAACCTCAGCCAGGAGCCGACCCTCGTTCCCGACGTCAATTCCGGACTCAGCGGTCCGAATGCTCACTTAGCCCAGCTTGGGGCTGGTCCAGGGTGCTTCGAGCTTGGCGACCAGCTGGTCGCCGAGGCCGTCGATCGGGACCCGGGCCTGCTCGAGCGAGTCGCGGTCGCGCAGGGTGACGGTGTCGTCTTCCATCGTCTGGTGGTCGACGGTGATGCCCCAGGGGGTGCCGATCTCGTCCTGGCGCCGGTAGCGCTTGCCGATCGAGCCGCCCTCGTCGAACTCGGCGGGGAGGCGGCGGCGCAGGTCGCTGAAGATCTCGCGGGCCTTCTCCGGCATCCCCTCCTTGGAGACGAGCGGGAGGACGGCGACCTTGACCGGGGCGAGGCGCGGGTGCAGGCGCAGGACGGTGCGCTGGCGGCCCTCGACCTCCTCGACCTCGTAGGAGTCGACGAGGAAGGCGAGGGTGGCGCGGTCGGCCCCGGCCGCCGGCTCGATCACATGCGGGACGTAGCGCTCTTTCGTCTGCTGGTCGAAGTACTCGAGCTTCTCGCCGCTGAACTTGGCGTGCTGTTTGAGGTCGAAATCGCCGCGGTTGGCGATCCCCTCCAGCTCCGACCAGCCGATCGGGAAGAGGTACTCGACGTCGCTGGTCCCGGACGAGTAGTGGGAGAGCTCGTCGGCGTCGTGGGCGCGGACCCGCAGGTGGTCGGGGCGCAGGCCGAGGTCGGTGTACCAGCGCTCGCGGGTCTCGATCCACTCGCGGTACCAGCGCTCGGCCTGGTCGGGCGGGACGAAGAACTCCATCTCCATCTGCTCGAACTCGCGGGTGCGGAAGATGAAG
The DNA here is from genome assembly GCA_963824245.1 of uncultured Thermoleophilia bacterium. Taxonomy (GTDB): domain Bacteria; phylum Actinomycetota; class Thermoleophilia; order Solirubrobacterales; family 70-9; genus VAYN01. The sequence continues at coordinate 921,686 of CAWGON010000002.1, forward strand.
TTGCCGGGGGTGATCTCGTTGCGGAAGGACTTGCCGATCTGGGCGATCCCGAACGGCGGCTTCTTGCGGGCGAAACCGAGCACGTTCTTGAAGTTGATGAAGATGCCCTGCGCCGTCTCCGGCCGCAGGTAGACGGTCGAGCCCTGCTCGGCGACCGGGCCGACGTGGGTTTCGAACATCAGGTTGAACTGGCGCGGCGGCGACAGCTCGCCGCCGCACTCGGGGCAGCGCAGCTCCGCGCCCGGGTCGCCGCCTTCGGCTTCGACCGCCTCGCGCAGATGGTCCTCGCGCCAGCGCCGCTTGCACTTGCCGAGGCACTGGACCAGCGGGTCGGTGAAGCCCTCGAGGTGGCCGGAGGCTTCCCAGACCTTCGGGTGCTGGAGGATCGCCGAGTCGAGGGCGACGATGTCGTCGCGCTCCTGCAGCATCGAGCGCCACCACTCGGCTTTGACGTTGCCCTTGAGCAGGACCCCGTAGTGGCCGTAGTCGTAGGTCGAGCCGAGGCCGCCGTAGATCTCCGAGGAGGGGAAGACGAAGCCGCGCCGTTTGCAGAGCGCGACGATCTCCTCCATCGTCACCTCGGTCGGTCGGGCTTCCTGCTCGGTGGACATGGCTCGAACCGTAGCGGCTGCGATAATCCCGCACTTCGTGCCTATCTACGAGTACAAATGCGAGAACGGCCACGTCTTCGACGTGATGCAGAGGATGGCCGACGAGCCGCTGACCAAGTGCCAGGAGTGCGGCGCCCCCGCGGTCCGCGTCCTGCACTCGCCCGCGGTCCACTTCAAGGGCTCCGGCTTCTACAACACCGACTACGGCAAGAAGAAGAAGGGCGCCGCCGCCCCCGCGGGCGAGGGCTCCTCGGACTCGAAGAGCTCGGACTCCGGCTCCTCGGACTCGAAGCCGAGCTCCGGCGACTCGAAGAAGTCCGAGTCGAAGGCGCCCGCCTCCAGCGGCGGCGACTGACGCTGCCGCTGCAGCGAGGGCGTCAGCCGTCGAGGAACTTCTTGACCGCCTTGCGGCGGACTTCCTCGGGGACTTCGATCGAGCCGCCGGGGCCGTCGAGCGTGCAGCCCGATTCGCCGAGCTTGCCGCAGAGGACTTCGGTGCCGCCGCTGCCGCCGATCCCGGCGGCGAGCACCAGCTGGGGCATCGTGAAGAAGCCCATGTCGCTGACGAACGCTTTCGGCGCGTCCCAGCCGATGATCGGTCCCTTGACGAAGTTGTAGGGGAGTCGCAGCGGGTCGGTGAGGCGGTCCTTGACCCCGTTGATCACCGCCTGCTGGGCCTTGGCGCGGGAGAGGTCGTCGTAGCCGAGGGTGTAGGCGCTGGCGCCGGTGCCCGGGCATTCGCTCGGCTTGCGGACCCGCGAGTAGGCCAGGGCCTTTTCTCCGTCGAGCGTGTTCTCGCCCTTGTGCAGGCGGATCGACTGGCCGCCCTGGCCGCCGCCGGCGCCGCCGGAGATGTCGGCGCAGAGCTTGAGCGGGACGTCGACGGTGACCCCGCCGACCGCGTCGATCAGGTCTTCGAAGCCGGTGAAGTCGACGATCGCGACGTGGTCGATCTCGATCCCGAGGAACTGTTCGATCGTCTTGATCTGCAGCGCCGCGCCGCCGTGGGCGAAGGCGGCGTTGATCTTTTCCGGGGCCTGGCCGGGGATCTCGGCGTAGACGTCGCGGGGGATCGAGAGTTTGCGGAAGGTGCCGCCGCCGGCCCGGATCAGCATCAGGGTGTCGGCGCGGAATTCGCCTTCGAAGCAGGGGTCGTGCGGCTTCTCGCCCTTCGACTGCTGTTCGAAGCACTCCTCCGAGGCGGCGGCCCCGTCGTCGGTGCCGGGCGGCCGCGCGTCGGTCCCGAGGACGAGGATCGTCTGCGGCGAGAAGAGCAGGAAGGGGTTGCCGTGAAGTGCCTTCCTCGCTTCGCCCGAGAGCTTGAAGGCCTGCAGCTGGGCGGAGACGCCGAAGGCGAGGAAGCTGAGCAAGATCCATCCCAGAGCGGCCAGCCCGACCCATTTGAGAACCCGCTTGCCGGTGACCCGGGAGCCACTTTGGCGGAGCTTGCGGTCGCTGCCGCGGCCGTCCCCCGGATCGCGCTCGGGCCGCTTTCCAGGCAGCTTTGCGCGGTCCCGGAGTCGGGACAGGTCGGGTGACCTCAGTCGGGATAGGAGGCTCTTCCGGGACCGGTAGACCTTGTAGTCGGGCGGTCCCGACGGCCGTTGCTCGCCATCGTCGGGCATAAAAGGACTAGAAATCATGGCGATGTATTCGGTCGCCCGCCTTGCAGCCCCGGAACCCGCGTGAGCGCGGCGCGAGACGATCGGGGTCGATCTGGGCGGCACGAAGATGCTCGTCGGCGCCCTCTCGGGCACCGAAGTGCTCGCCGAAAGCCGCGAGGCATCGACCGGTCAGAGCGAGGACGAGCTGGTCGAGCTGCTGGTCCGCGAGGTCGTCGAGGCCAGGGAAGCCTGCCCGGAGGCGGTTGCGGTCGGGCTCGGGATCCCGGCGACGATGGACCACGACGGCGGGGGTCGCGGTCGCCGCCGTCAACCTGCCGATCGCCGACCTGCCGATCCGCGACCTGGTCGAAGCGCGGGTCGGGCTGCCGGTCTTCGTCGACAACGACGCCAACGTCGCCGCCCTCGCCGAGCACCTCTACGGGGCCGCCCGCGGCAAGCCGAACATGGTGATGCTGACGATCGGGACCGGGATCGGCGGCGGCCTGATCCTCGGCGGCGAGATCTACCGCGGCGCCAGCGGCGCCGGCGCCGAGCTCGGCCACACGGTGATCCAGGCCGACGGCCCGCCCTGCCAGGGCAACTGCCCGAACCACGGCTGCGTCGAGGCGATGGCCTCCGGGACCGCGCTCGGGCGCGAGGGCCAGGCGGCGGCCGAAAGCGCCCCCGACTCGGCGATCGGCAAGCTGCTCGCCGCCGGCGAGAAGGTCGACGGCCGCGCGGTGACCGAGGCGGCGCTGGCCGGCGACCCGACCTCGATCGCCGTCTTCGAGCTGATCGGCAGCCGCCTCGGGGTCGCCTGCTCGAGCCTTCGCCAACATCTTCGAGCCGAACGCGATCGTGGTCGGCGGCGGCGTCATCGCGGCCGGCGACCTGCTGCTGGAGCCGGCCCGCCGCGAGGTCCGCGAACGGGCGCTGCGGCCGATGAACGAGACGCCGATCGTCGCCGCCACGCTCGGCAACGACGCCGGGATGATCGGCGCCGCGGCGCTGGCCCGGACCGAGCACGAGCGGGGCCAAGAGTGAGCCGGCCGGCTGATCGTCTGCCCGACCCCGATCGGCAACATCGACGACGTCAGCCCGCGGATGCGCGAGGCGCTGGTCGGCGCCGACTTCATCGCCTGCGAGGACACCCGCCGCACCGGCGCCCTGCTGGACCGGCTGGGGATCCGGCCGGCGCCGCGGATGGTCTCCAACCACGAGGGCAACGAAACCGCCCGGGCGACCGAGCTGGCGCAGCGGATCGAGCGCGGCGACATCGTCACCCTGGTCTCCGACGCCGGCATGCCGGCGATCTCCGACCCCGGCTACAAGCTGATCCACCGCTGCATCGAACGCGACCTCGAGGTGACCGTCCTGCCCGGCCCCTCGGTGGTGCCGGTGGCCCTGGTCGCCTCCGGCCTGCCGACCGACCGCTGGCGCTTCGAGGGCTTCCTGCCGCGGCGGGCGGGGGAGATGGAGCGGGTTCTGCGCTCGACCGAGACCGTGGTCGCCTTCGAGTCGCCGCGGCGGGTCGGCGAGAGCCTGGCGGCGCTGGCCCAGCTGGCGCCCGACCGCGAGGCCGCCGTCTGCCGCGAGCTCTCGAAGATCCACGAGGAGGTCGCCCGCGGCTCGCTCGGCGAGCTGGCCCGGCGCTTCCGCGGCGACGTCAAGGGCGAGATCGTGCTCGTCATCGGCCCGACCGAGTCGGCGACCCAGGACAAAGACGTCGGCTTCGCGGTCGACGCCCTCCGCCACCTGGTCCAGTCCGGCGCCCGCCCGCGGGCCGCCGCCAGCGTCGTCGCCGCCCTGACCGGGACCCGGGCCAACGATCTCTACAAAGCGTTGACCGGCCGCGAGGCCCGGCGCTAGCTCACGCGTCACCTAACGTAGGCGCCGCGATGGGCTACTTCGTAACCACCCCGATCTACTACGTCAATGCGGAGCCGCATCTCGGCCACGCGTACTCGACGATGGCGGCCGACGTGCTCGCCCGGCACATGCGCCAGCGCGGCGAGGACGTCTTCTTCCTCACCGGCACCGACGAGCACGGGGAGCCGATCGAGATGGCGGCCGAGCGCGAGGGGATCACGCCGCAGGAGCTGGCCGACCGCAACGCGGCCAAGTTCGAAGCGCTGCTGCCGATCATCGACGCCTCCAACGACTTCTTCATCCGCACCTCCGACCCGCGGCACACGGCGAAGGTCGCGGAGATCATGCAGCGGGTCTACGACAACGGCTGGGTGACCAAGGGGGTCTACGAAGGCTGGTACTGCCCGCGCTGCGCCGACTTCAAAACCGAGCGCGAGCTGGGGCCCGGCAACACCTGCCCGATCCACGAGATCCCGCTGGAGAAGGTGCGCGAGGAGAACTGGTTCTTCAAGCTCTCCGCCTTCCAGGAGCGCCTGGAAGCGCTGTACGAGGGGCAGCCGGATTTCGTCGTCCCCGACTTCCGTCGCAACGAGGCGGTCGCCTTCATCAAGGGCGGGCTGGAAGACGTCTCGCTCTCGCGGCCGGACCTGAAGTGGGGGCTGCCGCTGCCCTGGGACCCCGAGCAGCGGATGTACGTCTGGTTCGACGCGCTGCTCAACTACGTCACCGCGCTGACCTTCGCCCGCGAGGGGGAGGACCTCAGCGAGCGCTTCTGGCCGGCCAGCCTGCACGTGCTGGCCAAGGACATCCTCAAGTTCCACGCGGTGATCTGGCCCGCCCTCTGCATGGCCGCCGACCTCGAGCCGCCGCGGCGGATGACGATCCACGGCTACCTCCTGATGGGCGAGAAAAAGATGTCGAAGAGCCTCGGCAACGTGCTCGACCCGTTCGAGGTGATCGAGCGCTTCGGTGCCGACGCGCTGCGCTTCTACCTGTTCCGCGAGGTCAGCTTCGGCCAGGACGGGTCGATCTCCACCGCCGGCTTCGAGTCCCGCTACGAGACCGAGCTGGCCAACGACTACGGCAACCTCGCCAGCCGGGTGCTGGCGATGGTCGACCGCTACCGCGACGGCACCGTCCCCGAGGCCGCGGTCGACGCGACCCTGGCCGAGGACTTCGAGGGCGCCGTCGCCCGCTTCAGCGAGCTGCTCGACCGGGCCGAGCTGACCCAGGCGCTGGAGGAGGCCTGGAAGCTGGTGCGGCGGCTCAACCGCTTCGTCGAGGAAACCCAGCCGTGGGTCCTTGCCAAGGACGAGGCCGACCCCGAGCGGCTCGACGAGGTCCTCTACAACCTGGTCGAGGGACTGCGGGTGACGACGCTGCTGCTGGTCCCCTACCTGCCGGGGAGCACGGAGACGCTGCTGGCGGCGCTGGCCGAACCGGAGCGCGCCCTCGCCGAGCTCGGCTCCCGCCCCGGCGGCCAGAAGGTCGAGCGCCCGCCGGCGCTGTTCCCGAAGATCGACGGCTGATCGCCATCGCGTGGTTCCTTTGTCGTGCATAGGACGACAAAGGAACCACGCGATTACCCGGGGGTGAGCAGCTCGGGGCCGATCTCGTCGAGGCTGGCGAGGCCGCAGAGGGCCATCGTCAGGTCGAGCTCGGCGAGGACCATCTTCAGCACCGTTTCGACGCCCTGCCGGCCCTCCAGTGCCAGGCCCCAGACGTAGGGGCGGCCGAGGCAGACCGCGTCGGCGCCGAGCGCCAGCGCCTTGAGGACGTCGGCGCCGCCGCGGACGCCGCTGTCGAAGAGGACCGCGAGCTCGTCGCCGACCGCGTCGGCGATCGCCGGCAGCGCGTCCAGCGAGCCGATCGCGCCGTCGACCTGGCGGCCGCCGTGGTTGGAGACGACGATCCCGTCGACGCCGCGCCGGACCGCCTCGCGGGCGTCGCCGACGTGCTGGATCCCCTTGACGACGATCGGCAGCGAGGTCTGCTCGCGCAGCCAGGCGAGGTCGTCCCAGCTCATCGCCGGGTTCGCCTGGAGGCCGAGGAAGTGGCCGGTGGCGGCGCCCTGATCCTCCTCCGGCGTCCGCTCCAGCGCCGCCCGGAAGACCGGGTCCTGGAAGTAGTTGCCGACCCCCATCCCGTTGAGGAACGGCAGCCAGGCCTGCTGCAGGTCGCGCGGCTTCCAGCCCGGGATGAAGGTGTCGACGGTGAGCACGATCGCCCCGTAGCCGGCGGCCTCGGCGCGCTCGACGAAGCTGCGGACCAGGCGGCGGTCGTCCGCCCAGTAGAGCTGGAACCAGCGCGGGCCCTCGCCACCGGCCGCGGCGATCTCCTCGAGCGTGAAGTGGGAGGCGGTGCTGGCGATCATCGGCACCCCGACCGCGGCGGCGGCGCGGGCGCTGGCCAGCTCGCCGTCCTCGTGGACGATCTTCTGGACCCCGATCGGGGCCAGCAGCAGCGGCGCCGGCATCGCCGTCCCGAGCAGGGTGGTGGAGAGGTCGCGGGCGGAGACGTCGCGCAGGGTCCGCGGCACGATCCGGCGGCCGCCGGAAGGCCTCGAGGTTGGCCCGGATCGTCTCCTCGGCTCCCGCCCCGGCGCCGACGTAGGCGGCGGTCCGCGGCTCCATCGCCTCGAGCGCCCGCGCCTCCAGATCGGCGATCGCGACCGGGACGCTCGGCGTCTCGCCGCCGAGGCCGCGCAGGTAGATCTCGCGGTAATAGTCGGCGAAGTCCCCCATCGCGACCAAGGCTAGCCGCAGGGCGCGGGATAGGCTGCGCGGCGGTGATCGACTCCCACACCCACCTCCACCTCTGCGACGACGAGGAGTCGGAGCTGGTCGCGGCGGCGGCTGCGGCGGGGGTGGGGCGGATCCTCACGATCGGCCTCGGCGAGGACTCCAACCAGGGCGCGGTCGCGGCGGCCGAGCGCCACGAGGCGGTCTTCGCCAGCGTCGGCCGCCACCCCAACGACGCGACCGGGTTCGACGACGCCGCGGCCGCCGAGCTGCTGCGGCTGGGCGCCCACGGGAAGGTGCGGGCGATCGGCGAGACCGGGCTCGACTACTACCGCGACAGCGCCGGCCCGGCCGACCAGCGCCGCGCCTTCGCCGCCCAGATCGAGGTCGCGCGGGAGCTCGGGCTGCCGATCGTGATCCACGCCCGCGACCCCGAGGGCGAGCAGCGAGGCGGTCGACGAGATCTTCGCCACGCTCGACCGGCGCGCGGCCGGGCAGACCGTGATCCTGCACTGCTTCTCGGCGCCCCAGCGGGTCGCCGACGCGGCCGAGCGCGGCTGGTACTGCTCGTTCGCCGGCAACGTCACCTACCCGAGCGCGAAGGAGCTGCGATTCGCCGCCGCCAAGGTCCCGGAGGACCGGATCCTGGTCGAGACCGACGCCCCCTACCTGGCGCCGCAGCCGCTGCGCGGCAAGCGCAACCAGCCCGCCAACGTGGTCGAGACCGCCCGTGTCGTCGCCGCCGAGCGCGGCGTCTCCTACGAGGAGCTGGAGCGCACGGTCGAGGCCAACGGCCGCGCCCTCTTCGGCTGGTAGGCGGTCCCGATGGTCCGCCTCGGCCAGAACTTCCTCGCCGACCCCAACCTGCTCGACGCGATCGTCCGCGACGCCGGGCTGGCGCCGGCCGACGTCGTGCTCGAGGTCGGGGCCGGCGAAGGGGTGCTGAGCGAGCGGCTGGCCGCGGTGGCGGCGCACCTGCACTCGGTCGAGATCGACCGCGGCCTGGAGCCGGCTCTGGCCGGGGTGGCGGCGCGGCCGAACGTCGATCTGCACTGGGGCGACGCGATGAAGATCGACCTCGGGGCGCTGGAGCCGGCGCCGACGGCGATGGTCGCCAACCTGCCCTACTCGGTGGCGACGCCGCTGCTGCTGCGGACGATCGAGCTGCTGCCCTCGCTGCGGACCTGGACGGTGATGGTGCAGCGCGAGATCGCCGACCGCCTGCGGGCGGCGCCCGGCAGCCGGACCTACGGCTCGCCCAGCGTCGTCGCCCAGCTCGCCTGCGAGATCGAGCTGGTGCGCAAGGTCGACCCCGCGGTCTTCAAGCCGCGGCCGCGGGTCGACTCGGCGATCCTGCGGCTGCGGCGGACCGGGCCCGGCGCCGACGCCGCCACCCGGGTGCTGGTCCGCGCCGCCTTCGCCCACCGCCGCAAGTCGCTGGCGCGCTCGCTGGAGCACACCCGCCCGGGCTCGCTGGCGCCCGCCCGGGCCGCCCTCGAGGAGCTCGGCTTTCCGGCCGACGCGCGGGCGGAGGCGCTGTCGGCCGAGGACTTCGCCACCCTTTCCGCCAAGCTCCAGCCCGACGCCTGACCGGCCCGCCGACCCGATGCTCCTCCACGCCCCCGCCAAGCTCAACCTCTGCCTCTACCTCGGTGGCCGCCGCGACGACGGCCTGCACGAGCTCTGCTCGCTGTTCGAGCCGCTGGCCCTGGCCGACCTGATCGCGGTCGAGGAGGCGGGGAGCGACGAGGTCTTCTGCCCCGGGGTCGAGGGCGAGAACCTGGCGGCGCGGGCGCTGGCGGCGCTGCGCGAGGCCGGCTGGGAGCGAGCGCCGCTGCGGGTCGAGATCGAGAAGCGGGTCCCGGTCGCCGCGGGTCTCGGAGGCGGCAGCGGCGACGCCGCCGCGGTTCTGCGCCTGGCCGCCGGGGAAGTAGCCGAGCTGCCGCGGATCGCCGCCGCGCTGGGCGCCGACGTGCCCTCGCAGCTGCGGCCCTCGCTGGCCCTGGTCCGCGGCGCCGGGGAGCTGGTCGAGCCGCTGCCCGAGCCGGCTCCGCACGCCGCCGTGCTGCTGCCCGACGACGGCGGCCTCCGCACCGCCGACGTCTTCGCCGCGGCCGACCGGCTGGGGATCGGCCGCCCGGCGGCGGAGCTGGAGCGGCTGGCCGGGCGCCTGCGCGAGGTCGCCGGCGCCGGCGCCTCGCCGCTCGCCTACCCCGAGCTGCTGGTCAACGACCTCGAGGCGCCCGCCCGCTCGCTGCGGCCGGGGATCGGCGACGCGCTCGACGAGCTGCGCGAAGCCGGCGCCGCGGTGGCGATCCTCAGCGGGTCCGGCCCGACCGCGGTCGGCCTCTTCGGAGACCTCGCCGCGGCCCGCGCCGCCGCCGCGGCGATCGACCGCGACGACGCGATCGTCTGCGCGGCGGGCAGCGCCGGGGCGATCTCATGAAGATGCCGGGGGAGTCCGGGGGCAACCGCAAAAACCTGATCCTGCTCGGCCTCGCCGCGGCGATCGCCATCGGCTACTACTTCGTCAGCCAGGAGCTCGGCAGCATCGACCTGCAGGGGCTGCTGGAAGACGTCTCCAACACGCTCGGCGCCTGGACGTACCTGCTGGTCGGCCTCTTCGCCTTCGCCGAGACCGGCGCCTTCGTCGGCCTCGTCGTCCCCGGCGAGACGGTGATGACGCTCGGCGGCGCCGTCGCCGGCCAGGGCGCGATCGACGTCTACCTGCTGATCGGGATCGCCTGGTTCTGCGCCTGGGCCGGGGACACCACCAGCTTCTTCCTCGGCCGCCGCCTCGGCCGCGGCTTCGTGCTCACCCACGGCCCCCGCTTCGGGATCAGCCACGAGCGCTTCGAAAAAGTCGAGGACTACTTCTCCCGGCACGGCGGCAAGACGATCTTCATCGGCCGCTTCATCAGCCTGATCCGCGCCTTCGCGCCCTTCATCGCCGGCAGCTCTGGGATGCGCTACCGCGCCTTCGTCCCGTACAGCATCCTCGGCACCGGGCTCTGGGCGACCGCCCACATCCTGATCGGCTACTTCTTCTCGCGCAGCATCGAGACCGCCGCCGAGTACGCCGGCAAAGGCGCCTTCCTGCTGGGGACGCTGATCGTCGTCGTCGTCGGCACCGTCTTCCTCACCCGCCACTTCCGCGTCCCCGAGAACCGGGTCGCGGCGGTGCGCTGGATGGAGGCGCGGGCCTGGACCCGCTGGCTGGTCGAGCTCGGCCGCCGGTTGCGCCCGCAGATGGAGTTCCTCTGGAACCGGGTGACGCCGGGCGGGACCTTCGGGCTCGAGTTCACCTCGCTGGTGGCGACGATCGCGGTCGCGATGTTCGTCCTCGTCGCCTACACGGTCGTGGTCGGCCGCGACCCGGGGGCGACGCCCGGCGACACGCGGCGCCTTCGACGTCGTCGAACACCTCCAGGGCGGCTTCCTGCTGGCGCTGGCGAAGGTCGTCAGCTTTCTCGGCAGCGGCGCCTTCACCTGGAGCCTGACCGCGGTCTGCGCCGCGATGCTCGTCGCCCGCCGCCGCTGGGCCGAGTTCGGGGTGCTGATCGCCGGGATGACGCTGACCTCGATCGGGTTTCACGAGATCAAGGACGCGGTCGACCGCCCGCGCCCCGACGACCCGCTGGTCGAGACCGCCGGCTCCTCCTTCCCGAGCGGCCACGCGGCCCACTCGGTGCTCTACGTCTGGCTGGCGGTGACGATCGTGCTGCGGCTGCGGCCGGGGATGGCGCGGGCCAGCGGCGTGGTCGCCGCCGGGATCGCCCTCACCATCCTGGTCGGCCTCTCCCGCGTCTACCTCAACGTCCACTACTTCAGCGACGTCGCCGCGGGCTGGGCGCTGGGGGCCGCCTGCTTCGCCTTCTGCGGCCTGACCGCGCTCGTCGTCACCCAGGTGCGGCAAACTCTGCGGCAATGATCCCCTTCGCCCTGGAGAAAATCGACAACCAGTACCTGCTGTTCGGCGGCGCCGGCCTGATCTGTCTGATCACCTTCGTCGTCCTGATTCTCAGCCCGGCGCTCAGCGCCCACGGCAGGGTCTGGGAAAAGACCGCCGCCGGCTTCCTGGCGCTGTTCGTGCTCGCGGCCCTGATCATCGGCGGGGTCGTGATCGGGCTGGCGATCGTCTACTACTACACGGACATCGTCAACTTCCTCAACGGCGATTAGCGGATAATGGGCGGATGCCCGCAAGCACCAAGGAGAGCGAGATTCCTGCGCACGCGGAAGATCCAGGCCTGCTCGACGCGCTCTCGGACGCGGTCGAGTCGGGCGCGGGGCTGCCCGCGGTGGCTCGTGCCGCGGCACGATTGCTCGACGCCAGCGTCGCCCTGATCGACCGCTCCAGCGCCGTGCTCGCGGTCGCCGGGGCCTCCCCCGACCAGGAGCAGCGGCTGCTCTCCGGCGGCGAGGGCGTGACCCAGGTCGAGCTGCGGGTCGCCGACAGCGCCGTCGGCGAGCTGCGCTACCGGGCCAAAGTGCCGCCGGAGCCGGCGATCGCCCGCATGGTGACGACGCTGCTGGCGCTGGAGCTGGAGCGCTCGCGCTCGCCGGAGTGGGAGAGCGAGGCGGTGGCCGGCGCCTTCGTCGGCGACGTCCTCGCCCGCAAGGTGACCGACCGCGGCGACATCGTCGCCCGCGCCGCCGAGCTCGGCGCCGACCTCGACCGCGGCGCCGGCGTGCTGGTCCTGCGGGCCGCCCCGCGGGCCGCCCAGACCGGCGACTGGCGCGAACGGGTGCTGACCCTGACCATGCGCGCCCTGCGCTCGCTGGCCCCCGGCTCGCTGGCCGCCAGCGAGGAGAGCGGCGAGGGAGCGGCCGCCAACCTGGCGGTGATCGTCCCGGCCGAGGACGACGAGCGGCTCGCCCGCGCCGTCGCCGGCCTCGCCCGCGAGCTCGACGACAGCCTCTCCGGCTACCACATGACGATCGGCCGCAGCCGCCGCTGCGCCGACCCCGTCGACCTCTACCGGGCCGGCAGCGAGGCGCGCCTGGCGGTCAACGTCGGCGAGGCCGAGGGCCGCCCCACGCTCGCCTTCGAGGACACCGGCGCCTACCGCCTGCTGCTGCCGGCGATGAGCGAGGACCCGGGCGAGCTGCAGCGCTTCTACGCGGAGACGATCCAGCCGCTCTCCGACTACGACGACCAGTACGAGACCGAGCTGGTGGCGACCGTCGAGGCCTATCTCGACAACGACGGCAACGTCGCCGCCACCGCCAAACAGCTCTTCACCCACCGCCACACGGTCCGCTACCGGCTCGAGCGCGTGAAGGAGCTCTGCGGCCACGACGTCTCCGCCACCGAGGGCCGCGAGAAGCTCGGCCTCGGTCTGAAGGCGATGCGGGTGCTCGGCATCGCCTCCCCCAGCGGCCCGGCCCTCGAGCCCGGCACCAAGGGCGGCAAGGTCGCGCGCGGCAAAGAGGATTGAGGTTCGAGCGCTTAAGCTTTGGCGGCTCCCTTGGGGGGTCGGCTAACTCGGTTAAGCCGCTGGCCTTTGAAGTCAGCTATCCCGGTTCGAGTCCGGGCCCCCCAGTAGAAGTAGAAGCTTTCTGTCTGCACCGGCTGCCACGATGCGGCGATGCCGGGAAGGCGTCTCAGCTACACGGAGGGGCAGGCGAGAGAGGCGATCGCCGCCTCGTGTTCATGGGCTGAAAGTCTTCGCCGCCTCGGCCTCTGTCCCACTGGTGGCGCTTGGCGCGTCCTGCGTAAGCACGCAAAATCCTGGGCCATCTCGACGGAGCATTTCGATTCGTCCCGAGGGCGCTCAGGGAACCTCGGGAAGGGGAAGCCGCTTGCCGAGGTGCTTGTCGAGGGTTCGAGCTACTCGCGATCACACCTGAAGCAGCGGCTCTACAGAGAAGGGCTGAAGGAGCCAGCCTGCGAGATGTGCGGTCAGGACGAGAACTGGAACGGCGGGACGATGTCGATGATCCTCGACCACATCAACGGCGTCCGCGATGACCACCGGATCGAGAACCTGAGGATCGTTTGTCCCAACTGCGCCGCGACGCTCCCCACGCATTGCGGGCGCAAGAACCGCATCCGTCGCACGAGGCGGAGATGCCGACGCTGTCGCCGGTCGTTCGTTCCCTCGAGCGCGAGTCAGCGGTACTGCTCTCGAGAGTGCGGAGTGCGCTGGGACCGCTCCGGTTTCCGTGGCAGGCCGAAGCCAGCCCTGCGCAAAGCCGAGCGCCCGCCATACGAGAAGCTGCTGGCCGAGATCGAGGCGACGAGCTACCTGGCGGTCGGTCGCAAGTACGGGGTCTCCGACAACGCGGTCCGCAAGTGGGTGCGGTTCTACGAGCGGGAGGCCGAACGCGTCCGCGAGGGCGCTTAGGGTCCGCTTGTGGAGATCGGAGGAGCATCGATGGACCCGGAGGTCCGCGAGGGCCTGCAGCGGAGCTGGAAGACGCTGATGTTCTTCGGCGTGCTGGCGATCGTCGTCGGCTGCATCGCGATCCTGGTCCCGGCGGTCGCCGCGGTGGGGACGGCGATCTTCATCGGCTGGATCCTGCTCTTCGCCGGCGCCTTCCTGGTCGCCGCCGCCTTCTCGGCCCACTCGGTCGCCTCGCTGATCGTGCGGCTGCTGTGGGCGGCGCTGACGGTGATCGTCGGCATCTGGCTGATCGTCGAGCCGCACAACGGCACCCTGACCCTGACTCTGGTGCTGGGGATCTACTTCCTCTTCATGGGGCTGACCCGGATCGCCGTCGCCTTCGCCGGCCGCGGCCAGCAGGGCGCCGGCCTGGTCGGGCTCAGCGGCGTCGCCGGGCTGCTGATCGGGATCCTCGTCCTGGCCAAGTTCCCCAGCTCCGCCGACTGGGCGATCGGCCTCCTGGTCGGGATCGACCTGATCTTCGCCGGCTGGACGCTTACGTCCATCGCCCTGGTCGGCAAAGACCTGGCACGCCGCTCCTAATACGATCCGGGGGTGAGCTCCCCGCTCGTCCTCGTCATGGCCGCCGGCCAAGGCACGCGCATGCGTTCCTCGACGCCGAAGATGCTGCATCCCGTCTGCGGACGGGCGATGGTCGCCTGGCCGATCCTCGCCGCCCGTGAGGCCGGCGCCGGCCGGGTGGCGGCGATCGTCTCGCCCGGCCACGACATCTCCGCCGGCCTGCCCGAGGGCGTGGAGACCGTCGAGCAGCCGCAGTCCGACGGCACCGGCGGCGCGATCCGGGCCGCCGCGGCGCTGGTCGGGGAGGCCGAGACGGTGCTGGTCCTCTCCGGCGACGTGCCGCTGATCTCCGCCGAGACCATCGCCGGCCTGCTGGCCGCGCACGACGAGTCGGACGCGGCGGCGACGATGCTGACGATCGAGCTCGACGAGCCCGGCGCCTACGGGCGCGTCGTCCGCACCGAGGCCGGCGACGTCGAGCGCGTGGTCGAGGCGAAAGCCGCCGGCGACGCCGACCCTGGGCAGCTGGCGATCCGCGAGATCAACGCCGGCACCTACGTCTTCGACGCGGCGCCGCTGGCCACCGCGCTCGCCACCCTCTCCAACGACAACGCCCAGGGCGAGTACTACCTGCCCGACGTCTTCCCGGCCCTGCGCGAGGCCGGCCACACGGTCGGCGCCCACCTCGCCGACGACCTCGCGGTGACGATGGGGGTCAACAACCGGGTCGACCTCGCCGCGGTCGAGGCCGAGGCCCGCCGCCGCCTGCTGGAGGCGCACATGCTGGCCGGGGTCGATCGATCGTCGATCCCGCCTCGACCTGGGTCGACGCCGGGATCGAGATCGCCGCCGACGCCCGGATCGAGCCCGGCACCACGCTGCGCGGCGCGACCAGCGTCGGCGCCCACGCCGTGGTCGGGCCGCAGACGACGCTGATCGACAGCGTGGTCGGCGTCGAGTCGGTCGTCCTGCACTCCTACCTGGTCGAGTGCGAGGTGCGCGACGGCTGCAGCGTCGGCCCCTTCGCCTACATCCGCCCGGGCACGGTCCTCGACGCCGGCGCCAAGGCCGGCACCTTCGTCGAGATCAAGAACTCGCACATCGGCAAGAGCGCCAAGGTCCCGCACCTGTCCTACATCGGCGACGCCGACGTCGGCGCCCGGCTCGCAACATCGGCGCCGGCACGATCACCGCCAACTACGACGGTTTCCGCAAGAGCCGGACTGTGATCGGGGTCGACGTCCGCATCGGCGTTGACACGATGCTGATCGCGCCGGTAGAAGTCGGGGACTCCGCCTACACTGGCGCCGGTGCGGTGATCAAGTCCGACGTGCCCGAGGGGGCGTTGGCGGTCAGCGAGAACACGCAGCGCAACATCGACGGATTCGCCGCCGACAAAGCGGCCAAGATTCGAGAGGAAGAAAGCTCGTGAGCACGATCGAGGATCGCCCCCAGGTGGACACCGGCATCGAACACGACTACCGGAAACGGATGATGGTCTTCGGCGGCCGCAGCTCGATGGACCTTGCCGCCAAGGTCGCCGGCAAGCTCGACCTCGACCTCGGCCAGGTGACCCTGAAGACCTTCGCCAACGGCGAGGTCTACTGCCGCTACGAGGAGTCGATCCGCGGCGCCGACGTCTTCCTCGTCCAGTCGACCTGCGCCAACGAGGCGGAGCGGGATGACCCCGAACGACTCGCTGATGGAGCTGCTGACGATGATCGACGCCGCCCAGGGCGCCTCCGCCCACCGGATCATCGCCGTGCTGCCCTGGTACGGGTACGCGCGCCAGGACAAGAAGTCGGCGCCCGCGCGAGCCGATCTCCGCCCGGATCGTCGCCAAATGCCTGGAGGCGGTCGGCGTCGACCGCGTCCTCACCATGGACCTCCACGCCGGCCAGGTCCAGGGCTTCTTCCACGTCCCGGTCGACCACATGACGGCGATGCCGATGCTGACCCAGTGGTTCATCGACCAGGAAATGACCGAAGAGCTGGTGATCGTCTCCCCCGACGCCGGCCGGGTGAAGACGGCCCGCAACTTCGCCCGCCGCATCGGCACCCACTGGGCGGTGATGGAGAAGGAGCGCCCGGCCCAGCAGGTGGCCGAGATCGGCTACGTGGTCGGCGACGTCAAGGGCAAGACCGCGGTCCTGGTCGACGACATGATCGACACCGCCGGCACCCTCTGCGCCGCCGCCCAGACCGTGCTCGACGAGGGCGCGGCGCGGGTGATCGCCTGCGCCACCCACGGCGTCTTCTCCGGCCCCGCCTACGAGCGCCTCGCCGACTCGGCGATCGAGCGGATCGTCGTCACCGACACGCTGCCGCTGCGCCCCGGCGCCCCGGACAACATCACCGTGCTCTCGACCGCCGGCACCTTCGCCGACTCGATCCGCCGCATCTTCACCGACGACTCGGTGTCGGAGATCTTCGCCGGCGAGAACCAGCTCTTCTAGGGCGCCGGCCCTGACCACCGAGGCACCAGCGAAGCTGCGCCTGGTCGGCCACAAGGGGGCCGACGCGATCGTCCCCGGGAACACGCTGGAGAGCTTCCGGGCGGCGGTCGAGGCGGGGGTCGACACGATCGAGTTCGACGTCCTCTGGCTGCCCGACGCGCACCTGCCGCTGGAGCAGCGGGCGCCGCTGGTCGTCGCCCACGACTGGGAGGACGCCGAACGGCGGCACGCCGCTGGCGCTGACCGAGGCGCTCGACGCCTTCCTCGAGCCGCCGCTCGACAGGGTCGAGATCGACCTCGACGTGAAGCTGCCCGGCCGCGAGGAGGAGATGGTCTTCGCGCTGCGCGAACGCGGCCTGATGGAGCGCGCGATGATCTCGACGATGGAGCTGTCCACGCTCGGCGAAGTGCTGCGACTGGCGCCGGAGCTGCGGCGCGGCTGGACCTATCCGAAAGTGACCAAGGACTGGAGCTCGAAGCCCTGGGCGAAGCTGCCGATGGTCGGGGCGCTGATCGCGATGCGCCAGCGCCTGCCGGGCCTGGCGGCGGAGAAGCTGCCGAAGTTCGGGGTCGAGGCGATGTGGGTCTACCACCCGCTGGTCAGCACCCGGCTGGCGCGGATCTGCGAGCTGGCCGGGGTCGAGCTGATCGCCTGGACGGTCGACGACGCGGCGAAGATGCAGAGGCTGGTCGACGCCGGCGTCGACGGCCTCGTCTCCAACGACCCGCGCCTGTTCGACGGCCTCAGTCGCTGAGGTCGCGCCTGCAGACCAGCAGGGTGCCGATTGCGGTCAGCCCCGCGGCCCAGGCGGCGAGGACGAGGCCGCCGCTCGACCTGGCCGAGGCTGGCGGCGCCTTCGGCGTTGCCGTGCAGCGAGCCGATCGCCTGCGCCGGGAAGTAGTCGCCGATCGAGCCCGGCAGCAGTTCCGGCAGCGGCGAGAGGACGAAGAAGAAGGCGATCGCGGCGATGATCGCGCCGACCTGGTTGCGGACGATCGCCCCGACCCCGAAGCCGAAGGCGCAGAGCAGGGCGAAGGAGACGACGACCCCGGCGTAGATCGAGGCGAGGTCGGAGAACGAGGGCACCTCGCCGCCACGGCTGGAGAGCAGCGGCACCGCCAGGCCGGCGTTGACGACGACGAAGGCGAGGCCGACCAGCAGCCCGACCGCCAGCCCGACCCCGAGCTTGGCCGCCAGCACCGGGTAGCGCCTGGGGGAGACGAGGAAGGTCGAGCTGGAGGTCCCGTGGCGGAACTCGGTCGTGACGATCAACACCCCGAGCACGAGCATCAGCACCAGCAGCAGGCCGACCCCGGTCGCCACTTCTTCCAGTTCGTCGATCTCGTTCAGCGGTGCCAGGCCGACGTAGAGGCCGGCGAAGAGGCCCTCGCCGAGCAGCCCGATCCCGATCATCACCCAGGTGGTGCGGGTCGTGAAGAGCTTGATCCACTCGCTGCGCAGGAGGTTCACTGGGCGCCTTCCTCGTCCTCGTCGATCACCTCGAGGAAGCGCTCCTCGAGGCTCGAGTGCTGCGGTGCCAGTTCGTGGATCGCGATCCCGCGGGCCAGCGCCAGCTCGCCGATCCGCTCGCCGCCGAGCCCGGCGACCAGCAGTGCCCCGCCCTCCTCGTGCTCGACCCGGCCGCCGGCCTCGGCCAGTGCCGCCGCCAGCTCGTCGAGCCGCGAGGCGCGGACCAGCGAGGGCACCTGGCCGCCGCCGGTGAACTCCGCCAGCGTCGTCTGCGAGACCAGCTTGCCCTTGCGGATCACGATCAGCTCGTCGGCGGTCTGGGAGACCTCGGAGAGGACGTGGCTGGAGACCAGCACCGTGCGCCCCTCGGCCGCCTGCGCTTTCAGCAGGTCGCGCAGCCAGCGCATCCCCTGCGGGTCGAGGCCGTTGGCGGGCTCGTCGAGGATCAGGATCCGCGGCTCGCCCAGCAGCGCCGCCGCCAGCGCCAGCCGCTGGCGCATCCCCAGCGAGTAGCCCTTGACGCGGCGGTCGGCGGCGCCGGAGAGCTCGACCATCTCCAGCACCTCGTCGACCCGGCCGGCCGGCAGGCCCGCCGCCGCGGCCAGCCCGCGCAGATGGTTGCGGCCGCTGCGGCCGGGGTGGAAGGCGGTCGCCTCCAGCGCCGCGCCGATCGTCTGCAGCGGCTCCCGCATCGCCACCGGTGGCCGGCCCTCGACCAGGGCCTCGCCGGCGCTCGGCGCCAGCAGGCCGAGCAGCGCCCGCATCGTCGTCGTCTTGCCGGCCCCGTTGGGGCCGAGGAAGCCGGTCACGCGCCCGGCCTCGACCGCGAAGCTGAGGTCGTCGACGGCGACCGTCTCGCGGCCGTAGCGCTTCGTCAGGTTGCGAACCTCGAGCTCAGGCATCAGGGAACCGCGGGACGATCAGACGGTGCCGGGGGTCGCCGTCGGCGGCGCGTTGCGCTTGCCGCGCTTTAGCTTCACCGCCGACTCCAGGTCTTCCTTGGTGAAGCCGCCGACCTCCTGGCCCTCGACGCGCGTAGCGGTAGAGGGCGACGCCGAAGACGCCGCTGAGCGCCTTCGAGATCAGCAGGGCCACGCAGAGGATCACGGCCCCGATCAGGATCAGGGCGACGGCGGCCGAGGCCAGAGGAGGGCCAGAGCACGATGCCGGCGACGATCAGCAGGGCGGCCGGCAGCAGGCCGATCAGGAAGACGGCGCCGCCGATCGCGATGTTGCCGCTGATCTGCTGCCCCCATTTCTGTTTGAAGATCGCCGCCGAGCGCTTCAGCGTGTCCAGCGGCCCGGTGCCCTCGATCGCGATCACCGGCACCGCCATGAAGGTGACCAGCGCCCAGGCCATCCCGACCAGGCGGGCGGCGATGTTGCCGAGCGCGCCGCCCTGGTTCTCGAGCAGCGCCATGAACAGGCTGATCGCGGTCGAGAGCGCCGCCCAGCCGCAGATCGCGCCGAAGCGGCTGCGGGCGACGGCGAGGCCGTCGGAGACGGTGACGTCGTCCTGGCCGCCGAAGATCAGGTTGGCGGCGGCGGCGAGGCCGACGCTGAAGTAGACGCCGACCACGGTGAGGACGTAGACGCCGATCACCAACAGCGGGATCGCGCCGGCCAGCTCCTTCTGGTCGAGGAAGTAGAGGCCGGGCCCGAGGAAGAGGATCGCCAGCGGGATCGTCGCGACCGCGCCGTAGAGCGGGAAGCGGATCAGCTCCCGGTGCTCCTTGAGCAGGGCCCAGCTCTTCTTCGTCAGCGCCCACCCGCGTTTGATCCGCTTCATCGTCGCCTCCATTAGTTTCTGTGCCTGCTCGGACTCAACTGATCTCGGCCAAACCGGGCGTGCGCTTGACCCCCCGCTCCTCGAAGTAGTCCCACTCCTGCTGGCCGAGCTCGGTCGCGGGCGGGTCGGCGTAGACCCACTCGCGGAAGATCCGGTGCCAGTTGCGCTTCGCCCGCAGCTGCCCGAGCACGGCGACGACGCCGATCTCCATCCGCCGCCCCATCAGCTCGTCGGCCGGGATCGACTCGCGCCGCATCAGGTCGAAGTACTCCGAGCGCGGGTCGTTGGTCGACTCGATGATCTTCATCACCCGTTTCGGCGTGATCTCGATCTCGCGGTCTTCGACGTACCAGCCGCCGACCGCGCGCATGTGGTCGAGCAGCCGCTCGGCGTCGAGCTTGGAGGGCTTCTTGACGAAGCCGAGGTCGTGCAGGGCCTCGCGGAAGGCCTCCGGGTCGTTGCGCGAGGCGGCGTCGAAGGCGCGCTGCTCGAGCAGGATCTGCTCGCGGTCGAGCTTCTTGGTCATCCCGAAGTCGAGGAAGGCGACGCGGCCGTCCTCCATCAGGATGTAGTTGCCGGGGTGGGGGTCGGCGTTGAAGTGCTGCAGGTGGTAGATCGAGCCGAAGCTGCCGCGGAAGACGATCTCGCCGAAGCGGCTGCGCTCGTCGTGCGGCAGCTCCTTGATCTCCTCGAAGCTTCATACCGCCGACCAGCTCGGTGACGAGGACCCGCCGCCGCGAGAGCCGGGTGACGACTTCGGGCACGTAGATGAAGGGGTGGTCGCGGTAGGCGCGGGCGAAGGAGCGCTGGTTCTGCGCCTCGTACTCGTAGTCGAGCTCCTCCATCACCCGCTCGCGGATCTCGTCGGCGATCGCCTTCGCGTCGAGGCCCGGGCGCGATCGCGCGGGCCAGCCGCACGATCGTGCCGGCGTTGCGCAGGTCGGCGTCCAGCGCCTCGGCGATCCCCGGGTACTGGATCTTCACCGCGACCTCGCGCCCGTCGAGCAGCTCGGCCCGGTGGACCTGGCCGATCGAGGCGGCGGCGAAGGCCTCGTGCTCGATCTCGGCGAAGAACTCGGAGAGCGGTTCGCCGTCGTACTCCTCTTCGAGCACCTTGACGACTTTCTCCCACGGCATCGCCGGCGCGTCGGTGCGCAGCTTCGCCAGCTGCTCCTGGTAGATCTCGCGGTACTCCTCGGGGATGAACTCGGTGTCGATGAAGGAGGCGAACTGGCCGAGCTTCATCGCCGCGCCCTTCATCTGGCCGAGCGCGCCGACCATCTTCATCGCCGTCTCCAGGTGGCGCTGCTCGAGGCGCTCTTTGCTGCCCTCCTCGGAGCGGCCGACGTTGGCGGCTTTGGTGCCGGCGTAGCGGGCGCCCTGCACGCCGACGATCGAGCCCAGCTTGGCCGAGCGGCGGAGCCTGCCCTTGGGGATCTTCGAGTCGTCGGCGATGGCCGAAGGTTGCCACAGCAGCTGTTTTGCGGCCGCGTTCTCTATCCTCTCCCGTCCGATGGCTGCTGCACGCTCAACCCTGAAGGTCGCTCCGCGCGCCGATTTCGGCTCGCGCGCCTCGCGCCGCATGCGCGGCGAGGGGCTGGTCCCGGGCGTCGTCTACTCCGGCGGCTCGGAGGCGAGGTCCTTCCAGGTCTCCGAACGCGAGCTGCGGACGATCATCCAGGAGGGCGCCGCGCTCTTCGACCTCGAGATCGAGGGCGGCAAAGCCGTCCCGGTCGTAGTCAAGGAGCAGCAGCTGCACCCGGTCCGCGGCAGCATCCAGCACCTCGACCTGCAGCAGGTCCAGCTCGACGAGGCGATCCAGGCGGAGGTCGCGATCGAGCTCGAGGGAGTCGACGACGCCCCCGGCGTCAAGGCCAGCGGCGTGCTCGAGCACGTCACCCGCGAAATCACCGTCGAAGCGCTGCCGACCGAGATCCCCGACCGGATCGTCGTCGACGTCTCCGCGATGGAGATCAACGACACCCTGCAGCTCTCCGCCGTCACCCCGCCCGACGGCGTCACCTTCATCGCCGACGACCTCGACGAGGTCACGATCGTCAACCTCTCACCGCCGCGCGTCGAAGAGGTCGTCGAGACCGAGGTCGAGGAGGAGACCGAGCTGGTCGGCGATTCCGAGGGCGATTCGGGCGACTCCGAGGGCGATTCAGGCGACTCCGGCGGGGAGTAGGTAGTCCCCGTGGGTCTGTTCCGCCGCGGCGAGCGCGGCGAGCAGGGCGAGCGCATCCTCATCGTCGGGCTCGGCAACCCGGGCTCCGAGTACGCCGGCACCCGCCACAACGTCGGCTTCGAGGTCGCTCGCCGAGCTGGCCCGCCGCTGGGACCTGCCGCGGGCCAAGGACAAGTTCCGCGGCCGCCTCGCCGAAGGCCGGACCCGGCCCGGCGGTCCCCGGGTCGCGATCCTGCAGCCGCTGACCTTCATGAACGAATCCGGCACTCGGCCGGGCCCGCCCGCGGCTCGCTGAAGGTGCCGCTGGACCGGGTCGTCGCCGTCCACGACGAGATCGACCTCCCGTTCGGCGAGATCCAGCCCCGGCTCGGCGGCGGCCTCGCCGGCCACAACGGCCTCAAGAGCCTGCAAAAGCGGCTTCGGCGAGCCCCGACTTCTGGCGGGTCCGGGTGGGGGTGGGGCGGCCCGACTCGACCGACCCGGAGATCGTCTCCGCCTACGTGCTCGGCAGATTCCGCGAGCCGAAGCCCGAGGTCGAGGCGCTGGTCGGCCGACGCCGCCGGCGAGACCGAGCGCTTGGTCGAACGGCTAGGTTCCGAGCATGAGTGAGAACGCCGCCGTGACCGCGCTACGAGGTCGACGAGCAGGGGGTCGCGCTGATCCGGCTCGACCGGCCGAAGTCGCGCAACGCGATCGACACCCAGATGCTGACCGAGCTGCTCGAGCACCTCGCCGTCGCCCGCGGCGACGAGGCGGTGCGGGTGCTGGTCTTCAGCTCCACCGACCACATGGGCTTCTCCGCCGGCGCCGACGTCCGCGAGCAGCTCGACGCCGACGCGCACGTCCAGCGGATGCAGCTCTTCTCCGACCTCTACGACGCCGTCGTCGCCTTCCCGAAGCCGACGATCGCCTCCTGCCACGGCGACGTCGTCGGCGGCGGCGCCGAGATCGCGATCGCCTGCGACATGCGGGTCGGCGGCGCCAACCTGCGGATGCGCTTCCCCGGCGCCGCGCTTGGGATGCCGGTCGGACCGGCCCGCCTGGTCACCCTCTGCGGCCTCGCCGCCGCCAAGTACCTGCTGCTCTCCTCGCGCACGGTCGGCGCCGACGAGGCGCTGCGGATCGGGCTGGTCAACCGCGTCGCCCCGGCCGCGGCGACCGAGGAGTCGGCGCTCGCGCTGGCCGCGGACGTCGCCGCCCACCCGCCGCAGGCGGTCGCCCGGCTGAAGGCGATGCTGCACGAGTGGGACGACGTCGTCGGGCGCTCGGCGCCAGGAGGGCGTCGGCCAGGTCGAGCACGTGCGCGGCGCCTCCGAGCTCCCCTTCGGCTGACATCCGGCCACTGCCCCGCCGCCCCGCTGGGCCCCTGGCTAGGGTTCGCACATGCCAATCGCTCGCTTCGTCCGCGTCCTGCTCACCTCCGCCTGCCTGCTGCTCGCCCTGCCGGCGCTCGCCTCGGCGGCCCAGATCGTCAACACCGTCGAAGACGCGCCCGACGCGCTCTCCGGTGGCGCCTGCAACACGGCCGCCAACAAATGCAGTCTGAGAGCCGCGATCGAAGTGACCAACTCGGCTGGCACCGCCGACAACATCCTCTTCGACGCCACCGTCTTCAAAGGCCAGGTCGCGAACTCGACGATCACGCTGACCTCGCAGCTGCCGATCGTCCTCGCTCCGGTCACGATCAACGCCGGGACCTGCCTCACCCAGGCCGTCGTCAACGGCCCCTGCGCGGCGGTCAGCGGCCCGGTCTCCGAAACCGCGATCAGGGTCGCCGCCACCGGGGTCTCGATCTTCGACCTGGCGTTCGTCGACGCCGGCAAAGGGATCGAAGCCAACAACGACGGCTTCACCGCCGCCGGCAACTGGTTCGGCCTCAAACTCGACGGCACGCCTGGGGCCGCGAGCAGCTTCGGGATCGCGGTCGAACCGGGCGCCGACGAAGCCCAGATCGGCGGCACCACGTCCGTGAGCCGCAACGTGTTCGCCAACAGCACCACCGGCCTGCGCCTGCGCGGCGCCAGCGACGGCGTCGTCGAGGGCAACTACTTCGGCGCCGGCCCGAACGGAGCCACGCCCCGCCCGAACGTGCGCGACCTGGTCGTCGCCAACTCGGCGGTCGACGTCGCCGCGACCGGGAACCGGATCGGGGCGGAAGTTGGCGCGACCGGCGCCGAATCCGCCGAATGCGACCTCGGCTGCAACGTCTTCCTCAGCGCGGAGACCTCGGACCAGGCGATCGACCTGCACGGGAAACCCGCCTTCGAAGAGAAACCGGCCACCGGCCCGACGACGATCGTCGGCAACTACGTCGGCCTCAAAGCGGACGGCGGGGCGTCGACCGAGCGGGCTCCCACGGGGATCGAAGTCGGCAGCGCCGGCGAAGTCACGATCGGCGGCCTCGACCCGGGCGACGGCAACCAGATCCACGCCGACACCTACGGCGTCTTCGCCAGCCGCCTCGGCGTGCCGGCCAAAAAACTGCGGGTGCTCGGCAACATGATCGGGCGCAGCCGCGACAACTCGGGCCCGCTGCTCGCCCCCAGCGACGGGATCTCCATCTCTTCGGAAGGGATCACCGCAGAAGCGGACATGGCGGAGATCGCGGGCAACTACATCTCGGCGGATGGGGCGGGAATCGAGAACCACTCGGCCGGCGCGACGATCGCCGGGAACCACATATACGGCGGGTTCAGAGGGGTCAGCATCGTCGGCCTCACCGATCTCAGCGGAATCGGCAACCAGATCGAAGGCAACACGATCGTCGACGCCGCGACCGGCATCTACATCCAGAACGACCTCAACGTCGTCGTCGACAACTTCCTCGGCGGCAACGGGACCGGGGTCGCGATCGAGAACTTCCTCACCCTCGATTCGACCGAAAACCTGGTCGGCGGCGAGGCCGACGATGAAGACAACGTGATCGTAGACAGCGGCTTCAACGCGATCGAGATCGTCGACGTCGAAGGCTCCCAGAACGAAATCGGCCGCAATTCGGGCTCCGGCAACGGCGGCAAGTTCATCCGCCTGAAAGCGTCGAACCCCGGCAGCGAACCGATCGGGCCGAACGGCGGGATCAAACCGCCGCTGGTGGCCACGGCCTCGAAAACCGAGGCCAGCGGGACCGCGGATGCGGAAGCGGTCGTGCGGGTCTTCAACAAGGCCGGCACGGCGGCCGGCGAGCTCGGCGCCTACCTCGGCAAGGTGACCGCCGACCTCGACGGCAAATGGAGCCTCACCTATCTCGCTCCGGTTGCCGGCGGCACCTTCGTCGCCGCCACCCAGACCAACGCCGACGGCGGCACCTCGGAGGTCAGCGCCACCGCCAGCGTGCCGCCGGCCCCGCAGCCCGGCTGCAACGACACCCCGGCCCCGGCGATCTGCGCGGCCCCGGTGCCGCCCACGGCCGCGCCGCCCGCCGACACGACGCCGCCCAAGGTGACGATCAAGAAGGCCCCGAAGGCGCAATCGACCAGCACCACGGCGAAGTTCAAGTTCCAGTCGAACGAGGGCGGCTCGAAGTTCCAGTGCAAGCTCGACAGGGGCAAGTTCAAGGCCTGCAAGTCGCCGAAGACCTACAAAAAACTGAAGCCGGGCAAGCACGTCTTCAAGGTCAAGGCCACCGACGCCGCCGGCAACGTCAGCGCCGTGGTCAAGCGCAAGTTCACCGTGCTCGCATAGTCCTGGAACGCGGCGCTTGCGACATTGACCCCCCTCAGGTGTGGTCAATGTCGCAAGCGCGATTCGCCGGGCGGCCAGTGGAACCGCTCATCTAGAATCGAGCTCCGAGCTCCGAGCTCCGAGCGCCGGATCCGACGATCCGGTCGTTTTTGCGTGTCATGAGCCTCCGTCCCCTTGTAGAGATCGCCGCCGAGAACGAGCGCGTCCACGCGCTCTGCGGGCGCGTGCGCGCGGCCAGCGGCGGCGGCGAGGCGGTGCAGGCGCGGGTCTCGGCGATGCTGCGGCCGCTGCTGCTGGCGGCGCTGCTGGAGGACGACCGCGGCCTCGCCGGCCGCCCGGCCCTGCTGGTCAGCGCCGACGACCGCTCCGCCCGCGACCTCGCCGCCGACCTGCGCGCCTACCTGGCCCCGCGCCGGGTCCGCTTCTACCCCTCGCGGGGGACCGGCTACGCCTCCAGCATCACCCCGCCGCCGCACCTGGTCGGGCTGCGGATCGACGCCCTCGACGCGCTCTCCAGCGAAGCCGACGCGGTCGTCGTCGCCAGCGCCACGGCGCTCGCCGAGGCGGTCCCGGACGCCTCGCTGCGCCCGGCCGGCTTCGCGATCGCCAAGGGCGAGGAGGTCGACCTCGGGGCCGTCGCCGAGGACCTCGTCGCAGCCGGCTACGAGCGCGTCGAGCAGGTCGAGGAGCGCGGCCAGTTCGCGGTCCGCGGCGGCATCCTCGACGTCTACCCGGCGACCGAGGAGCGGGCGGTGCGGATCGAGCTGTTCGGCGACGAGGTCGAGTCGATGCGCTGGTTCTCGACCTTCACCCAGCGCTCGCTCGGCGAGTCCGAGCGGGTCGAGCTGGCCCCGGCCGCCGAGCTCGACGCCGAGCACCGCGAGCTGGCCGAGCTGGCGGCGATGGCGGCCGAGGAGGACGGCGGCGAGGCGCCCAACCTGGCCGAGCTGCTGCCGCTCGACCAGTTCCGGGCGCCGCTCGACCTGGTCCCGGCGGACGCCGCGGTCGTGCTCGCCGCCGCCGAGGAGATCGAGCCGGCGCTGCGCGACTACTGGGACGACGCGACCACGGCGATGCACGCCGAGGACGCCCAGCACCTCTACGTCGACGTCGCCGAGCCGCTGGCGGCGCGGGCCGCCCTGTCGCTGACCGGAGCCGGCGAGGAGGACGAGGACGCCTTCCGCGCCGCCCGCGCCGAGTCCCCCGCGCGCAGCGTCAAGGAGGCCGAGGCGGAGCTGGAGAAACTGGTCCGCTCCGGCTACCGCACGGTCGTCGCCTTCGACAGCCGCGGCGAGGCCGAGCGCACCCGCTACGGCCTCGACCGACTCGACGCGCGCCTGCTCGAAGGCGGCCGGCTCTCGCCCGACCCCGGCCTCGCCTTCGCCGAGGCGCGCCTGCGCGAGGGCTTCGTCAGCCCGGAGCTGAAACTCGCGGTCTATCCCTTCCGCCGCCTCGTCCACCGCCGCCGCGCCGAGGAGCCGGCGCTCGGTCGCGGTCGCGGCCGGCTCGCCTTCAGCGAACTGCGGGTCGGGGACTACGTCGTCCACGAGGACCACGGCGTCGCCCGCTTCGCCGGCTTCGAGACGCGGGAGATCGGCGGCGTCACCCGCGACTACCTCTACCTCGAATACAAGGGCGAGGACCGCGTCTACGTCCCCACCGAACAGCTGGCGAAACTGAGCCGCTACGTCGGCGCCGGCGGCGAACCGACGCTCTCCGCGCTCGGCGGCAAACGCTGGCAGAACCTGAAGGCGCGGGCGCGCAAAGCGGCCGGCGCCCTGGCCGGCGAACTGCTCAACCTCTACGCCGAGCGCCGCTCGCGCCGCGGCCACTCCTTCCCGCCCGACGGCGAGTGGCAGATCGAGATGGAGGCCAACTTCCCCTACCGCGAGACCGCCGACCAGCTGGAGGCGATCGAGGCGGTCAAGGGCGACATGGAATCGGAGCGGCCGATGGACCGGCTGGTCTGCGGCGACGTCGGCTTCGGCAAGACCGAGGTGGCGCTGCGGGCCGCGGTCAAGGCCGCCTCCGACGGCAAGCAGGTGATGATCCTGGTGCCGACGACGATCCTCGCCCAGCAGCACTTCGGCACCTTCCGCGAGCGCCTCGCCGACCTCCCGTTCCGGGTCGAGGGGGTCTCGCGCCTGCGCCCGGCGGCCGAGACCAAGGCCGTCCTCGCCGACTTCGAGGCGGGCAAGGTCGACGTCCTGATCGGCACCCACCGGCTGCTCTCGCGCGACGTCCGCGCCAAGGAGCTGGGCCTGGTCGTCGTCGACGAGGAGCAGCGCTTCGGGGTCAAGCAGAAGGAGCTGCTGCGCCAGCTGAAGCTGAAGGTCGACGTGCTGGCGCTCTCGGCGACGCCGATCCCGCGCACCCTGCAGATGAGCCTCGCCGGCCTGCGCGACATCTCGGTGATCGAGACGCCGCCGGAGGGCCGGCGCCCGGTCCGCACCTACGTCGGCCCCTACGACGAGGACCTGGTCGCGAAGGCGATCCGCCGCGAGATCGAGCGCGAGGGCCAGGCCTTCTTCCTCCACAACCGGATCGACTCGCTGCCCGAGGTGGCCGAGCGCCTGCGGGCGCTGGTCCCGGGCGCCCGCTTCGTCGAAGCCCACGGGCAGATGGACGAGCACCAGCTGGAGGAGACGATGCTCGGCTTCCTGCGCGGCGAGGCCGACTGCCTGGTGACGACGACGATCATCGAGTCCGGGCCTCGACATCCCGACCGCCAACACGCTGATCGTCGAGCGCGCCGACCAGCTCGGGCTCTCCCAGGCCTACCAGATCCGCGGCCGGGTCGGGCGCTCTCGCGAGCGCGCCTTCGCCTACCTGCTCTACCCCTCGGCCGAGGCGCTGACCGAGGACGCGGCGGCGCGGCTCTCGACCCTCGCCGACCACACCGAGCTCGGCTCCGGCTTCCGCATCGCGATGCGCGACCTCGACATCCGCGGCGCCGGCAACCTGCTCGGCGACGAGCAGTCCGGCCACGTCGCCGCGGTCGGCTTCGAGCTCTACTGCCAGATGATCGACGAGGCGGTGGCCGAGGCCGGCGAGGCCGCGGGGGAGGGGGAGGAGGCGCCGGAGCCGGTCCGCCTCGACGTCCCGGTCGACGCCTACCTGCCGGCCACCTTCGTCCCCTTCGAGGCGGCCAAGATCGACATCCACCGCCGCATCGTCGCCGCCCGCGAGCCGGGGCAGCTGCGGGCGATCCGCGACGAGCTGGCCGACCGCTTCGGGCCGCTGCCGGCGCAGGCGGAGAACCTGCTGAAGCTGCAGCAGGCGCGGATCGAGCTCGGCCTGGCCGGCGCCCGCAGCGTCGAGTTCCGCGGCGGCCGGCTCAGCGTCACCGGGGTCGAGCTCGACTCCGAGCAGGCCGGGGTGCTGGCCGAGCAGGTCGAGGGAGCGCTCTACGAATGGCGCGAGCAGACGGCTGCGCTGCGGGTCGCGGGGGACCCGGACGAGCGCCTGGCGGCGGTTCTGGCGCTGGCCGAGGGCCTGCGCGAGGCCGCAGCGAGCGCGCCTGAGCTGGCGCTAAGCAAGTTTGACTATGCTGCCGGCTTCGTGGGAGCGAAAACGGGGCAGACGGGCAGGAAGGCTGGGCTGCAGCGCCTGGCGCTGATCATCTTCGGCGCCCTCTTCGTGCTGCTCTTCGCCGGCTTCGCGGTCGCCCAGGGAATCGGCCGCCCGAGCGTGCCCTCCGGCGACGTCGCCCTCGTCGAAGGCGTCCCGGACGGCGACCGTCAGCGAAGCCGAATTCAAACGCGCGCTGCTGCAGCAGGTCGCCCAGGGGGGACTGAAAAAACCCCCGAAAGCGGGCTCGAAAAAATACGAAGAACTGAAGAGTGGCGCGATCGGCGAACTTCTCGACACCATCTGGATCCGTGGCGAGGCGGAAGAACTCGACGTCACCGCGACGAAGAAACAGATCGGCGAAGAACTCGCAAAAATCAAAAAACAAAACTTCCCGACCCCCGCGGCCTACGAGGAATTCCTCGAAAACCTCGAAATTCACCCAGGAAGACGTCAACAAGCGGGTCGAACTGCAGATCCTCAGCACGGCGATCCAGACAGCGGTCACCGCGGAAGCCGGCGTCCCCAGCTCCAGCGAGATCAGCGACTACTACAACGCCGCGAAGGCGACCCAGTTCACGACCAAACCGAGCCGCGACGTCCGCATCCTCGTCAACAAAGACAAAGCCGAAGTCGAAGCGGCGAAAAAAGCGCTGGAAGCTGACAATTCCCCGGCCAGCTGGAAAGTGGTCGCGGCAAAATACTCCTCGGACCCGACGAGCAAAACCAAAGGCGGCCTGCAGAAAGGGATCCAGCGAAGAACTCCTGGCGACACCGGCCCGCTGCAAGGCGCGATCTTCGACAGCGCCACCGGCGAAATCGTCGGCCCGGTCAAGTTCCAGGGCAGCTACACCCTGGTCGAAGTCGTGAAACTGAACCCGGCGAAAGTCCAGACCCTCGCGGAAGCGCAAGCCGCAGATCAGCGACCCAGTTGAGCCAGCAGCGCCAGGAAGCGTTCTTCGAACGGGTTCGTCACGCGCCTACCAGAGCGAAGTGGGAATCGCGGACCATCTGCGCCTCCGGCTTCGTGATCGAACGCTGCGCCAACTTCAAGGGCGACGGCCACCCCGAGCGGCGCCGATCCCGCCTGCTACGAAGCCGAACCCGAAAACGCCCGCGACCGAATGCCCGGCGCCGGTCGACACAGACCAGCCGGCGCTGCCCGGCATCGGTGACGATCCTGCAAACCGAAAGGCGAACGCCTGGCCCAGCGCCCGCGTGCCGGTCGAAGCCAGCCGCCGGCCGGCCGCCGAAGAAGCGCCCCGCTGCCCGAAGGCGTCCCGCCAGCCGGCGAATAGGCCCGCCGTCGCAGCCGCGCCGCGGCTGTGAATAGACTGGCGCACCCGTGAGCACCATCGCCTCCATCCACGCGCGCCAGATCCTCGACTCGCGCGGCAACCCGACCGTCGAGGTCGAAGTCGCGCTGGAGTCCGGCGCCCGCGGCCTCGCCGCGGTCCCCTCCGGCGCCTCGACCGGCGAGTTCGAGGCGGTCGAGCTGCGCGACGGCGGCGAGCGCCTGGGCCGGCAAGGGCGTGACCCAGCGCGGTCGCCAACGTCAACGGCGAGATCGCCGCGGCCCTGACCGGCGCCCGCGCCGCCGAGCAGGGCGCCCTCGACGCGGACGATGATCGAGCTCGACGGCACCCCGAACAAGGGCCGGCTCGGCGCCAACGCGCTGCTCGGCGTCTCGCTGGCGGCCGCCAAGGCGGCGGCGGTGGACTCGGCCCAGCCGCTCTACCTCTACCTGGCCGAGCTCTACGGCGGCGGCGAGCCGAACGCTCCTGCCGGTGCCGATGATGAACGTGCTGAACGGCGGCGCCCACGCCGACAACTCGGTCGACTTCCAGGAGTTCATGGTCGTCCCGGCCGGCGCCGCCAGCTTCTCGGAGTGCCTGCGGGTCGGGGCCGAGGTCTTCCACGCGCTGAAGAAGTCGCTCTCCTCGCAGGGCCTCTCGACCGCCGGCGGCGACGAGGGCGGCTTCGCCCCCAACCTCGAGTCCAACGAGGCGGCGCTGCAGGCGGTCCTCGCCGGCATCGAGGCGGCCGGCTACGAGCCCGGCGCCGACGTCTTCATCGCCCTCGACCCGGCGACCAGCGAGATCTTCGAGGGCGGCGCCTACGTGCTCGAGCACGAGGGCCGCAGCCTCTCGCCGCAGGAGATGGCCGCCTACTGGGAGGACGCCTGCTCGCGCTACCCGATCGTCTCGATCGAGGACGGCATGGACGAGGAGGACTGGGACGGCTGGAAGCTGCTGACCGAGACGCCTCGGCGAGCGCGTGCAGCTGGTCGGCGACGACCTCTTCGTCACCAACCCCGAGCGCCTGCGCCGCGGCATCGAGCTCGGGGTCGGCAACTCGATCCTCGTCAAGGTCAACCAGATCGGCACCCTGACCGAGACCCTGGAGGCGATCCGGATCGCCCGCGAGGCCGGCTACACGGCGGTCATCTCGCACCGCTCGGGCGAGACCGAGGACACGACGATCGCCGACCTCGCCGTCGCCACCGGCGCCGGCCAGATCAAGACCGGCGCCCCCTCGCGCTCGGACCGCGTCGCCAAGTACAACCGCCTGCTGCGGATCGAGGAGGAGCTGGGCGAGCGCGGCGCAGTTTCCCGGCCTGCAGGCGTTCGTTCAGCGCGCTCATAAGTGACAGGCGCATGCGCGGCCCGGCCGCAGAGAGGACCGCGGCATGCGCAGCACGCGGCCAACGGCCTCGGCAGGACGCCGGCACCCGCCAGGCGGCCGGCGGCCCGCAAACGGCGCCCGGCGGCCCGCAGCGGGGCCAGCCGCATCAAGTGGGACCGGGTCGGCCGCATCGCCCTGGTCCTGGTCCTCTTCGCCGTCCTCTACTCGTATCTGAACCCGGCGATCGACTTCGTCAAGACCTACACGGCGACGACCGCGGCGAAAGCCCAGCTGCACGAGCTGCTGCACGAAAACAAGCGGCTCCACGACCGCGTCCAGTCCTCCGACGACCCGGTCGTGGTCGAGCGGCAGGGCGCGCAGCCCAGGGGATGGTCGCCGAAGGCGAGACGCCGGTCGTCGTCCGCGGCCTCGGCCGCTGAGCCGCCGCCGGGGGCACGCCGATGCTTAGCCTCGGCTCCTACCTCCTCGGGGCCCTCAGCTGGCCCTGGTGGCGGCTGCCTCGGCTTCGCCGCCTACCGGCTGCGCCGGCGCCTGCTGCCGGCCTGGGGCGGCGCCCCGGCCCGCCTGGTCGAGGTCGTCGCTCGCCGTCGCCCTGCTGACCTGGCTCGCCGAGCTCCTGGGCGCCTTCGACCTCCTCTACGGCGGCACCTGGTCGCCGGCTCGATCCTCATCGCCGCTCGTCGCGGGGCTCCTGCCGGGGGGTGGCGCGGGTGGGGATCCGCCGAGAGCGGAGCCACGCACCAGCCCGCGGGCGACTCCCGCCTGCGACAGGACCCGCCGGCATGAAGCCCCTGGCGCTCGCTGGTCATGTTCGGCGTCATCGCGATCGTCGTCTTCCACTGGGCGCGTCACCACCAAGCACGCGCTCGACCGCGGCATCTTCAACTTCGACTCGCTCTGGTACCACATGCCGTTCTCGGCGGACATCGCCCAGAGCCACTCGATGACCGGGATGCACCACGTCGAGACGGTCTTCACCAACTGGTTCTACCCGCAGAACTCCGAGCTCCTGCACGCGGTCGGGATCGCCCTCACCGGCCGCGACACGCTCTCGCTCTTCCTCAACTTCGGCTGGCTCGCGGTCGCCTTCCTCGCCGCCTGGTGCGATCGGCCGCCCCTACGGCCGCGGCGAGCTCAGCGTGGTCGCGGCGGCGATCCTGCTCGAGTGCCACACCCTCGTCGTGCGCGAGCCCGGCGCCGCCAAGAACGACCTGATGGCCGCCGCCCTGCTGCTCGCCGCGATCGCGATCCTGGTCGAGGCCTGGAACCGCCGCCCGCCCCAGGGTGCGGCAGACCTTTGTTCCGGTATCCGGAACAAAGGTCTGCCGCACTCGCTGGGGCCGGGGTGGGCGCTGGCGGCGGCGGGGCTTGCCGTCGGGCCTGGCGGCGGGGACGAAGGTGACGGTGCTGGCGATGGCGGCGGCGCTGAGCGTCGCGGTGCTCGTCCTCGCGCCCGAGGGGACGCCGCTGGGCGGCGGCGGGCTGGTGGTTCGTCCCGGCCCTGCTCGGCGGCGGCTTCTGGTACCTGCGCAACCTGATCGTCGCCGGCAGCCCGATGCCGGCCGTGGAGAGCATCGGCCCGATCTCGCTGCCCCATCCCGAGCGCCTGCAGATCGGCCGCCCCGACTTCAACATCGCCCACTACGCGACCGACACCGGCATCTGGCGCCAATACTTCTCGCCGGGCCTGCACGACGCCTTCGGCGCCCTCTGGCCG
Source organism: uncultured Thermoleophilia bacterium (assembly GCA_963824245.1). Taxonomy (GTDB): domain Bacteria; phylum Actinomycetota; class Thermoleophilia; order Solirubrobacterales; family 70-9; genus VAYN01. The sequence continues at coordinate 954,940 of CAWGON010000002.1, forward strand.
CTGGTCCTCGGCGGCGCTCTGGCGGCGGCGCTGCTGGCGCTGTTCGGCGGCCGCGACCGCTCGTCCGCTGGCGTCGGCGCCGTCGCCCTCTTCGGCATGCTCGCCTACCTCTTCACGCCGCTCGGCGCCGCCGGTGCCGAGGGCGAACCGGTCGGCTTCGCGATCAACATCCGCTTCGTCATCCCGGCCCTGCTGCTCGGCCCTGGCGCTGGTGCCGCTGCCGCGGGCTTCCTCGACGCCCCAAGCGCCAGTGGGTGCTGCTGGCGGCGCTGGTCGCTCGTCTTCCTGGTCACCGACCGCCCCGACGAGGCGCTGCACGACCCCGCGCGGCTCTTCGCGCTGCTGCTGCGTGGTCCTGCTCGTGGCGGTCCCGGCGGCGCTGCTGGCGGCCCGCGGCGCGGCGCCGCCCGCGCCCTCGTGCTCGGCGGCCGCCGCCGCTCTGCTGGTCGCCGTGGTCGCGATCGGCTACCCGGTCCAGCGCCACTACCTCGAGGCCCGCTTCGCCAACGACGGCCCGCGGGAAGAGCTGGATCCCCGGCATGGACCTCGACTCCGCCTACCGCTGGGCGCGTGGGGTGGAGGACGCCCGGATCGGGCTGGCCGGCACCACCGCCGGGTTCGCCGGCTACGGCTTCTACGGCACCGACCTCTCCAACTCGGTCCGCTACCTCGGCGTACGACGGCCCGCACGGCGCCTTCAACGCGATCCCCACCTGCGCCGGCTTCCGCGCCGCCGTCAACGCCGCCGACCTCGACTACCTGGTCACCTCGCCCTTCCTCAACTTCCTCCACCCCGACGAGCCGATGCCCTCGCCCGAGGCGCGCTGGCTGCACGGCGAGGGCGCGGTCGCGCCGCTCCTGCGCAGCGGCCAGGTCACCGTCTGGAAGGTCGACGGCGAGCTCGACCCCGGCGGCTGCGGCGCCGCCAACGCGCCACTGCGCGAAGTCCCGGACACCCCCGGCGCCTGAGCCGCCGCCCGCGGCTGGGTAATCTCGGCCCCGGATGAGCTATCCGCTCGAGAACGCGCTCTTTCAGTGGGAGGACGGGTACCGCGCCCTGCAGGCGATCGACGATCCGCGGGCGCGGCGCCATCGCCGACCGGGTGATCGACGCGATCCGCGAGGAGCTGCGGCGGCGGATCGGGCCGACCTTCAGCGCCGCCGAGCTGGCCGACGCTCTACGGCGAGGGCACCGACTGGTGCCAGCAGGTCGCGATCGACGTCGCCCCGGCGGCGGAGGGCGACGCGCAGACGCTCGCCGACGCGGCCTTCTGGCTCTACCTGCGCGGCGCCGCGGACTTCGCCGGCGGCAGGCAGCTGCCGGTCTGAGCGGCGCTACTCGTCGTCGTCGGCGTCCGAGGAACTCTCGGACTCGCCGCCCGCGGGGCCGGAGCCGGCGCGGCGGATCACGATCTGGTCGGCCTCGATGCGGACGGTGACGTCGCGCTTGCCGGCCCAGTGCTCGGTGTAGACGGGGTTGTCCTTGATCGCGGCGTCGAGCCAGAGGCCGTAGCCGTCGGTTTCGCCGTGGTCGAAGGTCGCCTCGAGCTCTTTGCGCCGGCCGCGACCGCCGCGGCGGCCGCGACGGCGGCGGCGTTTGGGACGGCGGAGCCGGAACCGGCCTCGGAGTCGTCATCCTCGCCCTCGCTCTCGCCGTCCTCATCCTCGTCCTCGTCGCCCTCCGCCTCGCGGCGGGCGCGCTCGGCCTCTTCGGAAGCCTCCTGCTCGGCGGTGGCCGCCTCGATCTCCGCTTCGATCTCGTCGCGCAGGTCGATTTCGCTGGAGCCGGCGTTCTCGTCGTCGGCCGAGAGGTCGTACTGCTTGCGGAACTCGCGCAGCTCGGTCGCGCTGATCTCCAGCTGGTGGGCGATCCAGGCGTCGGTGCGGCCCTGGTGGACCCAGGCGCGGATCTGGTTCAGTTGTGGCTTCAGTGAGCGTCGAGGCATCGGCGCGCGACTCTATTCAAGGTCGGCATTCGGGCGCGTCGAGCTAGGCCATCAGGAAGGCGAGCGCCTCGAACATCGCCACCACGACGACGACCACGGTCACGGTCAGGCAGACGGCGAGAACGCTGAAACGGACCTTCCCGTCCTGCTCGGTGCGGTTGATTCTGCGCGCGCGCGAGCGGTTCGCCGCGCGGCGGCGGAGCTGCTCGCGGCGGCGGCGCTCGAGTGAGGTCTCCTGCTCGAAGGCCGACTCGAACTGGGAGATGCTTTGACGCATTCGCATAGAAATGGCCCCCGGGGGGCCGCGGGCACCGTAGCAAAGGATCTTGCACAGCTCACGCGCCACTCACGTTTCACAGGCCCCCCAGAGCCCCCGCCCGGCCCGTGCAGCCGCTATCTCAAGCCGTTTGAAGCGCTCCGCGAAGCGGTCGTTGGGAGCGATCGTGAGCGTCCGCGCAAATCCCTCGCGCAGCAGCTCGGCGTTGACGAAGCGGGGGCCCAGGTAGACATAAGCAAGCAGCCGGCCGTAGACGTCGCGGCGCTCGACCCCGAAGACCAGCCGCACCCGCTCGCCCTCGACCAGGCGGTGGTTGAAGCTCGAGGCCCGCGGGCCGAAGCATTCGACCGGGGTTTCGGGTTTGACCGTCTCCGGGGTGTCGACGCCGATGTAGCGGACGTCCTCGGCCCGCCCCTCGAGCTCGACTTCGATCGTGTCGCCGTCGACGACCCGCAGCACCGTCGCCCTGGCGCTCGCGGGTCCCGCCGCCCCCGCGCCCCCAAGCTCCTCCCAGGGGCGGAGCAGCAGCGCGGCGACCACGACCACCAGCACCACGCTGCCGATTCCTCCCCTCATACCTTCCTAAGGCCTCAGCGAGGATTTCTAAGCGGCGAGAGCCAAGCAGATGGGGGACGAGGACCCCGAGATGCGCCGGCTATCGCCGCTTAGGGGGTGCGGCGGACGTTGGAGAGCAGGGTCTCCTTGATCTGGTCGATGATCGCCAGCGCCTCGTTCCACTCGCGCTGCCAGACGTTGCGGCCGAAGATCACGCCGGAGCCGCCGGCCTTCATCACCTCGCGGGTGTGGCCGAGGACGGTCTCGTCGTCGGTCTTGGAGCCGCCGGAGAGGACGACGAGGGCGCGCCCGGCCGACTCGACGCACTGGCGGATCGCCTCGGCCTGGTCGACTTCCATCTCGTTGTAGGGCGGCTGCGCGTCCTTGTCCTTCTTGGCATCGATCTTCGGCATGTTGAGCTTGACGATGTCGGCACCCATCTCCATCGCCAGCCGCGCCGCGTAGTCGATCGCGTAGAACGAGTTGGGGCCGCCCTTGGCGTCGACGGCTTCGCCGCGCGGGTAGGACCAGATCACCAGCGGCATCCCGAAGCGGTCGCAATCCTGGCGCACCTGGCGCAGCTGGGCGAGGTCCTCGTCCTGGCGCGGGGAGCCGACGTAGAGCGTGTAGCCAATCGCGTCGGCGCCGAGCCGCACGCCGTCCTCGACGGTGGCGTTGCAGGAGGAGAAGGACTTGGCGGAGGAGGGGATGTCGGTCTTGCCGTTGACCTTGAGGATCAGCGGCACCCGGCCGGCGTAGTCGGGGTAGTACTTCTCGGCCATCCCGATCTGGCAGGCGAGCGCCGAGTAACCGGCCTCGGCGGCAAGCCGGAACTGGTAATCGGGGTCCTTGGAAGCGGGGTTGGGAAAGAAGTCGCGCGGACCGTGCTCGATTCCCTGGTCGATCGGCAGCAGCATCAGGGTTCCGTTGCCCGGGCCGAACTCGAACAGCAGCCGGTGCAGGCGGGCCCGTTTGCCGGGGGGCAGCGTCGCAAGCAACGATTTCTGCTCGGTCAGGCTCTTCAGCTCCACGTCAATTCCTCCTCGAAGATTGGGGTCCCGGCAGTATGCCATCGCAAAGGCGAGCGGAGCCCGCCACGCGAGGGGTATTCTCGGTGTCATGAGTGAGACCGAGCTCAGCGTCATCTGTAAGAACTGCGGCTCGGAGGTCAGTCCTTACGTAACCGAGTGCCCCTATTGCGGCGCCAGGTTGCGCAAGCGGGCCCCGAAGCTGGAGCGCCGGGGCGACGCCCTGGAGCCACAGCGCCCGCGCCGCCGCCGCCGCTTGCTGCCGCCGCGGCCGGCGGTCCTCGCCGGCGACCGCCCCTACGCGACCCTGGTCGTGATCCTCGGCTCGGCGATCATGCTGCTGCTCCAAGAGGCGACCGGCTACGAGCTGTTCAGCTTCGGCGGCATCCTCGTCCCCTTCCAGGAAGAGTGGTGGCGCTACCTGACCGCGCCCTTCGCCTATGGCGACGTCGGCTACCTGTTCGTGGTCGCGCTCGGGCTGGCGATCTTCGCGCCCGGCGTCGAGCGCCGGCTCGGCATCGTCCCGACCGCCGTGCTGCTGCTCGCCTGCGGCTCGCTGGGGATGCTGGCCGCGGTCGGCTTCGCCAACTCGCAGGACGAGGTCGCCCTGCTGGCCGGCGGCAACGGGATCGCGCTGGGGATGCTGGCCGCCTGGGTCGGCGCTGCGCCGGGCCGAGGCCCGCGGCGCGATCGACCAGGAGGTCGACTGGATCGGGGTCGCCGTCTGCGCCGTCGTGCTATTGGCGCTGCCGATCTTCACCAGCGCCGATTTCGTCGCCGGCCTGGCCGGCGGCGCGGTCGGCGGCCTGGCCGGCCTGCTCGCCGCCGCCACGCGCTCGCGATCACGACATTGACCCACCCCTGGTGGGGTCAATGTCGTGATCGCTCCAAGGCGCCGACCATCTAGGCTGACCCGGTGCCGGAGGAGAGCGAGTTCGAGGCCGCGATCGAGCGGCTGCTGGACCCCGAGCGCTTCTCCGAGGCCGAGCGGATCGTCGCCCGGGCGGCGCCGCAGCTGCAGAAGGTGCTCGCCGCCGCGCTCGCCGAAGGCGGCTGGTTCGGCGAGCCGCACGAGGCCGAGGCGCTGCGCGCCGCCACCGTCCCCGACCCCGACGAGCGGATCGCCGCCGTGCGCGCCCTGCTCGCCGAGGAGGCGCGGATGGGGATGATGGTTGGCGTCGCCGTCGGCTGGGCACTGAAGGAAGAGATGCGCGAGACCGGCGAAACCGAAGATCCGAAGGGAGAGAGCTGAGATGGAGATCAAGTACCACGGCCATTCATGCTTCGAGCTGAGCGAGGGCGAGACGACGCTGTTGATCGACCCGTTCCTGAAGCCGAACAACCCGAGCGCGGTGGCGACCGCCGAGGAGGTCGAGCCGACCCACATCGCGATCACCCACGGCCACGCCGACCACATGGCCGACGCGGTGCCGGTGGCGAAGCGGACCGGCGCCCACTGCATCTCGATCGTGGAGCTCGCCGAATGGCTGAAGGGCCAGGGCGTCGAGGACGTCAGCGACCCCAACCTCGGCGGCACCGTCAGCTTCGACTGGGGCTCGATCAAGCTGGTCCCGGCCTGGCACACCAGCACCCTGCCCGGCTCCGAAGAGGCGCCGTTCAGCGCCGAGCACGGGATCGCCCTCGGCACCGCCAGCGGCTTCGTGATCAAGATCGGCGGGGTCACCGTCTACCACGCGGGCGACACCTGCCTGTTCGGCGACATGAAGCTGATCGGCGAACGCGACCCGATCGACGTCGCCCTGCTGCCGATCGGCGGCCACTACACGATGGATCGCCACGACGCCGTCCTCGCCGTCGAGCTCGTCGGCGCCAAGACGGTGATCCCGATCCACTTCGACACCTTCCCGCCGATCGAGACCGACGCCGAGACATTCAAGGCCGACGTCGAGGCCCAGACCTCGGCCTCGGTGGTGGTGCTGGCGCCCGGCGAGTCGTACTCCGCCTAGGGGCGGAGCGGCGAGCTAGCGGAGGATCCGGGCCGCTTCGTCGGCGGCATCTTCGACCGGATCGAACGCGCCCGGGCCGGCGGCCGGCGAGGTCGATTCGGTCGGCGGTGCGGCCGGGGGCGGCGGCGCTGGGGCCGGAGGTGCCGGCGGGGTGCCAGTCGCCGCTTCCTCCGGGGTCTGCGGCTTGCTCGGCTGGCCGACGGTGACGACGACGGTGCCGGTGCCGTCGTGGGCGCCGGGGGTTTCGGCGGAGGGCAGCGCCGCGGCGATGCCCTCGTCCTCGCCTTCGCCGGCCACCGACTGGCCGGCTTCTTCCTCGGCCACCGTGGTCGCGGGAGCCTCTTCCTCGGCGGGGACGGCCACCGGCGGGACTTCCGCGGCGGCGGTTTCGGGCGCCTGCAGGTCGGGGGCCGGGATCGGCGCGGCCTCGACGACCGCGGCGACGTGGCCGGCTTCGATCGCCGGGGCGACGGTCGCGGGCGGCGTGGCGATGCTCGCACTCGCGGTTCTGGTCGGGATGCCGGCGTTGGAGCCGTTCGGGGTAGCCAGTTCTGCTTCACCTCGACCGCCGCGCCGGCGGTGAGCACGGCCGCGGTCAGGGCACCGGCGACGGCCTTGGTCCCGAGCGCGCCACCCAGCGCGCCGAGCCCGCCGGCGGCACCGCTGCCGCCGAGCATCGCGCCGACCCCACCGACCGCACCGGCGCCGGCGGCGCCCGCACCGGCCGCTCCGGCACCGGTCGCGCCCGCGCCGCCGCTGGCGGCACCGGCGCCGCCGAGCCCGAGCTTGGAGGCGATGAAGCCTTTGAGGGCGATCAGCGGCCCGACCGGGGAGAGGGCGGCCAGCGCCTTCTCGTTCTTGCGGACCTTGGAGCGGAAGTCGGCGCACTCGTCGCACTCGCGGACGTGGCGGCGGACCGGAGCGGAGACCTTGCGCAGTCCCTCGGCGGCTTCGGAGAGCTCGACGTGGACCTCGTTGCAGGTCAGCAGGCGCGCCTGGCTGGCCTCGGCCAGCGAGATCCGCGCCCGCACCAGCAGCGACTTGACCGAGGGCACCGTGGTCTCCATCGCGGCGGCGATCTCCTCATAGGAGAGGGCGTCCATCTCGCGCAGCAGCAGCGCCGCGCGCTGGGTCTCGGGAAGCTTGTTGACGTCGCCGAGGATCTGGCGGAACTCCTCGCGGTTGTGGACCCGCTCGGCGGTCGAGGAGGCCTCGACGGCGGGGACCATGTCCATCGATTCCTGGGCATCGGCGGTCGGCTTGCGCAGGTGGTTGAGGCAGCGGTTGCGGGCGATCCGGTAGAGCCAGGGACGGAGGTTGATCTCACGCTCGTCGCGCAGCATCGCTTTGTAGGCGTTGACGAAGACCTCCTGCAGGACGTCTTCGGCGTCCTGGGTGGAGCCCAGCATCTGCCGGCTGAAGCCGAGCAGGCGGCCCTGATAGCGGTCGACGATCGCCTCGAAGGCGCCGGCGTCGCCGGCCCGGACCATTGCGATCAGCTTCTCGTCGCCCTGCAGCTTGAGCAAGGGCGAGCGGCGGGCCAACAGTCCGCGGCGACTGGCGTGCGTTAGTGCTGATGCCTCCAAGCTCTCCTCCAGGGAAGGCGTTGTCTGACCTAAGGACACGGTAACAGCGAAGTAGTTGCGCTCCGCCAACATTTACTGCGTTTTTAGCGCCCCGCAGGATCACTCCCGCGCCGCTCTGCAGGCGGGATACCGATCGCCGGGCCCGGGTGGCGAAACTGGTCATACGCGGCGCCCTTAAAAGGCGCTGTCCCTGTAGGGACGTGCGGGTTCGAGTCCCGCCCCGGGCATACGACACCGATCGCTGTATAGGTTAGGCTCGTGCGCATGGAGGAGCACGGAGGGCGGATCGTCGCCAAGGTCTTGAAGTCACGCGGGGTGGACACCCTGTTCACGCTTTCGGGCGGTCACCTCTTCTCCATCTACGACGGCTGCAAGGAGGAGGGGATCCGGATCCTCGACGTCCGCCACGAGCAGACCGCCGCCTTCGCCGCCGAGGGGATGGCGAAGGCGACGCGGACGCCGGGCGTGGCGGCGCTGACCGCCGGCCCCGGGGTGACCAACGGGCTCAGCGCGATCGCCGGCGCCCAGGCCAACAACTCGCCGATCTGCGTGCTCGGCGGCCGCGCGCCGGAGCTGCGCTGGGGCTCGGGCTCGCTGCAGGAGATCGACCACCTGCCCTTCGTCTCGCCGCTGGTCAAGTCGGCGCGGACGGTCAAGGACCCGGCCGAGATCGCGGCGATGACCGCGGCGGCGCTGGACCTGGCCGCGACGGCGCCCAGCGGCCCGACCTTCCTCGACTATCCGCTGGACGTCGTCTTCACCGAGGCCGAGGTCGAGATCCCGGCGGCGCCGGCGGGCGCCGCGGCCGGGCCGGCGACCGGGGTGGAGGAGGCGGCGGCGTTGCTGGCCGGCGCCGAGCGCCCGGTCGTGATGGCCGGCAGCGGCCTCTACTGGGGTCATGGCGAGGGCGAGCTGCAGGCGCTGGCGGAAGCGCTCGGGATCCCGGTCTTCCTCAACGGCCTCGGCCGCGGCTGCGTCGCCGCCGACCACGAGCTCGCCTTCAGCCGCGCCCGCGGCACGGCCCTGCAGGGGGCCGACGTGGCGCTGGTGGTCGGGGTGCCGATGGACTTCCGGCTCGGCTTCGGGGGCAGCTTCGGCGAGGAGACGAAGATCGTCCGCCTCGATGTCGCCGAGAACGAGCTGAGCGCCAACCGCGCCCCCGTGCTCGACCTGGTCGGCGACGTGCGGGCGAGCCTGGCGGCGATCCGCGTGGCCGCCGGCGAGGGGCGCCGCAACGAGGCCTGGCTCGAGCAGCTGCGCAACGTCGAGCAGGAGAAGCGGGCGGCCGAGCGGGCCGAGCTCGACGACCCCCGCTCGCCGCTGCACCCGGTGCGGATCTATCGCGAGCTCGGCGAGGTCCTGGACCGCGACGCGATCGTCGTCGGCGACGGCGGCGACTTCGTCTCCTACGCCGGACGCTTCGTCGACACCTACCAGCCCGGCTGCTGGATGGACCCGGGCCCCTTCGGCTGCCTCGGCGCCGGCCCCGGCCAGGCGATCGGCGCCAAGGTCGCCCATCCCGACCGCCAGGTCTGCCTGCTGCTCGGCGACGGCGCCTTCGGGTTCGCCGGGATGGAGTTCGACACGATGGCCCGCCATGGACTCGGCGTGGTCGGCGTGATGGGCAACAACGGGATCTGGGCGCTCGAGCATCACCCGATGAAGTTCCTCTACGGCTACTCGGTCGCGGCCGAGCTGCGGCCGGAGACGCGCTACGACGAGCTGGTCGAATCGCTCGGCTGCGACGGCGTCCTCGTGCGCCAGCCCGATGAGCTGCGGCCGGCGCTGGAGAAGGCGTTCGAGTCGGGCCGGCCGACCCTGGTCAACGTGCTGACCGACCCCGAGGTCGTCTACCCGCGCAAATCGAACCTGGCCTGAGTCGGCGGGCCTAAAACTGAAGTTACTTCAGTTTTAGTTTATGGTGTGGCGATCTGGTTGACAGGGGCGCGTCGGCCCAGAACGAGAATCGGCCGTCATTGCTGACGGCCGATTCAAGCTGGCCCCTCAGGACGGGCAGGGGTACGTCTTCAGGGACCAGTTATACAGACGGGCCCAGACGGCGGGAGGCGCCATGATGCGGCAATCGCCTAAGCCCTATATCCAGGATCAGAGCGAGGAATTCCCCGCTCATCCCCGGTATGGCGATTATGCGCTCGGCTATCCGATGCGTCTAGTCGCCATCCGGCAGCATACCAAATTACGGGTAGGGCACAACTACCCAGTTCTGGTGGTTCGGGACGCCGGGTAGCCCATTTGGCCTACTCCACCACTGGATCTCGTCCAATGGGTACCGGAAAGGTTCTTGACCTTACGGGCTGAGTTCCCTACTTCGCTTCAGTTTTAGCGATGGCCGCGCCGTAGAGGATGTCGTGCTCGGAGACGGCGATCCGCTCGAGGCCGAAGGCGCGCATCGCCTCGATCAGGATGACGACGCCGGCGACGACGGTCGGCGCCCGCTCCGGGTGCAGGCCGGGGATCTCGATCCGCTCCGCCAGCGGCACCGAGGCGAGCTGGGAGAGCATGCGCTGGATCGAGGGCAGCTCGAGCACGTGGCCGTGGACCTGCTCGGGGTCGTAGGGGACCAGGCCCAGCTCGATCGCGGCCAGCGAGGTCGGGGTGCCGGCGACCGCGATCCCCGCCTCGGCGCCGATCCCGGCGGGGAGCGCCGCCTCGATCAGGCCGCGGATGTCGGCGGCCAGCGCTTCGAGCTCGCTGGCGGTCGGCGGGTCGGAGCCGATGTGGCGCTCGCTGTGGCGGACGACGCCGGCCTGCAGGGAAGTGTGGAAGTCGATCCGGTCGGCCGTGGCCGACGATCAGCTCGGTCGAGCCGCCGCCGATGTCGATCACCAGTGTCGGCCGGGTGGGGGAGTGCTCGGAGGTGGCGCCGAGGTAGGTCAGCCGCGCCTCTTCGGAGCCGTCGAGGACGCGGGCCGAGAGCGCGAAGCGCTCACGCAGCTCGGCGACGAAGGCCGAGCCGTTGCCGGCGTCGCGGACGGCGCTGGTGGCGATCGCGTCGACGGCCCCGACGCCGAGCTTCCGGATCGTCGCCACGTACTCGCCGATCGCCGCGCAGGCGTCCTCGATCGCCTCGGCCGAGAGGCGGCCCGAGAGGTCGACGCCCCGGCCCAGCCTGGTGACCGTGCTGCGCCGCTCGACCGGGCTGACCCGGCCCCCCTCCACGTCGGCCACGAGCAGCCGCGCCGAGTTGGTCCCGACGTCGATTACCGCGACTCGCTCCGTGCCCTCCGGCATCGGCGGAGGGGCGGCTACTCGCCGCCCATCTCCATCAGGTTCTCGAGGAAGCTCTTCTTCTTCGACCTGCGCGGCTTGCCGCTCGCCCGCTCCCGCTCGTCGAACTCGCGCTCGTAGTGCGAGCCCTCGGCCTCGATCAACCGCTCCAGCTCACCCCGGTCGAGGAAGATCCCCCGGCAGCCGGTGCACTGGTCGACGGTGACGCCGTTGCGCTCATAGCCGCGCATCTCGCTCTCGCACTTGGGGCAGTTCATCCTCGCCAGCCAGGATATCCAGCCGGCAATCCCCCTTGCCCCAGCCACCGACAACCGCTCCGGCCCCGCGCCGTTGCTACCATCGTCAGACGCCGCGGGGTGGAGCAGCCAGGTAGCTCGTCGGGCTCATAACCCGAAGGTCGCAGGTTCGAATCCTGCCCCCGCTATAGCCTTACGGGTGACCACTTAGTCGCTCGGTCTTGCTCTACCAAGGGGCTCGATACCCCTCTTTTTTCGCCACTTCTATCCGTCCGATTCTGTGCCTAAGCTTCGGACGCGTGATTAGAAATGGGTCGCGGAACGGAGCGAACCGCCGCAGGCCTGTCGCGGTAGATCTCTTTGCGGGCGCAGGTGGACTGTCGTTGGGTCTCGAGCAAGCCGGATTCGACGTATTGGCCTCTGTCGAGTACGACCCGGTGCATTGTGCCGTTCATGAGTTCAACTTTCCTCGCACCGAGGTTCTTTGCGCTGACGCTTCGAATCTTGAGCCGGAACATCTGCAGGAGGCGGCCGAGCGTGGCGCAATGCGGCATGGTCTCGCCGATTGGGATGGGGAGGTCGACGCGATTGTGGGGGGCCCGCCCTGTCAGGGGTTTTCAACTATTGGGAAACGATTGATCGACGACACGCGGAATCGTCTCGTTTTCGATTTTTTCCGTCTTGTCTCCGCGTTGCGCCCGCGGTATTTCGTGATGGAGAACGTCCCGGGAATGGCAGCTGGAGGCCATTCGGCCATCCTCGGTCGCTTCATCCAAGAATTCGAAGCGGTGGGCTACGCCACGGCGTCGAAGGTTCTGAGCACTGCCGACTATGGTGTTCCGCAGCTAAGGCGACGTCTTATCGTGATCGGTAGTCGCGAAGATCAGCTAGAGGCACGGCATCCACAGCCGTCTAGCAATCCCGTGCCGAAGACCCCTGATGCCAGGGTGCCGCGAATGCGTGAAGGGCTTCCAGTTGGACCGACTGTTTGGCAGGCGATTGGCGATCTCCCGGACCTAGATCGTTATGCGAGCCTCCGGGGTTCGGATCGCACTTCGCTGTCGGACGCGGCGATGGAGCGAATCGAATGCAAGGGGTCTCAGTATGCGTTGAGGCTCCGAGGTGCCGATCCTGCTGATCGCGCGCACCCGCGGCGCTGGGATCCTGCATTGCTAACGAGTTCTGCACGGACGATCCACACCGCGGTTTCTATCCAGCGCTTTGCCAATACCACCCCCGGCGATACCGAGCCGATAAGTCGCTTCTACCGGCTTCATCCGGAGGGTCTCTGTAACACTCTCCGCGCAGGGACCGGAAGCGAGCGCGGTGCCTTTACTTCCCCCCGGCCGATTCATCCCAAGCGACCCAGAGTGATTTCTGTTCGAGAGGCTGCCCGGTTGCACTCGATGCCCGATTGGTTCCAACTACACGCAACGAAGTGGCATGGATTTCGCCAGATCGGCAATGCAGTTGCTCCCTTGCTTGGGAGAGCGGTTGGCGAGTCTCTAGTGGAAGCACTGGGGGTCCAACCCAAAAAGCCGCGACTTAAACAGCCGCTAGGCGATACGCGGCTTCTCAATCTGACTATGAGTGAAGCTGCTGCACGATATGGAGTGGAGCCGGATCAGATTCCGGCTCCTCGGACGCGCGCCCCACGGCTAGAGAGGGTCGGGGTATAGCAATGGCGGATGGACCGACGCGTTACGCCCAGATCATCGAGAGCATCTTTCTGGAGAACTTTCAGGAGGGGGCTGGAGAGGTCGAGTTCGACCGAGAAGATTTCGTTCGCCACGCCGCGAAGCTCGACATAGAACCGCCAAAGAATCTCGGCGATGTCGTCTACAGCTTTCGCTACCGGGTTACGCTCCCCGAGTCGATCCGTGAGAAGGCTCCGGAGGGACTTGTGTGGATCATCCGGGCCGCAGGGCGCTCGAAGTACAAGTTCGTCGCCGTTAAGCAGGCGCTAATCGTGCCGACCGATCCAATGGTTGAGACGAAGTTGCCGGACTCCACGCCAGGCGTGATCGCGAAGTGGGCGCTTAACGACGAGCAAGCTCTACTGGCAATGCTGCGTTACAACCGCCTGATTGACATCTTTTCTGGCATTACCTGTTACTCCCTCCAGAACCATCTCCGAACGACGGCGCCTGGTATCGGTCAAGTTGAGACGGACGAGGTCTACATCGGTCTCGGACGAAGCGGTGCCCAATACGTCTTCCCTGTGCAGGCGAAGGGCGGGAGCGACCAAATCAGCATCGTCCAAATTGAGCAAGACTTCGCATTGTGCGCCGATAAGTTCTCAGAGTTGATATGTCGGCCAGTGGCTGCGCAGTTCATCGGCGAAAATCGAATTGCTTTGTTCGATTTCGAAGAAACCGACGACGGTGTCGCGATTCGCTCGGAGAAGCACTACAAGCTTGTACCCGAGGATGAAGTGAGCGCTGAAGACCTTGCGCGGTATCGCCGCGATGCCGGTTCCGTATAGATCGGTGACGGATACCCGAACGCCAGAGCAGCGGAAGCGGATCATGGCCGCGGTGAAGAGCCGGAATACCGGACCCGAGATTGAGCTGCGAAAAGCGCTCTATGGTCGCGGCCTCAGAGGTTGGCGCTGCAACTACAAGCGGGCATCGGGACGCCCCGATATTGCTTGGCCGGCTCGCCGAGTCGCTGTCTTCGTGGATGGCGCCTTTTGGCATGGACATCCCTCACGACACAAGCCGGGCCGGTCTGGCGAATATTGGGATCGAAAGATCGAGCAGAACGTTGCGCGAGATCGCCGCGTAGATAGAGAACTTCGCGATGGCGGCTGGGAAGTGCTGAGAATCTGGGACTTCGAGATCCATAAGGATCTTCAAGGGGTCGTCGCTCGGGTTGTGGACATCTTGGAGCCCTGAGAAGACTAAAGTCGCGAGTCTTCTTCATGGGCGTTGGAAGGCACCATTGTTAGTCGGCTGGATCGAGGCTGACGCACTCGCTGTCTAGGCGCAGCCGAATGGAGTCAGTCTCGTATTCCACGGCTCCGCTTCGGTCGCCCGGGACGAGCCAGGGGGCGCCAACGTAGGAGACGGAGCCTTGCGTTGCGTCGCCGTGTAGCAGTTGCTGCCTGACCTTCTCCCAGGCTATTTCGGATTGGGGCGCCTCAACTATCACCACAATTGCGTATCTGAGCATAACTTTCGACCTGTCATCCGTACGGCATGGGTTGTTGACTCAATGAAGTGAGGTGGCCCTCGGTCTCTCCCCCTCTTAAGAGGAAAGTTGACGCAGATTGCTGCTTTAGGGGTTGGGTGACTGAGGCGACGAGTGACTATTTGGGGTTTTGCTGTGCTGCGCAGGCGATTCCGTCGCCAAAAGTCATGTCCGCGGAGGGTGGCCCGTTTAGTCCTTATGCCATTCATGCAGACCGACGTGTCCTAGGACACAAGCAGGAGATCAGGGTCGCTTTGGGGATCTGCTCCTGCGCGGGCGTGAGATCCAAACAAGATCACTCGCGCTTCCGGCGCTGCCGCAGAGATCCTTCGTCCCGCCTCGGCGATGGTGGCCTCGTCAATCATCGGCAAGAAGGTGGCGCGAAGACCCGTCACCGGGGCAAGTTGCAGGAATGCCGATGCTCTCCATTGAGAGCCAGGTTGCTCTATGAGAGCGAGCACAGCGGCATCGAGCCACCTCAAGATCTGTGCCACTTCCCCTCGGCGGCCCAGTTTGAAGCCCATTCAATAGGGACCACAAGGTCGCCCGAAGGATCGAATCCTTCCCCTGCTATAGGAAAAGCCCCGCATATGGGGCCTTTTTTATGCTCCAGATCGAGCGGGCGGCCGGGTGCGGGTGTCAAACGGGTATCAATTTTGTTGAAACGCGGCTGTGGCTGAAACGCGGCTGTGGCTGGTTTGGCGCGACCTCGAAGAAGACCTGGCCGAACACGACGATTTCAAGCTAGAGCAGCTCCACGAGGCGTTGTGCGGCGCGGGCGGCGCCGTCGACCTCGACATCTCGATACTCGACGTTGCTGCCGATTTCCTCGGCGATCGCCGCCGCGATCCGCTCTGGCGGGGAGTCGTCGAAGTCCATGCGACGACCGGCTCCGTAGCGTTCGAGCCGATGGCGGACGTGGAAGTTCTGCTCGAAGTGGTGGCGCAGCGGGAAGTAGAGGAACGGCCGCTTCTGCGCGGTCAGCTCCATCGCCGTCGTGAGACCGCCCTGGACCACTGCCAGGTCACAGGCCGCCAGGTGGCGGTAGAGGTTGTGCACGTAGGGGACGACCTCGAGACCGGCATGCGAGGGAAGCGAGGCGGGGTCGATTCGCGGCCCCGCGACGACGATCATGCGCAGGTCGGGAATCCTCTCCTTGGCCAGGGGAAAGGAGGCGATCACTCGTCGCAGCAGGTCCGCCCCGACGCCGGAGCCGCCGACGGTGACGATGCAGACCCGCTCGTCGTCGCCGTAGCCCAGCTCGGCACGCAGCCTGGTGCGATCACCGAGGTCAGCGGGGTCGAACCCGGTCACATAGCCGGTGAAGTCGAAGTGGCACTCGGTCCAGTCGCGGATCGCCGGCAGCTGCGGCCCGAGTCGCTCCGGGACGATGTCGTCAGGGTTGCCCACGAACAGCGCCATGTCCCGAACCTCGGGGTGCTCGGCGACGTGGTCGACCATGTCGGCGTTGTAGTCAGCGGTCAGGAAGCCTTCGCGCTCATTCCTTTCGTCCATCGGCAGAAATCCGACGAAGTCGGTCAGCCACGCGAACGGGACCCGCTTCTCACCGGGGTTCTCATGCAGGTAGTAATCGAGCTCCCAGGCCTCGTCTCCGACCCAAAGGTCGTAACGCTCGTCGCGCACGACGTCGTGGAAGAGCATGAAGTTGGCGGCGAGGATCTCGTCCATCCGGCGCAGCGCGTGAAAGCAGTGCAGGTCGTGCTCGGCGGACTCCGACTCGATGTGCCGGGACTCGTTGGCCAAATGGGCGCTGGCGGGATGGATGTGCTCCCCCTCCGCCTCCAGCACCCTGGTGACCGGGTCCTGGGCGAGCCAGTCGATCTGCAGGTCGGGATTGAGGCGGCGCATCTCACGGGCGATCGCGATGTCGCGCTGTGCGTGGCCGAGCCCGATCGGCGAAGAGACGTAGAGGGCGCGGGGACGGCCGTCCCGGCGGTAGGCGTTGGCGTCGCGACGAGGGCGGCGGCGCCCGAACGCTTTCTCCGAGAAGTCGCGCAGCGCGAGGTTCACCTGGACGGGCTTGCGAGCGTGGGGGAAATGGCCGCCGCCGCGAACCCGCTCGAGCTGTCCGTCGCCGAGACGGGCCAGGGCCCGGCCGTCGCGGTAGGGCGTGATCTTGTCGCGGTCGCCGTGGATGACCAGGACCGGGCAGTCGATCTCCTTGGCCAGGCCGCGCAGCACGCGACGACGATGATGCACTCCTCCTTCCGCGGTGGCGATCAACGTCTCGGGATCAGTGTCGAGCGCCCACCCGACCCCGTCCTCGATGCCCTTGGTCGAGTGTGGCTCCGGCAAGCAGCGCGAGATGAACCACTCGGCGAATGCCGGGTAGTCCTGGCGCCAGTGGTTGGCATTCATGCGGGCCCACCAGCGATAGGCCGGCGCCGGCCTGCGGAACATGGGCAGGGTCCTTGGGCTGGCCAGGATCGACCAGTGGGACGGCGTGTACGGGAACATCGGGCCGATGAAGGCAGCGCCTGCGAAGCGCTCGGGAGCAAGGCGCGACATCTCCAGTTGGAACTGGGCACCCCGCGACCAGGAGGCCGTCACCGCCCGGTCGGTGTCGGTCGCGTCCATCACGGCCAGGCAGTCGCGTGCGAACTCCTCAGCTCCGTAGCGCCGCGGATCGAGGCAGCGGTCGGAGCGGCCGTTGCCGAGGCCATCCATGGTCAGCACCCGGAAGTGACGGGCGAAATACGGAACCTGCATCTTCCAGCTTCGAGAGTGGACGAGCGACCACGTGGGAAGCAGGAAGATGGTCTCCTCTCCCTCGCCGTAGAGCTCGTAGAAAAGGTTCATCCCGTCGCGCTCGACGAACCCCTCGCTGTCGGGATAGCGGGCCCGGCTCTGCTCGCCCTCACGGCCGGCCGACTCCACGCCCGGCGCGATTGGGGCGCTCGCCCTCACTCCTTCCCCTTCGCCAAGGAAGCAAGCCAGGAGTCGATCGAGGCGAGCATCTCCGCGTGGCCGCGATCGAAGCCGAGCAACCGCTCGGTCAGGAGCCCCTTGTTGAACTGCATGACGAGCGTCGCCCAGGCCTCGGCCGAGAAGCCCGAATGCTCGAGCCCGTACTCCTCGATCGCCTGGGCGCACGCGTCCCGTAGCAGCGTGCGCCAACGGTCATCGACTTCATTCAGACGCTCGCGCAGCTCCGGCTTGTTCCGGCCGAGCGCCTCCATCTCAGCCCATACCTTTGGGTAGCCGGACGCGAGGTCATCCTCGATGAAACCCATCGCGGCCCGCCACTTCTCGAGGAAGGGCAGATCCGCCTGGTACATCGCCCGCTGGCGATCGAGAACACGGCCGGTGAACCGTTCCAAGGTCTGCAGCATCAGCTCGTCGACCGAGCCGAAGTAGTAATGGACCAGGCCGTGGTTCTGCCCGGCCTCCCGAGCCAGCTGCCGGGTCGAGATCCCCGCTGCTCCCTCTCTGACCAGGAGCCGCTCCGCGGCGTCGAGGAATGCCGCGACGTTGGCCTGCCTGATCGAACGGTCGCCCGCGGCTTCGCTCTTCTCTGGGGTAGGTAAATTAGTCATTCGACTAAGGCGACTATCTAAGCACCCTTCGCGTGACTCGTCAAGCCGCTCGACGTTGATCCTCTACGGGCGGCGGTGCACCAGGCCGACCTGCACGTCGAATCGCTCGCCAAGCGTGTCGAGCGTCTTGCGGTAGCGGGAGGCGTCCCAGGGCTGGGTTGCGAGGAGCGCGGTGGCTCCGGCCATCCGCCGGGCTCTTGGGTACCAGCGGTCGAAGTCCAGGCCGCAATCGATCATGACCTTGGGCGGCAGCGCGCGAGCGAGGCGGCCGAGGTTGTACATCGACAGCGTGATCGAGGCCCAGATGACCGCCGACCGCGATTTCGTGGCGAGGTCCTCGACGTCGAGCTCGTACAGTCGCGCGGCGCGGAGCTTGCCGCGGAACATGAGGTGCGTGAGGTGGTAACCGGCGAACGAAGTGAAGGGCCCGGTGATGCTCGACCGCAGCTGGATCGACAGCACGTTGCCCGTGTCCGAGGCGAAGGGCTCGTATGGACGTCGTGGCTGGGCGAGGTAGCCGGTGCAGTTCACGACCCAGCTGTCGGTGGGGATCGCCAGCGATCGGCCGTCCCGCAGGACGATCGCCGGCCCGTCGGTCGTGTCGAGCACGTCATCGAGGTGCCCGGGCTCGATGCGCCGCATCCCGGCTCGTACGTCGGCGCACTCGGCGTCGGACAGGTAGGCGCCGAAGAAGCTGGCCGGCTCGGCCGCTGGGCTGATGCCGTAGGCGCCGGCGAACCACGCGGCGACGTCCTGCTCGTTGGTGCCATCGAAGCGGAGAGCGACCTGGCGCAGCATCGCGTTGATGCGGGTGCCGCCGTACCACCGTCTCGGGCCGGTCGGGAAGAACGTTTCGCGACGGCTGAACATCGTGCCCGAGCCGGCCACCATGTTCTGTTCGCGCCCAGGGCATTCCCGGCGCAGCATCAGGGCGACGTCCATGGCGGTCTTGCCGCTGCCGATGATCCAGACCGGCCTGTTGTCCTCGGGGCGCTCGGCGATCAGGCCCGACAGCGCCTCCGGGGTGGTCGAGCGAACGGCGGCGCTCGAGAGCGACAGCGGAGAGCTGGGCAGGACGTGGTTGCCGTACGCCTTGATCAGCCGCTTGGTTGTCAGGGTCTCGACCCGCCCGTCCGGACCCCGCACGGTTACCGTTACGGTCCCGTCGGCCTCGGCGTGCTCGACGTACTCCCAGCCGAAACGCTCCTCGAGATCCACTTTCGTGCGCGCCACGTCGACGCAGTGACGCAGGTGGTCGAGCACCTCGTCGCGGGTCGCCAGGTGGCTGGCCGGCTTGTCTAGCTGCCAGGCGATGTTGCCGGCGGTGAAGATCGGGTGGGGCTGGTGCAGCCGCACGAAGTCGTAGGTGTCAACCCACATCCCTCCGGCGCGGGGGCGGCTGTCGACGAGGACGACCCGGTCGCGCGGGGAGAGGTAGCGGCCGGCGACAGCCAGCGCATTGAGCCCGGTGATGCCTCCGCCGATGATGATCAGCTCGCTGGTCTCTTCCACGATGTCCTCCGATCGGCGACGATCCGGGTTTCGCAACGCTAACATAAGAAACGAAAGTAGCGGCATAACTTTATGAAGAAGGAGTGGGATGACGGAGCGCTCGTACGGTCAGTACTGCGGTCTTGCCGGCGCGCTCGACCTCGTCGGCGAGCGCTGGACTCTGTTGATCGTCCGCGAGTTGATGTCGGGACCGAAGCGCTACACCGATCTCGCCGACGGCCTGCCGGGTATCGGCACCAGCCTGCTGGCCAAGCGGCTGGGGAAACTCGAGGACGGCGGGGTGATCGAACGACGCCTGCTCCCCCCACCGGCCGCCGCGACGGTGTACGACCTCGCTCCCGCCGGCCACGAGCTGGCCGCGGCCCTGGCCCCGCTCATCACGTGGGGCCTGCGCCACGCTGTCCCGGAGGCTCCGGGGAGCCACCAGTTCAACGCGACCTGGTGCGTCCTGCCCTTCACCCAGCCCGCCGACCCGCTGGCGCTCGCGGGCATCGAGGCGACCTATGAGTTCCGCATCGGCGAGACCTCCGCGCTCCTGCGCGTCCACGACCGAGACGCCGAACTGCTCCCCCCGGGAACAGCCACACCGGACACCATCATCTCGATGGACCCCGCGACTGTCGCGGCCCTCGGAGCCGGCCGCCGCACGATCAGCGAGGCCGCGGCCGGCGGCGCGATCACCGTCGACGGCGACCTCAACGCAGCCGCCGCACTCTTCGCCGCCTTCGAGAGCAGCGGCACCACCCAAGAAACACGCGCGCAAGGTGTGACTGTCGCGACTGCTCCGGCTGATGGTGCGGCGAGCGCCTGACTGGATTCCATCGAGAACCCAAGCGGGAGCTGAAGGTGCCGGGCTGCGGCCAGGCAGGTCATACGCTGCGAGTTGTGCGGCGACCTCAGATTGCAGATGTTGGCCTCGGCGTCGAGCCGCCGGCCACCTGGCTCGGGATCGTCGCGACTCTTCTTGCTGTCGCCGCCGGCACGCTTCTCGTCTATCCGCTCAAGTCGGTGGCGCCGGTGGTCTCGCTCGGGGTCGTCTACCTGCCGGCGATATTGCTGATCTCGACGGTGTGGGGATTGCGGCTCGGGCTGTTCGCCTCGATCGCCAGCGCCGCGGCCTTCAACTTCTTCCAGATCCCGCCTCTGCATCGCTTCACGATCGCCGAGGAGGAGAACTGGGTTGCGCTGATCGCGTTCGTGATCGCGGCGGTCGTCAGCAGCACCGTCGCCGGCCTCGCCCGAGCCCGCGCCCTGGAGGCGGAGCGGCGTCGTGAAGAAGCCGACCGGGCGCTCGCCGAGCTGGAGGCGCTGAGCCGCGAGCGGGACCGGATGCAGGCGGAGGCGGTGCAAGCCGAGGCGGTGCGGCGCAGCGACGAGCTGAAGACCGTGCTGCTGCGGTCGATCTCCCACGACCTGCGGACGCCGCTGACCTCGATCATCGCCGGTGGCTCCGCGCTCGGCTCAGAGACCTTGACGGCGGAGGAGCGCGCCGAGCTGAGCGAGGGGATCGTGGCCGAGGGAAGCCGCCTTTCGGGCCTGGTCGAGAACCTTCTCGACATGTCCCGGCTCGAGGCGGGGAAGGCCGAGCCGCACCGGGGGCCGGTCGACCTCGCCGAGGTGCTGGAGGCGGCGCGGCAGGTTCAGGGCGGGTCGGAGTCGATTCGGCTGGCGCTCGACGCGGAGCTGCCGATGGTCGACGCCGACGCCGCCCAGCTCGAGCGCGCCTTTGCGAATCTGCTGGAGAACGCGGTCCGCTACGGGAACGGTCGTCCGGTGCAGGTCCGGTCGCGGGTGGTGGGCGGCAATATCGTCGTCCGCGTGGTCGACCAGGGACCAGGCATACCTGAGGGCGAGTGGGAGCGGCTCTTCGAGCCCTTCCAGCACGGCGCCGCTGCCAAGGCCGGCTCCGGGCTCGGATTGGCGATCGCCAAGGGGTTCGTCGAGGCCAACGGGGGCGAGATCGCGGTCGAGTCGTTGCCGGGGCAGGGCACCAGCTTCGTCGTCACCCTGCCGCCGCACGGAGGCGGGGCATGAACGGGGCGACCCGGGTCTTGGTCTGCGACGACGAGCCGCAGATCCTCCGCGCCCTGCGCGTGATCCTGCGCGATGCCGGCTATGAGGCAGTGACCGCCTCCACCGGCGAGGAGGCTCTGGACCGGGCGGCGGTGAAGCCGCCGGCCGCGGCGATCCTCGACCTGATGCTGCCCGATATCGATGGGATCGAGGTGACGAAGCGGCTGCGCGAGTGGAGCGAGATGCCGATCATCGTGCTCTCCGCGGTCGGCGAGGAGGAGGCGAAGGTGCGGGCGCTGGCGGCCGGTGCTGACGACTACGTGACCAAGCCCTTCGGGCCGCCTGAGCTGGTGGCGCGGCTCGAGGCGGTGCTGAGGCGGGCCAAGCCGGAGGCATCGGAGCCGCTGATCGCCGCCGACGGTCTGGAGATCGACCTCGTCGCCCGCGCCGTGCGCCGCGACGGCGAGGACGTCCACCTGACCCCGACCGAGTTCGAGTTGCTGCGCACGCTCGCGCAGAACCGTGGGCGCCTGATGACGCACCGCTCCCTGCTGGTCGAGGTGTGGGGCGTCGAGTACGAAGACGACGTCCAGGTGCTGCGCGCCCACGTCGCCAACCTGCGCGGCAAGATCGAGCCGGACGACGGACCCCGCTACATCCGCACCGACCCCGGCGTCGGCTACCGCTTCGCGGGCTAGGAGGGATTGGCGAAACTCGCGGTTGCGGCCGGCGAGCGCCGGACCAAGCGGGGCAAGGACGCAGGGAGGCCGAATAGCAGAGCTATTCGGCCGACTGAGGACGCCGCACCGCACCGTGTCCGCCGCCGCCGGGTGCGGGCGGGGGTTTCGCCAAGCCCTCCTAGGACGACCTTTACGAAATCTGTATACGCGGGCCGCATTCCTTCATGCGGCCTTGACGGGGTGAGGCGCACGATCGCTGCATGGATCTCGTCTCGATCGCCCTGGCCGTCGCCGCCTTCGGGTTGATCTACTCACTCGTCGCGGCGCTGGACCGGATATGAGCGCCGCCGAGCTGTTCGGGTTGGTCGTCTCGGCGGCGGTCTTCGGCTACCTCGCCTACGCGCTCTTTCGCGGGGAGAAGCTCTGATGGCACAGGGCTGGGCGCAGATCGTCGTCTTCCTGCTCGTGCTCACCGCGCTGGTGCCGCTGGTCGGCTCCTACCTCGCCCGCGTCTTTCGCGGCGAACGGGTCTTCCTCTCTCCGGTGCTCGGCCCGGTCGAGCGCTTCTCCTACCGGGTCCTGCGTGTGCGGCCCGAGGAAGGTCAGGACTGGAAGGCATACGCCCGCTCGATCGTCGTCTTCAGCCTGGTTTCCTGGCTCGCGCTCTACCTGATCCTCCGCACTCAGAGCATCCAGCCGCTGAACCCCGAGGGCTTCGGTTCCGGCTCCTGGAACCTCAGCTTCAACACCGCGTCCTCTTTCGTCACCAACACCAACTGGCAGTACTACGGCGGCGAGACGACCCTCTCCTACTTCGTCCAGATGGTCGGGCTGACGGTGCAGAACTTCGTCTCCGCCGCGGTCGGGATCGCGGCGCTCGCGGCGGTGATCCGCGGCTTCGCCGCCCGCTCGGGCGCGACTCTCGGCAACTTCTGGAGTGACCTCGTTCGGATCAACCTCTACGTCCTGCTGCCGATCTCCCTCGTCGCGGCGCTGCTGCTCGTCTCCCAAGGCGTGATCCAGACCCTCGACGGCTCGCAGACCTTCCACACCATCGCCGGCGGAACGCAGACGCTGGCGCTCGGTCCGGTCGCCTCGCAGGAGGCGATCAAGGAGCTGGGGACGAACGGCGGCGGCTTCTTCAACGTCAACAGCGCCTACCCGTTCGAGAACGCCAGCGCCTTCACCAACATGGTCGAGCTGCTGCTGATCCTCGTGATCCCGGCCAGCCTCACCTACACCTTCGGCCGCATGGTCGGCAACCGCCGTCAGGGCTGGGCGCTCTACGCGGCGATGATGGCGATGTTCATCGTCGCGGTCGGCGTCGTCTACACCGCGGAGCAGCACGGCAGCCCCGCCCAGCACCACGCGGGCGTGCTCACCTCCGCCTTCGACGGCTCGACCGGCGGCAACATGGAGGGCAAGGAGCAGCGCTTCGGCATCTCTGAGTCTTCGCTGTGGACGGCGGTGACGACCGTGACCTCCTGCGGCGCGGTCAACGCCTCGCTCGACTCGCTGACCGGGATCGGCGGCCTGGTGCCGCTGGCGAACATGGGGACCGGCGAGGTGGTTTTCGGTGGGGTCGGCTCGGGCCTCTACTACATGCTGCTCTTCGTCCTGTTGACCGTCTTCATCGCCGGACTGATGGTCGGCCGCACCCCGGAGTTCCTCGGCAAGAAGATCGAGTCGCGGGAGGTGAAGCTGGTCCTGGTCGGCGTTCTCGTCACGCCCCTGCTCGTCCTTTTCGCGACCGCCTGGGCGGTCGCGAGCCCGGACGGCACGCAGTCGATCTACAACCACGGCCCGCAGGGCTTCTCGGAGTCGCTCTACGCCTACATGTCGCAGGCGAACAACAACGGCTCCGCCTTCGCCGGCTACACCGGCTTCATCCAGCCCAATGCGCCAGGCAACGCCGGCGCCGAAACGTTCAGCTTCGCCACCCTGCTCGGCGGCGTGGTGATGTTGCTCGCCCGCTTCCTGCCGATGATCGCGGCGCTGGCGGTGGCCGGGTCGCTGGCCGGGAAGCGGGTCGCCCCGGCGGGCGCCGGCACCTTCCGCGCCGACTCGCCCACCTTCGTCGTGCTGCTGATCGGCGTCGTCGTGATCGTCGCCGCGCTCACCTTCTTCCCCGCCTTCCTGCTCGGACCCGTCGTGCAGGGACTGACCGACCAGCTCTTCTGAGATGAGCGAACTGCGAAAAGACCTGACCACCGCGACGATCGCGATCGCCTTCCTGACGCTCGTGCTCGGCGTCGCCTATCCGCTGGTGACGACCGGGGTGGCGCAGCTGGTCTTCCCCGGCGCCTCCAACGGCAGCAAGGTCGAGGCCGACGGCAAAGTCGTCGGGTCGGAACTGATCGGCCAGGACTTCATGGGCCTGCCGCGTTACTTCCAGAGCCGCCCCTCCGCGACCGAATACAGCGGCGACGTCACCTTCTTCAACAACCTCGGGCCGAACAGCCGCGAACTCTCGGACTTCTTCGCCGGTCAGCTCGCCGCCTACCTGAAGCGCGAGCGGCCCTATGACCCCGGCCTCGCTGCCGCTGACGTTCCGGTCGATGCGGTGACGACCTCGGCCTCGGGTGTGGACCCGCATATCTCGGAGGCCAACGCCCGCATTCAAGCCCGCCGCGTCGCCGAGGTCCGCGGCCTACCACTCGATCGGGTCCTCGACCTCGTCTCCGAGCACACCGATGGCCGCTTCCTCGCCCTCTTCGGCGAGCCGGGCGTGAACGTCCTGCGGCTCAACCTCGCCCTCGACGGGGAGGCCGACCGATGACCGACGAGACGCTTCGCAACGAGCCGCGCTCGCTGGTCGACCGGGCGATCGTCGCGCGGGCGGCGCTCGACTCGCTGCGCAAGCTCGACCCGCGCCACCAGCTCCACAACCCGGTCATGTTCGTGGTCGAGCTCGGCGCGTTGATCGTCACCGGGGGTTGGCTGATCCAGGTATTCGGCGGGCCTCCGCTCGGCGGCGGCGATGAGCCCGCCTGGTTCGCCTTCTCGATCGGGGTGTGGCTCTGGCTCACCGTCGTCTTCGCCAACTTCGCCGAGGCGATCGCCGAGGGACGGGGCAAGGCGCAGGCCGACGCCCTGCGTTCGATGCGCACTGAGACCGTTGCCCGCCTGCGCGACGGAGGCGAGAAGCCGGCCTCCGAGCTTCACCGTGGCGACGTCGTCGTGATCGAGGCGGGGGAGACGATTCCCGGCGACGGCACCGTGATCGAGGGCATCGCCTCGGTCGACGAGTCGGCGATCACCGGCGAGTCGGCGCCGGTGGTGCGCGAGTCCGGCGGCGACCGCAGCGCCGTCACCGGCGGCACGCGCGTCCTCTCCGACCGGATCGTCGTCGAGATCACCCAGGAGCCGGGGCGGAGCTTCCTCGACCGGATGATCGCCCTGGTCGAGGGGGCGGAGCGGCGCAAGACGCCGAATGAGATCGCCCTCAACATCCTGCTCGCGGGTCTCACTCTCGTCTTCCTCGCCGTCGTCGTCGCGCTGCGCCCCTTCGCCGAGTTCTCGGGCACCGACGCTTCGGTCGTCACCTTGATCGCCTTGCTCGTGGCTCTGATCCCGACCACGATCGGCGCCCTGCTCTCGGCGATCGGCATCGCCGGCATGGACCGCCTCGTCCGCCACAACGTGCTTGCCCTCTCGGGGCGGGCAGTCGAGGCGTCCGGCGACGTCGACGTGCTGCTGCTCGACAAGACCGGCACGATCACGCTCGGCAACCGCGAGGCGACGCAGTTCATCCCGATGCCGGGGATCGAGGAGGCCGAGCTGGCCGAGGCGGCGCAGCTCTCCTCACTGGCCGACGAGACGCCCGAGGGCCGTTCGATCGTCGTTCTCGCCAAGGAGTACGGGATCCGCGAGCGCCAGCTCGAATCGCACGAGGCGCACTTCGTCCCCTTCTCCGCCGAAACCCGGATGAGCGGGGTCGACGTCAACGGCAACCAGTACCGCAAGGGCGCCGGCGACGCGATCGTCCGCTACGTCGAAGAGCAGGGCGGTCGGCCGCCCGCCGAGTTGCAGGAGCGGCTCGATCTGATCGGCCGCGAGGGCGGCACGCCGCTCGCGGTCTGTCGCGACAACCACATCCTCGGCGTCGTCTACCTGAAGGACATCGTCAAGGAGGGGATGCAGGCCCGCTTCGATGAACTGCGGCGGATGGGGATCTCAACCGTGATGGTCACCGGCGACAACCGCCTCACCGCGGCGAAGATCGCCGAGGAGGCCGGGGTCGACGACTTCCTTCCCGAAGCGACGCCGGAGCAGAAGCTCGAGCTGATCCGCGGTCACCAGGAGGAAGGCCGGATGGTGGCGATGGCGGGCGACGGGACCAACGACGCCCCGGCGCTGGCTCAGTCCGACGTCGGGGTGGCGATGAACACCGGCACCCAGGCGGCCCGCGAGGCGGGCAACATGGTCGACCTCGACTCCAACCCGACGAAGCTGATCGAGGTCGTGGAGATCGGCAAGCAGCTCCTGATCACCCGCGGGGCGCTGACCACCTTCTCGATCGCCAACGACGTCGCCAAGTACTTCGCGATCCTGCCGGCGATCTTTGCCTTCACCTATGCGGCCAACCCCGGCGAGCGCGGCCCGCTCGACGCGCTCAACATCATGGAGCTGGGAACCCCGGCCTCGGCGATCCTCTCGGCGATCGTCTTCAACGCCCTGGTGATCCCGTTGTTGGTGCCACTCGCCCTCCGCGGAGTCCGCTACCGGCCGATCGGCGCGACGGCGCTGCTGCGGCGGAACATGCTGATCTTCGGCCTCGGCGGCTTGATCGTCCCGTTCATCGGGATCAAGCTCCTAGACCTGGTGATTCACAACCTGCTCGGAGCATGAGCCGATGGCCGGCCGCCTCAAGGTCTTCATCGGCATGGCGGCCGGCGTCGGCAAGACCTACCGGATGCTCCAGGAGGGCCACGCCGAGCAGGAGGCCGGCCGCGACGTAGCCATCGGCTACCTGGAGCCTCACAAACGCCCGGAGACCGCGGCGCTGGCAGAAGGGCTGGAGACCATTCCGCGTCGCCTCCTCACCTACCGCAGCACCGGCCTCGAGGAGATGGATTTGTCGGCGCTGCTGGCTCGCGCGCCCGAGCTGGCGCTGATCGACGAGCTCGCCCACACCAACGCGCCGGGCGCCGGGCACGAGAAGCGCTGCGAAGACGTTCGCGAGGTGCTCGCCGCCGGGATCGACGTCTTCTCCACGGTCAACGTCCAGCACCTCGAGTCGCTGAACGATCAGGTCGCCGAGCTGACCGGGACGCGGGTGCGGGAGACGATCCCCGACGCCGTGCTCGGCGAGGCCGACGAGGTGGTGCTGATCGACCTCACCCCCGAGGCGCTGATCGAGCGCCTGCGGGCGGGCAAGGTCTACCCCGGCGAGAACATCGAGGCCGCGCTCGGCAACTTCTTCACCGTGGAGAACCTGCTGGCGCTGCGCGAGGTCGCCCTCCGCCAGGTCGCCCAGGAGGTCGAGGCGAAGCGGCTGGTGGTCGAGGCGACGCTCGGCACCCGCACCGAGCGGGTCGCCGCCGAGGTGCCGAAAGCGGTGGGAGAGCGGCTGCTGGCGCTGGTCCGCCCCCAGCCTTCCTCCCAGCGTCTCGTGCGGCGAGCCTGGCGCTCGTCGCAGAGGCTCGGCGCGCCGCTCGACTTGCTGTGGGTGAAGCCGCCGGGCCAGTCGATCGAGGGGGAGGTCGAGCGCCAGGTGACGGCGCTGCGCCACCTCGCCTCGATCCTCGGCGCCGCCTTCCTGATCGAGGAGAGCGACAACCTCGTCGACGGCGCCGCGCGGGTCGCCCGCGAGCGCGGCACCACCTACATCATGGTCGGGGAGTCCGAGCCCCCGCGGGGCTTGGCGAGGCTGCGGGAGCCATTGCCCCAGCGCCTGATGCGAGCGACCCCGGCCGGGGTCGATGTGCGGATCGTTGCCCGCCGTGAGGGCAAGGGGGAGCGGTGACGTTGAGGGTCGAGCATGTCCTGATCGCCGCCGCGCTCGTCGCCGGCCTGATTGGTGGCTACCTGATCGCCCGCTCGCGACTTCGCGGCCGCCGCTCCGAGCGGCCGCAGGCCATCCATCAGATCCTGCTTCCGTTCACCGGCACGGAGATCTCGCGGCGAGCGCTCGATGCGGCGCTGCGCCTGGCGCGGGCGGAGGAAGCGACGCTGATGCCCGCCTACCTGGCGGCTGTCCCGAAGCGGCTGCCGCTCGACTGCTCGATTCCGGCCGAGGCGGCGAAGGCGATGCCGATGCTGGAGGCGATCGAGCAGCGCGCCGCCTCCCAGGGCGTTTCGGTGGACTCCCGCATCGAGCGGGGCCGCTCCTATCGCCATGCCTTGGAGCGGCTGCTCTCGCGCGAGTGCTTCGATCGCGTCGTCGTGCCGGCGACGGCCGAGGCCGGCGCCGGCTTCTCGGGCGACGATCTCGTCTGGCTCTTGGAGAAGGCGCCCGCCGAGGTTCTGATCCTTCGCCCCGGCACCTCAGAGGCGATCTCTACTGAGGGGATTCCATCAAACAGGCCAGTTGGGTGACCACCAGCTCAATGTGTCGTTGGCGGGTCTCGACCTCTTCGAGGTTTCTTCCCAGCGAGGCCATGAAGGTGGAGCGCTGGGCAAGCGGAAAGAACGTGAGGGAGACGAAGACAAGGACCGCCTCTTGCACGTCGAACGGTCGCAAACCGCGGCGGGCGGCGACCGAACGTACGGCCTCGAACGCTTCCTCGATCGCCTTGGACTCTCTTGGCACGCTGCGAAGCCGCGAGGCCCCCGCGATCTCCTCCCGCAGGACCAGTCTGAGGAAGGCGGGATGTCCCAGGAGGAAGTCGAGATATCCGGTGACAGCCGCGGTGAGGGCTCCCCGGATCGGATCGGGATTCTCCGACGTCGCCCATAGCAGGAGGGGCTCGCACGCAAGTCGAGTTGCGCTCTCGCGTTTCTCGAAGGCCCGCTTCAGCACAGCCTCGTAGAGGTCTGCCTTAGAGCCATAGAAGTAGCTCGGGGTGCCGCGAGAGAGCCCCGCGCCAGCTGCAATCTCATTCAAGCTGACCCCGTCGAACCCAGCCTCGGCGAACAGCTCCCCCGCCGCCCGCAGGATCGCGTCTTTGCTGCGATCGGCATCGCGGATCTTGTCGCGGCCCTTGGGTTTATCGCCCCGGGTCATGGCGCGATGATATAACTTGCTATGCGTTCAGCTAAATACATGACTCTCTCGCCCCCCATCATCTACTACGACCTCGGCTCCCCCTACGCCTACCTCGCCGTCGAGCGTGGGGAAAGGATTCTCGGTCTCTCACCGCGCCTGCGGCCGGTGCTCGTCGGTGGCATCTTCATCGAGCGGGGACACGGGAGTTGGGCGGATACGAGCGAGCGGGAAACGCGCGTCGAAGAGGTCGACGCGCGGGCCGATCGCTACGGGATCGGCCCGATGGTCTGGCCCGAGGGCTGGCCGAACAACACCCTGAAGGCGATGCGCGCGGCGATCTGGGCCGATCGGTGTGGAAGCGGCCATTCCTTTGCCCGGACAGCGTTCAGGCGTGCGTTTCTGGAAGGGGCGGACCTGAGCCGGCTGGACCAGCTGGTCGGCATCGCGGACGCTGTCGGTCTGCCGGCACGAGAGCTCCCGGTGGCGATTGAGAACAAGGCGATCAAGGACGCCCTGCGGGCGGCCACCGACCGTGCCTGGGCGCGAGGCGTGGCAGGGGTTCCCTGTATCGAGGTGGGTGGGGAGATTTTCTATGGAGATGATCAGCTCGAGGCCGCCAAGGTGCGGATGGACGGCTCGGGAGCGGCGTAGATGGCGACGGCATTCTCGAAGCTGCGGGTTTTCACTCCGGCCCAGGTTGCCGCCCTCGTTTTCGGCGTTTGGTGGATCGGCAACGGGCTCACGGTCTTTCTTGCGACCCAGTCGACCTTCGCGGCACTCACGGAGGACGGCACGGTCCACGTGCTCGGCGTCTCGATCGCGGTGAATGGATGGCACGGCCTCTTCCATCTAGGTACGGGCATCGCCGGGATCGTGCTCTGCTGGCGCCCGAGTGGCGCCCGAGGATTTGCGCTGATCGTCGGGCTGCTCTATTTGACGGCGGCGCTTAGCGGCCTGTTGATCGGCGACACCGTCTTCGGCGTGATTCGGGTGGACGAGCTCGGCAGCCTCGACCACGCGCTGGAGGCCGTCACTCTGCTGGCCGCCTGGCTCGCATCCTCTGGGCATCCAGCAGGGGAAGCGGCGATCGGCCGGTAAAAACTCCGGCCAGCCTCTTTTCGCTCTTTGGATCGGTGTCTGCCCCGGATCTTCTCGTTCAGGTTCGAGGAAACTGCCTCGCGAGCCGAAATAGGGGGAGAGAGAACCCCATGCGCCTCCCGGCGCTCGTCCAAGGAGTGACCTGATTCCGATGAACTCGTCCCGAAAGCTGCGCTCGCTCGTCCCCGTGGCGGCGGTCGCCCTGCTCGCCCTCGTCCTGCTTGCGCCGGCGGCCAATGCCGCCAACATCCCACCGCTGCCGACGACCGCGCAGTACAAAGCGCTGGTCCGCTTCGTCGACAAGCTCGACAAGCTCGCGAACACGCCGGCCAGCGATGCCCAGAAGGCCGGTTTCGATGGCCAGTTGAGCAACAAGCACGGCGCCGCGGTGAACAAATCGACCGCGCTCTTCAACCGCGGCAAGAAGGCGGCGCAGGCCGAATCGCAGCGTGCCTTCAAATCCGGTTCGCGGACGATTCGTCGCACCGAGGCCGGGGAATTGGCCGGTCTGCGCAGCGAGTACGACGCGCGGATGGATCGGGCCGCCACCAATTATGAGAACTCGCTGGGCCGGGTCGAAGACGTGTACGACACCCGCACCGTCTCGCTGCGCAAACAGATCCGACGTCTGCGGGATCAGAAGGCCAAAGCCGAAGGCGTCGTGCGCAAAGCCCAGATCCAGGAAGCGATCGAACGGCGGGTCGAACGGGGTGCCGAAGACCGCAAGCTGCAGCAGGAAGAAGTCGCCGACCTGAAAGCCGGCTACCGCCGCGAAAAAGACGCGATCCGCAGCGCCAAGGCATCCGCCACCCGGGTCGTGCAGCAGGACGACGACGAAGCGATCGAAACCCTGCGCAACCGCGGCAAACGGATCTACAACACCAGGGTCCGCACGCTGCAGAGCAGGCGCGCCAACCAGCTCCGCGATCTCGAAGCGAAGCTCAACGCCGGCCGCGCCGCGATCACGCGGATGCCGGCCAGCAGCTGAGCGCAGGCCGGTTCGCCGGGGCCCCACGGGGTCCCGGCGAGCGACAGGTCCGCTAGTCGGTCCACCAGTCGCGCCGGCCTTCGACGTCGGCGCGCGGATCCTCGCCGAGGTTGGGCGCGCCGATGACGAAGATCTCGAGGCCCTCCGGCCCGGCCTCGTAGCCTCGCCACGTCCCGGGCGAAACGCGTACCGCGTCCCATTCCGCGAGCTCGACGATCTCGTCGTCGAGCTTCATCCGCCCGCTCCCGCGCAGGACCACGTACAGCTCCTCCTGCGTCTTGTGCGTGTGGCCGTAGGGAAAGCGATAACCGGGCGGGATGCGCTGGTAGCCGAGGCCGGATCGCTCGAGCTCGAGCGCCTTGGTCGCCAGGCGGAACTCCAGCTCCGGCGCCCCGTCGAAGTTGGATCCGACATCGTCCACGTCACCCCTGAGGTTCTTGAGCGTGAATGGCACGGCCCGATCCTATTGGCGCCCGCCTAGAGTTCGGCAATGACTCGATCCGAGGTCCCTTCACCCGAGGCGCTGGAGGCGGTCCGGCGCCTGGCGGGCCCGTCGGCCGCGATCGTGGCTGTCGTGCGCCTCGAGGGTGGGCAGCACGCCGGGACCTGGAGGGTCGATACCGAGGGCCCCGCGACGAGCGTCGTCGTTCGCCAGTTTCCGGCGGGGGACGACGCTCCCCTGCGCGAGCACCGGGTGCTGGGCGCCCTCGGCGGGCTCGGTGGCTTGGCGCCGGTCCCCCTCGGCAGCGACCGACCGGGCGGGCTGTCGAAGCAACCCACCTCCCTGATCAGCTGGCTCGACGGGCGGCCGGACATCGTTCCGGCCGACCCCGAGAAGTGGGCGCGCGAGCTGGGTCGCGGGCTCGCGGCGGTGCACGCGCTGCCGGCCGAGCGGCTGAAGGAGCTGCCCAGTGTGTTCGAGGACCGCGGGGGCTCGCGGGAGATCCTCGGCGGCCCGCTGGCCGCGGAGGTCAGGGATCGCTGGTCGGAGATTGTCGCCTCGCCGGAGGCACTCGTCCACGGCGACTACTGGTCGGGCAACGTCGTCTGGCGGGACGGGAGGCTCACGGGCATCGTCGACTGGTCGGCCGGATCGCGCGGTCCACGGGGCTTCGACCTGGGCTGGTGCCGGCTCGACCTCGTCATCCTCTTCGACGAGGCGATCGCCGACGACTTCCTCGCCGCCTACGAGGCGGCGGCCGGCCCGGCGGCCGGCGAGATCCATCTCTGGGACTGCTGGGCCGTCGCCCGCTCGCACGAGACCGTTGGATCTTGGGCCCCCAACTACCTGCCCCTGGGCCGCGCCGACCTCGACGAGGGCGAGCTGCGCCGACGCCACGCGGGATGGACGGAGCGGCTTCGGGGGCGAGACGGGTAAATGACAGCGAGTGCCTGGCTTGCCCCGGGGACGGTCGAGCGCTACAAACTTCGGGCGAAGACATGGCGCCCTCGGTCACCGGCCGCCGATTGCACGGCTGCAGGAGCTGACCGGAACAACGTGGCTGGCATCGACAACTAGCCCTCCGCGGGCTGAGGGTTCTCGCCCTGCTCCTCCTCCCTGTCACTCGCGGTGCCTCCGTTGCCGTCGCCGGTGGCCGTCTGGCCATCCACGATGTTCTGAGGGAGAATCGTGCTCGGGAGAACCTCACCGCCGGCGACGCCACCGTTGCCGGCGCTTCCCATCGCCGCCCTCGTTTCTGCGCTCCGCAGCAGCGACTCGAGGATCGTGAACGTGATCCCGCCCAGGAGGATCATGACGTTGACGGCAAAGTAGGCCCAGGCCGAGGGATCCGTTTCGAGGGCCCCTTTTAACTCCCGGATCGTCTCGGGCCTGGGGTGCATGTCTGTATAGATGAGGATCAGCAGGGCGTAGTAGATGACGCTGGCCGCGACCACGATCATGATCGTTTTCGGTTTGTTCGCGATGAAGGGAGTGGACACCGCGATGATCAAGGTCATCTCGGCAAAGGGGCTTCCGATCGGGCCGCCGGTGACCCAGAGGAGCGATGCGAGGGCGGCGAACTGGATTACCGAGGCAACGATCAGCACGAAGCCGGCCAGGCTTTCCACCCCTTCCTTCTGGGCGGCTTCCTTGGCGGCCTTTTCGTCGGTCGGGTGAGCTTGCAGCGTCGGCGGGCCGCCGCTGGCGAGACGCCCCAGGTTTTTGAGACCGGGGACGCTGATGGTGAAGGTGAATGGCGCGGCGAGCAGGATGATCGCGGTCTCGCCGATCAGGAACGCGACCGGCTGGCCGGAGCTCAGATCGAACTTCCACACGATCAGGAGCGCTCCGACCAGGATGCCCAGGTGACTCACGAACACCAGGCTGAGCTGCTCCCGGCGGGTAAACGGACGATCGCGACCGAGGCGTCCTATCAGGCGATCGAGGAAGGAGAACATGGATTTCACCGGCCGGGCTTGCCGCTCGTGGGGTGCGCCGTTTGCGGATCGAGGTGCGTCGCTCGCCTGCGCTACGGGTTGAGGTGACGGCGGCGCAGAGCCCCGGCACGAAGGACCGCGTCGCGAAGGCTCGGCGACGCCCGTTCCACCGACACCACCGAACGGGTCAAATCGATCGCGACCACGATGGAGAGCAGCAGCATCAGACCCGCCAGCCATGCCCACAGCTCAGCCGGGACGAACGGGGCGGAGATCGCGCCAGCGGCGACGGTCAGGTTGAGGCCGCGGTACATCCAGTCGGCCTTGATCGCGATCCGCCGTCGGTAGAACATCCGGGCGCAGAGGAGCGCGCAGTACGCATCGCGGGCGAGCAGGGGGATCAGCAGGAACAACGGGAGGATCCCGGCGAGGTAGGCACCGACGATTCCGGCGTCGATCCCAGCCCGGTCGACCACCGAATCGAGGCCCCTGCGGATCGGCCCGTCGGCGCTCCGGCTGCGCGCAAGCAGACCGTCGAAGATATCCGCGACGACGAAGAGGACTATCGCGGCAGTGGCGACGACGGGAACCTTCATGAAGGAGAGGACGATGACCGGCACGAGGCTGAGCCGGGCGACGGTCCAGGCGGCCAGCTTGAAGTCCACCTGGGCACCGAGAGCGCGACGTTCGCGCGGGCCGGGGTCCGTTAGCCAAGCGACCTTCGACGGCGTGGGGGTTGCTGAGACCGACAAGTGCTCCTCCTCCCTAAGTTTGCGCTCCTCTTCTTTAGTGATCCATCTTAATACAGGTAAACGACAGTGAATGCCCGCATGCGCCCGCGTCGTCGACTGCCTCCAGGACCTGCGTATTCTGGGCCCATGCTCCGCCGGTCACACCTCGCTTTGGCCGTCGCGACCCTTGCCCTGCTGGCGGCGATCCCGACCGGGAGCGCCGAGGCCGCGGGGCCGGAGGAGGGGACGATCGTCACCGTGGAACTCGAGCTGAAGGCGAGCAACGGCCTGCAGGCGAAGCTCGAAACCTCCGACGACGAGACGGTCACCCTCGATGTCGAACGCAAGGATCGCCAGCTGGTCCGCTACGAGGTGCAGGGCGAAGTCACCGAAGCCGGCCTGACGGTTCGGTTCGGGCGCCTGGGAACGATCGACGTCGCCTTCGCGCCCGCTGAGACGCTGAGCGCGACCGAGCCGTCGGAGGGTTGTCAAGGAGCGCCACGGACGCTGCGCGAGGGAATCTTCACCGGGACCATCGACTTCACCGGAGAGCGGGGCTATGTGCGGATCGAAGGGCCCCGGGCCGAAGGATCGATGAGCGTGATCTCGCAGTGGACCTGCGTCACGAAGCCGAATCCCTTCGATGGCGCCTGGCGCGCTTCGGCGCCGAGCTCACGGAAGGGGACGTCGGCGTCGTTCCACGCCGAAAGCCGCCGCTGCTCCTGCTTCTTCGCCGCCGGCATCCACTACCCGAAGGGACGGGGGCGGAGCATCTTCTACGGCGCGAAGATCGAAAAGCACGACGGGATGGAGATCCTCCGCACGACCCAGGCGGTGGCAGGTGCATCCGCCTTCGTCTTCGACCACGCGGCGGGCACCGCGACCCTGCGCCCGCCACAGCCGTTGAGCGGCCACGCGACCTTCAGGAACCGTCCGCACGCCCGCGATTTCTGGCACAGCACGATCCGGGTGCCGTTGCTCGGAGCCGACCCCCTCCGCCTCGACGGCTCTGGGTTCCGGCTGGGGCTCTACCCCGAATATCACTTCGACTGAGCCGGACGCCCTCGTCCCGCGGCCTCTCAGCAGTCGCTGGCAAGACCTCGAACACGGCGGACCTTCGCCCGCAGCGATGGGATTGAGATCCCGGCATCGCGGGCGGTTCCGGCGAGGTCGTACTGCGCCCTGAAGGAGAGCTGGCGCAGCCGCTCCACGGTGGCTATCGACATCGTCGGGGCGGGAACGCCGGCGAGCGCCTCAGGCCCGAGGAGCTCGACGATCCGCAGCCGCAGCCTGACTTCGGCCGGGCTCAGGCCGGTCGCACGGGCGATCGCCTTGGGCCCGCCCAGCCGACCCTCGACTGCGGTCACGCGTTTCAGCTCGCGAAGGACGGGCATCGGGTAGAGCGGCGCCGGCAGCGGCTCCGGTGCGGGCTGTGGCCGGGGGCGAATCTCGCGCAGGGCAGCGCCGACCAGCTCCGTTTCGTTGGTGAACACGGTCACCGTTTGGCGGCCCGTCCCGACATCGACCGCAGTCGGTTCGTAGACGGCCGCGAGCCCGCCTCCCCGCAGGAGGAAGACTTCATAAGGAAGCCTGTCGAGACCGATCGGGTTGCGCGCGCAACTGGTCGTGGTCTGGACCTGGGCCGGCGGCGAGCATCCGCCCTCGCCCTCGGGCAGCTCGCACTTGCCGTAGGAGAACGTGATGCGCGGTGGGCCCGAGGTTCCGGTCAACTGCAAGCCGGCGAAATTGGGCCCGAGCCAGAACGGATCGACCCGGCCCTCGCTCTTCCCTTCGGCGGCCTGCGTGCCCGCCGAAGCAGCGAGCAGAAAGCCGCACAGAACTGACAAGAGGACGGTCCGACCGGCTCGGCGCATTGGCCGCATGCTAGAGAGCCCCGGCTCACCTGTGGGCGGGTCGGGCAGCTTGCCCCGGGGAGGAAATAGAACAACCGTGCTATAAGTTTCGCCATGGCTGGAGACGGACGGCTGCTGCGGGGTGAGCGCACCCATCGCGAAATCCTCGCCAGGGCCGTCGACCTGGGCTCCAGCGAAGGTCTGGAAGCGCTGACGATCGGGCGCCTCGCCACGGCGACCGGGGTGAGCCGAAGTGGCCTTTTCGCGCACTTCGGCAGCAAGCAGGCGCTGCAGCTCGCGACCGTGGAGGCGGCGCGCGAGGTCTTCGTCGCCGAGGTGATCGTGCCCGCGCGGGGCGCTTCCGCGGGCCTGCCCCGGCTGCGGGCGACGCTGGCCGCCTGGATCGACTACTTCCGCCGCGATGTCTTCCCGGGCGGCTGCTTCTTCCAGGCCGCCTCGCTGGAGTTCGACGGTCGGCCCGGGCCGGTCCGCGACCGGGTGCTGGAGATGATGAGCCAGTGGCTTGCCCTGCTCGGGGAGCTCGCCCGCGAGGCGATGCCGCCGCGTGGCGCCGACCCGGCGCAGGTCGCCTTCGAGCTGAACGCGATCGGGCTGGCGACCAACTGGCAGCGCCAGCTGCTCGGCGACGAAGGGGCGCTCGGGCGGGCCGAGCAGGCCTTCGAGCGGGTGCTCGCGGACGCGGTCCCCGATCGCGTGGTGGGCGGATGACGGTCGGGACCTGGGCCTGGGCGCAGGCGACCGACGGACGGCTGCGCCGGCGCGACCGGATCGAGCTGGTGCGACAGGCCGTCCTCGCCCGCCTCGGCGGGCTCGCCGCCGCCCGCCGGACCGCACCCGCCGGCCCCGCGATCGAGCTGCCCGATCCACCCGACAGCGCCCTCGCCCGCTCGGCGGAGGAGTGCGCCCGGGAGCTCTCGACGCCCGAGCTCTACGCCCACTGCCTGCGGACCTGGGCCTTCGCGGAGATGTTCGCCGCGCGCGAGCGGGCCAGGCACGACCCGGAGCTGCTCTACCTGGCCTGTCTCCTGCACGACCTCGGGCTCACCGGGGCCCACGACGGTGCCGACCCGAGCGCGCAGTGCTTCGCGGTCGAGGGGGCGCGGGCGGCGCACCAGCGGATCTGCGGCTGGGGCGGCGGCGAGGACCGGGCCGAGCGCGTGGCGGAGGCGATCACGCTGCACCTCAACGTCACCGTCCCGGCCCGCCTCGGCGCCGAGGCCCAGCTGCTCAGCAAGGGGGTCTCCCTCGACACGGTCGGACGCCGCCTGCACCGCCTGCCGGCGAGCTCCCCCCGCGAGGTGGACGGCCGCTGGCCCCGCGACGGGTTCGCCGAGCAGCTGGTGACGATGACCAGCCGCCAGGCCCAGATCCGCCCCCGCTCGCGCTCGGCCTTCCTCCATGGACTCGGCTTCCCCGCCCTCCTGCGCGCCAACCCGCTGCGTGGGGATGAGGCCTCGCCGGACCGCTAGGCGGCGTTCAGCTCAACGGCCTCGCGGATCAGGGCCACCAGGGCCTCGGCGTCGATCTCCTCGCCCTCGTGGAAGTCGATCGCGCGCCGGGTCCTGCCCTCGAGGCTGGAGTTGAAGAGGCCCTTGGGGTCCTCCAGCGAGGCGCCTCTGGCGAAGGTCATCTTCACTGCTTTCTTGTAGGCCTCGCCGGTGCAGAGGATCCCGTCGTGCGACCAGACCGGGTTCCGCCATTTCCACTCCTCGACCACCTCCGGGTCGGCCTGCTTGACGAGCTCCCGCACCCGGGCGAGCGTCTCGCCGCGCCAGTCGCCCAGCTCGACGATCCTCGCGTCGATCAGCTCGGAGGGGGAGTCGCCGCCGCCGGTCTCGTTCATCGCTGCCGCCTTTCGGGATCGTGGTCGTTGGCCCGCTGCCGGATATCCTCGCCTACCCTCGATGCCCGCGCCGAACGCCGCCGACAGCCACGACCTGATCCGCGTCCACGGCGCCCGGGTCAACAACCTCAAGGACGTCAGCATCGAGATCCCGAAGCGGCGGCTGACCGTGTTCACCGGGGTCTCCGGCTCGGGCAAGAGCTCGCTGGTCTTCGGCACGATCGCCGCCGAGTCACAGCGGCTGATCAACGAGACCTACAGCGCCTTCGTACAGGGCTTCATGCCGACGCTGGCACGGCCCGACGTCGACGTGCTCGACGGGCTGACGACCGCGATCATCGTCGACCAGGAGCGGATGGGCGCCGACCCGCGCTCCACGGTCGGCACCGTCACCGACGCCAACGCGATGCTGCGCATCCTCTTCAGCCGGCTCGGGAAGCCGCACGTCGGCTCGCCCCAGGCCTTCTCCTTCAACGTCGCCTCGGTCCAGGCGAGCGGAATGATGAAGAAGGGCGAGGGAAAGTCCGAGCGGGTGAACTTCAGCCGCACCGGCGGCATGTGCCCCAACTGCGAGGGCCGGGGCGCGATCACCGACTTCGACTTCACCGCCCTCTACGACGCGAGCAAGTCGCTGAACGAAGAGGCGCTGACGATCCCCGGCTACAGCATGAAGGGCTGGCACGGCCGGATCTTCAGGGGCTGCGGCTTCTTCGATCCCGACCGGCCGATCGCCAAGTTCACGAAGAAGGAGCTCAGCGACCTCCTTTATAGAGAGCCGACGAAGATCGAGGTCGACGGGATCAACCTCACCTACGCGGGCCTGATCCCCTCGATCCAGAAGTCCTTTCTCTCCAAGGACCGGGAGGCGATGCAGCCGCACATCCGCGCCTTCGTCGACCGGGCGGTCACCTTCACCACCTGCCCGGAGTGCGACGGCACCCGGCTCAGCGAGGCCGCCCGCTCGTCGAAGATCGGCAAGGTCGGCATCGCCGACGCCTGCGCGATGCAGATCAGCGACCTGGCCGAGTGGGTCCGCGGCCTCGACGAGCCCGCGGTGGGGCCGCTGCTGGAGGTGCTGGTCGAGACCCTCGACTCGTTCGTCGAGATCGGCCTCGGCTACCTCTCGCTCGAGCGCTCCTCGGGAACGCTCTCGGGGGGCGAGGCGCAGCGGACGAAGATGATCCGCCAGCTCGGCTCCTCGCTGACCGACGTCACCTACGTCTTCGACGAGCCGACGATCGGGCTGCACCCGCACGACATCCAGCGGATGAACGACCTCCTGCTGCGGCTGCGCGACAAGGGCAACACGGTGCTGGTCGTCGAGCACAAGCCGGAGGCGATCGCGATC
Organism: uncultured Thermoleophilia bacterium; assembly: GCA_963824245.1. Lineage (GTDB taxonomy): Bacteria > Actinomycetota > Thermoleophilia > Solirubrobacterales > 70-9 > VAYN01. The sequence continues at coordinate 994,149 of CAWGON010000002.1, forward strand.
GCCGACCACGTCGTCGACCTCGGCCCGCGCGCCGGCGCCGAGGGTGGGGAGGTGGTCTTCGAGGGCGAGGTCGAGGGTCTGCGGGCCAGCGACACGCTGACCGGCCGCCACCTCGACGACCGCGCCTCCCTGAAGCCCTCGGTGCGGACCTCGACGGAGGCGCTGGAGATCCGCGGCGCCGACGCCAACAACCTCGAGGGCGTCGACGTCGACATCCCGCTCGGGGTGCTGGTCGTCGTCACCGGGGTGGCGGGCTCGGGCAAGAGCTCGCTGATCGGCGGCTCGGTCTCCGGCCGCGACGGGGTGGTGACCGTCGACCAGGCCGCGATCCGCGGCTCCCGTCGCAGCAACCCGGCCACCTACACCAAGCTGCTCGACCCGATTCGCAAGGCGTTCGCGAAGGCGAATGGCGTCAAGCCGGGTTTGTTCAGCGCCAACTCCGACGGGGCCTGTCCCAACTGCAACGGCGCCGGCGTCGTCTACACCGACCTGGCGATGATGGCCGGCGTCGCCACCCCCTGCGAGGAGTGCGAGGGCAAGCGCTTCCAGGCTGAGGTGCTGGAGTACGAGTTCGGCGGCAGGGACATCGCCGAGGTGCTGGCGCTGCCGGTGACCGAGGCCGAGGCATTCTTCGGGGCGGGGGAGGCGGAGGTCCCGGCGGCCCACAGGATCCTCGCCCGGCTCGCCGACGTCGGGCTCGGCTACCTGACGATCGGCCAGCCGCTGACGACCCTCTCCGGCGGCGAGCGGCAGCGGCTGAAGCTGGCCACCCACCTGGGTGAGAAGGGCGGCGTCTACGTCCTCGACGAGCCGACCACCGGCCTCCACCTCGCCGACGTCGAACAGCTGCTCGGCCTGCTCGACCGCCTGGTCGACTCCGGCAAGTCGGTGATCGCGATCGAGCACCACCAGGCGGTGATGGCGCACGCCGACTGGATCGTCGACCTCGGCCCCGGCGCCGGCCACGACGGCGGCCGCGTCGTCTTCGAGGGCACCCCCGCCGACCTCGTCGCCGACCGCTCGACCCTCACCGGCGAGCACCTCGCGGCCTACGTCGGCAGCGCGGGCGGGGGTGAAGCGGGCGGTGGTTTGGGATCGTCGGGTCCGGGGCATTCTCTTCCCCAGAATTAAGTAGGGAACCTACGCCCGAGGAGGCATCGATGCTCGCCCGCCAGCGCCCCGCCGCTACCCGTCAACTCGCCCTCGCGGTCATCGGGGCGATGCTCGCCCTGGCGATCGCCCTCGGCGCGCACGCCACCTCCGCGGCCGCGGCGCCGCTTCGCTACGTCGCCCTCGGCGACTCCTACAGCGCCGCCTCCGGCGTGCTGCCGCCCGACATCTCGGCGCCGCTGCAATGCCTGCGCTCGACCCGCAACTACCCGCACGTCCTCGCGCGGGAGACCGGGGCGCAGCTGACCGACGTCACCTGCGGGGCGGCGGACACGAGCGACTTCTTCGAACCGCAGTACCCCGGCGTGGCGCCCCAGCTCGACGCGGTCAAGCCGGACACGCAGCTGGTGACGATGACGATCGGCGGCAACGACAGCGGCGTCTTCATCGACGCGATCCTCTCCTGCGGGACGGCCGGGCTGCTGGCCCTCGGCCAGGGCAGCCCCTGCAGAGACCGCTACGGCAGCTCCTTCGAAGACACGATCGGGACCACCACCTACCCGGCCCTGGTGCGGTCGCTGGAAGCCGTGCGGTCGAAGGCGCCGCGGGCACGGGTGGCGATCCTCGGCTATCCCTGGATCATGCCGGCGAGCGGCAGCTGCTTCACGAAGATGCCGGTCGCGGCGGGCGACGTGTCCTACGTGCGCGGGATCCAGGCGACGCTGAACGACGCCGTGCGGCGCGCCGCGCTGCAGACCGGGGCGACCTATGTGAGCCTCGACGGCGTCTCCGAAGGCCACGACGCCTGCCAGCCGATCGGCGTCCGCTGGGTGGAGCCGGTGCTGCAGGGCACCAACCCGGTGATCGTGCACCCGAACGCCCTCGGCGAGGCCGGGATGGCGGCGCAGGCGATCTCGGTGCTGCGCCTGCGCTAGCCAGCCCGGCCGCCGCTCAGGCGCCGGCCGGCGCGTCCTCCGCGAGGATCCCGTCGATCTGGCCGAGCGCCAGCGACATGCCTTCCTCCATCCCCATGTCGAGCATCTGTTCCATCCCGGCCTGGGAGGGGAACTGCGTTTCGATCTCCATCGTGGTGCCGCCGCCGGCCTCGGTCAGGGTGACCGTGGCGATCGCCGTCGGCATCGCATCGTTGGGCTTGCCGTCGGAGTGGGCGAAGCCGTCTTCGAAGCGCAGGCGGTTGGGCGGGTCGGCCTCCTGCACGCGCCACCAGCCGTGGTGCTCGTCCCCCTCGGGGCCGGTCATGTAATAGGCGACGGCGCCGCCGGGGGAGATGTCGTGCTCGGTCACGGTGGCGGGGTAGGTCGGCGGCCCCCACCAGCGCTCGAGCTGGCGCGGGTCCGACCAGAGGCGCCAGACGCGCTCGGCCGGGGCGTCGAACTTCGCGGTGATCTTCATGGTCATGGCGTCGGCGTCTTTGTCGACGTTGGTTACGGTCATCTCGGGTCTCCGTTCTCGGGTTGACTGAGGATCTGGTCCATCCGCTCTACCCGCTGGCGCCAGAGGGCCTCCAGCCGGTCGAGCGCCTGGTGGGCGCGGCGCAGGGCGCCGGCGTCGGCGCGGACGATCTGTTCGCGCCCGTGGCGGTGCTTGGTCACGAGCCCGGCGCGTTCGAGCACGGCGACGTGCTTCTGCACGGCCGCCAGGCTGATCGGGTACTCGCGGGCGAGCGCCGAGACCGAGAGCCGGCCGTCGAGCGCGCGGCTGAAGATGTCGCGGCGGGTGGGGTCGGCGAGCGCGTGGAAGAGCCGGTCGGTCACCTGCTCGTCGGGAATCTTATCTACAACCATTTGGTTTCAGGTTAGCAGAGCCTAGACAGGGGGGATTCCGGCTGTGCCGCCTTGAGGAGGGATGAATGCGACCGTGGCTCTTCCTGCTACCTTTATGTACATGAACGATTCGGTTGGGGTGGCGCAGCTGCGACAGAACCTCAGCCTCTACCTGCGGCGGGTGAGTCAGGGGGAGAGGTTGGTGGTCACCGACCGCAACCGGCCGGTGGCCGAGCTCGGTCCGGCTCCGACCACGGGCCCGGACCTCGACCGGCTGATCGCCGAAGGGCGGCTCTCGCGTCCGCTGCGCACCGGCCTGCCCGAGCCGCTCGAGCTGACCGGGGACCCCCGGGCTCTGAGCCGGGCGCTGGACGAGATCCGCGGCGACCACTGAGGTGCCGCTCCTCTACGCCGATGCCTCGGCCCTGGTCAAGCTGGTCCGCGAGGAGGCCGAGTCGGCGGCGCTGCGCGCCTATCTGGCCGGCGCGGCGCTGGCCAGCAGCGAGCTGGTCCTGACCGAGATCCCGCGGGCGATTCACCGCGCCGTCGCCGCCGACCCCTTGCTGCCCCGCGACCTGCTGCTCGAACGGGTGGGCGAGCTCGTCGACGCGCTGGCCCTGTGTCCGCTCGACCGGGCCCTGCTGGCCGGCGCCGGGGCGATCTCCGCGCCGGCGCTGAGAGCGCTGGACGCGATCCACGTCGCCTCGGCGGCCAGTCTCGGCGCGGCCGAGGCCTTCGTCACCTACGACGAGCGCCAGGCCGCGGCCGCGCGGCTCGCCGGCCTGCGGACGATCGCCCCCGGGACCCGCTAGGCGCGCTTCTTCTTCTTCGCCTGGCGTTCGAGGATTTCGCCGAAGGCCTTGTCGACTTCCTCGCTGAGGATCGGGCGGAAGGTGGCGACCATGGCGTCGATCGCCAGCGGGCGGAGGCGTTCGATCGACTCGGTGATCTCGGCCCACCCCTCGTTGGGCCGGCCGGCTTCGTCGAAGGGCTTCCAGAGTTCCTCGAGGAAGAGGTCGACGAAGCTGCGGGCGGCGGTGTGCGAGCTGCGGCTGAGCTTCTCGATCGCGCCGAGCGCGGCGGGCAGGGAGATGCCCATCTTCAACACGTCCTCGGCCGCCTGCAGGAGGGCGGGGGAGGGAGCTTCGTAGCGATCCTCGCCGATCGGGATCAGGACGCCGAGCTTCTGCGCCTTGGCGAGCAGGCGATCGTCGTCGACCGCGAAGCGCTCGATCAGCTCCTCGCGGCTGAGGATCTCCGGCGCCTCGTCGGCGATCGGCGCGGTGACCGCCTGGCGCAGGCCGACGAAGCGGTCGGCGTCGGCGCCGTGCTCGCCGATCAGGCGTGAGATCGCGCTCAGCTTGAAGCCCTCCGCCTGCATCTCCTGGATCAGCCGCAGGCGGGCGACGTGCTCGGGTCCGTAGTAGCCCGTCCGCGCCCGCACCTCGGGCGGCGGCAGCAGGCCGCGCGACTGGTGGTTGCGGATGTTGCGGACCGACATCCCGGTCTCGTAGGCCAGCTGCTCGACCGTCAGCTCGGCCCGCGGCTCGTCCTTGCCGGTGTGCTCGACGTCACGTTTGGCGGCCACGGGGTGGTGGATGATACCTCAACTATGTAACCTCGTTTGAGGTAACACAGTACGAGGTAATCGAATGCGCAACCTCTTCAGAAAGGACCTTCCCGCATGAAGACCTCCCCGCCCGCCGGCGGAGCAGCCCTCGACCAGGTGATCGGCGCCTCGCTGGCCGCCTCCCTGGTCACCGCGGCGCTGCTCTACGTCGGCTTCGGGCATCGCTCCGGCCGGGTCAAGTGGCTCGGCCGCCTCGCCGACTGGACCGAACGGGTCAGCGGCTACCCCGGCTGGCTGGTGCTCCCCTCGGCGATCGCCACCACCTCGCTGCTGGTCGCCCTCTTCGGCATGTACTGGGACATCTCCCTGCACATCGGCGTCGGCCGCGACGAGGGCCCGCTCGCCAACCCCGCCCACTACTTCATCCTCACCGGCCTCTTCGGCATCTTCACCGCCGGCTTCCTCGCCACGGTGCTGCCGGAGGATCGCCCGAGCGCCGCCGCGGTCCGCCTCGGGCACGACTGGCACGCGCCGCTGGGCGGGGTGCTGCTGATGGCCTGTGGGATGTTCTCGCTGATCGGCTTCCCGCTCGACGACGTCTGGCACCGGCTGTTCGGCCAGGACGTCACCCTCTGGGGGCCGACCCACCTGATGCTGATCGGCGGCGCCGCGATGAGCCTGGTGGCGATGGCGGTGCTGACCGTCGAGGGGCTGCGGGCCGCGGCCGCCGAGGCGCCCGCCGACGGGCCGGTGCGGGAGAAGGCGCCGTTCCTGCTGATCCGCACCGTCGCCCTGACCGGCGGCCTGATGCTCGGCCTCTCGACCTTCCAGGCCGAGTTCGACTTCGGCGTTCCGCAGTTCCAGTTCGTCTTCGAGCCGGTGATGCTGATGGTCGCCTCCGGGGTCGGGCTGGTCGCCGCGCGCCTCTACGCGGGGCCCGGCGGCGCCCTCGGCTCGGCCGCCTTCTTCGTCGCTCTGCGCGGCCTGCTGGCGGTCTCGATCGGTCCGCTGATGGGGGAGACCACGCCGCACTTCCCGCTGTACCTCGCCGAGGCGCTGGTCGTCGAGGCCGTCGCCTGGCGCGTCTCCAGCGAGCGGCCGCTGCGCTTCGCGCTCTGGGCCGGGGCCGGGATCGGCACCGTCGGCCTCGCCGGCGAGTGGCTCTGGTCGCAGCTCTGGATGCCGCTGGCGTGGCCGGCGGCGCTGTTCCCCGAGGCGGCCCTGCTGGGCTTCGTCGCAGCGCTGGCGGCGGCGCTGATCGGGACCTGGATCGGGGTCCGGCTGGCGGTCGAGCCGCGGCCGTCCTACCCGGGCCTGCGCCGCGGCGTCGCGCTCGGGGCGACGGCGCTGGCGGCGATCGTCGCCTTCGCGCTCCACGCCCCGGCCGAGGACGGCCTCAGCGCCAGGGTGGCGCTGGCCGGCGATCCCGGCGGCGGCGAACGCGAGGCGCGGGTCGCGCTGACCATGCGCCCGGCCGAGGCGGCCGCCGACGCCGCGTGGTTCGACGTCACCGCCTGGCAGGGCGGCGGGCTGGTGGTCGAGCCGCTGCAGCGGGTCGGGCCCGGCCGCTACCGGACCGCGGACCCGGTCCCGATCGACGGCAACTGGAAGACGATGGTCCGCCTCCACGACGGCAGCGCGCTGATGGCGCTGCCGCTCTACCTGCCGGCCGACCCGGCGATCCCGGCGCCGGCGGTCCCGGCCAGGGCCGCCTTCACGCGGTCGTTCGTCGACGAGACCCAGATCCTCCAGCGCGAGCAGACCGGGGGCGGCCCGCTGCTCGTCGTCATCGCCTACTCGGTGGTGATCGGGATCACCCTCGCGCTGCTGGCGCTGCTCGCCTTCTCCCTGCACCGGCTCTCGTTCGGGCCGGGCAGGAGGCCCGAGCCGAGGCGGCGCCCGGTGCTGGCGACGAAGGCGGAGCCGCTCGGCGGAGCGGGCGGATGATCCTGCCGCTCGCCCACCACAGCCTGGTCGCGGCGCTGCCGGTCTTCGCCCCCGCGGTGGTCGTCTGCGCGGCCCTCGCCCTGCACGTCGTCCGCGACCGCGGGCGGGCCGGTCGCGACCGCTGATGTGAGCATCTGCTCATCATTGCCGCAACTTCTGCTCATCCCCGCGGGTTAGCGCTGGCAGAAAAACCGTCCCAAGCCCCTCGCCGACCGGGGGGCACGGCAGGGGACAGGACAAGGGGAGAAGCATGGACACGCGACGGATGGCATCTCGGATGGGACTGGTCGCGCTCGCGGCGGTCGGCCTCGTCGCCGCGCTGGCGGGCCCGGCCAGCGCGAACACGGTCACGGTGGGCAGCGTGCTGCCGCCGAACCCGGTCTCAGAACCGGTGAAAGAAGTGCAGACGTTCTTCAACACGGCGCTGCCGGAGAAAGGCGCCAGCCTCGCCTCGCCGGTCTCCGGCGCGGTCGTGCGCTGGCGCCTGCAGGGGGCCAAAGGCGGCCCGTTCTACCTGCGGATCCTGCGGCCCAACGGCCTCGGCGCCTACACCGCCGTCGGCGTCAGCGGCCCCGGCACCGTGACCGGCACCGGGCTGCAGACGTTCAACGCCAACCTGGCGATCAGGTCCGGCGACCTGCTGGCGGTCGAGCCGACCAACCCGACCGACGAGCTCGGGTTCGTCGACGCCGCCGGCTCCGCCTACAGCACGATCTTCCCGACCCCCTTCGAAGGGGCGACGGTGCCGGGCCGCGAACCGGTCTCCGGCAAGGAGATCGAGCTCAGCGCCGAAGTCCAGCCGGTCCCGGCGGTGAAGGCGATCGCGCCGGGCTCCGGCCCGGTCGGCGGCGGCACCGAGGTGAAGATCACCGGCACCGATCTGACCGGCACCAGCGCGGTCAAGTTCGGCACCGTGCCGGCGGCCTCGTTCAAAGTCGAATCCGACACCGAGATCACCGTCACCGCGCCGAGGAGCGCCAAGGTCGGCGGCGTCGACGTCACCGTCACCACCCTGGCCGGGGCCAGCGCCGCGGTCCGCGACGACCAGTTCGCCTACCGCGGCTGCGTCGTCCCGAAGCTCAGCGGCAAGAAGCTCGGCCAGGCCAAGAACGCGATCCGCGCCGGCAACTGCAAGCTCGGCAAGGTGATCCTGAAGCGGGGCGTGACCAGGAACGCCGGCAAGGTGAAGCAGCAGTCGCCGAAGCCGAAGAAGGTGCTGGCGCCCGGAGCCAAGGTCAACCTGACGTTGGGCTGAGCGTGGCCCGCCCCCTGTCGACTTGCTCACACACGTGCGTGAGTAGGTCGACAGGGGCGGGGCCCCTCACTTCTCATCGACTTCGTCGTAGTCGCCGTCGGGCTCGTAGGTCGGCTCCATCCGTTTGTCGATGAGGTCGCGGCGTGGGTTGTCGCGGATCGTCCCTTCCTCGCGCACCTCCTCGGGCGTTTCGCGCCGGTCGAGCTCTTCTTCGTCCACGCGCCTCCTGTTCTCCTCTTCCTCGTCGAGTGCGCGCTGCCGTTCGTCGGCCTCCCGTTCGCGTTCCCGCTCCTCCTGTTCCTGGGCCGCCTTCGCCTGGGCCTCCTCGGCCTGTCGCTCGCGCTCCCGGGCCTCCGCCTCCTGCCAGATGATCCGCTCGGCCTCCTCCCGCTCCCGTTCGCGCTGGGCCTCGGCCTCCGCCTCGGCCCGGCGGCGCGTCTCCTCTTCGGCGATTTCCTGCTCGACGCGTTTCCTCGCCGGATCGTCGCCGTCGGTGCTTGTGTATTTGACCTCGGTTCCCGGCGTCGGCGGCCTCGAGTCGACGGGTCCCGGCAGGACGATCGGCCCGGCGAGCCCGAACGCGCAGAGACCCGGTTCCGCCTGCCCGCACTCGGCGGGCACCCCGTAGGCCCGCGGGTCGGCCACGGCCCTGACCGTGTAGCGGCCGCCGACCGCAATCCCCAGCGCCGCCGGGTCGACGTCCCGGACCGTCAGGGAGAGGCCCCGCTCGTCGTATTCGCCGTCGTGGTTCTCCAGCAGCAGCGTCTGCTCGCCGCCCACCTCGCCCGCGTAGATCCAGACCCGCATGTCGCCCCCGATCGCCGTTTCGCGCAAATGCTCAGTGACGCTCAAGTAAACGGGCTGGAGAGGCCGCTGTCGAGCCGGCGGGGCGTACACCCGCTTTCTTTTGCGCCGGCGGGACCGGGCCCCGGCGGTCCGCGGATACAGTCACGGCAGCGTGGAGGACGGAACCCAGATCGAGCCGCTCTGGCGGCCCTCGGCCGAGCTGGTCGAGAAGGCGCGGATGACGGAGTTCATGCGCTGGCTGGAGGCAGAGCGGGGGCGGTCGTTCGCCGGCTACGGCGAGCTCTGGCAGTGGTCGGTCGACGACCTCGACGGCTTCTGGCGGGCGATCTGGGACTACTTCGAGGTGGAGGCCGATGGCGAGCCGGAGCCGGTGCTGGCCTCACGGGAGATGCCCGGCGCGAGCTGGTTCCCGAACGCTTCGCTGAACTACGCCGAGCGGATCTTCGCCGGCAAGGAGCCGGCGGCGACGGCGATCCTCCACGCCTCCGAGTCGCGGCCCCTCGCCGAGCTGAGCTGGGGCGAGCTGCGCGAGCAGGTGGCCGCGGTGGCCGCCGGCCTGAAGGCCCTGGGGGTCGGGCGCGGGGACCGGGTGGTCGCCTACCTCCCGAACCTGCCGGAGACGATCGTCGCCTTCCTGGCCAGCGCCTCGATCGGCGCCGTCTGGTCCTCCTGCTCGCCGGACTTCGGCTCGGCCAGCGTCGTCGACCGCTTCGCCCAGATCGAGCCGAAGGTGCTGTTCGCGGTCGACGGCTACCGCTACGGGGGCAAGGACTTCGACCGCCGCGGGGTGGTCGCCGAGCTGCAGGCGGCGATGCCGAGCCTCGAGCGCACCGTCCTCATCCCTTATATGGACCCGGGGGCCACGCCCGAGGGCCTGAAGGACGCGATCGGCTGGGACGAGCTGCTGGCCGAGCAGGCGGGCTCCGAGCTCTCCTTCGAGCGTGTCCCCTTCGACCATCCGCTCTGGGTCCTCTACTCCTCCGGCACCACCGGGCTGCCGAAAGCGATCGTCCAGGGCCAGGGCGGGATCCTGCTCGAGCACCTGAAGAAGCTCAACCTCCACGTCGACCTGCACGAGGGCGATCGGCTCTTCTGGTTCACGACGACCGGCTGGATGATGTGGAACTTCCTCGTCTCGGGGCTGCTGACCCCGGCGGCGATCGTGCTCTACGACGGCAACCCCGGCTTCCCGGACCTGAACGCGCTCTGGGACCTCGCCGAGCGCGCCCAGATCACCACCTTCGGCACCTCCGCCTCCTATATCGCCGCCTGCATGAAGGCGGGCATCGAGCCGGGGCGCGACCGCGACCTCTCGCGTCTGGGGGCGATCGGCTCGACCGGCTCGCCGCTGGCGCCCGAGGGCTTCGACTGGATCTACGAGCACGTCGGCGCGGACACCTGGCTGTTCTCGACCAGCGGCGGCACCGACGTCTGCACCGCCTTCGTCGGCGGCGTCGCGCTGCTGCCGGTCTACCGCGGCGAGCTGCAGGCGCCGGCCCTGGGGGCGGCGATCGCCGCCTGGGACGAGGCCGGCCGGCCGGTGGTCGGCGAGGTCGGGGAGCTGGTGATCACCGAGCCGATGCCGTCGATGCCGATCCGCTTCTGGGGCGATGAGGACGGCTCGCGCTACCGCGAGTCCTATTTCGAGATGTTCCCCGGCACCTGGCGCCACGGCGACTGGCTGGAGATGACCCCGCGCGGGACCGCGGTCATCTACGGCCGCTCGGACTCGACGATCAACCGCGGCGGGATCCGCATGGGGACCAGCGAGATCTACCGCGCGGTGCTCTCGATCGACGCGATCGTCGACGCCCTGGTCGTCGACATCCCGCGGCCCGGGACCGAGGGCTGGATGCCGCTCTTCGTGGTCCTGCGCGAGGGGGTCGAGCTGGACGCGGAGCTGCCGCGGGAGATCGCCCGCCGGGTCCGCGAGCTCTGCTCGCCACGGCACGTCCCCGACCGGGTCTTCGAGATCGCCGAGGTTCCGCGCACGCTCAGCGGCAAGGTCCTGGAGGTCCCGGTGAAGCGGATCCTCATGGGCACCCCCGTGGAGACGGCGGTCAGCCGCGACTCGCTGGCCAACCCCGCCGCCCTCGACTACTTCGTCGAGATGGCCGCGACGCTCGAGTAGAAGTCGGGCATACTGGGTCGGCGTCTCGTCCACCATGCGCCCGGCTCGTCTCCCGATCGTCCTGCTCGCCACGGCCGCCCTCGCGGTCCTGCTCGGCGGCTGCACCTTCATCAAGCCGGGGTCGGTGGCGCTGACCCAGCCGGCCGGGATCGGCCCCGCGCACCTGCGGCTGGTCGTCTGCACCCAGAACAGCGAAGGCGCGGTCGAAAGCGAAAAACTGGTCTGCGGTCCCTACGAAAGCGAAAGCGCGGAAGCCGTGCAGTCGCAGATGCTGCTGGTGCTCAGCGTCCCGGCGGGGACCGGAGCGGCCGCACCGGCGACGATCGCCGCGGCCCCCAGCCCCGGCGCCGCGCCGACGACCTTCACCCGCAGCCAGGAAGTCGCGCAGGCGTTCGTCGCGGCCTCGAACGGGGCGCTCCCGGCCCCCGGCTTCGAACTCGCCGGCTACATCTCCGGGGCGATCTCGGAAGTTCCCGGCCAGACCTTCGAATGGACGCTCGAAACCGATCTCGCCCTGCCGGTCCCCGCCGACGGCGGCTCCTATGGCGGCCCCTTCACGGTGGCGGCCCTGTCGGGCTGGCGCGGGGTCGGTCCGACCGAACCGGCGAACCGCCCGGTCGTCTGCGTGAACCTGAAGGAACTCGAAGAAAAAGGAGCGCTGCCCGCATCCGGGGACGCCTTCTGCGAACCGGTCCAGGCGGGCAACCAGCCCAGCCTCGGCGTCTCCGACCTGAAGATCAAGCCGCCGGTGGGCGCGGTCGCCGCGCCGGGGAGAAGGCCAAGCTCCCGTTCGTCCTCGACTTCGCCAGCAGCGCCGCCGCCCTGCCGAAGTTCACCCTGGCGGCAAGCTCGAAGCTGCCCGGTGCCAGGGTCAGCGTCTCCAACGCCAGCTTCAGCCGCGGCCCCGCCAACCTCGCCACCAGGCGCGCGCCGGCGACCACCCGCCAGGCGATCGTCCAGGTGCCGGCGACCGCCCGCCTCGGCGGCTACCAGGTGGGGATGACCGCGACCGCCCCGCAGGGCGGCGTCGTCGCCGCGGTGGCGACGCTCGCGGTGCGGCCGCAGGGGAAGGCGAGGGCGACCCTGCCGAAACGGCTCAAGGCCGCGGTCGCCGCCGGTAGGGGACTGCCGCTGAAGCTGTTCGCGCCGATCGCCGGGACCCGCTTCACGGTCGTCCTCAGCGGCCCGAAGGCGAGCGGCGCCGGCAAGCAGCGGCTGCTGAAGAAGGTCAAGAGCGCGAAGGCGCTCGGCACCACCGTCCTGCGCCTGCGGATCCCGCCGGCCCGGGCGGCGGCGTTCCTCGCCGACCGCTCCGTCCTCGCGCTCGAGGTCAAGGCCGCAGTGCCCGGCGCGAAGAAGCCCCTGCGCATCCGCCGCACCCTGACCCTGAAATAGGCGCCCCGCCGCGGCGGGGCCGGCGCTACTCGATGCCCTCCTGCTTGCCCTCGGGCATCAGCAGCCGGGCGAGGACGAAGCCGGCGCCGAGCATCGCGGCGCCGACGTACCAGGCGGTCTCCATCGCGGCGGAGAAGTTGCCAGGGCCTTCGGCGCCGCCGAGGTCGGTGGCGCCGGCGACGATCGTCCCCATCACCGCCATCCCGATCGCCGAGCCGAAGTTGCGGAAGGTCTGGATCACGCCGGAGCCCTGGCCGCGCAGCTCGTCGGGCAGCCGGTTCAGCGCGTCGGTGTTGAGCGGGGAGAAGATCAGGCCGAAGCCGGCGCCGGTCAGCAGCATCCCGATCAGGGTGTCGGGATGGCTCAGTTCGGAGAGCTCGCCGCCCCAGACGATCATCCCGATCGTGCCCAGGAGGAAGCCGATGCAGACCGGTTTCTTGGCGCCGAACTTGTCCATCCAGCCACCGCCGACGCGGGCGGCGACGAAGAAGGAATAGAACATCGTGAGGATCGAGAAGCCAGCCTGGGTCGGTTCCTGGCCGACCGCGACCTGGAAGTACATGCTGCCGAAGAAGAAGACGGCCAGCCAGGGGCCGAAGGCGAGGAAGGTGAGCAGGTTGTCGACCGCGAACGGCCGGTTGGCGATCATCGCGTTGACGTCGATCAGCGGGTCCTCGGTCTTGCGCTCGACCGAGACGAAGGCGGCGAGGACGACCAGGCCGGCGATCACGGAGCCGATCGTCGCCGGGCTGTCCCAGCCCCATTCGGTCGACTGCTGGATCCCGAGCACGGTCAGGCTCATCCCGATCACGATCAGGACGGCGCCGCGGACGTCCAGCTTCGCCGGCCGCTTGACGTCGTTGAGCTTGGCGAACTTGAACTCGACCAGGGCCAGCAGCGCCACCGGGACGTTGATCCAGAAGATCGCCCGCCAGGTCCAGAACTCGGTCAGGTAGGAGCCGGCGATCGGGCCGATCGCGGTGAACAGGCCGGTGACGATGAAGAAGATCGCCAGGCCTTTGCCGCGCTCGGTCCCGGGGAAGGCGTCGAGGACCAGCACCGTCGCCGAGGGGATCAGCATCCCGGCTCCGACTCCCTGGAGCAGGCGGAAGAGGATCAGCCAGGCGACCGAGATCCCACCGCCGTCGGGGACCAGCCCGCACATCAGCGAGCTGACCGCGAAGACGATCACCCCGGTGACGACGATCCGCTTGTGCCCGAGGATGTCGCCGAGGCGGCCGCCGAGGGCGACGAAGGCGGCGGTCGAGAGGGCGTAGGCGGTGACCAGCCACTGCACCGCGGTCTCGGAGAGGTGCAGGTCGTCCTGGATCGTCGTCGCCGAGATGCTGACGATGGTGAAGTCGATCATCACCATCGCCATCGCCGGCACCAGTGGCCAGAGGACGCGGTATCGCTGGTATTCGGTGGGCATTCTCAGTCCTCGCGTGGGGGGAAATCCGACGCGGGAACTGTACGCGCCGGCCCGGCGTCTGAACTCAGCCCGGGACGCGGGAGAGCTCGCCGACGACCTCTGTCAGCCTCCGGCCGATCTGCTCCCAGGCATAGAGGCCGACGACCTCGCCGCGCGCCGCCCGTCCGCGCAGCCGGCGGTCCTCGGGGTCGTTGACAGCCGCGACGATCGCCGCCGCCAGCGCCGCGGCGTCGTCGGGCGGGACCAGCCAGCCGGTGTCGGGATCGTCGACGATCGCCGCCGGGCCGCCGCGGTCGACCGCGATCGCCGGCAGCCCGCAGGCCATCGCCTCGACCAGGACCTGGCCGAACTGCTCGTGGACGGAGGCGTGGACGAGGAGGTCGGCGGCGCGGAGGAAGTCGGGCAGGTCCTCGTGGGAGTGCCAGCCGGCGAGGAAGACGTCGGGGCAGCCGATCCGCTCGATCGCCTCGATCGGGTGCTCGCCCTCCCACTCCTCCGGGTGGCCGCCGAGCAGGACCAGGGAGACGGGGCCGTCGAAGCGGGGGCGGGCGGCGGCGAAGGCCTCGATCAGCAGCGGCAGGCGCTTGATCTCGGTGAAGCGGCCGACGTAGATGAGGACGGTCCCCTCGAGGGCCTCGAGGTCGGCCTCCTCGTAGGCGACGCTGCCGGCCGGCGCGCCCGGGCGCCATCCCTGCGGGCGCTCGACCAGGTGTCGCCGCCAGTGGGTGCGGCGGTCGATCTGGCGCGGCATGAAGCTCGGGTCGAAGCCGTTGGGAGCGCAGGTGAAGCGCTCGGGGTCGAGCTCGAGGGCGGCGGCGGCGCGTTCGCGGCCGGCGGGATTGCTGACGACGATGCGCTGGCAGTCGGCGGCCCAGTCGCGGAGTCGCGTCGCCCATGCCTCGGCATGGCTCCAGCCCGGCGGCGGCCCGGCGGCGATCTGCTCGAGCATCAGCAGCTCGGTGCCGTGGACGTGGCCGAGCACCGGCAGCTCCGGGAAGGCGCGGGCGGCGGCCTCGTTGAGCGGGGTCAGGTGGTGCAGGTACAGCAGGTCGGCCTCGCCGGCGCCGGCGAGGCCGAGCGCGCGGATCCAGGCCTCGACCTGGTTCTCGTAGACCTCGTCGTCGAGGCTGGCGAGCACCGGGTCCTCGGCTCCGCGGCGGTCCTCGTAGGAGCCGTGCATCGGCACCGCCCCGGCTGCCCCCGGGAAGTGGACCGGCTCGGAGCTCCGGAGGGCGGCGGTGAAGTCGGCGGTCCGCAGGTCGAGGCCGGCGTAGAAGCTGCTGGCCACAGCGTGCTCGCCGAGATCGGAGCGCGATCCGGAGAGCACGGTCACCTCGAGCTCGTTGCGCTCGAACTCGTGGGCCAGGGCGCGGCAGACGTGGGCCGAGCCGCCGCGGGGATAGAAGTAGATGCCCATCAGCAGCTTGCTCGGAGTAGATGGCATCTACTCCGAGGCTACTCCGCCCTCCTAATCGCCCGGGTGTCCCGCCGGGAGGAAGCGCAGGGCGGTGGCGACCTCGCGGCCGCCGACCAGCTCGATCCCGTGCTCCTCCCGCGGGGTGTTGATCAGCTCGCCGCCGAGCACCAGCGAGGTCGAGCCGCCGCCGTCGAGGTTGATCGCCTCCGTGGCCCCGAAGCCGACCATCGCGCTCGCCAGCTCCGCCATCGTCAGGCCGGCCTCGTCGTCGGCGCGGCCCTCGCAGACGATCGCGATCAGCTCGCCCTCGGCGAGGCCGAGGGCGGCGCGGGGGTAGCGGCCCTCGGTGATGTCGGAGTCGAACTGACGCGAGCCCGCCGAGAAGCCCTCGACGTCCTCGCCGCGCCGGATCAGCGCCCTGCCGCCGGCGACGAGCAGCGGTCCCGCCTGCAGCAGGTCGCCGCCGGGCTCGGCCGGCAGCAGGTGTCGCGGCGCCAGCCGGACCCGCCCGTTCTCGGCGTGGACGCAGGCCCGCAGGCTGCCCCACGGCGGATCGATCGGCGTGCTGGGGCGGGCGGCGCCGTCGATCCAGAGGTCGCCGAGCGGCGGGCCCCCGGGGCGCATGTAGAAGCCGCCGACGATCGCGTCCTCGGCGCGGTTGGCCGCGCACCAGTCGAGCAGCGTCGAGCAGGGCTCCAGGGCGGCGACGCGCACCCGGGTGCCGTGGCTCTCGAAGCGGGCGACGTGGGCGGTGGTCGCCGCGCCGCCGGCCAGGTCGAGCCTGACGCTTTCCAGGCGCGGAGCTATCGCAGGTCCTCGCGCCCGAACCCGCTCTGCTCGCCGCCGATCAGCAGCGTCGCCGTCTGGTCGTTCGAGGCCGCCATGGTGCGGCTCCAGGCTACCCTGAACCCGATCGCCCCCGTCCCCGTATATAGGGGAGATGGCGTTCGAAACGGGAAGGCGGGCCTGCCTGCTGCTGGGAGTCGCGGCGGTCCTCGTGCTGGCCCCCGCCAGCGCCGTCGCCGAGGCGCCGCCGCTGAGCGGGACGATCAACGCGGTCGACCTCGCCTTCGTCAACCCGGCGACCGGGCAGAACAAGGTCGTGATCGCGCCGGGCGGGACCGTCGACTTCGCATACCCGAGCGGCGGCACGACCCACAACGTCGCCTTCACCGGCGCCGCCCCGAGCGCCTGCACCCAGACCGCCGGCACCGACTCGGGCGCGGTGCCGCCGCTGCCGGCGGTGCCGACCGCCGCCGGCTGGGCCGGCAACTGCCGCTTCGACGCCGAAGGGACCTTCGGCTTCGTCTGTCAGCTGCACGGGTCGATGCACGGCAGCGTCGTCGTCTCCGCGACCGTGCCGCCCGCGGAAACCGGTGGCTCCGGTGGCTCGGGCGGCGGCTCCGGCGGCGGCGCCCAGGGTGGAGGCGGTGGCGCTGGCGGCGCCGGCGCCGGGAGCGACGGGCCGGCCGCCGGTCAGCTGCGCGTCGTTCGCTCCCAGACCGGCATGGTGGTGCGCGGCTCGGTGCTCGTCGCCCGCGCCGGCTCGCGGCTGCGAGTCGAGCTGCTCGCGCGCCGGTCGGCGCTTGGTGGCAGGGGCGCCAAGCAGGTCGGCGTCGGTCATGCGGCAAAGGCCGTCGGGCCGGGCAGGCGTTCCTTCGCGGTCAAGCTCACCGCCACCGCCGCGGCCGCCATCGCAGGCGGTGGATCGCTTCCCCTGACGGTCTCGGTCACGGTCGACCCGGCCAGCGGCCCCACCTTCTCGGCCACCAGGCCGGTGACGCTGCGGTGAACATTTCGTAAATTAGTCGCTTGGCCACGAGCGACTTCGCACAGGTTGGAGCCGAGCAGGCGGGCTTCAAGTTCCAGCACTGGCAGGCGGTGCGCTGGGTAGCGCTGGGGATCTACTGCGTCGCCCTGGTGCTCTGGAGCGCCCACTACGGGATCCCGGTCCAGCGCGAGCTGGTGATCGCCTGGGTCTGCGGGGCGCTGGTCGTCGTCTCGATCGGGCGGCCGCCGCGGCAGATCCTGCAGCTGGCCCTCGACTGGCTGCCGATCGTCGCCGTGCTGATGGTCTACGACTTCACCCGCGGCGCCGCCGACTCGCTCGGCATCGGGGTCCACGTCCACCCGATGATCGACTTCGACAAAGCGCTGTTCTTCGGCGAGACGCCGACCGAATGGCTGCAGGCGAAGCTGTACGAGCCCAACGTCGTGCACTGGTACGACGTCGCCTTCACGCTGACCTACACCTCCTACTTCATCGCCCCGTTCGCCCTCGCCGGCTGGCTCTGGGCGCGCGACCACGCCGCCTTCGTGCGCTTTGCCAAGCGGCTGGTGACGCTGGCCCTGGCCGGGCTCGCCACCTACATCCTCTTCCCGGCGGCGCCGCCCTGGATGGCCGGGGAGATGGGCCTGCTCGAGGAAGTCCACCGGACCACGGCGAAGGGCTGGGAAGTGCTCGGGGTCGGCACCGCGAGCTGGTTCTCGAAGGGCCAGGGCCTCGCCAACCTGGTCGCCGCGGTGCCCTCGCTGCACTCGGCCTTCGTCGCCCTGGTCGCCTTCTTCCTCTGGGGCCGCGTGCGGCCCTGGGCGCGGCCGCTGCTGCTGCTTTACCCGCTGGCGATGGGCGTGGCCCTGATGGCCACCGGCGAGCACTACTTCTTCGACGTCCTGCTCGGCTGGATCTACGCCGGCGCGGTGATGGCCGGCTGGTCCTGGTGGGAAGCGCGCCGCGCGCGGCAGTCGCTCCCGACCCGTTCGCTGTCTTGAGCCGCTAGCGAGATTGACCACACTGGGGTGGGGTCAATGTCGCTAGCGCTGCAGCAGCTTCGATGCGGCCGCGAGGACCGTTCTTGGCGTTTCTCGCCTCAGCGCCCGTAGCGGTCGCTGAGGCGAACCACGTCGTCGAGCTGGGGGGTCGAGACCTCGAGCACGGTGGCGTCCTCGATCGCCTCGATCGTGTGCACCAGGCCCGGCTCGTTGCGCCAGGAGGTGCCGGGGCCGATCTCGCGCTCGGTCAGCTCCTCGGCGCTCGGCCCCTGGACCAGCAGCAGCCGGCCCGAGAGCAGGTAGGAGGTCTCGTCCTTCTCCCGGTGCATCTGCACCGAGAGGCGCTCGCCGGCCTTGACGATCAGCAGCTTGCCGGCGTAATCGTCGGTCTGCGCCCACCAGATCTCGTGCCCCCAGGGCTTTTCGACCCTGGTCTGCGGGGCGCTTCCCGCGGGGGTGCTGTCCAGGCTTACCTCGTTCAAGGCGCGCACCCTACCTGGTAATGCCAGGGCCGAATGCATTTCTTCGACCATCGGAACGGCACCCGCCCGCCACCGGAGTTAAAGGCCTGGGCGGGATGGTCGATCTATCTCGAATGGACGGTCACAGCGATCGCCTGCGCGCGATCATCGCCACCCAGACGGAGATCGCCGCCAGCGACCTCAACCTGCTCGCGACGATGCAGCTGATCGCCGAGCGCAGCCAGGAACTGACCCGGGCCAGCGGCGCCGCGATCGAGATCGCCGAGGGCGAGGAGATGGTCTACGAGGTGACCGCGGGCGACGCCACCCCTTACCTGGGGATGCGGACCAGGCAGGACGAGAGCCTCGCCGGCCTCTGCTTCACCGAAGCCCGGGTCCTGCGCAGCGACGACACCGCCGGCGACCCCCGGGTCGACGCCGAGCTGGCGCGCAGCGCCTACGCCGCCTCGATCGTCTGCGTGCCGCTGCTGCACCGCCGCGAGGCGATCGGGGTGCTGAAGGTCTACTCGGATCTGACGGCCAACTTCGACGACGACTCGGTCGAGGCGCTGGAACTGCTGACCGACGCGATCGGCGCCCAGGTCACCCACGCCACCAGCTTCGACGTCGAGGCCCACGACAGCCGCCACGACTCGCTCACCGGCCTGCCCAATCGCCGCGCCTACGAGGAGCGCCTCGCGGTCGAGACCTCGCGGGCGAACCGCTACGGCAACCCGCTGGCGATCTGCCTGCTCGACCTCGACGGCTTCAAGGGGGTCAACGAACGGCTCGGCCATCCGGCCGGCGACGAGGTCCTGCGCGAGGTGGCGCGGATGATCGACGAATCGCGGGTCGCCGACGACGCCTTCCGGATCGGCGGCGACGAGTTCGCGATCCTGATGCCGCAGACGACCCCGGCCGAGGCCCGCCGCGGCGCCGAGCGCCTGGCCAAGGCGATCCTCGCGGCCAAGCTGGGGGAGGGCAGCGTCGGCGTCTCCTTCGGCATCGCCCCCGCCACAGAGGACCCCGAGCGCTCCCACCTGATGGCCGACACGAACCTGTTGCGCGCCAAGGACCGCCTCTACGGCCAGCACGGCGACTGAGGCCTCGATCCCGCTAGCCGGCGAGCAGCTCCTCCAGCCGGTCGAAGGTCTCGCCCATGCCGCCCTCCATGCCCGAGTCGAGCATCCCGTCCCGTTCCTCGCTCGCGAAGAAGGTCGAGGTGGTGACGATGCGGGTGCGGCCGTCGCCGAGGTCCTCGAACTCGGCCGAGTCGACCGAGACGTAGCCCGGCATCCCGTCCCACTCGAAGGTCTGGACGATCCGCTCGGGGGCGGAGACCTCCCGATAGGTGCCACGGAAGACGATTTCGCTGCCGTCGGAGTTCTGGGTGCGGAAGCGCCAGTCGCCGCCGGTCCGGGGCTCCATCAGCTCGACGATCGCCGTCGTCCCGCGCGGTCCCCACCACTGCGGGATCAGCTCCGGGTCGAGGTAGGTGGCGAAGACGCGGTCGCGGGGAGCGTCGAAGGTGCGCTCGGCGCGGATCTCACGCTCGCCCTGCTTGGCCACGGTCAGCTTGTTCTTCTGGTCGGTGCTCATCGTCTGTCTCCTTGTTCTTGTTCGCGGTCTTGTCGTTCGAGCAGCTCGCCGAAGCGGTCGAGGCGCTCGTCCAGCATCCGTCGATAGGTCTCCGTCCACTCCTGGACGTCGTCGAGCCGGCGGGGGCCGATCTCGCAGCGCCGCGTCCGCCCGACCTTCTCCGTGCTCACCAGCCCGGCCTCCTCGAGCACCCGGACGTGCTTCTTCATCCCGGTGAGCGAGATCCCGAACGGCTGCGCCAGCTCGCTGATGCTGGCCGAGCCCTGGCCGAGCCGCTCGAGCACCGCCCGGCGCGTGGGGTCCGCGAGCGCGGCAAAGGTCCTGTCGATGGATTGATACTGAACCATTGGGTTCAGTATAGCGCCTCACCTTCCCGGCCGCAACATCGCGCGGTTCCTTTGTCGTCCCATGGACGACAAAGGAACCGCGCGATGGGGGTGGGGTAGGGTCGCGGCGCATGGGGGCCTCGCCGATCGACTCGTATCTCCAGCGCCTGCACGGGCGCTGGGCCGCCGAGCGGGCGGGGGAGGTCGCGGACTACATCCCGCCGCTCGCCGACGCCGACCCGGGCTGGTTCGGGATCGCGATCGCGACCACCGACGGGCACTGCTACGAGGTCGGCGACTCGCGCCGCCCGTTCACGATCCAGTCGATCTCCAAGCCTTTCACCTACGGCCTCGCGCTCGCCGACCTCGGGTTCGAGGGGGTCGACGCCAAGGTCGGGGTCGAGCCGACCGGCGACGCCTTCAACTCGATCAGCCTCGCCCCCGACACGGGGCGGCCGCTGAACCCGATGATCAACGCCGGCGCGATCACCTCCGCCTCGCTGGTCGCCGGCGCCGACCCGGCCGAGCGCGAGCGCCGCATCGTCGACGCCTACGGCCGCTTCGCCGGCCGCGAGCTGGCGGTCGACTCGGCGGTCTACGGCTCCGAGCGCGACACCGGCCACCGCAACCGCGCGATCGGCCACATGCTGCGCGGCTTCGGGATCCTCGAGGAGGACCCCGAGATCGCCCTCGACCTCTATTTCCGCCAGTGCTCGGTCGCGGTCGACTGCCGCGACCTCAGCCTGATGGCGGCGACCCTGGCCAACGGCGGCGTCAACCCGCTCAGCGGCGAGCGGGCGCTGGCCCGCGAGCACGTCGACCGGGTGCTCAGCGTGATGACCACCTGTGGCATGTACGACTCGGCCGGCGAGTGGGTGGTCGACGTCGGGATGCCGGCCAAGAGCGGCGTCGCCGGCGGCGTCCTCGCGGTGCTGCCGGGCCAGCTCGGGATCGCCGTCTTCTCGCCGCCGCTGGACCCGCACGGCAACAGCGTCCGCGGGATCGAGGTCTGCCGCCAGGTCTCCGAGGAGCTCGACCTGCACCTGCTGCACGTCGCCCGCTCCTCGCGCTCGGCCGTCCGCCGCGCCTACACCGTCGCCGACGTCCCCTCGCGCCGCCGGCGCCCCCAGGGCCAGTGCGACCTGCTCGAGTGGGTCGGCAGGCGCGCCCTCGTCCAGGTCCTCCACGGCGATCTCGTCTTCGCGGCGATGGAGAGCGTGATCCGCGACATCTTCGAACGGGGGGAGGAGATCGAGATCGCCGTGATCGACCTCACCGAGGTGACCGAGATGGACCTCGCCGCCGGCCGTCTGCTGGCGGCGCTGGGGACCTCGCTGGCCGAGGGGGGGACGGCGCTGGCGATCGTCGCCCCGGCCGGCGGCGACCTCCTGGAGCGGATCCCGACCGATGGCTTCGAGCTCTTCGCCGATCTCGACGCCGCCACCGAGTGGTGCGAGGAACGGCTGCTGAGCGCCCACGGCGGCGTGCCCGCCGCCACCGGGCGGGTGGCGCTGGCCGAGCACCGGCTCGCCCGCGGGCTCGATGCGGCGAAGCTGGAGCGCCTGGGCTCGGTGCTGACCCCTCGTGCCTTCGCCGCCGGCGAGACGCTCTTCGCGGCCGGCGATCCCGCCGGGGAGATCTTCCTCCTGGTCGCGGGTGAGGTGACGGTGTCGATCGAGCTCGGCGGCGAGCGCCGCCGGCTGGCGACCCTGACCCCGGGCCTGGCCTTCGGCGAGGTTGCCCTGGCCGAGGTGCCCGCCCGCCCGGTCGACGTCCGCGGCGAGAGCGACGGCGAGTGCCTGGTCCTCACGGTCGCCGAGTTCGACCGCCTGGGGGAGACCGACCCCGCTCTGCAGACGGCGCTGATGCGCAACCTCCTGGTCAGCTTCTACGAGACGATCGGCCGGCTGACCCGCGAGATCGGCTCGCTCGGGCGCTAGCTACTCGACGAAGTAGCCGCCGCTCTCCTCGCCGCCGGAGTACCAGCGGCTGGTCACGGTCTTCTTGCGGGTGTAGAACTCGACCGCGTCGGGGCCGTGGGCGTGGAGGTCGCCGAGGAAGGAGTCCTTCCAGCCGCTGAAGGGGAAGAAGGCGACCGGGGCGGCGACGCCGATGTTGACGCCGATCATCCCCGCCTCGACGTCGCGGCGGTAGCGGCGGGCGGCGGCGCCGGACTCGGTGAAGATCGAGGTGCCGTTGCCGAAGCGGCTGCCGTTGACGACCTCGATCGCCTCCGCCAGCGTCTCGACCTCGATCACCGAGAGCACCGGCCCGAAGATCTCCTCAGAGCCGGCCTCGGAGGCGGGGTCGACCGCGGCCAGGATCGTCGGCCCGAGCAGGGTGCCGGCCGGGCCGGGATCCTGGGCGCGGCCGTCGAGCAGCAGCTCCGCCCCCGCCTCGGTAGCCCGCCCGATCGCCGCGGCGATCCGCTCGCGGGCGGCGGCGGAGATCACCGGGCCGAGTTCGACCGACTCGTCGGCGCCGGGGCCGACGGCGACGCCGCGGGCGCGCTCGACCAGGGCCGGCAGCAGCCGCTCGCGGGCGGCGCCGACGCAGACCAGGACCGAGCCGGCCATGCAGCGCTGGCCGGCGGCTCCGAAGGCCGAGCCGACGATCCCCTCGACCGACTTGGCGACGACCGCGTCGGGCATCGCGACCATGTGGTTCTTCGCCCCGCCGAGCGCCTGCACGCGCTTGCCGGCGGCGGCCGCGCGTTCGTAGACCAGCCGCGCCACCGGCGCCGAGCCGACGAAGCTGACGGCGTCGATCCCCGGGTGGTCGAGGATCGCCTCGACCACCTCGCGGCCGCCGTTGACGAGGTTGACGACGCCGGGCGGCAGCTCCAGCTCGTCGAGCGCCTCGAAGGCGAGCTGCTGGGTCATCGGCACCTGCTCGGAGGGCTTCAGCACGAAGCTGTTGCCGCAGGCGATCGCGAAGGGCAGGAACCAGAAGGGGACCATCGCCGGGAAGTTGAAGGGGACGATCGCGGCGCAGACGCCGACCGGCTGGCGCACCGTTTCGGCGTCGACCCCGCGTGAGACGTCTTCGGCGACCCGGCCCTGGATCGTGGTCGGGATCGCGCAGGCGCACTCGACCATCTCGATCATCCGCGCGACCTCGGCGCGGGCGTCGCCGATCGTCTTCCCCATCTCGGCGGTGACCGAGCGGGCGAGGTCCTCGCGGCGGCGGTCCAGGCCATCGCGCAGGGCGAAGAGGCGGCGGCCGCGCTCGATCACGCTGACTTCGCGCCAGGCGGGCAGCGCCGCCCGCGCGGCGGCGACCGCGGCGTCGAGCTCGGCGGCGGAGGAGAGCGGGACGGTGGCCAGGGTCTCGCCGCTGGCCGGATCGGTGACGTCGAGCCGCTCGGCCGCCCCTGACGGCGTCCAGGCGCCGCCCACGTAGTTGTCGAGCTGGCGCGCGCTCATGGCCCCGGGACGACCCAGGTGTCGCCGGAGCGCAGCAGCGCGTCGACGTCGTCGAGCGTCGCGTTGGCGTGGGAGGCGGCCAGCTCGCGCTGGCGCTCGGAGCCGTAGACGGCGCGCTCGACGTCGCGGAAGACGCCGATCGGGGTCGGCCCGGTGGGGCTGTCGGCGAGCCGGGCGAGGGCGGTGGCGTGGCTCGGGTCCTCGACGTGGGCGTCGTGGACGACCAGGTCGCCGGCGCCGACCGCCGCCGCCTCCACGACTTCGTAGCCGCCGCCGGCGGCGCGGACGACGCCGCGCTCGCCCTCGGCGCCGAAGCGGACCGGTTGCCCGTGCTCGAGCCGGATCTGGTTCGGCCCGCCGCCCTTGCCGCGGACCGCGTCGAAGGCGCCGTCGTTGAAGACGTTGCAGTTCTGGTAGATCTCGACGAAGGCCGAGCCGGGGTGCTCGGCGGCGGCGCGCAGGGTCTCGGTCAGGTGCTTCTTCTCGACGTCGATCGTGCGGGCGACGAAGGAGGCGTCGGCGCCGAGCGCCAGCGCCAGCGGGTTGAAGGGATGGTCCTCGGAGCCGAACGGGGTCGACTTGGTGATCTTCCCGGTCTCCGAGGTCGGCGAGTACTGGCCCTTGGTCAGCCCGTAGATCTGGTTGTTGAACATCAGCAGCTTGATCGGGACGTTGCGGCGCAGGGCGTGGATCAGGTGGTTGCCGCCGATCGAGAGCGAGTCGCCGTCGCCGGAGACCACCCAGACCGAGAGGTCCTCGCGCGAGGTCGCGATCCCGGTCGCCAGGGCCGGCGCCCGGCCGTGGATCCCGTGCATCCCGTAGGTGTCCATGTAATAGGTGAAGCGGCCGGCGCAGCCGATCCCGGAGATGAAGACCGTCTTCTCCGGCGCCACCCCCAGCTCCGGCATCAGCGCCTGCACCGAGGCGAGGATCGCGTAGTCGCCGCAGCCCGGGCACCAGCGGGTTTCCTGGCCGGACTGGAAGTCGGCCTTGGTCAGGGTCGCGGCGGTGCCGTCGCCGTTGTGCCCGTTCCCGCTCATCCGATCTGCTCCAGCGCGGCCCGCTCCAGCTCTTCGGCGAGGATCGGCAGGCCCTCGACTTTGTTGTAGCCGATCGCGTCGACCAGGTACCTGTCGCGCAGCAGGCTCAGCAGCTGCCCCGTGTTCAGCTCCGGGACCAGCACCTTGGGGAAGGCGCGGACGATCTCGCCGGTGTTGGCCGGCAGCGGTTCCAGCGAGCGCAGGTGGGCGGTGGCGACCGGGATGCCGCGGTTGCGGACCCGGCGGGCGGCGGCGCCGATCACCCCGAAGGTCGAGCCCCAGCCGACGATCAGCAGCTCGGCCCCGGGGTCGGCGTCGACCTCGAGCGGCGGCAGGTCGGCGGCCACGTTCGCGACCTTGGCGGCGCGCAGCTCGGTCATCAGCGCGTGGTTGTCGCCCTCGTAGCTGACCTTGCCGGAGCCGTGCTCCTTCTCCAGCCCGCCGAGCCGGTGCTGGAGGCCGGGCGTGCCGGGGATCGCCCAGGGCCGGGCGCCGCGCTCGTCGCGCAGGTAGGGGAGGAACTCGTCGCCGGCGTTCGGCCCGGTGGCGAAGTCAGGATCGATCTCCGGCAGGTCGGCGGCCCGCGGCAGTCGCCAGGGCTCGGAGGAGTTGATCAGGAAGCCGTCGGCGAGCAGGATCACCGGGGTCCGGTAGCGGACCGCGATCCGCACCGCCTCGATCGCCGACTCGAAGCAGTCGGACGGGGTCGCGGGGGCCAGCACCGGCAGCGGCGACTCGCCGTGGCGGCCGTGGATCGCCATCATCAGGTCCGACTGTTCGGTTTTGGTCGGCAGCCCGGTCGAGGGGCCGGCGCGCTGGACGTCGATGATCACCAGCGGCAGCTCCAGCATCGCCGCCAGGGCGATCGTCTCCGCCTTCAGGTCCATCCCCGGGCCGCTGGTCGCGGTCACCCCGAGCCTGCCGCCGAAGGAGGCGCCGAGCGCCATGTTGGCGGCGGCGATCTCGTCCTCGGCCTGGACGGTGCGGACCCCGAAGCGGTCGTGGCGGGCCAGCTGGTGCAGCAGTTCGGAGGCCGGGGTGATCGGATAGCCGGCGTAGTAGAGCTGCAGGCCGCTGCGGACGCTGGCCGCGACCAGCCCCATCGCCAGGGCGTTGGCGCCGTTGACGTTGCGGTACTCGCCGGCGCGCAGCGGCGCCGGCTCTACCTCGGTCGGGACGACCGAGATCTCGATCGTGTCGGCGAAGTTGTAGCCGGCCTTGAGGGCGGCGATGTTGCCGGCCATGATCGCCGGCTTGCGTGGCGAACTTGGTCTCCAGCCAGGAGATCGTGTCCTGGCGGTCGGTCGCCCGTACATCCAGGAGATCAGCCCCAGCGCGAAGAGGTTCTTGGTCCGCTGCGCCTCCGCCGGCTTCAGCCCTTCGACGTCCTCGGTGGCGCGGGTGGTCAGCGTCGTCATCGGCACCTGCAGGACCTGGTAGTCCTCGACCGTCCCGTCCTCCAGCGGGTTCTCCTCGCCGTAGCCGGCCTTGCGCAGGTTGGCGGCGGTGAAGGCGTCCTCGTTGACGATCAGGGTGCCGCCGCGCTCCAGCGCCTTCAGGTGCGTCTTCAGCGCCGCCGGGTTCATCGCCACCAGCGTGTTCGGGTGGTCGCCGGGGGTGAGGATGTCGCGCGAGGCGAAGTGGATCTGGAAGGCGGAGACGCCGCCGGGGGTGCCGGCCGGGGCGCGGATCTCGGCCGGGAAGTCGGGCAGGGTCGAGAGGTCGTTGCCGACGTGCGCGGTGGCGGCGGTGAAGCGGTCGCCGACCAGCTGCATGCCATCGCCGGAATCCCCGGCGAACCGGACGATTACGGTCTCTGGCTTCTTCGACGTGGTGGTCACGGCTCGCTCGGCGCCTCCCTGGTCACCAAACGCTCGCAACCATAGGGAGGTGCGGTGGCTCCCGCAAGGGTGCTTGACCGATCCGTTTGTAGGCTGGTCGGAATGGCGGCGGAACGCACGGTGGCGGTGGTCGGTGCGGGGATCGGCGGGCTCGCCGCGGCGATCGCCCTGGACCGCGCGGGATGCGAGGTGACCGTCTACGAGGCGGCGCCCGAGCACCGCCCGCTCGGTGCCGGGCTCTCGATCTGGCCGAACGCGGTGCGGGCGCTGCGCGCGCTCGGGCTGGAGGAGCTGCTCAGCGGCGGGATCGAGCAGGCCGGGGGCGTCCGCCGCGCCGACGGGACGATGCTCGCCGGCTTCGCCCCCGAGGCGATCCGCCGCCGCTTCGGCGAGCCGATCCTCGGCCTCCACCGCGAGCGGCTGCACGAGGCGCTGCTGGCCGGCTGCGGCCCCGAGCGGGTGCGGCTGGGGATGCGCCTGGAGGCGATCGGGGACGGCGA
This sequence comes from uncultured Thermoleophilia bacterium, assembly GCA_963824245.1. GTDB lineage: Bacteria > Actinomycetota > Thermoleophilia > Solirubrobacterales > 70-9 > VAYN01. The sequence goes on from CAWGON010000002.1 coordinate 1,020,961, forward strand.
GCTGCGCTTCGCCGACGGCAGCGCCGCCCGCGCCGACCTGGTGGTCGGGGCCGATGGCCTCAACTCCGCTGTCCGGGCCGGGCTGCTCGGCGACGGCCCCCCGCGCGAGGCCGGCATCGTCGCCTACCGCGGGATCGCCGCCGGCGCCGGCGAGGTGCCGCCGGGGGAGTGGTGGGGGATCGGCAGCGTCGCCGGCCTGCTGCCGCTCGCCGACGGCCGCGTCTACTGGTACTTCGGGGCCCGCGGCGAGGACCGGCCGGGGCTGCTGGACGAGCTCGCCGCCGCCTACGACCCGGCGGTCGCCGAGGTGGTTGCCCGCACCGCGCCCGAGCGGGTCCTGGTCCACCGCCTGTGCGACCGCGACCCGGTCGGCGCCTGGAGCCGCGGCGACGCGACCCTGCTCGGCGACGCCGCCCACCCGATGCTGCCGTTCGTCGGCCAGGGCGCCTGCGCGGCACTGGAGGACGCGGTCGTGCTCGGTGCCGCCGTCGGCGCCCACGCGGAGGTCGGCACCGCCCTCGCCGCCTACGAGCGGGCGCGGATCGGCCGCACGACCATGTTCGTCAAGCGCTCGCGCCAGGCGGCGGCGGTGGCGCTGCCGAAGTCGGCCCTGGCCCGGCGCCTGCGCGACGCCCTGCTGCCGCGCCTGCCCGAATCGACCCGCCTGCGCCAGTTCGCGCCGCTGCTCGACTGGGCGCCCTGACCGCGTCCGCGGCTGGGCAGTAGGTTCCCGGCATGCAAGGCAAGCTCAGCGTCGGCGAGACCCTCGCCGAGGTCTTCGGCATCTACCGCGACCAGGCGGGGGTCCTGCTGCCGGTCGCCTTCTGGCTCTTCCTCGCGGTCGCGATCGTCGACGGGCTGGTCGGCAACGGCCCGGTGCTGCTGATGGTCTCGCTGCTCTTCGGCGTCCTCGTCGGCACCCTCTACAAGGGGATGGTCGTCAGCCTCGTCCGCGACGTCCAGGACGGCCGCCGCGACTCCTCGGTCGGCGACCTCTTCGGCTCGGTGACGCCGGTGCTGGGAACGTTGATCGCCGCCGGCCTGCTCTCGGCCCTGGGGATCGTCTTCGGGATGTTCCTGCTGATCGTCCCCGGCCTGATCCTGCTGACGATCTGGGCGGTGATCGCGCCGGCGATCGTGATCGAGAACCGCGGCGTGATCGAGTCCTTCCGGCGCTCGCGCGAGCTGGTCAGGGGCTTCGGCTGGCCGGTCTTCGGCGCCGTCCTCGTCGGCTACCTGATCGTCGTCGCCGGCAGCATCTTCTTCGGCGGCATCGCCGCCGGGATCGCCGACGGTCCGCTGCTGCGGATCGTCTTCGGCGCCCTCGCCTCGACGATCACGGCCCCGGTCGACGCCCTCGTCGCCGCGGTCCTCTACTACCGGCTGCTGGCGATCAAGGGCCGGCCGGCGGTCGATCCGGTGGCGCCGGTCGCCCCTCCGGCGTAAGCGGCGCCAGCGCCCTCGCGACGGCGGTCCATCGCTCAGACCTCGACGTCGGCGGGGACGCCGATCTGCAGCCACTCGAAGGCGCCGGCGACGGCCGCCGGCGCGGTGCCGAGCTCGCGCTCGATCGCCGCGCGGTTCTCGCGGAAGTGCTTCCAGCCCTCGTAGTGGATCGGGATCGCCCTGTTGGGGCGGATCTGGGCGCAGAGCTCGACCGCCTCGGCGGCGGTCATCGTGTAGCGCAGCGGCCCGGAGATCGGGAAGCGGACGCCGCCGAGGTGCAGCAGCGCGGTGCCGACGTCGAGCCGGTCGGCGACCTCGCGGACGCCGTCGTAGAGGACGGTGTCGCCGGAGATCCAAAAGGCGCCGTGCGCCTGCCCCTCCCAGCTCAGCGAGAAGCCGACGACGTCGCCGACGATCGGCTTGCTCAGCGGCGGGCCGTGGCGGCAGGGCGTGGCGGTGACCTCGATCGTCGGCTTGCCCGGCGCTTCCAACGTCGTCTTCGCCCACGGAGCGAGGCCGCGCGCGTTGCCGCCGCCGAGCCGCTTCGCGCCCGGCACCGTGGTCAGCACCGCGCCGGCGCCCGGCAGCAGCGCCCGGCCGGCGGCGTCGAGGTTGTCCTCGTGATGGTCGTGGCTGAGCAGCACCGCGTCGATCTCGCCGACCTGGCCGGGGCCGATCGAGGGCGCGGTCAGCTTGGTCGAGCCGGTGCCCCAGCCGAACTTGTAGTCGCCACCGGCGGGGTCGAAGGTCGGGTCGGTGAGGAGCCGCCAGCCACCGAACTCGATCAGCAGCGTCGGCCCCCCGATATGCGTCAGCCGCACCTCCACGGCGCCAGCCTACCGCGACCTCAGTGGGCCAGCAGCCCCGCCACCGCGGCGGCGACGCGGCGGCCGCGGTCGGTCAGCGCGTACTCGGTGTGGGGGGGACGGCCGGCGACCAGCCGCCGCTCGACGATCCCCGCCGCCTCCAGCTGCTCGAGCCGCTCGGAGAGGGTCGTCGGCGAGACGCCGGGGAGCGACTGGCGGAACTCGTTGAAGCGGGCGGCGCCGGACTGGAGCAGGCGTAGATCGTCGCCATCGTCCAGCGGCGCTCGAGCAGCCCGGCGGCGGCGCGCAGCTCGGTCGGGACCGGCTGGCAGTTGCGACATCGCGGCGACATCGCCTACGCCACCGCCGCGACGTCCGCTCCGCTCTCGGCCGGCTCCAGCGCCAGCCCGAGCACCTCGTCGATGCTCATCACCGGGTGGAAGGTCATCTGCTCGCGCACCTCCTCGGGGACCTCGTCGAGGTCGCCGCGGTTGCGCTCGGGCAGGATCACCTCGGTCAGCCCGGCCGCGTGGGCGGCCAGCACCTTCTGCTTGAGGCCGCCGATCGGCAGCACCCGGCCCTGCAGGGTGACCTCGCCGGTCATCCCGACAGTGTGCTTGACCGGCCGGCCGGAGAGCAGGCTGACCAGCGCCGTGGTCATCGCCGTGCCGGCGCTGGGGCCGTCCTTGGGGATCGCCCCGGCCGGCACGTGGAGGTGGAACTCGCGCTGGAAGCGGTCCGGCGTCGATGCCCAGCTCCTCGCGTGGCGAGCGCACGTAGGAGAGGGCGATCCGCGCCGACTCCTTCATCACGTCGCCGAGCTGGCCGGTCAGGACCAGGCCCTTGTCGCCGTCCATCGCGGTCGCCTCGATGAAGAGGACGTCGCCGCCGGTGCCGGTCACCGCCAGGCCGGTCGAGACGCCCGGGATCGCCGTGCGCTCGACCGACTCCTGGAAGAAGCGCTGGCGGCCGAGCGCCTCGCGCAGGGCCTCGATGTCGAGCACGATCGGTGCCGTCGCCCTCGCCGGAGGCGATCTTCGTCGCCGCCCCGCGCAGCAGCTTGCCGATCTCCCGCTCGAGCTGGCGCACGCCGGCCTCGCGGGTGTACTCGGAGATGACGCGCGCGCAGGACCTCGTCGCCGACCTCGACCTCCTCGGCCCTCAGGCCGTTGCGCTTCAGCTGCCGCGGCAGCAGGTAGCCCTTGGCGATCGCCAGCTTCTCCTCGGTCGTGTAGCCGTCGAAGGCGATGATCTCCATCCGGTCCAGCAGCGGCGCCGGGATCGTGTCGAGCAGGTTCGCGGTGGCGATGAAGACGACCTCGGAGAGGTCGACCTCGACGTCGAGGTAGTGGTCGCGGAACGAGTGGTTCTGCGCCGGGTCGAGCACCTCGAGCAGGGCCGCCGAGGGGTCGCCGCGCCAGTCGGCGCCGACCTTGTCGACCTCGTCGAGGAGGATCACCGGGTTCATCGTCTCGGCGTCGCGCAGGGCGCGGACGATCCGTCCCGGCAGGGCGCCGATGTAGGTGCGGCGGTGGCCGCGGATCTCGGCCTCGTCGTGCAGGCCGCCGAGGCTGATGCGGACGAACTCGCGCCCGAGGCTGCGGGCGATCGACTCGCCGATCGAGGTCTTGCCGGTGCCGGGAGGGCCGACCAGGGTGAGGATCGTGCCGTTGGCGCGGCTGTCCTCCTCGACCCCGCGCTCCTCGCGCAGCTTGCGCACGGCGACGAACTCGGTGATCCGTCGCTTGACGTCGTCGAGGCCGGCGTGGTCGGCGTCGAGCACCTCGCGGGTGTGGGTCGGGTCGAGCCGCTCCTCGGAGCGCTTGCTGACCACGGCACCGCGATCAGCCAGTCGAGGTAGCTGCGGATCATCGAGGACTCGGGCGACTGCTCGCCCTGGCGCTCGAGCCGGCGCAGCTCCTTCTCGGCCTGCTCGGCGACCGCCTCCGGCATCCCGGCCTCGGCGATCTTCGTCTCGTACTCGGCGATCAGGTCGGTCTCGTCCTCGCCCAGCTCCTTGCGGATCGACTCCATCTGTTTGCGCAGGAAGTACTCGCGCTGCTGCTTCTGGGCGCCCGACTCGACGTCGTCGCGGATCTTGCTGCGGACCTGCAGCTCGGCCAGCCGCTCGCGCTGCAGCTCGACCGCGATCTCCAGCCGCTGCGGTGACGTCGACCGTCTCCAGCAGGCGCAGCTTGCCCTCGTTGGAGATGTCGGGGGAGAGGCCGGAGGTGTCGGCCAGGGCGCCGGGCTCCTCGATCGAGCGCAGGAAGGCGGCGATGCGGCCGTCGTCGCCGCGCAGCTCGAGGATCTCCTCGACCACGGCGCGGTACTCGCGGGCGAGCTCGCGCGTGTGCTCGTCGTCGGGGTGGCCGTCGCGGATCTCCTGGACCTCGACGCGCAGCACCTCGGCGTCGCTCTCGTCGGCCTGGGCGGCGCCGGCGAGCCCGCGGTGCAGGCCGACGACGGTCGCGACGGGCTCGCCGCGGCGGGAGACGCCCGTGCTCGATCACCTCGGCGACGACGCCGACGCGGCCGAACTCGCCGTCGCGGCGCGGGATCAGGAAGACGCGCTCCTCCTCGCCGACCTCGATCGGCAGGGTCGCGGTGACGGTGGGGAAGACGATTGCGTCGTCGAGAGGAATCAGGCGATAAGTCATGGCCAAGGTCCACTTTCTGTAGTTAGTCCTCTAAGAGGATAGCGCCACCCCTCCACCGCCTCAAGCGCGGCAGACCTTTGTTCCGGAAAGCGGAACAAAGGTCTGCCGCACGGTTGCCGCGCTGCCCGGGGCAGGCGCTACGGTGTCGCGATGGATTCAGATCGCGCACGACGAGCTGCTCAGCGACGAGCGAGAGCAGGTCGAGGAGGCGATCGCCGCCGCTCAGCGGGGCGGTCCCGAGGAGGGCGATTCCCAGCGCGAGCCGGGCGATTTCAACTCCGAGGGCCTCTACCAGGACGAGTTCGACGCCGGCCAGCTGGCCGATCTCAAGGACCGGCGGGCCGCGGTCGAGCGCGCCGAGGAGCGCCTCGCCGCCGGCAACTACGGCCTCTCGATCCGCAGCGGCGAGCCGATCCCCGACCAGCGCCTGGAGGCCAACCCGACCGCCGAGCTGACGGTCGAGGAGGCCGAGAACGGCCCTCGCGCCAGCTAGGACCGCGGCGATGGGAAAGGTCAAGGCCCAGATCTCGGTCTCGCTCGACGGCTACATGGCCGGTCCGAACCAGAGCGAGGAGAACCCGCTCGGCGAAGGCGGCGAGGCGCTGCACGAGTGGGCCTTCAAGCTCGCCACCTGGCGCGATTCGCACCACCGTGAGGGGGGAGAGGGCGGTGAGAACCCCAGCAACGCGGTGCTGGAGCAGGCCCAGGCCGACGTCGGCGCCGTGGTGATGGGCCGCAACATGTTCGGCCCAGTCCGCGGCCCCTGGGGCGAGGAGGACTGGCGCGGCTGGTGGGGCGAGGATCCGCCGTTCCACGTGCCGACCTTCGTCCTCACCCACCACCCGCGCGAGCCGCTGGAGATGGAGGGCGGGACGACCTTCCACTTCGTCACCGAGGGGATCGAGAGCGCCGTCCTGCAGGCCAAGGAGGTGGCCGCCGACAAGGACGTCTCGGTCGGCGGCGGCGCCGCGACGGTCCAGCAGTGCATCGCCGCCGGCCTGCTCGACGAGCTGCTGATCAGCCAGGTGCCGATCCTGCTCGGCGGCGGCGAGCGCCTGCTCGACGGCCTCGCGGCGGGCGTCGCCGGCTTCGAGCTGGCGCGGGTGGTCGAGGGCCCGGAAGCCCTCCACCTCCGCTACGCGCTCGGTTCCTGAGGCTCATTGGGCCGATGGGCCCAAAAGTCCTTCAGCCTTCGACGTCCTTGCGGCGCTCCTCGATCGCGTCTTCGCGGTTCTTCTGAGCCTCCTCGCGGGCATCGGCCCGCGCGTCTTCGCGATCCTCCAGGGCCTCCAGCTTCGCCGCCGAGGTGGGGCCGAAGTGGTCGGTGACCACCCAGATCGCGGCCGCGGCGATCGCCAGGGCGACCAGCAGCGAGCCGGCGATCTGCCAGATTTGGGAGGAGCGGCGCATCAGCCGACCCCGAGGAAGTCGCCGGCGGAGGTCAGCCAGGTGGCCGCGAGCAGGCCGATCAGCGCGACCCCGATCCACGGCAGCAGCGGCGAGTGCGAGCCGCCGACCCGCACCGCGATCACCTTCAGCGCCAGCGCCGCCAGCAGCAGGCAGCCGAAGACGGCGTGGGCGCCGCCCTCCTCGAAGCCGTAGAAGGCGATGCAGGCGGTGGCGACGAGGATGGCGAGGACGATGATCGTGTCGCCGCTGGCCCGGTGCGCCCAGGTCGCCGGCCCCGACTCGAGAAAGCGCAGCCGCAGCTTCCCGTAGGAGACCGCGGCGAGGGCGAGCTGGTAGACGCCGAGGGCGAGGAGGACCGAGGCCAGCACCACCTTGACCTCGGTCACGTTGCCCCGGGTCAGGTCTTCGATCAGGTCCTCCATCGACGACCCCTACCCGACTCGGCCTCAGCCCAACAGCTTGGCCTTCTGGGCCGCAAACTCCTCCTCGGTGAGGATCCCCTGCGCTTTCAGCTCGCCGAGCTCCTTCAGCTGGTCGATCATCGATCCTTCGCCGGCGGGCGCGGCCTGCGGCGGCGCGGCCTGCTGGGCCTGCTGCTGGTACTGCTGCTCTTCCTGCTGCGCCCATTTCGTTTCCTGGCGGTGGTGGACGCGACCGCCGACGGCGGATGCGGTGCCGGCGATGACGGCGGTGCGAGCAACGCCCCTGAGTAGTCCTGGCATCGGTCTCTCCTTCTCTACGCGGTGGCCTCGGCCGCGTCGAGCGCGGCGAGGAAGTCTTCGGCGGGGATTCGCCCGCTGGCGACCAGCTGGCCGCCGGAGCGGCGGACGGCGGTGGCGAACGGGGCGGCCCAGGTGTTCTCGTAGACGAGCAGCGCTGCCGAGGTGCCCGGCTCGAGCACGTCGCCGGCCTGGTCGATGTCGTCCTCGTGGATCAGGCCCGAGGAGGCGCCCTCGAAGACGGCGACCTCGGCCACGGCGTCGCCGAGGTCGGCGATCTCGATCGCGGCCACGGAGCCGTCCTCGCCCTTGGCGATGAAGGTGAGGTCGAGGATGCGGATCAGGCCGCGGTCGACCAGGTCGACCAGGTGCGGCAGCGCCTCGCCGGTCGGCTGGCGTCCAGGCCACTCGACGAGCACGTAGTCGATCGGTCCCATCTCGATGCTGTCTGCGCCGTTCAAGTCGGCTCCTTTCGTGAGTTGCGAGCTGATGCCAGCCTAACCGCTAGTCTCGCCCCGATGAGCGACCCCAGCGCCGAGCACGAGCTGAAGCTCTACGGCAACCGCTTCCTCACCGAGGACGCGCCGGACGGTCCCTTCCCCGAAGGCGGCATGTCGGCGCTCGACGCGATGCGCCTGGTCGACGAGGAACTGGTGCTGGAGGGGGACCCCTGGCGCAACCTCGCCACCTTCGTCACCACCTGGATGGAGCCGGAGGCGGAGCGGATCATCGGCGAAAACCTCTACCGCAACTTCATCGACCACGCCGAGTACCCGATCTCGGCCGAGATCGAGCAGCGCTGCATCCGCATGCTCGCCGACCTCTACCACGCTCCCGGCGAGACCACCGGCTGCCGCACTCAGGGCTCCTCGGAGGCGATCATGCTGGGCGCGCTCTCGTTGAAGTGGAAGTGGAAGGAGCGCCGCGAAGCCGCCTCGAAGCCGGTCGACAAGCCGAACCTCGTCTTCGGCGGCGACGTGCACGTGGTCTGGGAGAAGTTCTGCCGCTACTTCGACGTCGAACCGCGGATCGTGCCGCTGCAGGACGGCAAGTACGTGATCGGGCCCGAGGACGTCGAGCCCCACGTCGACGAGAACACGATCGGCGTCGCCGCCGTGCTCGGCACCACCTTCACCGGTCACATGGACGACATCGTCGGGATCAACGCGCTGCTGGTCGGGATCAAGGGCGAGAGGGGCCTCGACGTGCCGCTGCACATCGACGGCGCCAGCGGCGGCTTCGTCTGGCCGTTCCTCTACCCGGACTCCGAATGGGACTTCCGGCTCGAGCAGGTGCGCTCGATCAACGTCTCCGGGCACAAGTTCGGGCTCGTCTACCCCGGCATCGGCTGGCTCGTCTTCCGCGAGAAGTCGGACCTGGCCGAGGACCTCGTCTTCTACGAGAACTACCTCGGTAAAACCGACGCCACCTTCACCCTCAACTTCTCCACCGGCGCCTCGATGGTGCTGGCCCAGTACTACAACTTCGTCCGGCTCGGCCGCGCCGGCTACACGTACGTGATGAAAGCGATGGAGTCGAACGCCAAGGCGCTGGCGGGCAAGCTCGAGCAGATCGGCAAGTTCGAGCTGATCGGCGCCGACCAGGAGCAGCTGCCGCTGGTTGCCTTCAGGCTCAACGACGAAGCCCGCGACTACGACGAGTTCGACGTCTCCTGGCAGCTCTCCGCCGAGCGCGGCTGGATGCTGCCCGCCTACACGATGCCGCCGAACGCCGAAGACGTGAAGGTGCTGCGGGCGCTGGTCAAGCAGACGCTGAGCCGGGAGCAGGTCGACCGCCTCGCCGGCGACATCGCGACCGCCTGCAAGACGCTCGACGAGAAGGGTGGCGCCCACCCTTCCGAGCGCAAAGAAATCAAGACCAGCCCCAACTACTGAGGCTTGCCGGTGGGCGCTGCCCCGGGGTCGACCCGGGCCGGCCACCAGGTGCGCTCGCCGAGCCGGTAGGCGATCGCCGGGATCAGCAGCGCCCGGACCACGAAGGTGTCGAGGAGGACGCCGATCGCCACCGTCGCGCCGATCTGGACCAGCTCCTCCAGCGGCAGCAGGGTCAGGGTGGCGAAAGTGCCGGCGAGGATCAGGCCGGCACCGGTGACGACGCCACCGGTGTGGACCAGCGCCGCCATCGTCCCCTCGCGGGTGCCGAGCGCCGCCGCCTCCTCGCGCGCCCGGGTCATCAGGAAGATGTTGTAGTCGACGCCGAGCGCGACCAGGAAGAGGAAGGAGAGCAGGACCAGGTTGAAGGCGACGCCTTCGCTGCTCAGCTGCGAGAAGGCGAAGGTGCAGAGGCCGAGGGTCGCGGCGAAGGAGAGGACGACGGTGACGATCAGGAAGGCGGGCGCGACCAGCGCCCGCAGGACCGCCGCCAGGATCAGCGCCACGACCAGCAGGACCAGCGGCACGATCAGCCTGGTGTCGCGTTCGTTGGTTTCCTCGATGTCGTAGTTCTCGGCCGGGATGCCGCCGAGCAGCCCGCCGGGCGCGATCGCGTGCAGGCGTTCGCGGATCTGCTCGACGTCGTCGGCGGCCTCGCTCGAGTACGGGTCGTCGCGGAGCACGATCACCACCACCGACTCGCCGGCGCCGCTGACCGAGGCCGGCACCGGGATCGCCAGCTGGACGTCCCGCCTCATCGCCTCCATCCCCCGCCTGACCGGCCCCACCCTGCGTTCGCCGACCACCGCGGTCAGCGGCGAGCTCAGCCCCGGCGGGAAGTGTTCGTTCAGCACGTCGGTGCCTTCGCTGGAGTTGGTCGGCTTGGTCTCGCCCTGGCCGAACCCGATCGTCCCGTGCTGGCTGAGGTTGCCGAGCGCCAGGACCAGCAGCGCGGCGGGGACCAGCAGGAGGAGCGCCAGCGAGCGCCGGCGCACCAGCCCCGCCACCCGTCCCCAAACATCGCGCGGTTCCTTTGTCGTCTCATGGACGACAAAGGAACCGCGCGATGGGGCGGTGGGCCAGAAGGCGCGGGGGCCGAGGACGGCGAGCATGGCCGGCAGCAGGGTGAAGGAGGCGAGCAGCATCGTCGCGACCCCGATCGCCAGGATCGGCCCGAGCCAGTGGGTCGACTGCAGATCGGCGACCAGCAGCACCAACATCGCCGCGATCACCGTCCCGGCGGAGGCGGCGAGCGCCGGCGCGCTCTCCGCCAGGGCGGCGGGGAGGGCCTCGGCGGCCGGCTTGCCGGAGCCGATCTCCTCCCGGTAGCGGTGGACCAGCAGCAGCGAGTAGTCGGTGCCGGCGCCGAAGATCAGGACCAGCAGCAGCATCGTCCCCTCGCTGTTGACGGTGATCGCGCCGGCGTCGATCAGCAGGTAGGAGATGCCGATCGCGACCAGGTAGGCGGCGCCGACCGTGAGCAGCGGCAGCAGCGCCAGCAGCGGCGCCCGGTAGACGACCAGCAGCAGCAGGAGGACCAGGCTGAGGGTCGCGATCAGCAGCGTGCGGCCGGCTTCGTCGGCGACCTGCTCGAGGTCGGCGGCGATCCCGGCCGGGCCGGTCACGTAGGCGCTGACCCCGGGCGGGACGTGCCGGTTCAGGTAGCGGCGGATCTCCCGGACCCCGGTGACGATCGCGCCGCGGTCGCCGGCGTTCAGCGCCAGCACCACCAGCGCCGCGTCGCCGTCGCGGGAGAGCGGCCCGATCCCCTTGGCGAGCTTCGCGACTTCGCCCAGCGACTCGCTGGCATCGGCGGAGAAGGGGTCGACGATCGGGGTGGCGCCGACGATCGCCAGCCCGTTGAGGCCCTCGCCGATCCGCCCGATCGCCGCCAGGTCGGCTTCGCTGAGGCCGCCGTCGCGGTCGAACACGACCACCGCCGGCACCTCTTCGCCGACCCCGCCGCCGCGACCGCCGCGTCCCTCCAGCGCCTCGATCGCCCGCGTCGATTCGGCGTTGGAGGGGAGGAAGCTGCTCTGACCGGCGGCGGTGACGTCGCCGATCCGCGCGTGGGCGAAGAGGCCGGCTACGCCGATCGCGGCCCAGACGGCGATCGCCACCCAGCGCCCGCGGGGCCCGGTGACGGCGTCGGCGAGGCGCCTGATCGGGCTGCGGTCGGGGGACGGCACCGGCCGAAGGCTAGCCCCGGCCGGGGCGGCGGCCGGGCGCCGGCGTCAGATGATCCAGATCGGGTAGCCGGGGCGTAGCCTGCGGTTATGAGACTTCGCGCACTTGCCATCCCCGTCCTGGTCGCCCTCTCGATCGCCCTCGGAGCCTGCGGCGGCGGCTCCGACGACTCCAGCGGCGCCCCGCCCGCGGACACGACCGCGGCCGAAAGCACCGAAAGCCAGCCGGCGCCCAGCGGCGACGCCCGCCGGGCCGAGAAGGTCCAGATCGTCGAATTCGCCTACGGCCCCGACCCGGTCACGATCGAGGCCGGCGGCAAGGTGACCTGGCAGAACGAGGACACCGCGCCGCACACCGCGACCGCCGACGACGGCAGCTTCGACACTGACATCCTCGAGAAAGGCAAGACGAAGTCGGAGACCTTCAAGCAGCCCGGCACCTTCACCTACTACTGCCAGGTCCACCCGACGATGCACGGCACCGTCGAAGTGGTCGAAGGCTGAGCGGCGCCGATGCCCTGGTGGATCGCCCGCAAGGCGGCGCCCGCGGTCTGGAAGCGGATCCCCTGGAAGATGGTCTGGACGGTCAGCCTCTGGCTGGCCGAGAAGGGCCGCGAGCGGCTGCGCGAGAACCTCAGCGCCGGCGAGCAGACGGAGTTCTGGAACCTGACCAAGAAGTCGAAGGGCCGTCCCTCGAACCTCAGCCAGCGCGACCGCACCCGCCTCAAGAACATCGTCGGCAAAGCGATCCGGGGCTAAGAGGGCTCCTCAGGCAATATGTTCCCGGCATGAACGACGAATGGCGGTTGCAGATCGAAATCGAGGACGACGCCCACGCGACGGCGCTGGGTGAGCACCTGGGGGCGCGGGAGCTCGAGCACGACCTCAGCGAATCCTTCGAGGACCGGGTGATCGTCTCCCGCGACGGGACCCGCCTCTTCCTCTACGCGGGCAGCCGCGAGCAGGTCGAGGCGGTCGGCGCCCTGGTCGACAAGGCGGCCGCCGAGAACGGCTGGACGATCTCCTCGCGGCTGCGCCGCTGGCACCCCGAGGCCGAGGACTGGGAGAACCCCGACGAGCCGCTGCCGCAGAGCGCCGGCTCGGTCGAGGAGGAGCGCGAGTCGGTGATCGCCTCCGAGCGCGGCCACTCCGAGCGGACCGGCGAGCCCGAATTCGAGGTGCGGATCGACCTGCCCTCCCACCACGACGCGGTCGAGTTCGCGAAGCGGCTGGAGGCCGAGGGGCTGCCGGCGGTGCGCCGCTGGAAGTACCTGGTCGTCGGCGCCACCGACGAGGACAGCGCCCGCGAGCTGGCGGTGCGGCTGGCCGCGGAGGCGCCGGAGGGCAGCGAGGTGAAGACCGAGGGCAGCGGCCAGGTCGCCTGGCAGGAGCGGCCGCCGAACCCGTTCGCGATCTTCGGGGGACTCGGCGGCTAGTCGGATGCCCGGCGACGGCGAGAGCGCCGAGCGCCAGGACCTGGCGGAGGTGCTGGCCCGCCGGGCGCTGACCGAGGACGGGGCGCGGAGCGAGGCGGTCGAGCGCCGCCACGCCGCCGGGGGCCGGACCGCCCGCGAGAACGTCGCCGACCTCGTCGATCCCGGCTCCTTCGTCGAGTACGGCCGCTTCGCGATCGCCGCCCAGCGCGGCCGCCGCGAGGTCCAGGAGCTGATCGAGCGCACCCCCGCCGACGGTCTGATCGGCGGCACCGCCCGCGTCAACAGCGAGCTGGTTCGGGGCCGAGCGGGCCGCCTGCGCGGTCCTCTCCTACGACTACACGGTGCTGGCCGGGACCCAGGGGGCGCTCGGGCACAAGAAGAAGGACCGGCTGTTCGAGCTGATCGAGCGGATGCGGCTGCCGACCGTGTTCTTCGCCGAGGGCGGCGGCGGCCGCCCCGGCGACACCGACTACCCGGCCGTCTCCGCGCTGGAGACCCGCGCCTTCGCGCTCTGGGCGGGGCTCTCGGGCGTTGTCCCGCGGATCGCCGTGGTCGCCGGGCGCTGCTTCGCCGGCAACGCGGTGATCGCCGGCTGCTCGGACCTGATCGTCGCCACCGAGGGCTCGCTCGCTGGGGATGGGCGGGCCGGCGATGATCGAGGGCGGCGGCCTCGGCAAGGTCGACCCCGAGGAGGTCGGGCCGCTGGAGGCCCAGGCCGCCAACGGGGTGGTCGACGTGATCGCCACCGACGAGGCCGAGGCGACCGCGGTCGCGAAGCGGCTGATCGGCTACTTCCAGGGCCCGACCGAGCCCGGCCCGGTCCCCGACCAGGCGCTGCTGCGCGAGCTGGTCCCCGAGCGGGCCCGGCGCGCCTACAAGGTTGCGCCGATCGTCGAGACGCTGGCCGACGAGGGCTCGGTCACCTTCCTGCGCGAGCGCTTCGCGCCGGAGCTGGTGACGGCGCTGGCGCGGATCGAGGGCCGCCCGGTCGGGGTGATCGCCAACGACAGCCGCCACGTGGCCGGCGCGATCACCTCCGACGCCTCCGACAAGGCGGCGCGGCTGCTCCAGCTCTGCGACGCCTTCGGGCTGCCGCTGATCTCGCTGGTCGACACCCCCGGCTTCATGGTCGGCCCGGACGCCGAGGCGACCGGCCTGGTCCGCCACGCCTCCCGCCTGCTGGTCGCCGGCGGCGCCCTGCGGGTGCCGCTGATCGCGGTGATCCTGCGCCGCGGCTACGGCCTCGGCGCCCAGGCGATGACCGGCGGCAGCCTGCACGAGCCGCTGCTGACCCTCGCCTGGCCCTCCGCCCACCTCGGGCCGATGGGGCTGGAAGGGGCGGTGCGCCTGGCCCTGCGCAAGGAGCTGGAGGCGATCGCCGACGAGGCCGAGCGCGAGCAGCGGGTCCGCGACCTCACCGCCGCCGCCGAAGCCAACGCCAAGGCGCTGAACTCGGCGGCGCTGTTCGAGCTCGACGACGTGATCGACCCGGCCGAGACGCGGGGCCTGATCGCCGCGACCCTGAGCGCCGCCGCGGGAGCCCCGGCGCCGGCCCGCGGGCGCTTCGTCGACACCTGGTGAGGCCGGCGGCGGCGGGTCCCGGGGGCCCGACGCCGCTCACCAGACGGCGTCGTGCTGCTCCATCACCCCGAGGCCACGGGCCAGCCCGGTCCCGTCCAGCGAGCCGGAGAAGCTGCCGAAGCGGTGCCGGTAGCGGGACTGGACGAGCAGGAAGTTCTCGTTGCGGGCGCGCTCGGACTCGCTGGCGAAGGCGAGCCGCTCGCCGCCGGCGAACTCGACCGCCTCGACGCCGTCGAAGCGGACCGGCGCCGGCTCGCCGGGCTCGCCGTCGATCCAGATCGCCCGCTCGCTGCGCTCGGCGGGGTCGTTGATGCCCTCGACCAGGTTCCAGGCCAGGGCGCGGCCTTCGGCGCTCTCGCCGACCCCGGCCGACCAGTGCCAGCTGGTCCGGCGCCGGTGGTAGCCGGCCGACTCGTCGTCGACCCCGAGCCCGTCGACCTCCCAGCGCTTGCCAGGTGCCTCGACGGTGCCGGAGATCGGCACCCCGGCGCGCTTGCGGGTCCAGCCCCAACCGCTGCCGCTGGGGCAGATCGATTCGATCGGGGAGCGCTCGCCGAGCCGCAGGCTGGCCCGCAGGCCGCCGCCGTCGATCTCCAGGCTGGGCCCGTCCATCCGCACCTCGCGGCTGCCCGGGCGCATCGCCGTGTGGGCCAGCTGCTCGCCGGCCTCGCGGTCCCAGAGGACCCAGAAGGACTGCGAGAGGGGGCCGACCTGGGCCCGCGCCGCGCACAGCATCAGCCGCTCGTCGTAGAGGCCGATGTAGCGCCAGCGCTTGCGGATCTGGCCGGCCGAGCGCAGCGGCATCGGGCCGGGGGGCAGGGGCAGGTCGGGCCGTCCCCCGCCCGGTCCCCGCCATGGAATCCCCGCCACCGTCATCGGACCACGGTACCCGCGGCCTGCGCTAGGGTGGGGCGATGGACCAGCTGATCCAGGTCGTCGGAGCCCTCTTCATCCTCGCCGCCTTCGCCGCCGTCCAGTTCGACCGGATGCGGCCCGACTCGCGCCTCTACCTGGCGCTCAACCTGGTCGGCTCGGTGATCCTCGCCGCGCTCGCCCTGCACGGCTCCCAGTGGGGCTTCCTCCTGCTCGAGGGCGTCTGGGCGGTCGTCTCCGCCTGGGGCTTGGCGTCTGCGGTGAGGCTGGAGAGTCAATCCCGATAGGGGTTTCGCTTAACTTTTTCGAGGTCGAGCCCTCGCCGTCCGAGCTTCGGGCGGCGAAAAAGTACAAGACGCTTCACCCCTATCGGGATTGACTCTCCAGCCTCTCGGCGAGTCGGCTCATTCCGCGCTCACGAGCGGCTGCGGCGGCTGCGGTCCAGTTGGTCGGGCTATCGGCAGGGGGCTCGACCCCGGCGTCGCGCAGGGTGGCGATGTCCTTGAAGGCGAGCAGGTCCTCGCGGGCTTCGATCAGCGCCGCCCGCAGTTTCGGCCGCCGCTCGCGGATCGCCGTCGTCGAGCATCCCCTCCAGCGAGCCGTGCTCGCGCAGCAGCTCGGCGGCGGTTTTCGGGCCGACGCCCTTGGCCCCGGGCAGCCCGTCGGAGGGGTCGCCGCGCAGGGCGATGAAGTCGGGGACCAGCTCGGGGCCGATCCCGTAGCGCTCGCGCACCTCCTCCGGGCCGACCTCTTCGGCCCCTTTGCCGCCGGTCCGCACGTAGAGCACGGTCACCCCGTCGCCGGCGCACTGGTACATGTCGCGGTCGCCGGTCAGCAGCAGGGCGTGGCCGCCGGCCTCGGCCTCGCGGCGCGCGTAGGTGCCGAGCAGGTCGTCGGCCTCGAGGTCGTCGCTGGTCGCGACGGTCCAGTCAAAGGCCTCGAAGAATCCGCGCGCCTTCTCGAACTGGGGCGGCCAGCTCAGTCGGGCATCTCCGCCTCGCGTTTGGCGTGGTAGGCCGGGTAGAGCTCGGTCCGGTAGGAGGCGGCGTCGGGGCCGAAGCAGAGGACCACCGCCCGCGGCCGGTGCAGTTCGACCTCGCGCAGGATCAGGTTGGCGCTGCCGAGCAGCGCGTTGACCGGCTCGCCGTCGCTGCCGACGATCT
Source organism: uncultured Thermoleophilia bacterium (assembly GCA_963824245.1). Classification (GTDB taxonomy): domain Bacteria; phylum Actinomycetota; class Thermoleophilia; order Solirubrobacterales; family 70-9; genus VAYN01. The sequence continues at coordinate 1,037,133 of CAWGON010000002.1, forward strand.
TGCTCGGCAGCGCGTAGAAGGCGCGGAACAGCATCGAGGGGGTGTCGACGGCGAGGAGCGGTGCGGCCACGGCCTCAGCCTATGCGCCGGGACCGGCCGGGACCTCCGGCTCACTAGGGTTGCCCGCCGGTGCCCGACAACGCCCTGCACATAACCGACCTCCAGAAGCGCTACCCGACCGGGGTGGAGGCGCTGCGCGGGGTCTCGCTGGAGATCGAGCCCGGCCAGCTGTTCGGGCTGCTCGGGCCCAACGGCGCCGGCAAGTCGACGCTGATCCACTGCACGACCGGGCTGGCGCAGCCGACCGGCGGCTCGATCGAGATCTTCGGCCACGACGCGATCGACAACTACGCCGCGGCCCGGCAGGCGGTCGGGCTGGCGCCGCAGGAGCCGAACATCGACTGGTTCCTGACCGTCGCCGAGACCCTCGACTACCACGCCGGCTACTTCGGGATGCCCAAGCGCGAGCGCCGCGAGCGCACCGAGGAGCTGCTGGAGACCTTCTCGCTGACCGAGAAGCGCGACGAACGCACCCGCACCCTCTCCGGCGGGATGAAACGGCGGCTGATCCTCGCCCGCGCGGTGATGCACCGGCCGCGGCTGCTGATCCTCGACGAGCCGACCGCCGGGGTCGACGTCGAGCTGCGGTTGGAGCTCTGGCACTACGTCCAGAAAATCAACCAGGAAGGGACGACGATCCTGCTCACCACCCACTACCTGGAGGAGGCCGAGCAGCTCTGCGACAGGATCGCCTTCATCGCCGAGGGTCAGATCGTCGCCGAGGGGACCAGCGACGAGCTCGCCGCGCGCTTCGGCGTCGCCAACCTCGAGGACGCCTACCTGGCGCTGGTCGGCCGCAAGCGAGCTCTCCCGCTCGCACGCGGAGCTCGGCGACGAGGTGGCCCCGTGAGCGCCTCCCAGATCCGCTTCGCGACCCTCTGGCGGCGCGAGGTCAACCGCTTCATGAAGATCAAGAAACAGACGCTCGGCGGCGCCGCTGCTGGAAACCTTCCTCTACATCACGGTCTTCGGCGCCGCCCTCGGATCCCGGATCGACAAGCTGCACGGGATCGACTACATCTCTTCGTCATCCCCGGCCTGATCATGATGTCCTGGTCGACCAACGCCTTCACCAACAACTCCTCCTCGATCCTCCAGCAGAAGTTCCAGGGCGCGATCCAGGACCAGCTCTCCTCGCCCGCCTCGCCGGTCGAGCTGCTGCTCGCCTTCTCGCTCGGCGGCTTCGTGCGCGGGGCGATCGTCGCCACCCTGACCTTCATCGTCTCGGTCGCCCTCGCCGGCCTGCCGGTCGACCACGTCCTGGTCGCTGATCCCCTCCCTCTTCCTGGTCGGCTTCTTCTTCTCCCAGCTGGGGGTGCTGATCGGGGTTCGGGCTGAGCAGTTCGACGACGTCGCCTTCGCCCAGACGTTCATCCTCACCCCGCTGATCTTCCTCGGCGGCGTCTTCTACTCGGCGACCCTGTTGCCGCAGCCGTGGGAGACGCTGACCCACTTCAACCCGATCTACTACATGATCAACCTGGTCCGCTACGGGTTCGTCGGCTACTCCGAAGTCAGCATCCCGCTCTCCCTGCTGGCCCTGGCGGGGGCGACGCTGGCGCTCTTCCTCGTCAACCTGCGCCTCTTCAGCCGCGGCTACAAGCTGCGCGCGTAGCCTGCGGCCCATAACCCCCTGCACTTGTCGCCCAGAGGGCGACAAGTGCAGGGGGGTTGGCTTAGGAAGACGCCTCCTCGGGCATCACCAGGATCGCGCCCTCGCCGGTCACGTAGGCCTCCTCGCCGTGCTGGACGACGTCCATGCCGATCGCCTCGTCGCGGGCCTCGGCCCGCAGCGGCATCACCGCGCCGATCGCCTTCAGCAGCACGAAGGTGACGACGAAGGCGTAGGCCGGGGCGGCCAGCGCCGCCAGCGCCTGGTCGCCGAGCTGGGCGGCGTTGCCGTAGAAGAGCCCGTCGGAGACTCCGTTCCAGGCGAGCTCGGCGAAGAAGCCGATGAAGAGGATCCCGAAGAGGCCGGCGGTGCCGTGGGCGGCGAGCACGTCGAGCGTCTCGTCGACCCGGGTCCGCGTGCGCCAGACGATGATCCCGTAGCTCGGCAGCGCCGCCATGGCACCCAGCGCCATCGCCCAGCCGGGGCTGATGAAGCCGCCGGCGGGGGTGATCGCGACGCAGCCGACGACGATCGCGGTGGCGGCGCCGATCGCCGTCACCTTGCGGCCGCGGAGCAGGTCGAGCGCGAACCAGACGACCAGGGTGCAGGCCGGGCAGAGCAGCGTGTTGGTGAAGGCGAGCACGCTGGCGTCGCCGGTCGAGAAGCCGCTGCCGCCGTTGAACCCGAACCAGCCGAACCACAGCAGCCCGGCCCCGAGCAGCACGTAGACGGCGTTGTGGGGGAGCAGCGCCTGGCGCCCGTAGTCCTTGCGGGCGCCGACCACCAGCGCCGCCGCCAGGGCGGAGAAGCCGGAGCCCATCTCGACCGGGATGCCGCCGGCGAAGTCGAGGGTGCCGCCGGCCTGCAGCCAGCCGCCGCCGAAGGCCCAGTGGGCGAGCACGGCGTAGACCAGCACCGACCAGAGCGCCGCGAAGACGAGGAACGGGCCGAACCGCATCCGCTCGACCACCGCGCCGGAGACCAGCGCCACGGTGATGATGCAGAAGGTCGCCTGGAAGGCGAAGAAGACCAGCTCCGGGATCGCCGTCCCTTCGCGCGGGGCGAAGTCGACGCCGTCGAGGAAGGCGTTGCCGAGGCCGCCGACGATCGCCCCGTCGCCGTCGAAGGCGAGCGAGTAGCCGACCGCGGCCCAGGTGACCGTCGCCACGGCGATCGCGGCGACGCACATCATGAAGGTGTTGAGGGTGTTCTTCGAGCGCACCAGGCCGGCGTAGAAGAGGCCCAGGGCGGGCGTCATCATCAGCACCAGGGCGGTCGCGATCAGCATCCAGGCGGTGTCGCCCGTGTCGATCCCGGGGACCGCCGCGCTGAGCGCGCTCACGGCTTGCCCACCGGGGTGACGGCGTCGACGTCGACGTCATCGGTGCGGATCCGCACCGCCTGCTCCAGCGGCAGGACGAAGATCTTGCCGTCGCCGACCTCGCCGGTGCGGGCGCCCTCGCGGAGCGCCCCGACCGTTGTCTCCACGAACGAGTCGGAGACCGCGACCTCGAACCGGACCTTCTCCGAGAGCCCCATCTTCACGGTGGTCCCGCGGTAGGTCTCGACCCGGTCGAGCTCACCGCCGTGCCCCTGCACGCGGCTGATCGAAAAGCCGCGGACCTCGGCGCGGTAGAGCGCTTCCAGCACCTGGTTTGCCTGCTCGGGCCGGACGATCCCGATCACGAGTTTCATCGTTTCTCCCTATCTCCCTTTGGGAGCGCCTCGACATGACGCCCGGCGCGAGCCTAAAGAGCGGCCCGGACCCCGCCGTGCCCCGCCCCTGCACTTGTCGCCCAGGGGGCGACAAGTGCAGGGGCGGCGATCTCGCTCGGCAAGCTGGGTTGCGCCGCCGCGCCGCCGGACCGGGCGACGATCGCGTCTCTCTACAATCGCGGGCCGATGGCCACGCGCATCCGCAGGCGGCGACGCAAGCCGCACCATCCCGTCTGGCACAAGATCGCGATCCCGGTCGGCGTGCTCGCCGCCGTGCTCATGGTCGCCGGGGGAGTCGCCGCCGGCTGGGCGCTCAGCATCTACAACTCGGCGCCGCCGCTCTCCAGCCTGAAGCCGGTGAAGAAGGGGACCTCGTCCTCGATCTACGCCGCCGACGGCAGCCTGATCGGCTTCATCCGCTCCAACAACATCCGCCAGCCCGTCACCTACGAGGAGCTGCCGGACACGCTGAAGGAGGCGACGGTCGCGATCGAGGACAAGAACTTCTACGAGCACGGGGCGCTCGACTACGAAGGCATCGCCCGCGCCGTCTGGGAGGACCTCAAGGCCGGCGGCAAGCCGGTCCAGGGCGCCTCGACGATCACCCAGCAGCTGGTCCGCAACCTCTACATCGAGCAGCCGGAAGAGACGATCGAACGAAAGCTCACCGAAGCGCACCTCGCGGTCGAACTCGAGGACGAGAAAAGCAAGCGCTGGATCCTCAAGAACTACCTCAACACGGCGCCCTACGGGACGGTCGAAGGCCAGACCGCGGTCGGCGCCGAGGCGGCCGCCCAGACCTACTTCAGCAAAACGGCCAAGGACCTCGGGCTGGAGGAAGCGGCGCTGATCGCGGGGCTGCCGCAGGCGCCGTCCGAATACAACCCGTTCCTCGACCCGACCGCCGCCAAACAGCGCCGCAACGACGTGCTGGAACAGATGTACGAGCAGGGCTACATCGACGAGGCCGAATGGCAGGACGCCCGCGAAAGCGGGCTCGGGCTGCGCCCGGGCGACAAGTACCGGGTGATCCACGACCCCTTCCTCTTCGACCTCGTCCAGCAGCAGCTGATCGACCGCTACGGGATCAACACGGTCCGCAACGGCGGCCTCAAGGCCTACACGACGATCGATCCCGACCTCCAGCAGAAGGCCGAAGAAGCGGTCGCGAACTGCTACGTCTGCTACCCGGAAGGCGGCCCCGCGGCGGGCCTCGCCTCGGTCGATCCCGACACCGGCGCGATCGTCGCCCTCGCCTCGACCGAAGGCTACGCCTCCGAATCCCAGTTCAACTTCGCCTGGCAGGCCGAACGCCAGCCCGGCTCCTCGTTCAAGACCTTCGTCCTCACGGCCGCGATCAAAGAGGGCATCGACCCCGACACGACCTATTACAACGGGACCTCGCCGATGACCCTGGAGCTGCCCGGCGGCGGCGCCCCCTGGGTCGTCAACAACTCCGAGCCCAGCGAGGGCGGCACGATGAACCTCGACCAGGCGACGGTCCACTCGGTCAACGTCGTCTTCGCCCAGCTCGACCTCGACGTCGGCTCCGAGGAAGTGACCAAGACCGCGCGCGAAATGGGGATCGAAGCCGAACTCCTGTCGGTGCCCGCCGAGGGGATCGGCGGCCTAACCTACGGCGTCACCCCGCTGGAAATGGCCGACGCCTACGCGACCCTCGCCAACGGCGGCATCCACCACGACCCGACCGCGATCAGCAAGGTCGAATTCCCCGACGGCCGGGTCGACGAGGCCGGCGCCGACGAGGGCAAGCGCGTCCTCACCGAGGGCCAGGCCTACGAAGTGACGCGGATCCTCAAGGGCGTGATCACCGAAGGCACCGGCGCCGGCTACACCTCGATCGGGTGCGGCGGCGAAGCCGGCAAGACCGGCACCTCGGAGGAGCTCTCCGACGCCTGGTTCGTCGGCTACACGCCGCTGTACTCGACCGCGGTCTGGGTCGGCCATCCGACCACCCGCGAAGCGACCGGCTACGGCGGCCCGACCGCCGGCCCGATCTGGCAGAGCTACATGTCGGCGGCCCAGGGAAGCGACTGCCCGCAGTTCGAAGAACCGGCCGAGCTGCCCGAGCTCTCCGCCTACAGCAGCGACCACACCCGCTCGGCCTCGGAATCCTACGAGCCCTCCGACGAAGAATTCGAACCGGAAAGCGAAGACAGCGGCAAGGGCGAGGAGGACGGCGAAGGCGGCGAAAGCGCTGAAGGCGAAAGCGCCGAAGCCGAACCGGCGCCGACCCCGGAAGCGACCCCCACGCCGGCGACGCCGCCCTCGGTTGGCGGCGGCGTCAGCCCCGGCTGACCCTCGCCCGCTAGAGGCCGATCAGCTCGATGCGGTAGCCGTCGGGGTCGCGGACGAAGCAGATGCGGTGGCCCTCGGTGCGGCCACCGGGACGGTAGGGCGGCTTCTCGGGCTCGACTCCTTCGGCGGCGAGGCGCTCGAGGGTGCCGTCGAGGTCGTCGACGCCGATCGCGATGTGGTTGTACCCGGTCCCGAGCTCGTACTCGGCGACCCCGTGGTTGTAGGTCAGCTCCAGCCGCGGTTCGTCGCCGGGCAGGCCCATGAAGACGTTGATCGCCTCGTCGCCGATCGGCATCCGCCGCATCTCCTCGAAGCCGAGCTTCTCGTAGAAGGAGACCGAGCGGTCGATGTCGCCGATCCGGTAGCAGGTGTGGAGGTAGGTGGCCATGGGAGGAAGGCTACAAAGCGGGTGCGCGTTAGGGCAACCGAATGCTTTGGCGAACTTGATCTGGTCCGGCGGAACGGCTATTTTGCCAGCGCTCACGAAGCTGAATCGACGCTCACGCAACCCAGAAAGGCACCTCTTGCGCAAGTTTTATCCGTCTCGTCCAGCGCTGCGGACCCTGATCCTCGCGGTCCCGGCGGCAGCCCTGTCGCTGCTCTTCGCCGCCCCGGTCGGCGCCGCCGAAATCCCGTCGACCGGCGTCACCGCCGAAATCGACATGAAGTTCGAAAAGGGGAAGATCTTCTTCGAAGGCCCGAAGACGATCGCCCAGGGCGACACCCTGAAGATCGTCAACGAGACGAACCCGAAACAGATCGGCCCGCACACCTTCTCGCTGGTCACCAAGGCGGTCCTGCCGAAGACCAAGGACACGCGGAAGAACTGCTTCACGCCGAAACACATCTGCCTCTCGATCGCCGAATGGCACAAGTTCAACCCGAAAACCGAGAAGATCGGGCTGGACCCCGTCAAGGCCGGTCCCGCCGGCTGGAGCACGATGGGCAACAACAGCAAGACGGGCGACTCCTGGTTCACCGAAAAGAAGGGCGAGTCCTTCGAGCAGCAGGTGACCGCGGCGCCGGGGACGCTGTACTTCATCTGCGCCGTCCACTCGTTCATGCAGGGCCAGGTCAAGGTCGTCGCGCCGACGACGCTGCCGGCCCCGACGCCGTAGCGAGACGGCCTCCCGTCTCTCAAGCACGCCCCGCCTCGGGCGCCGAGCCTTCCTCGGCGCCCTTGGCGGCGGCGCGCTGTCGCTGCTGCTGCCGTTCGGCGGCCGTGGCCGCGGCCTGCTCCCCGGGCTCGGCGAGGCGCCGGCGGCCCACGCCGCCGTCCCGTTCCGCCAGCGGCTGCCGATCCCGCGGGTGCTCGACGGCGACCGCATCGAGATCCCGATCCGCGAAGCGGAGGTGCAGGTCCTGCCCGGGCGCAAGACGCGAATGTGGACCTACGGCGGCAGCTTCCCCGGCCCGACCGTGCGGCGGCCCGCCGGGCACCGCACCGAGGTGCGCTTTCGCCACCAGCTGCCGGCCAGCGCCGGCGAGCTCTCGGTCCACCTCCACGGCGGCCACAACCGCACCCAGTTCGACGGCCAGCCCGGCGGCCTGACCAAGCGCCAGCCGGTCTCCTACTTCTGCAAGATCCCCCGCGACCTCTCGCCCCGCGAGTCCGGGCAACGACCTCCTGCTCGAGCCCGGCGGGGCCAAAACCTACGTCTACGACCTGCGCGAGGGGACGGGCCCCCGAACGAGCCTCGTTCCAGTGGTACCACGACCACCGCCTCGACCGCACCGCCCCGCACGTCTGGAAGGGGCTGGCCGGGATGTGGATCGTCGACGACGAGGTCGAGGCCGCGCTGCCGCTGCCGCGCGGCGAGCGCGACCTGCCGCTGATGATCGTCGACCGCAGCTTCGACCGCGACAACCAGCTGACCGACCCCTTCGGCGCCGAGCGCCCGCCCGCCGACGGCCTCGCCGGCGAGACGATCCTCGTCAACGGCGCCTACATGCCCCACCACCGGGTCGAGAGCCTGCCGCTACCGGCTGCGGATCCTCAACGTCTCGCAGTTCCGCAGCTACGACCTGCGCCTCTCCAACGGCGCCGCGATGGTCCAGATCGCGACCGAAAGCGGGCTGATGCCGAAGCCGATCCGCCGCTCGCAGATCATGCTCGGGCCGGCCGAGCGGGTCGAGGTGATCGTCGACTTCGCCGCCTCCCGGGGGCGAGACGGTCGAGCTGCGCAGCAGCGCCCGCCATCCCGGCCGCAACCCCGACGGCGCCCACACCTACAGCGGCGCCCTGATGCAGTTCCGGGTCGGCCCCGGCGCCGGGTCGCCGACCGCAGCCGGGTGCCGCGCCGCCTGCGGCCGCTGCCGGAGTGGGCCGAGCACGCCGCCCGCCACGCGACCGCAAGCCCGACCATCGCTGGAAGATCACGATCGGCGGCTTCTTCAAGCCGACCTGGCTGCTCAACGGGCGCACCTTCAACCCGGCCCACTCCGAGGCCTTCCCGAAGCTCGACACGACCGCGGTCTGGGAGATCCACAACGGCACCAACGTCGCCCACGTGATGCACATCCACCACACCGACTGGTACCTGCTCTCGCGCGACGGCAGGCCGCCGCCGCCCTGGGAAGACTGCCTCAAGGAGACCTTCTTCGTCTACCCCGGCGAACGGATCGTGGTCGCCGGCCGCTTCACCGATTACACCGGGAAGTTCGTCCTCCACTGTCACATGCTCGACCACGAGGACCACGGCCTGATGGGCCAGTTCCAGGTCCTCAAATAGACGTCCCCGTGCCTAAAGCCCCTGCACCGACGGTCGATGACTCGGCATGCGTGAGATCTTCGACCGCGAGCCGGCGCTGAAGTCGCCGGGCCGCTCCGAGGCCCGGGCCGCCGGCGCCCTGCTGATCGCCGGCGCCGGCCTTCGTCGGCCTCTCGCTGGTCCTGCCGCACCCGAGCGGCGGCGACACCGCCGCCCTGGCCGCTGACCGCCGCCGGGATGGCGCTCGCCGGCCTGCTCTGCTGGCTCGCGGCCGAACGGATCCCGCCCGCCGTCACCCACGCGATCCTCGCCCTGACCGCCGCCGTCACCGGCCTGCTGATCTACGAGTCGGCGATCGCCGCCGGCCAGTACGGATCGATCTTGGTCTGGGCGACGCTGATCGCCGCCTACTTCTACCCGCGCCGGGTCGCCGCCGCCCACCTCGCCTGGCTCCTCGTCGTCTACGCGGTCGCGCTGGCGGTCGTCCCCAGCACCGCCGGCTACTCGCCGGTCACCCGCTGGCTCTTCACCGCGGTCTCGCTGACCATGGTGATGCTCTTCACCAGCGTCATCGTCGCCCGCCGCGCCCGCGCCGACCGCCGCGCCCGCCGCTTCTTCGATCTCTCCCAGGACATGCTCTGCACGCTCGACGCCGAGGGCCGGATCGTCGAGGCCAACGAGGCCTGGGAGCGGTTCCTCGGCTACGCGCCTGAGGAACTGCGGGGCCGGCGGCTGCTCGACCTCACCCACCCCGACGACCACCGCCACGCCGTCGCCGAGGCGATCGCCGTGTTCAAGGGCGAAGCCTCGGTCGATCTCCTCACCCGGGTCTGGGCCAAAGACGGGCGCCTGCACTGGTTGCGCTCGAGCTCGGCCCTGGCCCCCGACGAAGAGATGCTCTACGCGCGGGCCACCGACGTGACCGAGCTGAAGCGGGTCGAGGCCGAACGCGAGAAGCTGCTCGACCGGGTCGAGAACCTGGCCCGCAGCGACGCCCTCACCGGCCTGCCGAACCGTCGCGCGCTCGACGAACAGCTGCCGCGGGAGATGGCGCGGGCGCGCCGGGCCGAGGCCGACCTCTGCCTGGCGATCGTCGACATCGACCACTTCAAGGCCTACAACGACGGCCACGGCCATCTCGCCGGCGACGAGCTGCTGCGCGAGTGCGCGATCGCCTGGGACTCGGTCCTGCGCGGCGAAGACCTGCTGGTCCGCTTCGGCGGCGAGGAGTTCCTCGTCGTCCTCCCCGACACGCCGGTCGAGCAGGCCGAGGAGATCGTCGAGCGGCTGCGCGGGGCGACGCCGGGGGAGCAGACCTGCTCGGCCGGGATCGCCGTCTGGGACGGGGCCGAGAGCATCGACGAGCTGGTCGCCCGCGCCGACTCCGCCCTCTACGTGGCCAAGGCCGGCGGCCGCGACTGCCTCGTCCAGGCGCCGTCCGAGTCATGATGCCCGCGTGGCCGACGAGCTCACGCAGCGCTTCCGCAGCGCCCGCCGCGACCCGGAGCTGACCGTCCTCGAGGGCTTCCACGCGCTCAAGCACGCGCTGCGCTTCGACGCCGAGCTGGAGATCGCGGTCAGCGAGGACCCGGCGGCCCTGGAGGAGCTGGCGGCCGACCTGGCCCCCGACCTCGCCGGCCGCTTCGCGGCCGTGGTGCAGACGGTCCCGCCGGGGACGCTGGCGGCGCTGGTGCCGCAGGCGCCGCGGACCGGGGTGGTGGCGCTCGCCCGCCGCCCGGCGATCGACCTCGCCGCGACGCTGGCCGACCCGCGGCCGGCGCCGGTGGTGCTGCTCGAGCAGCCGCGCAACATGGGCAACATGGGCGCCTGCGTGCGGGTCGCCGCCGCCGCCGACGCGGCGGCGCTGCTGACGCTCGGCGAGAACGACCCCTGGAGCCCCGACGCGGTCCGCGGCGGCGCCGGCCTGCAGTTCGCGCTGCCGGTGGCGGCGGTGGCGGAGCTGCCCGAGCTCGGCGGCCGGCCGCTGCTGGCGATCGACCCCGAGGGGGAGCCGCTGGACCCGGCGCGGTTGCCGGCCCGGGCGGTCCTCGCCTTCGGCACCGAGCGCCACGGCCTCAGCCCCGGGCTGCTGGAGCGGGCCGACGCCCGGCTCGCGATCCCGATGCGCGCCGGCGTCTCCAGCCTCAACCTCGCGACCTCCGTTTCGGCGGTCCTGTTTGCCTGGCGCCTCGCGGCCGGATAGCTTTGTCTATCGAATCGGCTCCGCGCCGTAACTGACGAAAGGAAGCACCTTGCCGCTCGCTGACATCAGCTTTGGGGAACTTCTCCTCATCGCGCTGGAGATCTTCTTCTTCGTGGTCTGGATCTGGATCCTGATCACGATCCTGTCCGATCTCTTCCGCGATCACGAGATCTCCGGCTGGGCAAAGGCAGCATGGGTTCTGTTCCTGGTCTTCATCCCGTTCCTGACCGCCCTGATCTACCTGATCGCGCGCGGCTACGGGATGCGGGACCGAACGATCAAAGCCCAGGCAGACGCCAAAAAGCATTTCGACGAATACGTGCAGGACCCAGGCCCACACCTCGCCGGCCGACGAACTCCACAAGCTCAACGAGCTGAAGGAAAAAGGCGCGCTCAGCGCCGAGGAGTTCGACGCGGCGAAGGCGAAGCTGCTCGCCTAGGGAACGTCGATGGGCGCCTTCTGATTCCTTCAGAAGGCGCCCATTTGCAAGGGAAGTTGCAGGTTATCAGCAACTCCTAACAAACTTCAGGTGACTCCGCTAGCCTGCGCGACCCTGCTGGCTTCGAGTTCACATCCGGGCGCGAGCAAGCGCCGGGCGCTGCTTTTCGCCGCGTTCCTGCTGGCCGCTCTCTGCGCGCTGGCCGTCTCGCTGACCGCGAGCGCGCCCGCCGTCACGCCGCAGGAAAAATACGACGCCGCCCAGGACCAGCTGGAAGGGGTGCGCGCCGACCAGAGCTCGCTGGCGGAAACGATCGCCGCCCAGAACAAGGCGATCGACTCGATGATCGGCGAAGTCTCGGCGCTGCGCCAGGAACTGGCCGCGGTCGAGGCCGAACTGGCCGCCAAGCAGGCGCAGCTCGATCGCGCCACCGCCGCGCTGGCGAAGGAACGGGAGCACCTCGAGGAAGTCCGCGAACAGCTGGCCCGGGCGCTGGCGGTCCTGCGCGCCCGCCTGGTGGCGATCTACGAGACCGGCTCGCCGAGCGTCGTCAACGCGATCCTCGAATCCGAAGACTGGTCGGAGATGTCGGCCCAGACCGAATACCTGAACCGGATCCAGAGCTACGACGACTCGGTCGTCGAACGGGTCAAGGACCTGCGCGATGAAGTCACCGGCGCCGTCGCCCGCCTCGCCGACAACCGCGCCAAGGTCGAGGACGCGCGCGACTCGATCGCCGCGATCGAGCAGGAAGTCGCCGCCCGCTCGGCCGAAGCCGAGGCCCGCTTCGCCGACCTCCAGGCCGCCCAGGCCGAACGCCGCGCCTCGATGTCCGAACTCGAGTCCGAAGAAGAAGCACTCAACGACAACCTCGCCGACATCTCCCAGCAGATCGCCGAGGAAGGCGCCCCGCTGCCGGCCGGCGCCAGCGTCCCGGCGCCGCTGAACCCCGGCGAAAGCGCCGGCTTCATCAGCGAATCGGAAGCCAGCGCCCCGGCCAGCGCCCCCGACGCGGTCAAGAGCGCGATCTCCGCCGCCAACTCGATCGCCACCACCCCCTACATCTGGGGCGGCGGCCACGGCTCCTTCGAATCCTCCGGCTACGACTGCTCCGGCGCGGTCAGCTTTGCCCTGCACGGCGGCGGCTTCCTCGAAAGCCCGCTCGACTCGACCGGCCTCGAGAGCTGGGGGGAACCGGGCGCCGGCAAGTGGATCACCGTCTACGCCAACGCCGGCCACGCCTGGATGATCATCGCCGGCCTCGCCTTCGACACCGTCGGCGGCCCCGGCCCGCGCTGGCACTCGGCGCCGACCAGCAGCACCGAAGGCTTCATCGTCCGACACCCGCCGGGCTACTAGCAGGGCCGTGTCGATTTCCTCAACCACAGGTTGAGAAACTCGACACGGTGACCGTTTCGCGCGGCGCTGGCGCTGAGGTAGGTTTCGCTCAATGGGATTGGAGCAGGAGATCGAGGAGCTGCTCGAGGTCGACCGCTTCGAGCCGCCGGCCGCGTTCCGGGAGCGGGCGCTGTGGAGCGACCCGAAGGTCTACGAGGAGGCCGCGGCCGATCCGGAGGCCTGGTGGAGCGCGCAGGCGAAGGAGCTGCTCGACTGGGAGACCGAGCCGAGCCTGGGGCTCGACGACTCCGACCCGCCCTTCTACAAGTGGTTCGAGGACGGGCGGCTGAACGCCTCCCACAACTGCCTCGACCGCCACGTGGAGGCCGGCAACGGCGAGCGCGTCGCCTATCACTGGCGCGGCGAGGAGGGGGAGGAGCGCGACGTCACCTACGCGGAGCTGCACCGCGACGTCCAGCGCTTCGCCAACGCGCTGCGCGACCAGGGGGTCGGGAAGGGCGACGTGGTCGGGATCTACCTGCCGATGATCCCCGAGGTCGTCGTCGCGATGCTGGCCTGCGCCCGAATCGGCGCCCCCCACAACGTCGTCTTCGGCGGCTTCTCGGCGGAGTCGGTGCGGGAGCGGATGGAGTTCAGCGAAGCGAAGGCGCTGGTCACCGTCGACGGCGCCCGCCGCAAGGGCAGGACGGCGCCGATCAAGCCGGCGGTCGACGAGCACCTCGGCGACCTCGGGAGCCTGGAGACGATCGTCGTCGTTCGCCACACCGGGATCGAGTGCCCGATGGCCGACGGCCGCGACGTCTTCTACGACGAGATCCTCGCCGCCGCCGACCCCGAGTGCCCGGCCGAGCCGATGGAGGCCGAGCACCCGCTGTTCATCCTCTACACCTCCGGCTCGACCGCGAAGCCGAAGGGCATCCTGCACACCACGGGCGGCTACCTGACCGGGGTCGCCGCCACCCACCGCTACGTCTTCGACCTGCAGCCCGAGACCGACGTCTACTGGTGCGCCGCCGACGTCGGCTGGGTCACCGGCCACTCCTACATCGTCTACGGCCCGCTCGCCAACGGCGCCACCAGCGTGATGTGGGAGGGGGCACCGGACTACCCGCACCAGGGGATCTGGTGGGAGCTGATCGAGCGCTACGAGGCGACGATCCTCTACGCCGCCCCGACCGCGATCCGCACCTTCATCAAGTGGGGGGCCGAGATCCCCGCCAGGTTCGACCTCTCCTCGCTGCGCCTGCTGGGCTCGGTCGGCGAGCCGATCAACCCCAAGGCCTGGCTCTGGTACCACAGGGTGATCGGGGGCGAGCGCTGTCCGATCGTCGACACCTGGTGGCAGACGGAGACCGGCGCGATCATGATCTCGCCGCTGCCAGGGATCACCGCGACCAAGCCCGGCTCGGCGACGACGCCGTTCCCGGGGGTCGAGGCGCAGGTGGTCGGCGAGGCCGACGGCGAGCCGATCGGCGAAGGCCAGGGACTGCTGGTGCTGGAGCGGCCCTGGCCCTCGATGCTGCGCGGCCTCTACAAGGAGGACGACCGCTTCGTCGAGACCTACTTCTCGCGCTTCGGCACCGAGCGCTACCTGGTCGGCGACGCCGCCCGCCGCGACGCCGACGGCTACTTCTGGGTGATCGGGCGGATCGACGACGTCGTCAACGTCTCCGGCCACCGGCTCTCGACCGCCGAGGTCGAGTCGGCGATCGTCGCCCACCCCGCGGTCGCCGAGGCGGCGGTGATCGGCCAGTCCGACGAGGACACCGGCCAGGCGATCTGCGCCTTCGTCACCCTGCGGGGCGGCAGCGAGCCGAGCGAGGAGATGGTCGCGGGGATCCGCGACGAAGTCGCCGAGCGGATCGGCAAATTCGCCCGTCCGAAGCGGATCGTCTGGGCCGACGAACTGCCGAAGACGCGCTCGGGGAAGATCATGCGGCGGCTCCTGCGCGACATCGCCGAGGGCCGGGCGCTGGGCGACGTGACGACCCTGCGCGACCCGGACGTGATGAAGGAGCTGGAGGCGAAGATCGCCTCCGAGCCCGACGCCGACTAGTGCGGCAGACCTTTGTTCCGGAAACCGGAACTAAGGTCTGCCGCGCCTGATCAGCTGCTCGACCGCGACCTCGAGCGCCTGCAGCTGCTGCTGGACGCTCTTCAGCTCGCGCAGCGCCAGCTGCTCGGCGGAGAGATCCTCTTCGGCCAGCTCCTGCTCGAGCTCGGAGAGCTCCGGCGCCAGGAAGCGCTGGGCGAAGGAGCCGGTCAGCAGGGCCACGAAGCCGATCCCGACCAGGAGCACGACGACGGAGACGATCTGGCCGCCGGTCGTGGTCGCCTCGATGCCCGAGCCCAGGGTGGTCATCGTCGTCACCGCCCAGTAGAGGTCCTCCCAGAAGGTCAGGTGCTGGTGGCCCTGCTCGAAGGCGCCGAACAGGGCGGCGCCGCCGATCGCCGAGAGCAGCGCCAGCAGCGCCGCGTAGCGGACCCCCTCCAGCGAGAAGGCCTCGCGCGAGAGCTGGGCCAGCCGCAGGAGGCGCAGCAGGCGCAGGAGCCGCAGCACCCGCAGGCTCTGCAGCCCAGCCGGCAGCACCGGCGGCGTCAGGAAGACGATCACGGCGTCGAGCGGGTGGCGCTTGAGCCAGGCCCAGCGGTCCGGGACGACCGAGAGCATGACCACGAACTCGATCAGGAAGGCGATCCAGGTGACCCAGTTGAGCACGTGGGCGACCGCCTCCAGGGTGCCGCCCGGCTGCGACTCGGTAATCGCCACGGTCGGCAGGGTCAGCGCCGCGGCGATCAGCATCGGCGTGTTCAGCCGCGCCGCGACGCGGGTGCTGCGGGCGTCCATGCCGGGCGGGTAGCGGACCGGCTCCTGGGGGGCGGCAGAGCTCACCGCGACTGCTTCGACGCCGAGGCTCGGACCCCTATCCCGCGCCCCGCTGTTGCGCCTGGTCGAGTCCGGCGGGGCGCCGGCGGCGACGCTCCCGCCGTCAGCCCTGGCGGGCGGCCTTGACCAGGCCCTGGCCGGGCTCGACCACGCGCTCGGGCACGAAGCTCGACTTGGCGACCGAGATCGTGATCGGCCCGACGCTGGGATCGCCGCTGGGCAGGATGTCGAAGCTGCCGGTGATCCCGTTGCGGACCTTGGTCTGGCGGATCGCGTCGAGCACGCCGGAGCGGTCGGCGCTCTTGCCGATCGCTCCGAGCAGGACGCTGGCCGCCTGGCCGGCGTAGGGGGCGAAGAGTTCGACCGGCCCGTCGACCTGCTTCTTCAACTGGTTGACCAGCTTCTTGCCGGGCCCGGTCAGGTCTTGGGGGACGAGCCCGGGGACGCTGACGAACATTCCCTTCGAAGCCTTGCCGGCGAGGTCGATCGTCGACTGCTGGGCGAAGCCGTCGGGGGCGAGCAGCTTGATGCCGCCGCTGTTGGGACCGAGCACCGCGACCTTGTCCTTGATCAGCTGGGCGCCGTTCTCTTCGGTCAGCCCGGCCAGCAGGACCGCGTCGGGCGCGGTCGCGCCGGCGGCGTTCATCAGGCTCCTGTAGCTGGCGGCCTTGACGTTCCAGGCCTGGAAGCCGGTGACCGCGATCCCGAGCTTGCGGGCGGCGCCGCGGAAGGTCTTGGCCTGGCCGAGGCTGGTCGGGTCGCCGCCGGCGTAGAGGACGAAGGCGCTGCCGATCCCCTTGCTCTTGGCGAAGCTGGCCAGCCCGGCGCCCTGGTAGGCGTCGTTGGGCACGACCCGCGCGTAGATGCGCCGGCCGGGGTAGAGGCTGCTGGGCTCGCCCTTGCCGCAGCTGGGGCTGGTCTGGGTGAGGCAGATCAGCGTGTTGCCGGGCGAGACCATCGCCAGGCCGCCGCCGGGGGCGCGGCCGAGGATCGGGATCATCGCCTCGGCGCAGCCGGAGTTGTAGGTGCCGATCACGCCGAGCACGGCCGGGTTGGCGGCGTACGCGCTGGCGTTCGCCTGGCACTGGGCCTTGCTCCAGAGCCCGGTATCGGCGAGCGAGTCGTCGCAGGCCTGGAAGCCGACGGTGCGGGCGCCGGCCTTCCAGCCGGATCCTTCGAGGACGAGCCGGATCGCGTCGTTCATCTGCAGCGAGCGCCGCCGCGAGTCCCCCTGCAGCGGCAGGTCGGAGACGATCAGTGCCTCCGGCGCCCCGGCGCCGCCGTACTGGACCGCCGCGCAGGCGGGCGAGTCGATGGCGCTGGCGCCGGCCACGGCCGCGTCGCCGTCGCTGCTGTCGAAGATGAGGAGCGCGAGGCCCAGCACCAGCAGGCTGGCGAGGGCGAGCGGCAGGCGGACGCGGGAGCTGCGAGTGGCTGACATGGCCGCCACCCTACCTCGCCGGACGGCCACCCGAACGCGAGTCGCCGGTCGTTACCGCTATGCGTCGGTAGCCGGCAACTCGGCGGCGTCGTCGTGCCCGAGGGCGACGTGGGCCTTGCTGTCGCTGCTGCGGATCAGGACCAGGGTCGCGATCAGGCCGAGGATCGCGAAGCCGGCGCCGACCAGGAAGGCGTCCTGGAAGCCTTCGGTCAGCACCGCCGGGTCGTGCGAGTCGCCGATGACCGAGTTGGCGACGGCGGCGAGGATCGCCAGGCCGAGGGCGCCGCCGACCTGCTGGGAGGTGTTGATCAGGCCGCTGGCGAGGCCCTGCTCGCGGTCCTCGATCCCGGAGACGGCGGCGATCGTCACCGGCACGAAGGCGAAGCCGAGGCCGACCGCAGCCAGCAGCGAGGGGCCGAGGATGTCGCTGGGAAGCTGCCGTCGACGGAGATCTGGGAGAACCAGAGGAGGCCGGCGGCGATCAGCACCATCCCGGTCGCGAGGATCGGCTTGAAGCCGACCTTGGTGACCAGCTGCGAGGCGATCCCGGCCGAGAGGATGATCGAGACCGCCAGCGGCAGGTAGGAGAGGCCGGCCTTGATCGCGCTGTAGCCAAGCACCTGCTGCATGTAGAGGGAGATGAAGAAGAACATCGAGAAGAGCGAGGCGCCGACCAGCAGCCCGACCACGTTGGCGCCGGTGATCGTCCGCACGCGGAAGATCGAGAACGGCACCAGCGGCGCCCGCGAGCGGGGCTCGATCGACGACGAAGGCGGCCAGCAGGATCGCCGCGCCGGCCAGGGTGAGGATCGTCTGGGTCGAGCCCCAGCCGACCTCGTTGGCGTCGACCAGGGCGAAGACCAGGGCCGAGAGGCCGAGCGGTGATCGTCACCGCGCCGGCGACGTCGAAGTGGCGGACCTCGCCCTCGTCGCGGCTTTCGGCGATCAGGGTGGGGGCGATCGCCGCCGCGGCGATCCCGATCGGGACGTTGACCCAGAGCACCCACTCCCAGCCGAGGTATTCGGTCAGCACGCCGCCGAGCAGGACGCCGGCGGCGCCGCCGGAGCCGGCGACCGCGCCCCAGATCCCCAGCGCTTTGTTGCGCTCGGCGCCGTCCTTGAAGGTGGTGGCGACGATCGAGAGCGCGGCGGGGGAGAGGAGGGCGGCGCCCAGCCCCTGCACGGCGCGGGCGGCGATCAGCTGGCCGGAGCTGGTGGCGAGGCCGCCGGCCAGCGAGGCGAGGGCGAAGAGGACGAGCCCGATCATGAAGATGCGCCGCCGCCCGAGCAGGTCGGCGAGGCGGCCGCCGAGCAGCAGGAAGCCGCCGAAGGTGAGCACGTAGGCGTTGACCACCCAGGGCAGGCTGCTCTCGGAGAAATCGAGCGCTTCGCCGATCGTCGGCAGCGCGACGTTGACGATCGAGGCGTCGAGGACGACCACGAACTGGGCCGCGCAGAGCAGGATCAGGGCGATCCAGCGTTTGTCGCGAGCTTCGGCGGCGTCGGTCACCGGGCTGAGGATTTCACACCGCCCACCTCGGCTCTTCTCGAAACGTGCGGAGTCCGCGAGGTCCTGCGGGGCCGGGTCTAAGATCGATCCATGTGCAGAAACATCAGGACCCTCCACAATTTCGACCCACCCGCGACCGAGGACGAGGTCCAGGCCTCCGCGCTGCAGTACGTGCGCAAGATCAGCGGCTCGACCAAGCCCTCCCAGGCCAACGCCGAGGCTTTCCAGGAAGCCGTCGACGAGGTCGCCGCGGTGACCCGGGCGCTGCTCGACCGCCTGGTCACCACGGCGCCGCCGAAGGACCGCGAGGTAGAGGCCGCGAAGGCCCGCGCCCGCTCCGAAAAGCGCTTCGCCGCCTAGCCCGGCGACCCTTCGCCGCCGACCCCCTGCACTTGTCGCCCTCTGGGCGACAAGTGCAGGGGTGCTGCGATGCCGCGGCGGCGTTTGCGGGTCCGTGAAAGT
The DNA here is from genome assembly GCA_963824245.1 of uncultured Thermoleophilia bacterium. Classification (GTDB taxonomy): domain Bacteria; phylum Actinomycetota; class Thermoleophilia; order Solirubrobacterales; family 70-9; genus VAYN01. The sequence goes on from CAWGON010000002.1 coordinate 1,055,853, forward strand.
GATTTGCTAAACTAATTATCAGAGCTAATCAATGCCCGCCGAAGCCGCCAACACCCTCACCGACTCCGCCGCCCAGCTGCGGATGGCGATCGTGCGGACCGCGCGGCGGCTGCGCCAGGAGGCGGCCTCGGAGGCCGGCGGGCTGACCCCGACCTCGACCGCGACCCTGGCCTCGATCGACCGCTTCGGCCCGCTGACGCCGAGCGAGCTGGCCGACATCGAGCGGGTCAAGCGCCCGACGATGACCCGGACCCTCGGCTGCCTGGAGCGGGAGGGGCTGATCGAGCGCACCCCCGACCCCGCCGACGGCCGCAGCTCGCTGATCGCCGTCAACGCCGCCGGCCGCGAACGGCTGCGCCGCCTGCGCAGCCGCAAGAACGCCTACCTGGCGCGCCGCATGCGCGACCTCTCCACGGAGGACGTGGAGACGCTGGAGCGGGCCGCCGGGATCCTCGACCGGATGCGGGAGGGGGAGCCGCGGGTCCGGCGCGAGGCCGGTTCATGAGGTACCACCTGCGCCGATCCTTCAACTCGCTCGAGGTCCCCAACTACCGCCGCTACTTCGCCGGCCAGCTGATCTCCCTGTCCGGCACCTGGATGCAGACCGTCGCCGCGGTCTGGGTCGTCCTCAGCCTCACCGACAGCGGCATCGCCGTCGGCCTGACCACCGCCCTGCAGTTCCTGCCGATGCTGCTGTTCGGCGCCTGGGGCGGCCTGCTCGCCGACCGGATGTCGAAGCGGCGGCTGCTGATCGTCACCCAGGCGCTGATGGCGATCCCGGCGATCGGCCTCCTGGTCGTCACCGCGACCGGCGTCGTCGTCCCCTGGATGGTCTTCCTCGGCGTCTTCCTGATGGGACTGGTCAACGCCGTCGACAACCCGACCCGGCAGAGCTTCGTGATCGAGATGGTCGGCCCCGACCGGGTCGTCAACGCGGTCAGCCTCAACAGCGTGATCGTGCAGGCGGCGCGGATCGTCGGCCCCGCCGTCGCCGGGATCCTGATCGCCACCGTCGGCGTCGTCCCCTGCTTCGCGATCAACGCCCTGACCTTCGTCGCGATGATCCTCGCCCTGCTGGGAATGGATCCCCGGCACCTGCAGGAGCCGCCGCTCGCGGCCCCCGAAAAGGGCGCGATCCGGGCCGGTCTGCGCTACGTCGCCCGCACCCCCGAGCTGGCGGTGCCGCTGGCCCTGATGGCGCTGGTCGGGACCCTCGGCTTCAACTTCCAGGTGGTGTTGCCGCTGCTCGCCAAGTTCAGCTTCGAGGGCGGGGCGATGACCTACGGGGCGCTGGTCTCGGCGATGGCGGTCGGCTCGATCGCCGGCGCCCTGATCAACGGTGCCCACGGCCGCACCGGCCCGCGCCTGATCGCCGGCGGCGCCCTCGCCTTCGGAGTGGCGGGAGTAGGGGCGGCGGCGATGCCCTCGCTGGCCCTCGAGCTGCCGCTGCTGATCGTCCTCGGCGCCGCCGCCGTGACCTTCGCGGCGACGATCAACTCGACCCTGCAGCTGGCGGTCGAGCCGGCGATGCGGGGCCGGGTGATGGCCCTCTACTCGGTCGTCTTCCTCGGCTCGACGCCGATCGGGGCTCCTCTGGTCGGCTGGCTCTCCCAGGCCTACGACCCCAGGGTGGCCCTGCTGCTCGCCGGCATCGCCGGCCTCAGCGCCGCCTGGGCCGCCCACGTCTGCTTCGCGCGGCTGAGCAAGCGAGCGGGCGCGGGGGCCCGCTCGCTTGCCGCGGCGTCCTAGCTAGCCGGTGTAGCCGGCCGCTTCGAGGTATTCGGCGGCGACTTTGGCGGCCGGTTCCTTTTCGAGTTCGACCCGCGCCCCCAGCTCCTGGACGACTTCGAGGTCGAGCCCTTCCTGCACCTGCGTGATCGTCTTCTCGTAGTCGGGGCCCGCTTCTTCGACCACCTTCGGGGTGGTCACCCAGATCACGTTGCCGGCCGGGAAGACCTTCTTGTCGTCTTCGAGGATCACGTATTTGTCGCTCTCGGCCGCGAGCTGCGGATCGGTCGTGAAGAGGACCGAGAGGTTGTTCTGGCCCTTGTCGAGGACCGTGTAGCGGAGGCCGATGTCGACCGGCGTGAACTTCTTGAACTTCAGCCCGTAGAGCTTTTCCAGCCCGGCCAGGCAGTCGATCCGCTGGCGGCACTCGGGCGACCCGTAGAGCGTCAGCTTCTCGGAGACGCCTTCGAGGTCGGAGACCGTTTCGAGGTCGTACTTTTCGGCCGTGGCGACCGTGGTCCCGACCGCGTTGGCGCTGGCGAACGGGGTCGGCGGGAACGCCGTCAGGTTCTCTTTTTCGAATTCGGCCTTCGCCTCTTCGTAGGCTTCGGTCGCATCGGCGGGCACTTCTTCGGGTTCCTTGCCGAAGAACGAGGTCAGCGCCGTCGAGACGTACTCCGGGTAGCCGGAGATCGTCCCCGCTTTGACGTTTTTCAGCGCCACCGTTTCGGAGCCGAGGTTGAGGTCTTTCTTCACCTTGTAGCCGGCCGCTTCCAGGGCCTGCGCGTAGATCTCACCGAGGATGATCTGTTCGGTGAAGTTCTTCGAGCCGACGGTGAGGGTGACCCCGCCGTTGTCGGGATTGGAGACGATCGCGCCGCCCTCACCGCCACCTTCGGTCGACGCTTCGGTTGCGGAGCCGCTGGTGCTGTCGTCGCTGCTGCCGCAGGCGGCGACCCCCAGCGTAAGTGCGAGCGCGAGGAACATGGCGAGCGCCATGTGCAGCCTCGATTTGTTCAACCTCACTTGATGCCTCCTTGGTGTTTTGGACTGAGTCACGCCGGCCTCGGCTTGAGCCCGGGAGAGGTGAGCAGGCGCTGTAACCCTGCCAGCGCCAGCTCGAGGGCGAGGGCGAGGAGCGCCACGAGGATCGCCCCCGCCAGCACTCCGTTCTCGCCGTAGACGTTTTCGTTGATGATGAAGTCGCCAAGCGTTTCATAGCCCGCCAGCGGCGCGATCGTGGCGGTGGCGACGATCGCGATCGCGGCGCCGCGGATGCCGCCCATCAGGGTCGGGATCGCCAGCGGGATCTCGACCTTGCGGAGGATCTCGAACTCGCTCATCCCCATCCCCCGGGCCGCGTCGACGGCGGAGCGGTCGACCTGGTGGATGCCGACGAAGGCGTTGGTGAGGATCGGCGGGATCCCCAGCACCGCGAGGGCGATCACCACGTTGAGCTTGCCGACCCCGATCGCCGCCGCCATGAAGGCGATCAGCGCCAGCTCGGGGATCCCGCGGCCGGCGTTGCCGAAGGCGATCGCCAGCGTTTCGAACTTGTGCCTGTGGCCGAGGTAGAGGGCGATCGGCATCGCCACCGCCAGCGCCACGGCCAGCGCCAGCACGGTCACTTCGAGCTGCTTGATCGTCAGTTCGATCACCTGCTCGATGCCGCCCACTTTGTTGCCGCCGGTGACGTTCGAGTACTGCGGCTCGAAGATGAATTCGATCGCGCCGTCGATCGAGGCGAAGGGGAGCTGCGCGAGCAGGGAGCTCATGCCGTCTGCACCCGCCGCCAGGGGGTGACCAGGCGCTGCACCCAGAGCAGCAGCACGCCGAAGATCGCCGCCAGCAGCACCGCGAGGCCGCCGGCGATGATGATGTTGGTCTTGAAGGTGAGTCCGAGTTCGCCTTTGAAGATCGGTTCGCCGAGCCCGCCGCCGCCGGCGAAGGTGGCGAGGGTGGCGATCGCGACGGTGCTGACCGTGGCGATCTGCAGGCCGGCGAAGATCTCCGGCCGGGCCAGCGGGATCTCGACCTTCCAGAGGATCTGGCGGTCGGTCATGCCGATCCCGCGCGCCGCCTCGACCGCCGCCTTGGAGACGTTGTCGAGGCCGATGATCGTGTTGCGGTAGATGATCTGCAGGGTGTAGGCGCTGAGGGCGATGATCGCGGTGTCGCGGCCGCGGCCGGTCAGCGGCAGCAGCAGGAAGAAGAAGGCGATGCTGGGGATCGTGTAGAGGACGCCGGTGCCGAGCAGGAAGGGCGGTCGCAGCCAGCGGTGGCGGTGCGCCAGCAGGGCGAGGGCGAAGGCGAGGACGAAGCCGATCGCGACCGCGATCAGGACCAGTTCGACGTGCTGGCGCAGCGGCGTCTCGTAGCGGTCGAAGTGCTCGCGGGCCCAGTCCCAGCAGAAGAGCTTGTCGGTCGCCTGGCAGGGGAGGGTGTCGGTGGTCCGTTCTTTGAAGAAGCCTTCGCCGACCTTGCCGACCTCGGCGAGGAGGACCGGGCTAGTCATCGGTGTCCTCGCCGCTCAGCGGCCGCTCGGCCGCCGGGTGCTCGTCGACCACCGCCGCCGGCGAGACCAGGAACTCGGAGATGATCTCGACCGAGAGCACGCCGACGACGGCGCCCCGGTGGTCGGTCACCGCCGCGTACTGGGCGCCGCCCTGGAGCATGTCGGCGAGCGCGTCGCGCATCACGTCGTCGCGGTCGAGCACCGGTCCCAGCGGCGAGTCGGGCCGCCCGGGCACCGTGTCGCCGCCGAGATCGCGCTCGGAGAGCCAGCCCAGCGGCCGCCGCTCGCCGTCGACCAGCAGCGGGTAGGGGACCTCGACGTCGGGGGCGTCGAGCTTGGCCCGCACCTCGGCGGTGCTCTGGCCGGCGGTGGCCCAGGGGGCCTCCCAGAGGTCGATGTCGGAGACCCGCATCAGCGCCAGCCGCTTCAGCGCCCGGTCGGCGCCGACGAAGTCCTCGACGAACTCGTTGGCCGGCGCCATCAGCAGCTCGGCCGGGGTCGCGTACTGCTCGACCCGTCCGCCCTCGCGCATGACCGCGATCCGGTCGCCCATCTTGATCGCCTCGTCGATGTCGTGGGTGACGAAGAGGACCGTCTTCTGGACCTGCGCCTGCAGGCGCAGGAACTCGTTCTGCAGGCGCTCGCGGTTGATCGGGTCGATCGCCCCGAAGGGCTCGTCCATCAGCATCACCAGCGGGTCGGCGGCGAGCGCGCGGGCGACGCCGACGCGTTGCTGCTGGCCGCCGGAGAGCTGGGCCGGATAACGGTCGCCGAGCTCGGGGTCGAGCCCGACCAGGGCCAGGAGCTCGGCGGAACGCTCGCCGATCCACTCCTTCCTGCGCCCCAGCAGCTGCGGCACCGTGCCGATGTTCTCGCTGATCGTGCGGTGGGGGAAGAGGCCGATCTGCTGGATCACGTAGCCGATCTCCCGCCGCAGCTGGGCGGCGTCCTTGCTGCGCACCGACTCGCCGCCGACGAGGATGTCGCCGGAGCTCATCTCGACCGTGCGGTTGACCATCCGCATCGCCGTGGTCTTGCCGCAGCCGGAGGGGCCGACGAGGACGCAGATCTCACCCGCGGGGACCTCCAGGGTGAGGTTGTCGACCGCCGCCACCGCGGAGTCGCCATACCGTTTGGTCGCGCCCTCATAGCTGACCGAGGATGCTCCGGAGTGCGGCTGGATGTCGGTAGCGGCCTCGCCGGGGGGCACTGGAGGCGAGCCTATACCCCGCCGCGGCCCGCTCTAGACAGAGATCCCTATGCGCCGGTTCACAAACCCAGGCCCTGGGCGCGCTCGCGTGCTCGCGCGACGACCTCGCCGAGCCCCTCCGGCCCGCCGCCGCGCATCAGCACCTCGCCGCCGACCACGACCGTCTCGATCGCCGCCCCGGCGGCCGCGTAGACGAGGTCGGCGGTGAGGTCGCCGATTGCCAGCTCCGGCGCCTCGGCGCGGGCCAGCAGGAAGTCGGCGTCGGCGCCGACCGCGAGCGGCCTGCCGGCCCCCAGACGCGGCGCCCGGGCGCCGGTGGCGACCGCCCAGGCCTCGGCCGCGTCGATCGCGGTCGGGTCGCCGGCGGCGTGCTTCTGGATCAGCGCGAAGGCCTTGAGGTCGGCGAGCAGGTCGAGCGAGTCGTTGGAGCCGGCGCCGTCGGTGCCGAGCCCGACCGCGACCCCGGCCGCCCGGGCCGCCGGGTGCGGGAAGACGCCGCCCACCGCCAGCTTCATGTTGGCGACGGGATTGGTGACCACGGTGGCGCCGCGCGCGGCGATCAGCGCCAGCTCCTCGGCGTCGAGCCAGACCCCGTGGGCGAGCACCGTGCGCTCGTTCAGGGCCCCGACCCGGTCGAGGTAGAAGGCGGGCCGCTCGCCGTGGGCGGCGATGCAGTCTTCGACCTCCTTGCGGGTCTCGGAGAGGTGGATGTGGATCGGCACCTCGCGCTCGGCCCCGAGCGCGGCGATCCAGCGCAGCGAGTCCTCGCTGACCATGTAGATCGAGTGCGGGGCGAGCGCGGGGGAGACCAGCGGGCCGGCGGCGCCGAGCTGCTCGAGGCTGGCCAGGGCCGAGTCGCGCATCTCCCCGGCGTCGCGGCCGACGTCGAACAGCGGCGCGCCGATCGTCGCCCGGATTCCCGCGTCGGCGACCGCCCGCGCGGTCGCCTCCGGGTGCCAGTACATGTCCCAGAAGCGGGTGGTGCCGCCGCGGATCATCTCCGCGCAGGCCAGCCGCGCCCCCCAGTAGACGTCCTCGCCGGTCAGCTTCGCCTCGACCGGCCAGATCCGCTCCTGCAGCCAGGGCATCAGCGGCAGGTCGCCGCCGCTGCCGCGGAACAGGGTCATCGCCGCGTGCGTGTGGCCGTTCAGCAGCGGCGGCAGCAGGTGGCCGCCGTCCGCCGCCAGTACCTCGTCGCCCGCCGCCGCGCTCACGCCCGCCCCGATCGCCTCGATCCGCCCGCCGACGCAGCGCACCCCGACCCGCTCCCCACCAAGCTCGGCCCCCGTCACCGTCAACCCCATCGCGTGGTTCCTTTGTCCGCCATAGGACTACAAAGGAACCGCGCGATGGGTGGGGGCGGCGTCGCGGTCACCGGCCGACCGCTCCGAGCTGCGGCAGCACCGCTTCCAGGCCGTCGCGCAGAACGCCCGCGTTGGCGAGCCGGTCGGCCTCCATCTCGGCGAGACTGATCGTGCCGCCGCCGACCCCGTTGGCGAGGTTGTCGACCATGCAGAGCGCCGCGTAGTCGAGGCCGAGCTCGCCGGCGACCACGCACTCGGAGGCGACCGTCATCCCGACCACGTCGGCGTGCGGGGCGAGCATCCGGATCTCCGCCGGGGTCTCGAAGCGCGGCCCGATCGTCTGCCAGTAGACGCCGCCGTCGTGCGGGGCCTCGCCGCCGGCGCCCCAGGCCGCGATCACTTCCCGGCGCCAGAGCGCGTCGAAGGCCGGGGCGCTGTGGGCGCGCTGGTCGGCGAAGGCGGAGAGCCCGAGGTGAAGGGCGATGAAGTCGTCGGGGCAGACCAGGCTGCCGACCGGCAGCTCCGCCTTCAGCGAGCCGACCGAGGCGATCGCCAGGACCCGGTCGCAGCCCTGCTCGGCCAGCGCCCGCAGGTTGGCGACGTGGTCGATCTGGTGCGGCAGCACGTAGTCCTTGGCGTCCCCGTGCCGCTGCACGATCGCCGCCCCGTGCTCGGCCGAGGCGGCCACGATCTCGCCCCCGCCGGGTCCGAGTGCGTTGCTGCCAACGATCACCGCCAGCCTGCCCATCGGGCGATCCTACGCGCCGCGGTGGGCTCGGAACGCGGCCGCGGCCTCCTCGTGGTCGACGATCGGGTCCGGGTAGCCGCGGCGCTCGCGCGCCGGCAGCTCCCAGGGGCGGTGGACGGCCTTGCCGTCGATCGCCCCCAGCTCCGGCAGGTAGCGGCGCACGTACTCGCCCTGCGGGTCGAAGCGCTCGGCCTGGCGCAGCGGGTTGAGGACGCGGTTGGGTCGGGTGTCGTTGCCGGTTCCCGCGACCCATTGCCAGTTGCCGGCGTTGTTGGCGATCTCGCCGTCGCTCAGCAGGTCCCAGAAGTGCCAGGCGCCCTGGCGCCAGTCGACGTAGAGATCCTTGGTGAGGAACGAGGCGACGGTCATCCGCGCCCGGTTGTGCATGAACCCCTCCTCGGCCAGCTGCCGCATCGCCGCGTCGACGATCGGGTAGCCGGTCTGCCCCTCGCGCCAGGCTTCCAGGGCCCGCTTCGAGCGCGACCAGCGGTCGCCGCGCGGGCGGTAGTCGCGGCGCGGCAGCGTGGGCACCGCGGCCAGCACCTGGTGGTGGAAGTCCCGCCAGCAGAGCTGGCGCACGAAGGGCGCCCCGCCGGGCCGCTCGTGCGCCTCCAGCATCAGCTCCAGCGGCGAGACGCAGCCCCAGCGCAGGTGGGCGCTGAGCCGCGAGGTGGCGTCGCCGGGGAGGTCGTCGTGGCGCTCGTCGTACTCCCCCAGCCCGTCGCGCAGGAAGGTCCGCATGAGCTTCCGGCCCGCGCTCTCGCCGCCCGCCATCCGCCGCGGCGAGGGCCGCCCGGCGGTCAGCTTCTCCAGCGCCGGCAGCCGTCCGGCGGCGAGCTTGGACGGGACCCGCAGCCGTCGCGGCGCACCGTGGCCCTGGCGCCGTGGCAGCGCGCTCCAGGCGCGGTGGTAGGGGGTGAAGACCTTGAAGTGGTCGCCACCGGTCGGGGTCACCGCCCCCGGCGGGACGATCGTCACCCCCGGGTGCAGGCAGAACTCGATCCGCTCCTCCTCGCAGGCCGCCGCCAGGCGCCGCTCGCGCGCCTTCGCGAAGGCGCTCCAGTCGGCGCTCGCGTGCAGCTGGGTGGCGCCGCACTCGCTGGCCAGGGCGATCGCCTCGCGCACCGGGTCGCCCCGGCGGACGAAGAGCCGCCCACCCGCCCGTTTCAGCGAGTCGTCGAGGTCGGCCAGCGCCTCGCGCATGAAGGCGACCCGGTTGGGCGCCGCGAAGCGCGATCCCATCAACCGCTCGTCGACGACGAACAGCGGCACCGTGCGCTCGGCCCGCGCCGCCGCCGCCAGAGCCGGGTTGTCGCGGACCCGCAGGTCGCGATTGAAAAGGACGATCGCGGTTACCACTGGGCATATGGTGAAGCAGATGAACGACCGGCCCTCGGGAAGGGATGAGAGCGAGGAGCAGCGCCTCGACCGCAACCTCGGCGAGCTGCTGCAGGAGCTGCGGGTCGCGCTGCCCGGAGTCCAGGTCCTCTTCGCCTTCCTGCTGGCGGTCCCGTTCCAGCAGAACTTCGAAAAGATCACCGACTTCCAGAAGGGCGTCTACTTCGCGACCCTGCTGCTGACCGCGCTCACGGCGGCCCTGCTGATCGCTCCCACCGCCTACCACCGGCTCACCTTCCGCTACCAGCAGAAGCACCGCCTCGTGTTCATCTCCAACCGGCTGGCGATCGCCGGCCTCTGCACGCTGGCGCTGGCGATGAGCTGCGCGATCATGCTGATCACCGACATCCTCTTCGGAAGCACGGCGACCCTGGCGACCACGGCCGTCACCGTCGCCGTCTTCGTCTTCTTCTGGGCGGCGCTGCCGCTGCGGCGGCGGTTCAAGTACCGCGGTGAGGGCCTGCCGCTGCTCGATCCGCCCGAAAAAGACTGAGCTCGGACCCGAGCTCGTCGAGGAAGGGCAGCTCGGGAGCCCGCGCTCGCAGGATCTCCAGGTCCGCTTCCCAGGCCTCGAGCTTGTCGTCGAGCGGCACCTTCAGCTCCCCGGCGACCGCCTCGCCCTGCTCGGCCCAGGCGGTTCGCAGCGCCTTCACGTTGGTCAGCTTGTCGGCGCCGTAGATCGCCAGCGCCTCCGCGCCCGCGCCCTGCACCCGGGCCCGGTGCTCTGTCTTGCGCTCCCGCCAGTCCGCGATCGATTCGTCGTCGCTGAGCGCCACGACCAGGCCGGCGACCGGTTCGCCGAAGCGCTCGCGGAGCTCCGCCGCGGTCTTCTCGCTGTCCTCGATCACGTCGTGCAGCAGCGCCGCCGCCAGCACCTCGTCGGTCCAGCCGTGTTCGGCCAGCAGCCCGGCGACCGCTTTCGGGTGCTCGATGTAGGGGATGCCCCCGGCGCCGTTGCGAATCTGCCCGGCGTGGGCCTCGGCCGCCGTCGACAGCGCCGCCTCGATCAGCGGCGAGGGGGGGAGCTCAGCCACGCCCGCAGGGTATCGCTCAGGCGAGGGCGGCCGGGCGGTCCGCCCGCACCGGCAGCTCGTACTCGGCTCCCTCGACCGCCAGCTCGACCTCGCCGGCGCCGCCGCCGAGCTCGGCCCAGCGCTCCCGCGCCCGCTCCCCGTGTCCGTCGAGGAACTCGTCGGAGTGGCGCGGGTCGTGGTGGAAGAGCACGGTCCGCTCGGCCCCGGTGCGGTGGGCGAAGGAGAGCGCGTGGCCGAGCGCCGAGTGGCCCCAGCCGACGTGGGCGGGGTACTCGTCGTCGGCGTACTGGCCGTCGTGGATCAGCAGCGAGCTCTCGCGGGCCAGCTCGAAGCCGGAGATCCAGTCCTCCGAGACCCCCTCGAGGTCGGTCCCGAGCGCCGGCTCGTGGTCGGGGATGTAGGCCAGCGAGGAGTCGCCGTCCTCGATCCGGTAGCCGAGGGTCGGCCCGCGGTGGGCGACGGCGGCGCAGCGGATCTTCGCCGGGCCGATCTCCCACTCGGCGTTCGGGCAGTGGCGGAAGGAGAAGTCGCAGGGCAGCTCGCGCACCTCGATCGGCGAGAGCGGGGCGGAGATGTAGCGGGCGATGCGGTCGCGCAGCGAGGCCTCGGGCGAGGCCGGCCCCCAGATCGTCAGCTCGGTCTGCGGCATGAAGGCGGGGGCGAAGAAGACGAGGCCCTGGATGTGGTCGAGGTGCAGGTGGGTGAGCAGGATGTGCAGCCGCGAGGGCGCCTCGCCGAGCGCCAGGCCGAGGCTGCGGATGCCGGTGCCGGCGTCGAGCGCCAGCATCGAGCCGTCGCTGAGGGTGACGCCGACGCAGGAGGTGTTGCCGCCGTAGCGGATCGTCTCCGGCCCGGGGGAGGGGATCGAGCCGCGCGTCCCCCAGAGCTTGACCTTCACGCCGGCCCCGCCCCGTTGCCGTTTGTCTGCGCCGGGAGATCGGCGGGGGCTGCGGACCGGGTCGGCCAGAAGACCGCGATCGCGCCCTGCGAGCCGTGCGCGGTGAGGATCGGGAAGGCCGAGACCTCGACCGCGTGGGCGGTGCCGTCGGTCGAGCGGATTGTCACCTCGGCGTGGGCGGGACGCCCGCTGCGGACCGCCGTAACCAGCGGCAGCTCGTCGTAGGGGATCGGCTCGCCGCCGTCGTCGAAGGGTCCGAAGAGGGCGCCCCATTCCTCCGGCCCGACCGTCCCCATCTCCTCGAAGTGCCTGCCGAGCAGCAGCCCCGCGGCCTCGTTGTAGAAGACCAGCAGGCCGCCCTCGTCGACCAGGAAGGCCGGCGTGGAGAGGGCGGACATGAGGTTCCGCGCGAGTATCAGCTCAAGTGGCTTTTGCGACACAGTCGAACAACTGTAGTTCGTCCCAAAATGGGCGCTTCGACTTCCCCCGAGGGCAACCGGAAGACCGAATGGGCAGCCTCCTTCCCGGGGCTACCCGGCAGCGTGACTTTCATCACTTAGGGAAACCGGTGTGTCGGCTCGCACGCCTGGCGCGCCGAGGGATGGCTGGCTAGCCGGCGGCTTCGGCGCGGCGCAGGCCGGTCAGCGACCAGAGCGCGAAGAGCACCGGCAGGACGATCGCCAGCCCGAAGGCGAGCGCGACGACGGTCGGGTCGCCGGAGATGAAGCCGCGGCCGGCCTCCAGCAGCGCGGTCACCGGGTTGACCGTGGCGACCGCGTGGATCCAGCCGCTGAGCAGGTCGAGCGGCACGTAGACGGGGGCGAGGAAGAGGATCAGGAAGATCGGCATCTGCATCAGCGGTCCGCCCTGGATCGAGCGGATCCGCATCGCCACCCCGGCCGCCCAGAGGGTCGCGGTGAGGTTGACGAGGATCGCCAGCACGAACAGGCCGAAGAGGTCGAAGCCGGTGCCGCCGATCTCCATCCCGGCGATCAGCGCGACCGCGGTCAGGACGCTCCAGGTGACGAGGGCGCGGAACAGCGCCGCGAGCGCGTAGCCGGCGATGATCCCGCTGCGGTTGGCGGCGGCCAGCAGGTAGCGGCGGGCGAAGCCGGTCTCGAAGTCGCGGGCGATCCCGAAGCCGGTGAAGACGCCGCCGAAGGCCGCCGACTGCAGCAGCACGAAGACGTACTGGAAGGCGGTGTAGCCGCTGGGGAAGTCGAAGCCGGGGACGTTGCCGACGGCGGAGAGGCCGCCGGCGAAGGAGGCGAAGAAGAACAGCGGGAAGATCAGCGAGGGGATCAGGAAGGCCGGGTTGGTGAGGAAGTTGTGGATGCTGCGCCAGGCGACCGCGCGGGCGACGGCGCCGAACCCGGCGGGGCCGGGGGCGGCGCTCACGTCCGCACCAGCCGCGTCTTCAGGGCGCCGGCCGCGGCGGTCATCCCGATCGCGAAGATCGCCGCGGCGATCCCGAACCCGAGCGCCAGGGCGCCGGCGTCCCAGCCTTCGATCAGCAGCGAGCGGAAGGCCTCCAGCAGGTAGGAGACCGGGTTGATCGTGGCGACGGTGTGGAACCAGTCGGTCTGGATCAGGTCCAGCGGCAGCGCCATCGAGGAGAGGAAGAGGAAGACGAAGAAGACCGGGAAGAGGCCCTGGACCGCCTCGCCGGAGCCGGTGCGCAGCGCGGCGAAGAGGCCGATCGTCCCGAAGGCGACGGTGATCGCGACCGAGAGCGCGATCAGGACCAGCGCCCCGCCGACCCCGGCCGGCAGTTCGGCGCCGAAGGCGAGGCCGACGATCAGGTAGGCGACCGCCTGCATCAGCCCGAGCACGAAGGAGCCGGCGAGCAGGCCGCTGAGCAGGGCGGCGCCGCGCAGCGGGGTCAGCGCCATCCGGTTGAGGAAGCCGGTCTCGATGTCGCGGGCGAGGTCGGTGCCGGAGTTCATCACCGAGAACAGCGCCCCCTGCATGAAGGTGATCGCCAGCGCGAAGGTCAGGTAGGAGTCGGTCGGGAAGCCGGGCAGGTGGGTGACGTCTTTGAGCCCGCCCGAGTTCACCGCCAGCAGGAAGAGCGGGAAGATCAGCGACGGGACGATCTGGGCCGGCTGGCGCAGGGTCCGCAGCACCGAGCGGCGGGCGAGCTGCCCGACCTGGGTGCGGAGCTCCGGGCTCACGCCGCCTCGGTCTCGGCCACCGCGTCCTCCGCCTCCGCCTCGGCCTCCTCGGCTCCCTCCAGGCTGCGGCCGGTCTTGGCGAGGAAGACGTCGTCGAGCGAGGGCGCGTGCAGCTGCAGGGTCTCGATCGCGATCCCCTCGGCGTCGAGCGCCCGCACCACCTCGGCCAGTTCGGACTCGCCGCCGTCGAGGCGGACCGCGACGCCCTTGGGGCCGGCGCCGGCGGGCTCGCCGAAGCGGCCGAGCACCGCCGCCATGCGCTCGCGCTGGCCCGGGTCGCGCGGCACCGCCTCGACCGTCGGGCGGCCGATCTCGGCCTTCAGCGCCGCCGGCGTGCCCTCGGCGACGAGCGAGCCGTGGTCGATGATCCCGACCCGGTTGGCGAGCGCGTCGGCCTCCTCCAGGTACTGGGTGGTGAGGAAGACGGTGACGCCGTCCTCGGAGGCGAGCCGCGCGACCTCCTCCCAGAGCGCGGTGCGGCTCTGGATGTCGAGGCCGGTGGTCGGCTCGTCGAGGAAGAGGATGCGGGGCCGGTGGGCGAGCGCCAGCGCGAGGTCGAGCCGCCGCTTCATCCCGCCGGAGTAGCCGCCGACTTTGCGGTCCGCCGCCTGCGAGAGGCCGACCCGCTCGAGCAGCTCGTCGCCGCGCCGCTCGCGCTCGGCCTTGGCGATCCCGTGCAGGGAGGTCTGCAGGCGCATGTGCTCGCGGCCGGTGAGCAGCGGGTCGAGCGCCGCCTCCTGCAGCGCCGCGCCGATCGCCGAGCGCACCCGCGGGCCTTCGGTGACGATGTCGAAGCCGGCGACCCGGGCGGTGCCGGCGGTGGGCGGCAGCAGCGTGGTCAGCATCAGCACGGTCGTCGACTTGCCGGCGCCGTTGGGGCCGAGGAAGCCGTAGATCTCGCCCGGGGCGACCTCGAGGTCGATCCCGTCGACCGCGCGCGGCCCGTTCTTGAACTCGCGCACCAGCCCTTCGACTTCGATCCCGGTAGTCATCAATATTTGAGGCTAGCAAAGATTGAGCTACACTACTGTCGTGGCCGAATCGAAGACCTCACGCGAAGCCTGGGGGCTGCTTGCCGGCCTCGTCTACCCGCCGCGGTTCCTCGACATCGCCCGCGACCTCGGCCTCACCCCGGCGACCCTCGGCGCCCTCGCCCGGCTCGGGGAGCCGCGGACGATGGGGGAGATCGCCGAGCTGCTGCGCTGCGACCCCTCCAACGTGACCGGGATCGCCGACGCGCTCGAAGGCCGCGGCCTCGCCCGGCGCCGCCCTTCGCAGGCCGACCGGCGGGTCAAGGCGATCGAGCTGACCGCGAAGGGGGAGCGGATGCGCCAGCGCGCGATCGGCGAGCTGAGCGTGCCGCCGGGGTGGCTGCAGGCGCTCTCGAAGGAGGATCAGCGGGCCCTGCGCGACCTCCTGCGCCGGGCTGCCGACGCCGGCGCCTGAACGGCGCGGGCCGAGAACGCATAGAACTCCGGTCCCAGATGCGCGAGCACACCCGCACCTACCGCACCGTCATCAACCTCAATCGCCTCGTCGCGGCCTGGGGCCGGCTCGAGGTCGATGGCGTGGAGACCCTGCCGGCCAGCGGCCCGCTGCTGGTCATCGGCAACCACGACAGCCACTGGGACCCGTTGATGGTCGGGGTCGCCGCCCTCGGGCACCGCCAGATCCGCGCCCTCGCCAAAGCCGAACTCTGGGACGTCAGGGGCCTGGGGCCGATCCTCAACGGGATGGGCCAGGTCCCGATCGAGCGCGGCAGCGGCGACAAGCAGGCCCTGGCGCGAGCGATCGAGGTCCTCCGCGCCGGCGCCTGCATCGGCGTCTTCCCCGAGGGCACCCGCTCCCGCGGCAAGGTCCTGCGCGCCCGCAGCGGCGTCGGCCGGCTGGCCCTGGAAGTGCCGGAGGCCCACGTCAGCCTGGTCGCGATCCAGGGCACCTCGGACCTCACCGGCTTCCCCCGCCGCCCCCGTTTGAAGGTCAGCTTCTTCGACCCCGCCGGCGGCCAGCCCCGCCCCGGCGAGGACCCCGGCGAGCTCTCGGCCCGGCTCCTGGCCGAGGTCCGCGCGATCTCCGCCCCGAGCCTCAGCTACCGCAAGCGCCGCAAGTCCCCGCCCGCCTGACCGCCCCACCCATCGCGTGGTTCCTTTGTCGTCCTATGCCTGACTAAGGAACCGCGGGACGGGGAGGAGCCTCGTGTTGCAGGGCACGGGCGATCCTGGCGATCACCGCGGCGAGCTCGTCGCGCATCTGCAGCCAGGTGACCCGGGAGACGCGGTACCCCTCGGCGAGCAGCAGCTGGTCCCGGCGACGGTCGCGCTGGAAGCCGGCGGGCGTCTCGTGGGTCTCGCGACCGTCGGTTTCGACGATCAGGCCGTGGTCGGGCCAGAGGAAGTCGACGATCAGGCTGCCGCCGTCGACTTGCAGCTTGCGGTTGCAGATCGGCCTCGGCAGCCCCTGCGCCACGAGCTCCGGGAGCACCCGCGCCTCGAAGACGCTGCGGACGTCTGGCGCCGACCCGTCCTCGCTGCGCCAGTCGGAGGCGATCGCGGCCAGAGCCCGCACGCCTCGCCGTCCCTTGGCCGCCGCGAGCACGAGGTCGAGCTCGCCGAAGTCGAGCAGGTCGAGGACGACCGCACGCTCGACCCGGCGCCGCAGCGAGCCGATGCCCAGGCGCCCGGCCTCGTCGATCAGCGTGCGCGCGGGCGTCGTGCAGACGACTTCCCCGTGGTCGCAGATTTCCTCCGGGCCCGGATAGCGGCAGCGCCGGCAGCGGATCCCGTCGAGCTTGCGCCCCGCCTCGACCGGCACGGTGACGTCGATCTGCGCCGGCGCGCGGTCGGTCAACCCCCAGTGCGCCGCGGCGGTCCCGTGGGAGACGACCGCCCCCTCGCCACAGGCCAGCACCGCCGCCCGCAACAGCGCCGTCCGCCCCAGCGAACGGTGCCCGACCGCGTAGACACCGCGGTGCACGCGGTGGAGCCGTCCTCGCTCAGACCGTTCGCTGGCGAGCTGCCGCGAAACCCCGATCTCCCGTAGCTGGTCCAGTGAGACGACTCCGCCCTGCGCGGTGGCCTTCTCACCCTGCTGCCAGTCCCACCCCACCGACCGCACCCCGTGGTTCCTTTGTCGTGCCACGGACTACTAAGGAACCGCGCGACGGGATTCGCCCCCCCCCCGGGGGGCGGTTAGGAGTCGCCGGGCTCGGCGCCGCTCGGGGTCAGCGCGTACCACTCGGCGCCGAAGGAGTCGATGTCGTTGCCGTTGGCGTCGCCGGGCTTGCCGTCCTCGGCGTAGGTGTAGAGGGGGTGGCCGGCGTAGGTGACCTGGGTGGTCCCGTCCCGGCGTTCGGTGGTCCCGACCAGGCCGGCCTGGGCGCCGTTGCTGGCGTGCGGCTCGCCTGCGCTCAGCAGCGGCGGCCAGACCTTGGCGCAGCCTCCGTAACAGGAGGATTCCGCGCCCTGGTCCTTGTGGAAGTCGTACAGGGTCAGGCCCCTGGAGTCGACGAGGACGCGGCCGAGGCCGGGGACGGCGGCGACCGAGACGAAGGTCGCCCCTTCTTCGGGGTTGGGCGCGGCTTCGGCGACGCTGGTGTCGGTCTGGGCGCCCTTGTTGCCGTAGGCCCCGCCGCTGTTGCCGTCGCCGCCGCAGCCGGCGATCGCCAGGGTCGCCGCCAGGGCGAGCAGGATCGATGGGATTGCGATGCGCTTCATCAGGCGTCCTCCTCGGTCAGTTTCGGGATCGCCGCGGTGGCTCCTTGGCCGACCGGGGCGACGAAGACGCGCCCGCCGGCGTGGACGGCGATCGAGCGGGTGCGGGAGAGGTCGAGGGCCGAGCTGAGGACGGCGTCGGATTCGTCTCCCCAGCGGTAGCGGAAGCTGCCGGCGGAGAAGCTGCGCCCCTGCAGGTCGCGCAGGAAGACCCGGCAGAGGGTGCCCGAGCGCACGCCGGACACGTACATGTGGATCTCGGTGCCGAAGGAGTGGGGCTCGAGGCTGGCCGAGATCTTCACGTCTCCGGGCAGCGAGGAGAACCGGACCTCCTGCTCCGGCGCGCCGCCGTCCCCGCCCCCCGGCAGGATCGCGATCGCCAGGACCGCCGCCGCGGCCGCGGCGGCGCCGGCCAGGGCGAAGCCGAAGCCGCGTCGCCGTCGCCGCCTGCTCCGCTCGGCCCGGCGCTCGGCGCCGATCGTCGCCGCCACCCGCTCGCCGAGCTCGGCCGGCGGCCGCGGCGCCGGCTCGCTGAAGCGGGCCGGGTCGGCCAGCGGCAGCAGCCGGGCGACGGCCCCCAGCGCCTCGGCCTCCACCCGGCACTCGGCGCAGCCTTCGATGTGGGCGGCGAGGGCCGCGCGCTCGTCCTCGGGCAGGTCGCCGAGCGCGTAGGCGCCGAGCGAGTGGCGCCAGTCGCGGTGCTCGTCAGTCTTCATAGCCGATCTCCTCCAGCGCCACCCGCAGCGCTCGCAGCCCGTAGTAGACGCGGCTCTTGATCGTCCCCTCGGGGACGCCCAGCTCCGCCGCGACCTCCGCGTAGGGGCGGCCGCGGTAGTGGGTCTCGACGATCACCCGGCGGTGCTCCTCGCCGATCCGCCGCATCGCCTCCTCGACCTGCCAGGAGAGCAGCGCCTGCTCGAGCGGCTCGACCGAGGGCTCGATCCCCGCCTCGCCGCTCAGCTTCGGTCGCACCGCGCGGGCACGCCCGAAGTCGATCACGACGTTGCGGAGGATCGCGAACAGCCAGGTCCGCAGCGAGCCGACCTCGGGGTCGAAGCGGTCGCCCGCCCGCCAGGCGCGGACGAAGGTCTCCTGGACCGCTTCTTCGGCCAGCCCGGAGTCGCCGAGCGAGCGCAACGCGAACCCGTAGAGCTCGCCGGAATGCGCGGCGTAAGCCTCCCGCACATCTCGCTCGCTGCTCAGCTCGACCATTGGACCTGGGATACGGCTTCCGACCTGCCCAGGTTCAGACCGTGTGCGGCCCGGCGCCCGCCGGGCCGCGACCTCTCTGCGGGGCCTATCCCTCGAGTTTTCCGATCTTGAAGATTTTCGTCCCGCAATCGGGGCAGAAGCCCTGGATCGCCGGGCGACCGTTCTTCATGGTCACCTGTTTGGCGTCTTTGATCTCGACCTTCTTGCGCTCTTTGACGCAGTAGCCCTCGGGCATGAAGGGGCTCCTTTCGCATGCCGCCGCGGCGGCATGGTCTCGCATTCGCGAGCTGGATTGAGGCGAATGTAACGCAGCCGGGGGACGAAAAGGGGAAGTTATGTGCGCTTTCGCACAATTGATTGACCAGCCAATCAATTACGCTCCCCCGCGCAAACCGGTACTCACCAAGCCTTCAAGGAGATCTTCAAATGCCCGAAGCAGTCATCGTCGACACCCTCCGCACGCCGATCGGCCGTGCCTTCAAGGGCTCGCTCGCCCAGCTGCGTCCCGACGAGATGGGCGCCTTCGTCGTCGACCAGCTGCTCGAGCGCAACCCCGGAGTCGACCCGGCCCTGGTCGAGGACGTCTTCTGCGGGGTCGGCATGCCGCAGGGCCTCGAGGCCTTCAACATCGCCCGGATCATCTCGCTGCTCTCGGAGAAGCTGCCGCAGACCGTCAACGGCGTCACCGTCTCCCGCTACTGCTCCTCCAGCCTCGACGCGATCCGCCACGCCGGCAACGCGATCAAGGCCGGCGAGGGCGACGTCTACATCGCCGCCGGGGTCGAGTGGGTGAGCCGCTTCAACGAAGCCACCGAGCCGGTCCGCGTCGACGACCGCAACCCGAACCTGATCGGCGAGAACGGCCAGCCCAACGCCTACATCGACATGGGCATCACCGCCGTCAACGTGGCGAAGAAGTACGACGTCAGCCGCGCCGACATGGACAGGTTCGCGCAGCGCTCGCAGGAACTGGCGGTGAAGTCGCAGGAGGACGGCTTCTTCGACCGCGAGATCGTCCCGGTCACCCTGGCCGACGGCACCGTGGTCGGCAAGGACGACGGCCCGCGCGCCTCCTCGACCCTGGAGAAGCTCTCCGAACTGCCGGAGGCCTTCACGGCGGCGGCGGCGTCACCGCCGGCAACTCCTGCCCGCTCAACGACGGCGCCGCCGCGGTGCTGATCATGAGCGACACCAAGGCCAAGGAGCTGGGCCTGACCCCGCGCGCCCGGATCATCACCGCCGCCACCTACGGCAACGAGCCCGAGCTGATGGGCGTCGCCCCGATCGGCGCGATCAAGAAGGTCCTCGACCGGGCCGGGATGACGATCGACGACGTCGACGCGGTCGAGCTCAACGAGGCCTTCGCCGCCCAGGTGATCCCGATCATGGCCGAATGCGGGATCGACGAAGACAAGCTCAACACCCACGGCGGCGCGATCGCCCTCGGCCACCCGTTCGGGATGACCGGCGCCCGGATCATGGGCACGCTGCTGAACGTGATGGAGACCGACGACCACCAGGTCGGCCTGGAGACGATGTGCGTCGCCGGCGGTCAGGGCAAGGCGATGATCGTCGGAGCGCCTCAGACTGAGGTCGCAGGGAGGTCGCCCGCATGCACGACATGTCGCAGATCAAGCCGGAGCACATCCGCGCCTTCTCGGCGGCAGCTTCCCCGGCGACCTCGGGATCGAGCCGCTGGAGATCGAGGACGACCGCGCCCGCGGCCGGATCGTCGTCGATCGCCGCCACCTGCATCCCGGCGGCTTCGTCCACGGCGGCGTCTGGACCGCGCTCGGCGACACCGTCGCCGCCTGGGCGACCTTCCGCAACATCCCGCCGCGCCACGACTTCACGACGATCGAGCTGAAGCTGAACGTCTTCGGCTCCGGCCTGCTCGGCGACGAGATCGTCGCCGAGGCGACGCCGCTGCACGTCGGCCGCAACACGGTCGTGATCGAGGTCCGGATCGACCGCACCCGCGGCGGCGAGACCAAGCTGGCCGCGAACCTGATCGTCACCCAGTTCGTGATAGCTCCCGCCTCCTGACCAAGCAGGTCAAGGACGCAGGGGCGCCGTGTGCTCTGCACACAAGCGACTGAGGACGCCGAGATGCGCCGGTCAGCGCGCGAGGAAGTCGTGCGGCGAGGACCCCGACCGACGCGCGGCAGCGAGCCGAGCGCGCGGGCCAGCTCGAGCTGGCGTCGGCGCCGGTCCGGTCGCCGAGCGCGACGACCCGTCTCGAGCTCGTCGGCGCAGCCGAGCGCCTCGGCGTGGGGGCGGCAGACGGCGACCAGCGTCGGCGAGCAGCTCGCGGGCCGGCACGCGCCGGCCCAGCTCCGGCTCGATCAGCTCGGCGTCCATGCCGTCGCGGGCGGCGAGGAAGCGGTTCTCGGAGAGGACCTCCTGCGGCATCGACCGTTCCATGTGGTCCTCGCCCTCGACCTCGAGCGCGGACGATCGACTGGACCAGGGCGGCGATCGCGGCGGTGTCGCCGAGCGTCGTCTGGGCGTCCATGATCCGCACCTCGACCGTGCCGAAGCGCGGCTGCGGGCGCACGTCCCACCAGAGGAAGGTCGGCTCCGGGACCGCGTCGCAGCGGATCAGCACGTCGACCGACTCGACGTACTCGGCGTAGTCGGCGAAGGCGCGCGGGATGCCGACCCGCGGGAAGGCCTGGAAGAGCGGCGTGCGGGCCGAGGCGAGGCCGGTGTCGCGGCCCTGCCAGAAGGGCGAGTTGACCGAGAGCGCCAGCAGCAGCGGGATGTGGGTGCGGAGGCGGTTGGCGGCGTGGATCGCCGCTTCGGCGTCGGGCACGCCGACGTGGACGTGGAGGCCGAAGGTCGGCTCGCGCCGGGCCAGCTCGCGCATCGAGCCGTAGACGAACTGGTAGCGCTCGCCGGCCGAGACGACGATCTCCTGCCAGACCGCGAAGGGGTGGGTGCCGGCGCTGGCGGCCCGCATCGAGAGCGGCTGCAGGGTCTCGTCGAGCTCGGTCCGCAGCGCCGCCAGCTCCTCGATCGCCTCGCCGATCCGCGCGTGGACGCCGGTCTGGATCTCGAGCGCCGAGCCGTGGGTCTCGGCGGTGAAGCTGTCGGTGCTGCCCGTGGGGGAGGCGGGGCAGGACGCTGTCGATCCGGTGGGCGAGCGCCCAGGTGAGCTGGTCGAGCAGCATCACCTCCTCCTCGATCCCGACCGTGTAGGGCCCGAGCTCGTGCGGCTCCGCCCAGGTCGCCCAGGCCGGCAGCGTGCCCGGGCGCCATCGCGTCACGCGACCTCGCGCCCGCCGCGGCGCGCTCGAACTCGGCGCCGTCGTCGCGGCAGGCCTCGACGAAGCGCTCGGAAGAGCGCCGCCTCGTATGGGCGGTGGACGAGCGTCTCGGCGTGCCACTGGACGCCGATCAGGAAACGCCGGCTCGGGTCCTCGATCGCCTCGATCGTCCCGTCGGGGGCGCGGGCGCTGACCACGAGGCCCTCGCCGAGCCGGTCGATCGCCTGGTGGTGGAAGGAGTTGACGTCGATCTCGACTCGCGCCGCCGAGGGCCGCGGCCAAGCGGCTGTCCGGGCTCGACCGCGACCGGGTGGCTGGTCTGGTCGCCGGCGGTCTGTCTGGCGGTGGGGGATCTCGGTCGGAGATGTCGGGCAGGTGCTGGTGGAGGGTCCCGCCGCGGACGATGTTGAGCGCCTGGGTGCCGCGGCAGATCGCCAGGATCGGCATCTCGCGGGCGTCGGCGCGGCGCGCGACGGCGAGCTCGAAGCGGTCGAGGTCGGGCTCGGTCGGGCCCAGCTCGGGGTGCGGCTCGGCGCCGTAGGTCTGCCGGGTCGAGGTCGGGGCCGCCGGAGAGGCAGATCCCGTCGAGCCGGTCGAGCAGCGGCTCGATCGCCTCCTCGTCGAGCGGCGGCATCACCACCGGCAGCCCGCCGGCCGCCTCGATCCCGCTGCAGGTAGGGGAGCCCGAGCGCCATCTCGTGGCCGCGCGGCTCGCCCTCGGGCAGCGGGTCGACCCGCTCGGCCGGGCGCACCTCGGAGGTGGTGACGCCGATCAGCGGCCGCTCGTTGCGCGGGATGCGAGGGAGCGCCGCTTCATCGCTGGCCGTCGCGCCGGCTCTCGAGCACCCAGGTGTCCTTGCAGCCGCCGCCGCGGGAGCTGTTGACGACCATCTCGCCGGCGCCGCGGGCGTAGCGGGTGAGGCCGCCCGGCATCGCCGCCGGCCGCCGCCCGGCGCCGCTGACGACGAAGGGCCGCAGGTCGACCCGGCGCGGCCGCAGGCGGCCGCCGCAGACGGTCGGGTGGGTGGAGAGCGGACCGTCTCCTGGGCGACGAAGCGCTCCGGGCCGCCGCCGCACCAGCCCGATCGCCCGCCGCCGCTGCGGCCGCGGTCGCCCGCGGCATGATCGTCACCCCGTGGCCGCCGAAGCCGTCGCGCGGCTTGATCACCAGCTCGTCGAGGCGGTCCATCGCCTCGCTTGCGGCGCCTCTCGTCGGAGAGGTCGAAGCTGGGGACCGAGCGCAGCAGCGGCTCCTCGCCGAGGTAGAAGCGGATCATCTCCTCGACGTAGGCGTGGGCGAGCTTGTCGTCGGCGACGCCGGTGCCGAAGGCGTTGACGCAGCGCAGCCGGCCCGACTCCAGCGCCGGCAGCAGCAGCTCGCCGAGCGCGCGTAGGCTCGCCGTCGGGGGCGCTGAGGCGGTCCTCGTCGAGGCGGCGGTAGAGGACGTCGAGCTGGACCGCGCTCGCGGCCGACTGGCGCGTGTAGAGGCGGCCGCGCGTCGACTTCGAGCTGGCGCGGGGTCGACGACCGGGATCGCCGAGTTCGCGGCCGAGCCGGCGGTGCTCGTACCAGGCGCCGCTCTCGGGGCCGTCGGAGAGGATCGCCGCGCCGCGGCTCGGCGCGCCGGGCGCGGGGCGGCGGCGCGGATCGCCTCGCCGAGCGCGCGCGACGTAGCCGTCCGAGCGGCAGCGGCCGGGCGGCGGCGCCGAGCTCCGGCTCGACCGCTTCGCGCACCGCCATCGCGTAGGTCGCGCCGGAGGGCATCCGCAGGTTGTCCTCGAGGACCAGCAGCTCGCCGTCCGCGTCGCGGATCAGGTCGAGTCCGGCGACGGTCGCCGGCGGCACGGCCGGGATCGAGCAGCCCGCGCATCCGCGGCTCGTACCCGCTCGAGGTCTCCAGCAGGCGGCGCGGGACGACGCCGGCGTCGAAGATCCGCTGGCCGCCGTAGGCGTCGGCGAGGAAGGCGTTCAGCGCCCGGGCCCGCTGCAGCAGGCCCGGCTTCGAGCGGCTCCCACTCGGCGCGCGTCGATCAGCCGCGGCACCGGGTCGACGGCGATCGGCTGCCCCGGCCCGAAGGTGAGCCCGAGCGCGGCGACGTTGGACCGGACGCGCTCGCGCAGCACCACCAGGTCCTGCCGCGCGAGCGCGTCGAGCAGCGTCCACGTAGGGAGGGCGCGGAGTGCCGGTCGGGGCGAACGCCTCGTCGAAGTGACCCGCGTCGAGCGGGTACTTGCCGGCGCCGGGAAAGGGGCGGGCCGGATTCAAGGTCGTCGCCATGCTCGCACGCTAAGGACCGGTACCCGCGCCGTCACATGGCCCAACGTCGAAAAATCGGGCGCTGGCGACTAGACAGACGTCAGGAGCGTCGTGAGTTCGCGCCTATGCGGCATCGCGTGCATCGGGCGAACTCGCGGTTCGTCGGCCGGCGCTTCCCAGGGCTTCGATCACGGGCAGACGCCAGATCAGGCTGGCGATCGTCAGGCCGATCGCGGCGGCCAGCAGGGCCAGGAACCACTGGGTCGCGTTGAGCAGCTCCATTTCGAAGAAGTCGCGGACCGGGGCGGCGGCGAGGATCAGCGCGTAGAGGGCGCCGAGGCCGGCGACCATCGCCAGCATGTAGCTCTGGATCGCGATGTGCTCGCGGCCGGGGCCGCGCTCGAGCAGCAGGACGAAGGCGAGGCCGAGCACGATCAGCGTCGTCGTCGCCGCGGTGCGGCCGGCGTCGAGGCTGGCGCCGGCGACGGTGTCGACGAGGAAGAAGGAGAGGATCGAGGCGATCGCCGTCGCGACCCCGGCCGGGACCGCGAAGGCGGCCAGGGCCCGCAGCAGGCGGCCGCGGTAGAGCGGCCCGTCGGAGGGCGCCAGGGCGAGGACGAAGGAGGGGATGCCGATCGTCAGGAAGGCGGCCAGGGTGAGGTGGCGGGGGAGGAAGGGGAAGGCGAAGCCGGGCACCGCGACGAGCAGGATCAGGGTCGCCGCGTAGACGGTCTTGGTCAGGTAGAGGCGGCCGAGGCGGTGGATGTTGCGGGCGATCCGCCGCCCCTCGCCGACCGCCTCGGGCAGCCGCGAGAACTGGTCTTTGAGCAGGACGACGTCGGCGACGCCCTTGGTCACCTGGGTGCCGGAGCCCATCGCCACCGCCATCCGCGCCTGCTTCAGCGCCGGCACGTCGTTGACCCCGTCGCCGATCATCGCCACGTAGCGCCCGGCGTCGACCAGCGCCGCGACCAGCGCTTTCTTCTGCTCCGGCTTGATCCGGCAGAAGATCGTGTTCGCCAGCGCGACCTCCTGCAGCTGCTCGGGGTCCTCGGGCAGGTCGGGGCCCTCGACCACGCCGGCGTCGCGCGGCACCCCGACCGCGTAGGCGACCGCGGTGACGGTGGCGCGGGCGTCGCCGGAGATCAGCTTCAGGTCGACTTCCTGCTCGCGCATGAAGGCGATCGTCTCGGCGGCGTCGGGGCGCAGCGTCTCCTCCAGCACGACCAGCGCCAGCGGCGCCAGCCGCGGCGGCGGCGCGCGCCGGCGGCGTCGGCGGGCAGCGCCTCGCTCGACTGCGCCGAAGGCGACGACCCGGCGCCCGGCCGCGGTCTCCTCCTCGAGCTTGGCGGCGAGCCCCGGCGGCAGGGTCAGCGCGCCCGCCTCGGCGAGGATGTCGGGCGCCCCGAGCACGTAGGTGCCGCCGCTCGGCGCCGTCGCGCGAGCGCGAGCCCGCTCCACTTCCACTCCGAGGAGAAGGGGACCTCGGCGCTGACCGGCGCCGCCTCGCCCGGGTAGCGCTCGGCGATCGTCTCCAGGGTCTGGTTGCGGTCGCCGGCGCTGGCGGCGAAGCGGGCCAGCGCCGCGGCGCCGACCGCCGGGTCGACCCCCTCGGCGAACTCGACCCCGGCCAGGCTGCAGCTCGCCGGCGGTCAGGGTGCCGGTCTTGTCGACGCAGATCGTGTCGACCGCGGCGAGGCTCTCGGTCGCGCTCATCTGCTGGACCAGGGTGTCGCGGCGGGCCAGCCGCACCGCGGCGACCGCGAAGGTGACGCTCATCAGCAGCACCAGGCCCTCGGGGATCAGCGTCACCAGGCCGGCGGTCGCGGTCTGCGCCGCCTCGTGCAGGCCGACGCTGCGGATCTTGAGGCTGAGCGAGCAGCAGCGCCGCCAGCGGCAGCATCAGCGTAGGTGCAGACGATGATCACCCGGTTGACCTCCTCCTGCAGCGGCGAGGGCGGGTGGCGGAAGGCCTTGCGCCTCGCCGGCGAGGCGGCCGGCGTAGCTCTCCTCGCGGACCGCGTCGACCACGTAGTGGCCGGAGCCGGAGATGCAGAAGGAGCCGGAGAGCACCCGGTCGCCGCGCGCGCTTGCGGATCCCGTCGGCCTCGCCGGTCAGCATCGACTCGTCGAGCGTCATGCCGCGGCGTGGCGATCGCCTCGCCGTCGGCGACCAGCTGGTCGCCGGGGCCGACCGCGACGACGTCGCCGGGGACGACCTCGTCGCCGAGCAGCTCGATCACCGCGCCGTCGCGGACGACCCGGGCCCGCGGCGCGACCAGCACCGCCAGCTCGTCGAGCGTCGCCTTCGCCTTCAGCTCCTGGCGGATCCCGATGTAGGAGTTGATCACCGCGATCAGGCCGAAGAGCGAGTCGGCGTAGAGCCCGAGCCCGAGGTCGAGCGACGAAGAAGACCGCCGATGATCGCGTTGAAGAGGGTGAAGACGTTGCCGGCGACGATGCTCGAGGTCGAGCGCGAGGAGGTCTCCGGCGGCGGCCCCAGCTTGCGCAGCCGCGCCGCGGCCTCCTCGGCTCGAGAGGCCTTGCTCGCGCTGATGGGTGGCCGTTTCCCACAGTGCCTATTCAATAGGGTGACGGATCGGATGGCGCTGAAGCTGGGAGTCAACCTGGGCTACTGGGGGATCGGCCCGGCCGGCGAGGAGGCGCTCGAGGTCGTCGCTGGCGGCCGAGCGGCTCGGCTACGAGTCGGTCTGGGTGGCCGAGTCCTACGGCTCCGACGTCGTCAGCGTGCTCGCCTGGCTGGCGGCGCAGACCGAGACGATCAACCTCGGCGCCGCGATCCTGCAGGTGCCGGCGCGGCCGCCCGCGGCGGCGGCGATGGCCGGGGCGACGATCGACAAGCTCTCCGGCGGCCGCTTCCTCTTCGGCTTCGGCCCGTCCGGCCCGCAGGTCTCCGAAGGCTGGTACGGCGTCCCCTACGCGAAGCCCTGGGGCCGGACCCGCGAGTACATCGAAGTGGTGCGCGAGATCATCGCCCGCGAGGGCCCGCTCGAACACCACGGCGAGCACTACCACGCTGCCGCTGCCCGGCGGCGAGGGCAAGGCGCTGAAGCTGAACTTCCACCCGCTGCGCAACGAGATCCCGGTCTTCGTCGGCGCGATCGGCCGCAAATCGGTGCGAGATGGCGGCGGAGATCTGCGACGGCTGGATCCCGATCTTCTTCAGCGTCGACGCCTTCGAGGAGACCTGGGGCGAGCACCTCGAGGCCGGCTTCGCGAAGGGCGGGCGCCAGCGCTCGGACCTCGAGGTCAGCCCGTCGCTGCAGGTGGCGATCGACGGCGACCTCGAGGCGGCCCGGAACGTCGTCAAGGCCGGCCTCGCTCCTCTACCTCGGCGGGATGGGCAGCCGCAAGACCAACTTCTACGTCGACCTCGCCCACCGCTTCGGCTTCGGCGACGTCGCCGACGAGGTCCAGCGGCGCTTCCAGGACGGCGACCGCGCCGGCGCCTTCGAGGCGATGCCGGACGAGATCGTCGAGGCGACCTCGCTGGTCGGCACCGAGGCCGAGGTCGCCGAGCGGGTCGAGCGCTTCCGCGGCGCCGGGATCGACCGCCTGATCGTGTCGCCGGTCCATGTAGAGCGCGGTCAGCAGCTGCACACGCTCGAGCGCCTGGCCGCCGATGGCCGGGGTCGCGGCGCCCGCCTGACCGTTTCGCATAACCTACCGCGCCGCACGGGTATGAAGATCGGAGTTCCGAAAGAGACCGCTGCTGGGGAGCGCCGGGTCGCGCTGGTCCCTGACGTGGTCAAATCGTTGAAGAAGAACGAGCACGTCGACGTGCTCGTCGAGTCCGGTGCCGGCGACGCCGCCGGCCATCCCGACGCCCAGTACACCGACGCCGGCGCCGAGATCGTCGCCGCCGACGCCGCCTGGGGCGCCGACGTCGTCCTCCGGGTCGCCGTGCCCAGCACCGAGGAGATCGGCCAAGCTCTCGCTCCGGCCAGCTCTTCATCTCCCACCTCAACCCCTGGGTCGCGGCCGAGACCAACAACGCGCTGGCCGCCGCCGGGGTCACCGCCTTCGCGATGGAGGCGATCCCGCGCACCACCCGCGCCCAGGCGATGGACGCGCTCTCCTCGCAGGCCGCCGCCGCGGGCTACGCGGCGATGCTGATCGCCGCCCGCGAGTCGGGCCGCTTCTTCGGGATGATGACCACCGCCGCCGGCACCGTGCCGCCGGCCAAGGTCCTCGTCCTCGGCGCCGGCGTCGCCGGCCTGCAGGCGGTCGCCACCGGCAAGCGCCTCGGCGCGATCGTCACCGGCTTCGACATCCGCCGCGCCGCCTGGGAGCAGATCGCCTCGCTCGGCGGCCGGCCGCTGGAACTCGACTTCATCCCCGACGCCGAGGGCGAGGGCGGCTACGCCCGGCCGCTGACCGACGAGGAGAACGCCCAGGTCCGCGACGCGCTCGGCGAGAACGCCGCCAAACAGGACATCATCGTCACCACCGCCGCGATCCCGGGCCGCCCGGCGCCGCTGCTGATCACCGCCGACGCGGTCCGCGGGATGTCGCCCGGCTCGGTGATCGTCGACCTCGCCGCCGAGACCGGCGGCAACTGCGAGCTGACCGAGGCCGGCGAGACCGTGGTCGAGAACGGCGTCAAAGTGATCGGCCCGCGCAACCTCGCCTCGGAGATGCCGGTCCCCGCCTCCCAGCTCTACGCGAAGAACCTGGAGAACCTGCTCGGCCTGATGGTCACCGAGGAGGGCACGCTGAACGTCGACTTCGAGGACGACATCATCGCCGCCGCCTGCATCACCCAGGGCGGCGAGATCAAGAACGAGAGGGCCGCCGAAATGAGCCTGATGACCGAGATCACGATCTTCGTCCTCGCCGCCTTCGTCGGCTTCGAGGTGATCTCGAAGGTGCCGACCACCCTGCACACGCCGCTGATGTCGCAGACCAACGCGATCCACGGCATCGTCATGCTCGGCGGCCTGATCGTCCTCGGCTACGCCGACGACGGGCTCGAGTACGTGATCGGCACGATCGCCGTCGCCTTCGGCGCGATCAACATCGTCGGCGGCTTCATGGTCACCGACCGGATGCTCGGCATGTTCTCCAAAAAGCCGAAACCGAAGGCCGAGGTCGGACGGGAAGGGCCGGCCCTCGTGACCTCCCTCTTCGCTGTTCTCAAGCCGGGCGGCGACGCCGCCACGGCGCTCTACATCGTCGCCTTCTCGCTCTTCATCATCGGGCTCAAACAGGGCACCCACCCGACCACCGCCAAGCGCGGCAACCTGATCGCCGCCGGCGGCATGGCGGTCGCCGTCGTCACCACCCTGCTGCTCGACGGGATGGGCAACTGGGGCCTGATCGTCGTCGGCCTCGGCGTCGGCTCCGCGATCGGCGTCGATCGCCTCGGTCCGCGTGCAGATGACCGAGATGCCGCAGATGGTCGCCCTCTACAACGGCGTCGGCGGCGGCGCCGTCGCCCTGATCGCCTGGTCGGAGATCCGCCACGGGATCTCGCTCGGCGAGCGAGATGCCGCTCGAAGAGCTGATCCCGATCCTGCTTCGCGGCGGTCGTCGGCTCGGTCTCCTTCTGGGGCTCGAACATCGCCTTCGCCAAGCTCCAGGACCTGATCCCGACCAGGCCGCTCGCGGTGCCGGGCCAGCAGGTGATCAACGGCGTCCTGCTGATCGGCATCGTCGCCGCCTGCGTCATCATCGCGATCAACAACGACGATCCCATCGCAGGCGCCTCTTCATCGGCATCCTGATCGCCGCGGCGATCCTCGGCAACCTGGTCGTGCTGCCGATCGGCGGCGCCGACATGCCGGTCGTGATCTCGCTGCTCAACGCCTTCACCGGGCTCTCCGCCGCGGCCGCCGGCTTCGCGCTCGACAACGTCGCGCTGATCGTCGCCGGCACCCTGGTCGGCTCCTCGGGAACGATCCTGACGATGGAGATGGCGACGGCGATGAACCGCTCGGTCGCCAACATCCTCTTCGCCGGCTTCGGCGGCGCGCCCGCCGGCGGCGGCGCCGGCGGTCGACCGAGCAGCGCCCGCACGTCTCGATCGGCGCCCAGGACGCGGCGATCAAGCTCGCCTACGCCGACACCGTCGTGATCGTCCCCGGCTACGGCCTCGCCGTCGCCCAGGCCCAGCACGCGATCAAGGAGGTCGGCCGACGAGCTCGAGAAGCGCGGGGTCACCGTCAACTACGCGATCCACCCGGTCGCCGGCCGCATGCCCGGGCCACATGAACGTCCTCCTCGCCGAGGCCGACGTGCCCTACGAGCAGCTGAAGGAGATGGAGGAGATCAACCCGGAGATGCCGCGCACCGACGTGGCCGTCGTGATCGGCGCCAACGACGTCACCAACCCGGCCGCCAAGAACGACCCCGACAGCCCGATCGCCGGGATGCCGATCATCGAGGTCACCGAGGCCCAGCAGGTGATCGTGATCAAGCGCTCGATGAGCCCCGGCTTCGCCGGCATCGACAACGACCTCTTCTACGAACCGAACACCTCGATGCTCTTCGACGACGCCAAGAAGGCGGCGGCGGACATCGCGGCCGAGATCGAGAACCTCTAGCGCCGTCGGGGGAGCGATTGGCGACTTCCTCGCGCATCGGGAGAGGAAGTCGCCAACCGGGCCCTGGAGCTAGAGGGCGAACATGTTGCCGGCCATCAGGCAGGCGTCTCCGGGGCCGAAGACGCCCTGGCTGCCGCCTTTCAGCGTGCCCTTCTTGATGCCGATCTGGAGGCCGCCGCGCACGGTCGTGCCATTCGCCGCAGCCGCGGCGAATTCCGATTCTTCGGCTTCGTAGTAGGCGTAGTCGCTGCCGGTGCTCTGGTAGAAGAGGGTCCGCTGGTTTGCGGGGCTGGAGGTGTTCAGGAGGTATTTGGATTCGCTGCCGGAGGTGTAGCTGTATTCGCCCCAGAAGGCAGCCCCGTCTTCGCTGGTGCGGATGAAGAACATCCCGTAGAGGCTGCCGCTGTAGGAGAAGCATTTGGCGGTCACCGAGAGCGGGCCGGACGAGAAGAGGGTCGTCTCAGGGGCGTTGTCGACGCCGTCTTCGTAGCTGCCGACCGCGGTGGGCGTCATCCGGATCGAGTTGTGCTGGTAGCCGTTGAGGCTGGCCGCCACGGCGGCGCTGTTGGCAGTCGCGGCGCTGGGGACGGTTCCGAGGCTGCCCTCGTTGATCTTGGCGCCGGTCACGGCACCGGCCTTGATCTTGGCGCCGGTGACCGCGTTCTTCTTGAGTTTGGCGGCGGTCACCGCGTTCTTCTTCAGCTGCTTGGAGCCGACGCTGTTCTTGCCGAGCTGCGCGGCGGCGAATGCGGTGGCGCCGCCAAGCACCAGGAAGACGGCGATCGAGGACATCACGTTGGCGTACGTGAGCCGCTTGCGGACTGCGTTCAAGGGGATCTCCTTAGGGATGGATGAACATGACGGTTCGCAGGCTCGCAGTTCAGGGCATCGATTCTCCGACGCCTAAATGAATTTCCGGTTCCGTGATTCAGTCGTCACCTGGGTGACCCACGCGTGAAATCGCCTGGCCTAGCGTCGGCCCATGGGCTCGGAGCGGGGGCAGGGGACGGTCGAGTGGGTCGGGACGCTCTGCGTCGTCTCGCTGTTGCTGGCGGGGCTGGTCGCTGCCGGGGCTCGGGTTCCGGGCGGGGAGCTGGCGCGGGCGGTCGCTTCGCGGATCGTCTGCGCGGCGGCGCTGGCGGACGGGTGCGGGGACGAGCCGGCGATGATCGCGGCCTACGGGTCGGAGGTCGGCGGGCTGATCCGCGCATACATGCCGACGCTGGCCTTCGAGGAGGGGTCGCGGGCGCTGCCGGTCGACTTCCGCCGCTGCCGTGCGACCGCTTGTGGCGACGGGCCGGAGGGCGGCCTCGTCCACCGCAGCGACCGGCGCCTGCCGGTGACCGCCTTCGTCCATGTGGTCGACTGCCGGGCGGGGGAGGGGGAGGCCGCGGAGGCCGCCGGGGCGGACTGCTCGGGGTCGCGTGTGGGGAACCTCTACCTCCAGTACTGGCTCTACTACGCCGACTCGGCGACCCTGCGGGACGTCCCTGTGGTGGGGGACGAGGGCTTCCACGAGGACGATTGGGAGTCGGTTCAGATCCGGCTGCGCCCCGACGGCTCGGTCGACCAGCGCGCCTCCTCGCACCACGGCTACAACTACTCGCGCGGGGTCGCCAACTGGGGATCGGACGCCGGCTTCGGGCCGCTGAAGGACGTCGCCGAGGAGCTCGGCGCCCGGGCTCCGAACGGCTGGGGCCCGGAGACCCACCTGCTGCTGGTCTCCGGCGGCAGCCATGCCGGCAACGCCGCCGGTGCCGGCCGGACCCAGCGCTTCACCCCAGGACGCCGCGTCCACCTGATCCCCCTCGAGCAGGTCGCCGCCAGCGCGAGCGCCGCTTTCGCGATCAGCCCGCCGTGGGAGAAGAAGGTCTGGCTCGACCCGGAGGCCGAGGGGACCGACTGAGATCGAGTCGAGACCCATCGAATCCACCCATGGGGTGGGTTTGATGGGTCTCGGCGCTCTGGCCCTACTTGGGCTTCATCCGCAGGGCGCCGTCGAGGCGGATCGTCTCGCCGTTCAGCATCGGGTTGGCGGCGATCTGCTCGACCAGCTGCGCGTACTCCTCGGGCCGGCCGAGGCGCTTGGGGAACGGCACTTCGGCGCCGAGCGAGAGTCGCGCCGCCTCCGGCAGCCCTTCCAGCAGGCGCGTGTCGAAGGTCCCCGGCGCGATCGTCATCACCCGCACCCCGCGCGAGGCGAGATCGCGAGCGGCCGGCAGGGTCATCGCCACGATCGCGCCCTTGGAGGCCGAGTAGGCGACCTGGCCGACCTGGCCCTCGAAGGCGGCGATCGAGGCGGTGTTGATGCAGACCCCGCGCTCGTCGCCCTCGTCGGGCTCGTTTTCGTTCATCACCGCGGCGGCGCTGCGGAGCACGTTGAAGGTGCCGATCAGGTTGACGTTGATCACCTGGCTGAAGTGGTCGAGGTCGTGTGCCCCGCGCGAGCTCGCGAGCCGTTCGGCCCAGCCGATCCCGGCGCAGCAGACGGAGATCCGCAGGCCGCGCGGGGTCGCCGCCGCCTGCTCGACCGCGGCGGCGACGGCGCCGGCGTCGGTCACGTCGACCTCCGCGAACCCGGCCCCGATCTCCGCCGCCAGGTCGGCTCCCAGCTCGGCGTCGCGGTCGGCGACCACGACCTCGGCGCCGGCCCTGGCCAGCGCCCGGGCGGTGGCGGCGCCGAGCCCGGAGGCCCCGCCGGCGACAAGTGCTCCTGCTCCTTGGACGTTCATCGACGTGCAGCGTATTTCACATTCGGGTAATCCGACCTGGGTAGGGTCTTCGTATCGCCACCGAGGTGACGACGAACATCAGCGAGGCACCCGGCAAGGAAGCGATCGCGGAGCTGCTCGCGGAGGCGCGCCGGCGCACGCTCGCCCTGGTCGAGCCGCTCGACGACGAGCAGCTCAACCGCGTCTACTCGCCGATCCTCAGCCCGCTGGCCTGGGATCTCGGCCACATCGCCAACTTCGAGGAGCTCTGGCTGGTGCAGACGATCGGCGGGCGCGAGCCGCTGCACGGCGATCTCGGCCGCTTCTACGACGCGATCGAGAACCCGCGCAAGACCCGCGGCGAGCTGCCGATCCTGCGCGACGCCGAGCTGCGCGCCTACCTTGCCGAGGTCCGTGAGCGCACGCTCGAGGTGCTCGGCGAGGTCGAGATCGGCGCCGGCGCCGAGGACCGCCTGCTGCGCGAAGGCTTCGTCTACGAGATGCTGCTCGCCCACGAGCTCCAGCACCAGGAGACGATGCTGCAGCTGCTGCAGATGCTCGACGGCTACCGGCCTGCCCTGGCGACTTCGGCACCGGCCCCGTCGAGCCGCGGTGGCGCGGAGACGGTCGCGGTCGAGGCGGGCAGCTATGAGATCGGCGCCCCGCCGACCGGCTTCGCCTACGACAACGAGCGTCCCCGCCACGAGGTCGAGCTGGCCGCCTTCGAGATCGATCGAACCCCGGTCACCAACGCCACGTACATCGAGTTCATGGAGGAGACCGGGGCGGAGCCGCCCGATGTACTGGGAGCGCGACGGGGAGGGTGGCTGGGTCGGCACCGCGATCGGCCGGCGGACGGCCGGTCGACCCGACCACCCGGTCGTCCACGTCTCCTGGGAGCAGGCCGACGCCTTCGCCCGCTGGGCCGGCAAGCGGCTGCCGACCGAGCTCGAGTGGGAGGCGGCGCGCGCCGCGGCTCGACGGCGTCGGCGAGGTCTGGGAGTGGACCTGCTCGGACTTCCTCGCCTACCCCGGCTTCGAGGCCTTCCCCTACGACGAGTACTCCGAGGTCTTCTTCGGCGACGAGTACAAGGTGCTGCGCGGCGCCTCCTGGGCGACCCACCCGCACGTCGCCCGCCCGAGCTTCCGCAACTGGGACCTGCCGCAGCGCCGCCAGATCTTCGCCGGCCTGCGCTGCGCGAGGGACGCCTCGTGATCGCGATCGACGTCCACCTCGACGCCGACGCCGCCGCGGCGATGGCCGCGGACGTCCGCGACGGGCTCTCGGCTTCGCCGAAGGAGCTCTCGCCGAAGTACTTCTACGACGAGCGCGGCTCGCAGCTGTTCGAGGAGATCACCGAGCTGCCGGAGTACTACCCGACCCGCCGCGAGCGCGAGATCCTGGCCGAGCGCTCGGCCGAGATCGTCGCCGCCGCCGGCGACCCCGGGACGCTGGTCGAGCTCGGCTCCGGCTCGGCCTCGAAGACCCGCCACCTGCTCGACGCGATGCGCGACGCCGGCAGCCTGCGGACCTACGTCCCGGTCGACATCTCCGAGGAGATCACCCGCGAGACCGCCCGCGCGCTGGTCGAGGAGTACCCGGGCCTCGACGTCCACGGCCTGGTCTGCGACTTCGAGGTCGACCTCGAGCGGATCCACGACGACGGCAGCGACCGCCTCCTGGCCTTCCTCGGCGGCACGATCGGCAACCTCTACCCGGACGAGCGGCGCGCGTTCCTGACCCGGATCGCGGCCCTGTTCGGCCCCGGCGACCACCTCCTGCTCGGCACCGACCTGGTCAAGGAGACCGCCCGCCTGGAGGCCGCCTACGACGACGCCGCCGGGGTCACCGCCGAATTCAACAAGAACGTCCTCTCCGTGCTGAACCGCGAGCTCGGCGGGGACTTCGACCTCGACGCCTTCGAGCACGTCGCCCGCTTACGACGCCCGCAGGAGTGGATGGACATCGGCCTGCGCTCGCTGGCCGAACAGACGGTCCAGCCTCGCCGACCTCGACCTGACCGTCGACTTCGCCGCCGGCGAGGAGATGCGGACCGAGATCTCGACCAAGTTCACCCGCCCGCGCCTGGAGGCGTCTACGCCGGCAGCCGGCCTGGAGATGCCCGGCTGGTTCACCGACCCGGCCGGCGACTACGCCCTGAGCCTGGCGAGGCCGCCTAGCCGCCTCCACTAGCGGGCCAGCGCGTCGATCGTCTCGCCGAGCTGCTCGGGCGGGACGATCGGGGTCAGGATCGGCAGGGTGATGCCGCCGGCGACGAAGGCGCCGAGCCGCTCCTTCATCTCCTCCGGGGTGCCGAAGATGAACATGTCCTCGATCAGCCTCCCAGGGCGCCGCCGCGGCCGCCTCCTGGCGGTCGCCGGCCTCCCAGGCCTCGACCATCGGGTCGATCTGCTCGCCGCAGCCGAGCCAGCGGTAGAAGTCGGTGTAGACCGGGACGGTGATGTAGGAGGAGAACATGAAGCGGGCGAGCGGCTCGACCTGCTCGCGCTCGCCGGGGAGGCAGAAGAAGCGGCAGAGCAGCTCGAAGTCGTCGGGCGCGCCGTCGAGCTGGGCGACCACCTTCGGCAGGCCGGCGAGCGGGAGGAAGTTGGTGAAGGCGCCGTCGGCCTGCTCGACCGCCAGCTGCAGCATCTTGCCGCGCAGGGCGGCGAGCACGATCGGCACCTCGTGCGGCCGGCGGCGCTTCCAGCTTGAAGCCGGTCGAGGTGCGCTCGCCGGCCAGCGCCGCGTCGAGGAAGTCGAGGGTCTCGCGGACCTCGGCTCAGCGGCTTCTCGAAGGGGATCCCGTTCCAGCCTTCGATGATCCGGTCCGAGGAGGAGCCGATGCCGAGCACGAAGCGCCCGCGCGAGGCGTCGGCGAGCGCCGCCGCCTCCTGGGCGAGCAGCGCCGGGCCGCGCTGGAAGACGCCGACGATCCCGGTCCCGAGCCGCATCCGCTCGGTCCAGGCGGCGCTCAGGCGCCAGCGGCGTGAAGCCGTCCGGGCCCGCCGTCTCGCCGGTCCAGAGGTCGGTGTAGCCCGCCGCCTCGGCGCGCTTCGACGTGCTCGCCGTGCTCGGCCAGCGAGCACTCCCGGCAGCGGCAGGGTCAGACCCCAGCGTCCCTCCATCGGCCAGACCTTATAGCCTCGCCGCCGATGGCCGAGGCTTCGCAAGCAAAGCCCGACCGCAACCTCGCGCTGGAGCTGGTCCGGGTCACCGAGGCGGCCGCACTCGCCTCCGCCCGCTGGGTCGGGCGCGGCGACAAGCTCGCCGCCGACGGCGCCGCCGTCGACGCGATGCGCTTCGTCCTCGACTCGGTCTCGATGGACGGCATCGTCGTGATCGGCGAGGGCGAGAAGGACGAAGCCCCGATGCTCTACAACGGCGAGCAGATCGGCGACGGCAGCCCGCCGGAGGTCGACATCGCCGTCGACCCGCTGGAGGGGACGCGCCTCTGCGCCCTCGGGATGCCGAGCGCGCTCGCGGTCATCGCGCTCGCCGAGCGCGGCTCGATGTTCGACCCCGGCCCCTGCGTCTACATGGAAAAGCTGGCGGGCGGCGAAGAGATCGCCGACCTGCTCGACCTCGACCGGCCGCTGGCGGAGACCTGAAGCTGGTCGCCGAGCGCAAGGGCGGCATCGTCGGCGACGTGATCGTCGTCATGCTCGACCGCCCGCGCCACGAGGAGCCGATCCGCGAAGTCCGCGAGGCCGGCGCCCGCATCCGCCTGATCACCGACGGCGACGTCTCGGCGGCGCTGCTGGCGGTCTCCGAACGCTCCCCGGTCGACCTGCTCTGGGGGATCGGCGGCACGCCCGAGGGCGTGATCTCGGCGGCGGCGCTGAAGTCGATGGGCGGCCAGCTGCTCGGGACGGCTCTGGCCGCGCAACGACGAGGAGCGCCAGGCCGCGCTCGACGCCGGCTACGACCTCGACCGGGTCCTCACAGCCAACGACCTCTGCTCCGGCGAGGACGTCTTCTTCTCCGCCACCGGCGTCACCGACGGCGACGTCCTCCAGGGCGTCCGCTACCGCGGCAAAGGCGCCACCACCGAATCGCTGGTGATGCGCTCGCGCTCCGGCACCGTGCGCCGCGTCCAGGCCACGCCACGACCGCGCCAAGCTGCGGGCGATCTCGGGCGGCGCCGAGCGCTACGGCTAGTCCCCGGCCGGCGAGGCTTGGTTTTCGCCGCTCAGGGCACTGTGAGCTGTGATCGCCGTCGCCGGAAGCACCGGCTACATCGGCGGGCTGCTCTGCAGCAGCTGCGCGAGGAGGGCAAGGACGTCGCGGCGCTGGCCCGCAAGCCGGAGAGCGCCGAGGATCTGGCCGCGGCCGGCTGCGAGGTGCGTCACGCCGACGTGCTCGACGCCGACACGCCTCGGCCCGGCGCTGGAGGGCGTCGAGGTCGCCTACTACCTCGTCCACTCGATGGGGCGGGGCGGCGACGACGACTTCGCCTCGCGCGATCAGGACGGGGCGCGGAACTTCGCCGCGCGCCGCCGCGACGGCCGGGGTCAAGCGGATCGTCTACCTCGGCGGGCTCGGCGCGGGCTCCGAGCACCTAACAGCCGCCACGCGACCGCGGTGGCGCTGCGGGCGGGCGCGGTCCCGGTCGCCTACTTCCGCGCCGCCGCCGTGATCGGCGCCGGCAGCGAGTCCTTCCTCACCGTCTACTACCTGGTCCGCCGCCTGCCGGCGATGGTGACGCCGAAGTGGAGACGACCCGCACCCAGCCGATCGCCGTCAAGGACGTGGTCGCCGACCTCGCCGCGCCACCGACCTCGGGCTCGCCGCTCGACCGCGAGCTGCAGATCGGCGGCCCCGACGTCACCACCTACGGCGGCATGATCGACGAACTCGCCGAGGCGCTGGACCGCCGCCCGCCGCTGCGGGTCACGGTGCCGGTCCTGACGCCCGCGCTCTCCTCGCTCTGGGTCGGCCTCGTCACCCCGGTCGACACCGGCGTCGCCCGGCCGCTGATCGAGGGCCTCTGGCGACGGAGACCGTGGTCACCGACCCGAGCGGGATGGAAGCGCTCCCGACCGCGAGCCGACCCCGCTCCGACCGCGCTGCGGGAGGCGGCCAGGGGCGTGCCGCGGTCCTTCATAAAACTTCTTTGTACTAATTGGAAAACTCTTGGTACCCTGATCCCCACGAGAGAGGGAGAAGGTGTCGAGCTCGGAAGAGGATTCAACCGCTGAAGGTTCCTGGCGCGCCGGCGAGCTGGTGCTGAACCTGCTGGCGACGCCGCTCAATTTCATGGTCCTGGGGGCGCTGGCGCAGCGGCCGATGCGGCTCGCCGAGCTGCGTCGCGGCGACCGGCCTGCCGCCCCAGACGACCCTGCGCGGACACCTCGGCAGCCTCTGCGAGATCGGCGTGATCGGAAAACGGCCGACCGTGCGGATGCCCTACGCGGTGGAGAACGAGCTGACCCCGCTGGGGGAGGAGATGCTGGAGGTCGCCGAGAGCCTGCAGGGCTGGCTGCGCCTCGCCCCCGCCGGCCCGATCGCGCTCGAGGGCGGCGGCGCCCGCGGCGTCGTCAAAGCCTACGTCGACGGCTGGGGCTCGACGATGATCCGCAACCTCGCCTCGCGGCCGATGTCCCTGACCGAGCTCGACCGCAGCATCCTCGACCTCAGCTATCCGGCGCTGGAGCGGCGGCTCTCCAGCATGCGGATGGCGGGCTTGGTCGAAGCCGTCCCGGGCGAAGGTGGAGGCACCCCGTACACGGTGACCGAATGGGCCCGGCACGGGATCCTGCCGCTCTCCTCGGCGGCGATCTGCGAACGCCGCCACATGCCGGGACAGGCTCCGCCGATGACCCAGATCGACATCGAGGCGGCGTTCATGCTGGCGACGCCGCTGGCCGGCCTGCCGCCCAGCGCCAGCGGTTTCTGCCGCCTCGAGGTCGAAGCCGGCCCCGACCACCTGCACGAGCCGGTCGGCGTCCAGGTGGCGGTCGAGGCGGGGCGCGTGGTCGCCTGCGACCCCGAGCTGGGACTTGAGCCGAGCGCCGTCGCCAGCGGCTCCGCCGCCCGCTGGTTCAGCGCCGTCAAGGACGGCACAGCGAGTCTGCTCAGCTTCGACGGCGCCCGTCAGCTCAGCGAAGCGCTGGTCAACGGCATGCACTCGGCCCTTCAGGATCGATAGCCCCCGCCCGTCCCCGCTCGGCCCAGGCCGCCTCTTCGCCGAGGAACGGGACCAGGAGCTCGTAGGTGAGGTCGGGAAGCAGCGCGGGCAGCTCGGCGGCGCGGCCGGCGGCGACCTCTGCCGTAGACGCGCGCCATCGCCGGCGCCGACCGCGAGGCTGGTGGCGCGGGCGACGTCGGGTCGGGCGGTCCTCGTCGATGCCCTCGTCGATCAAGCGACGAAGCGGTCGAAGCCGGCCTGGAAGCGGGCGCGGAACTCCGGTCCCGATCGCGGCCACCTCGACCAGCAGGAAGCGGGCCGCCGCCGGGTCGGCGGCGAACCATTCGAGCGTCGCGGCGAGGCCGTCGCCCGGCCGCGTTCGAGCCACTCTCCCGGCCGCATGTAGGCGGCCGCGGACGTGCTCCGACGAGCTCGTCGATCAGCAGGGTCGTGGCCTCGAGCGACGCAGGCGCGCCGGTCCTCGAAGAGTTCGTAGAAGGTCTCGCGGCCGACCCCGGCCTCGTCGAGGATGTCGGCGACGGTGGTCGCGCTCGTAGCCCTTCGCCGCGGTCACGCGGACGGCCGCGGCGAGCAGCCGCTCGCGCTGGGAGCGTGTGACCAGTCTCGCGCGGGAGGCCGTGGCGGCCGCGCGGCAGCCGCCACTGGCGCAGGTCGTCGGACCCCTCGCTCACCGGTTCGGCGCGCGCTCGACGGGGGCCCGGCCTTCGACCAGGCGGGCCTGCCGAGCGCCTCGTCGTGGCCGGCGAACGGCGCGACCGCCAGGTAGACGATGTCCGGCACGCAGCTCCGGCAGCTGCGCCGGCCCGGCCGGCGGCGACCTCGTGGAAGACCAGCAGCTGGGCGCGGCCGAAGGCGAGCCCCGGGCTCATGTGCTTGGCGCGGCGGCTCGCCGGCGCGCGTCCCAGAGCGCCTCCAGGCCGGGATCAGCAGATGCCGGTAGCGGTCGACCACCGCCGGGTCGACGCCGACCGCGTCGCCGGTCAGCAGCTGGGCCAGCGCCGGCTCGGCGGCGATCAGCTCGAGCATCGCGACGGTCGCCTTCGGCACCGCCTCGGCCGGGGCGTCGGCGCGGGTGTGGGCGCCGCGGCGACCGCGCCGCGATCTCGCTCGACGCATGGAGTCGACCGCGGCGTCGAAGCAGTCGCGCTTGTCGGCGAAGTGCTTGTAGAAGGTCGTGCGGGAGATCGAGGCGCCGGCGACGATGTCGGCGATCGTCGTCCCCGCGTAGGTCTTCTCGGCGCAGCACGTCGACCATCGCGTCGAGGATCCGCGCTCGTTGGGGCCGCAGGCCCGGGACGATCGGAGAGTGCCTTTTGATCAAGAACGCCGGTACACTGTTCCAAATATATGACAGTTTTTATTGACCGTCGCCCGCAGGCGCTCTCGTCGAGAGCTCAATCGGCGCAGCCGCAGGGCGGCTTCTTGCCGTAGGGCAGCTCGCCGGTGTCGTGCACCTCGTAGCGCAGCGAGTTGATCACCGCACCCGCCATCAGCGCCAGGCTGAGGACGTAGAACCAGAGCAGGGCGATGAGGATGAAGCCGAGGGTGGAGCCGAAGCGGGAGAGGCTGGAGACGTTCGAGAGGTAGAGCGGGAAGAGCCAGTTGGCGAGGCCGGCGGCGATCGTCACGAAGAGCGGCGCCGGGCCAGACCGCGCGCCACGGCATGTGGCCCTTCGGCACCGCCCAGAAGATCACGCAGCAGATCGCGAAGGTGACCAGCAGCGCCGCGCCAGCAGCAGGACGGTGTCGATCGCCTTGATCTCGGAGAGCCCGAACGGCAGCCGGTCGGTGCTGTCGATCAGGCCGCTCTCGACCGCCGGGATGAAGATGCAGGCGGCGATGAAGAGGAGGACGACGCCGAGCATCGCGAAGGAGAAGCGCTTCTGCTCGACCCAGCCGCGGCACTCGACGTGGTAGATGCGGCAGAAGGCGGTGTCCATCGCCCCCCAGAAGGAGGCGCCGATCCAGAGCGAGCCGACGAAGGCGGCGATCCCGATCGTCGTCGAGTTGCTCTCGATCCGGGTGAGGACGTCGGTCAGCGTGTTCTGCTCGACTGTGGGGAAGAGCCGTTGGAGGTCGCTGAGGACGCTGGTCTCGACGCCTTCGATCTTCAGCACCTGGCCGAAGACGAAGAGCACCAGCAGGGCGAACGGGAAGACCGCCAGCATCAGGTTGTAGGCGACCATCGCCGAGAGCCCGGTGACGTTCTCGCGTGTACGCGCGCTGCCAAAAGGCCTGAGCCAGGGGCGTGGATTGCGCGTGGGGCTGGGCATTGACTTTACAAACTGAAGCGACTACCATGCGAACAGAGCGTTTGACAGTTTGACGCCCGCCCTACGGGGCACGAATGATAGGGCAACACCTACTATTCGCGGACCATGTCCTCTGGTCCGCTTTTTCATCGGCCGTCGCGACTTTTCGCTCGCGACGGCATTTCATCGCCCAGGACTAAACACCAAGCGCTAGGGAAATGAGTAGACACAGGATGCTGGTAGCAGAGCTTCAGGAGTTGGAGGAGGTCAAAAACCTCATGAATCGTGGTCAGCAGCTTGGCGTGCTGACCTTCGGCGACATCGCCTCGGCGGTTTCCGAGGTGGATCTCGACGAGTCCGACGTCGAGGACCTTTACGGGCACCTCGAGAAGTCGGGGATCGAGCTCGTCGAGGACATGGACCCCGCCCAGAAAGCGGCGGCCGACGCGATGCCCGCCGACACCGGGAAAAAAGGGCGCCGGCGCCAGAAAGCGGCGCTCGACCTGAAACCCGACATGACCACGGATTAGCCTGCAGCTGTTCCTCAAGGACATCGGCAAAGTCCGCCTGCTGACCGCGGCGGAGGAGGTCGAACTCGCCAAGCGGATCGAGCGCGGCGACCTCGACGCGAAGCAGAAAATGGTCGAGTCGAACCTTCGCCTGGTCGTCTCGATCGCGAAAAATTACCGCAACCAGGGCCTGCCCTTCCTCGATCTGATCCAGGAGGGGACGCTCGGGCCTGGTCCGCGCGGCGGAGAAGTTCGACTACCGCAAGGGGTTCAAGTTCTCCACCTACGCGACCTGGTGGATCCGCCAGGCGATCGCCCGTGCGCTCGCCGACAAGGCGCGGACGATCCGGATCCCGGTCCACGTGGTCGAGAAGCTGAACAAGATCGGCCGCGCCGAGCGCAAGCTGGTCACCGAGCTCGGTCGCGAGCCCACCCCGGAGGAGATCGCCGAGGTAACCGGCATCGATCCCGAGGAGGTCGACTCGATCAAGCGCTCCGCCCAGGCCCCGGTCTCGCTGGAGAAGCCGGTCGGCGACGAGGAGGAGTCCGAGTTCGGGCAGTTCATCGCCGACGAGAAGGCCGAGTCCCCGTTCGACCGGGCGGCCGACCTGCTGACCAAAGAGGCGCTGAAGGAGGCCCTCGAGAACCTCTCCTACCGCGAGCGCCGCGTGCTCGAGCTCCGTTACGGGCTCGGCGGCGAGCACCCGCGCACCCTGGACGAGGTCGGGCGGACGTTCAACGTCACCCGCGAGCGGATCCGCCAGATCGAGAACCAGAGCCTCAAAAAGCTCCAAAGCCTGGGCGAGGCCCAGAAACTCCGCGAGGTCGCCTGACGACGCGGCTGCCGGTGTCCTCGGTCGCTTGTGTGCTTGAGCACACGGCGCTCCCTGCGTCCTTGGCAGCCACGCCGTCAGATAGACGTTTAGTCGGTTAAAGATTTCGAACTCCCGGCCGATATGGCCCGGGATGTTCGAAATCGAGACCTGCATGCGCGCTCTGGTCGAGCGCGGTGGCTCCGACCTCCACATCAAGGTCGGATCGCCCGCGATGGGGCGGGTCGAGGGGCACCTCGGGCCGATCTTCGACGAACCGGCGCTGGAGCCGGCCGACACCGAGCGCGGCCTGGCGACGATCGCCGACGAGAAGTCGCATGGCCGAATTCGACGCCGAAGGCGAGGCTGACTTCGCCTACGCGATCGCCGGCGTCGGCCGTTTCCGCGTCAACGCCTTCCGCCAGCGCGGCTCGATCTCGATCGCCTGCCGCGCGATCCCCTTCGACATCCGCACCGCCGCCGAGCTCGGGCTGCCGCAGACGGTCCTGAAGCTGGCCGAGACCCAGCGCGGGATCGTCCTCCTCACCGGCACCACCGGCTCCGGCAAGAGCACGACCCTGGCGGCGATGATCGACCACATCAACCAGACCCGGGCGCGGCACATCGTCACCCTCGAGGACCCGGTCGAGTACCTGCACGAAGACAAACGCTCGATCGTCAACCAGCGCGAAGTCGGCGCCGACACCGAGTCCTTCCCGCGGGCGATGCGGCGGATCCTGCGCCAGGACCCCGACGTGATCCTGATCGGCGAGATGCGCGACGAGGAGACGGTCCGCACCGCGCTCTCGGCCGCCGAGACCGGCCACCTCGTGCTCTCCACCCTCCACACCCTCGACGCGCCGGAGACGATCAACCGCATCCTCGACTTCTTCCCGCCCCACCAGCAGCTGCAGGCGCGGGTGATGCTGGCGACGACCCTCGCCGGCGTGATCTCCCAGCGCCTCGTGCCCGGCCTCGACGGCGGCCGCGTCCCGGTCGCCGAGGTCCTCGTCGCCACCGGCCGGGTCAAAGACCTGATCCTCTCGCCGGAAGAGACCGGCAAGATCTCCGAAGCGATCGCCGAGGGCTCCTACTACGGGATGCAGAGCTTCGACCAGGACCTGCTCGGCCACGTCACCGCCGGCCGGATCAGCGAG
The DNA here is from genome assembly GCA_963824245.1 of uncultured Thermoleophilia bacterium. GTDB lineage: Bacteria > Actinomycetota > Thermoleophilia > Solirubrobacterales > 70-9 > VAYN01. Next base: position 1,099,470 of record CAWGON010000002.1, read on the forward strand.
GAGGTCGCCTACGAGACCGCCTCCAGCCCGCACGACTTCAAACTGATGCTCGCCGCCGGCGGCCAACGGGCCAGCGGGATCGAGCAGCTCGCACCCGAACCCGAAGGAGCCCTTTCATGACGTCGCTCGCGCTCGCCCGCCTCCGCACCGCCCTCCGTGGGCTGCGCCACTCCGAGGCCGGGATCGCGCTGCCGATGGCGATGATCATCACCGTGATCGGCCTCGGCCTGGCCTCGGTCCCGGTGATCGCCTCGATCTCCTCGCAGAGCGGCGGCACCAACAACCAGCGCGGCAACGAGGCGCTGGCGGCGGCGGAAGCGGGAGCCGAACGCGCGGTGCTGGGCCAGAGCCAGCTGCTCGCCACCGACCCCGACGGCGTTTGCGACAACGGCTCCCTCCAGGGCGCCGGCTGGTGCCCGAAGGTCGGCCCCGAGGAGATCGGGACGGCGACCTACGAATACGAGCTGCGTCCCTGCTACCAGGGTGGCGCCGGCGGCGACGAATGCGTCGACGCCAACGAGCGGGCCGAGTGCGAGGCGGGCGCGGGCGGCGGCGCCGTCCAGGTCGTCTCGACCGGGAAGTCCAACGGGGTCCAGAAGCGGGTCGAGGTGACCGCCTGCGCCAGCTCCGAGGGCGGCCTCCTGCCGGAGGAGGTCGAACTGATCGAGGAAGAACAGGAGCGGGAATTCATCGAAGCCTCGATGAAAAAACTCAAAGACGAAGGCAAAGACGTCGTCAAAACGCAGGACCCGCCGACCTACCTCCCGGGCACCCCGATCACCGTGCCGCCGCCGAACGTCTATGCGAAAGGCCAGATCGTCGGCATCGACTGGCTGAACATGAACAACAACGCGCAGGTCTACAGCGGCGGCGCCGGCTCCAACGGCTGGGTGAAAATGGTCGGCAGCGCCAACGTCTGCGGCACGGTCAGCTACGGCACCACCTTCTCGACCGACAACTCCTCCAGCAACAAAGCCCCCGCCAACTGCTCGGCCGGCAGGACGGTCGGCAAAGGCACCGCCGACTACCCGGCCGTCGACCTCCCGGTCGGGATCGCGACCAGCAACTCGAACGCGCGCCTGGTCTCCCAGGACCCGGTCGGGGCCAACGTCTGGCAGCGCGGCAACATCTCCTGGAACTCCTCGAACCGCAGCCTCACGGTCAGCTACGACCAGCTGACCCTCGAAGGGACGCTGCCCTACTACCTCTGCAAACTGACCCTGGCCGGCGGCTCGAAGCTGCTCGCCGGCAGCGGCAAGTCGATCCGCATCTTCTTCGACAACCCCGCCAACTGCCCCGGCCTCAACGGCGGCTCGCAGCTGCAGATCGCCAACGGCGCCTACGTCGGCGCCGACTCCAACCACGGCCCCGGCTTCTACTTCGTCGGGTCGAGCACCGCCGGCGCCAGCCGGATCGAACTCGGCGGCGGCGCCGACGTCTCCCAGTTCGTCGTCTACGCGCCCTACTCGGCGATCGTCGCCAACAACGGGGTCAACCTCAACGGCGTGATCATCGGCCGCACGCTGGAACTCGGCGGCGGCGCCTACATCAACAAATCGGCCTTCACCCCGCCCCCGGTCGGCGGTTTCCTCGAACCGGAAACGGCCAATGGTCCGGAAACCGAAGTCCCGGGTGCGTTCCACGAATACCCGAGCGAAGCCTGGGTCAAATACTCCGAAGAACTCGAAGCCGTGACCACCCGGATCAACGAGCTCCTGCAGATCATCACCGAAAAAGGCGGGGGCGGCAGCGCGGAGACGGCGAGCGTCGAGAAGTCCCTGTTCGTCGAATGCTCGGCGGTGCCCGACGGCAGCTCGCCGGACAGCGGCTGCTGAACGGCCGGGCTTCTCAAAGCCGACCTTGCAGGGCTCAAGGTCGGTCGCCGCGATGACGACCTAACTGTAGGTGCTGATGCCGCGATGAGAGAGAAGCTGAACGACAACCCCGTTGCCCAGATCGCCGTGATCGGCGTGCTGATCCTGGTCGTCGGGATCTTCGCGCTGAAAAGCCTCGGCGGCGGCTCCGAAGCCGAAGGCGAAACCGAAGCCGCCGCTCCGGTCGAAGTCGCCACCGAAGCCGGTGCCGAACCCGCGCCCGGCGCCAGCCTCGAAGAATCGACGCAGGCCTCGGCCGCCGCCTCGGTGGTCACCCCGACCCAGCGACCGCTGCCCGACGACGTCGAGGCCGCCTACGCGCGCGGCGAGACGATCGCCCTCTTCATCTACCGCCCCGGCGGCATCGACGACAAGCTGGTCAGCGACGTGATCGGCGAGCTCGAGGCGATGCCCGGGGTGGCGCTGTTCACCGCCCCGGCCGGCGAGATCGCCGACTACGCGCCGATCACCGGCCCGCTCGGCGTCAACCAGGCGCCAGCGCTGGTCGTCGTCAGCCCGCGCTCCCGCAACGGCGACGAACCGGCTCCGGCAACCGTCACCTACGGCTTCCAGAGCGTCGCCGACCTGCGCCAGGCGGTCATCGACGCCGGCTACAACGGCCCCGAACTGACCTACGCCCCGAAGTGACGGACCGGCGATGAGCGAGAACAACCCACCGCATCTGCGATCGGTCCCCGCGCCCGGCGTCGAAGGCGCGCTCGCCACCGACGGCGACCCCGCCGCCGGCTCGGGCATCCCCGGGCTCACCCACCCGCGGGGCTACGGGCAGGGCGCCCGCTTCGTCACCGATGTCCTGCTCGCGCTTGGCTACGTCTCCGAGGAGCGGGTCGAGGGCGCGATCTCCGAGAGCCGCCTCGCCGGCAAGCCGCCGGAGCGGGTCCTGCTCGAGCAGAACGCGATCGACGCCCGCCAGCTCTCGCAGGCGATCGCCGAGCGCTACGGGCTCGACCACGTCGACCTCTCCGAATACAACGTCGACATGGCGGCGGCCAACCTGCTGCCGATCGCCTCGGCGCGGCGCTATCAGGCGGTGCCGATCGGCTACGCCGACCCGCAGACCCTGCTGGTCGCGATGGCCGACCCGGCCAACGTGCTCGCCGCCGACGACATCAAGATGGCGACCGGCCTGCAGTGCCAGCTGGTCGTCGCCGACCCGGCCGACATCGAATCGCTGCTGGGCCGGGTCAACTCCCTGCAGAGCGCGGTCAGCGAGGCGATCGAGGACGACCAGGCCGAGGCCGAGGACTCCGAGTACGACCCGGTCAGCGGCCTCCACGCGAGCGCCGAGGACGCGCCGGTGGTGAAACTCGTCTACAGCATCCTCGGACAGGCGGTCAACGAGGGCGTCTCCGACATCCACTTCGAGCCCGAGCAGAACGACATGCGGGTCCGCTTCCGCGTCGACGGCGTCCTCCACGAGGCCGCCCACGTGCCGCGGCGGATGGTCTCGGCGGTGATCTCGCGGATCAAGATCATGAGCGACCTCGACATCGCCGAGCGCCGCGTGCCCCAGGACGGCCGCGTCGGCGTCACCGTCGACGACAGTCGCGTCGACCTGCGGGTGACGACGCTGCCGACCCAGCGCGGGGAGGGGGCGACCGTCCGCATCCTCGACACCCGCAACGCGATGCGCACGCTCGACGACCTCGGCATGGGCCAGGAGGCGCGGGGGCCCTTCGAGTCGTCGGTGCGCCGGCCCTACGGCGCCGTCCTCGTCACCGGCCCGACCGGCTCCGGCAAGTCGACCACCCTCTACGCAGCGCTGTCCGCGCTCAACTCGATCGAGAAGAACGTGATCACGATCGAGGACCCGGTCGAGTACCAGATCGACGGGATCAACCAGATCAACGTCAACCCGAAGGCCGGGCTCAGCTTCGCTTCCGGCCTGCGCTCGATCCTCCGCGCCGACCCCGACGTGATCATGGTCGGCGAGATCCGCGACTCCGACACCGCGCGAATCGCGATCGAGGCGGCGCTGACCGGGCACATGGTCCTCTCGACCCTGCACACCAACGACGCCCCGGGGACGATCACCCGCCTGCAGAAGATGGGGATCGAGTCCTTCCTGACCGCCTCGGCGATCGACTGCATCGTCGCCCAGCGGTTGACCCGGACCCTCTGCGCGAACTGCAAGCGCCGCACCGTGGTGCCGCCGCAGGCGATGGCCGAAGCCGGCTTCGGGGCGATCTCCGACATCGAGGCCTACGAGTCGGTCGGCTGCTCGCGCTGCGGCAACACCGGCTACCGCGGCCGCATCGGCCTCTACTCCGTGATGCGGATGACCGAGCGGCTGAAAGACATGACCGTCTCCTCGGCGCCGCAGGCGGAGATCGCCGCGGTCGCCCACCAGGAGGGGATGCTGACCCTGCGCGAGGACGGCCTCTCGAAGATCCGCGCCGGTTTGACCAGCCTCGACGAGGTAGTGAGGGTGACGACCTGATGGACGCCGCCCACTTCGATTTCGCCGCCGTGTTGACCCAGGTCGCCGAGCGCCGCGCCTCCGACCTGCACCTGACCGCCGGCTTCCCGCCGGCGATCCGCGACGGCGGCAAGGTCCAGGCGATGGAGGGCTTCCCGGTCCTGACCCCGCAGGTGACCCGCGAGGTGGTCTTCGGGATCCTCAGCGAGGACCAGCGCAAACGCTTCGAGGTCGCCCACCAGATCGACTTCGCCTACGCGATCCCCAACGTCGCCCGCTTCCGCGTCAACGCCTACCTGCAGCGCGGCTCGGTCAGCGCCGCCTTCCGCCTCGTCCCACACGGGATCCCCGCCCTGGAGGACCTCGGGGTGCCGGCGGTGCTGCGCGAGTTCACCCGCAAACCGCGCGGCTTCGTCCTCGTCACCGGCCCGACCGGCTCCGGCAAGAGCACGACCCTGGCGGCGATGATCGACGTGATCAACCGCGAGCGCCAGGACCACATCCTCACGATCGAGGACCCGATCGAGTTCCTGCACCAGCACAAACGCTCGATCGTCAACCAGCGCGAGGTCGGCTCCGACGCGCCGGACTTCGCGCCTCGGCCTGCGCGCCGCCCTGCGCCAGGACCCCGACGTGATCCTGGTCGGCGAGATGCGCGACCTGGAGACGATCTCCACGGCGCTGACCGCGGCCGAGACCGGCCACCTCGTCTTCGCCACCCTGCACACCCAATCGACCGCGCAGACGGTCGACCGGATCATCGACGTCTTCCCGTCCGAGCAGCAGCAGCAGGTGCGGACCCAGCTCTCGGTCGCCCTGCAGGGGATCGTCACCCAGCAGCTGCTGCCGACCGCCGACGGTCGTGGTCGGGCGGTCGCCTGCGAGGTCCTGGTCCCGAACCCGGCCGTCCGCAACCTGATCCGCGAGGCGAAGACCCACCAGATCTACTCGGCGATCCAGACCGCCGGCTCGATCGGGATGCAGACGATGGACGCCGACCTGGTGCGCCTGGTCCGCGGCGGCAAGATCACGATGCGAGCTGGCCGAACAGCGCGCCTCGGTCCCGGAGGAGCTGCGGCGGCTGATCGGCGGCGCCCAGCCCGGCGGTTACGGCGGCGGCAACGGCGGCTACCAGAGCGGGATGCCGCAGGGCACGGGGGTCTAGGCGATGGCCACCGCCGCCGCGACCTTCGCCTTCGAGGCGGTCGACCTGACCGGCTCCCCGACCCGGGGGGAGATGGAGGCCGAGTCGAAGTCGCAGGTGGCCGAGCAGCTGCGCCAGCGCGGCCTCGTCGTGCTCGAGGTCAACGAGAAGTCGGCCCCGGTCAAGGTCGAGGACGTCTTCCGCAAATTCAAGGGAGTGCCGATGCGCGACCTCTCGGTCGCCTCGCGCCAGTTCGCGACCCTGGTCGCCTCCGGGATGCCGATGCTGCGCGCCCTCGGCACCCTCGAGCAGCAGACCGAGGACGAGGAGATCTCCGAGGCGATCGAGAGCGTCCGCCGCGACGTCGAGGCCGGCGCCTCGCTGGGCCAGGCGATGGAGCGCAAACCGCGCGTCTTCGACCGTCTCTACCGCTCGATGGTCCGCTCCGGCGAGCAGTCCGGGCGCCTCGAGGAGGCCCTCGACCGCGTCGCCACCCACATCGAGAAAATGGACAACCTGCGGCGCGAGGTGCGCTCGGCGCTGATGTACCCGGCGCTGGTCTTCAGCGCCGCGATGCTGGCGATGATCGGCATCGTCGCCTTCGTCGTCCCCGTCTTCATCGGGATCTTCGAAGAACTGGCCGAAGAAAACCCCGGCGAAAAGGCCGAACTGCCGATGATGACCCAGATCACCGTCGGCATCTCCGACGCGATCACCGGCTACTGGTTCATCGTCTTCCCGCTGATGGGGTTCGCGGTCTACATGCTGTTCCGCTGGAGGGCGACCGAGCACGGCCGCGCCGCGATCGACCGGATGAAGCTGAAGATCCCGTTCAAAATCGGCGACGTCGTCCAGAAGCTCGCCCTCGCCCGCTGGTCCCGCACCTTCTCGGGCTCGGTCAGCTCCGGCGTGCCGATCCTGCAGGCGATCCAGATCACCGGTGAAACCTCCGGCAACGTCGTCGTCGAAGAGGCGATGGAAGACGTCTACGAGTCGGTCAAGCGGGGCGGCTCGATCGCCGTCCCAGATCGCCCAGCACGCGCATCTTCCCGCCGATGGTCGCCAACATGGTCGCGGTCGGCGAGGAGACCGGTCAGCTGGAGAACATGCTGACCAAGGTCGCCGACTTCTACGAGGCCGAGGTCGACGCCAAGGTGAAAGCCCTCACCTCCCTGGTCGAGCCGCTCCTGATCGTCTTCATCGGCGGCGTCGTCGGCTTCATCGTGATCTCGATGTACCTGCCGATCTTCAGCATCTACGACAAGATCCGCTGAAGCCTCGCTCTGCCGCACTGGACGTTCGTTCGGCCCGGCAAGCTTTCCTCACCATTCGCTCACGAATTTTGGGGGTGCGGTCCGCGACTTTTCGCTGCTCCCATGCACAAATAATCCGATTTGGAGAAATTCGCGAGCCAGGGCTAAAGGCGGGCGAGGGTGGGCCCGATGAGGGGTGGGTAAAGAAAGCCAGTGCCTCGGCGCCATACGGCGAACTCCCGGGCTCTGGCGCAAAAATGGACCACTAGGAGGAACCATGTTGCTCCAGAATCTCCGGGCCAAGATCGGCGCCCGGCTCGACGGAACTAGCAAAGAGTCAGGGTTCACCCTGATCGAGCTTCTCGTCGTCATGCTCATCCTCGGCATCCTCGCCGCCATCGCCCTCCCCGCCTTCTTCAACCAGAAGGACAAGGCCGGCGACGCGAAGGCCAAGGAGTACGCCCACAGCGCTCAGGTTGCGATTGAGACCTACGCGACCGACAACAACGGCAGTTACGCCGGAGCGGGCGCAACGGTCGAAGGCGTCGCGAACGCGCCGCTGATCGACATCGAGCCGACCTTCAGCAGCGCGACCTTCGCTCTGTCTGGGCCTGGTGAAGTTGCTGCTCCGAATGCGGACGGTTACACGCTCACCGTCACCTCGGATACCGGCAACACGTTCTCGATCGAGAACAGCCAGGGAGCGCTCTCGTTCGATTGCACGGTAGGCGGCGACGGTGGCTGCCCGACCGGCGGCGAATGGGGCGGTTGATCCCTAGCACCACCGGTTTTGAAAAGGGGCGGGCCATTGGCCCGCCCCTTTTCGTTGCTTCAGCTTTGCATCTCAAACGCCGATAGAAGCGGGACGCAAATGCACTCTGCGAATCCGAACAAGGAAGCCGGTTTCACGATCATCGAGTTGATCATCGCCGCGGCGATGATGATCGTCATAACCGGGGCTGCGGTTTCGCTGTTGATCTCCGCCCTGCAGACGCAGCCCGAAGATCACGCAGCGGGCCGACCGGATCGGCGACGCGCGCAACCTGCTCGAAAAGCTGACGGTCGATCTGCGGCAGGGGAGCAGCGCCGACTACTCCAACCCGGACGAACTCGGCCTCGCGACGATCTGCGACACGGCCGCGGGAACCCAGGCATGCAACGTCAGCTACGAGTGCGGTCCGGAAGCCGGATCGCCGGCGACGTATGAATGCATGCGGACGGTCGAAGGCGAGGACCCGACCAGCCTGGTCACCGGTCTCAGCTCAGCCGACGTCTTCTGCGTCACGCCGAGCACCGCGGGCGCCGAATGCGGGGAGAGCAACGGCGAACCGCCGACTTACGTCGGGGTGACGATCGAATTTTCCGCCGGCGACCAGGGCGCCAACACCGTGCTCGAAGGCGGCGCCGCCCTGCACAATGCCGAATGGGGTGAAGGCTGATGGCCGCCCGAGCTCGACTCCACGCCGTGCTGCGACCCTCCCGCGACGGCGAGTCCGGCTTCACGATCGTCGAGGTCCTGGTCGCCGCCTTCATCCTCGTGCTCGGCTCCCTGGCGATCTTCATGACCTTCGCCGCCGCGATCCACAACGTCCAGCGCAGCCGCGAAGCGCAGGTCGGGATCAGCGTCGCCCAGCGCGAAATGGAACGGATCCGCGTGATCCCCTTCGACTCGATCCGCCTCAAAACCAGCCCCACCTCACCGTCGGTGCCGAATGTCAAAAATCCGTACAGCCGGGTCGCGGTGGTCGGTGGGATGCGCAAATTCAACGTGGTCCGCGACACGGCCGAACTCGCAGATTTCCAGACCCTGCTGGTGCCCACCGGGGCGCCCGGGCAGGCGACCGCCGAAGTCGACGTCGAAACTCCGGGGGTGCGCTCCAACGACGGCACCGAAGTCACGGTCTACCGCTTCGTCACCTGCGAAGAAGAACTGGCCGGCCGCTGCGTCGCCAAGCGGCTGATCGTCGACGTGCTGGCGACCCCGAAGGCGAACCTCGCGAACTACCAGCGCAACTACACCGAGCTGCAGTCGACGATCGTCGACACCGGGGCGGGTAGCGCCGTGACCGCCGCCTCGGTCCTGTTCCTGGCCCTCTTCGGGGCGATGATCGGCAGCTTCCTCACCGTCGTCGCCCACCGCGTGCCGCAGGGCGAATCCGTCGTCGGCGGTCGCTCGCACTGCCCCGGCTGCGGAGCGCAGATCGCCGCCTACGACAACGTCCCCGTCTTCTCCTGGGTTGCCCTTCGCGGTCGCAGCCGTTGCTGCGACGAGGCGATCTCGTCCCGCTATCCGGTCGACCGAGATGAGCCTGGCGATGCTCTTCGCCGCCGTCGCCGCTGCGCTTCCACGACGACGCCGGCGAGCTGGTCCTGGGCCTCGTCTTCGTCTCGATGCTGGTCGCCGTCACGCTCACCGACCTCGAGCTGCGGATCATCCCGAACCGGGTCCTCGCGGTCGCCTCGGTGATCGGGCTCGTGATCGTCGCGGTCTCCGACCCGGGGTCGCTGCCGGAGCGCGCTCGCCGCGGCCGCTGGGCGCCGGCGGCGTCCTCTTCCTCGCCGCGCTCGCCTATCCGGGGGGGATGGGGCTCGGCGACGTCAAGCTGGCCGCCGCGATGGGCCTGTTCCTCGGGGTCGAGGTGATCCCGGCGCTGCTCATCGCCCTGCTCGCCGGTTCGGCGGTCGGGATCGCGATGATCGCCCGTCACGGCGCCGCCGCCCGCAAGCAGGCGATCCCCTTCGGCCCGTTTCTGGCGCTCGGCGGCGTCGCCGGCCTGCTGGCCGGCCAGGCGCTGATCGACCTCTACCTGCGCACGTTACTGATGCGGTCCCGCGCCCGCGGGTAAAGGCCCGCTGGCGCGGATGCCGATCAAGACCTGACGCGAGCAACCGCGCCCCTGAAGATGATCCTCTCGACCAAGAAGAAGACCGACGCGATCGTCGGGGTCGATCTCGACTCCGACAGCATCGCCGCGGCCGAAGCGCCGGCCGACGGCTCGCTGGCGCGCAGCCGGCGTCGAGCCGCTCGCGCCCGGGGCCTTCAGCGGCGGCGAGATCGTCGACCCCGACGCCGTCTCGGCGGCCCTGCGCGAGCTCTTCGGGCGCGACAAGCTCTCGAAGCAGGTGCGACTGGCGGTCGCCAGCCAGGGCGTCGCCTTCCGCACCCTGCGGCTGCCGCTGATCGACGACGCCAACCAGCTCAAGGCGGCGGTGCGCTTCCAGGCCCAGGAGCAGATCCCGATGCCGCTGGAGTCCGCCGTCCTCGACCATCAGGTGATCGGCGCCCACGTCGGCGAGGACGGCAGCCGCCAGATCGACGTCGCCGTCGTCGCGGCCCGGCGGCAGACGATCGAGACGATGCTCGAGGTCGCCCGCGGGGCCGGCCTCGACCCGGTCGGGATCGACCTCGCCGCCTTCGGGATGATCCGCGCGCTCGCCGAGGCGGCGCCGCACCCGGGCGCCGACGTCGCCGCCGCGGCCGGGCCCGAAGCCGAGGAGTACGTCCCGGCGACCCTCTACTGCAGCCTCGGCGGCGTCACCAACCTGGCGATCGCCCGCGAGTACTCCTGCCTCTTCTCCCGCGTCGCCCAGTTCAGCGTCCGCGGGATCGCCGAGGAGCTGGCCGCCAGCCACTGGCCTGGCGCTCGAGCACGCCGAGCAGTGGCTGTCCACACCGGCCTCGACGCTCCGCTCGAGCAGGTGACCGGGCGACCCGGCACGGTCGCCGCCGCTCGCGGCGCCCTCGAGGGCAACGTCGGCCGGCTCGCCGACGAGCTGCGCCTCTCGCTCGACTACTACGGCGCCCAGGAAGGCGCCGCGCCGGTCGGCGGCCTCGTCCTCTGCGGCTGGGGCAGCGCGATCCCCGGGCTCGCCGAGCGGCTGGGCGCGGCGCTCGGCCGCGAGGTCTCGACCCGCCGCCCGCCGCGCTCGCCGACCGTCGACGACGGCGACCGCGGCCCGCCTCACCCTTCCCTACGGCATCGCTCTGGAGCGCTAGCGGTGCGGCCGATCAACCTGATTCCCCAGGAGGAGCGCCGCGCCGACGGCGCGCACGCCCGCACCGGCCCGCTCGCCTACGTCGCTCGTCGGCGCCCTCGCGGTGCTGCTGGTCGGCGTCGTGATGCTGGTGCTCGACAACAACCAGATCTCCGACCGCGAAGCCGAAGTGACGACGCTGGAAGCCGAGCGCACGCAGGCCGTCGCCGAAGCCGAAGAGCTCGCCCCCTACGCCAGCTTCCAGCAGGTCAGCGAAGCAGCGCACGCAGACCGATCGCCAGCCTCGCCGACAGCCGCTTCGACTGGGTGCGGGTGATCCGCCAGCTCTCATTGGTGCTGCCGCCCGACGTCTACCTGAGCTCGCTGACCGGCTCCGCCGGCGGCGGCGAAGGAGGCGCAACCGGGGTCGCCGGGCCCTCGCTGACCCTCAGCGGTTGCGCCCCGAGCCAGGACATGGTCGCCGTCTTCGTCGCCTCGCTGAAGCAGATCGACGGCGTCACCCGGGTCGGCCTCAACGACTCCAGCCTCTCCGAAGGCGAAGGCGGCGACGCCGCCGCTGGCGGCGATTCTGCGCGGTCGGCAACAAGGCGCCTGTTCGAGATCGTCGTCGCCTTCGACGCGGCGCCGCCCTCGCCCGATGGCGCCGCCTCGACTGCTGGAAGTGCCGGCTGGCGAAGAAGCCGAAGGCACGCGAAGCCGAAGCGCGAAGAAGGCTCCGGCACCGAAGCCGAAAGCGCGGGCGGCGAAACCGCCAGCGCCGGCACGCGAAGCGGCGGGCTGAGCGATGAAGAGCCAATCGACCAAGACCGCCCTCGCCATCGTCGTCGTGTTCGCGCCTCGCCGCCGCCTTCTGGATGCTGCTGCTCGCGCCGAAGCGCGAGAAGGCCGACGAACTCGGCGAAAAGACGACGCAGCTGAGCGCCGAGGTCTCGACCGAACAGGCCCGCGCTGCATCTGGGCTGGCGGCCAAGCACGAACTTCCCCCGACAACTACCAGCAGCTGGTCCTGCTCGGCAAGGCGGTGCCCGCCGAAGCGGCGACGCCCTCGCTGCTGGTGCAGCTGAGCGGCGTCAGCGCCCGCAGCCGAAACCAGCTTCCAGAGCATCACCACGGGTGGCGAAGGCGGCGGCGAACCGTCCGGCTCGACTGAAGCCACCGAGAGCGCCGCGTCCCTGCTGCCGCTCGGCGCCAGCATCGGCGCCGCCGGCCTCGGGGCGATGCCCTACGCGCTCGAATTCGACGGCGGCTTCTTCGCCATCGCCGACTTCATCGAAGGCATCGACTCCCTGGTCGAGACCAGGGACGGGACGGTCGACGCGAAGGGCCGGCTGGTCACGATCGACGGCTTCAACATGGCGCCGTCGGGCGAAGAAGAAGGCTCGGCTTCCTCCGATCTGCACGCCAGCTTCAGCGTCACCACCTACGTGACGCCCCCCGGCCAGGGCCTGACCGCCGGCGCGACCGCCGAAGGCCCGTCCGCGACCCCCGCCACCACGACCCCGTGACCCGATGAAGAAGCCAGACTTCAAGTTCAAGCTGCCCGACCTCGACCTGAAGCTGCCGAGCCTCGGCGGCAAGCGGCCCTCGGTGCCGAAGACGAGCATCAAACCGCCGAAGTTCGTCGCCGACCTCTACGCCGACCTGCGCGACCGGCGGCTGCTGCCCCTGGTCGCCCTGCTGCTGGTGGCGATCGTCGCCGCGCCCTTCCTGCTCTCGGCAAGGGGGAAGAAGAAGAAAGCGCGATCGCGCTCAGCCCCGGCATGACCCAGGGCGCCGACTCGGCCGAAGCGGCCAGCTTCTCCGTGGTCCCCGAGCAGCCGGGCCTGCGCGACTACCGCAAGCGCCTCGGCCACCGCGAGGCCCGCAACCCGTTCGCCCAGCCGCAGGTCGGCGGAGGAGGCGGAGGCGAAGCCGAAGGTGGGGGAGAAGACAGCGCTTCCGGCGGCGGCGGCGGCGAAGCCGAAGTGGAAGTCGAAGCCGGCTCCGGCGGCTCGAGCTCCGGCGAAAGCGGGCCCACGGTCACCCAGACCGCGACGACGACCGACGTCGTCGTCGAATCGAAGGTGACCAGCTACGAGCTGAAGGCCCGCGCCGGCTTCCTCGGCGAGATCAAGGAGCAGGAAGGCGTCGCCCCGATGACCACCCTGCCCAGCGAGAAGAACCCGGTCCTGATCTTCATCGGCCCCTCGAAAGACAAAAAGAGCGCGATCTTCCTGATGACCAGCAACGTCACCGCCTTCTACGGCAAAGCCAGGTGCGCCCTCGACCAGCAGACCTGCACCACCGTCGAGCTGAAGCCCGACCAGTCCGCCACCTTCGCCGTCGGCTACGGCAAGTCCCGCTTCAAGCTGACCCTCCAGAAGATCGTCCCGGTCGTCGAGAGAAACTCCCAGGCCGCCTCGGTCACCAAGAAGTCCGACGGCAAGAAGCCCGAAGCCGAAGACTGAGCGCGGCGACGCAGGGCCTTGGCCCCCGACTCGCTTCAGTAAGTGAAGCCACAGCGCTACACTTGTTGAAGTGCCAATCGGCTTGGCCAAGCCAAAGCCCGGTCTTCGAGCTTCTCATGAGCGCCACTTCCAACTCTTGCTGCCCCGTCTGTCGCACCGCGGAGATCGTTTGCGGGAAGTGGACCCTGCTGCTGGTCCGCGACCTGGCCGAGGGCAACGCCCGCTTCTGCGAGCTCGAGCGCTCGCTGGAGGGGATCAGTCCGCGCACCCTCTCGCTGCGGCTGCGGGCGCTGGAGGAGGAGGGGATCGTCGAGCGGCACACCTATCCGGAGGTGCCGCCGCGGGTCGAGTACGCGCTGACGGAAAGGGCCGCGCGCTGGTGCCGCTGATCGAAGACATGCGCAGCTACGGCAAGCGCTGGCTCTCCGAGGAGAGCCGCGCGACCGCTCTGGCCTAGCCTCCTAGCGCCCTCAGCAGAAGACCGCGAGGTGGAAGTTTTTGTCGACGCCGTCGGTCGAGTCGACGGCGTTGGCGGCGTAGGTCTGGATGAAGACCGCGTTGGGGTGGCCCGACTGGGCGACCACGGTGGCGAAGCCGGGATCTTCGGTGTCCTGGTTGTCCCAGCGGCCGATCGCCGCCTGGTAGGCGCAGTTTTCGACGTTGCGGTCGAACTCGACCGCGTAGGTGCCCTCGGCAAGTTTTTCGGCCGAGGTGTCGCCGGTCCCGTGGCGTTTGACGTTGCCGTCTTCGTCGACCACGGCCCAGTGGACCTCGGCGCCGGGGCCGGGCAGGCCCTGGGTCCCGTTGGTCCCGTTGGCACCGGCCGCTCCGGGGGCTCCCGGGGAGCCGGGCGCACCGGCCAGGCCCTGCGCCGCCGCCATCTTCGTCAGCTTCTTCAGCACCGCCGGCGAGATCTGCTTGCGTGTTCGTGATCAGGTAGCGCTTCGCGGCGACCGCCGAGCCGCCGAGGGCGAGGACGATCGCGATCACGGAGAGGACGAGGCTGGGGTTGAGGCGACGGGAGGTTGAGTTCATGGAACAGCTTTCGGCAAATCCGGCGCCTGCACTGGACCGCCGCCGGACAAATGATCGAAGCCGGTCCCCGCCGCCTGCAAGGCGGCGTGCAGGCGCAGGAGCCGGGGCGGGGGGCGGAAGCCTGAGCCGTGCGTGATTTCCTGCTCAACGAAGCCCTGAAACGCCTCGCCACCGAGGCCGCGACGCGACTCAGCGCGATGGTCGCCGATGGCGAGGAGATTCCCTTCGACGTCGGCGCCTCCGACGGCGAGGAGTCGGCCTTCTACAGCTACGTTCCGATGACCGGCCGCTACGTGGAGGAGCACGCCGACGAGCTGCGCACGCTGCCCAGCTTCGCGCCCGCCCGCGAGGCCGCGGTCGAGGCCGGCGTCGCCGCCCCTTACCTGGAGGCCGCGGGGCGAGCTGGTCGCCGCCGACCCCGGCGCCCGCGCCGAGCGGATGCTCACCGTCTTCTTCGTCGATCTCTGGGAGGGATCGACGGGATTCGCCCTCGACCGCCAGCGGCTCGAGGATGCGCTCGCCTCGCTCGACGCCGAGGCCCGCGACGCCGACGACGCCGACGTCCTGATCGTCCCGATCGTCGGTCTGCGGATGTCGGTCGAGCGACTGCAGCTGCCGCACGGGGTGCGGGTCGTCCGCGCCGACTCGATCGAGGCCCCGGTCGACGCGATGCGCAGCGAGGGCATGGGACGGGCGGCCTGGGAGCCGCAGTTCCTCGCCGTCGCCGAGCAGGACCACGACGGCGGCACCGACGACGCCCTCAACCAGCTGCGCGAGCTGATCAGCGTCATGCGCCTCTTCAAGGGCGGCGGCGTCGGCCTCGGCCCCTACGCCTTCGCCCCGACCGGCGCCGACAACTGGCGCCGCGATCGCCACCGGCGCCCCGGCCACCCGGCCCGGGCGGCTACCGCCTCAGCGAGGACGAGGCGCGAGCGAGCTCGCCGACTTCGCCAGCACGCTGGAGTCCCGTCCCGACCCCGACAGCGCCCTCACCTGGGCGGTCGGCCGCTTCGAGATGGGCTGCGAGCGCGAGAGCGCGCTGGAGGGCCTCAGCGACCACCTGCTGGCGCTGCGCGCCGTGCTCGAGGGCCACGGCCCGGTCGGCGCCTCGCTGCCGATGCGCGCCGCGGCGCTGATCGCCGACGAGTCGATGGACCGGATCGAGGCCCGCGAAAAGGTCGAGGAGGTGCTCGCTGCTGGAGCGGGAGATGATGAACGGCCGCTCGCTGGCCAGCGCGATCGAGCTCGCCGCCTGGTCGAGGACGGCGCCCGCCGCCTGCTGCGCCAGGCCGCCCTGGGCGAGCTCGGCAGCGACCTGATCGGCGACCGCCGACGAGACCCTGATCGCCACCGGCCTGGCCGAGGGCGACGCCGAGATCGCCGTCGCCGAGACGACCGACTTCCCCGAGCCCGGTCGATCGAGCGTTCGACGAGCCCGAGCCCGCGAGCCCGATCGCCGTGGTCCCCGAGCCGGCCGAGATCCGGATCGAACACCGGCCCGCCCGAGGTCGACTCAACCGAGGAGGACGAGATGCAGGAGACCCGCATCATGGAGCCGATCCCGGCCGAAGACGAGATCAGGATCACGGCCACCCCCTGGCTCGACGAGGTCTCCGAGGCGCGCCCCGGCGACTCCCTCGAGTGGCCCGCCCCCAGCGTCGAGGGCGACCGCGACCTCCAGCACCGCGAGCGGATCGACACCCCCCGCGTCCGCCACCTCTTCCCGGTCCCGGACGCGGACTGGGAGGTCAGCCACCTCGAGTACGAGCACTACGGCCGCAACGCCTAGTTGGCGATTTCTCAACCAGAGGTTGAGTAAGTCGCCAATCAGGCGAGGCCCGCGGCCATCGCGACGCGCTCCTCGCCGGTCGCGAACAGGTAGCGGTTGATCTCGGCCAGGCCGGCGAGGTCGTGGACGTCCTCGTCGAGGTAGGGGACGCGGATCACGCCTTTGGTCCGCAGCTCGCGTCGCCAGGTGCTCGATGTTGCGGGCGTCGCGCTCGGCCAGCGCCTGGTAGTCGGAGAAGTTGGCGGCGACCCGCCGGGCCAGGTCCTCGTCGCCGAGCTTCTCGGCCAGGGTCGCCGGCAGGTCTTCGACCTCGCCGCGCAGCTGCTCGGCCGGGTAGTGGACCTTGTTGACGATGACGCCGCCGAAGGGCAGTTTCGCCTCGACCAGCTTGCGGTGGAAGTAGACGGCCTCGTCGATCGGCTCGCCCTGCGGCCCGCAGACGACGAGGAAGCAGGTGCTGGGGTCGGCGAGCAGCTTGTTGACCCGTTTGGCCCGCGCCTGGAAGCCGTCGACCATGCCGCTGAAGGCGTTGAAGAACTCGGCCAGGTCGGCGAGCAGGTCGAAGCCGACGATCCGCTTCAGGACGCCGAGCGCGACCGAGGCGCCGCGCCCGGCGACCTTCGCCGCGAGCCCGGTCGGCTTCATGAAGACCCGCAGCGATTTGCCTTCGATGAACTGGGTCAGGCGTTTCGGCGCGTCGAGGAAGTCGAGCGCGTTGCGGGTCGGCGGGGTGTCGAGGACGAGCAGGTCGAAGTCGCCTTCGGTGTGCAGCTCGAACAGCTTCTCCATCGCCATGTACTCCTGCGAGCCGGCGAGGGCGCTGGAGATCTGCTGGTAGATGCGGTTTTCGAGGACCCGGTCGCGCGACTCCTCGTCCGGCGCCTGGCGGGCGATCAGCTCGTCGAAGGTCTGCTTCGGGTCGAGCATCATCGCCCACAGCTCGCCCTTCATCTCGACCCCCTGCTGCTCGAACAGCTTCGGGTCGACCCGGCGCGCCTCGTTGCCGAGCTCCTCCAGCCCGAGCGAGTCGGCGAGCCGCTTCGCCGGGTCGATCGTCAGCACGCAGACCTTCAGCCCGCGCGCCGCCATGCCCGCTCGCGATCGCCGCCGAGGTGGTCGTCTTGCCGACCCCGCCGGAGCCGGCGCAGATGCAGATCTCCTTGCCCTCGAGGACGTCGCCGAGGGTTGGCATCAGGTCGAGCCTCTTCGAGAGCCGCCGCGCCGCCTCGACCCCGAGCTCGGGCTCGAACAGGAAGGGGAGGGTTTTGACCGGCGCCTCGACCCGCCGCCGCAGCCGCGCGAGCTGGGCCCGCTGCGAGCGCGCCCGCCCGTGCTCGGAGAGCGCCGCCCGTGCCGCCGCCCGGGCCGCCCCGTCCTCGCCCCCGGCCAGCGCCGCCAGCTTCTCCGCCTCGGCCTTGGAGAAGCGCTCCGGGTAGAGGCCGTTGAGGTAGACGCGGTCGACCGCGACGCCGACCTCGTCGCGCAGGTCGTGCTCCAGCGCCGCCGACTCGTTGACCGGCATCTCCTCCGGCAGGGCGACGATCGCGGTGCCGGTGTGCTCGTGGTCGGTGATGAAGCGGTCGAGCGTCTGCGCCTGCGAGTGGATCGGGCCGACCCGGGCGATCGAGGCGAAGGTGCGCGGCGTCTGCAGGAAGCCGACCCCGTGGCCGGTGGCCGGCGCGTCGACGATCACGAGGTCGTATTTGCGCCCCTTCTTGACCTTGCGGTCGAGCTGGGCCAGCTCCCAGATCTTGCCGATCGTGACCAGCTCCTTCAGCCCCGGCGTCGCCGCGGCGAGGTAGTTGAAGATGCGGCTGCGGAAGAGCATGTCGCGCATCGCCCGCACCTTCAGCTGCAGCAGCACGTACTCGCGCATCGACTCGTCGGGGTCGATCGAGATCGACCAGAGGTTCTCCTCCATCTCGACCTCGTGGAAGCCGACGGCGGTGTGGTCGAACATCCGCGAGGCGTTCTCCTGCGAGGAGACCTCGCAGACGATCGTCCGCTTGCCTTCGGCCGCGGCCCGCAGGCCCGAGGGCCACGGCGACCGTCGTCTTGCCGACGCCACCCTTGCCGGTGACGATCACCAATCGCTTGTCGAGTAGTTCGGGTATCGGGCAATTCCTAGCAATTTCGCGGGCTGGCAGGAAAAGCCGGCTCCCATCCGAATATCCGCGCAATGGGATTTCTAAGCCGCAAGTCCAAGCGTTCGTCCACCGTCGAGGAGACGCATCCGATCGTCGAGGAGCTCCAGCGGATGGAGGAGGCCGTCCCGGAGCGCCCGGTCGACGACTTCGAGCCCGCTTACGACGGGTCCTACGAGGCGGAGACCTACTCGGCCGAGTACGAGGCCTCCGAGGAGTACGCCGAGCCCGAGGTCGAGCCCGCCCCCGAGCCGGTAGCCGAGGCTCCCGCCCCCGTGGCGGAGCCCGCGCCCGCGCCGCCCGTCGCCGCGCCCGAGCCCGCGCCGGAGCCGGTCGCCGAGCTCGAGGAGGACGGGGGTGATGGGGGCGACGGCCGGATGAAGGCCGTCGACCTGATCGCCCCGACCCGCCTCGACTTCATCGCCGAGCAGCGCCAGGAGGCGGAGGACGAGCCGCCGACCAAGCCGCCGAGGTGTATCGCCTTCGCCAACCAGAAGGGCGGCGTCGCCAAGACGACGACCACGCTCAACCTCGCCGTCGCCTTCGCCGAGTCCGGCTACCGCGTCCTCTGCATCGACCTCGACCCGCAGGGCAACCTGACGATGAGCCAGGGGATCGATCCCGACAAGGTCGAGAAGAGCCTCTACGACGTGCTCGTCAACGACATGCCGATCTCCGAGATCATCGTCAAGCGCGAGATCGACATCGCCGTCGCCTCGATCGACCTGGCCGGCGCCGAGATCGCGATGAGCACCAAGATCGGCCGCGAGCGCTCGCTGGAGAAAGCGCTGAAAGAGGTCGCGGGCGACTACGACTTCGTCTGCATCGACACGCCGCCGAGCCTCGGCCTGCTGACGATCAACGCGCTGACCGCGGCGAACAAGGTGATCGTCCCCGTCCAGTGCGAGTATCTGTCGATGCGCGGGCTGGTCCAGCTGCAGAACACGCTGAGGATGATCCAGGAGAATCTCAATCCAGACGTCCGCATCGAGGGCATCCTGCCGACGATGCTGGACACGCGGACCGTCCACGCCAAGGAGGCGGTGGAGATCCTCGAGGAGAACTTCGGCGACCTCGTTTTCCGCTCCCGGATCCGCAAGGCGATCAAATTCGCCGAGGCGCCGGTGAAGGGCGCCAGCGTCCTCAAGTACGATTCCGGCAGCAGCGCCGCGAACTACTACCGGGAGCTGGCGAAGGAGGTCCTGGCGAATGGCTCGGCGTAACAAGCGGGCAAGCATGCGCGAGGGTCCCCTCGCCGATCTCTTCCGCTCGACCTCCGACGACGCTCCCGCCGATCCCCCGGAGGCGCCGCGCTACGGCCGCGAGGATCCGGCCGAGGCCCGCAAGGCCGACGCCGATGCCGACGGCGTGCCCGCGCCGCCCGCGCCCGACCCCGAGCCGGTCGCCGAGCGTCCGCGCCGAGGAGCCGGCAGCCGCGACCCCGCTCTTCGACCAGGACGCCGAGGCCCCCGCGGCCGAGCAGCAGACGGTCGGCGAGAGTCCGCCGAGTCCGCTCCGGAGCGCCTGAAGCGCGTCTTCGCCGAGGAGCCGCGCCCGCGCCGCGACCAGCGCGAGGACTTCTCCACCGCCAACCCGCGCTACGGGCGCGAGGAGCCGGCCTACGAGCCGCCCGGCAGCGGCGAGCCGCACCAGCCGGTGATCAAGGTCGTCGGCGTCGGCGGGGCCGGCGTCAACGCCGTCAACCGGATGGTCGACGCCCGCATCCCCGGGGTCGAGTTCATGGCCGTCAACACCGATCTGCAGTCGCTGCAGCTCTGCGTCGCCGACGTCACCGTCCACATCGGCGACGAGCAGACGCGCGGCCTCGGCGCCGGCGCCGACCCCGAGGTCGGCCACCGCTCCGCCTTCGAGGAGCAGGACAAGATCAAGCGCCTGCTGAAGGGCTCCGACATGGTCTTCGTCGCCGCCGGCGCGGGTGGCGGCACCGGCTCCGGCGCCGCCCCGGTGGTCGCCCGCCTCGCCCGCGAGGTCGGCGCGCTGACCGTCGGCATCGTCACCAAGCCGTTCAGCTTCGAGGGCAGCCGCCGCGGCACCCAGGCCGACAAGGGCATCGAGGAGCTGGCCGCCGAGGTCGACACCCTGATCGTCGTCCCCAACGACCGCCTGCTCGCAGGTGCTCGACCAGCAGACCTCGATGGTCGAGGCCTTCCAGGTCGCCGACGACGTGCTGCGCCAGGGCGTCCAGGGGATCTCCGACCTGGTCACGCTGCCCGCGGTGATCAACCTCGACTTCGCCGACGTGCGGACGATCATGTCCGACGCCGGCCGGGCGCTGCTCGGGATCGGCATGGCCTACGGCGACGACCGCGCCATCCTGGCCGCCGAAAAAGCGATCTCCTCGCCGCTGCTGGAGACCTCGATGGAGGGCGCGCGCTCGATCCTGCTCTCGATCACCGGCGGCGCCGACCTCTCGCTGGTCGAGGTCTCCGAGGCCGCCAAGGTGGTCGGCGAGGCCGCCCACCCCGAGGCCAACATCATCTTCGGCGCCAACGTCGACGAGGAGCTCTCCGACCAGATCTGGGTCACCGTCGTCGCCACCCGCTTCGACGGCCGGCCGACGCCGCCGCGCCGCTGCCGCCGAGCCGACGATCCGCCGCACCAAAGACGCCGGCGCGCGGCCGCCGCCGGGCGCCCGAGCGCGGCGGCGACCTCGGCATCGACGTCCCCGAGTTCCTCCCCGGCTAGCGGGCGCCGCCCCATGCAGGGCGTCGTCGCCGCCGGCCATCCGCTCAGCGCCGAGGCCGGCGCCGAGGTGCTGCGCGAGGGCGGCAACGCGGTCGATGCCGCGGTCGCCGCGGTGCTCGCCTCCTTCGCGGTCGAGAGCCCGCTGACCGGGCTTCGGCGCCGGCGGCTACATGATGGTCCACCGCGGGCCGGCCGGCGCCGACGACCGCTGATCGACTTCTTCGTCGCCGCCCCGGGCCTCGACGGCGATCGAGCGGCGGGCGGAGCTGGTCCCGGTCCCGGTCCACTTCGACGCCGAGACCGTCGCAGACGTTCTACGTCGGCCCCGCCTCCTGCGGCGTGCCGGGCACCGCCGCCGGGCTGGTGCGGGCGCTGGAGCGCTTCGGCACGATGCCGCTGGCCGAGCTGGTCGGGCCGGCGGTCGGGCTGGCCCGCGAGGGCGCCCCGGTCAACCCCCAGCAGGCCTACATGCTGGAGATCCTGGCGCCGATCCACGAGCGGCTCCAGGGGACGCGCGAGCTCTACGCGCCGGCCGGCCGGCGGCTGCGCGAGGGGGACACCTTCCGCTTCCCGGAGCTGGCCGAGGCGCTGGAACGCTTCGGCGCCGAGGGCGCCGAGCCGTTCTACCGCGGCGAGGTCGCGGCCGCGCTCAGCGACTTCGTGGTCGAGCACGGCGGCACCCTCGGGCGCGGCGACCTCGCCGCCTACGAGGCGATCGAGCGGCAGCCGATCGGCGCCAGCTTCCGCGGCACCGAGGTCCTCACCAACCCGCCGCCCTCCTCGGGCGGGATCCTGATCGCCTACTGCCTCGGGCTGCTCGAGCGGCTGGGGCCCGGCAGCGGTCCCGAGCAGCTGGTCGCCGCGATGGGCGCCGCCAACGATCGCCGCGGCCTCGAGTTCGCCGAGGCGCTGCACGAGGAGGGGATGGAGGCCGAGCTTCCTCGAGCCGGCCGGGCTCGACGTCGCCGCCGCCGACCTGCTCGGCTCGACCACCCACATCTCGGTCATCGACGCCGACGGCACCTGCGCCAGCGTCACCTGCTCCAACGGCTCCGGCTCGGGGGTGCTGGTGCCGGGCACCGGGGTGATCCTCAACAACATGCTCGGCGAGGAGGACCTCAACCCGCACGGCTTCCACCAGATCGCGCCGGGCCGGCGGGTCCCCTCGATGATGGCGCCGACGGTCGTCCTGCGCGACGGCGAGATCGTGCTCGCGCTCGGCAGCGCCGGCTCCAACCGGATCCGCTCGGCGATCCTGCAGACCGTGGTCCGGGTGGTCGAGCAGGGGATGCGGGTCGGAGGCCGCGGTGCGGGCGCCGCGCCTGCACTTCGAGCAGGGCGTGGTCCAGGCCGAGCCGGGGATCGACGAGGCGGCGCTGGCGCGGCTCGAGGCCGGCGGCGCGGCGGTCGCCCGCTGGCCGGCGATCAACCTATTCTTCGGCGGCGTGCAGGCGGTGGCGCGCGATCCCCGGACGGGCGCGCTCAGCGGCGGCGGCGATCCCCGCCGCGGCGGGGCGGTGGTGCGCGGCATGACCGACTTCGAGGCCGAGGGCCTGCTCGACGGGCTCGAGGGCGAGGCGCGCGAGGCGCGGCTGGAGCTGCTCGAGCGAGCTCGCCGCCGACGGCGCGCCGCTGGAGGAGCTGCGCGACGCGGTCGCCGCCGGCCGGCTGGCGCTGCTGCCGGTCGAGCGGGCGCTCGCCGGCGACGGGCCCCGCTACACGGCCCGGGAAATCGCCGAGATCTCCGGCATCGACCTCGAGCTCCTGCGGCGCTTCAGCGCCGCCCTCGGCGTCCCCTACACCGACCCCGACGAGCCGCGCGCGACCGAGGCCGACCTCGAGGCGGCGCGGCGGATCAAGGCCTTCCGCGACGCCGGCCTGCCCGAGGACGGGATGCTGCAGGTGGCGCGCACGATCGGGATGGGGACGGCGCGGATCGCCGAGGCCAACCGCGAGCTGGTGATCCGCACCCTGGCCCAGCCGGGCGACACCGAGCGCGACCTCGCCCTGCGCTTCGCCGCGGCGGCCGAGTTCATGATGCCGCTGGTCGGCCCGACCCTCGCCTACGCCCTGCAGGCGAACATGCTGGAGCAGATCCGCCGCGACGTGATCGCCGCCGCCGACCTCGCCTCGGGGGAGATCGGCGGCACCGCCGAGCTGACCGTCTGCTTCGCCGACCTGGTCGAGTTCACCCGGCTCGGCGAGGAGATCGCCGGCGGAGGAGCTGGGCCTGGTCGCCGGGCGGCTCGAGGAGATGGCGACCGCGGTCGCCGAGCCGCCGGTGCGGCTGGTGAAGACGATCGGCGACGCGGCGATGCTCGTCGCCAACGAAGCCGAGCCGCTGCTGCGCGCGAGCCTCGCCCTGATCGCCGCCGCCGAGGCCGAAGGCGACGAGTTCCCGCTGCTGCGCGCCGGCCTCGCGACCGGCCCGGTCCTGCCCCAGTCGGGCGACTACTACGGCCGCTCGGTCAACCTCGCCAGCCGGATCACCGGCGTCGCCCGCCCCGGCAGCGTCGTCGTCGACCAGGCCACCCACGACTGCGTCGACCGCCGACGGCTTCCGCTTACACCTTCCTCGGCGAGCGCCGCCTCAAGGGCATCGACGCCCGCACCAAGCTCTTCAGGGCCCGCTCGACCGAGTAGACAGTTGCCTCCGGGGGTGAGTTCGCTCTGAGGCACGCTATGCGTGCATAGACGCGAACTCGCGAGAGCTAGGCCGGCTTGCGGCCGGAGACGAGCAGGTTGTAGAAGAGCTCGGCGGGGAGGTGGGGCTCGAGCAGGCTGGTGTCGACCTTCTGCAGGGCGATGTAGCTGCGGAAGGCGAAGCGGCGCCAGCCGAAGGGGACCGAGTCGGGCTCGGCGCTCGACTCGACCGTGCGCAGTCCCCAGCCCCAGGCGTTGGAGAGGAGCTCCTCGCCGCCGACCCGGCGCTGCTCGAAGCCGCTGTCGCGGAGGATCCGCCGCAGGTCGGCGGGGGCGAAGGCGTGGACGTCGACCTCGCCCTCCAGCGCGTGGCCGTGGGACTGGTCGGCCTCGGCGACGGCGCGGCGGCGGGCGCCGGCCAGGCGCCGCCAGGCGGGGGCGACCAGCATCCCGGTCCGCTTCGGCAGCGCCGCCAGGCGGTCGCCGTAGCGCGAGGGCTCGCCGGCGAAGGCGATCATCCCGCCGGGCCGCAGGACGCGGCGGAATTCGGCGAAGGCCCGGTCGAGGTCGGGGATGTGGTGGAGGACGGCGTGGCCGAGGACGAGGTCGAAGCTCTCGTCCTCGAAGGGCAGTTCCTCGGCCTCGGTGGCGACGGTGGTGACGCCGTCGACCCCCAGCGCCTCGGCGGTCGCCGCCAGCCGCTTCAGCATCCCGGGCGAGATGTCGGTCGCGGTCAGCCGCTCGATCACGCCGAGCTGGACCAGGTTGAGCGAGAAGTAGCCGGTGCCGGAGCCGATCTCCAGCGCGTCGCCGAAGGCCTGGCCGTCGAGCCCGCCCAGCGCCTTGACCAGCTTCAGGCGCACCTGGCGCTGCCCGACGTCGCCGAAGTCGATGCCCCACTTGGCGTCGTACTCCTCCGCGGCGGCGTCGTGGTAGCGGGTGTTGACGTCCTTGATGTGCTCCGGGGTGGCGGTCGGAGAGGCTGGCATCGCGGCGGAACTCTAATACGGTCCCCCCGGTGGAGGGAAAGTACGTCCAGCTGAACCAGCCGCCGGGGGTGCCGCCGCTGCCCCTGACCGGGGAGCGGACGCTGCCCGACGTGCCCGAGGAGAACTACTGGTACCGGCGCCATCTGGTCGTCTACGAGTGGATCGCCGAGCGGGTCGGCGGCCGGCGCGTCGTCGACATGGCCTGCGGCGAGGGCTACGGCTCCGACGTCCTCGCCCGCCGCGCCGCCGCGGTCGTCGGCGTCGACGCCAACCCCGAGGCCCACGAGCACGCGCGGCTGCGCTACACCCGCCCCAACCTGCGCTTCGAGCGCGACCTGGTCGAAGGCTTCTCCGAGCCCTGCGACGCGGTCGTCTTCCTGCAGACGATCGAGCACGTCCAGGACGCCGGAGCGATCCTCGAGCACTTCAAGTCGATGCTGGGGAGCCGGCGGCGTCGCCTACGTCTCGACCCCGAACCTGCTGACCCTGGCCCCGCCCGGGGCCGAGAAGTCCGACAACCCCTGGCACGTCCACGAGTACCGCGCCGAGGAGTTCCGCCGGCTCTGCCGGAACCACTTCCCGGAGGTCGAGCTCTACGGCCTCTTCCACGCCCGCAAGCTGCGCGCCCACGAGCTGGCGATCAAGCTCGGCTGGGACAGCGTCCACAAGCGCCTCGGCATGACCAAGCGCTTCTACGACCGCTTCACGCCGGCGATCGCGGCCTCCGACTTCCGCCTGCGCCAGAGCGACCTCGACCGCGCCCTCGACTTCCTCGCGGTCTGCCGCCTGCCGTGAGCGCGGGGGAGTCCGCCGGCGACCTGGCGCTCGTCCTCCACTCCCACATGCCCTACGTCGAGGGCTTCGGGACCTACCCGTTCGGCGAGGAGTGGCTGTTCGACGCGGTGATCCGCTCCTACCTGCCGGTGCTGGAGGTGGCCCGCGACCTGACGATGACGGTGACCCCGGTGCTCGCCGACCAGCTCGAGGACGCGGGCGCCAAACAGCGGCTGCGCGACTTCCTGCTCGAGTGGCGGATCGGCGCCGCCGAAGCCGACCTGCGCGAGGTCCCGTCCGAGTGCCGGGCGGCCTGCGAAGGCGAGCTGGCCCGCTACCGGCGGGCGCTGGAGCTGCTCGACGCCGACGGCGGCGACCCGCTGCGCCCGTTCCAGCGCGCCCGCGAGGAGGGGA
Source organism: uncultured Thermoleophilia bacterium (assembly GCA_963824245.1). GTDB lineage: Bacteria > Actinomycetota > Thermoleophilia > Solirubrobacterales > 70-9 > VAYN01. Next base: position 1,125,118 of record CAWGON010000002.1, read on the forward strand.
GGGTGGCGCTGGCCGGGTCCGCCGCCACCCACGCGGTGCTGCCGCTGCTGGCGAGCCGGCCGGGGCTGGCGCTGCAGCTCGACGCCGGTACCCGCTCGCACCGCCGCCGCTTCGGCTGGGACGGCGGCGTCTGGCTGCCGGAGTGCGCCTACGCGCCGGGGCTGGAGTGGCGCCTGGCCGAGCACGGCGTCGAGTGGTTCTGCGTCGACCAGAGCGCCCACGAGGAGCCGCTGGCGGCGCTGGCGCCGGTGCGGACGGAGGCCGGCCCGGTGGCGCTGCCGATCGACTGGGAGGCGATCGGCTGGCTGTGGTCGCTCGACGGCTACCCCTCCGACCCGGCCCACGCCGAGTTCGAGGGCAAATCGCTGCGCGGGATCCGCATCTGGAAGGTCGGCGGCGGTGCCTACGACCCGGCGGCGGCGGAGGCCGTGGCGCGCCGCCAGGCGGCCGAGTTCCTCGCCGCGACGGCGCGGCGCCTGCGCGAGTACCAGCGCGCCCACGGCCGCCGCGGCCTGCTCGTCTTCGCGATCGACACCGAGCTGCTCGGCCACTGGTGGTCGGAGGGACCGATCTGGCTGCGGGCGGTGCTGGAGGGCGCCGAGGAGGCCGGGGTGCGGCTGCTCGACGTGCCCGGGGCGCTGGCCGAGCACGAGCCGGAGGCGCGGCCGCTGCGGGCGTCGACCTGGGGCGAGGGCAAGGACTTCCAGACCTGGGACTCGCCCCCGGTCGCCGATCTCGCCTGGGGCGCCCGGCGACTGGAGCTGCGACTGCTGCGGGCGCTCGCCGAGGGTCTGCCGGAGGAGGCGGCCCTGCGCGCTGCCCGCGAGCTGCTGGCCGCCCAGGCCAGCGACTGGGCCTTCCTCGACCAGCGCGGCCAGGCCGGCGACTACGCCTACCAGCGGGCGATCGACCACGCGCGGGCGATGCTGGAGGCCATAGACTGCCGATCCGACATCGATTCGCGTATGCGTTCCCTCGCACCGGACCTGAGTCTCGCGCCCCTGCTGGAGCCCTGACTCGCACGAATGACCCGCATCCTGATCCTCTCCTGGGAGTACCCGCCACTGATCGAGGGCGGCCTCGCCCGCCACGTGCGCAAGCTCTCGGAGGCCCTGGTCGACCTCGGGGTCGAGGTCCACGTGCTGACCCGCGGCGGTGAGGAGTCGCCGGCCGAGCAGCGCACCAACGGCGTCGTCATCCACCGCATCCGCGAGCCGAAGCGACCGACCGACCTCGGCGAGTTCGTCGCCTGGGTCGAGCGGATGAACTCGGACATGCTCGCCGCCGGGGTCGAGCTCGGCGACCGCTACGACTTCGACCTCGTCCACGGCCACGACTGGCTGGTCGCCAACGCCTGCGACCACCTCGCCAAACGCTTCGGGGCGCCGCTGGTGACGACGATCCACGCGACCGAGTACGGCCGCCACCAGGGCTGGGTCGACAAGCACCCGCAGACCTATATCCACGGGGTCGAGCGCTGGATCATCAACCGCTCGCAGCGGACGATCGCCTGCTCCCACTACATGCGCGAGCAGATCGTCGACATCTTCGGCGTCGAGGAGGACCGGGTCACCGTGATCCCCAACGGGATCGACCCCGAGGACCTCCCGGCCCAGCATCCGGCCGAGCTCGCGCGCCTGCGCTCGGAGTTCGCCGCCCCCGCCGAGAAGCTGGTCCTGCTGATCGGTCGGCTGGTCTACGAGAAGGGCTTCCAGCTGGCGCTGGAGGCGATGCCGCGGCTGATCGACGCCGTTCCCGGCACCCGCTTCCTGGTCGCCGGCTCCGGCACCCACGAGGCCGAGCTGCACCGCCAGGCGCAGGAGCTGGGGCTGATGGAGCACGGCACCTTCCTCGGCTGGATCGGCGACGACGTCCTGCACTCGCTCTACCGGATCGCCGACCTCACCGTGGTCCCCTCGATCTACGAGCCCTTCGGCCTGGTCGCCCTCGAGGCGATGGCCTCCGGATGCCCCTGCATCGTCGCCGACACCGGCGGCCTGCGCGAGGTCGTCCCGCACGAGGAAGCCGGCTTGCGCTTCCCCGCCCACGATCCCGAGGCGCTCGGCGAGGTCGCGGTGCGGGTCCTGCGCGACGAGGAGCTCAGCCGCCGCCTCGTCGCCGAGGCCCACGAGCACGTGCTGCGCTTCGACTGGGCCGACGTCGCCGCCAGCACCGCCGAGGTCTACGCCGACCTGGTCGGCGAGACCAGCGCCGCCTAGGAGGTCGCGCTTTCGCCGTCGTCTCGGACCCGGAAGCTGCCGAGCCGGGTGCCGCCCGCGTCCCAGTCGAGGCCGTCGAGCAGATCGCCGGCCTCGACCTCCATCGCCCCGGCGAGCTTGATCAGCGTGTCGATCCGGGCCAGGCGGATGCCGCGCTCGAGCATCCCGATCTCGGTCCGGTGCAGCGACGCCCGGAAGCCGAGCTCTTCCTGCGAGAGGCCGGCCCGCTTGCGGCAGCGGACGAGGTTTTCCCCGAAGCGGGCGGCGATGTCCACTTGCCGCATTTTGTTGTCTGACCGACAATGCATCTACTCCCACCTCTCTGCCGAGATTCCCGCCGCCTGACTGACGTCGCGAAAGTGGAAGCCCATTGTCTTTCAGACAGAAAGCTTCATCCTGTTGGCTGGAGGGTAGCGCGTCAGGACCCGCGGACGCAATCGGCCCGCCAACCCTCTAGCTGCGCGGCGGCGGCAGCGTCGTCGGCGCCGCGGGGTCGGGCTCGACCGGGTCGGGCCAGCGCAGCCCGGCCGGCGCCTCGCGCATCCGGATCACCCGGGCCGGGATCCCGCCGACGACGGCGTTGGCGGGGACGTCCTTGGTGACCACGCAGTTGGTCCCGACCACCGCGTTGTCGCCGACCCTGACCCCGCGCAGGATGCAGGCCCCATAGCCGATCCAGACGTTGGAGCCGACGACGACGTCGCGCTTGTAGATGCCCTGCAGCCGGATCGGCCGCTCGACCTCGACGACGCCGTGGTCGAAGTCGATGAACATCGCCCGGTCGGCGATCACGCACTCGCTGCCGATCCGCACCCGCTGGTAGGCGGAGATCGTGCACTCCTGGCCGATCACCGTTTTGGGCCCGATCTCGACCTCGCCCTCGTGGCAGCGGATCTTCGTCCCGTCGCCGATCCAGACGAAGCGGCCGAAGCGGATCGTGCCCTTGCGGCCGATCTCCAGTTCGAGCCGGCGACCGAGGAAGACGAGCCCGTCGGTGCGCCAGCGCCGGCCCCCCTGGGTCAGCAGCCGGCGCCACGAGTAGCGCCAGAGCAGCCGCCCGTATTGGCGGTTGAGCATTCCGTTGCGGGCCAGGAAGCGGAGCACAGCGGGGCAACTCTAGACTGGCTGGGCCTTGACGGACACCGCCAAGACCGCTCCCCTTGCCGAGCGCCTCGTCGCCGGCGACAAGCGCGCGCTGGCGCGGGCGATCACCCTGATCGAGTCCGACGACCCAGCCGGCTGGGAGCTGGTCCGCGAGGTCTACCCGCGCACCGGCAAGGCCCGCATCGTCGGCTTCACCGGGCCGCCGGGGGTGGGTAAGAGCACCCTGATCGGCGCCCTCACCGGCGAGCTGCGCAAGGCCGATCGCGCGGTCGCGGTGCTCTCGATCGACCCCTCCAGCCCGTTCACCCGCGGCGCCCTGCTCGGCGACCGGATCCGGCTCACCGACCACTTCCTCGACCCCGGCGTCTTCATCCGCTCGATGGCCTCGCGCGGCGCCCTCGGCGGCCTCTCGGAGGCGGCGCTGCAGGTGGCGCTGGTGATGGACGCCGCCGGCAAAGACGACGTCCTGATCGAGACCGTCGGCGTCGGCCAGGCGGAGATCGACATCGTCGACCACGCCGACACGATCGTGCTGGCGCTGATGCCGGGCTCGGGCGACTCGATCCAGGCCCTGAAGGCCGGGGTGATGGAGATCCCCGACGTGATCGTCGTCAACAAGGCCGACCACCCGATGACCGACACGATGGTGCGCGAGGTGCGCGGCGTGCTGGCGCTCTCCCACGACCCGGAAGGCTGGAAGGTGCCGATCCTGCGCACCGAGGCCGCCCGTGGCGAGGGCGTCGAGGAGCTGGCCGAGAAGATCGACGAGCACCGCGCCTTCATCGAGGCGGCGGGGACGCTGGCCGAGCGCCGCGCCCGCAACCTGCGCAGCGAGGTCCTCGGGATCGCCACCTCGCGGATGCGCCGCAAGCTCGAAAAGACCGTCGGCGAAGACCCGGCCACGGCCGAGCTGCTCGACCGCGTCGTCAGCCGCGAGCTCGATCCCGCCTCGGCGGCGGGCGAGCTGCTGGAGCGCCATGTCGATGACTGAGGCGGCGCCGCCGCCCTCGCTGCGCGAGGCGATGGGCTGGATCGGCGCCGACGTCGCCGCCCTCGACGGCGCCAGCGTCGGCCAGGTCCAGGGCTTCTACGTCGACAGCGCCAGCGGCAGCCCGACCTGGCTGATCGCCCGCCTCGGCCGCCGCCGCAACACCCGTGTCGTCGCGGTGCCGATCGGCAGCTGCGCCGGCGCCCCCTTCGGCGTCTGGGTCGCCCAGCGCGGCGAGGCGCTGCGCGGGGCCCCGGTCGTCGACCCGGCCCGGCCGCTGCGCCGCGAGCACGAGCTGGCGATCTGCTCGCACTTCGAGATCGGCGAGCGGGTCGGCCGCGCCGCCGAGGTCGCACCCCGCCCCGAGGGCGAGATCACGGCGACACCGCCGCGCGGCTGAGCCGAACGTCTCCCGGCCACGTAATCACCACGTAATCCCCGGCTGGGAAGGTGGTCCCGATGGTCCTGCTGATCCTCTTCGGCTTCGTCGCCGGCGCCGCCACGGCGCTCTCTCCCTGCGTGCTCCCGGTGCTGCCGATCGCGCTCTCGGCGGGTGCCACCGGGGGTCGCCGGCGGCCGCTCGGGATCGTCGTCGGCCTGGCCCTCTCCTTCACCTTCGCGACCGTCGCCCTCGTCTATGTGATCTCCGCCCTCGGGCTCCCCAACGACTTCCTCCGCAAGCTCGCGATCGCCGTCCTCCTGGCCTTCGGGATCGTCCTCATGGTGCCGCCGCTGGCGGCCAGGCTGGAGGCCTGGATGAGCCGGTTCGCCGGCCGCGCCGGGATCGCCGGCCAGGGCGGCGACGGCTTCGGGTCCGGGATCGCGGTCGGCCTCAGCCTCGGCCTGGTCTACGCCCCCTGCGCCGGCCCGATCCTCGCCGGGGTGATCACGGTCTCCGCCTCGCAGTCGTTCAGCAGCGGCCGCCTCGCGGTGGCGCTGGCCTACGGGATCGGCTCCGCCGTCGTCCTCTACTTCCTGATGCTCGGCGGCCGCCGGGTCGTCGCCCCGCTCGCCCGCCGCGGCGTCGGCCTCCAGATCGCCATGGGGGCGGTGATGGTGGTGGTCGCGCTGGCGATGCTGCGCAACTACGACGTCCGCTTCCAGAACACGATCGCCAGCGACCTGCCGGCCTTCCTCGTCAACCCCAGCGAGGCGCTGGAGGACACCGCCTCCGCCCGCGACGCGCTGGCCGAGATCCGCGGCGGCAACGGCCACGGGGTCGGGTCGAGGGTCAGCGGCGAGGCGCCGGAGCAGACCGCCGGCGGCAGGCTGGATCTACCGGTCCTCGGCGAGGCCCCCGAATTCGTCGGCAACCAGCACTGGTTCAACACCCCCGACGACCGGCCGCTGACCATGGAGGGCCTGCGCGGCAGGGTCGTCCTCGTCGACTTCTGGACCTACAGCTGCATCAACTGCATCCGCACCCTTCCCTACCTGAAGGCCTGGGACGCGCGCTACCGCAAGGACGGGCTGACGATCGTCGGCGTCCACTCGCCCGAGTTCCCCTTCGAGAAGGAGGCGGGCAACGTCCAGGAAGCGATCGACGCCAACGACATCCGCTATCCGGTCGCCCAGGACAACGACCTCGCGACCTGGAACGCCTACAGCAACCAGTACTGGCCGGCCGAGTACTTCGTCGACGCCGAGGGCCGGGTCCGCTACGCCCACTTCGGCGAGGGGGAATACGGGGAGAAAGAGGCGGTGATCCGCGATCTGCTGGCCGAAGCCGGCAGGAAGGTGGACGGCAGCGGGGTCGAGGTGAAGGCGGTGGCGCCGTCGGACACGGTCACCACCCCCGAGACCTATCTCGGCGCCGCCCGCGCCGAACGCTTCACCAACCCGATGCTCTCGCCGGGCCTGCACGACTTCAGCGCCCCCGCGGACCTGCCGGCCAACGAATTCGCCTTCCACGGGAAGTGGCGGATCGGGCTCGACTCCGCCACCGCCGAGGGCGGCTCGCTCGACCTCGGCTTCGGCGCCCGCCGCGTCTACCTCGTGCTCGGCTCGCCCGGGCGGGACCGCCGCATGCGCGTCCTGCTCGACGGCGAGCCGATCGCCGCCGCCATCGCTGGCGACGACGTGAAGGACGGCGTCGTCACGGTCTCCTCGCAGCGCCTCTACAACCTCGTCGATCTTCCCGCGGTCCAGAACCACGTCCTCACCCTGATCCCGGAAGCGGGAGTCAGCGGCTATGCCTTCACCTTCGGCTAGCGCCCCCGCCACCACCTCCGCCACTTGTCGCCCAGAGGGCGACAAGTGGCGGGCGACCGCCGCCGGCGCGACAATTGCGGCGATGGCCGAGGAGTCCCCGCGCAAGGTGCTCGTCGTCGACGACGAGCCGACGATCGTCGAGATCGTCGGCCGCTATATGGAGCGGGCCGGCTACGAGACCTTCGAGGCCGCCGATGGGCCGCAGGCGCTGCGCCAGGTCGACGCGCAGCGCCCCGACCTCGTCGTCCTCGACGTGATGCTGCCGGGGATCGACGGGATCGAGGTGATGCGCCAGCTGCACGAGCGGCCCGGCCCGCGCACGGCGGTGATCCTGCTGACCGCCCGCGGCGAGGAGTCCGACCGCCTGGTCGGCCTCCGCCACGGCGCCGACGACTACGTCGTCAAGCCCTTCTCGCCCGCCGAGCTGGTCGCCCGCGTCGACGCGGTCCTGCGCCGGGTGGCGCCGCCGGCCAGCGGCGAGCCCCCGATCGAGCACGGGCCGCTGCGGATCGAGCCGGCCTCGCGGCGGGTGATCCTCGACGGCGGCGAGCTCTCGCTGACCCAGCGCGAGTTCGACCTGCTCGCCTACCTCGCCTCCAACCCCGGCCAGGTCTTCTCCCGCGACCAGCTGATGGAAGCGGTCTGGGGCTACAACCAGTTCGAGGACACCAGCACCGTCACCGTCCACGTCCGCCGCCTCCGCGCCAAGCTCGGCGAGGACCCGGCGATGCCGCGCTTCATCGAGACGGTCTGGGGCGTCGGCTACCGGTTCCGGCCATGAAGCGCGCCCTGCTGATCGCCCTCGCGGCCTTCCTCGCCGGCGCCGCCGCGGTCGCGGTCCCGAACCTGATGGGCGCCGCCCAGATCGCCCTCGTCGTCCTCGCCCTGCTCGGCGTGGCCCTGGCCGCCGCGCTCGCGGTCCGCCTGGCGATGGAGGAGCGGATGCGGCGCGAGGTCGAGGCGGCCCGGCGGCAGCTGGTCGCCGCCGCCTCCCACGACCTGCGCACGCCGCTGGCCTCGCTGCGGCTGCTGGTCGAGGCGATCGACGACGGGGTCGCGACGGGGGAGACCCGCGAGCGCTACCTGGCCGAGATCCGCACCCACGTCGCCGTCCTCAGCGATCTCATCGACGACCTCTTCGAGCTCTCGCGGATCGAGGCCGGCGACATCTCCTGGACGATGCGCCAGGTCGAGCTCGGCGAGCTGATCGGCGACACCGTGGCGGCGATGCGGGCGCCGGCCGAGCAGCGCGGCGTCAAGATCGCCGCCGAGCTGCCCGCCGGCGGCGTCGTCGCCGAGGCCAACGCCGAGAAGGTCCAGCGCGTCCTCTTCAACCTGATCCAGAACGCGATCCGCCACACCCCCGCCGACGGCAGCGTGACCGTCCGCGCCCGCCCGGCCGCGGGTGGGGTGGAGGTCGAGGTCGCCGACGACGGCGAGGGCATTGCCGGCGCCGACGAGCCGCCGTCTTCGACGCCTTCTACCGCGGCGACGCGGCCCGCGGCGAGGACGGCGCCGGCCTCGGCCTGGCGATCTCCCGGGCGATCGTCGAGGCCCACGGCGGCCGCATCTGGCTCGAGGACGGCGCGCCCGGCACCCGCGTCCACTTCACGCTGCGCGGAACCTGAGGTCCGCTGTTCCTTATCCGCGGATAGCGCGGAAAAGGAACAGCGCGCCGGGGTCGCGGCCGGGGAAGAAGGGCCGCTGGCCCCTCCTGGCTAGCAGCCGAGCTGCCGGGCGATCACCATCTGCTGCACCTCGTCGGTCCCCTCGCCGATCGTGAGGATCTTGGCGTCGCGGTAGAAGCGGCAGACGGGGTACTCCTCGATGAAGCCGTAGCCGCCGTGGATCTGGACCGCCTCCTCGGTGGCGCGGACCGCGAGGCGGCCGGTGATCAGCTTCGCCTGGGCGGCGGTGAGGGTGAAGGACTGGCCGGCGTCCTTCTCCAGGGCGGCCCGCCAGGTCAGCAGCCGGGCCGCCTCGATCTGGGCCGAGAGGTCGGCGATCTTCGCCTGGATCGACTGGAACTTGGAGATCGGCTGGCCGAAGGCGCGGCGCTCTTTCGCGTAGGCGATCGCCTCGTCGAGCGCCCCCTGGGCGAGGCCGACGCCCATCGCGGCGACGCCGATCCGGCCACCGTCGAGGATGTGGAGGAAGTTCTTGAAGCCCTCGCCGCGGCGGCCGAGCAGGTTCGACTCCGGGACCCGGCAGTCCTCGAAGGAGAGCGGCCGCGTGTCGGAGGCGTTCCAGCCCATCTTCCGGTAGGCCTCGCCGATCTCGTAGCCGGGGGTGCCGTTGGGGACGATGATGTTGGAGATCTCCTTGCGCCCGTCGGCCTCGCCGGTGACCGCGGTGATCGAGACGCAGCCGGAGATCTCGGTGCCGGAGTTGGTGATGAACTGCTTGGCGCCGTTGACCACCCACTCGCCGTCGTCGAGCCTGGCGCTGGTGCGGACGTTGCCGGCGTCGGAGCCGGCCTCCGGCTCGGTCAGCCCGAACGAGGCGAGCCGCTCGCCGCTGCAGAGCGCCGGCATCCACTCCTGCTTCTGCTCGGCGCTGCCCCAGAGGTGGATCGGCATCGTCCCCAGCGAGGTGTGGGCGGCCATCGTGATGCAGACCGAGGAGTCGATCCGGGCCAGCTCTTCGACCGCCAGCACGTAGGAGAGCGTGTCGCCGCCCCCGCCGCCGTACTCCTGCGGGAACGGGATCCCCATCAGCCCGAGGCCGCCGAGCTTCTTGACGATCTCGTAGGGGAAGGACTTGGTGCGGTCGAGCTCCTCGGCGACCGGCGCGACCTCCTGGCGGGCGAAGTCGCGGACGGTGTCGCGCAGCAGCGCCTGCTCGTCTGAGAGCTCGAAGTTCACGCCGGGCAGCCTACGCGTTTACAGCTGCAGGCTCTTGACCTGCAGCAGCTCCTCGAGCCCGTAGCGGCCGTTCTCGCGGCCGTGGCCGGACTGGCCGTAGCCGCCGAACGGGGCCATCGGGTTGAAGGCGCCGCCGTTGATCTCGACCTGGCCGGTGCGGATCCGCCGCGCGACCGCGATCGCCCGCTCCTCGTCGCCCGCCCAGACGCCGCCGGCGAGCCCGTAGTCGCTGTCGTTGGCGATCCGCACCGCCTCGTCCTCGCCGTCGTAGGGCTGGATCGACCAGCACCGGTCCGAAGATCTCCTCGCGGGCGATCGTCATCTCCGGAGTCACCTCGGAGAAGACGGTGGGGCGGACGAAGTAGCCGCGGTCGAGCCCGTCGGGCGCCTCGGCGCCGCCGGTCAGCAGCTTCGCGCCCTCGGCCTCGCCCTGCTCGATGTAGCCGCGCACCCGCTGGCGCTGGACGTCGGAGACCAGCGGCCCGAGCCGGGTGTCGTCGGCGAAAGGGTCGCCCGGGGTGAACGACTCGGCCGCCGCGGTGGCCAGCTCCTCGGCCTCGGCGAGCCGCTCGCGGGGGACCAGCATCCGGGTCAGGGCGCTGCAGGTCTGGCCCGAGTTGAGGAAGCATTTGCCGACCCCGTCGGGGATCGCCCTGGCGAAGTCGGCGTCGTCGAGGATCACGTTCGGCGACTTGCCGCCGAGCTCCATCGCCACCGGCTTCACCGTCGCCGAGGCGAGCTCGCTGACCCGCTTGCCGGCCCGGGTGGAGCCGGTGAAGGAGACCATGTCGACGCCGGGGTGGGCGGCGATCGCCTCGCCGACCTCGGGGCCGGTGCCGGTGACCAGGTTGAAGACGCCGGCCGGCAGCCCGGCCGCCTCGATCACCTCGGCCAGCAGGAAGGCGTTCAGCGGCGTCACCTCGCTCGGCTTCAGGACCACCGTGCAGCCGGCCGCCAGGGCCGGGGCGACCTTGACCGCGATCTGGTTCAGCGGGTAGTTCCAGGGGGTGATCGCGCCGAGCACCCCGACCGGCTCGCGCAGCACCCGCGAGTTGCCGATCTGCTCCTCCCAGACGACTTCCTCCATCAGCTTCGGCATCGAGCCGAAGTGCAGGGCCGGCAGCCCGGCCTGGATCATCCGGCTCAGCTTCAGCGGCATCCCCAGCTCCTGGGCGATCGTCGTCGCGATCTCCTCGCTGCGCTCGCCGAGCCCGGCGGCGATCGCCGCCAGGTAGCCGGCGCGCTCCTCGCGCGAGGTCTGCGACCAGGACTCGAAGGCCTCGCGGGCGGCGCCCACGGCGGCGTCGGCGTCGGCCGGCGCGCAGGCCGGGATCGTCCCCATCACCTCCTCGGTGGCGGCGTTGATCACCTCGATCGCCTCGCCTCCGGCCGGCTCGACCCACTCGCCGCCGATGAAGACCTTGTCCCGCACCTGAAGCTCCGCCGCAGTCGCCATTCCACCCTCCAAAGATCGCCCGGTTCGAAAGTTCGCCCACAACGCTAGCGCCTGGGCTGCAATAGCGGATAAGCGATAATCGCGTATCGGCTATATTCACCAGGTGGACCCGAGCACCCCCGGCCAGCTGCTGCAGGACGCCCGCCGCAAGCACGGCGTCAGTCAGGCGCGCCTGGCGATCCGCGCCGGCACCACCCAGTCGGCGATCTCGCGAATCGAGCGCGACCATGTCTCCCCCTCGATCGAGACCCTGCGCGAGCTCCTGCACATGCTGGGGGAGGACCTGGTGCTCGCGACCGAGGCGCGCGACTTCGGGGTCGACCGGACCCTGAACCAGTCGAACCTGCGGTTCGACCCCGCCAATCGCGTCCGGCGAGGGCTGGAATTTGCGGATTTCGTCCGGCGCAACAGGGGCGTGGCACGAAGGCGGGCCGCTTAGGTGCAGATGATCGACGACCTCGGCCCGCCGCTTCAGCTCGGCGTCCTCCTGAGGGCCCTCGAGAAGCAGGCGGTCGAGTTCATCGTGATCGGAGGCGTTGCCGGGCTCGCCCACGGATCGTCGTATCCGACCTACGACCTCGACATCGTCTACGCCCGTGAGGAGCCCAACCTGGGGCGGCTGGCCGCGGCACTTCGCGAGCTCGGGGTGAAACTTCGCGGGGCCCCGGAGAACCTGCCCTTCCAGGTCGACGCGAAGACGCTGGCCAACGGGTTGAACTTTACCTTCACCAGCGAGTTCGGCGGATTCGACATCCTTGGACAGGTAGACGGCGTCAGGGACTACGAGAGCCTGCGCGCTGCCGCGCAGACCGAGCGATTGGAGGGAGTCACCGTGCGCATCGCGTCGATCGACCACATGATCGCGATGAAGCGGGCGGCCAATCGGCCGAAAGACCAGCTGATGCTCGAGGACTATCTGGTGATCGCCGACGAGCAGCGGCGCGAGGAAGAGGCTGGGGGCTAGCCGGTCAGTCCGCCGCCGCGGACTCGCTCAGCGCCGCCTCGAGCCCGGGGCCGGGGACCGCGCGGGCGTCGCGGGCGTGCAGCACCTCGCCGCAGCTCTGGCAGATGCCGCGGTCGCTGACCGCGCCGCCGCACTCCTTGTGGAGGATCCGCATCGGCGGTCCCTCGGGGCCGGTCGAGTGGCGGTCGCCCCAGCCCTGCAGGGCGATCAGCGCCGGCCAGAGGTCGAGGCCCTTCTCGGTGAGGAAGTACTCGTGGCGGGGCGGGCTTTCCTGGTAGGCGCGGCGCTCGAGGATGCCCTCGTCGACCAGGCGCTGCAGGCGCGCGGAGAGCACGTTGCGGGCGACTCCGAGCGAGCCCTGGAGCTGGCTGAAGCGGCGGTTGCCCGTGCATCACGTCGCGCACGATCAGCAGCGACCAGCGCTCGCCGATCACTTCCAGCGACTTCGCCACCGAGCAGAACTGGCCTGGGTAGTCGTGCCGCAGCACGTGTGATCTTCGCACACTTGGTTGCATCAAGCAACCGACTTGGGTAGGGTCCGCTCCGGTTCAGTTTCTTGATGAAACCCACTGGCGCCGAAACGGAGGCGACCCATGCGAATCGTCCACAGACACAGGCATCCGCAGCACGGCAAGGGGCTGCGGATCGCGATCAGCCAGGACGAGATCACCGCCGACCTCAACTACCGCGGCGGCTCGCGGGAGACGCGGCAGGCGATCGCCGCGGCGCGGAGGCTCGGCAACCGATGAGCGAGAACGGGGTCGTCCTCGCCGACGAAGCGACCGCGGCCGACGTCGCCGAGGCCTTCGCCGTCTCCAGCCCGGAGACGACCCGCACCCGCACCCTGGTCTGGCAGGACCCGGTCGCGACCGCGGCGGCCGGGGCGACGATGACCGGGATGGAGTACATGGAGGCGGTGATCACCGGCAAGGTGCCGCCGCCGCCGATCGCGGTGACGATGTCGCTGCGGCCGGTCGAGCTGGAGGAGGGGCGGGTCGTCTTCGAGGGCCTGCCCGGGGAGGAGCACTACAACCCGATCGGGGTCGTCCACGGCGGCTACGCGGCGACCCTGCTCGACTCGGCGCTCGGCTGCGCCGTCCACACCACCCTGCCCGCCGGCGTCGGCTACACCTCGCTCGGCCTCGAGGCCAAGTACGTGCGGCCGATCACCCGCGACACCGGCCGCGTCCTCTGCGAGGCGACGGTCCTTTACCGCGGCCGCAAACAGGCCACCGCCGAGGCGTCCCTGACCGCCGCCGCCAGCGGCAAGCTGCTCGCCACCGGCACGGCCACCTGCATGATCCTCGGCGGCGACCAGGGCCCGTGAAGGGTTCGCCCCCTTGGAGCCGGTGAATCCTTCAGGCAGCGAGCTCGCGCGCGAGCTCGACCAGCAGGCGCACGCCGAAGCCGTTGGCGCCCTTGCCGGTGTACTCGCGGCCGACGTCCCAGGCGGTGCCGGCGATGTCGAGGTGCGCCCAGGGCGTCTCGCCGACGAACTCCTCGAGGAAGGAGGCGGCGGTGATCGTCCCCGCCTTGCGCTGCGAGGCGAGGTTGGAGAGGTCGGCGACCTTCCCCTTCATCAGCTCCTTGTACTCGGGATGGAGCGGCAGCCGCCAGGTCAGCTCGCCGCTGCGCTCGCCGGCGTCCAGGACCTCGGCGGCGAGCTCGTCGTCGTTGGCGATCAGCCGCCGCGTAGGTCGAGCCGAGGGCGATCATGACGGCGCCGGTCAGGGTGGCGATGTCGACGAGCCGCTCGGCGCCGAGCTCGACCGCGTAGGCGAGCGCGTCGGCGAGGATCAGCCGGCCCTCGGCGTCGGTGTTGTTGACCTCGACCGTCTTGCCGTCGTACTGGGTGATCACGTCGCCCGGCTTGACCGCGGTTCCCGAGGGCATGTTCTCGGTCGAGGGGACGACCGCGAGCAGGTCGATCGCCAGGCCCAGCTCGGCGATCGCGGCGACCGCCTCCAGCACCGCGGCGGCGCCGGACATGTCGATCTTCATCTCCTGCATGCCGGCGCCCGGCTTCAGCGAGATCCCGCCGGTGTCGAAGGTGACGCCCTTGCCGACCAGGCCCAGCGTCGGGCCGGAGCCGCCGCCGCTGTAGCGGAGGACGATCAGCCGCGGCTCGACCGGCCCGCCCTGGCTGACCGCGAGCAGCCCGCCCATCCCCAGCTCCTCCAGGCGCTCGCGGCCGAGCACCTCGGCGCTGACCGCATCGGCGCCGGCGGCGATCTCCTCGGCGCGCTCGGCCAGGGTCGCGGGGGTGGCGAAGTTGGCGGGGGTGTTCTGCAGGTCGCGGGCCCGGTTCTGGGCCTCGGCGTAGACGCGGGCGCTCTCGGCGTCGCCGGCGAGTCCGGCGTCGCCGACCAGGGTCAGCGACTCCAGCCGCGGCTTCGGCTCCTCCTCGCCGCCGCTGCGGAAGCGGTCGAAGCGGTAGGAGCCGAGGATCGTGCCGGTGACCATCGCCTCGGCGCCGGCCCCGTCGTCCGCCTCGGGCACCGCCCAGGCCAGCGAGCGGCGCCTCGAGCCGCGCCGCCTCCTTGGCGACCAGCGCCGCGGCGACCCGCAGCCGCTCGGCGTCGAGCTCGTCGCGCTCGCCGAGCCCGACCAGGAGGATCCGGCCGCCGCCGGCGAAGGCGGGGGAGAGGGTCTTGAAGTCCGCCTTGGCCAGCTCGGCCCCGGCGGCGCCGGCGATATCCGCGGGCAGCGGCTCGTCCTCGAAGCGGCCGATCGCCAGCAGGTCGGCGTCGACTTCCCCCAGCTCGATCTCGCGCACGGCGACCTTCATCGAGCGCGAGTCTATGCTTGTCCGCCCCTCGAACACATCGGAGTAAGAAAGGCATGGAATGCCCAGCTCAGTGATCCTCGGAACCGCCCGCACCCCAATCGGCAAGATGGGCGGCGGTCTCGCGTCCGTCGACGCCCCCGAGCTCGGCGGCACCGCGATCGAGGCCGCGCTGGAGCGCTCCGGAGGTCGATCCCGAGCAGGTCCAGCAGGTCGTCTTCGGCCAGGTGCTGCAGGCCGGCCAGGGCCAGATCCCCTCGCGCCAGGCCCAGATCAAGGGCGGCATCCCGAAGGAGGTCCCCTCGGAGACGATCAACAAGGTCTGCGCCTCGGGCATGCGCTCGCTCGGCATCGCCGACCTGGCGATCCGCGCCGGCGACACCGAGGTCGCCGTGACCGGCGGCATGGAGTCGATGAGCAAGGCTCCCTACCTGCTGCCGAACGCCCGCTTCGGCTTCCGGATGGGCGACGTCCAGGCGCTCGACGCGATGACCCACGACGGTCTCACCAACCCCTTCACCGACAAGCAGATGATCAACGAGGCCAGCGAGGTCTCGAACGAGATGGAGATCACCCGCGTCGACATGGACCGCTTCGCCGAGCGCTCCCAGCAGCTCGCCGCCGAGGCGATGGACGCCGGCCGCATCGCCGAGGAGATCGTCGCCGTCACCGTCAAGTGCCGCAAGGGCGAGACCACGGTCGAGGTCGACGAGGGCCCGCGTCCCGAGACGACCCTGGAGACGCTCGCGAAGCTGAAGGCGGTCGGCGGCGAGGGCGCGACCCACACCGCCGGCAACGCTCCCGGCGTCAACGACGGCGCCGGCGCGATCGTCGTCGCCTCCGAGGAGTGGGCGCGAGGCCGAAGGCAAGACGCCGCTGGCCAAGGTCCTCTCCTACGGGATGGTCGCCGACGACTTCGCCTACCTGGCGCGGACCCCGGGCAACGCCGCCCTGGCGGCGCTGGAGAAGATCGGCAAGCACGCCCGAGGACGTCGACCTCTGGGAGATCAACGAGGCCTTCGCCTCGGTCGCGATCGGCTCGATGCGGATCCTCGGCATCGACGAGGAGAAGGTCAACGTCAACGGCGGCGCGATCGCCTTCGGCCACCCGATCGGCGCCTCCGGCTCGCGCATCGTCGGCGCCCTGGTCCACGAGCTGCGCCGCCGCGGCGGCGGTCTCGGCGTCGCCGCGATCTGCTCCGGCGGCGGCCAGGGCGACGCGATCGTCATCGAGGTCTGAGCTACCGGGCGAGCAGCTCGGTGAGCCGCGCGGCCGCATTCTTCGACCTGGACAAGACCCTGATGGCGGGGTCGTCGGGGATGCAGTTCGCGCGGGTCGCCACCAGCCAGGGGATCGTCAGCCGCCGCCAGCTCGCCAGCTGGGGGGTCGAGCACCTGCGCTACCGCCTGCGCGGGACCACCGACGAGCGCACCGTCGAGGTGCTGAAGGTCGCCCGCGAGCTGATCACCGGGGTGCCGGCGCGGACGATCGCGCGGATGGGGCCGGAGGTGATGGCGGAGATCCTGCCGCGGGTCTTCCCGCAGATGCTGGCCGAGGTCCACGCCCATCAGGACGCCGGCCGGCCCGACCTTCATCGTCAGCGCCGCCGGCAACGACGTCGTCGAGTCGCTGGCCCGGGTGCTGGGGATGGAGGGTGGTATCGGCACCCGCTACGAGGTCGACGCCGAGGGCAACTTCACCGGCCGCCTCGACGGCCCCTTCGTCTACGGGCCCGGCAAGGTCGAGGCGATGGAGGCGTTCGCCGCCGCCCACGACATCGACCTCGCCGAGTCCTACGCCTACTCGGACTCGCTCTCGGACCTGCCGATGCTGCGCGCGGTCGGCAACCCGGTCGCCGTCAACCCCGACCCGCCGCTGGCGGCGATCGCCAAGCGAGGAGGGCTGGCAGACCCTGCGCTTCGAGCGCCTCGGCCGCCGCCTCGTCGCGCTCGCAGTGACCTTCTTCGCCACCGCAGCCGCCGCCGGTGCCGCCCGCCACCGCCGCCGCATCCGCTCGTAAGGGCCGCCCTTCCAATACGCTTGACGCTCGATGGAGGCCGCCACCGCCCGCAAGATCCGCGTCGTCGTCGCCAAGCCCGGCCTGGACGGCCACGACCGCGGCGCCAAGATCATCGCCCGCGCCCTGCGCGACGCCGGCATGGAGGTGATCTACACCGGGCTGCACCAGACCCCGGAGCAGATCGCCGAGACGGTGATCCAGGAGGACGCCGACGCGGTCGGCCTCTCGATCCTCTCCGGCGCCCACATGACGCTGGTCCCGAAAGTGGTCGCGCTGCTCGCCGAGCAGGGGGTCGACGACGTCCTCGTCACCGTCGGCGGCACGATCCCGGCCGACGACATCCCCGAGCTGAAGGAGCTCGGCGTCGCCGAAGTCTTCACCCCCGGCGCCGGCACCGACGAGATCGTCGAGTTCATCCGCGGCGCCGCCGCCGAGCGCCACGCGCAGCGCCGACGTAAAGCCGCTCTCTCTACACCGATCGGTGCATAGGTTCCGCCGATCGGGGTAATATCCTGATTGACTCGTCAGTCAACGGCTGACCGGCAACCGATAACATGCCCGGCCGCTACGGGCCCGCGAGGCGCAAATCGCAGCCCGCAAGACCTGAGAATCGTTCCCCAAGGAGGCTTCAACTTGAAGATCTGCGTCCTCGTCAAGGAGGTCCCGGACGCCGCGGTGCAGAAGCGCATCGATCCCGGCACCATGCGTCTGGACCGCAGCGGCGAGAAAAATCTCAACCCCTTCGATACGCACGCCCTCGAGGCGGCGATGCAGATCAAGGAGGGTGGCGCGATCCCGGTCGAGGAGGTCGTCGCGGTGACGATGGGCCCCGACTCGGCCGTCCGCGCCCTGCACAAGGCCGTCGCGCTCGGCGCCGACCGCTCGGTCCACCTCTCCGACGACGCCCTCGCCGGCTCCGACGTCTGCGCCACCGGCTACTCGCTGGCCAAGGTGCTCGAGTCCGAGAGCCCGGACCTGGTCCTGCTCGGCCAGCAGTCCGATGACGGCGAGTGCTACACGATCGGCGCCGTCGTCGCCGACCACCTGCAGATGCCCTCGCTGACCCAGGTGATCAAGATCGACGTCACCGACGGCAAGCTGCGCTGCGAGCGCCAGGCCGAGTACGGCTACGACACGGTCGAGGTCGAGCTGCCGGCCGTGATCAGCGTCGGCGACGCGATCAACGAGCCGCGCTACCCGAGCCTGAAAGCGATCATGGGCGCGAAAAAGAAACCGCTCGACGAGAAGGCGACCGGCGACGTCGGCATCGACGCCGGCATGGTCGGCGAGGGCGGCTCGAAGACCACGGTCCTCGCCCTCAACCCGCCTCCCGCCAAGGAAGCCGGCGAGATCATCGAGGACGAGGACACCAACGAGACGGTCGAAAAGATCGTCGCCTGGCTTGACGAGAGGAAACTGATCTAGATGGCAGGCATTCTGGTTTACGCCCTCCACGACGACGAGGGCAACTTCAACAAAAACTCACTCGGGGCGATCTCCGAGGCGGCCAAGCTGGCCGGCGAAATCGGCGGCGAGGCCGCGGCCCTGGTGGTCGGCGAGATCGCCGACGACGCCTGCGCCTCGCTCGGCAACTACGGCGCCGCCAAGGTCTACCGGGCCAAGAGCGTGCCCGAGGGCCTGGCCCAGCCGATCGTCGACGCGATGGCCAAGGTGATCCAGGACAACGGCATCTCCTACGCGCTGTTCGGCGGCGGCCTGCTCGGCTTCGAGATCGGCGCCGGCCTCACCGCCCGCCTCGGCGCCGGCGTGACGATGGAGGTCACCGCGGTCAAGGTCCAGGACGGCAAGCTGGTCGCCGAGCGGCCGATCCTCCAGGACTCCGAGATCGCCGACGTCGGCTACGTCAGCGAGCCGGGGATCATCATCAGCCGCCTCAACGCCTTCGACGCCAAGGAGAGCGGCGGCACCGCCGAGGTCGTCGACGTCGACGTCGAGCTCTCGGCCTGGTCGACCAAGGCGACGATGGTGCAGCGCGGCGAGCAGCGCGGCGCCGACGTCAACATCGAGGACGCCGACATCCTCGTCGGCGGCGGCCGCGGCCTCGGCGCCGCCGACGGCTTCAAGCTCTGCGAGGAACTCGCCGAGTCGATGGGCGGCGCCGTCGCCGCGACCCGCGCGGTCGTCGACGCCGGTTGGTACCCCTACGCGGCCCAGATCGGCCAGACCGGCAAGACGGTGGCGCCGAAGCTGTACCTGGCCGCCGGCGTCTCCGGCGCGATCCAGCACAAGGTCGGGATGCAGAACTCGGAGAACATCCTCGCGATCAACAAGGACCCGAACGCGCCGATCTTCGAGTTCTCGGACCTCGGCGTGGTCGGCGACCTGCACAAGATCGTCCCCAAGCTGACCGAGGCGATCAAGGCCAAGAAGGGCGGCTGAGAGCATGCCCGCCGTCGCCCCCAGCGAGTTCCCGCCGCCGTTCGATCCGGCCGACGTCGATCGGTCCGCCGACCGACGCGCCGGAGGACCGGATCGAGGTAGGCGTCGCGATCGTCGGCGGCGGGCCCGCCGGCCTCGCCTGCGCCAACAAGTTGATGCAGCTGCTCGAGAACGAGCCGGAGCTGACCGAGAAGCTCGGCGAAGTCCCGGTCGCGGTGATCGAGAAGGGCAAAGTCGCCGGAGCGCACCTGCTCTCCGGGGCGAACATGAAGCCCTCGGCGATGGAAGAGCTGTTCCCCGACCTGCCGAAGGACGAGTGGCCGGTCTACCAGGAGGTCACCAAGGACGCGGTCTACCTGCTGACCTCGAAGGCGGCGCTGCCGCTGAAGCCGATGCCGCCGAACTTCAGGAACCACGGCAACTACGTCACCTCGGTCGCCAAACTCGGCCGCTTCCTCGCCGAGAAAGCCGAAGAAGCCGGCGTCTACATCCTCTCCGAGACCGCCGCGACCAAGCTGCTGGTCGAGGACCGCGTCGTCAAGGGCGTGCGCTCCGGCGACCGCGGCCGCGGCAAGGACGGCGAGGAGCTGGGCAACTTCGAGCCCGGCTCCGACGTCGTCGCCAAGGCGACGGTGCTCGCCGAGGGCACGGTCGGCCACCTCACCTACGCCGCCTACGACTACTTCGACATGCACGGCGCCGACCCGATGCGCTGGGAGCTCGGGGTCAAAGAGGTCTGGGAGGTGAAGGAGCCGCTCGACCGGGTGATCCACACGATGGGCTGGCCGCTGCGCAAAGTCGCCGAAGTACAACGAGTTCGGCGGCAGCTTCATCTACCCGATGGGCGAGGACAAGATCTGCATCGGCCTGGTCGCCGGCCTCGACTACACCGACGCCACCTTCAGGGTCCACGACGCCCTGCAGCTGCTGAAGACCCACCCCTTCATCAAGAAGCTGCTCGAGGGCGGCAAGCGGGTCGCCTGGGGCGCCAAGACGATTCCCTCCGGCGGCTACTTCGCGATGCCGAAGCGGCTCGCGGTGCCGGGCATGGTCGTCGCCGGCGACGCCGCCAGCATGGTCAACGTGCCGACCCTGAAGGGCGTCCACTACGCGATGCACGCCGGGATGTACGCGGCGGAAACGATCGTCGACGCGCTCAAGCAGGACATCGACTCGGTCAACTTCGAGGCCTACGACGAGAAGGTCCACAACTCGATGATCGAGAAGGACCTCTACGAATCGCGCAACATGCGCCAGCCCTTCTCCAAAGGCTTCTTCCTCGGCGGCGCCTTCGCCTCGGCGATGACGGTGACCAAAGGCAACTTCCCCGGCGGCCACTGGAAGCAGGAGCACGACTCCGAGATCGCGATGGAGCTCGGCAAGGCAGGCGACATGTACGTCAAAGCCGACAACGAGCTGACCTTCAACAAGCTCGACTCGGTCTTCCTCTCCGGCAACGCGACCCGCGACGACGCTCCCAACCACGTCCGGATCCAGACCCGGGTCCCGCGCGAGGTCGCCCAGACCTGGGTCTCGATGTGCCCGGCGCAGGTCTACGAGATCCCCGAGGACCAGCTGGAGAGCGGATCCGCCGAGGTCGACGTCCACGTCACCGCCTCCAACTGCGTCCAGTGCGGCGCGATCACCGCCAAGGGCGGCCGCCTGACGCTGCCCGAGGGCGGCGACGGCCCGCTGTACCAGGAGACCTGAGCCTCAGCCCCACCGGCGGATCGCGGGCGCCCGCCCGTCGAGACCCATCTTTTCCACCCATGCGGTGGGTTTCATGGGTCTCGATCGGCCGTTGCCGGGGAGCCTGGCTTTAGGGTCGCGTCGTGCTGGCGCTCGGGATCATCGCCGCCGTAGGGGCGTCGGTCCTCTACAACACCTCGATCGCGCTGCAGGCGATGGAGGCGCGGCGTGCCAGCAAGAGCACTCGCTGCGGGTCTCGCTGATCGGCAAGCTGGTGCGCAACGGCGCTGGCTGGGGGCGACGGTGCTCGGGCTCGCCGGCTGGCCGCTGGAGATCGTGGCGCTGCTGCTGGCGCCGCTGACCGTCGTCCAGCCCTGCCTGGCCAGCGGGCTGGTGGTCCTGCTCTGGCTCGGGGTGACGCGAAGCTGGGGGAGAGGCCGGGGCGGCGCGAGTTCGCGGCGGTGGCGGCGATCGTCGCCGGCGTCGCCGGCGTCGCCTGGGCGGCGCCCGAGCGCACCACCGAGCACGCCGGCACCTGGGCGATCGCGCTGGCGCTGGGCCTGGTCGCGATCCCGATCGTCGCTGCCCTACCTGCTGCGCGGGCGGGCCTCGCCGGCCGGGACGCTGGCGGTCGTCAGCGCCGGCTTCGGCTACGCCTGGACGGCGATCGCCAGCAAGCTGCTGACCGACGAGCTCGCCGCCGGGGCGCTGCTGATCGCGGTCGCCTGGCTGGCCACCGCCGCCGCCTCCGAGGGGCTGGCGCTGCTGAGCGAGATGAGCGCCCTGCAGCGCCGCCCGGCGACCCAGGTGGCGCCGGTGATGTTCGCCGTCCAGGTGCTGGTGCCGGTGATCCTGGCGCCGCTGATCTTCGAGGAGAAGTGGTCGACGACGCCGCTCGACGGCGTCGCCCTCGTCGTCTTCATGCTCGTGGCGCTGGCCGGCGTCGTCCTGCTGGCGGGTTCCAAGGCGGTCGGCGCGGTGCTCGACAGCCGTCGCATTCCGAGCGACTGATCTGCCCAAGGGGGCGCCCGAACGCCGTTGGCGCTGCTAGCCTTGCGCGCCTGCTCGACTCGCGTAACCAGTCCACCTACCCGCCGCGCGCCAACACTCCAGTCACCCCACCTAAGGAGCCACCGTAGGGTCCGCAGAGACAACCCGGCCCGACGCGACCAAGTTCGCGATCGGGTTCGACCATCGCGATCGCGCCAGGCTCTTCGAGCTGTGGACCGAGGTGCTCGACTCCGAGCAGTGGTCCGAGGGCGCCAAGCTCGACGCCTTCGAGCAGCGCTGGGCGCGAGTGGAACGGGCTGCCCAGCCTCGGGCTCTCGAGCTGGGCCGGCGGCGCCCTCGCGGCGCTCGAGTTCGCCGGGGTCAAGGGCGAGACCGTGCTCTGCCCCTCCAACACCTTCATGGCGACGCCGCTGGCGGCGATCGGCGCCGGCGCCGAGGTCGAGTTCGTCGACTGCAACCGCGAGCGACCTCTGCATGTCCTTCGAGGACTTCGAGCGCAAGGCCGAGCGGCACAAGCCGCGCGCCGCGATCCTCGTCCACATCGGCGGCCACATCGCCTTCGACGCCGAGCGGATCGCCGCCTACTGCCGCGACCACGGGATCTTCCTGCTCGAGGACTGCGCCCACGCCCACGGCGCCGACTGGAACGGCGGCAGGCCCGGCGGCTTCGGCGACGCCGGCGTCTACTCGCTCTACGCGACCAAGACCGTCTCCAGCGGCGAGGGCGGCGTGCTCGTCTCCGCCAACGAGGAGCTGATCGAGTTCGCCGCCAAGTTCCGCAACTACGGCAAGTTCGAGCACGAGGTCGACGGCCTCAACTTCCGGATGAGCGAGTTCACCGCCGCGCTGGCGCTGGTCCAGGCCGAGCGGATGGAGGAGATCGTCGCCTGGAAGAACGAGTACGCCCGCGAGCACCTCGACCCGGTCCACCCGGCCCGGCTGGAGCTGCCCGACGGGATGACCTCGGGCTACTACAAGTACATCGTCTTCGAGCAGATCGAGAAGTCCACCGGCCGCGTCTACGACCAGCCCTGCCACCGGATCATGGGCCGCTCCGACGAGCTGCCGAACACCGAATGGGTGGCCGCGAACCACTGGTGCGTGCCGCTCTACTACCGCCCCGAGAGCCGCGAGGCGGCACTGGCGAAGGAGGCGTAGCGATGAGGGTCCTGGTAACCGGAGGAGGGGGCTTCATCGGCTCCCACGTCGTCGACCGCCTGCTCGAGCGCGGGATGACGCCGCGGATCTTCGACCTCAGCGCCTCGCCGTACCACTCGCCGCTGGAGGTCGAGACCTTCACCGGCTCGATCACCGACGCCGCCAACCTCGACCTGGCGATGCGCGACTGCGACGCGGTCATCCACCTCGCCGCCGTCGCCGACGTCGGCCACGTGCTCGCCGACCCGGTGCTGGCCGAGGAGGTCAACACCCGCGGCACCCTCAACGTGCTCGAGGCCGCCTGCCGGGCCAAGGTCGGCCGCGTCGTCTACGGCTCGACCACCTGGGCCTACAGCGACTGCGTCGAGCAGGAGGTCGACGAGGAAACGCCGATCCCGGCGCCGCGCCACCTCTACACCGCGACCAAGCTCGCCGGCGAGACCTACTGCGCCGGCTACGCCGAGCTCTACGACCTCGAGAGCACCGTGCTGCGCTTCGGCATCCCCTACGGCCCGCGCGCCCGCGCCGCCGGCGTCGTCGCCAAGTTCACCGACCTCGCCTTCGAAGGCAAGGCGCTGACGATCGCCGGCGACGGCAGCACGACCCGCAGCTTCATCTACGTCGAGGACCTCGCCGACGGGATCGTCGCCGCGCTCGCGCCCGAGGCCGCCGGCCGCACCTACAACCTCTCCGGCGACGAGGTCGTGACGATCCTCGAAATCGCCGAGCGGGTGCAGGAAAACACCGACAACTGCGAGATCGTCCACACGCCGCCGCGCCCGGGCGACTTCCCCGGCAAGGAGATCTCCAACGAGCGGGCGCTCGAGGAGCTCGGCTGGAAAGCCGAAACGAGCTTCAACGAGGGCGTCCGCAAGTACGTCGAATGGGTGCGCTGCACGACCCGGCCGCCGGACCCGATCCCCGGCAAACAGCCCTCGCTGAACGGCAACGACCACGCCGCCGGGGCGCTGCTGGCCGGCGCCGCCCGCTTCGAGGAGCGCGACGCCGCGGGTGCTCGTCCTCACCGCCGACATCGGCGAGGGCCACGACCTGCCGGCGCGGATCATCAAGGCCGACCTCGAAGAGGAAGCTGCCCGAGGCGAGGTCGAGATCGACAACGGCCTCGAGGCGATGGGCAAGCTGCTCGCCGCGGTCGTCCGCGGCGGCTCCCGCTTCACCTTCCGCTGGGCGCCCTGGCTGTTCGACATCCAGTACTGGCTGATCACCAAGTTCGCCCCGACCCGCTGGCTCGCCCATCACCTATCGTACCTGCTCGGCGCCCGCGGCCTGATGCGGTTGATCGCCAAGCACGACCCCGACGTCGTCATCTCGACCTACCCCGGGGTCACCGCGGTGCTGGGGATGCTGCGCGAGAACCGCCGCCTCGACGATGCCGGTGCAGTCGGCGATCACCGACCTCGCCGGGCTGCGCTACTGGGTCCACCCGGGCGTCGACATGCACTACGTGACCCACCCCGAGTCGATCGAGGAAGTCGAAAGGCTGGCCGGCCCCGGCAGCGTCGAGTGGGCGCGGCCGCCGATCTCCGCGACTTCCTGATGCCGCGCACCCGCCGCGACGCCCGCGAGGCGCTCGACGTGCCGGCGCACGCCCGCATGGTCCTCGTCTCCGGCGGCGGCTGGGGGATCGGCGACCTCGAGGGCGCGATCGAGTCGGCGCTCTCCGACGACGACACGCATGGTCGTCTGCATCACCGGCCGCAACGAGGGCGCCCGCGAGCGGCTCGAACAGCGCTTCGGCGACAACGAGCGGGTCCGCATCCTCGGCTTCACCGAGCAGATGAGCGACTGGATGGCGGCCGCCGACGCGATGATCCACGCGACCGCCGGCCTGACCGTGCTCGAGGCCCACATCCGCGGCTGCCCGGTCGTCTCCTACGGCTTCAACGCCGGCCACCTGCGCGCCAACAACGCCGCCTTCGAGCGCTTCGGCCTGGCCGAAGTCGCGCGCTCCGAGCACGAGCTGGAATCGATCCTGCGCCACGTCACCCGCGAGCGCCGCTCGCCCGACTCCTCCTTCGCCTCGCTGCCCTCGATCGCCTCGCGGGCGCTGAGCGTGCGCCCGCGGGTGCAGCCCGCAGCCGGTCTGGCGCCTGCGCACCGAGCGCGTCGTCGCCGCCGTGTCGCGCTGGCCGTGATCGCGGTGGTGCTGATGCTCGCGATCGTCCAGCGCGAGAGCCCGCTGCGAGCGTCGCCAAGCCGGTCACCAGCCGGATCCACTTCGGCAGCGACAACGACCTCAGGCGACCGCGCAAACCGGCGGCGAAGACGGTCGGCACGCGAAACCGTCGGCGACCGTGTCCGACCCGCAGGAACCCGCCGCCGCTCCTTGATCGGCCGCCGCCGCGGGGCTCGCGGCTCGGCGCCGCCGCGGTCGCCTACGCCGGCCCGGCGCTGGCGCCGGTCGTGCCGCCGCTCGGGGCGGGCGCTCGGGATCGAGCTGCGCGAGGAGGGGGGGGACGGGCGTCGCGCTCACCTTCGACGACGGGCCGCACCCGCAGGGGCACCCCGGCGGTGCTCGAGATCCTGCGCGAGGCCGGCGCCCGGGCGACCTTCTTCCTCGCCGGCGAGCAGGTCGTGCGGCGCCCGGCGCTGGTCGCCGAGATCGTCGCCGCCGGCCACCGGGTCGAGCTGCACTGCTACCGCCACCGCAACCAGCTGCGGCTCAGCGCCCGCTCGCTGCTCGAGGACGCCGAGCGGGCGAGGGCGGCGATCGAGGAGGCGGCGGGCAGGAGATCGCTCGACTACCGGCCCGCCCTACGGGATCTTCAGCGCCGTCGGCCTGCGCGCGGTGCGCAGCCGCGGCTGGCGGCCGGTGCTCTGGTCGCAGTGGGGCCGGGACTGGGACGCGCGGGCGACCGCCGGGCTCGATCGCGCGTCGGCTGACGCCGGCGTCCGGGCCGGGGACATCCTGCTGCTGCACGACGCCGACTACTACAGCGCGCGCGACTCCTGGGTCCGTACCGCGGCGGCGCTGCCGATGATCCTCGAGGAGCTCGAGGCGCGCGGGCTGAAGTCGAGGCTGCTGCGCCGCTGAGTCGGCGGTGCCAGCGTCCAGACGTCGCAACCGGCGAAGGCTTCGTCGAGTCGCTGCGCCATCGTGCTCCTGGGGCGATCCTGGTCGAAGATCTGCTGTGCCATAGCTCTCCGTCCTGTAGGGGGTCATGAGGGTCAGAAAGATTCCTCCTCCAGTCGGACGAAAAAGCTGCACTTTGCGAAAAAGCCGGGAATTTGGGGAAATTCGGCCGTCTACGCCGTTCCCGCGAACTGCGCGATCTCCTCGCGCCAGCCGCTGCGGCTGGTCGAGCGAGACGAAGGTCTTGGCGTCCGGGATCGTCGACGATCCGCGCGTTGCCCGCTTCGCCGGCGAGCCGTTCCGCGTAGGAGATCGGGAAGTAGTTGTCGCCCGGCGCCCAGGCCAGCAGGATCGGCAGCTGCGAGCCGCGCAGCCTCTCCGCCGCCTCCAGCGTGTGGCGCTTGTTCATCCCGACCGTGACCTTCTTCAGGTCGCGGCGGATCGCCCGGTCGTGGGACGCCGGGGGCCAGCCAGGCGGCGATCAGCTCGGCCGGGATCGGTCGCTTCGGCGAACGGCTTGAAGGCGCGGCGGCCGACGGCGCCGATCCGGAACGGCGCCGCCATCAGCGGCATCGCGCCCGGCAGCTTCGCCAGCGGCGGCATCGCCTTGAAGATCCCGGGCGGGAAGTTCTCGTGGGTGTCGCAGTTGGTCAGCACGAGGCGGCCGATCCGCTCCGGGTGGCGGGTGACCAGGACCTGGGACATCGCGCCGCCGGAGTCGTTGCCGACGATCGTCACGTCCTCGAGCTCGAGCGCCTCGAGGAAGCTGGCGATGATCGCCGCGACGCCGGGAGGGGAGAGGTCGGCGTCCGGGTTCATCGCGACCTTCTGGGCGCCCATCGGCCAGTCGGGGGCGATGCAGCGGAACGCGGTCGGCGAGCCGGTCGACGACCCCGTCCCAGAGCCGGCCGTCGACCAGGTAGCCGTGGACGAAGACGAGCGGCTTCCCCGCGCCGGCCTCGCGGTAGCGGACCGTCCCCGCCGGCAGTTCGATCTCCTTGCGCTGATCCGTCATCAAGTATCGTCATGCCGCTCGACTAGTCATAGGCCGCTACTAGTATACATACTGAGATGAATCCAAATGCCGGACCAGTTCCGCCAACAGAGCGCGCAAGCCGAAGCGACGCAAGCCAGAGCCGAGCGCAGCCGAGGCGACCCGCGCCGCGCTGATCGACCGCCGCCCGCCGGCTGTTCACCGAGCGCGGCTACGACGGCGGTCGCGACCGAGGAGATCGTCCGCGCCGCCGGGGTCACCCGCGGCGCCCTCTACCACCACTTCGGCGGCAAGGCCGAGCTGCTGGAGGCCGTCTACGAGCGGCTCGAGGCGGAGTCGACCGAGCGGGTCGCCCGGATCGTCCTCGGCTCCGAGCTGGAGAGCCCGCTGGAGGCGATGAAGGCGGGGATCGAGGCCTTCCTCGACGAGTGCGCCGAGCCGGAGCTGCAGCGGATCGCCCTCCACGACGCGCCGGCCGTGCTCGGCTGGGACCGCTGGCGCGAGATCGCCGCCGCCAACGGGCTCGGCCTGATCGAGGCCAGCCTCACCGCGGCGATCGAGGCGGGGGAGATCCGGCCGCTGCCGGTGAAGCCGACGGCCCACCTGCTGCTCGGCGCCCTCGACGAGGCGGCGATGCTGGTCGCCCGCTGCGACGATCCCGGTCAGCCGGGCCGAGGTGACGACGGTGCTGCTCGCGCTGCTCGACAGCTTCGCCGTCGCCGC
This sequence comes from uncultured Thermoleophilia bacterium, assembly GCA_963824245.1. Lineage (GTDB taxonomy): Bacteria > Actinomycetota > Thermoleophilia > Solirubrobacterales > 70-9 > VAYN01. The sequence goes on from CAWGON010000002.1 coordinate 1,152,799, forward strand.
CGCGGCGTAGCCGCAGGTCGATCGCGGCGCCCTCGCGCTCTTCGGCCCGCGCGGTCCGCCGCGACTCCTTCTGCGCGTACATCCGCACGTCGGCGAGCTGCATCGCCGTCGCTCGGGCGTCGCCGCCTCGCGCGGGATCGCGACCCGGCCCCAGGCGGCGCTCGAGCTCAAAGCCGGTGCCGCTCGCGGTCAGCGCTTCGGCCGCCCGCTTGACGACCTCGTCGTGCAGGCGCTCCTCGCCGCCGATCAGGACCGCGAACTCGTCGCCGCCGATCCGGTAGGCGAAGCCGCTGCCCCTGGCGGCGGCCCGCAGCTGACGCCCCAGCGTGCTCAGCATCTCGTCGCCGGCCGGGTGGCCGAAGGTGTCGTTGAAGCGCTTGAAGCCGTTGAGGTCGAGCAGCAGCAGCGTCAGCGGCTCCTCGTCCGCCGGCGCGCAGCGCTCGGCCAGGTCGACCTGGAGGCGCGCCCTGGTTGCCGAGCCCGGTCAGCTGGTCGGTCTGGACCAGCTTCCAGCAGCCGCTTGTTCTCGCGCACGCTGATCGCCAGCCGGGCGATCACCGCGAGCATCGTCGCCGGCGGTGAGGATGCCGGTCAGCGCGTTGGCGGCGCTGGCGTACTGGATCGCGAAGAGGGTCAGGGTGACGCTGGCGAAGAAGCCGGGGACGATCAGCTCGCGCCAGCCGTCGAAGCCGTGCGACCGGGCGGATCGTCTCCGCCCGCGGCTGCCAGGCCTCGGCGCCGATGAAGACGGCGCCGAGCAGGTAGAGCGGTTCGATCCAGCTGCCGCCGGGGAGGCCGCCGCTGGACTGCAGGGTGTAGGCGATGTCGGCGATCGCCAGGGCGCCGAGCCCGAGCAGCAGCAGGGTCCAGGTGCGGCCCGGCCGCCAGCGGGTGAGGGCGACGACGCCGACCAGGAGGGCGAGCATGAAGATGTCGCCGAGCGGATAGGCGAGGGTCGTCGCGACTTCGGCGGCCGTGCCTTCGGCGCGGTCGGCGACGTACTCGAAGACCAGCGCGGCGCCGAGCGCCGCGGTTCCGAGGGCGGCGATCAGGCCGTCCATCCAGAGCCGCCAGTCGAGCTCGCGGGCGCGCGCCCGGACCAGCAGCGCCACCGCCAGCACCGCCAGCGGGTAGAAGGCGAGGTAGCCGATGTCGGCCGGGGAGGGGGACGGCGGCGTCGGGTCGTTCTCGATCGCCGCGGTCCAGTAGATCTCGCCCGCCGCCCAGACGAGGATCGCTGCGGCCAGCGCGTACCAGGCGCCCCGCTCGCGGTCGCTCTCGCGACCCTTCAGCAGGCAGGCGAGCCCGGCGGTGAGGATCACCGCGTCGTAGAGGGGGCCGTTGATCGCCGAGTCGAACTCCGAGCCGCCGAGGCCGAGCCAGTCGTGGAGCGACGAGCAGCGGCGCGCCGCCGAAGAGGATGGCGCCGATCGCCGCTTGCAGAGCGCTCTGGAGCGTCGTTTTGGGTCTGGCCCGCGAGTTGGTCACAGGGACCTATCGGCAGCCACTTGCGCGGTTCTCTAGACTTAGTCGAGATGAAGACAGGAATTCACCCCGATTACACGCTTGCCAACGTGCATTGCTCGTGCGGCAACCAGTTCTACACGCGGTCGACCAAGGACGACCTGCACGTAGAGCTCTGCTCCGAGTGCCACCCCTTCTACACGGGCAAGCAGAAGCTTGTCGACACCGGCGGCCGCGTCGAGCGCTTCCAGCGCCGCGCCGCCAAGCACCGGGCTGGGAAGTAGCCGGTGAGCCCGCCGGCGGGCTTGGCACGGGCTTCTCCTGCCCCCGGCGAGGGGCAGAACGGGAATCTGCAGGGTGCGGACGGCAACGGCGGCGGCGACCCGCGTGCGCATGCCCGATGGCGCCCTGGTCGCCAAGCGCGACGCGCCGGTCGGCGGTCAGGCGGTCCTCGAGGGCGTGATGATGCGCGGCGTCGCGGTCTGGGCCGTCGCCGTCCGCACGCCCGAGGGCCAGATCGAGATCGAGTCCGACACGCTCGTCCCCTGGGCCAAGCGCCACCGGCTCTGGCGCCTGCCGATCATCCGCGGCGTCGTCGCCCTCGGCGAGTCGATGAAGATCGGCTTCAAAGCCCTGGCGATCTCCGCCAACGCCCAGCTGGAGGAGGACGAGGACGGCGAGAAGGAAGAAATCGGCGGCTGGGTCTGGGGGCTGACGATCCTCTTCTCGCTGCTGCTCGCGGTCGGGCTCTTCTTCGTCGTCCCGGTCGGGCTGACCAGCCTGATCAAGGACCAGCTCGGATCGCCCCTGCTCTTCTGGCTGGTCGAGGGGGTCCTGCGCACCGCGATCTTCATCGGCTACATCGTCGCGATCAGCAGAATGCCGGATCTGCGCCGGGTCTTCGAGTACCACGGCGCCGAGCACAAGACGATCTCCTGTTACGAGGCCGAAGACGAGCTGGTCCCGGCCCGGGCGAAGCTCTACTCGCGCCTGCACCCGCGCTGCGGGACCAGCTTCCTGCTGATCGTGATGGTGCTGGCGATCTTCGTCTTCGCCCCGATCGGGCTGCCGGCCTGGTACTGGCTGGTGCTCTCGCGCATCCTCGGCATCCCGCTGATCGCCGGCCTCTCCTACGAGGTGATCAAGTGGGCCGGCAAAAACCGTCGCAAAGCCTGGGTGCGGGCGGTGATGTGGCCGGGCCTGATGCTGCAGAACCTGACCACCCGCGAGCCCGACGAAGAGCAGCTCGCGGTCGCGATCGCCTCCCTCAACGCGGTTCTCGCTCGCGAGAATCCCGAGGAGGCGGCGAAGCAGCAGCACATCGAGATCGTCGCCTAGCCGGGCCCCGGCGGCTCTAGGCTTTCGCAGATGATCGAGCAGCTGGTCGAGCAGATCGAGGCGCGCTTCGCGGAGCTCGAGCAGCAGATGTCCGACCCGGCGGTGATCGGCGACCGCGAGCGCTACGCCGAGGTCGGGCGCGAATATCGCGAGCTGGAGCCGGCGCGGGAGCTGGCGCGCGAGTACTCGACCCTGAAGGACGACCTCGAGGGCGCCCGCGAGCTGCTCGAGGAGGGCGAGGACGCGGAGCTGCGCAAGGTCGTCGACGAGGCGCCGGCGCGGATCGCGGAGCTGGAAGAGGAGATCCGCCTGGCGATGGTCGAGCGCGACCCCAACGACGACAAGAACGTGATCGTCGAGATCCGTGCCGGCACCGGCGGCGACGAGGCGGCGCTGTTCGCCGGCGACCTCTACAAGATGCTCACCCGCTACGCGGAAGAGCGCGGCTTCGCGACCGAGGTGCTCTCGCAGTCGGTCTCGGAGGTCGGCGGCTTCAAGGAGGTGACCCTCGCGGTCAAGGGCGACGGCGCCTACTCGGTCTTCAAGTTCGAGGGCGGCACCCACCGCGTCCAGCGGGTGCCGGAGACCGAGTCCCAGGGCCGGATCCACACCTCGACGGCGACGATCGCGGTGCTGCCGGAGGCCGAGGAGGTCGAGGTCGAGGTCGACCAGAACGACCTCCAGATCGACGTCTACCGCTCCTCGGGCCCCGGCGGCCAGTCGGTCAACACGACCGACTCGGCGGTGCGGATCACCCACAAACCGACCGGCATCGTCGTCTCGATGCAGGACGAGAAGTCCCAGCTCCAGAACAAGGACCAGGCGATGCGGGTGCTGCGGGCGCGCCTGCTACGAGCGCGAGCTCGCCGAGCAGCAGGCGAAGATCGCCTCCGAGCGCAAGGCCCAGGTCGGCAGCGGCGAGCGCTCGGAGAAGGTCCGCACCTACAACTTCCCCCAGGGCCGGGTCACCGACCACCGGATCAAGCACACCTCGCACAACCTCGACGGCGTCCTCGCCGGCGAGCTCTCCGAGTTCACCGACGCGCTGGCGGCCGAGGAGAAGCGGCAGAGGCTGGAGGCCGCGGCCACCGCCGGATGAGATGCCGGCGACGGTAGTGGCGCCGGTCCGCGAAGCGCTCGACGGCGGCGACCGACGCGCTGGCCGCCGCCGGGGTCGAAGACCCGCGCCTCGACGCCGAACTGCTGCTGGCCGAGGCGGCGCGGCTGCGAGCGCGCGACGCTGATCGCCGACCCCGGCGCCGAGCTGGCGGCGCCGGCGGCGCGGGCCTTCGGCGAGATGGTGCGGCGGCGGCTGCGGCGCGAGCCGGTCGCCTACATCCTCGGCCGCAAAGGGTTCCGCCACCTCGAGCTGGCGGTCGACCGGCGGGTCCTGGTGCCGCGACCGGAGACCGAGCTGCTGGTCGAAGTGGCGCTGGAGCGCCGCCCGGCGCGGCTGCTCGACGTCGGCACCGGCTCCGGCGCGATCGCCCTGGCCGTCGCCGACGAGCTGCCCGGGTGCAGGTGACCGCGACCGACACCTCGACCGCGCGCGCTCGCGGTGGCGCGGGCCAACGCCGAGCGCCTCGGCCTCGCCGACCGGGTCGAGTTCGCCGAGGGCACGCTGCCGGCCGGCGCCGACGCCGGCTTCGACCTGATCCTCGCCAACCTCCCCTACGTCGCCGAGGGCGACTGGCCGACCCTCCAGCCCGAGGTGACGCGACTGGGAGCCCCGCGAGGCGCTGCTCGCCGGCCCCGACGGCCTCGACGCCTACCGCGCCCTCCTCCGCCGGGTGGTCGCCATTTGTCTGCCCAAGGCAGACAAATGGCGACCGCCCGCGGGGCGCTGGCGGTTGAGGTGGGGGAGGGGCAGGCGGTGGCGGTCGGCGAGCTGATGCGGGAGGCGGGATTCGTGACGGTCGAGGTGCGGCGGGACCTGGCCGGGATCGAGCGGGTCGTGGTGGGGGAGATGATGACCGAGGTCGGTTCTCGACCGTGGGCGGCGGCGCGGCGGCACGGGCGGCGCTGGAGCGGACGATCGCCGCCGGCGGCGTCGCGGTCTTCCCCGCCGACGGCCTCTACGGGCTCGCCTGCGACCCGCTCGACGCCGGCCGCGATCGAGCGGATCCACCAGCTCAAGGGGCGCGACGACGGCAAGCCCTCGGCGGTCATGTACTTCTCGCCGCTGGCGATGCGGGAGCTGGTCGGCGGCCTCGGCCCGCGCGCCAAAGCCGCCGTCAGCGCCCTGCTGCCGGGGCCGGTGACGCTGGTCGTCGCCAACCCCGAGCGCCGCTACCCGCTGGCCTGCCGCGAGGATGCCGCCCGGCTCGGCGTGCGCCTGCTCGGCGGCCCGCTGGCCGGGGCGATGTGCCCGATCTTCCAGACCTCGGCCAACCGCAGCGGCGAGCCGGCGCCCGTCCCGCTTCGACGACGTCCCGGAGGCGATCGTCGCGGGGCCGACCTGGCGATCGACGGCGGCGAGCTGACCGGCCTGCCCTCGACCGTGGTCGACGTCGCCGCGATCGACGCCGGCGGCTCCTGGACGATCCTGCGCGAAGGAGCCGTCTCGGAGGGCGACCTGGCGAGCGCCCTCGCCGCCTTCGGCGTCGGCTGAGGCCGGGACCCCCGGCGCTCAGCAGCCGGTGGCGCCGGTGAAGGGAAGCAGGACCAGGCGCTCGGAGGTGTTGTCGTGCTCGTTCGACTCGAAGAGGTGGTCCTCCGGGTCGACGGTCATCTCGAAGGCGAAGCAGCCGCTGCAGCCCGGCCGACGTCGATCCACTGCTGGTCGTAGGGGGCGGGGTAGATGTCCGACCAGCCGACCGAGGTGCCGAGCGTGACCCGGCCGCGGTAGGGGTTCTGGTTGCAGCCCGGGTAGTGGCGGGACGGCGGCGAGACCGCGCTCGGCCTGGGTCCGCTCGAGGTCGCGCAGGCAGTAGTTGAGCTTGGGGCTGGTGCGGACGACGTCGCCGAGGCTGCCGTCGGCTTCGACCCGGCGCAGGTCGAACTGGGCCAGCTGGTGGACCTTCCAGTAGGCGCCGCCCCAGTAGGTCGCCGACGTCGGTGAAGCGCAGGGTGGCGTCGCTGCGGACGGTGATGTGGCCGCCGCCGACCCTGTAGATCCGCTGGTTGGTCCGCATCGTCCGCCAGCCGTTGCGCTTGCCGATGCAGCTCCATCGGGCCGCGGCCGCGGCTGCGGACGTCGCTGGTCGCCCGCAGCAGCACCCGGCCGGGGCCGCTGGCCTCGACGTAGAGTTCGCTCGGCCGGCCCGATCCGCAGGTTGGGGCAGAGGAGCTGCTTGGCTTCCGCGCCTTCGCAGGGGTTCTCGACCGGTGCCGCCGCGGACGGCGGCAGGCAGGGCGGCGGCGAGCAGGAGGGCCAGTGGCCGAGGACGGTGAATCGGGCTCTCACCGGCGCCAAGAATATCCCGGCCGTTGCTATCGTCGGCTGCCCGATGAGCCAGACTGCCCGAGAACTTCCAGACCGCCCCGCTGGGCGAGGTCGATCCCGAGATCGCCGCCGTCCTCGAGCGGCGAGCTGCGGCGCCAGCGCGACACGCTGGAGATGATCGCCTCGGAGAACTTCGTCCCACAGGCGGTGCTCGAAGCGGTCGGCTCGGTGCTGACCAACAAGTACGCCGAGGGCTATCCCGGCCGCCGCTACTACGGCGGCTGCGAGGAGGTCGACGTCGCCGAGGAACTGGCGATCGACCGCGCCAAGGAGCTGTTCGGCGCCGAGCACGCCAACGTCCAGGCCCACGCCGGCGCCCAGGCCAACAACGCCGCCTACATGGCGCTGATCGAGCCGGGCGACACGTTCCTCGGCCTCGCGCTCGACCACGGCGGCCACCTCAGCCACGGGATGAAGATCAACGTCTCCGGCAAGCTCTACAACCCGGTCGCCTACCACGTCAGCCGCGACGACTTCCGCGTCGACATGGACGAGGTCGCGGGCCTCGCCGAGGAGCACCAGCCGGCGCTGATCGTCGCCGGCTGGTCGGCCTACCCGCGCCAGCTCGACTTCGCCGCCTTCCGCGAGATCGCCGACTCGGTCGGCGCCAAGCTGATGGTCGACATGGCCCACTTCGCCGGCCTCGTCGCCGCCGGCGAGCACCCGAACCCGGTCGAGCACGCCGACGTCGTCACGACGACGATCCACAAGACGCTCTGCGGCCCCCGCAGCGGCATGATCCTCTGCCGCGAGGAGCACGCGAAGGCGATCGACAAAGCGATCTTCCCGGGCCAGCAGGGTGGGCCGTTGATGCACACGATCGCCGCCAAGGCGGTCGCCCTGCAGATCGCCGCCAGCGAGCCCAGTTCACGCGCCGCCAGCGGCAGACGATCGCCAACGCGCGCGAGCTTCGCGACCGGCCTCGAAGCCGGCGGCGTCCCGGTCCTGACCGGCGGCACCGACGTCCACCTGGTGCTGGTCGACCTGACCCCGACCGGGCTCGACGGCCAGACCGCCGAGGACCGTCTCGACGAGGTCGGGATCACGGTCAACCGCAACGCGATCCCCTTCGACCCGCGCCCGCCGATGAACCCGTCCGGCCTGCGGATCGGCACCCCGGCGCTGACCACGCGCGGGATGGGCGAGGACGAGATGGCCGAGATCGCCGCGGTGATCGCCACCGCCCTCGACCGGCGACTTCGATCTTCGAGAAGGACGGCCTGCGCGCCCGCACCGAGGCGCTGATGGACTCGCTACCCGCTCTACCCCGAGCTGGCGACCGTCTGAGCGCTTGGATATCTGGGTCGACATGAGCGCTCCGGCGCACGTCCTCGTGCTGCGCCCGATCATCGAGCGGCTGCGGGCCGAAGGACACGAGGTCGAGGTCACCTCGCGCGACTACGCCCAGACCCAGTCGCTGCTCGAGCTGCACGGGATGGCGCACACGCCGATCGGCCGCCACGGCGGCGCCTCGCGGCTGCGCAAGGCCTACCGGCTCGGCGCAGCGCACGGCGGAGATGATCGCGCTTCGGCCGCGGCCGCTCCTTCGACCTGGCGCTCGCCCACGGCTCCAACGACCTCGCGATCGCCGCCCGCGCGCTCGGCGTCCCCGAGGCCAACATGCACGACTACGAGTACGCGGTCACCCAGCACCACATCGGCTGCCGGCTGGCGCGGCGGGTGATGTTCCCGGACACGGTCCCGGCCTCGAGCGCCTGCGCCGCTTCGGCGTCGGCCCCGAGAAGCTCTTCCCCTACCCGGGCCTGAAGGAGGAGTACTACCTCTACGACTTCGAGCCCGACCCGGAGGCGCTGACCCGGCTCGCGGTCGACACCGAGCGGGTCGTGGTCATCGTGCGCCCGCCGCCCGACGTCTCGCTCTACCACCGCAAGTCGAACCCGCTGTTCCCGAAGGTGCTGGAGCGGATCGGCCGCGACGAGGGCGTCCACGCGGTGGTGCTGCCGCGCACCGAAGCCCAGCGCGCGTTCATCAACGGCCTCGCCCTGCCTTCGCTGATCGTCCCCGACCGGCGCGGTCGAGGCGCAGAGCCTGGTCGCCCTCGCCGACCTCGTGATCTCCGCCGGCGGCACGATGAACCGCGAGGCGGCGGCGCTCGGCACGCCCGTCTACACCACCTACGGCGGCCGCCTCGGCGGCGTCGACGAAGCGCTGATCCGCTCCGGCCGACTGCGGCCGCTGACCGATCCGCGGGCGCTCGTGCTGGAGAAGCGAACCGCCGCGGCGACCGCGACAAAGCGCGACCCCGCTGTCCTGGTCGAGACGATTCTCGGTACCGTCGGAGCCCTACCATTGCGCGGCGAGGCACCCCAAGTAACTCCTTCCTAGACGACTCCGGGCTCAGCGAGCAGGGCCTGGAGGAGCTTGATCGCGCACGCCGCGGAGGGCGAATCGCGGCCGGTCGACGTCGTCCTGCGCGGCCTCGACGTGCTCATCTCGGCCTCGGCCCTGCTGGTGCTCTCGCCGCTGCTGGCGCTGACCGCGCTGGCGATCCTGCTCACCTCGGGCCGGCCGGTCCTCTACCGCGGCGCCCGCGTCGGCCGCGCCGGCAAGCTCTTCTGGATGTACAAGTTCCGCACCCTGAAGCCGGACGCCGAGGACCGCCTCGGGCCCTACTACGGCGAGGAGCTCTCCCGGCGGACCGAGGAAGAGCGGACCCGGATCGGCGGCGTCCTGCGCTCGACCCACCTCGACGAGGTGCCGCAGCTGTGGAACGTCCTGCGCGGCGACATGGCGGTCGTCGGGCCGCGGCCGATCCGCCCCGCCTTCTTCGCCGAGCTCTGCCGCGAGATCCCCCAGTACTGGCAGCGCCTGGTCGTCCGCCCCGGCGTCACCGGCTTCGCCCAGACCCGGGTCACCCGCGAGGAGTCCTGGGCCAACAAGCTCGCCCACGACATGGAGTACATCGCCGACCGCTCCGTCGGCCTCTACTTCAACGTCCTCCTCGCAACGGTCGGCAAGGTGATGGGCAAAGGCCCGGCAGCCCCCGGCAACGCCGAGGGGTGAGGGGTCGGGCGTCCTCCTGTTTCGCCTAAGTTCGTCCTAGGCCGCGAATAGCGCGGCCTAGGACAAACTCACGGTTTTCAGTACTGCGAGACTGCGCGGCTATGTGCGGGATCTGTGGAATCGTGCGGCACGACGGGGCACCGGACCTCGATGCGGTCGCGCGGATGAACGCGACGCTGGTCCACCGCGGCCCCGACGACGAGGGGCTCTTCCACCGCGGCCCGGTGGCGCTGGCGGCGCGGCGGCTCTCGATCATCGACCTCGACCACGGCCACCAGCCGATCGCCAACGAGGACGGCCGCGTGGTCGTCGTCCAGAACGGCGAGATCTACAACTACCGCGAGCTCAGCGCGAGCTCGAGGGTCGCGGCCACCGCTTCGCCACCGACTGCGACACCGAGGTCCTCGTCCACCTCTACGAGGAGCACGGCGACGGCTTCGTCGAGCGGCTGCGGGGGATGTTCGCGATCGCCCTCTGGGACGACCGCGCGCCGCCGCCTGCTGCTGGCCCGCGACCGCTTCGGGATCAAGCCGCTCTACTACCGCCACGTCGGCGGCGAGCTCTCCTTCGCCTCGGAGCTGAAGGCGATGCTGGAGCAGCCCGGCTTCTCGCGCCAGATCGACCCCGAGGCGATCGCCGCCTACCTCGCCTTCAACTCGATCCCGGCGCCGCTGACGATCTTCGCCGAGGCCCGCAAGCTGTCCCGGGCCAGCTGCTGGTCTGGCGAGCGGGGCGAGATCGAGCAGGTCCGCTACGCGCGGCCGGGGCCGGTCGCCGCCGACGAGACCTCCGCGCGGGCTCCGCCGAGCAGCTGGCCGGGGAGCTGCGCGAGGTCGCTCGCGCGACTCGATCCGCGCCCACCTGGTCGCCGACGTCCCGGTCGGCGTCCTGCTCTCCGGCGGCGTCGACTCCGGCGGGATCACCGCGCTCGCCGCGGCCCAGTCGACGAGCCGCTGAAGACCTTCTCGATCGGCTTCGAGGAGGCCGGCTTCGACGAGCTCTCGCGCGCCCGCCTGGTCGCCGAGCGCTACGGCACCGACCACCACGAGCTGATCGTCCGCGCCCGACGCGGTCGAGCTGCTGCCGAAGCTGGTCGAGGCCTTCGACGAGCCCTTCGGCGACTCCTCGGCGCTGCCGACCTACCTGGTCTCCGAGCTGGCCGCCGGGAAGGTCAAGGTCGCGCTCTCCGGCGAGGGCGGCGACGAGCTCTTCGGCGGCTACTACACCTACGTCGCCGACCTGCTCGCCGCCCGGGTCGGCCGGCTCGCCGCGCTCGCCCGGCCGCTGGCCGAGGCGCTGCCCAGCTCCGACCGCCGGGTCGGCTTCGACTACAAAGCCAAGCGCTTCGCCCGCGGCGCCGGCCTGCCGCCGCTGGAGCGCCACCACGCCTGGAAGGAGATCTTCGCGCCGCCGGCCCGCGCCGCCCTGCTCGGCGCCCGCGACCCCGCCTGGGACCCGGTCGACCTCTACCGCGAGCGCTACGCCGAGACCGCCGGCGCCGAGCAGCTGGCCCGGATGCAGGACGTCGACCTCGGCATCTACATGGCCGACGACCTGCTGGTCAAGACCGACCGCCTCAGCATGGCCCACTCGCTGGAGCTGCGGGTCCCGTTCCTCGACCAGCGGGTGGCCGAGTTCGCCTTCTCGCTGCCGCGGGCGCTGCGGGTCCGCGGCTTCGCCAAGAAGCGGCTGCTGCGCCAGGCGCTGGCGCCGCTGCTGCCGACGGAGGTCGTGCGCGGGCCGCAAGCAGGGCTTCTCGATCCCGGTCGCCGCCTGGCTGCGCGGGCCGCTGCAGCCGTTCGCCCGCGAAGTCCTCTCGGCGCCGAGCCTCGAGCGCCAGGGCTGCCTCGACCCGGCGACCGTGACGCGGCCTGCTCGACGCCACTGCTCCGGCCGCGAGGACCTCAGCCGCCAGCTCTGGGGCCTGATGGCGTTCACTCTCTGGTTCGACCGCTACGCGACCTAAACTGGTCGGCGCCTGGCTGGAGCGCCTATGACGCATACGCCCAATACGTTGGACGCGCTCTACGCCTTCCTGGTGGCGGGCGTCCTCACCCTGCTGCTGGTGCCGGTGACGATGCGGCTGGCGCGCCGGGTCGGGGCGATCGACTACCCCAACGAGCGCTCCCTGCACCTGGTGCCGACGCCGAAGCTGGGCGGGCTGGCGATCCTCGTCGGCGTCCTCGCCGCCGGCCTGGTCTGGCTGCCCGGACGACACCCAGAGCCACGCGATCCTGATCGGCGCCGTCTTCGATCGCCGCCTGTCGGCGTCCTCGACGACGTCTTCGAGCTCGGCCCGGCGCCGAAGCTGCTCGGCCAGGCCGTCGCGGTCGATCATCCCCGTCTCGGCCGGGGTCACGGTCGAAAACTTCACCTTCCCCTTCTTCGGCCGGCTCTCGCCCGGGACCGTCGACCTGCTGACCCTGCCCGGGGGAGGGGTGATCGACCTCGGCGACGTCGCTGACCGTGCTCGGCGATCGTCGCCGTGATCAACGTGATCAACCTGATCGACGGCGTCGACGGCCTCGCCGCCGGCGTCTGCGTGATCTCCGCCCTGACCCTGGCGGTGATCGCCCTCTCGCTCGACCGCACCGCCGCCGGCGTGCTCGCCGCGCTCGACCGCGGGCGCCTCGCTCGGCTTCCTCCGCCACGGCTTCCCGCCCGCCAGCACCTTCATGGGCGACACCGGCTCCAACCTGCTCGGCTACCTGCTGGGGATGGTCGCGGTCCAGGGAGCGCTGAAGACGAACGCCGTCGTCGCCCTCTTCCTGCCCCTGATCATTCTCGCGGTGCCGATCCTCGACACCGGCTTCGTCGTCGCCAAGCGGCTCAAATACCGGCGCCCGATCTACCGCGCCGACCGCTGGCACTTCCACCACCGGATGGCCGACATCGGCTTCTCCCAGCGCCGCACCCTGCTCTACCTCTACGGCTGGACCATGGTCATGGCGGCCCTCGCGCTGGCCCTGCGCTTCGTCCCCTACAGCGACGACCACGGCCACTTCGACGCCGTCTGGACGGTCGGTGATCGCCGTCTGCGGCCTGCTCGCGCTCGCCGCCAGCGTCTACCTGGTCGACGGTGCTGGAGATCTTCAAGCTGCGCCAGGTGCGGCTGCGCCAGCTGATCAGCCTGCGGCGCGAGGTCGGCGCCCCGGAGCCGGAGCCGCGCGAGGTCGATGCCGCGGTCGAGCGCGAGCTGGAGACCGGCAGCTTCCCGACGATCGACCCGGAAACCGGGGAGTTCGGGGCGGTCGAGCCGACCGATCCGAGGTAGTGACAGGTTGTGACAAGGGGCACTATCCCGCATCAGAAAGCCAATCTCGGCCCCTTTGGCTATAGTCGCGCCTGCGTCCGCTCGCCCCCGAGACGGGCGTCATCTATGTCTCCTCCTAAGTACGTCGACCTTCTCCTCGCTGGCCGCCGCGCTCGCTGTATTCGTGGTCGGCGGATCTCCCCATGCTCGGCTACGCCGTCGGCGCGGCCGTCTGGCTCGTCCAGCGAGGAGTCCAGATCGTCGCCGCCAAGCGCGCGACCGCGGAGCTGGCCGCCGGCAACCGCCAGAAGGCGATGGGGATCGTCGCCGCGACGACCCTCGGCCGGGTCTGGCTGATGGCCACCGCGGTGCTCGCTGGTCGGCCTCGTCGCCGAGACGCGAAGCCGGCCTCGCCGCCGCGGTCCTGGTCCTCGTCCTCTTCACCGTCTCCTTCGCCGCCCAGGGCCTGGCCCACCTGTTCGGCGAGCACCCGAGGGGCAGGGAGCCGCGTGAGCGCCGAGCAGGCAGCGACGGAGGCGCCGGACGGCGCCTCGAAGTCCGGCGGGCTCAGCACCAAAGCCAAGGTCCTGATCGGCCTCGGCGCCTACTTCGCGATCGCGATCCTGATGTTCCTGATCTTCGGCAGACGACGGCAAAAACGAAGCACTTCAAGCCGCAGAACGAGTTCAAGCTCGAACCGTGGATCACGATCGAACTCGGCGGCATCGACCTCAGCATCAACAAGGCGGTCGTCTACCTGCTGCTGGCCAGCGGCCTGACGATCGGGACGATGCTCTGGATCGCGAAACGGATGCAGCAGAAGCCGAACCGGGTCCAGACCGCGATCGAGGTCGCCTACGACATGACCAAGAACACGATCGCCGGCGGCAGCCTCGACACCAAGATGGCCGCCCGCTGGTTCCCCTTCCTCGCCGCGCTCTTCTTCTGGATCTGGTTCTCGAACATGATCGGCTTCATGCCGCTGCCGACCAACACCGAGCACACGGTCAACGTCTTCGGCGTCGAAATCCCCTCCTTCGCGATCTACGCCGCCACCGCCAACCTCTCGATCCCGCTGGTCCTGACCCTGGTCGTCTGGGTCAGCTACCACGTCGAAGGCATCCGCGCCAAGGGCCTGTTCAAGTACCTGGCCAGCTGGCTGCCGCCCGGCCTCGAGGACATGAACCCGGTCGCCAAGGCCTTCATCTTCGTGATCGAGGCGATCTCCCACTTCGCCCGGCTGATCTCGCTCTCCGTCCGACTCTTCGCCAATATCCTCGCCGGCCACCTGCTGCTGCTCTTCATGGGCGGCGGGCTCGCGGTGCTGCTCGGGATCGCCGCGCTCGGCGCGCTGACCTTCCCGCTCGCCTTCTTCTTCTTCATCCTCGAGGTCGGCCTTATCGCGACCCTGCAGGCGTTCATCTTCTCGACCCTCACCGCTATCTACCTCGGCGGAGCTACCTCCGCCAGTCACTAGAAAAGGAGCACTTTTTCCATGGACCTGTCCCCCGTCGTCGCCGCCGTCTCCGACGAAGGCGTCGAAAGCGCCGGCAAGGCGATCGCCCTCGGCGTCGGTGCCGGGCTCGGCTCGATCGGCGCCGGTATCGGCATCGGCTTCATCTTCGGTAAGGAGATCGAGTCGGTCGCCCGCCAGCCCGAGATGAAAGACGAGCTCCAGAGCATCCGCTGGCTCGGCTTCGCGCTGACCGAGGCCGTCGCCTTCTACACGTTCATCTTCGGCCTGATCGCCTTCTTCCTCTAGGTCGATGGAGCTGCTCGGCTACATAGTCCCGCTGGTCCCGCCGCCGAGGCGGCAGGCGAGGAAGGAGGCGGCAGCTTCCTCGTCTCGCCCGGCCTCGGGCTGATGATCTGGACCCTGGTGCTGTTCCTGTTCACGATGTGGGTCCTGAGCAAGGTCGCCTTCCCGAAAATCCAGGAGGCGCTGGACAAACGGGCGAAGACGATCGCCGAGTCGCTCGACGCCGCCGAGCGCCAGCGCAAGGAATCCGACGAGCTGCTCGAGGAGTACCGCGGCCGCCTGGCCGAGGCTCGCGAGCAGGCCGACGACATCATGGCCCGCGCCCGCAAAGCGGCCGAGACGGCCGAGGCCGAGGCGACCGCCGCCGGCAAGCGAGAAACGCGAGGAGCTGGTCTCCCAGGCCAAGCGCGACATCGAAGCGGAGACGCGGCGCTCGCTGGAGCAGATCCGCACCGAGGTCGCCGATCTGACCGTGCTGGCGACCGAGAAAGTCACCCGCAAGAGCCTCACCGCCGACGACCAGAAACGGCTCGTCGAGGAGGCGCTCGCCGAGGTCGATTTCTCGACGCTCTCGGGGTCGGAGAACAACTAGCCGATGCCCGAGGCAGCCCGCGTATACGCCGAGGCCCTCTTCGAGGCCGGCAAGGACAAAGGCAAGCTCGACTCGCTGCAGTACGCAGCTGGGTCAGTTCGCCGACGCGGTCGACGGCAACCGCGAGCTGCAGGTCTTCCTCTTCAGCCCCTACCTCTCCTCGGCCGACAAGCGGGAGGGGCTGGGGCGGGCGATCTCCGGCGCCGAGCCGGAGCTGATGAACTTCCTCGAGCTGCTGGTCGAGAAGCACCGGATGCCGGAAATCTTCCGCATCCGCCGCGAGCTCGACGAGCTCTGGAAGAAGGAGAACCGCCGCCTCGACGTCACCGTCGTCAGCGCCGTCGAGCTCGACGAAGCGGTGGTCGAGAAGATCGGCCAGGAGGTCGAACGCCAGACCGGCGAGGAGGTCGAGCTGTCGAGCCGCGTCGACGACGAGATCCTCGGCGGCATCGTCCTGCAGGTCGGCAACATGGTTCTGGACGCGAGCATCCGCAGTCGCCTGGAGAAACTTCGAAAGACCGTCGCCACCGCGGCGTAAGGAGGAACTGAGCACCCGATGGAGATCAAGCCGGACGAGATCGCAAGCATTCTGCGAGAGCGGATCGAGGGGCTGGAGACCGACTCCGCCGACCTGACCGAGGTCGGCACCGTCCTCTCCGTGGCCGACGGCATCGCCCGCATCCACGGCCTCGACAACTGCATGGCGCTGGAGATGCTCGAGCTGCCGCACGGCGTCACCGGCCTGGCGCTGAACCTCGAGGCCGACAACGTCGGCGCCGTGCTGTTCGGCGAGTGGGACAAGATCGTCGAGGGCGACACGGTCAAGCGGACCGGCCACCTGCTCGAGATCCCGGTCGGCGAGGAGCTGCTCGGCCGCATGGTCGACCCGCTCGGCCGCCCGCTCGACAACCGCGGCGAGATCGCCACCACCGAGACCCGCCCGGCCGAGTTCAAAGCTCCCGGCGTGGTCGAGCGCCAGCCGGTCGAGGAACCCGTCCAGACCGGGCTGATGTCGATCGACGGGATGATCCCGATCGGCCGCGGCCAGCGAGAGCTGATCATCGGCGACCGCCAGACCGGCAAGACGGCGATCGCGATCGACACGATCATCAACAACAAGGACAAGGACCTGATCTGCATCTACGTCGCGATCGGGCAGCGGATGTCCACCGTCGTCCAGCTCAAAGAGACGCTGGAGGAGAACGGCGCGATGGAGAACACGATCATCGTCGCCGCCCCGGCCGACGAGGCGGCGCCGATCAAGTACATCGCCCCCTACGCCGGCTGCGCGATGGGCGAGCACTTCCTCTACAACGGCAAAGCCGCCCTCTGCGTCTACGACGACCTCACCAAACACGCTTCCGCCTACCGGCAGATGTCGCTGCTGCTGCGGCGCCCGCCGGGTCGCGAGGCGTACCCCGGCGACGTCTTCTACCTGCACTCGCGGCTGCTCGAGCGCGCGGTCAAACTGAACGACGATCTCGGCGGCGGCTCGCTGACGGCGCTGCCGATCATCGAGACCCAGGCCTCCGACGTCTCCGCCTACATCCCGACCAACGTGATCTCGATCACCGACGGTCAGATCTTCCTCGAGTCCGACCTCTTCTTCTCCGGCGTGCGGCCGGCGATCAACGTCGGCATCTCGGTCTCCCGGGTCGGCGGTAACGCGCAGACCAAGGCGATGAAGAAGGTCGCCGGAAAACTGCGCCTCGACCTCTCCCAGTACCGCGACCTCGAGGCCTTCGCCCAGTTCGGCTCCGAGCTCGACGCCGAGACGCAGAAAGCGCTGACCCGCGGCGAACGGCTGGTCGAGCTGCTCAAACAGAAAGAGCGCGAGCCGCTCAGCGTCGGCGACCAGGTCGCCTCGATCTACTCCGGCACCGGCGGCTACCTCGACCGGATCAAAGTCGAGCGCGTCGGCGAGTTCCTCGCCGACCTGCGCACCCGCCTGCACTCCGAGAAGAGCCGAGCTGCTGGACCGGATCGAAGCCAGCGGCAAGCTCGAGGACGACGACGAGGAGGAGCTGGGCAAGGCGATCGCCGACTTCGTCGACGACTTCGGCGCCGACTTCGACGAGCACGGCGACCCGCTCGAGGCCGGCGAGTCCGACCGCGTCAAGTCGGAAGAGGAGCGCGAGGCCCCGGCCCGCACCGCTCCGGCGAGTCCGACGAGCGCCGAGCCGACGACGCGAAAGGAGACCGCGACGGCCTAGTCAGCCCGTCCGCACCGACACCATGGCCACCCAGAAGGAAGTCAAGAATCGCATTGCGTCGATCAAGAACATCAACAAGATCACGCGGGCGATGGAGATGGTCGCGGCGGCGCGCCTGCGCCGCGCCGAACAGCGGATCGACGACCTGCGCCCCTACGCGGAGGGGATGCGCAAGCTGACCCGGACCGCCGCCGCCCACGCCGGCGGCATCCCGCGCGTGCCGGTGATGGTCGAGCGCGAGAACGTCGAGAACGGGTCGGCATCGTCCTCGTCACCGGCGACCGCGGCCTGGCCGGCGCCTTCAACACCAACATCATCCGCGAGGGGATGCGGATGGCCGCGCGACGTCCGCGAGCGAGGGCGCCGAGCCGTCGTTCGCCGTGGTCGGCAAGCAAGGGCGTCTCGGCCCTGACCTTCCGCAAGCAGGAGGTCACCGGCGCCTACACCGGCTTCACCGACCGGCCCGCCTTCGCCAACGCCCGCGAGATCGGCGAGGAGCTGACCGCCCGCTACGTCGACGAGGAGCTCGACCGGGTCGAACTGATCTACAACCGCTTCGTCTCCCCGCTGACCCAGCACGTCTGGCGCCAGACCCTGCTGCCGCTGCAGCAGGCCGAGGTGATCGGCGAGGGCGCCGACGAGGAGCAGGACGCGGCGAAGAAGAGGAAACCGAGGCCGAGAAGGCGCAGAGCAAATCGGAGTGGAGCTACGAGCCCGACCCCGAGGAGCTGCTCGGCGCGACTGATCCCCGAGTACGTGACGATCTCCGTCTACCGGGCGCTGCTCGAGTCGGCGGCCTCCGAGCTCGGGGCGCGGATGACGGCGATGCGCAACGCCGCCGAGAACGCGGAAACGATCATGGACGACCTGACCCTGGAAATGAACCGGGTCCGCCAGGCGGAGATCACGCAGCAGATCTTGGAGGTCGTCGCCGGCGCCGAGGCGCTCGGCTAGACGGCGAACGAACTTTGGACACCAGAAAAGGAAGTCATGGCTGAGAGCAACGGAAGCACCGGAACCAACGTAGGGCGCGTCGAGCAGGTCACCGGCGTGGTCATCGACGCCGTCTTCCCCGACAAGCTGCCGGAGATCTACTCGGCGGTGACGATCGAGACGCCGCGGCGACGGCGACGGCGAACCGACCCAGCTGGTCTGCGAGGTGCAGCAGCACCTCGGCGACGACCGCGTCCGCGCGGTCGCGATGGACGCCACCGACGGGATCCAGCGCGGCGCCAAGGTCACCGACACCGGCGGCCCGATCACGGTCCCGGTCGGCGACGTCACCCTCGGCCGCATCTTCAACCTGCTCGGCGAGCCGATCGACAACGGCGAGGAGCTCACGGCGACGTCGAGCGCTGGCCGATCCACCGCCCGGCCCCGAAGGCCTCCGACCTGACCCCGACCCAGGAGATCCTCGAGACCGGGATCAAGGTCATCGACCTGCTCGCCCCCTACGCCAAAGGCGGCAAGGTCGGGCTGTTCGGCGGTGCCGGCGTCGGCAAGACCGTGCTGATCCAGGAGCTGATCCGCAACATCGCCGAGGAGCACGAGGGGCTGTCCGCCTTCGTCGGCGTCGGCGAGCGCTCGCGCGAGGGCAACGACCTCTGGCTCGAGATGAAAGAGTCGGGCGTGATCGACAAAACGATGCTCGTCTTCGGCCAGATGAACGAGCCGCCGGGAGCGCGTCTCCGCGTCGCCCTCTCCGGGCTGACGATGGCCGAGTACTACCGCGAGCAGGGCGGCCAGGACGTGCTCCTGTTCATCGACAACATCTTCCGCTTCGTCCAGGCGGGCTCCGAGGTCTCGGCGCTGCTCGGGCGGATGCCTTCCGCGGTCGGCTACCAGCCGACGCTGGAGACCGAGATGGGCGGCCTGCAGGAGCGGATCACCTCGACCGACCGCGGCTCGGTCACCTCGATCCAGGCCGTCTACGTGCCGGCGGACGACTACACCGACCCGGCTCCGGCCTCGGTGTTCGCCCACCTCAACGCGACCACGGCGCTCTCGCGGTCGATCTCCGAGAAAGGCATCTACCCGGCGGTCGACCCGCTCGACTCGACCTCGACGATCCTCAAGCCCGACGTCGTCGGCGAGGAGCACTACCGCACCGCGACCGAGGTCCAGGAGGTGCTGCAGCGCTACAAGGAGCTCCAGGACATCATCGCCATCCTCGGCATCGACGAGCTCTCCGACGAGGACCGCCAGACGGTCTCCCGCGCCCGCAAGATCGAGCGCTTCCTCTCGCAGCCGTTCTTCGTCGCCGAACAGTTCACCGGCCGCACCGGCGAGTACGTGCCGGTCGCCGAGACCGTCCGCGGCTTCCGCGAGATCCTCGACGGCGAGCACGACGAGCTCTCCGAGGGCGCCTTCTACATGCAGGGCTCGATCGACCAGGTCACCGAGAACGCCAAGGCCGCCGCGGCGGCCTAGGGGACGCCGATGGCCGCCGAGCACATGATCGACGTCGAGGTCCTCACCCCCGAGGGGGAGGTCTTCAACGGCGAAGCGCGCCAGGTCTCGACCCGGACCGAGGTCGGCGAAATCGGCATCCTCGCCAACCACACGCCGCTGCTGGCGGCGCTGCAGCCGACCGAGCTGCGCCTGCAAGGTCTCCGACTCGGAGACCGAAGCGCTACGCCCAGGCGCACGGCTGGCTGCAGGTCTTCGGCAACCGCGCCCGGCTGCTGCTCGAGGAGGCGATCGCCGCCCGAGGACCTCGACGCCGGGGCGCTGAAAGAACAGCTGGCCGACGCCGAACAGCGGCTCTCGGAGAGCGACGAGGACAGCGCCGAGTGCGCCCGGGCGAAGAAAGACCGCGACCGGGCGGAGGCGTTTCTCGCATATCGCGGGTTGAGCGGGGGGGTGTCGGTGCCCCTCTCGCGGGAATTGAGTCGCGCTCCCTGCGGGCGACGCTCC
Source organism: uncultured Thermoleophilia bacterium (assembly GCA_963824245.1). Lineage (GTDB taxonomy): Bacteria > Actinomycetota > Thermoleophilia > Solirubrobacterales > 70-9 > VAYN01. Next base: position 1,172,803 of record CAWGON010000002.1, read on the forward strand.
CGATGATGCTGCCCGCCTATGGCGGGCAGGAATCAGATTGCATTTCGCGGCCTTCGGCCACATTCCCGCGGAGGGGTACGCACCGCTCCACGCCGCTCGGTGAGCACTCCGCCACGCAGCCGAGGAGCGATCCCGTCCTCGGAAGCCGAACGGATTCGGCGCTCGTCGCGGAAGCTTCGACGCGGCGGTGTGCCGACTCCGCGAGCCCGGACGCGCCAAGCCACGCATTGCGGAGCCGCATGAGCGACGAGCTGGTCGCGCTCGCCAAGCGCCTGATCGCATATGAGACCTGCGAGCCGGAAGCGATCTCCGAGGCCGCCGGGTTCGTGCAAGGGGTGGCTGGAGGCGCGCGGGATCGAGGCCGAGCGCGACGAGGTGCGGGGGCTGCCGGTGGTGAAGGCCGAGGTCGGGCCGGCGACGGCGCCGACGGTCGTGCTCGAGGGGCACATCGACGTCGTCCCGGCCGTCGCCGGGCAGTTCGAGCCGCGGGTCGAGGGCGACCGGCTCTACGGGCGCGGCGCCTACGACATGAAGGGCGCGCTGGCGGCGATGATGGTCGTCACCGCGGCGATGCGCGACCAGGACCGGGTCCGGGTGCGGCTCGGGATCGTCGGCGACGAGGAGTCCGAGGAGGGCGACGAGCGCGGCTGCGACCACCTCGTCGACAGCGGCTTCATCGGCGACTTCGCGATCACCGGCGAGCCGACCGACCTGCACATCGGGATCGAGGCCAAGGGGGTGCTGGCGCTGCGCCTGGAGGTGGGGGGCAGGGCCGCCCACGGAGCCACTCCCTGGCTCGGCGACAACGCCGTCCTCAACGCGATCGACGTTTTCCGCAGTATCGAGTCGCTACCGTTTGCCCGGCACAGCTCGGAGCTGTTCGACCGCCCCTCGATCAACCTGGGCCGGATCTGGGGCGGCGACGCGCTGAACAAGGTGCCCGACCGATGCGTGATCGACGTCGACATCCGCTACCTGCCCGACCAGGACCCCGCCGCGATCCTGGCGGAAGTGCGCGCGCTGCCCGGGGTCGAGGCGACCTCGCTGCTGACCCGGCCGCCGGCGACGGTCGACCGCGACTCGCCCTTCGTGCGCGGGCTGCGCGACGGCGGCGGCGAGCGCCATCACGACGGCGAGCCGATGAGCGTCGGTCGCGACGGCGCCTCCGACGCGGTCTCCTTCCTGCGGGTCGGGGTGCCGGCGGTCGAGTTCGGCCCGGTCGGCGCCGGCCACCACGGGCCCGAGGAGTGGGTCTCGGTCTCCTCGCTGGAGACCTACCGGCAGGCGCTCGAATCGTTCCTGCGGGCGATCCCGGGCCGGCTCGCCGATGAGTGAGCCGCTGCGGCCCGGGCTGGTCGCCGAAGAAGCCGCCGCCCGGGCGGCGACTCCGAGCCGGCGCCGAAGCCGAAGCGCTACTGGTGGCGCTTCAGCCTCGCCGGCGGTGATCATCGTCGCCGTCGCCGCCGCGGCCACGTCGATCGGCAGTCCTCCTCTACATCGACAGCATCGCCGACGGCGATCTCGCCGGCAACAACAAACGGCTCCGCACGCAAGCTCGAAGAACGTCCTCGCCGAAGACCAAGGCGGGCGAACCGCAGAACGATCCTCATCCTCGGCTCCGACAAACGCGCCGGGCGCCGAATTCGCCGAAGACACGGGCCGCTCGGACACGACGATCCTGCTCCGGATCGACCCCGAGAAGGAGCTGATCTCGGTGATGTCGATCCCCCGCGACCTGCAAGGTCGAAATCCCCGGCGTCGGCACCGAAAAGTTCAACGCCGCCTATATCTACGGCGGCACCGAAACTGACCGCTGCAGGTGGTCAAGGAACTGACCGGCCTGCAGATCAACCACGTCGTCAACATCGACTTCCTCGGCTTCGTCCGCGCCGTCTACGCGATCGGCTGCGTCTTCACCGACGTCGACCGCCGCTACTACCACTCCAACGAAGGCGTGCCGACGCGTCCGAACAGTACGCCGAAATCAACATCCAGCCCGGCTACCAGCTGCTCTGCGGGAAGAAGGCGCTGCGAGTACGTGCGCTACCGCCACACCGACACCGACATCGTCCGCTCCGCCCGCCAGCAGGACTTCCTCAGCGACGCCCGCCAGCAGGTCTCGCCCCAGGACCTGGTCTTCGACCAGGACGAACCTGATCGAGATCTTCACCGAATACACGACCTCCGACATCAGCGACGGCAAGGAACTGCTCGAAGTGCTGAAACTGATGCTCGCCGCGCGCAACGCGACGATCAACGAGGTCCACTTCCCGGCCGAACTCGGCCCCAGCTACGTCTACGCCTCCCAGGAAGCGATCCACGAAGCGGTCGAACGAATTCCTCGGCGAAAGCGAGCGGCGGCTCGCAGGTGCCCCGAAGAACCGCGAAGAAGCGGAAGAAGAAGGAACAGGGCAAGGCCGAGAAGGCGGGCAAGAAGGGCAAGGACAAGAAGGGCAAGAAGAAGAAGCACAAGAAGAAGCCGATCGTCGAAGCACGCCGCCGCGCGGCTCCGACGGACTGGTGCCCGGCCCGCGAAGCCGGCGAAGCGGAGGCGAAGATCGCCGCCCGCCGGGTCGGCGGCGGCTTCCCGATCTACTACCCGACCCGGCTGCCCTCGGGCGCCTTCTACGTCGAAAGCAACCCCTACGAACACGGTCAGCGATCCGCGCGTCTACCGATCCGCGAGAGCCCGACAAAGACGAAGCCGCGCACGCCGCCTACCGGATGGTCGCTGGTACAGCCCGAAATTCGAACGGGACCCACTACTTCGGCGTCCAGGGGATCCGCGGCTGGGAAGACCCGCCGATCCTCGACAGATCCCGAGCGAAACCAAGGACGATCAACGGCCGCGAATACGAGATCTTCGCCGACAGCGGCCGGATCAAGATGGTCGCCTGGCACCGCGGCGAAAACAGCTACTGGGTCTCCAACAGACCTGCAGCAGACCCTGACCAACGACCAGATGATCGGGATCGCGAGGTCCGCGGACGTGATCCTGCCCAAGAGCAAGCCGAAGGAAAGGTGGCGGCAAAGCGAATGAGCGACGCAGCGCGATCCGGTCGGAGTGATCGGGGTCGGCTGGGTCGGCCTGGTGACCGCCGTCTGCTTCGCCGAGCTCGGCCACGAGGTGATCGCCCGCGACATCCTCGCCGAGAAGGTCGAGGCGCTCTCGCGCGGCGAGACGACGATCCACGAGCCCGGGCTGGAGCGAGATGCTGCGGCGCAACGCCGAGCGGATCACCTTCACGACCGAGATGCCGGAGCTGCTCGAGCGGCGCCCGGCTGCTGTTCGTCTGCGTCGACACGCCGCCGACCTACTCCGGCGACGCCGACCTCTCGCGGGTCCGCGCCGTGGTCGACGAGCTGCCGGTCGACGGCGAGCCACGTGCTGGTGATGAAGAGCACGGTGCCCGCCGGGACCGGCCACTCGATCCGCCGCGACATGCCCGGCCTCTCCTACGTCTCCTGCCCCGAGTTCCTCAAGGAGGGCACGGCGGTCGACGACTTCATGCACCCCGACCGGGTCGTGGTCGGCGCCGACTCCGGCGACGAGGAGGCGGCCGACGCGGTCGCCGCGCTCTACGAGCCGCTCGGCGGCGAGATCCTGCGCACCGACGTCGCCAGCGCCGAGATGATCAAGCTCGCCTCCAACGCCTTCCTGGCGACCAAGATCTCCTTCATCAACGAGATCGCCAACGTCTGCGAGGAGGTCGGCGCCGACGTCGGCGAGGTCGCCGCCGGGATGGGCCTCGACGAGCGGATCGGCTCCTCCTTCCTGCGGGCCGGGATCGGCTACGGCGGCTCCTGCTTCCCCAAGGACGTCAGCGCGCTGAAGATGCTGGCCGGCAACACCGGCTACCACTTCCAGCTGCTGACCGCGGTGATCGAGGTCAACGAGCTGCAGAAGCGGCGCGTCGTCGGCAAGCTGGAGAAGCACCTCGGCTCGCTGCTCGGCAAGCGGATCGCCCTGCTCGGGCTCGCCTTCAAGCCCGACACCGACGACATGCGCGAGGCCTCGAGCCTGGTCCTGGCGGCGCGGCTGCAGGGCGAGGGGGCCGAGGTGGTCGCCTACGACCCGGTCGCCGCCGAGCGCGCCGGCGAGCTGCTCGACTCGGTCGAGATGGCCGGCTCGGCGCTGGCGGCGCTGGAGGGCGCCGACGCCGCGGTCCTGGTCACCGAGTGGCGCGAGTTCGGCGAGCTCGACTGGGCCGCGGCGGCGGCGCGGATGGCGCGGCCGCTGGTCGTCGACGGCCGCAACTTCCTCGACCCCGCCGCGCTGCGTCGCCGCCGGCTTCGAGTACGAGGGCATCGGCGATCGCCGCAGGCCGCCGCCGCCGCCGCGGCCGCGGCCGAGTGATGCAGGCGATCGTCCTAGTCGGCGGCGAAGGGACGCGGCTGCGGCCGCTGACCGACGACGTCCCGAAGCCGGCGCTGACCCTGGTCGACCGGCCCTTCCTCGCCTACATGGTCGAGTGGCTGGCCGGCGCACGGGGTGACCGAGGTCGGTCCTCGCCTGCGGCTTCCTGCCCGACGTCCTGCGCGAGGCGCTCGGCGAGGGCGAGCACGCCGGGGTCAGCGGCTCACGCTACGTCGCCGAGCCCGAGCCGCCGCGGCACCGCCGGGGCGATCCGCTTCGCCGCCGACGCGCTCGGCGAGCGCCTCGACGACCGCTTCCTCGCCCTCAACGGCGACGTCCTCACCGACCTCGACCTGACCGCGCTGCTGCGCGCCCACGACGGAGCGCGGCGCCGCCGCCGACCCTGGCGCTCTACCCGGTCGAGGACTCCTCCGCCTACGGCCTGGTCGGCTGCGACGGGGACGGCGCCGTGCTCGAGTTCCTCGAGAAGACCGGCGAAGCGGTGCCGGGCGAGATCAACGCCGGCGCCTACGTGCTGGAGCGCTCGGTGCTCGAGCTGATCCCGCCCGGCCGCGAGGTCTCGATCGAGCGCGAGGTCTTCCCGCGGCTGGTCGGCGACGGGCTCCACGGGCTGCCGGCTCGACGGCTACTGGATGGACATCGGCACCCCCGAGCGCTACCTGCAGGCGAGCTGGGACATCCTCGAGGGGCGGGTCGAGACGCGGGTGCGGCCGACCGCCCCCGGGCTCCTCGTCGCCGCCGGCGCCGAGGTCGCGAGCGAGGCGACCGCTGGGGCCGCGGGCGGTGGTCGGCTCCGGCTGCACGGTCGAGCGCCGGGGCGACGGTGCGCGAGCTCGGTCCTGCTCGAGGGCTGCACGGTCGGCGCCGGCGCCAGCGTCAGGGCTCGATCCTCGCTCCCGGCGTCGAGGTCGAGGCCGGGGCTGTACTGGCCGGCGCGGTGGTCGGCCGCGGATGAGAGGGTCGCCGCCGGCGCCGGAGCGGACGGCTCGTGATCGACGACGTCCTCGGCATCCCCGACCAGCTGCGCGACGCGCTCTGGCGGGTCGAATCCGCGCGCCTGGAGCCGGCCGAGGCGGCCGGGCTGATGGTCTGCGGGATGGGCGGCTCGGCGATCGGCGGCGACCTCGCCGCCGCCGCGCTCGGCGACCGCCTGACCAGGCCGCTGCTGGCGGTCCGCGGCTACGCGCTGCCGAGCTGGGCGACCCCGGAGTGGACGGTGCTCTGCTCCAGCTACTCGGGCGACGACCGAGGAGACCCTTGCCTGCTTCGAGGCCGCCGAGGCGCTCGGCGCCCGCCGCCTCGTCGTCAGCACCGGCGGGCGGCTTGGTCGACCAGGCCCGCGCCGACCGGCGTCCCGGTGGTCGGGCTGCCGGGGATCTTCCAGCCGCGGGCCGCGGTCGCCTACATGTTCGCCGTCGCCGCCGAGGTCGCGGCGCTGGCCGGGGTGGCGCCGCGGATCCACACCGAGATCGACGCCGCCGCCGCCTTCCTCGCCGAGCAGGCCGAGACCCTGCAGCGCCAGGCGGCGCGAGATCGCCGCCCTGCTCGAGGGCAGCGGTCCCGGTCGTCTACGGCGCCGACCTGACCGCGCCGGTCGCCCGCCGCTGGAAGACGCAGGTCAACGAGAACGCGAAGCTCCCGGCCTTCTACAGCGAGCTGCCCGAGGCCGACCACAACGAGATCTGCGGCTGGGCGAGCGCGGCGGCGAGCATCGTCTCGCCGCCGTCTTCCTCGAGGACCGCGACCAGCACCCGCGCGATCGCGCGCCGCTTCGAGCTCACCGCCGAGTCGGTCGCCGGTGCCGGCGCCACCGTCGGTCCGGGTCGAGACGGCCGGGGAGACCCGCAGTCGAGCGCCTGCTCTGGGCGACGATGCTGGGCGACCTGGTCTCGCTGGAGCTGGCCGGGCGGCGCGGCGTCGACCCGCTGCCGGTCGAGGCGATCGAGCGCTTCAAGGAGGCGATGAACCGGATGAGGGCGATGGTCCTCGCCGCCGGCCTCGGCACCCGCCTGCGGCCGATCACCTACGCGATGCCGAAGCCGATGGTGCCGGTCGCCAACCGGCCGGTGATGGAGCACATCCTGCGCCTGCTGGCCCGCCACGGCTTCACCGAGACGATCGCCAACCTGCACTGGTTCCCGGAGCTGATCGAGGACCACTTCGGCGACGGCTCGGCCTGCGGCGTCGAGCTCTCCTACAGCTACGAGGAGCAGCTGCTCGGGACCTCCGGCGGCGTCCGCAACGCCGCCGACTTCCTCGGCGACTCCTTCCTGGTGATCTCCGGCGACGCCCTCACCGACATCGACCTGGCGGCGATGCGCGAGCTTCCACGAGTCCCACGACGGGATCGCCACGCTGGCGACCAAGCGGGTCGAGGACACCAGCCAGTTCGGGGTCGCGATCACCGGCGCCGACGGCCGCATCCAGGGCTTCCAGGAGAAGCCCGACCCCGCCGAAGCGCTCTCCGACCTCGCCAACTGCGGCATCTACATGTTCCGCAAGGAGATCTTCGACTTCTTCCCCGCGCCCGGGACCAGCAAGGCGGCCGGGCCGGGCGACCCCGACGGCTTCGCCGACTGGGCGATGGACGTCTTCCCGCGCCTGCTGGAGGGCGACGTGCCGTTCTACTCGCACGAGATCGAGCGCCTACTGGAACGACATCGGCAACCTCGAGGAGCTGCGCGAGAGCACCCGTCGACGCGCTCACCGGCGCGGTCGCGGTCGAGCTCGACGGCGAGCTCGTCGACGGCTACCGCAGCGGCGACCGCCGGCGCGGACGAGGGCGAGCTCGCTGGGCCCGGTCCTGATCGGGCCCGGCTGCGAGATCGGCGACGACGTCCGCATCGACGGCCCCTCGGTGATCGGCGACGGCGTCGAGATCGGCGCCGGCAGCCGCCTGCGCGAGGTGATCGCCCTGCCCGGCGCCGAGATCGCCCGCCGGCTCGGTCCTGGTCGGCGCGATCGCCGCGCCACCGCCCCTGACCTGTCCCCATCCCGTGGTTCCTTTGTCGTCTATAGGACGACAAAGGAACCACGGGATCGGTGGACTCGGTTCGGTGACGATTGCGGCGCCGAATCTCTTCGATTCGCGCGCGACGGTGCGCGCGGGACCGCCAGGATCGGGCGGATGGAGCTCCTCGACGCCGTCGCCGCCGGATTCGCGCCGCCGCTCTGCGCGGCCTGCGGTCGCTCCTGCCGGCCCGAGGCGGTGATCTGCACGCCGCTGCGGGCGCCGCCTGGCGGCCGCCGAGCCGCTGCTCGGCAAGGGGCCGCCGGGACTCGATCGCGCCTGGTCCTCGGCCGCCCACGAGGGCGTCGCCCGCGACCTGGTCGCGGCGCTGAAGTTCCGCCGCCTGCTGCCGGTCGCCGACGCTGATGGCCGAGCGGATCCACTGGCTGGCGCCCGCGCACATGCTGGGCGGCGCGGTCGTCCCGGTGCCGCCGGCCGCCCCGCGGCTGCGCCGCCGCGGCTTCGACCCGGCCGGGGAGCTCGCCGCCGCCCTCGCCGAGCGCCTGCGAGGCCGCCGCTCGAGCCCTGCCTGGCCCGCCGCGGCGGCGGCCGGCAGGTCGGGCGGCGCCGCGCCGACCGAATCGGCTCACCCGCCGCGGATCGAGGCCCGCCGCGGCGTCCCCCGCAGCGTCCTCCTGGTCGACGACGTCCTCACCACCGGCGCCACCCTCACCGCCTGCGCCCAGGCGCTGCGGGCGGCGGGCGCGGCCCGGGTCGTCGCCATGACCTTCGCGCGGCGGCTCTGACTAGGGAGCTCTCCCTCCAGGTCCGAGGTCGGCGAGCAAGCGGCCCGACCCGTTGCTCAGGGGTGCATCTCGGCCGGCCGGCCGCGCATCTGGTCGACCAGATGCCGGGTGCGGCTGCGCTTGCGGCGCAGTTCGCGGTGTTTCTTGACCTGGCGTCGCACGTCCTCGGCGAGTTCGCGCACGGTGTGGGTCATCTCCGGCGACGCCTCCCGGGCGTGCAGGGTCACCCCCTTGAGATAGAAGGTCGCCTCGGCGACCTGGCTGTCGGCGATCGACGGGTTGCGCTCTTCGGAGAGGACGACCTCCAGCGTCGCCAGGGCGGAAACCTGCCGGCCCAGGCGCTGGAATCGTTTCCGCACCGTCTCACGCAGGTCGTCCGTCATCTCGACGTTTCGGCCCCGAATCTCAATCCGCATGAGTGCCTCCTTGTGGGTTCCGAGTTCCGATGGTACGCCTGCCGCGCGGCTCGGCCAGCAAGGGCGTGCGACCGCTACTCTTGAGCAATGCCCGCAATGGACCTCGTCACCAAGGCCTTGCGCGCGGGGGAGGGTCGGAAGTTCAAGGCCTACCAGAAGCGCGCGGAGGCGATCAACCGCTTCGAGCCGGAGATGGAAGCCCTCTCCGACGAGGAGATCCGCGAGGAGGCCGACGTCGCTGCGCGAGCGCGCCCGCGACGGCGACCTCGCTCGACGACCTGCTGCCGGAGGCTTTCGCGCTCACCCGCGAGGCCTCGCGCCGGACCACCGGCCAGCGCCACTACGACGTGCAGCTGATCGGCGGCATGGTCCTCCACGACGGCGCGATCGCCGAGATGCGCACCGGCGAGGGCAAGACCCTGACCGCGACCCTGCCGGTCTTCCTCAACACGCTGGCCGGCGGCAGCGTCCACGTCGTCACCGTCAACGACTACCTCGCCCGCCGCGACTCGGAATGGATGGCGCCGATCTACGAGGCGCTCGGGGTCAGCGTCGCCGCCCTCCAGGACGCCGACGACCACGCCGCCCGCCAGCGCAAATACGCCTGCGACGTCACCTACGGGACCAACTCGGAGTTCGGCTTCGACTACCTGCGCGACAACATGTCGCCGGTCGCTCGAGAACTGCGTCCAGCGCGGCCACGACTTCGCGATCGTGGACGAGGTCGACAACATCCTGATCGACGAGGCGCGGACGCCGCTGATCATCTCCGGCCAGCCCGAACAGGCGGCCCAGACCTACTACACCTTCGCCCGCCTGGCCAAACAGACTGGTCGGGGTGCCGGCCAAACAGAAACTGAAATCGCTCGGCGAATCGAAGGACACCACCGAAGTCGACTACGACTACGAGTACGACGAGAAACACAAGACCGTCGCGCCGACCGAGCGCGGGGTCAAGAAAGCCGAGGAGTTCATCGGCGTCGACAACCTCTACCTCGGCGAGCACGGCAGCCTCGTCAACCACCTCGTGCAGTCGCTGAAGGCGGAGTCGCTCTACAAGAAGGACGACGACTACGCGGTGATCGACGGCGAGGTGATGATCATCGACGAGTTCACCGGCCGCATCCTCGAGGGCCGGCGCTGGTCGGAGGGTCTGCACCAGGCGGTCGAGGCGAAGGAGGGGGTGGCGATCCGCGAGGAGAACCAGACCCTGGCGACGATCACCCTGCAGAACTACTTCCGCCTCTACGACAAGCTCTCGGGCATGACCGGTACCGCCCTCACCGAGGCGACCGAGTTCATGAAGATCTACAAAATGCCGGTGGTCGAGGTCCCGACCAACCAGCCGATGGTCCGCGCCGACCACAACGACCAGATCTTCAAGACCAAAGACGGCAAGTGGAAAGCGGTGCTCGACGAGATCGTCGCCCGCCACGAGAAAGGCCAGCCGATCCTCGTCGGAACCGTCTCGGTCGAGATCTCGGAGATGATCTCCGACGCGCTCAAACGCGACGGGATCAAGCACGCCGTCCTCAACGCCAAGCCCGAGCACGCCGAACGAGAGGGCGAGCTGATCGCCCAGGCCGGGCGCAAGGGCGAGGTGATGATCGCCACCAACATGGCCGGCCGCGGCGTCGACATCAAGCTCGGCGGCGACCCCGAACACCTGGCGATCCACGAGCTGAAAAAGCAGGGGATCACCCACGAGAGCGAGGACTACCACGAGGCGCTGGCGGCGAAGACCGAGGAGCTGGCGCCGCAGTGCAAGGTCGAGGCCGAGGAAGTCCGCGAGCTCGGCGGCCTCTTCATCTGCGGCACCGAGCGCCACGAGTCGCGGCGGATCGACAACCAGCTGCGCGGTCGCTCCGGCCGCCAGGGCGATCCCGGCGAGTCGCGCTTCTACCTCTCCGCCGAAGACGACGTGATCCGGCTCTTCGCCGGCGACCGCATCTACAAAATCCTCGATCGCCTCGGGCCCGTCGACGACGACGGCACCGAAGTCCCGCTGGAGGCGAAGATGCTGACGAAAACGGTCGAGAACGCGCAGAAGAAGGTCGAGGAGCAGAACTTCCTGATCCGCAAACGCGTCCTCGAGTACGACGACGTGATGAACGAGCAGCGGCGCGTCGTCTACAAATACCGCCGCGAGATCCTCGAAGGGCGCGACATCTCCGAGACCGCCCGCGACGAGGTCGAGGGCGTGATCGAGCGCCTGGTCGAGGAGTACACGGCCGGCGACGACTGCTCGACCAGTGGGACATGCGAGGAGATGGAGACCCAGCTGCGCCAGATCTGGCCGGTCAGCGTCGAGGTCGGCTCGCTGTCCCCGGAGCAGGTCGACCGCGAGAAGCTCAAGGACGCGCTCGACGACGACGCGATGGCCGCCTACGACGAGCGCGAGGAGCAGCTCGGCGAGGAGCTGATGCGCTACCTGGAGCGCTCGATCCTGCTGCAGGTGATCGACAACCGCTGGCGCGAACACCTCTTCGACATGGACTACCTGCGCGAAGGCATCCACCTTCGCGGCTTCGCCCAGATCGACCCGCTGGTCGCCTACAAAAACGAGGGCTTCACGATGTTCGAGGAGCTCATGCACTCGATCTGGGACGAGTTCAGCCGAGCTCGTCTTCCGCGCCGAGATCGAAGTCCAGCCGGCCGACGGCGCCGTGGCCGCCAACGGTGGCGCCGCGCCCGCCGCGCTCGACTACTCCGGCGGCACCGCCGAGGGCCAGCCCTCGGCGCTGCAGCAGGTCGCCGCCACCGGGACCGCGGGCGCCGCCGTCGACGTCGCCGCCTCGCAGGCGGTCGCTGGCAACGGCGGCGAGGTGGTCGAGACCGTGGTCAAGGACGAGCACGACAAAGTCGGTCGCAACGACCCCTGCTGGTGCGGCAGCGGCAAGAAGTACAAGAAGTGCCACGGCGCCTGAGGGCGCGCAAGTGAGAGACCCGGTCCGCGAGTTCATCCGCGCCTTCGACGAGCGCGACCTCGACGGCTTCGTCGCCGTGCTCGACCCGAAGGTCGAGCTGCACTCCGGGCGCGGGCTGCGCAAGGGGCTGGAGGCGGCGCGGCAGTGGGCGACGCGCGAGCCCGGCGGCGTCCAGCAGACGATCGAGCTGGAGCAGCTCTACGAGGACGGGACCGAGGGCGGCGGCGGCCGCGCGGTGGCCCTGATCGTGCGGCGCTGGCACTGGGACGGAGAGCGGCGAGCCGGCCGGCGAAGACGAGATGGCCTGGGGATTCGAGCTGCGCGAGCACCGGGTGCTCAGCTGGCGCCCCTACGAGGACCGCGCCGAGGCTCTGCGAGCCGGCGGCTTCCGCGTCTGAAGGGTTGTGACCTCCCGGGGCACAAAATCCTTCAGAGGCCGGCGGGTAAGCTGCCGGCATGGCCGATGCCGCGCAGAGCGAATCCGTAGCGCCTCGCCTCGCCTCCGTCCGCGAGCAGCTGTCCCTGCTCTCGGACTATCTTTGACCCCGCTGCGCTAGAGGCCGAGGCGGAGCGGCTGGAGGCGGAGATGGGCCAGCCCGGGTTCTGGGACGACCAGGAGACCGCAGCGCGGATCTCGGCCGCCCACGCCCGCGCGCAGAAGCGGCTGGAGATGTTCCGCGGGCTCGAGTCCGACGTCGCCGACCTCGGCGACCTGGCCGAGATGGCCGCCGAAGACGAGGAGATCGCGGCCGAGCTGGACGCCCAGCTCGGCTCGGTCGAGCGGCGACTTGCCGAGCTCGAAGAGGCGCGGCTGTTCAGCGGCGAGTACGACGCCGGCGACGCCGTCGTCACCGTCCACGCCGGCGCCGGCGGCACCGACTCCCAGGACTGGGCGGAGATCCTCCTGCGGATGTACCTGCGCTGGGCCGAACGGCGCGGCTTCGAGGTCGAGATGGTGGAGGCCTCGCCGGGGGAGGAGGCCGGCCTCAAGTCGGCGACCTTCATCGCCCGCGGCGAGAACGCCTACGGCCTCTTCGCCGCCGAGCGCGGCGTCCACCGGCTGGTCCGGATCTCTCCCTTCGACTCCTCCTCGCGCCGCCACACCAGCTTCGCCCAGGTCGACGTCGGCCCGGTGGTCGAGCGACGCCGTCGAGGTCGAGATCGACGAGGCCGACCTGCGGATCGACACCTACCGCGCCTCCGGCGCCGGCGGCCAGCACGTCAACAAGACCGACTCGGCGGTGCGGATCACCCACCTCCCGACCAACACCGTCGTCCAGTGCCAGAACGAGCGCTCGCAGACCCAGAACAAGGCGGTGGCGATGCAGCTGCTGCGCTCGAAGCTGATCGAGCTGGAGGAGCGCAAACGGACCGAAGTGCTGGCCAGGGCGCGCGGCGAGGTCAAAGACGTCGCCTGGGGCTCGCAGATCCGCAGCTACGTGCTGCACCCCTACACGATGGTCAAGGACCACCGCACCGAGCACGAGGTCGGCGACGTGCAGCGGGTGCTCGACGGCGACCTCGACGAGTTCGTCCGCGACTACCTGAACAAGACCGCCGCCGCCTCGCCGAGCTAGATGGCCGCCGCTGGTCCAGCTCGAACGCCCCGCCGCCGGCGATCCGGAGGGGCTCCTGGTCCTCCACCACGGTCGCGGCACCGACGAGACCGACCTCCTGCGCCTCGCCGACCGCCTCGACCCCGAGCAGCGGCTGCGGGTGGTCTCGGCGCGGGCACCGCTGACCCTGCCCGGCTCGCCCGGCTACCACTGGTACCTGGTGCCGCGGGTCGGCTATCCCGACCACGACAGCTTCCACGCCGCCCGCGCCGCGCTGGCCGAGCTCCACGACCGGCTCTGGGAGGAGACCGGGGTCGGCCCCGAGCGCACCGTCCTCGCCGGCTTCTCGATGGGCGCGGTGATGAGCTACGCGATGGGGCTCAGCGGCGACCGCCCCGCCGTCGCCGGCATCCTCGCCTTCAGCGGCTTCGTGCCGACCGTCGAGGGCTGGCAGCCCGGCGCTCGCCGACCGCACCGGCACCCGGGCCTTCATCGCCCACGGCCGCAACGACCCGATCATCGGAGATCGGCTTCGCCGAGCGCGCCCGCGACCTGCTCGAGGCCGGCGGCCTCGAGGTCACCTACCGCGAGTCGGAGATCGGCCACCAGATCGACCCGGCGCACCTCGCCGACGCGACCGCCTGGCTGCGCGAGACGCTGGCCGCCTGAGCGGTCCGGCGGCCCCTGCGGGGGCTGGCTTCGGGGTCCGACCAGGTCAGCGCCCGGCCGCTGGCGTGGCGGACGCTGAGGTTGCGGTCGAAGTAGCGGTCGCAGGAGCGCGGCGCGCTCAGCGCGTGCAGCTGCACGCGGAAGCTCTTCGCCGCCAGGACCTTCTCCATCTGCGCCTCGGTCAGCGCGGCGGAGGCGTGGAAGACGCCGGCGTGGCCGAACCGCTGGCGCTGGTCGTCGAAGCTCAGCGGGCCCTTGCGGCCGCGGAGGAAGAACTCGACCTCGACGGCGGCGGGGGAGGAGGTGGTGTAGCGGATCGCCAGCCGCACCCGGTCGCTGCCGGGGCTGGCGGAGACCGTGGCGGTCGGAGCTGGCGAGCAGGCACTCGGCGGGGATTCCGCCGGTGTCCTCTTCTTCGCAGATTTCTTCTTCTTCGCCTTCGTCTTCGAAGACCTTCGCATTCTTCGAGTTCGAGCTCTTCCGCTTCTTCGCCTTCCTCGGTGGCTTCGTCTGCCGGCTCCTCCGGTTCGACCGGGGGAAGCGCGACGCCGGTCGTGGCGAAGCCGCCCGGGGCCGCCGGAGCCGCCGCGCGGGCGCTGTGGGCGGCGGCGAGGCCGAGGGCGAGCGTCAGCGTGGCGACGATCGCGATCCACCACGCGGTCCTGGCGGCGATCGGGGCCTGTCCGGCGTGGTGGGGGCTGGATTCGCGCCTCATGGCCCCTGGATCGGTGCCCCGGGTCACTCCCCTGAGCGCGTGCTAGGGAAGGTCTGGACGTTCGTCCAGGATGCCCTCGAGCTCCAGCAGCGATTCCTTCATCGGCAGGCCGCCCCCGTAGCCGCCGAGGGCGCCGCCGGTGCGCAGGACCCGGTGGCAGGGGACGACCAGCGGGATCGGGTTGCTGCCGCAGGCGGTGCCGGCGGCGCGCACGGCGCGCTCGTTGCCGGCTCCGCGGGCCATCTCCGTGTAGGTGCGGGTCTCGCCGTAGGGGATGCGGTCGATCCCGCGCAGGACCCGCAGCCGGAAGCCGTCGCTGAGCTGCCAGTCGAGCGGCAGGTCGAAGCGAGTCGAGCTTGCCGGCGAAGTAGAGGTCGAGCTCGCGCCGCTCCTCGTCGAGCGCCGCCGGCGCCTCCAGGACCCGCGGCGAGACCCGGCCGCGAGCTCGGCCAGCAGCTGCTCGGGGTCCTGGTTGGGCAGCCCGACGCGGACCAGGCCGCCGGGGTCCTGCGCCAGCAGCAGCGGCCCGAAGGGGGAGTCGGCGGTCGCTGTAGGCGACGTCGAGCAGGTCCTCCGCGGCGGCCCGCTCGCGCGAGGCGATCGCAGGCTTGCCTTCGTGCCTCATGCCAGCTCCTTTCGCAGTCGTTTCAGTCCCTCGTGCAGGCTGCGCCGCGCCGCCTCCGGCGAGCAGCCGAGCGCCGCGGCGATCTCGGCGTGGGGGAGGTCGGAGGCGTAGCGCAGGGTGACCGCCGCCCGCTGCTTCGGCGGCAGCGCCCCGACCGCCCGCCAGATCCCGTCGTCGGCGGGCTCGGGGCCGGCGACCGCCACCTCGGCAACCTCCGCCACCGGGACCGGCCGGCGCCCGCGGGCGCGGTGGTGGTCGATCGCCTTGCGGTGGGCGATCGTGATCAGCCAGCCGCGCAGGTTGCCGCCGTCGCCCAGCCGCGGGTAGGCGCGCAGGGCGGCGAGGAAGGTCTCCTGGAAGCAGTCCTCGGCCCCCTCGCGCCCGACCGCGCCGCGCAGCACCGCCATCACCTCGCCGGCGTGCTCGTCGATCAGGGTCTGAAACGGTGGCAGCGCGCTCACTCCATGGATTAAACGCCCCCGCCGCCGCAAACGTGAGATCGCCCGTCGATCTAGGCTGCGGCGATGGCCGGGGCCGCAGATTACTCTGGAGCAGGTCTGGTCGCCCGGGCGCTGGCCGAGGACCTCGGCGCCGGCGACGTCACCTCGGAGGCGACGGTGCCGGCCGACGCGCCCGGGCGCGGGCGCGGATCGTGCAGAAAGCTCCCGGGGTCGTCTTCGGCCTCGCCGTGGTGGCCGAGACGATGCGCCAGTGCGGGGTCGAGCACGTCGACAACCTCGTCGTCGAGGGGCAGTGGCGCGCAGGAGGTGCCGGCCGACGTCCTGCGTCGCCAGCGGCGATGCGCGGGCTCTGCTCGCCGCCGAGCGCACCGCGCTCAACTTCCTCGGCCACCTCTCCGGGGTCGCCACCCTGACCGCGCGCTTCGTCGAGGCGGTCGCCGGGACCGGCGCCACGGATCCTCGACACCCGCAAGACGACGCCGGGGCTGCGCGGGCTGGAGAAGGCGGCGGTCGCGGCGGGCGGCGGCACGCAACCACCGGATCGGCCTCTACGACGCCTTCCTGATCAAGGAGAACCACATCGCCCTCGCCGGCGGCCTCGCGAAGGCGGTTCTACGCGGCCCGCAACGCGCACCCGGAGCTGCCGGTCGAGGTCGAGGTCCGCAACCTCGACGAAACCGCCTACGCGCTCGGCACCGGCGCCGACCGGCTGCTGCTCGACAACATGGACCTCGAGACGATGCGCGCGGCGGTGCGCGCTGCGCGACGCGCAACGCCGGCGACGGCGAGGGCCCGACGCTGGAGGCCTCCGGGCGGCGTCGACCTCGACGACGTCCGCGCGATCGCCGAGACCGGCGTCGACTTCATCTCGATCGGCGCCCTCACCCACTCGGCGCCGAGCCTCGACTTCAGCCTCCTGCTGGAGCCGGCCTAAACCGCCCTCCCCTACTTGAGCAGTTTCGAGAGCCGGCGGTCCTTCAGCACCTTGCCGCCGGTCTGCTCCTGCGGGCAGTAGTTCATCTGGTGTTCGGAGAAGAAGACGGCCTCGATCGTCGTCCCGCAGCGCGGGCAGGGCTCGCCCTCGCGCTTGTGGACCTGGAGCGGCATCGGCACCTTGTCGGGGACCTCGGCGCCGATCGTCTCCTCGTAGTGGTCGATCGCGTCGCCGAGCACGTGCAGCGCCGCGTGCAGGCGCTCGACCTCCTCCGGGTCGAGCTCGGAGCCTTTCTTGAACGGCGAGAGCCGCGCCTCCCAGAGGATCTCGTCGACCCAGGAGCGGCCGATCCCGGCGATGTCGCGCTGGTGGCGCAGCAGCGGGTGCAGATGGCGCGGCTGGTCGATCGCGGCGGCGAAGTCCTCGAGCGGGGGAGGGGGCCAGGCTTCCGGGCCGAGCGTCTGCACCATCTCGTCCTCGGCGACCGCCTCGGCCGCCAGCAGTTTCGCCCAGGCGCGCTGCTTGGTCCCGAACTCGCGCAGCCGCAGCTCGCGGCCGTCCTCGAGCCGGATCAGCACCCGCGAGGCGCGGTCTTTCGGCGAGGCGCGTTTGTCGAAGGCGCGCAGCCGTCCGGCCGACATCAGGTGGATCAGCAGGGCGAGGTCGCCGAACTCGACCACCGGCATCTTCGCCACCCGCCGCACCCCGGTCAGCTCGCGGCCGACCAGCGCTTCCAGCGGCGGCTCGAAGGTCTTCATCACGTTCATCCCCGGCGCCAGCGCCGACTCGACCGTCGCCCCCTTCAGGGCGGCGTCGAGGCGACGGGCGACGATCTCGACCTCCGGCAGCTCCGGCATAGGCCACAGGCTAGACTTGTCAGACGTTCATTCGACCGGTTTCGACTCGAGGGTCTGCCGGCGAACATCAGGAAAGGAAGGGCTCATGCAGGAGCTCCCGACGATCCAACCGCAATTTCGCACCGGAGCTGACCCCGGACGAAATCGCTGATCTCAGCGAGGAGATCCGTGCGCTCGCGCAGCAGCGCAACGCCGTCATCCTCGCCCACAACTACATGCTTCCCGAGGTCCAGGACATCGCCGACCACATGGGCGACTCGCTCGGCCTCTCGCGCCAGGCGGCCGCCACCGACGCCGAGGCGATCGTCTTCTGCGGGGTCCACTTCATGGCCGAGACCGCGTCGATCCTCTCGCCTGAGAAGAAGGTGCTGATCCCCGACCTCGACGCCGGCTGCTCGCTCGCCGACTCGATCGACGCCGACCAGCTGCGCGCCTGGAAGGCCCAGCACCCGGGCGCCCTGGTCGTCATGTACGTCAACACCTCGGCCGAGGTGAAGGCGGAGACCGACTACTGCTGCACCTCCTCCAACGCGGTCCAGGTCGTCGAGCACATCTGGGCCGAGCACGGCCCCGACACCGAGATCCTCTTCGGTCCCGACATGTGGCTGGGCGCCTTCGTCGAGCGCGAGACCGGGCTGGTCGACGACCCGGAGCGCCGCGGCCGCTTCCACATCTGGGACGGCGAGTGCCACGTCCACGCCGGCATCCGCCCCGAGGACATCGCCCGGACCCGCGCCGAGCACCCCGAGGCCGAGTTCCTGATCCACCCCGAGTGCGGCTGCTCGACCCAGGCGATGGAGTACGTCGCCGCCGGCGACATCGAGCCCGAGGGCGTTCACATGCTCTCCACCTCGGGGATGCAGCAGCACGTCGAAGCGCACCCCGATGGCAGCTTCATCGTCGCCACCGAGAACGGGATGCTCTACCCGCTGCAGCAGGCGGCGCCGCAGGCGAACCTGATCGAGGCCAACCGGATGGCCTTCTGCAAGTACATGAAGATGATCACGCTGCCGAAGCTGCGCGACTCGCTGGCCGAGCTGAAGTTCGAGGTCAGCGTTCCCGCCGCCATCGCCGAGCGGGCCCGGGTGCCGATCGAGCGCATGGTCGCGATCGGCTAGACCCTCCTAACGCCGCCGGGCGAGTCTTAGCCGCTCCTGAGGCTCGTGCTTAGGTCCCGATTAGCGGCGGGGTGGAGGCTGTCGGGGACCAACCGCGAAGAGGAGCCCAGATGTACGACCCCGAACGAAAACACGCCCTCGTAGTCGCCGGCAGCGCCGCCGACTACCCCGGCCTGATCGCGGCACTGCGCACCTATGACGACCAGGCCCCGACCGGCTTCACCCTGCTGGTCCCCGGCTCGGCCCGAGACGGCCGGCCGCGCCGAGCGCGCCGCCGCCCGCATCCGCGCCGCCGGGCTCGATCTGGAGGAGACGATCGTCGGCGATCCCGACCCGTTCGTCGCGGTCGGGGACGTCCTCCACGCGCGCCGCTTCGACGAAGTGGTCGATCGCCGACTCGCGCAAGCTGACTCGCCATGCGGCTGCCGAGATCTGTTACGAGCATTCACTAATAATTCGCTAAGATCTCGCCAACCTTCTTGGGCGCAGAGTTGCGCCCCCGGGAGGCCGCAGGAGTCACCCTGTGTTTGCAGAACCCTCCTCACCTATGGCCAGATCGAGAAAGAGAGCCGAGCGCGACGCGCGAGCCGCAGCGCCCCCGTGGCCAACGGGCGCCGATCATCGAGCTCGACGACGTCACCAAGGTCTACCCGGGGGGCCACATGGCGCTCGACCGGGTCTCACTGGCGATCGGCCGCGGCGAGTTCGTCTTCCTCGTCGGCCCGACCGGCTGCGGCAAGTCGACGCTGATCAAGATGCTGATCCGCGAGCTCTCCGCCACCGACGGCAGCGTCAAGATCGCCGGCCGCGACATCGGCGCCCTGCCGGAGAAGAAAATCCCGCAGCTGCGGCGCAACATCGGCACCGTCTTCCAGGACTTCAAGCTGCTCCCCAACCGCACCGTCTACGACAACGTCGCCTACGCGCTGCAGGTGATCGGCGCCAGCCGCGCCGAAATCCGCGAGCAGGTGCCCGCGACGCTGCGCCTGGTCGGCCTCTCGACCAAGCTCCACAGCTACCCCGACCAGCTCTCCGGCGGCGAGCAGCAGCGCGTCTCCGTCGCCCGCGCCTTCGTCAACCACCCGCCGCTGCTGCTCGCCGACGAGCCCAGCGGCAACCTCGACCCGGTCACCTCGATCGGGATCATGCAGCTGCTCTACCGGATCAACAAGACCGGCACCACCGTCCTCGTCGTCACCCATGACCGCGAGATGGTCGACAACATGCGCCGCCGCGTGGTCGAGCTCTACGAGGGCCGCGTCGTCCGCGACGAAGTCAGCGGCGGCTACACCGAGGAATCGACCAGCGAATTCGGCCTGCGGATGCGGGCCGAGATGGGTGTCGGCTCCCAGGACGAGCGCCAGACCAACGGCCACAGCCACGAGCTCCGTCCTCTGATGTCGCGACTGATCTTCTTCCTCCAGGAGGCGTTCCGCGCCCTGCGCCGCAACGGCGCCCCGACCCTGGCCGCGATCGTCACCACGGTCGTCACCGTGGTCCTGCTCGGCGTCCTGATCCCGATCTTCCAGACCACCCAGGCGAAGAGCGACGAGGTCCGCTCCGAGCTCAACATCCAGGCTTCGGTCTACCCGGACGCGACCCAGGCGGAGATCGCCACGCTGCGCGGCGAACTGCTGGCGATCCCGCACGTCGCCTCGGTCCAGTTCATCACCAAAGCCAAGGCCCTGCAGGAACTCAAGGACTCGCTGGGCGCCGAGAAGGCCGACGAACTGACCGAGGGGCTGAAGACCAACCCGCTGCCCGCCAGCTTCAAAGTGATCCCCGACGACGCGGCCAACCTGAACGGGATCCGCGCGACGGTGGAACCGTCGAAGGACCAGCGTACTTCTCGCTCGATCGATCAGCGACGTCTTCGACCGCCAGCCAGGCCTCGGCCGAAATCGAGGAGGTGACCAGCGCCCTGAAGATCGTCCTCTCGGTGATCACGGCGCTGCTGGTCCTGGCCTCGCTGATGCTGATCGGCAACACGATCCGGCTATCGATCTACACCCGTCGCCGCGAGGTCGAGGTGATGCGGCTGGTCGGGGCGACCCGCTGGTTCATCCGCTGGCCGTTCATGATCGAGGGGGTCGTGGTCGGCTTCGCCGGCGGGCCTTGGCCATACTTGTCCTGTGGATCGGCAAGATCACCGATCGTCGACCCGCTCAGCGACACCTTCTCCTTCCTGGCGGCTCAGAACAGCAGCACGCTCAGCTTCCCGCTGCTGGTCGGCGATCCTCTTCGGCGCCGCGGTGCTGGTCTCGACGATCGGCTCGGGGCTGACGCTGCGCCGCTTCCTCAAGGTCTGAGGCCCGCGTGAGGGCACGCGGGGCCGTGGCCTTCGGCGTGGCGCTGCTCGCGGTCCTCTGCCTCGGGCTCTGGCTGGGCGGCCATCCCTCGAAGCTGCCGGACTTCCTGCGCGACGCCTTCGTCGCCGAACCGGCGGGGCTGACCGCCGAAGGGGCGGAAGTGATCGAGGACAACTACTACCAGCCGGTCGGCAACGACCAGCTCGCCAACGCCTCGCTGCAGGGGATGGTCCGCGAGCTGCGCCGCCGCCACGACGACCAGCTTCAGCGAATACTTCTCGCCGGAAAGCCTGCGAACGCTTCAACCAGCAGATCGAAGGCCGCTTCTCCGGGATCGGCCTCAGCGTGCTGCCGGTCAAGCGCGGGCTGCAGGGTCAGCCGCGTCTTCCCGGGCTCGCCCGCCGCCGGAGCCGGCATGCGAGGCCGGCGACACGATCGTCTCGGTCGAGGGCAAGTCGATCGCCGGCGAGAGCAGCGCCGAGGCGACGGCGAAGATCAAGGGCCCGGAGGGGACCGAGGTGACGGTCGGCGTCCTCGACGGCAAGAGCGGCGAGGTGCGCGAGGAGACGATGACCCGGGCCGAGGTGACGCTGCCCAACGTCAGCAGCCGGGTCGAGACCGTCGGCGGGCGCAAGATCGGCTACGTGCGGCTGCTCAGCTTCAGCGTCGGCGCCCACGCGCTGCTCGCCAGCGGCGGTGCGAAAAGGTCGAAGCGCGAAGGGGCGGAAGGCGATCGTCCTGGACCTGCGCGGCAACCCCGGCGGCCTGCTCGACGAGGCGGTCCTCAGCGCCAGCATCTTCCTGCCCGAGGGCGAAGTCGTCGTCTCGACCAAATCGCGCACCCAGGGCGACAGCGTCCACGAGACGGTCGGGCGGCAACCTGCCGACGCGTGCCGATGGCGGTGCTGATCGACCGCGGCACCGCCTCGGCGGCGGAGATCCTCACCGCGGCGCTGGCCGACGACGGCGGCGCCACCGTGGTCGGGACCCGCTCCTTCGGCAAGGGCGTCTTCCAGGAGGAGCACGACCTCGCCAACGGCGGCGCGCTGAAGCTGACGGTCGGCGAATACTTCACGCCCGACGGCGTCAACCTCGCGCGAGAGCAAGGGCATCCACCCCGAAGTCAGGGTCGCCGACGACCCGCGGACCCCGGCCGACGAGGCGCTGCAGGCGCTCCTTCGGCGTCCTCGCCCGGCCAGGCCGGCGCGGTGAGCGGGCGCCGGCAGAGCAGCCGGCCGCGCCGCCGCGGCGGCGCTCCGCGCGGGGGCTCGCGCCGGGACGAGCGGCCGGTCGCCCGCGATGCGGTCGCGGCGCTGCTGCGCGAGCAGCTCGGCTTCCGCGGCTTCCGCGCCGCGGTCGAGGTCGAGGCGGAGCGGGCGGCCGAGGCGGCCGAGCGCGACCCCGGCTCGCGCCGCGACCTCACCGCGCTGCCGACCTTCACCGTCGACCCGGCCACCGCGCGCGACTTCGACGACGCCGTCTCCGCCCAGCGCGAGGGCGACGGCGCCCGCGTCTGGATCCACATCGCCGACGTCGCCGCCCACGTGCGGCCAGGCATCGCCCTCGACGCTCGAGGCGCGGCTGCGGGCCAACAGCACCTACGTCCCCGGCGCGGTCGAGCCGATGCTGCCGCACGCGCTGAGCAGCGAGGCCTGCAGCCTGGCGCCGGGGGTCGAGCGGCTCGCGGTGACCGCCGAGATCGAGCTCGGGCCGGAGGCCGAGCCGCTGCGCGGCGCGCTTCTACCGCAGCCGCATCCGCTCCGACGCCCGCCTCGACTACGACCAGCTCGACGCGATCTTCGCCGGCCGGGCGCGGCCGCCGGAGGCGGTTGCCGAACCGCTGCGCGGCGGCGCGCGACGTCGCCGCCGCGCTCGGCGAGCGGCGCGCGGCGGGCAGCCTCGACGTCGAATCGGCCGAGCCCGAGTTCAGCTTCGACGCCAAGGGCAACGTCACCGGCGCCCACGGGGTCGCCCAGACCGAGGCCCACCGGCTGATCGAGCGGCTGATGATCCTCACCAACGAGCAGGTCGCGGAGCTGCTGTCGAGCGCCGGCGGGTGCCGGCGATCTACCGCGTCCACGCCCAGCCCGACCCGCCGCGGATCGAACGGCTGCTGGAGCAGCTGGGGGCGCTCGGGGTGCCGACGCCGCCGCTCGGGCCAGGGGCTCTCGCCGCGGGAGGCGGGGGAGATGGCGGCGGAGGCGAGCCGGCTGGCGCGGCGCGAGGCCGCGCGGCGCGGACACGGCCGCGAGGCGTATACCTCGCTTGTGCTCCGTTCCCTCAAACAGGCCCAGTACAGCGAGCGAAACAGCGGCCACGCCGGCCTCGGCAGCGCCGCCTACACGCACTTCACCTCGCCGATCCGCCGCTATCCCGACCTCGTCGTCCACCGGGCGCTGCTGGCGCGCGCTGGGCGAGGGGGAGGAGGCGCCGCGGCTGGCGCGAGGCGCGCGAGGTGGCCGCCGACAGCTCGGCCCGCGAGCGCGAGTCGGCGAAGATCGAGCGCGAGGCCGACGACGTCTGCGCCGCCTACCTGCTCGAACGCGAGCTCGGCGAGCGCGGCCTCGACGCCGACTTCGAGGGCGAGGTCTCCGGCGTGATCCGGGCCGGCGCCTTCGTCTCCTTCGGCGGTGAGCTCGGCGACGTCTACGAGGGGATGCTGCCGGCGCGGCGGCTGCCCGGCGAGCGCTACGAGCTCGACCGTGCCGAGGTCGCGCTGGTCGGTCGTGGCGGCGGCGCGACCCTGCGGCTCGGCGATCCGATATCCGGTCCGCGTCACCGGCGTCGACCCGGAGCGGGGACGCTGCGATCTGGAGCTGATCGATGGCTAAGAAGCAGAAGAAGAAACGCGAGCCCGCCTCCGGCGACGTCGTCACCAACCGCCGCGCCCGCCACAAATTCGAGTGGGTGGAGAAAATGGAGGCGGGGATCGTTCTCCAGGGCTCCGAGGTGAAGGCGCTGCGCAGCGGCAAAGCGCAGATGACCGACGCCTACGCGGTCGTCGACGGCGGCGAGGTCTGGCTGCGCAAGCTGCATATCCCGCCCTACGAGTTCTCCAGCGTCGACGCCCACGAAGCCGAGCGGCCGCGCAAACTGCTGCTGCACCGGGACGAGATCGAGCGCCTGGTCGGCAAAACGGCGCAGAAAGGCCTGACCCTGATCCCGACCAGGATCTATTTCAAGGGCCCGCGCGCGAAGGTCGAGCTGGCGCTGGCGCGCGGCAAGGAGGGCCGCGACCGGCGCCGCGAGATCGCCGACCGCGACGTCCGCCGCGAGGTCGAGCGCGACTTCAAGGGGCGCATGCGTTAAACGCCATGGACCGCTTGAAACTGCCGCAGCACATGCAAGGATGCAGGGAAATGAGGATCAAAACGCTGTTCACGAGCTGCCTTGTAGGACTCTTCTCGCTTGCCGTGGTCGCGCCGGCGCCGGCGCAGGCCGACTCGTTTCCCGAAAAGGCCAGTGACTACGTGAGCGATCACACCGGCTACTTCGTCGCCGCCCTGGCCGTCGCGATCCTCCTGCTGCTGGTGGTCGTCAGCGTCAGCCAGCGCCGCGCCAAGGCGAAGGAGGCGAAGGCGGCCGCCGCCGCGGCGCCGCCCGCTCCCGGCTCGGCACCGCGGGCGACGCCCGGCCTGGCACCGGCCCCGGGCGCGCCTCCGGCCGCGGCCCAGACCATGGAGATGCCCGCGGTCCCCGGTCAGCCGCCGCCTCCGCCCCCGGTTCCCGGCCAGCCGCCGGCCGCCGCGGCTCCGGGTGTCGCCGGGCCCGAGAGCAGCAAGGACAAACGCCGCCGCGAACGCGACGAAAAGCGCCAGGCACGCCGCGACGAGGTCAAGCGGCGCAAGGACGAGCGGGCCGCCAAACGCGCCCAGAAGCGCTACAAGCCCTCGCCTTCCGAGCAGGCCGCGGCGACCGCCGCCGGCGTCTCCGCAACGCAGGTCGGGGCACCCGCGGCGCCCTCGCCCTCGTCCGGGATCGTCACCCCGCCGCCGCAGCAGAAGAGCTTCTTCGGGATCAAGTACGGAGGCGGCAAGCAGAAGCGCGAGGCCGCGGTCGCCGAGCAGCGACTCGCCGCCGCCCGGGCCGCCCGCGAGCGCGAGCAGGCGCAGGCGACCGGCTCGATGCCGGCGGTCTCCCAGCCGCAGCCGGTGCCGCCGAGCGCCGCCGAGACCGGGGCGTTCCTGGCGGTGCCGCCGCCGGTCGGCAGCGTCCTGCAGCCGGCTCCGTCCGAGTACGACCCGGTCGCCGCCGAACAGCGGGTGCGCGAGAAGGTCGAGCAGGTCCGCTTCGAGGAGCAGCGGATCCGGGCCGAGGCCGACCGTCGCCTGGCCGAGGCCGAGCGCCTCCAGCAGGAGGCGCCGCCGGTCCCCCCGGCCGCCGCGCCGCCACCGGATCTGCGCACCGCCGAGCACCAGATCGAGGCAGGGCGGGTGGCTCGCGAGCGCGAGATGGCCGCCGCCGAGGAGCGCCTGCGCGAGATCGACGAGCGCACCAAAGCCGCCGAACGGCGTGCCGCCGAGGCCCAGCGCCTGGAAGCGCTGAAGGCCGAAGAAGACTCCCGCCAGCAGCGCCTGGCGGAGATGCAGCGCAGCGTCGCCGAGGCCGAGGAGCGGGCCCGCGAGGCCGAGCGCCGGGCGGTCGAAGCCGAGCAGGCCGTGGTCCGCGCGGTCCAGGGTGAAGCGCCGGCCAGCGGCTTCGCCGCGCCGCCTCCGCCGCCCCAGTTCGAGAACCCGGCCCCGCCGTTTCCCGGCCCCGACCCGACCCCGCCGGCGCCGTTGCCGCCGACCCCGGCGCCCGGCCCCGGCCCGCCGCCTCCGCCACCGGCGCCCGAACCCGTCCCGCCGCGCCCGGATCCCGGCCCGCCCGCGCCCGAGCCGACCCCTCCGGGGCCGCCTCCCGCCCCGCCCCAGCCGACCCCCCTGCCGCCGGCCCCGGAGCCGCCCGCGCCCGAGCCGTGGTCACCGCCCCCCGCGGCCGCGCAGCCGCCCGGCCCGCCCCCGCCGCCTGCGGCGGCCGCGGCCCCAGATGGCGAGCAGATCAACCTCAACTCGGTCACCTTCGAGCAGCTGCGCGCAAACGACCTCTCGGTCACCCAGGCAACCCGCCTGCTCGCCCACCGCGAGCGCATGGGCGGCTTCAAGTCGGTCGACGACCTCGATCAGGTCGACGGCTTCCCGGTCGACATCCTCAGCAGCCTGAAGGGCCGGGCGACGGTCTGAGCTCTCCGTGAGTTCGCATCTATGCACGCATAGCGTGCATCACAGCGAACTCACGGATCTTCCTCGTACTTTTCCATCAGCTTCAGCCAGACCTCGCTGCGGGTCGGGTAGGCGGCGATCGCGTGGCGGAGGCGGGGGAGGGGGACCTCGGCGACGATCGCGACCGTTGCCGCCTGCAGGAAGTCGGCGGTCTCGAAGCCGGTGAAGGTGGCACCGACGATCGTCTCCCTGGCCCGGTCGACGACCAGGCGGGAGGTGCCGCCGGTGTCCTTGCCCTGGAAGCTGGCGCCGGGGGAGCCGTCGGTGGGGACGTCGACGGCGCGGGCGTCGATGCCGGCGTCGAGGGCCTGCTGCAGCGTCTTGCCGACCGCCGCCACCTGCGGGTCGGTGAAGGTCACACGGGGGGAGCCGATCGCCTCGGCCACCGCCTCGACCGGGCGCCCGAGCAGGTTCTCGGCCGCCACCCAGGCCTGGTACTTGCCGACGTGGGTGAACAGGGCCCGCCCGTTGACGTCGCCGATCGCGTACATCCAATCCGTGCCGGCGACCTGGAGGTGGTCGTCGGTGGCGAGGAAGCCGTGCTCGCCCGGCTCGACGCCGGCCCGCTCGAGCCCGAGGTCGGCGGTGTGGGGGACGCGGCCGATCGCGAGCAGCAGCTGCTCGCCCTCGGCCCTGCTGCCGTCGTCGAGCTCGACGATCACGCCTGCCCCGCCGGCTCGCACGCGCTCGGCCCGGGCGCCGGTGCGGACGTCGACGCCGAAGCGCTCGCGCAGGGAGGCCTCGACCTCGGCCCCGGCGAAGGGCTCGTCGCGCCCGAGCAGCTGCTCGCCACCCTCGACCAGGGTCACCTCGGTCCCCAGCGAGGACCAGGCGAGCGAGAGCTCGCTGCCGACCGGGCCACCCCCGAGCACGACCATGCTGGCCGGCACCCGCTTGGCCGTGGTGGCGTCGCGGTTGTTCCAGGCCGTGACCGAGTCGAGTCCGTCGATCGGCGGCATCGCGGCGCCGGAGCCGGTGGCGACGACCACCGCCTTGGCGGCGACGAGGAGGTCGTCGCCGACCGCGACCCGGCGCGGGCCCTGGAAGCGGGCCGTGCCCCGGTAGACGCCGATCGCCCGTTCTTCGAGCCAGGGCAGCTGCCCGGAGTCGTCGCGATCGTGGATCACCTCGTCACGGCGGGCGAGGATCGCCTCCGGATCGAGCCGGCTGCCGCCATCGACGGGCACGCCGGGGATCCGCCGCGCCTCGGCGAGCACGTCGGCGGGGCGCAGCAGCGCCTTCGAGGGCATGCACGCGTAGTAAGAGCATTCGCCGCCGATCAGGTCGCGCTCGACGATCGCGACGGTGAGCCCGGCGTCGGCGAGACGGCCCGCGCAGACCTCGCCCGCGGGGCCGGCACCGAGGACGATTACGTCGAATTCGCGCTCGCTCACGGGATCACCATGCCCGACAACGTACAATCCCAAGCGAAGCACGCACGGGGGCGACAGGCTTCGACGTGGTCGATTCGTGCGAATGGTTGCAGGTCGAGGTTGTCGGAGGCCTCGTTAAACCCCGACACAAACCAATACGTGCGGACCATGAGTTCGCCCTCGCCGCTTAGTCAATAGCTAAGCGCTGTGAGAGTCGGTCCTCCCTCGCCCACGGGGAGGGGCACCGGCTTCAAGAAGTGGGCTCACCCGGGCGGATCGCCCCGTTCGCCAGGGAACATTTCAGAGGGCTCTGTCTCCCGTAGTGCCCGCCGACGCGGACCCCGGGAGCCGAGAATAAAGCGTCGGCTAAACCTGTAGACACCCTCGCGCCGCGTCCGCGGATCCGAGTTCGAATCTCGGCGCCTCCATAGAAACCCAGGTCGGTCCCCTCCGGGGGGCCGGCCCGTGCTTGCGAGAAATATTTGCCTCAGCCCTTTAATCGCGGAGGCCGTGATGCGAACATATGTTCGTGTCCGCGAAACCGAGAGACCGGCCCCCCCAATTGGGTCCTCGGACGTGGAAACCGGCAGGATCGGCGCGTACCGGAATGCGGGCTGCGCGAGATTCCCTGCGGCACTTGAGTTCACCTCTATGGACGTGGGGCCGGGAGGCGCATTCCCTCCCATAGATGAAGTTCGGCCGAGCAGATCAGGGGCGCAGAACGCCGTCTTTGGCCGTAGTGGCAGGCGGCTGAATGCCCCGTCGCGAAGACCCGCAGGTAGGCCTCGGCAAGGCGATCCGCAAGCTGCGCACAGAGGTCGAGCTGAGCCAGGAGACGCTCGGGCTGCGGGCGGAGATCCACCCGACCTGGATCTCGCATATCGAGTCGGGCCGGATCAACCCGACCTGGGGGAACGTGCGACGGATCGCCGCCGGCCTCAGCGTGCCGCTGCCGGTCCTGGCGGAGCTGGCCGAGGCACTCGAGCGCGAGCTCGGATGATCCCGGGATCTGCGCAAAGAACCTGCCTGTTTGCCTCCAAATTCCTTGAGTTAAACTCTATACTCCCGGTCAGTAATGGGAACCCTTCGGGTTTCCCGCTATGGCAGGGGAGGACCGGCATGGTTTTGGCCGATGATGCCGGTCCTCTCCGAAGCTTCCGGGGCTAGGAGGGATTGGCGAAACTCCCCGGCCGCACCCGGCGGCGGCGGACACGGCGCGGTGCGGCGTCCTCAGTCGGCCGAATAGCTCTGCTATTCGGCCTCCCTGCGTCCTTGCCCCGCTTGGTCCGGCGGCTCGCCGGCCGCAACCGCGAGTTTCGCCAATCCCTCCTAGGCTGGGTCCGTGGACCGCTTCGTGGCCTTCCTGCGCGGGATGAACCTCGGCAACCGCCGGATCAAGAACCCCGAGCTCGCGGCCGAGTTCGAGCGGCTCGGCCTGATCGAGGTCGCGACCTTCCGCGCCAGCGGCAACGTTGTCTTCGGGGTCGAGGGGAAGGAGGCGCGGGCGAAGCTGACGGCGCGGATCGAAGCGGGTCTCGCCGATGGCCTCGGCTACGCGGTCCCGGTCTACCTGCGCAGCCTCGCCGAGGTCGCGGCGATCGCCGCCGAGGAGCCGTTCCCGGCCGCCGACGTCGCCGCCTCCAAGGGCAAGCTGCAGGTGACGTTGCTGACGCGCAAGCCGAGCCCGGCGGCGGCGCAGAAGGTGGCCGAGCTGTCGAGCGACGAGGACGCGCTGGCGGTCGTCGGGCCGCAGCTCTACTGGCTGCCGAGCGGCGGCATCTCCGACTCCGACCTCGACCTCAAGGCGATCGCCAGGGCCGTCGGCCCCGGCACCCAGCGGACGGCCGGGACGATCGAGCAGCTC
Organism: uncultured Thermoleophilia bacterium; assembly: GCA_963824245.1. GTDB lineage: Bacteria > Actinomycetota > Thermoleophilia > Solirubrobacterales > 70-9 > VAYN01. Next base: position 1,202,022 of record CAWGON010000002.1, read on the forward strand.
GCCGCCAAGTACTGCGGCTAGCCCGGAAGGCTACGCTCGGCGGATGGCGATCGTCACCGCTACCTCACTCGACGTCCACGTCGGCGGCAAGCTGCTGTTCGAGGACGTCGGCTTCAAGCTCGAGAGCCGCGACCGGATGACCCTCTCGGGCCGCAACGGGGCCGGCAAGTCGACCCTGCTGCGGGTGCTGGCGGGGGAACTGGCGCCCGACGCCGGCACCGTCTCCCTGCATCGGGGATCGCGGGTCGCCCTGCACGACCAGCGGCCGCCGCGCGAATCGACCCAGACCCTCGGCGAGTACGTCTACTCGGGCCGCGCCGACCTGATCGAGACCGAGGCCGAGCTGGCGCGGCTGGAGGAGCGGATGTCGGGCGGCGACGCCGGCGAGGAGGCGCTGGCCGCCTACTCGGAGGCCCAGCAGCGGCTGGAAGCGGGCGGCGGCTACCGCTGGCGCGACGGCGTGCTCGCGGTGCTGCGCGGGCTCGGCTTCGACGCCGAGCAGACCGAGCGGCGGCTCTCGACCTTCTCCGGCGGCGAGCTGACCCGCGCCTCGCTGGCGCGGGCACTGGCCAGCGGTCCCGACCTGCTGCTGCTCGACGAGCCCACCAACCATCTCGACATCCCCTCGCTGGAGTGGCTGGAGAGCTACCTCGTCGACCTCGACGCCGCGGTCGTGCTGGTCGCCCACGACCGCTGGTTCCTGGAGGCGGTCGGCACCTCGGTGCTGGAGCTGGAGGCCCAGCGGGCGCGCTTCTTCGCCGGCCCCTGGCACGCCTGGCGCCAGGAGCAGGCGGCCCGCCAGATCGCCCTCGGCAAGGCGATCGAGCGCCAGCAGGCGGAGATCGAGCGGATGGAGCGCTTCGTCGAGCGCTTCCGCTACAAGGCGTCGAAGGCGAAACAGGCGCAGTCCCGGGTCAAGCAGATCGACAAGAAGAAGAAGGGCGGGCCGGTGGCCGAACGCCGCGACACCCGCCGTCTGCGCTTCTCCTTCAAAGCGCCCGAGCGCCCCGGCCGGGTGGTCCTGAAACTGGTCGCCGGGAAGATCGAGGTGCCGGGCCGGGTCCTGCTCGACGGCGCCGAGCTCGAACTCGAACGCGGCGAACACGCGGTCCTGGTCGGCGCCAACGGCAGCGGCAAGACGACCCTGATCGAGACCCTGGCCGGCCAGAAGCCACCGGCCTCGGGCAGCGTGCGGACCGGCCACAACGTCCACCTCGGCTACCTCTCCCAGCACGCCGACACCGCCGCCGGCACCGGCACCGTGCTCGACGCCGCCCAGCGCGAGACCGGGCTCGCCGGCCCGAAGGCGCGGGCGCTGCTCGGCGGCTTTCTGTTCTCCGGCGGGGACGCCGACAAGCAGCTCTCCGACATCTCCGGCGGCGAGCAGCGGCGGCTCTCGCTGGCGATCCTGGTCGCCTCCGGGGCCAACGTGCTGATCCTCGACGAGCCGACCAACCACCTCGACATCGAGAGCCGCGAGGCGCTGGAGGACGCGCTGATGGAGTTCGAGGGCGCGATTCTGCTGATCTCCCACGACCGGGCGCTGCTGGAGGCGGTCGGCAGCCGCACCCTGGTCTGCGAAGGCGGCAAGCTACGCAGCCACGACAGCGGCTGGGCCGAGTACCAGCGCCGCCGCGACGAACAGGCGTCGGCCAGCGCCGCCGCCGCGAAGTCCTCCAACGGCAAGGGCGGTGCCCGCTACAGCGCCACCAAGCCGGCCGAGAAGGCGGCCAGGAAGGCGGCCCGGCTGGAGCAGCGGATCGAGCGGGCGGAGGCGGAGATGCGCGGGATCGAGGACGAGCTCGCCGACCCGGCCGCCTGGTCGAGCCCGGGCGCGGCCGAGCGGGCCACGGAGCGCCACGCGGAGGCGAAAAAGAAGCTCGAGGAGCTGTACGCGGACTGGGAGACGGCCCAGGCGGCCCTCGCCGAGGTCTCCTAGCTAGGCGGGCGCTCCGCGCAGCACGACTCTGCCGCCCTTGGCCGGAGCCAGCGTGATGTTGCGGACCCGGACCCGCTCCGGCTTCGGATCGACCGCCTCGAGCTCGGCCCGCTCGACGAACTCGCGCAGGATCGTCCGCATCTCGTATTCGGCGAAGGCGGCGCCGATGCAGCGGCGGATGCCGCCGCCGAACGGGATCCAGGCGTAGTTGTCGGCCTTCGCGTCGAGGAAGCGCTCGGGTCGCAGCTCCCCCGGCGCCGGGAAGACGTCCTCGCGGTGGTGCAGGGCGGCGATCGCCGGCAGCACGAAGGTCCCGGCCGGCAGCTCGTAGCCGCCGATCGTCGCCGGCGCCACCAGCTTGCGGGCTACGTCGACGATCACCGGGCGCGAGCGCAGCACCTCTTTGACGGTCGCGTTCAGGTAGTCCCCCTCGCCGGCCGCCAGCGAGGCGCGCAGCCGGGCCAGGACCTCCGGGTTGCGGACCAGGCGCTCGACCGCCCAGGCGAGCCCGGTCGCGGTCGTCTCGTGGCCGGCGCCGAGCACGGTGATCATCTCGTCGCGCAGTTCCTCGTCGCTCATCGCCTCGCCCTCCTCGTCGCGGGCGCCGAGCAGCAGCGTGAGCACGTCGTCGCGCTCCTCGTGCCCCGGCTCGTCCCGACGCAGGCGAATCTCCTCGTAGATGAAGTCGTCCAGCGCCTCGCGGGCGCGGACGAATTTGGCCCAGGGGCTGAAACGGCCGTAGCCGCGGCGCAGGAACGGGTAGCGGGTGATCGGGTCGACGCGGTGGGCGAATTCCTCGATCAGGCCCCCGAAGCGGGCCAGCCGCGCCTCGTCGTGGACGCCGAAGACCGCACGCATGATCACCGCCAGGGTGATCCGCTGGGTGTGGGGGCGGATCGCGAACGGCTCGCCGACCGGCCAGCTGCGCATCTCCTCGCGGGTCAGCTCGACGATCAGCTCGCCGTAGCGCTGCACCCGCTCGCCGTGGAAGGGCGGCAGCAGCAGCTTGCGCTGGCGCATGTGGGGGGCGTCGTCGAGGGTGAGGACCGAGTTCGGCCCCAGCGCCGGCTCCAGCACCGTCGCGTTGGCTTCGCCGGCGTGGAAGACGGCCGGGTCGCCGGTGAAGACGGCTTTGACGAGGTCGGGCTGGGCGACGTAGACGACGCGGCCGTAGTAGGGAAAGCGGATCGTGAAGATGTCTCCGTAGCGCCGCTGGCGGCTGGCGAGGAAGCCGAGCGGGTCGCGGCCGTAGGACAGCGCCTGGGCGAGCGCCGGGCTCCGCGGCCCCGGCGGGTAGGCGGTCGCCGCCCCGGCGCCCATCAGAAGACCACCGTGCGCTCGCCGTCGACGAGGACGCGGTCGTCGAGGTGGGCCATCACCGCCCGCGCCAGCACCAGCCGCTCGATGTCGCGGCCGATCCGGACCAGGTCGACGACCTCGTCGCTGTGGCTGACCCTGGTCACGTCCTGGCCGATGATCGGGCCGGCGTCGAGCTCGGCGGTGACGTAGTGGGCGGTGGCGCCGATCAGCTTCACCCCGCGCTCGTGGGCGCGGCGGTAGGGGTCGGCGCCGACGAAGGCGGGGAGGAAGCTGTGGTGGATGTTGATCGCCGGCGCCCCCAGCCGGCCCAGGAAATCGTCGGAGAGGACCTGCATGTAGCGGGCGAGGACCAGCAGGTCGACCTCGCCGATCAGCTCCAGCGCCCGCCGCTCGGCGCCCTCGCGGTCGCCGGGGTCGACCGGGACGTGGTGGAAGGGCAGCCCGACGGCCGCCACCTGGTCGGCGTGGTCGGGATGGTTGGAGAGGACAGCGACGAGGTCGCCGCCGAGCTCGTCGTTGCGCCAGCGCCAGAGCAGGTCGGAGAGGCAGTGGTCCTCGCGGGAGACCATGATCGCGACCTTCTTGCGCTGGCTCGACTCGGCGAACCGGTGCTCCATCTCAAAGGGCGCGGCGATCTCGGCCGCGAACCGGCGCTCCAGCTCGGCCGCCCGGTCCGCCGCCACCGAGTCGAAGACCATCCGCATGAAGAAGCGCCCCTCCGCGGTCGAGTGCTGATCGGCGTCGACGATGTTGAGCCCGTTCTCGGCGAGGAAGCCGCTGACGGTCGCGATCAGCCCCGGCCGGTCGGGACAGGCGAGCAGCAGGCGCGAGGTCGGCTGGTCGGTCATCCAGCCAATCATCGCTGGTTTCGCCACAAATGACCCTGTGTGACCGCACACACACATGAACCGGCGATATCCCTGCAACGGTTCAACGCTTGCTCATAAGACGCTCACATATTGCCCTGCTCGCAATCGTCGCGCTCGCCTTCCCGGCGGGCGCGCTCGCCACCACCGACCCCGGCGACGGACACCCGCAGCCGGCGCTGGCCGATGCCGAGGTGGCGCCGCTGGCGCTGCAGAGCTCCAGTCACGACTTCCGGCAGCTGGTCGCCGACGTCGCCGCGCGGATCGAGGAGCGGAAGGACGAGCGGGCCGCGCGCAAGGCCCGGGAAGAGAAGGAAGCCTTCGAAGACCTGCCCGGCGGGGTCTCGATCGAGACTCTGGCGGCGATCGCCGCCTGCGAGTCCGGCGGCGACCCGACGGTCGTCTCCTCCGACGGCAGCTACCGCGGCAAATATCAGTTCGACTTCGGCACCTGGGAATCGGTCGGCGGCAGCGGCGACCCGGCGGCGGCGCCGGAGGCCGAGCAGGACTACCGGGCGGCGCTGCTCTACTCGCGCTCCGGCTCCAGTCCCTGGCCCGTCTGCGGCTGAGCCTTCCGCCGGGGCCCCGCCGCCGGCCGTCGCCGGCGGCCCGACCTGGGCGGGGCCTACGATCCGCCTGATGCCCGAGGAGAAAGTTCCCGCGCCGGATCCCGCCGGCCCGACCCGCAAGCCGCCGAAGGAGGCGATCGCCGAGGCCCAGGTGCGGGTGCCGACCCGCGGCAACCGCAAGCTCGAGAGCTTCCTCGCCGCCGTCAACTCCGACGAGCAGGTGCGCGCCTGGTGGTACATGGCCCAGGTCCACGCCGAGCGGCTCGGCATGTCCGACCACTCCTGGGTCCACATGCAGATCGTCCTCAACATCTCCCTGCGGCTGCTGCGCCTGCTGGTCAAGGCCGGGGTCGAGCCGGCGGTCGTCAGCGACCACGGGCTGCGCGACCGCGACGCCGAGGTGGTCGTCGCCGGCGGCGCCCTGCTGCACGACGTCGGCATGTCGATTCACCGCGCCGACCACGAGGAGTACTCGCTGTTCCTCGCCAACGGCGCCCTCGACCGCCTGCTCGCCGACTCCTACAAGCAGCCGGAGCGGACCGTGGTCGCCTCCGAGATCCTGCACGCGATCATCGGCCACCGGCGCCGCGGCGAGCCCTACACGCTGGAGGCCGGCGTGGTCCGCGTCGCCGACGCCCTCGATATGGCCCAAGGGCGGACCCGGATCCCGATCGAGGCCGGCCACGAAGGGATCCACTCGATCTCCGCCGCGGCGATCGACGAGGTGCGGATCGAGGCCGGGGACGAGCGCCCGGTGCGGATCGAGATCGAGCTCAACAACTCGGCCGGGATCTTCCAGGTCGACGACCTCCTGGCGACGAAGATCCGCGGCACCCCGCTGGAGGGCAAGCTCGAAGTCGTCGCCAAGATCGAGGGCGAGTCCGAGAAACGGCTGCTGAGCGGGTTCAGGCTGACCTGAGCAGGCGCCGGAGGTCGGCGGCGATCGCGTCGGGTTCGGCTTCGAGCTGGGACCAGGCGATGCGGGTGGTCCGGTAGCCGGCGGCCAGGAGCCTGCGGTCGCGGGCTTTGTCCTCGCGGAAGGCGGAGCGGGTGCCGTGGGCGGCCCAGCTGTCGAGCTCGGCGACCAAGCGGGGGCTGGGCCAGAGGCAGTCGACTTTGAACCGGTTCGGGCCGAGATTGAGCCAGGCGTTGAGCTGGGGGCGGGGGAGGCCGTAACGGTCGAGGAAGTGGAGGAACCGCTCCTCGAAGGCGCTTGCGGTCTGGCCGCTGGATTCGGCTCTGCGCGCGAGCGCGGCGCGGACCGCCCGGCAGCCGCGGTGGCCCGGATGGCGCCCGAGCAGGTCGTGGAGCGAGAGGCGGTCGTGCAGGCGCAGGTATTCGGCCTGCCGCAGCGCCGGCTCGACGGCGGCCGGCGAGACGGCCGCGAGGTCGAGGATCGTCCGCGGCACCGTCGTCACCGCGATCCCGTCTTCCACGCTCACCTCGTCGGGCGGCAGGACCAGGCGGTGTCGTCTGATCGCCCCGGCGGAATGCGAGCGCCGGGGCGTGGATACGTCGATCTCGGAGCCCGAGAAGTCCCGGATCTGCCAGAGCGCCGCCGCCGAGCGATGGCTCAGCACCGCACCGGGACCGCAGTGCAGCACGGCTGCCAGCCAATGTCCGTGCCGGGACAGCACCCGATGCCCCACCGCATAGACGCCGACGTGCAGGCGGTGCAGCCGTCCCGACCTCGACCACCGTCCGATCGTCTCCCGCCCGAGTCCCAGATCCGCGAGCTGCCCCCGAGTCACCACCCCGTGCTGGCGCTCGGCCAGCGCCGCAACCTCGGCAGCGAAACCGTGAGTTCGCCCTGATGCACGCATAGCGTGCATAGGCGCGAACTCGGCGAGGTTCTCCCCGCGGGCTTAGCTGAAGCGCTCTAGGTCGCTGCGGCGGCGCTCTTTGCGCTTCTCCAGCTTGCCCTGGATCAGGGACATCCCGATCACCAGGATCGCGAAGAAGGCGATCACGCCGAAGCAGAAGAAGGTCACCGTCTTGTCGTCGGTCGGGCCGGCCAGGCCGACGCCGTTCTCGGCCAGCGCCGCGGGGGCGCCGACGAGCATCAAGGCCCAGAAGGAGAGCAGGGCTGCGACGGTGCGCTTCACGGCCGGGAATCTACCGCACCGGGGCGGCGCCGAGCCTGCAGGCGGGGCGCTCCTCATCTCGCGTTAAGGGTCGCCCGTAGGATGCGCCGCCTATGTCGACCCTCGAAGCGATCGTCCTCGGCCTGGTCCAGGGGCTGACCGAGTTCCTGCCGATCTCATCCAGCGGCCACCTGCGGATCGTCCCCGCCTTCCTCGGCTGGGAAGACCCGGGGGCCGGCTTCACCGCGGTGATCCAGCTGGGGACGATGGCGGCGGTGCTGATCTACTTCCGCGCCGACCTCTGGCGCATCGCCCTCGCCTGGCTGCGGGAACTGAAAACGCCGATCCCGCGGGCCAGCACCGACGCCCGCCTCGGCTGGTTCATCGTCCTCGGGACGATCCCGATCTCGATCTTCGGGGTCGCCTTCAGCAGCCAGATCGAGTCCGGCGCCCGCGACCTCTACGTGATCGGCTCGATGCTGATCCTCTTCTCCTTCGTGATGCTGGCGGCCGAGCGGCTGGGGACGCGCCAGCGCTTCCTCGACCAGATGAACGGGCGCGACGGCCTCTTCATCGGCTTCGCCCAGGCGCTGGCGCTGATCCCGGGCGTCTCGCGCTCGGGGGCGACGATCTCCGCCGGCCTCTTCCGCGGCTTCGACCGGGTCGCCGCCGCCCGCTACTCGTTCCTGCTCTCGATCCCGGCCGTCGTCCTCAGCGGCCTCTTCGAGCTGCGCAAGGTCGGCGAAGAGGGCAGCCCCGGGGTGGCGGCGACGGCGATCGCGACCCTGGTCGCCTTCGTGACCGGCTACGCGGCGATCGCCTGGCTGATCCGCTACCTCGGCACCCACAGCCTCGGGATCTTCATCGGCTACCGGCTGGTGCTCGGGACCGTGGTGCTGATCCTGGCCGCGGCCGGGGCGATCAGCTGAATCGACCCGTTCGGCCGCAATTTCGGGGTGACAGGGCTGTGAAAATCCTGTGAACGCAGGGGATTCGGGCCCTCCGTCTGCATACAATCCAGAAGCCCTGCCGGACCACCCCGAGTTTGCTCCGCCGGCAGCACCCGAAATATGAACCCACAGCAGACCAGGCTCGCGGTGATCGATTCCGACAGCGGATTCGTCACCGTCCTCACCAAGCGCGCGGAGGCCGCGGGCTGGCAGCTGCGCGTCTCCAGCGGCGCGGTGCCGCCCGAGGAGCTGGTGGCGATGAAGTTGAACGCCCTGCTCGTCGACCCGACCCTGCTCGGCGACGACGGCTGGGGATACCTCGAGCGCGTCTGCGCGACCCTGCCCGACCTCGGGGTCGTGGTGTGCAGCGGCCGCTCGACCGTCGCCCAGCGCGTCCGCGGGCTGCGGCTCGGGGTCGACGACTGGATCACCAAGCCCTGCCACCCCGAGGAGGCGATGGCGAGGATCGAAGCGGTCTCGCGCCGCCGCCGCCGCAGTCGCCGCGAGGTCGAGACCAGCCCGATCGTCAGCGCCGAGCTGGAGATCCGCGGCGACCAGTTCCAGGCTTTCGCCGGCGGCACCAGCCTCGACCTCACCCGCCGCGAGTTCGAGCTGCTGCAGCTGCTCGCCGAGGCCCGCGGCCAGGTGCTCGAGCGCGAGGCGATCTACCAGCGGGTCTGGGGCTACGCGATGGCCCACGGCGACCGCTCGGTCGACGTCTTCATCCGCAAGCTGCGCCAGAAGCTGGAGAAGCACTCGCCCAACTGGGGCTACATCCACACCCACTTCGGCGTCGGCTACCGCTTCGACCCCGAACCCGCGGGGATCGTCGAAGAGGAGCTGCACCCCGCACCGGCCGGGTCACCGGCCCCAGGCACCGCCGCGGCGCCTTCACAGGTCGTTCACAGCAGCTTCACGGCGGGATAACCGGCAACCACATCCGCCCCGGCATGCTCGGCAACCATGGCGATGGGAACCGGGCAGTCTTCGAAGATCGATGCCGGGCGCTTGCAGATCAGGCCCGAAGAGCACGCGGCGCTGGTCGACGGACGGCCGCTGAGCCTGACCGTGCGCGAGCTGCAGCTGCTGGTCACCCTGGCCGGGCACCCGCAGCGGATCATGACCCGCGAGGAGCTCTTCAGCGAGGTCTGGGACGGCACCCCGCGCCGCGACGACCGCTCGGTTGACGTCTACGTCAGCCGCCTGCGGGCGAAGCTGGGCGAGGCGCTGCCCGGCGAGCGGCTGATCCACACGCACAACGGCATCGGCTACCGGTTCTCGCCGGATGGCTGAAGGCCCTCGGCTCGCTCCAGGGCTCTTTTACATCTTTTTCACATCTTCGACACACGCAGGTAACAAGGTCCTGGAGACTCGCTGCGAGTCTGGCCGCCGAGGCCTCGACTCAGGGTCGAAGCCGACGAATTCGACCTACGAATAGAGGGAGACCGATGTCTAGGACTAGATGGCTTGCGGTTGTTGTCTTCGCCGCGATTCTGGCGCTCGGCGTTGCCGCCTGCGGCAGCAGCGACGACAGCAGCAGCGGGGGTAGCGCACCGAGTGGCGGTGCCGAAGTGTCCGGCGAAGTGGCCGGCGCGGGGGCCAGCTCCCAGGAGGCGGCGCAGGAAGCGTGGCGCGCCGAATTCGAGAACGCCAACTCAGGCGCAACCATCTCCTACGACCCGGTCGGCTCCGGCGGCGGCCGTGAGCAGTTCATCGCCGGCGGCGTCGGCTTCGCCGGCTCCGATGCGGCGATCACCGAAGAAGAAGGCGAACTCAAAAAAGCGATCTCGCGCTGTGAGCCCGGCGAACTGATCGAGATCCCGGCCTACGTGTCGCCGATCGCGATCGTCTACAACCTCCCGGAAGTCGAAGAACTGCAGCTCTCGCCGGAAACGCTGGCGAAGATCTTCAACCAGGAGATCACCACCTGGAACGACAAGGCGATCGCCGCCGACAACCCCGGCGTCGAGCTGCCCGACACCCGCATCACCCCGGTGAACCGCTCGGACGAGTCCGGGACCACGGAGAACTTCACCGAATACATGTCGGAGGTAGTCCCCTCCGTCTGGACCTATGAAGTCGACGGCAACTGGCCGGTCAAGGGCGGCGAGGCCGCTCAGGGCACCTCCGGCGTGGTCGAAGCGGTTGCCGCCGGCGAAGGCGCCATCGGTTACGCCGACGCCAGCCAGGCCGGCGAACTCGGCATCGCCAGCATCGAGGTCGGCTCGGAATTCGTCGCACCGTCGCCGCAGGCCGCGGCCGCGATCCTCGACGAGTCGCCGGCAGACAAAGCGGACGCGCCGGGGCAGTACATGTTCCCGTTCAAGCTCGACCGCAAGACCGATTCAGAGGGCACCTACCCGATCGTGCTGGTCAGCTACCTGCTCGCCTGCACCGAGTACGGCTCGGCTGACGAAGCCGCGGTCGTCAAGGCATACCTCGAATACGTGATCAGCCCCGAGGGCCAGGAAGCGGCCGCCGCCAATGCCGGCTCCGCTCCCCTCTCCGCGGCTCTGACCACCAAGATCACCCCCGCGATCGAAGCGATCAAAGCCGGGTAACGAGGTGGCCTCGGTCGATACCACGACCAACGCAGGTCAGCTGCTCGCGTCGGCGTCCGGAGGACGCCGACGCGTCGGCGACCGCGTCTTCAGCAACGCCGCGGTGATCGCCGCGGTGACGATCCTGGCGCTGCTCGCCGGGGTCGCGATCTTCCTCGTCGCCGAGGGCGCCCCGGCCCTCACCCACAGCGCCTCGGAACTGCCCGGCGGCAAGAGCTTCATCGACTACGTCGCCCCGCTCGCCTTCGGCACCGTGCTGGCGGCGGCCTTCGCCTCGATCGTGGCGGTGCCGCTGGCGGTCGCGGTGGCGCTCTTCATCACCCACATCGCGCCGCCGCGGATCGCCCTCACGCTCGGCTACCTGGTCGACCTGCTGGCGGCGATCCCGAGCATCATCTACGGCCTCTGGGGCATCTTCGTGCTCGGTCCCGCGGCGGTGCCGGTGATGATGTGGCTGGAAGAGAACCTCGGCTTCATCCCGATCTTCAAGGGCCCGGCCTCGGCGACCGGGCGGACGATGTTCGTCGTCGGCATCGTCCTCGCGGTGATGATCCTGCCGATCGTCTCCGCGGTCGCCCGCGAGGTCTTCTCGCAGACCCCGCGCAAGCTCCAGGAAGGCGCCCAGGCGCTCGGGGCCACGCGCTGGGAGATGATCCGGATGACGGTGCTGCCGTTCGGAAAGTCCTCGGTGATCAGCGGCGCCATGCTCGGCCTCGGCCGTGCGCTCGGCGAGACGATGGCGGTGACGATCATCCTCTCGGCCTCCGGCGTCGTCACCTTCAACCTGATCAGCCAGTCGAACCCGTCGACGATCGCCGCCAACGTCGCCCTCAACTTCCCCGAGTCCTCGGGCCTGGCGATCAACGTGCTGATCGCCACCGGCCTCGTCCTCTTCGCGATCACCCTGGTCACCAACATGGCGGCGCGGATGGTCATCGCTCGCCAGAACCGGGGGGAATAGGCGATGTCGGCGATCTCCCAGCCGCCCGGCGGCGGCCAGCTGGTCAGCGGCGGCCTGCTGCCGGGCTGGGCGCCCTACGGTGCCTTCGCCGGCTCGACCGCGCTCTCCGCCGCGGTCCTGCTCGCCGCCGGCTCGTTCTCGATCGGGCTGACCCTGGTCTTCGGCGTGATCGTCGCCTGCGCCGCCATCTACTCGTGGTCGCGCGCGGTCGAGGGACCGCGGCGGGCCGTCGACCGGGTGATGACGATGGCGATCGCCTCCGCCTTCGCGCTGGCGATGATCCCGCTCGCCTCGCTGCTCTTCGAAGTCTTCAAGCGCGGTCTGCCCGGTCTCTCGCTGGACTTCCTAACCGAGGACGCGCGCGGGGTGATCAACGGCGGCGGCGCCGCCCACGCCCTGGTCGGCACCCTGGTGATCACCGGCGTCGCCACCCTGATCTCGGTCCCGATCGGGATCATGGCGGCGATCTACATGACCGAGTACGGGACCGGCCGCCTGCGCAAGGCGCTGACCTTCTTCGTCGACGTGATGACCGGGATCCCCTCGATCGTCGCCGGCCTCTTCGCCTATGCGCTCTTCGAGCTCTTCTTCGGCCCCGGCATCCGGCTCGGGGTGATGGGCTCGGTGGCGCTCTCGGTGCTGATGATCCCGATCGTCATCCGCTCGGCCGAGGAGATCCTCAAGATCGTCCCCAACCACCTGCGCGAAGCCGCCTACGCGCTCGGCACCCCGAAGTGGAAGACGATCACCAAGGTCGTCCTGCCGACCGCCTTCGCCGGGCTCGTCACCGGGGTGATGATCGCGGTCGCCCGGATCATCGGCGAGACCGCGCCGCTGCTGGTCACCACCGGGGTGATCGACTCGATCAACTCCGACCCCTTCGACGGGCGCATGCAGAACCTCGCCGTCTACGCATACAGCGAGTACCGCTCGCCGGGCGTCGACAAAGCCGCCTCCTACGACCGCGCCTGGGCGGCGGCGCTGCTGCTGATCGGGATCGTGATGATCCTCAACGTCGTCGCCCGCCTCATCTACCGCCGTTACAAAGCCGAGATCCGCTGACATGGAAGAAAGTGAGCGCAAAGACATGCTGGGAGCCGCTGACAAGACGAAGCAGGGGGAGGCGACGCCAACCGGCTCCGACGGAGTTGCCGTGGCCGCCGCGAGCGAGCCGGAGACGGCGACGGCGCAGCCGCCAAGCGCGGTCAAGGCGAAGACGATCGAGGCCCGCAACGTCAACCTCTACTACGGCGCCTTCCACGCGGTCGAGAGCGTCTCGCTGACGATCCAGCCGAACAAGGTGACGGCGCTGATCGGCTCCTCGGGCTGCGGCAAGACGACCTTCCTGCGCTCGCTCAACCGCATGCACGAGCTCACCCCCGGCGCCACCGTCGAGGGCGAGATCACGCTCGACGGCGAGGACATGTACGGGTCCGCCGTCGACCCGGTGCAGGTCCGCCGCCTGGTCGGGATGGTCTTCCAGGCCCCGAACCCGTTCCCGACGATGTCGATCTACGACAACGTCGCCTCCGGCCTCAACCTCAACTCCTCGCGGATCAAGAAGTCCCAGAAGGACGCCGTCGTCGAGGGCAGCCTGCGCGGCGCCAACCTCTGGGACGAGGTCAAGGACCGCCTCGACAAGCCCGGGCTGGGGCTCTCGGGCGGTCAGCAGCAGCGGCTCTGCATCGCCCGCGCGATCGCGGTCGAGCCGGAGGTGCTGCTGATGGACGAGCCCTGCTCGGCGCTGGACCCGGTCGCGACGCTGGCGATCGAGGACCTGATCGCGGAGCTGAAAAGCCGCTACACGATCGCGATCGTCACCCACAACATGCAGCAGGCCGCCCGCGCCAGCGACTTCACCGCCTTCTTCAACCTGGAAGAGTCGGGCAAGCCCGGCCGCCTGATCGAGGTGGGGGAGACCGAGACGATATTCACCAATCCGACCCAGAAAGCGACCGAGGACTACGTCAGCGGTCGGTTCGGCTGAGTCGGGAGATAGGGCGGAGAGATGCCGGAAGCGCGCGCCGAATACCAAGAGGAACTGACCACGCTCGAGGAGAGCGCCCTGGGCGGGCTCGACCTCGTCAACGACGCGCTGGCGCGGACCCTGGAGGCGATCGAGCACCAGGACATCGAGCTGGCGCAGCTGGTCGTCGCGGACGACGACCGCATCGACGGCCGCTACCTGGAGGTCCACCAGAGCCTGATCGCGCTGCTGGCGACGCAGTCGCCGGTGGCCACCGACCTGCGCCTGATCGCCTCGCTCCTGCACGTGCTGAAGAACATCGAGCGGATGGGCGACCAGTGCGTGAACATCTGCAAGGTCATCCCGCTCTCCGGCAACGAGCCGCCGGCCGACGAGGAGATGGTGAAGATGATCCTGACGATGGGGCGGCAGACCAAGACCCTGATCGCGCAGGCCAAGCGGGCCTTTCTCGAGCGCGACGTCGAGCAGGCGCGCGACCTGGTCCGCCAGGACGACGTCGTCGACAACCTCAACCGCGAATGCTTCCACCACGCGCTGGAGATCGGCGACGACGCCGACCGCCGCGAGTGGGCGATGACGATGCTGCTGACCGCGCGGGCGATCGAGCGGATCGCCGACAACGCCGTCGACATCGGCGAGCAGGTGGCCTTCGTCGTCACCGGTCTGTTCCGCGAGTTCGAGGACGCCTCGCACCCCGCTTAGCCCCGGAGTGTGAGATCCGGGGCGTCTGGGAAGATCAGATTGACGCCCCATGCTCTGCGCCGCGATAGATATCGGCTCCAACACGACCCGCGTGCTCGTCGCCGAGCCGGTTGACGGGCAGTTGAAGAAGATGATGGAGCAGCGCGCCTACACGCGGATCAACAGCGCCCTCGGAAAGAAGGGCGAGGTGCTGCCGGCGAAGGTCGACGAGGTCTCCGAGCTGGTCGCGACCCAGGTGCGGCTGGCCCGCGAGCTGGGGGCTGAACGGATTCGCGCCGTCGCCACCGCGGCGATCCGCGACGCCAGGAATGGCGACGAGGTCGCCCGGGCGATCGAGGGGGCCTCCGGGATCCCGGTCGACATCCTCAGCGAGGAGGAGGAGGGGCGGCTCGCCTTCATCGGCGCCACCAAGGGCCTCGGGCACCCGGTCGAGGGCAAGATCGGCGTCGTCGACGTCGGCGGCGGCTCGACCGAGGTGATCCTCGGCACGGTCGCCGGCGGGGTCGAGAAGGTGCGCTCCTGGTCGGTCGGCTCCGGCGCTCTCGCCGACGAGCTGATCAGCTCCGACCCGCCCTCGGCGGCGGAGATCCGCCGCGTCCGCGACCGCATCGACGACATCTTCGCGGGGGTCGAGTTCGACCACCCGGCCCAGGCCGTCGCGGTCGGCGGCAGCGCCACCTCGCTGCGCCGTCTGGTCGGCACCGTGCTCGAGTACGAGACCCTGGAGCGCGGCATCCGCGTCCTCTGCGGCGAACCCGCCGCCGAGGTCGCCCGCCGCTTCGAGCTCGACCCGGTCCGCGTCCGCATCCTCACCACCGGCGTGCTGCTGCTGGAGAAAATCTCCGAGCTGCTCGGCCGGCCCCTGCAGATCGGCAAGGGCGGCTTGCGCGAGGGCATCATCCTCGACCTGCTCAACGGCAGCACCAACGGGCACAGCTCCGAGCGCCTCGCGGCCTGAGGGCAGCTGGATCCGCCGACCAGGCGGATAGGTTCAGGAACTACCGTGGTATTGATGGCTGGACAAAGAGCCGCGCGTGATGAGGTCCTAGCCGAAGCTCTGAAGCTCTGGGGACAGGGCCAGCAGGACGCTGCGGTGAATGTTGTTAAGCCAGGCGCCGACGAAGGAGACGCGGGTGCCCTGTTGCTGATCTGCTGGTTTCTGCATCAAATGGCGGATCCAAAATGGCGGGAGGCGATTCCCTACGCCAAGCGAGCCTCCGACCAGGGCAATCCCTGGATCCTCGGATTCTTTTTTGGTCATCTTGCGGACGACCCAGCAACTCGGGCCGATGCAATCGCGATGGTGAAGGAGAGCCCAACTGGGGGCGTGAATTCCAACGATCCCATCGGCCGCGCCATGAACTTTGCCAACGAAGGCGATGCGAAAGGTGCGGCCGAGATGCTGCGAGCAGCCGCTGGACCGCACCCCTCGTTTCTGCGGCTCGAGGATGACGAGGCCCGCCGTCGCGTAACGCAGCTCAACCAGGCACTTTCCGATGTTGCCGCGAGGCGGGAAGAGGCGATGCATGGGATGCAGGCAGCGGTCGAGGACGTGGAGGCCGTGCGTGAGGGATTTGGGACTAGGCAGAAAACGCTAACGGAGCTTCTCGACAATTTGACGAACGCGTCATCGCAGTCTCATTTCGACAAGCAGGCGACCAAGTACGAACGAGAAAGTCGGTTGCTGTGGAGCGTCGGAGTGTTCGTTTTGATGCTGGCAGCTCTGGCCGCTTTCCTGCCTCTGATTCTCAGCTATGTCAGCGAGAGTCATGCACTTCACGGCCAGAGCAATATCTCGGCCCATCTTGGCGCCACGCTGGCCCTTGGCGCCGTTGCCGGTGTATTGCTTGCGCGAGCCAGAAGCAGGGATCGGGACCGTCAGCGCAACCGGGATCTTTCCGTTGCCCTTGGGACGATGTTTGCTTACAGCGAGCAGATCGCAAACGAAGACGAGAAAGAGCGGTTCAAGCACGATATGGGGCGACTGGTCTTGGAAACGTTCCTCCGGCAGAAACCTCCCGTCGAGGACGGCTCTCGCAGTGTCCTGAGTGAGATTGTCGACTCCGGAGGTTCAAGCGCACGGCCGCAGGCCCAGTAGTTCGGAGTGCTTCTCAGGGACTCTCGCGTTTCATCGGCGGTCACGGGAAGTTCACATCGCGTTGGCAGGGCCTTCACAAGTTTGCCCTGCAAATGGCGAATCCTGGAGGGGTAAAGGCGAATAGAGAGAGGGACGCACCGATGACTTCCCGTGTTGACATGCATTGCCATTCCACCGCTTCGCAGCTCTCCCGGCTCGGTGTTCAGCGCTCGCTCGGACTGCCCGAGTGCGCGACCCCGCCCGAGGAGGTCTACGAGTTGGCCAAGCGGCGCGGAATGGACTTCGTGACGATCACCGACCACGACACGATCGACGGGGCGCTGCGGCTCGCGGACCGTCCCGACTGCTTCGTCTCCGAGGAGCTGACCGCCCGCTTTGCCGGCGAGCCCCAGGCGGTTCACGTCCTCTGTTACGGGATCACCCCGGAGACCACGAGTGGCTGCAGGCGCACGCCGGCGACGTCGAAGCCTGTGCCACCTATCTGCGCGAGAACGAGATCGTCTGTGCGCTCGCGCATCCCTTCTTCGACGTCGGAGCGCCGTTGACCCGGCGCCACCGGCGCCGTCTGGCGGAGCTCTTCCCGATCTGGGAGGTCCGCAACGGGTCTAGGGCCGCCGAGCTGAACATGCCCGCCGTCGTCTACGTCGACACCAACGACGGCACCGGCATCGGCGGCTCCGACGACCATGCCGGCGTCGACATCGGGCGCACCTTCACCGAGGCGCCCGATGCCGGCACGCCGGAAGAGTTTCTCGCCCATATCGCCGCCGGCCGGGCCGAGGCCGGGGGCAGCAGGGCAGCGCCGCCAAGTGGGCCCACGCCGCCATGGCCCTCGCCACCCGCTCCCTCACCCCCAACCCCGACGGGTGGTCGCCATTTGTCGCTCATAGAGCGACGAATGGCGACCACCCGGCCGGGGTGGCGGGGAGCGGGGCGCCCGACCCCGGCGCGGTCCTGAAGATGGCCGAACGGGTTATCCGCGAGGGGTCGGCCCGCGAGGGCAAGGTGGCGACCGACATCGGTCCCGACGACGCCCGCGCCCTGCTCGAGTCCTGGCTCGCCAGCGTCGGCCTCGACCTCCGCGGCCGCGAGCTGATCGACCATCTGCAGGCCGACGAGTTCTCCCACTCCGGCCTCTACCGCCGCGCCCGCCGTGCCCACGAGCGCCGCCTGCGCCGGGCGGTCGCCGAGGGGGGCGCCGCGGTCGCCGCCGGCGACTTCCCGAGCGCGATGAGCGGGGTCTTCGAGGCGCTCCTGCCGGCGCTTCCCTACGCGCCCGCGACCGCCTTCCTCGGCGCCGAGGTCGGCCGCCTGCGCAGCCGCTCCGGCGAGCCGCGCCGGGTCGCCGTGATCGTCGACGGGATCGGCTCGATGCACGGGGTCACCCACACGATCGAGCAGATCCGCGAGCGCGGGGTGCCCGGCTTCGAGGTCGAGGTCGTCGGCACCGACCCCGGGGTCGACCGGCGCCTGCCCGCGGCGACCGAGCTGGAGGTTCCCTTCTACGAGGGCATCGCGCTCGGGGTGCCGGGGCTGCCGGACCTGGTCGAGACCCTGGCCGAGGGCAACTACGACCTGATCCACGTCACCGCCCCCGGCCCGGCCGGGATCGCCGCCACCCTGCTCAGCCGGGTCACCGGGCTGCCGCTGCTGGCCAGCTACCACACCGAGCTGGCCGCCTACGCCGGCCTGCGCAGCGGCGACGGCGGCATCGAGGCGATCGCCCGCGGCGCCCTCGGCGCCTTCTACGGCGTCCCCGCGGTCGTCCTCTCGCCGAGCCCCGCCGCCGACGCCTCGCTGACCGGCCTCGGCCTCGACCCGGCCCGGGTGCGGCGCTGGGAGCGCGGCGTCGACCTCGACCGCTTCGACCCCGCCAAGGCCCGGCGCGACGAGTACCCGGGAGAGATCAAGGTCCTCTACGTCGGCCGCTTGACCCGCGAGAAGGGCGTCGACCTGCTGGCCGAGAGCTTCCTCGCCGCCCGCGCCGCCGACCCCCGCCTGCACCTGCTGCTGGCCGGCGGCGGCCCCGAGGAGGCGGAGCTGCGCGAGCGCCTCGGCGAGCACGCCACCTTCCTCGGCTGGCTCGGCGGCGAGGACCTCGCCCGCGCCTACGCGAGCGCCGACGTCTTCCTCTTCGCCAGCCGCACCGACACCTACGGCCAGGTGATCCTCGAGGCCGGCGCCAGCGGGCTGCCGGTCGTCGCCGTCGCCGAGGGCGGCCCGGCGGCGCTGGTCGAGAACCGCCACACCGGCCTGCTCTGCCGCCCCGACCGCGACCACCTCGCCGGCTCGCTGCTGCAGCTCGCCTCGGCGCCGCTGCTGCGCCGCCAGCTCGGCACCAGCGCCGTCGCCGCCGCCCGCAGCCGCTCCTGGGAGCGCTCGATGGAGCAGCTCGGCGCCGGCTACGGCCGCCTGCTCGAGGCCGGGGCCGGGGCCGCCGAGCAGCCGTTCGTCCAGGCCGCCTGAGGCGGGCGGGGTGGAGGCGCCTCCGCAGTACGATGGATCGATCGACGATTCCGCTCTTTACTTCAATCGCGAGCTCTCCTGGCTCGACTTCAACCAGCGGGTCCTCGAGCTGGCGGAGGACACCGAAGTGCCGCTGCTGGAGCGGCTGCGCTTCTGCGGCATCTACGCCTCCAACCTCGACGAGTTCTTCATGGTCCGGGTCGCCGGCCTCTTCGACCAGCTCGACGCCGGCATCGACGCCCGCGGCCCCGACGGGCTCGCCCCGAGCGAGCAGATCGACCGCATTCAGAAACGGGTGCTGGAGCTCGACCGCCGCCTGCACGCCTGCTTCGACGGCGATCCTGCGGCCGGCCCTGGACGGGCACGGGATCAGGATCGTCTCGCTGGAGACGCGCCAGCGAGGACGAGCGGCGGGATATCGACAGCCGCTTCCACGAGCAGGTCTTCCCGGCGCTGACGCCGCTGGTGATCGGGCTCGGCCGGCCCTTCCCCTACATCTCCAACCTCTCGCTCAGCCTCGGCGTGCTGCTGCGCGACCCCGAGAGCGGGGTCGAGATCATCGCCCGGGTCAAGGTCCCGAAGGAGCTGCTCGGCCGCTTTCTCCCGGTCGGCGACGGACGGGCATGTCGTTCGTCGCCCTGGAGGAGGTGATCGCCGCCAACCTCGACGCCCTCTTCCCCGGCACCGAGGTGGTCGACTACGGCTACTTCCGGGTCACCCGCGACGCCGACTTCACCGTCTCCGACGAGGCCGACGACCTCCTGCAGGCGGTCCAGGACGAGATCCGCCGCCGCCGCTTCGGCGAGGTCGTGCGGCTGGAGGTGGCGGCGGGGATGAACTCGAAGCTGCGGGCGCAGCTGATCGGTGCGCTGCGGCTCGAAGACCGCGAGGTCTACGACGTCGACGGGCTGATCGACCTCGGCGACATCGGCACGATCGCCGACATCCCCGGCCACGCCGAGCTGCGCTACTCGCCCTGGTCGCCGGTGACCCAGCCGCGCCTGCAGGGGGAGGACGACGAGCCGGTCGACATGTTCGCCGAGATCCGCCAGCGCGACCTGCTCGTCCACCATCCCTACGACTCCTTCTCGACCTCGGTCGAGCGCTTCGTCGCCCAGGCGGTCGCCGATCCCGACGTGCTGGCGATCAAGCAGACCGTGTACCGGACCAGCGACGACTCGCCGCTGGTCCCGTCGCTGATCCGCGCCTCCGAACGCGGCAAGCAGGCGGTCTGCATGGTCGAGCTGAAAGCCCGCTTCGACGAGGAGGCCAACATCCACTGGGCGAAGTCCCTGGAGGAGGCCGGCGTCCACGTCGTCTACGGGATCCCGGGGCTGAAGACCCACGTGAAGGCGATCCTGGTCGCCCGCCGCGAGGGCGAGCGGGTGCGCGAGTACGTCCACATCGGGACCGGCAACTACCACCAGAAGACGGCCCGCCTCTACACCGACTTCGGCCTCTTCACCGCCGATCCCGACATCGGCGCCGACGTCGCCGAGATGTTCAACTTCCTCACCGGCTATGGGCGGCCCGCCGTCTACCGCAAGGTGCTGGTCTCGCCGACGACGATGCGCGACCGGATCGTCGAGGAGATCGAGACCACCGTCGCCGCCCACGAAGCCGGGCAGGAGGCGCGGATCGCCCTGAAGATGAACTCGCTGGTCGACGCCGGCTGCATCCGCGCGCTCTACAACGCCTCCAAGGCCGGGGTCCGGGTCGATCTCAACGTGCGCGGGATCTGCTGCCTGCGGCCGGGGGTGCCGGGGGTCTCGGAGAACATCCGCGTCGTCTCGGTCGTCGGCCGCTTCCTCGAGCACTCGCGGGTCTACACCTTCCAGCGCGGCTCCGAGACGCGTGTGCTGATGGGCTCCGCCGACCTGATGCCGCGCAACCTCGACAGCCGGGTCGAGCTGGTCGCCCCGGTCGAGGACGAGGAGCTGAAGGCGGAGATGCTCGACGTGCTCGAGCGCTGCTTCGCCGACAACACCAACGCCTGGGAGCTGGACGAGCACGGGCAGTGGGTTCGCGACGTCGCCCCCGAGGGCGAGCGGCGCGGCGTCCAGGCGGAGTTGCGCGAGCGCCACGCGGCCCGGGCGGCCGAGCAGCTGGCCGCCTCGACCGGCTGACTCCACCGGCGCTGCGCCGCCACTAGGATGCCGCCACAGTGGCGCGCTTCTCGCTCCTTCCCCGCGATCGCACGTTCTTCGACCTCTTCATCGAAGCGGGGCAGAACAACGTCCACGCCTCCCGCCTGCTCGACCGGATGATGAACAGCTGGCCGGAGGAGCAGGGCCTGCTGAGCGAGATCGTCGCGGCCGAGCACCGAGGGCGACCGGATCACCCACGACATCGTCAAACGGCTGAACTCGACCTTCGTGACGCCGATCGACCGCGAGGACATCTACGGCCTGGCGACCCAGATGGACGACATCGTCGACTTCGCCGAGGAGGCCGCCGACTTCCTCGGCCTCTACAAGATCGAGGCGCCGATGGAGCAGGCGACGGCGCTGACCAAGGTCCTCGTCGCCTCCTGCGAGCAGCTGGCGGCCGGGCTCGAGCACCTGCCCGAGTTCAAGGACCTCGACAAGTACTGGATCGAGATCCACCGGCTCGAGAACGAGGGCGACCGGATCTCCCGCGACGCCGTCGCCTCGCTCTTCTCCAACGGGATCGACCCGATGGTGGTGATCCGCTGGAAGGACATGTTCGCGGTGCTCGAGGAGGCGATCGACGCGACCGAGACCGCTGCCCAGATCCTCGAGGGCATCGTCATCAAGAATTCGTGAGCTGAGGTTGTGAGCTCAGACGTCATCCTGGTGATCGTCATCTGCACGGCGCTCGCCTTCGACTTCACCAACGGGTTCCACGACACGGCGAACGTCGTCGCCACCTCGATCTCGACCGGGGCGGCGCGGCCGCAGGTCGCGATCGGGTTCGCGGCGCTGCTGAACTTCGTCGGCGCCTTCATCTCGATCACCGTCGCGGCCACGGTCGCCAACGACGTCGTCAACGCCGCCGTGATCACCCCGACGATCGTCTTCGCCGGGCTGATCGGGGCGATCACCTGGAACCTCGTCACCTGGTGGTTCGGGCTGCCCTCGAGCTCCTCGCACGCGCTGATCGGCGGCGTCGTCGGCTCGGCGATCGCCGCCGCCGGCTTCGACGCGGTTCTGGCCGAAGGCCTGGTCGGCAAAGTTCTGGTCCCGGCCGTGGTCGCGCCGATCCTCGCCTTCACCGTCGCCGGGCTCTCGATCGGGATCGTCTACCGGGTGGTCGGCAAGCAGCGGCCCGGGGATCGTCAGCCGCGGCTTCAAACACGGCCAGATCGTCTCCGGCGGGTTGCTCGCGCTGGCCCACGGGACCAACGACGCGCAGAAGACGATGGGGATCATCACCCTCGCCCTGATCGCGAACGGCAGCCTCGGCGCCGACGCCGACCCGCCGTTCTGGGTGATCGCCAGCTCGGCCGCGGCGATCGCCCTCGGCACCTACAGCGGCGGCTGGCGGATCATCAAAACCACCGGCACCCGGATCATCAAGATGGACGCCGCCCAGGGCTTCTCCTCGCAGGGCGCCGGCGCTGCCGTGATCCTCGCCTCGACCCACTTCGGCTTCCCGCTCTCGACCACCCACGTGATCAACGGCGGCGTGATGGGCGCCGGCGCCGCCAAGCGGATCTCGGCGGTGCGCTGGGGCGTCGCCGGCAACATCGTCACCGCCTGGCTGCTGACCCTGCCGGCGGCGGCGGCGATCGGCGCGCTCGTCTACGGCTTCACGCGGATCTTCGGCACCGGCGCGCTGGGCCCGCTGCTGGTGACGCTGATGTCGCTCTCGCTGATCGCCGTGCTGTTCGCGCGGCGGGCGCAGCGCGGGGCGCCGGTGCCGGCCTCGGGCGGATGATCCTCGCCGCCCTGGTCGAGGGCAAGGAGCTCTGGCAGACGGTGGTCGCCTCGGTGGTCGCCGGGATCGGCGTCACCTTCGCGTTCTCGCTGGCGATCTGGGGGGTCGGGCGCTTCATCGACCTCAGCCGCGAGCAGCGCCCGCTGGCGGCGGGCGGCGCCCTCGCCGTCGCCGGGCTGGCGCTGACCTTCGTCGGCGGGGCGCTGGTCTTCGGCATCCTGGTGATGACCAGCAAGTAGCGGCGTAGACTGGCTTTCGTGCGCAACGTACGCAACGTCGCGATCATCCTTCTGCTCGCCCTCGTGGTCGCCTTCGCGCCGAACGGCGGCAACGTCGCCAACGCGATCCTGACCGCGCTGACGATGGGCTTCCTCGCCGGGATCACCTGGATGCTCTACGTCCTCAGCCGCGAAAACCAGCTCACCCTGGCCACCCTCGGCGACGGCCGGCGGGCGATCTTCTACGGCGCCATCGGCCTGATCGTCCTGGCGATCGCCGGCGCCAGCGAGCTCTTCTCCACGGGCGGCGGCACCCTGCTCTGGATCCTCATGCTGGTCGCCGGGGTCGGCGCGATCTGGCGGATCTGGACCGAGGCAACCACCTACTCGTAGTAGGAGGGGCTGGGCGTTCGATTCCCGGCCCGGGTCGGGAGTCGAAAAGTCACTTTCTGCGTGCCACGCGCGCAGGGTGGCCTGGGACGGTTGGCCGGTGCCGTCGAGGACCGCCAGCAGCAGAAGCCACGGGGAGGACGGGACGGCGTCGGTCGAGCTGGTCGCCGCGATCCCGTTCCTGCTGTTCGCGGTCGCGGTGGCGGCGCAGGCGGCGCTCGCCGGCCACGCGCTCTGGTCGGCGAGCGTCGCCGCCAGGGCCGGGGCGCGGGCGGCCCTGGTCGGCGGCGACGCCGAGGCGAGCGCGAAGCGGGCGCTGCCGGCGGGGCTGCGGGACGGGGCGGAGGTGGAGGACTCCGACGGGGTGTCGGTCCGGGTCCGGGTTCCGAGCCTGATCTCTTCGCTGCCGCCGATCCGGGTCGGGGCGAGCTCCGGGCTTGAGGACGGCGATGGCTGACTCCTCCGGCCAGGCCTCGGTCGAGCTGGTCGCGGCGCTGCCACTCGTCGTCCTGGCGGCGCTGGTCGCGCTGCAGCTGCTCGCCGCCGGCTACGCGCTGACCCTCGCCGACGGCGCCGCCGAGGCGGGGGCGCTGGCGCTGGCGGCCGGCGGCCCGGCCCCGGAGGCGGCGCGGGCGGCGCTGCCGGGCTGGGCCGAGGACGACGTCGAGGTCCGCGTCGAGGGCGGCCGGGTGACCGTGCGGCTGCGGCCGCCATCGCCCTTCCGGGCGCTCGCGGAGGGGCTCGAAGTCAGCAGCGAAGCGAGCGCGAGGCCGGCCCGGTGAGCTACGCGATCGAGCCCGACGCGCCGACCGTCCTGGTCGTGGCGGTCGGCGCCGCCGAGGGCGCCCGCGCCGCTGCCGCCGCGCTGTCCTGTGCCGGCGCCGAGGTCGATCGTGCCACCCTCATGGTCGACCTCGACGGCCGGCCGCCACGGCCGACCCTGCTGGCCTCGACCGCGGCGTGCAAGCTCGAGGAGCGGCTTGCCGCCCACCTTCCGCGGGCCCGGGTCGCCGCCCGCGGCCAGGTCTGCCACCTGGCCGTGCCGGCGGACGCGGACGGGTTCGCCGCCGCCGCTGCCGCGCGGACGGTGGCCCGCGGGGCGCTGGCGGTCCTGCACGCGCCGCCGGCCGCCCTGCAGGAGCTGCTGGAGACGGAACTCGGCCGGCGGGCCTCCGGCGTGCTGCTGCGGGCGGATCTCGCGAGCGACCGCTCCCTGGTAGCCCTGGTCGCCGGCGATCTGAGCGAGCGGGGGCTGGCGGTGGGGGTGCTGAAGCAGCGGCTCGGCTGGGTCGACGAGCGCCGCGCCCTCTTCGGGGCCCTGGGCCGGGACGCCTGCGTGCTCCCGGCGAGGCTGCGCTCCCGCCTCCTGTCGCACCCGTGCTACGGTGATTCCGATGGCCCGGCAACTGACCCAGAGAGAGCTGCGCAACCAGAGCGGAGAGATCATGCGGGCGCTGGATCGCGGTGAGGAGTTCATCGTCACCAGCAACGGCAGGCCGGTCGGCGAACTGCGGCCGATCCGGCCTCGGCAGTTCGTGCCCGCCGAGACCATCCAGGCACTCATGCGTGGAGCGGGACGAATCGATCCAGAGCAGTTCTTCGCCGACATCGATTCCGTCGTCGATCAGGATCCGACGCCTCGCTCCTGGCCGGATGAGTGATCGCGGACTGATCGACACCTCGGTGGCGATCGTTCTCGAGGAGATCGATCCCCGGCGGCTGCCGACCGAGATCGCAATCTCGTCGCTGACTCTTGCCGAGCTCAGCTCGGGACCGCTCAGAGCCAAGGCCGAGGCTGAGCGGGCGCGCAGGTTGAACAGGTTGCAGAGGTTCGAGGCCGGTCTCGAATCGCTTGACTTCGATCCCGCCTGTGCCCGGGCGTACTCGCATGTCTTTGCCGCTACGCTGATGATCGGCCGCAAGGCTCGTGGGAGAGCGGTGGACCTCCTGATCGCCGCCACCGCGCTGGCCCACGAGCTGCCGCTCTACACGCTCAACGCGGCCGACCTGCGCGGCCTCGACGATCTGGTCGAGATCGTCGATCTCGCTTAATTTGCGGAGGCGTGACCAAGTCCTGACACTGCGCGCACCACGCGCGCGCACTTCCCGGCCAGCCTGCTTGTCATGGCAAAGCGGTCGCTGCGAGACGAGTCGGGACAGGCGCTGATCCTCGCCCTTGGCGGGGCAATCGCGATCATTGCGGGGGCGCTGGCGCTGGTCGCGATCGCCGGCGCGATCACCGGCAAGGGCAGGGTGCAGCGGGCGGCCGACCTGGCGGCGATCTCGGCGCCCGCTCTCTGCGCGACGATCTCTCGAAGCTGCTCGCGCCGGAGACCCTCGCCGGCGGGCGGCCGAACCCGGGTCACCTCGACAAGCTCGCCTATCTGGCGCGGGCGCGGAGCGCGGCACTCGACGCCGGCCGGGCCAACGGGGTCGATCCCGCCCGGCTGCGGATCGCCTTCCCCGACGCCGGCTCCTTCGCCCCGGTCCAGGTCGAGGCCGTGGTCACTGCCCGTCTCGACGGGGTCGCGGGCAGCCCGCGGGTCGAAGCGTCCGCCGGGCCGAAGCCGCGGCGCCGTTCGGCGCCGCCGGGGGCATGGACGATGGCCAGCGGCGGCGGCTACAGCGGCCCGTTGATCTTTCGGGACGGGAAGGGCATGCGGCCCGACGTCGCCGTCGCCTACGACCGCATGCGGGCCGCCGCGGCTGCCGACGGCCTCGCCCTGATCGTCGTCTCCGGCTTCCGCTCCGACGCCGAACAGGCGGCCCTCTTCGCCGCCCACCCGGACCCGACCTGGGTGGCCCCGCCGGGCCAGTCGCTGCACCGCTGCGCCACCGAGCTCGACCTCGGCCCCGAAAGCGCCTACGCCTGGCTGGCCTCCAACGCCAGCCGCTTCGGATTCGTCCAGCGCTACTCCTGGGAGGCCTGGCACTACGGCTGGAACCGGCCCCCGGCCGCCCTGCTCGGCCGCCGGCAACGCGGCGCTCGAGGACGGGGGAGGGGCGCCGGGCGCCGCGACGACCCTGCCCCCCTTCGTCCCGGTCCGGTTCCGCGAGCCACTGCTGCGCTCCGGCGCCCGCTGGCGCGTTTCGCCGGCTCTGCTCGCGGCCCAGCTGATGGCCGAGTCGGGCTTCGACCCAAGCGCCGGCTCGCCGGCCGGGGCCCAGGGCATCGCCCAGTTCATGCCCGGCACGGCCGCCGCGTACGGCCTCGCCGACCCCTTCGACCCGGTCGCGGCGATCGAGGCCCAGGCCCACCTGATGTCGGACCTGCTGCGCCAGTTCGGCTCGCCCGAGCTCGCCCTCGCCGCCTACAACGCCGGCCCCGGCGCGGTCGAACCCTGCAACTGCATCCCGCCCTACCCCGAGACCCAGGCCTACGTCACCCGCATCCTCGCCCTGCTCGACGGCGCCGGCGCGCTGCTGCTGCCGAGCTTCGAGGTGCGGCTGGTGGCATGACGGAGAGGCTCGCTCCGCTCAGGAGACGAGCTCCGCGGCCATCCGCTCGTGGACGAAGCGGACCACGGTGGCGCCCTCGCCGACCGCGGTCGCGCAGCGCTTGATCGAGCCGGAGCGGACGTCGCCGGCCGCGTAGATGCCGGGGACGCTGGTCTCCAGCAGGCCCTCGGCTCCGGCGTCCTCGCCGGTCAGGACGAAGCCCTTCTCGTCGCGGGCGATGCAGTCGCCGAGCCACTCGGTGCAGGGCGAGGCGCCGAGGAAGAGGAAGAGGTAGGAGAGCGGCAGCACTCTCCGTCGGCGAGGGTGACCGCGTCGAGCATGCCGTCGGTGCCGTGCAGGGCGGTGATTTCGCTGCGGTCGCGGACCTCGACGCCGTAGCGCTCGAGATCGTCGATCAGGTAGTTGGACATCGTCTCCCGGAGGTCGCCGCGGCGGTGCAGGAGGGTGACCAGGGCGCCGCCGCGGGCGAGCCAGATCGCCGCCTGGGCGGCCGAGTTGCCGCCGCCGACGACGCCGACCCGCTGGGCGCCGCAGAGCTGGGCCTCCGGCGGCCCGGCCGCGTAGAAGACGCTGAAGCCCTCGTAGTCTTCGAGGTCGTCGACCGGCAGCCGCCGGTATTCGGCGCCGGTGGAGAGCAGGACCGCCTTCGCCGCGACCTCGACCTCGCCCTCGAGCCTGACGACGTGGCGCTCCTCGCCCGGCTCCAGCGAGAGCGCCCGGTAAGGGGTGGCGGTGCGGGCGGTGAACTTGCGCGCCTGGGTGATCGCGCGGCTGATCAGCTCGGTGCCGCTGATCCCGGCCGGGAAGCCGAGGTAGTTCTCGATCCGCCGCGAGGTGCCCGCCTGGCCGCCGAGCACGGTGTTCTCGACGACCAGCGTGTCGAGGCCCTCGGAGGCGCCGTAGACGGCGGCGCCGAGCCCGGCCGGACCGCCGCCGACGACCAGCAGGTCGACCTCCTCGCGCGGCGCCAGCTCGAGGCCGATGCCCAGCGCCCGCGAGAGCTCGCCGTTGGTCGGGTCGCAGCAGGTCGGCGCCGCCGGGCAGCCGCACCAGCGGCAGCTCCTCCTCGGCCAGCCGCTCGAGCAGGATCGCGGCCTCGGCGTCGGTCGCCGGGTCGCGCGGCGTGTAGGGGAGGCGGAAGCGTTTGGCGAAGTCGACCAGGCGGCGGGTCTCCTCCAGGTGCGAGGGCCCGACGATCTCCACCCCGACCCCCTGCACCTGCTGCAGCATTTCGCGCCGCTGGACGAAGGCGGGGAGCAGCAGGTCGGCGAGCGAGGCGTCGTCGAAGAGCAGGCGCCGCAGCGTCTTCGCGGTCGACCGCGATGTAGCGCATCGGTCGGTCACGACCGCGGTGAGGAAGACGGTCTGGCCGGAGAGCAGGTTCATCTCGCCGAGGAAGCCGCAGGCTCCGTGGCGGACGATCTCGCGGCCGGCGGCGTCGAGAATCGAGGCCTCGCCCTCGAGGATCGCGATGAACGGGTAGGTCTCGTCGCCGACCCGGAACAGCTCCTCGCCGACCGCGGCGGTGCGCTCCTCGCCGTGCTCGGCAGGGTCTGGAGCTGCGAGCTGGAGAGGACCCGGCTGACTGGACCGGTCACGCAGCAAGGCTACCCCGTCGCGGTCGCCTGCTTGGCGGCGGCGCGGCTGGGTACGGGGGTCGGGTGGAGCTCACGACCGCGAGGAGGCACCGATGGCAACGCCCTACACCGTCAAGCGACTCACCGAGGTCAAGGACTCGGCCCAGGATTTCGGGGTCGGGGACGGCATGGAGGCCCGCTTCGCGAAGGACGACCTCGACGCCGAGGGGACCGGGGTCAGCCACCACCGGCTGAAGCCGGGCAAGCGGCAGCCGTTCGGCCACCGGCACGAGCAGGCCGAGGAGGTCTACGTCGTGCTCGGCGGCAGCGGCCGGATCAAGCTCGACGACGAGATCGTCGAGGTCGAGCCGCTCGACGCGATCCGGGTCGCGCCCGGGGTGACCCGCGCCTTCGAGGCCGGGCCCGGCGGCTTCGAGGTGCTGGTGGTCGGCGCCCGGCTACGACGGCGACGGCGAGATCATCCCCGGCTGGTGGAGCGAGGGCTGAGGCTCAGCGCCAGGCCGACCAGTAGGCGCGCATGCGCCTGCCGAAAGCCTTCGGCTTCTCCGCGTAGATCCGCTCCCCGAGGGCGAGCGCCCCGTCGAGGAGCTCCCCCTGGCGCTGCTCGATCAGCTCCGCCAGCTGGCGCTCGCTGCCGACCGTGCTGCGGGCATCGAGGTCGGCGGCGAGCACGGTGAGGTCGTGGTGGTCGCCGAGCAGGTCGGCGAGCTCGTGGGTCCGATCGACGGTCTCCTCGAGCAGCTCGGGCCAGGCGCGGCGGATCAGCCGCAGCTGGTACCAGAGGTCCTTCGCGCGCTTGCGCCACTCGTGCACGAGCTCGGGGTCGGGATCGGCGGCGACCGCGGCCATCGCCTCGCGCCCGCGCCCGTAGCCGCGGCGCAGCCCAGGGCCGAGGAGATGCCAGGCGCCGCGGTCGAGCGGCCAGCGGTCGATCTCCTTCAGTCCGGCCGAGACGGCGCCGATCGCTTCCCGACCGCGCCGGCGCCGGTGCGGTCGGCCTCGCGCTCGGCCGCCTCGCGCTCGGCTTCCAGCAGCCGCCGCCAGCCGCCGGAGGAGGCGCGCGGGACCCGCTCGCCGAAGTGGCGCTCCAGGGCGACCAGCGTCTGGACCTTGACCGCGGCGTCGCGGCTGCCCGAGAGCGCCCGGCCGGCGGCCCGGTAGCGGCGGTTTTCGGCTCGGTAGAGGTCCTCGCCGAGCTCGCCGCGCGATCAGCCGCAGCACCGAGCGGATCTTCTTCAGGTCTTTGCGGGCCGAGTGGATCGCGGCGTCGCGGTCGCTCTCGATCTCGACTTCCAGCGCCTCCAGGACCTCGACGATGCGGCCACGGACGATCCGGCGCACGCCCTCGTCGACCTCCTCGCGGCGCTTCAGGCGGAAGGCCCGCGACGGTTCCCACTCGCCACTCGCCGCCGGCGCACCCGAGCTGGCCAGCTCGCGGTTCGCGTAGCGCTCGTCTCCGGTCACCTCCTGGCCGAGCCAGTCCGGTGGCTGAAAGCGCGGCTGTCCTCCTCGGAGTCGAACTCGACCTCGGCGACGACCAGGCCCGCCAGGTCCTCGCCGTAGACGTCGACCTCGGCGCTGAGCCCGCCCCCGAGCGGCTCGCGCAGGCGCGTCTTCTCCAGCCGCCGGCCCTCGGTCAGCTGCCAGAGGTCCTCGAAGAGCCCCTCGTCCAGCTCGACCTCGACCTCATCGCGGACTTCGCCGGCGCCGGTCTTGACCGTCAGCAGCGCCCGCGGCCCGATCCGCCGCAGGCGGATCTCGGCGCCCTCGCCGTTGGTCAGGTAGCCCTGGGAGATCGGCTCGCCCTCGCGCTCGCCGAGCCAGGACGGAAGCTCGCCGAGCAGGAACTTCCGCTCGATCTCGCTGCTCATCGTCCCAAGCGTAGAGGGCCGCGCCCGGTTCGCATAGGATTGGCCCAATGTCTGCGGTCGAGGTCCAGGGCGTCGAGGGAATGCAGCAGCTGGTCGGCCAGGAGGTCGGCCCCAGCGAGTGGCGCACCGTCACCCAGGACGACATCGACGCCTTCGCCGAGCTCTCCGGCGACCACCAGTGGATCCACGTCGACGTCGAGCGGGCGAAGACCGAGAGCCCCTTCGGCACCACGATCGCCCACGGCAACCTCACCCTCTCGATGGTCGACGGCTTCCGCGGCCAGCTGATCGCCCCCACCGGCTTCGCCCTCGCCGTCAACTACGGCTGGAACAAGATCCGCTTCCCCGCCCCGGTGCCGGTCGACTCGAAGATCCGCGCCAGCGCCGAGGTCGTCTCGATGGACGAGCGGGGCGGCGGCTGGTGGGAGTTCGTCACCCGCTTCACCGTCGAGGTCGAGGGCTCCGAGAAGCCCTGCTTCGTCGGCGACTCGGTCGTGCGCGTGATGGCGCCGGCTGACTAGTCCCTAGAGAGAGCTCTGCGGGTGGTCAATTCGCGTTCCCCACTTTTTGGGCGCTGGGGCACACAAAAAGTCGGGAACGCGTGTTGGCCTGAGGCGAGGTCGGTGTTGTTGAGCGCCCTCGAGCGTCAGGCGCCGGCGGGCAGGCGGTCGAGCGCGTCGATCGTGTGGGCGCAGGCGCGGGCGGCCTCGACTCCCTTGGTCTCGAGGTGCTCGAAGAAGAAGGCGCGGTGGGTCTCGTGCTCGTGGAAGTGGTGGGGGGTGAGGACCGCGGAGATCACCGGGACGCCGGTGTCGAGCTGGACCCGCATCAGGCCGTCGACCACGGCCGAGGCGACGAACTCGTGGCGGTAGATGCCGCCATCGACGACGAGGCCGGCGGCGACGATCGCGTCATAGGTGCCGCTCGTGGCGAGGCGCTGCGCGTAGAGGGGGATCTCAAAGGCGCCGGTCACCTCGAAGCAGTCGACCCGGGACTCGGTGGTGCCGAGCTGGGCGATCTCGGCGAGGAAGGCCTTGCGGGCCTGGTCGACCAGGTCTTTGTGCCAGCACGACTGGACGAAGGCGATGCGCCGGTCGTTGCCGCTCTGCTTCTCGCTCATCTCGACTCCCTTGGTAGCTGACGCGCTCGCGACATTGTGGCCCCTCCCGGGGACCAAATGTCGCGAGCGCGCGGAGCGGAGCTACTTGACGGTGATCTTGCCTTCCATGCCGGCTTCGCGGTGGCCCGGCACCGAGCAGAAGAAGGTGTAGGTGCCGGGTTTGAGGTCGACCTCGACGGAGTCGGAGTCTTCGGAGATCAGCTCGGTCTCGCCGACGTCCTCGCCGGAGGCGTCTTCGATGTCGACGTCGTGGGGGATCGCCTGGGGGTTGGTGAAGTTGACCGTGACCTTGCCGGCCTTGGCGTCGACTTCTTTCTGGTCGTAGGCGAGGTCGCTGCCTTCGACGGCGCTGATGTCGACGGCCGAGGCGCTGCCGGCGGTGCCGCCCTGGGCTCCGCCGCCGCCCGACCCGCCGCCCGCTTCCGCGGCGCCGCCGCTCTGGGCCTGGGTTTCGGAGTTGGTGCTGGAGCTGTCGTCGGAGCCGCCGCAGGCCGCCAGGGCGAGCGCGGAGACGACGAGGGCGAGTGCGACGAGAAGGGCCTTCCTCATGACTGGTCCTTTCGGGAAGCGGGTTGGCGTGGCTAGCTTGGTGATACGGCGGCGTGGCCGCCCGGGTTCACTTTCCCGCGAACGTCGGCTTCTCGCCACCGAAGAAGGCGGCGACGCCGTTGCGCAGGTCTTCGGTCGCCATGCTGTCGGCGATCCCGTGGCGCTCCAGCTGCAGGTGCTCGGTCAGCGTGTGCTCGATGCTGGTCCCGGCCAGGGCCTTCGCGGTGCGCACGTAGTGGGGCGCCATCGCCGCCAGCTTCTCGGCCTTGGCCCGCGCCCGCGCCTGCAGCTCGTCCGGCGCCACCACCTCGCTGACCAGTTTCTCGGCCAGCGCGTCCTGGGCGGTCATGTTGGGATCGTCGAGCAGCAGCTCGAGCGCCCGCGAGGGGCCGACGACTCGCGGCAGGAAGTAGGTCATGCCGCCGTCCGGCGAGGCGCCGATGCGACCGTAGGCGCAAGCGAAGAAGGCGCTCTCGGAGGCGATCCGGGTGTCGCAGGCGAGCGCCAGCGAGAAGCCGGCCCCGGCCGCGGGCCCGTTGATCGCGGCGACCACGGGGTAAGGGATCCGGCGCAGGTCGACGATCGCCGAGTGCAGGGCCTCGGCGCCGCGGCGCACTTCCGAGGGCAGGTCGAGCTCCTCGTCTTCGACGCCTTTGCGGAACCAGGTGACGTCGCCGCCAGCGCAGAAGGCCTTGCCGGTGCCGGTGATGATCAGGGCGCGCAGCGGCGCCCGGTCGGCGAGCCAGGAGAAGGCGACCAGCATCTCGCCGATCATCTCCGGGCTCATCGCGTTGAAGGCGTCGGGCCGGTCGAGGGTCAGGGTGCCGATCTCACCGTCGATCTCGATCCGCATCGTGTTCAGCTCTGGAGGGCTCATCATCGGCGCAGCCTACCCTTTGATCTGTGCCCGATGACTCCAGCAACGGCTCCCTCTCGCGATCTGAGCGAATCGCCCAGCGCCGCCGCGAGCTGCCCGACTCGCCCGGCGTCTATCTCTTCTACGACGCCCCCGGCGAACTGCTCTACGTCGGCAAGGCGCGCTCGATCCGCAAACGGGTCGCCTCGCACTTCTCCGGCGGCGACACCCGCCTGACCAGCCGCATCGACCGCATCGACACCCTCGTCACCGCCAACGAGGCGGAGGCGCTGCTGGCCGAGCAGAGCTTCATCAAGCGCCACCGGCCGCGCTTCAACATCCGCCTGCGCGACGACAAGTCCTATCCCTACGTCGCCGTCAGCCTCGACGAGGACTACCCGCGGGTCTACTTCACCCGCGAGAAGCACCGCGCCCACCGCGCCTACTTCGGGCCCTTCTCCAGCGCCAAGCGGGTGCGGGAGACGCTCGACCTGCTCGGCAAGCTGTTCCAGTTCCGCACCTGCGAGGGCGCCGAGCCCGGCCGTCGCTCCGGCAGCCCCTGCCTCGACTACTACATCAAGCGCTGTGGGGCGCCCTGCGTCGGCCACGTCTCCCAGGAGGAGTACCGGCGCAACATCGAGGCGATCGTCGACTTCCTCTCCGGCCGCTACCGCCAGGTCGAGGACGAGGAGGTGGCGAAGATGGAGGCTGCCGCCGCGGCCGAGGAGTTCGAGCGCGCCGCCCTGCACCGCGACCGCCTGAAGGCGATCCGCTCGCTGTTCGAGCGCCAGCGGGTCGCCGGCGGCTCGGTCGGGACCGCCGACCTGATCGGGGTCGCGGCCGAGGGGCCCGACGCCAACGCCCAGGTCTTCCAGGTCCGCGACGGGATCCTCGCCGAGCGCCAGAGCTTCTACCTCGAGAACCAGGCCGAGCGCGAGGTCGCCGAGGTCGCCGAGGAGTTCATCGGCCAGTACTACTCGGCCTCGCCCTCGATGCCGCGGACGATCATCGTCGGCCCCTACCTGCGCGACCGCGTCGAGGTCCTCTCGCAGGCGCTGAGCGAACGCCGCGGCTCCCCGGTCGAGGTGCGCGCCGCCGAGCGCGGCGACAAGCGCAAGCTGCGCGAGCTGGCCGAGCGCAACGCGCGGCTCGCCCTCGACCAGGACCGGCTGCGCCGCGAGCACCGGCGTGCCCGCCGGGTCGAGTCGCTCTCCTCGCTGCAGGAGGCGCTGGGGATGGAGGAGCTGCCGGTGCGGATCGAGGGCTTCGATATCTCCACGATCGGCGGCGAGCACACGGTCGCCTCGATGGTCGTCTTCGAGGGCGGGGCGACGAAGAAGGCCGACTACCGCCGCTTCAAAGTCCGCGGCGATCTGCGCCTCGACCCGGGGGGCAACGGCGGCCCCGACGACTTCGCCTCGATGGAGGAGGTGCTGGGGCGGCGGATGAACCGCTATCTCGAACAGGCCGACCTCTCGCCGCACGACGGCAAGCGCGACGCCAGCTTCGCCTCGCTGCCCTCGCTGATCCTGATCGACGGCGGCAAGGGCCAGCTGGCGGCGGGGATGCGGGCGCTGGCGCCGTTCGCCGAGCGCGGCGTCACCGTGGTCAGCCTCGCCAAGCGCGTCGAGGAGGTGTTCGTCCCGGGGCGCTCGGAGCCGCTCGACCTGGCCGCCGACTCGGAGGCTTCGAAGCTGCTGCAGCGGGTCCGCGACGAGTCCCACCGGTTCGCGATCGAACACCACCGCGGCCGCCGCGACCGGGCGATGACCGGCTCGGTGCTCGACGAGCTGAAGGGCGTCGGCCCAGCCCGCAAGCGGGCGCTGCTGCAGCACTTCGGCTCCCCGGAGCGGTTTCTGGCCGCCACCCGGGAGGAGCTGGAGGCGGTGCCCGGCCTGCCTGGCAAAGTAGGGCGGGAGATCCACGAGCAGCTCAACAGAATCGGCTGAGGGGAGCGATGGCAGTGGGAGCCAAGGTGTCGCTGGTCGTCATCACCGGCCACTCGGGGGCCGGCAAGTCGGAGGCGATCGCCGCCTTCGAGGACGGCGGCTACTTCTGCGTCGACAACCTGCCGCCGCGGATGATCGAGACCCTCGGCGAGCTGTTCCGCCACGAGGGCAGCGGCGTCGAACGCGCCGCGATCGTCTCCGACGTGCGCGGCGGCGAGTACTTCGACGACCTGCTGGCGGTGATGGACGACCTCCAGGCCGACGGGCTGAAGCCGACCGTGCTCTTCCTCGAGGCCGACGAGGAGATCCTGCTCGACCGCTACAAGGAGACCCGCCGCCGCCACCCACTGGCCCCGGAGGGGCGGATCGTCGAGGGGATCCGCGCCGAGCGGGCGCTGCTGGCGCCGCTGCGCGAGCGCGCCGACGTGGTCATGGACACCAGCGACCTGACCGGCGCCGAGCTGCGGCGGCGGATCGCCGAGGAGATGCTGGGCGGCGAGGACGGCGGCGAGTTGGCCCTCACCCTGCTCACCTTCGGCTTCAAGAACGGCCCGCCGCGCGACGCCGACCTCACCCTCGACGTCCGCTTCCTCCCGAACCCGCACTACGTCGACGAGCTGCGGCCGCTGACCGGCCACGACGAGGAGGTCCGCGCCTACGTCGAGTCGGGGACCCAGGCGGGCGAGTTCTACGGCCGCCTGCTGCCGCTGCTGGAGTTCCTCGTCCCCGCCTACGTCGCGGAGGGCAAGAGCCACCTGACGATCGCGGTCGGCTGCACCGGTGGCCGCCACCGCTCGGTCACCGTCGCCGACCGCATCCGCCGCGACCTCGCCGGCATCGACGGGGTCATCCTCAAGGTCAAGCACCGCGACGTGGAACTCGACTGAGCGGTCGCTAACCCTAGAATCGCCGGGCTTTGCCCGATCCCGTCATCTCCATCTCCGGCCTGCGCATGAGCTACGGCGAGGTCGAGGCAGTCCGTGGCATCGACCTCGAGGTGATGCCGGGGGAGATCTTCGCCTTCCTCGGCCCGAACGGGGCGGGCAAGACGACCACGGTCGAGATCCTCGAGGGCTACCGCAAGCGCAGCGGGGGGGAGATCAGCGTGCTGGGCGAGGACCCGCAGCGGGCCGGGCGCGCCTGGCGCGAGCGGATCGGGATCGTCCTCCAGAGCGGCCGCCTGGATCCCTACCTGACCGTGCGCGAGTCGCTCGGGCTCTACGCCGGCTACTACCGGGCGCCGCGACCGATCGACGAGGTGATCGGGCTGGTCGGGCTGGAGGAA
Organism: uncultured Thermoleophilia bacterium; assembly: GCA_963824245.1. GTDB lineage: Bacteria > Actinomycetota > Thermoleophilia > Solirubrobacterales > 70-9 > VAYN01. Next base: position 1,237,720 of record CAWGON010000002.1, read on the forward strand.
AAGGCCGACACCCGGGCCAGCAAGCTCTCCGGCGGCCAGCAGCGCCGGCTCGACGTCGGCATGGCGCTGATCGGCGACCCCGAGCTGCTCTTCCTCGACGAGCCGACCACCGGCTTCGACCCGAGCGCCCGGCGCCAGGCCTGGGACGTGATCGCCGGCCTCCGCGACCTCGGCAAGACGGTCTTCCTCACCACCCACTACATGGACGAGGCGCAGCGGCTCGCCGACCGGGTGACGATCATCGCCGCCGGTGAGATCGTCGCCCGCGGCACCCCCGAGGACCTCGGCGATCGCGAGGCCCAGGCGGTGACGATCCGCTACCGCTCCGGCGGCCGCGACGTCGCCGTCGAGACGACGACCCCGGTCAAGACCCTGCACGAGCTGACCGGCGAGGCGCTGGCCCGCGGCGAGGAGCTGGAGGGGCTGGAAGTGACCCGGCCGACGCTCGAGGACGTCTACCTGGAGCTGACCCAGGCGCCCGGCGCGGCGCCGGCCGGGGAGGCGTCGTCGCGATGAGCGCGCTGACCCTCCTCGCCCACCAGCTGCGCTACGACCAGAAGGCGTTCTGGCGCAACCCGGCGTCGGTCTTCTTCACGGTGATGTTTCCGGTCGTCGTCTTCCTGATCCTCGCGATCGTCTTCGACGGGACCACGGTCGCGGTCCGCGGCGGGATCGAGGCGACCACCTACTACGTGCCGGCGATCATGTCGCTGGCGGTGATCTCCTCGACCATGCAGACGCTGGCGATGACCCTGGTGATCGCCCGCGAAGACGGCCGCCTCAAGCGCGGCCGCGGCACCCCGATGCCGGCCTGGGTCTTCATCGCCGGCCGGATCGGCAACTCGATCGTCGTCACCGTGCTGATGCTGGCCCTGCTGGCGGGGATCGGCGGCCTCCTCTACTCGGTGCCGTTCCCGTGGGAGCGGCTGCCGGAGATGCTGGTGGCGCTGGTGATCGGTACCGCCTCCTTCTGCTGCCTCGGGATCGCCCTGACCGCGGCGATCCCTTCCCAGGACGCGGCGGCGGCGATCGTCAACGCGCTGCTGCTGCCGCTCTACTTCCTCTCCGGCATCTTCATCCCGGAAGACGAGCTACCCGGCGGCGTGATCAGCTTCGCCAACCACTTTCCCGTCCGTCCCTTCTTCGAGGCCTTCTTCCAGGCCTACGTGCCCGGGACCGGCCCGGCGATCGCCTGGCACGAGCTGCTGGTGGTCGGCACCTGGGGGATCGCCGGGCTGCTGCTGGCGATCCGTTTCTTCCGCTGGACCCCCCGCTCGGGCTGAGCCGCAGGCCGTTCGTCGCGCCCGCCGTATAGCTTTCCTGGCTCGATGCTGCACCACGTCCTCCTGGAGGTCTCCGACCTCGACCGCAGTGCCGCCTTCTATGACTCGATGCTGGCCCCGCTGGGCTGGCGCCGGCATTTCGAGGAGGACCAGACGATCGGCTGGGGCATCGCCAAACCGGTCTTCTTCGCCGCCGCCCACCACGAGCCCAAGCCGGGCTTCGGGCTGCTGAGCTTCTCGGCTCTCGGGATCGTCGCCGTCAAGGCCGCCTGGGAGCGGGGCGTCGGCGCGGGTGGCACCAGCGTCAGCGATCCTGGCGAGCGCCGCTCGCACGGCTCCGGCTCGTACTCCGCCTTCCTCAAGGACCCCGACGGATACGAGATCGAGATCACGATCGGGTCCGACTAGCGCCGGCATCAGGACCGGCGTCCCCCAAACGAATCAGGAGGCAATGGCTCCATGGCTGTGAAGGTCGGCATCAACGGTTTCGGTCGCATCGGGCGCAACGTGTTCCGGGCGGCAAAGGCGGCGAACGCGGACATCGAGTTCGTCGCGGTCAACGACCTCACGGACACGGGCACGCTCGCCAACCTGCTCAAGTACGACTCGATCCTCGGCCGCTACCCGGGTGAGGTCGTGGCCGGCGAGGGCGCGATCTCGATCGACGGCAGCGAGCTGAAGGTGCTCTCCGAGCGCGACCCGGCCGCCCTGCCCTGGGGCGACCTCGGGGTCGACGTGGTGATCGAGTCGACCGGCTTCTTCACCGCCCGCGCCGACGCCGCCAAGCACCTCGCCGGCGGCGCCAAGAAGGTGATCATCTCCGCCCCCGCCAAGGAGCCGGACGTGACCGTCGCTCTCGGCGTCAACTTCGACGACGCCTATGACCCGGAGAACCACCATGTGATCTCCAACGCCTCCTGCACGACCAACTGCCTGGCGCCGCTGGCCAAGGTGCTGCACGAGGCATTCGGGATCGAGCAGGGGCTGATGACCACGATCCACGCCTACACGGCCGACCAGCGGCTGCAGGACATGCCGCACTCCGACCCGCGCCGCTCGCGCGCCGCCGCGCTCAACCTGATCCCGACCACGACCGGCGCCGCCAAGGCGGTCGGCCTGGTCCTGCCGGAGCTGAACGGGAAGCTGAACGGGTTCTCGATGCGGGCGCCGGTCCCGACCGGCTCCGCCGTCGATCTCGTCTTCACCACCCCCAACCCGCTCGAGGTCGACCAGATCAACGCCGCCCTGAAGGCTGCCGCCGAGGGGCCGATGAAGGGGATCCTCGCCTATACCGAGGACCCGATCGTCTCCACCGACATCGTCGGCGACCCGCACTCCTCGATCGTCGACGCCGGCGGCACGATGGTGATCGGCGACGGCCGCCTGGTCAAGACGATCGCCTGGTACGACAACGAGTGGGGATACTCGAACCGCTGCGTCGAGCTGGTCGGCAAGGTCCTCGCCTAGGCGGGCCGGGGACGCCGCCGTGGCTTTCGCGAAGGCAAGCGTCCGCGACGCCGACGTCTCCGGGCGGCGGGCCCTCGTCCGCGTCGACTTCAACGTGCCGCTGGCCGATGGCGCGGTCGCGGACGACATGCGGATCCGGGCAGCGCTGCCGACGATCGAACTGCTGCGCGAGCGCGGCGCCGCCCTGGTCCTCGCCTCGCACCTCGGCCGCCCCGGCGGCAAGGTCGACCCCGGGCTCTCGCTGCGGCCGGTGGGGGAGCGGCTCTCCGAGCTGCTCGGCGCCCCGGTCACCCTGGCGCCCGCCGTGGTCGGCGCCGACGTCGAGGCGATGGCCCACGGGCTCGGCCCCGGCGACCTGCTGCTGCTCGAGAACACCCGCTTCGAGCCGGGTGAGACCGAGAACGACACGAAGCTGGCCGAGGCCCTGGCCGACCTCGCCGACGTCTACGTCAACGACGCCTTCGGCGCCGCCCACCGCGCCCACGCCAGCACCGAGGGGGTCGCCCAGTTCCTGCCCGGCTATGCGGGGCTGCTGCTGGAGCGCGAGGTCAGCGAGCTGAGCGCCGTGGTCGAGGCGCCGAAGCGGCCGCTGGTGGTCGTGCTCGGCGGCGCCAAGGTCTCCGACAAGGTCGCGGTCATCGACCGCTTCCTCGAGGTCGCCGACAAGATCCTGATCGGCGGCGCGATGGCCTTCGGATTCTTCCGCGCCCAGGACGTGCCGACCGGCGACTCGCTGGTCGAGGGGGTCGAGCTGGCCGGCGAGGCGTTGGAGAAGGCGCGCGACTCCGAGTGCGAGCTGGTGCTGCCGGTCGACCTCGTGCTCGGGCGCGAGTTCGACGCCGGGACCGAGCGCCGCGAGAGCGGCGGCGTCGAAGTCCCCGACGGCTGGATGGGCCTCGACGTCGGCCCGCGCACCGCGGCGCTCTACGGCGAGGCGATCGCCGGCGCCGGCACCGTGCTCTGGAACGGGCCGATGGGGGCGTTCGAGATGGAGCCCTTCGCAGGCGGCACCCGCGCGGTCGCCGAGGCGGTCGCGAAGGCGCCCGGCACGACCGTGATCGGCGGCGGCGACTCGGTCGCGGCGATCCGCAAGTTCGGCCTCGACGACGAGGTCGATTGGCTTTCGACTGGAGGAGGAGCATCCTTGGAGCTGCTGGAGGGAAAGAAGCTGCCCGGAGTGGAGGCCCTGGTCGATGCCTAGGACGCCATACATCGCCGCCAACTGGAAGATGAACAAGACCGTCGCCGAGGCGGCGGAGTTCATCGACACGCTGCTGCCGCGGATCGCCGCGACCCAGAGCGACGTCGTCGTCTGCCCGCCCTTCACCGCCCTCACCGCGGTCGTCGAGCGCCGCTATGGGACCGCGGTCAAGGTCGCCGCCCAGAACATGCACGAGGAGGGCGCGGGCGCCTTCACCGGCGAGGTCTCGGCCGCGATGCTGGTCGAGCTCGACGTCGAGGCGGTCGTGCTCGGCCACTCCGAGCGGCGCCAGCTCTTCGGCGAGACCGACGCGGCGCTGGCCCGCAAGGTCCCGGCCGCCCTGGCCGCCGACCTGGAGCCGATCCTCTGCGTCGGCGAGAGCGAGGCCGCCCGCGACGGCGGCGAGACCGAGGAAGTGCTGGAGCGCCAGCTGCAGACCGACCTCGGTGGCGTCGAAGGGCCGGACCTGGGCCGGATCGTGATCGCCTACGAGCCGGTCTGGGCGATCGGCACGGGCAAGGTCGCGACTCCCGAGCAGGCCCAGGAGGCGTGCGCCTACATCCGCGACGTCGTCCGCATGCGCGGCGCCGCCGCCGACGAGGTGCGGGTCCTCTACGGCGGCTCGGTCAAGCCCGGCAACGCCGCCGAGCTGCTCGCCCTGCCCGACGTCGACGGCGCCCTGGTCGGCGGCGCCGCGCTCGACCCCGAGGACTTCGCGGCGATCGTGGAAGCCGCTGGGTGACGTGGCGCCGCTCGTCCCCTCGCTGGCGCTGATCATCCTCGACGGCTGGGGCCTGGCCGAGCCCGGGCCCGGCAACGCGATCTCGCTCGCGCAGACGCCTGTCTTCGACCGCCTCTGGGACCGCTACCCGCACACCCAGCTCTCCGCCCAGGGCCCCGACGTCGGCCTCCCGGTCGGCCAGATGGGCAACTCCGAGGTCGGCCACCTCAACCTCGGCGCCGGGGCGATCGTCAAGCAGGACCTGGCGCGGATCGACGACGCCGTCGCCGACGGCGGCTTCTTCGAGAACGAGGCACTGCTGGCCGCCTGCGAGCGCGCCCGCACCAGCCCGCGCGGGCGCCTGCACCTGCTCGGCCTGGTCTCCGACGGCGGCGTCCACTCCGGCTGGGAGCACCTCGAGGCGACGATCGAGCTGGCCTCCCAGGAGGGCGTCCCCGACGTCGTCTTCCACGCCTTCACGGACGGCCGCGACACGCTCCCGCACGGCGGCCGCGGCTACCTCGCCGAGCTGGAGCGCTGGCTGCGCTCGGCCGGCCGGGTCGGCACGGTCGGCGGCCGCTACTACGCGATGGACCGCGACACCCGCTGGGAGCGCACCAAGCTCGCCTACGACGCGATCGTCCACGCCCGCGGCCTCGCCGCGGCCAGCTCGGCGGAGGCGATCGAGAGCGCCTACGAGAGCGGCCAGACCGACGAGTTCGTGCTGCCGACCGTGATCGGCGACTACGACGGCGCCGCCGCCGGCGACGTCGCGATCTTCGTCAACTTCCGCCCCGACCGCGCCCGCCAGATGACCCGGGCGCTGGCCGAGCCCGGCTTCGACGAGTTCTCGCGCACCGGCGCCGCCGCGCTCGACCTGACGACGATGACCTCCTACCGCAAGGGCTGGCCCTACCCGGTCGCCTTCCCGGAGGAGCGGCCGCAGACGACCCTGGCGGAGACGATCTCCGAGGCCGGCGGCCTGCAGCTGCACGTCGCCGAGACCGAGAAGTACGCCCACGTCACCTACTTCTTCAACGGCGGCCGCGAGCAGGAGCTGGCGGGGGAGGAGCACTGCCTGGTCGAATCGCCGCGCGACGTCGCCACCTACGACCTGAAGCCGCAGATGAGTGCCGACGCGGCGGCCGGGGCCTTCGTCGACCACTGGCGCGAGAACGCGTACCGCTTCGGGATCATCAACTTCGCCAACCCCGACATGGTCGGCCACACCGGCGTGATCCCGGCCGCGGTCACCGCGGTGGAGACGGTCGACGCCCGGCTCGGCGCGGTGGTCGAGGCGGTGCTGGCCAAAGGCGGCGCCTGCATCGTCACCGCCGACCACGGCAACTGCGACCACATGCTGGAGCCCGACGGCTCGCCCAACACCGCCCACTCGCTGAACCCGGTGCCGCTGATCGTCACCGCCGACGGCCTTCGGCTGCGCGACGGCGGCATCCTCGCCGACGTCGCTCCGACCGCCCTGGAGCTGCTCGGAATCGCCCAGCCAGCGGCGATGACGGGCCGCTCGCTGATCGCGCAACCGGGGTTGACCACCCCCTAGGGTGGACAAAGTCGGTTACGCGCGATGAGGGTTGAGTCGGAGCGGCTTAGATTCGAGATCGAGGCGCGCGACGGGGCCGCCCGCGCGGGCGTCATCCACACCGCCCACGGGCCGATCGCGACGCCGGCCTTCATCCCGCTGGCGACCAAGGGGACGGTGCGGGGGCTGGACTCGGCCGAGGTGGCCGGGCTCGGCTACGAGCTGATCCTCGGCAACACCTACCACCTGTTCGTCTCACCGGGGCCGGAGCGGATCGCCGCCGCCGGCGGCCTGCACGGGTTCATGGGCTGGGAGCGGGCGCTGATCACCGACTCCGGCGGCTTCCAGGTCTTCTCGCTCGCCCACGGCGGCGTCGCCAACGAGGTCAAGGGCAGCGGCCGCTCCGGCGGCGGCGCCGGCTCCGAGGTGGAGATCACCGAGCAGGGCGCCCGCTTCCGCTCCTACCGCGACGGCACCGAGCTGTTCATCTCGCCGGAGGTCTCGATGAGCGTGCAGGCGGCGCTCGGCTCCGACATCGCCCTCGTCTTCGACGAGTGCACGCCGTTCCACGCCGAGCGCGACTACACCGCCCGCTCGACCGAGCGCACCCACCGCTGGCTCGACCGCTGCCTCGACTGGCACCGTGAGAACGGCCCGGAGCGCCAGGCGGTCTTCGGGATCGTCCAGGGCGGCGTCTACGAGGACCTGCGGCGCGAGTCGGCGCAGGCGGTCTCCGAGGCGGCGGTCGACGGCCTCGCGATCGGCGGCACCCTCGGCCGCGACAAGGAGGAGATGGCGGCGGTGCTGGCGCTGACCGCGCCGCTGCTGCCCGAGGCCGCCCCGAAGCACCTGCTCGGGATCGGCGAGGTCGACGACCTGCTCGGCGGCATCGCCCTCGGCCTCGACGTCTTCGACTGCGCGGTCCCGACCCGGCTCGCCCGCCACGGCGTCGCCCTCGCGCCCAGCCCCGAGACCCGCTGGCGGCTCGACCTGCGCAAGGGCCGCTGGGTCGGCGACCGCGAGCCGATCGTCGCCGGCTGCCCCTGCCCGGCCTGCCAGCGCCACGACCGCGACTACATCTCCTACCTCTCGCGGGCCGAGGAGCTGACCGCCGTCCGCCTGATCGTCGTCCACAACCTCGTCTACATGCACGAGCTGACCACCCACGCCCGCACCGCGATCAGCGCCGGCCGCTTCGACCAGTACCGCACCGCCGTCCTCGCCGGCACCACCCCCTGGGACGCCTGAGCCCCCGAGCCTCCAGGCTCGCGAGACCACCGCTCCCAGGCTCAAGAGACCACCGAATAGGCCCCGTGAGGGAGCCGTTCCCACCCCCTCCGAGCGGCTTGTACTTCTCGGTCGACCGAACCTGGGACCGCCGCACCCGATCCACCCGAGCAAGTTGAGAGAGGAGGGGGTGGGAACGGCTCCCCCGCAACCCCCTATTCGGTGTTCTTGCTGACCAGGTCCTTGAGTTCTGCGGTGACCTTGTCGACCGTGTCGCCGGCGACCTCGCGGATCTGCACGCCGGCCGCCTTGTCGGTGGCGACGATCACAGCGGTCGCCACCGCGGCGGCGACCAGGACCAGGGCCACCAGCGCCAGCACGAAGCGGACGAAGCGGGAGAAGCCGGAGCGCTTGGCCGGCCGCTGCGGGCGCGGCGGCGAGACCGGGGCAGGGGGCTGGACCCGCGGCTGCGGGCGCCGGGTCGGCGAGTCGGCCGGCCGGTACTCGGTCGGCGCCGTGTCGCGCTCGAGATGGCGGGTGGCGGCGGTCTCGCCGCCGAGCACCCCGGTCGCCGCCGTGCCGGCGTCCTCGGGCAGGGTCACGTCCTCGCCTTCGAGCCCCAGCCGCAGGCCGCTGGCGAGCTCGTCGGCGCTCGCGTAGCGCCGGTTCGGGTCGCCCTCGAGGGCGCGCAGGACGGCGGCGCCGAGCGGCTCCGGAACTTCGTCGTTGTAGGTGCTGGGCGGCAGCGGCTTCTCGTTCTGCTGGCGCACCGCCAGCTCGGCCAGGCTGGAGCCCTCGTAGGGCAGGCGGCCGGTGAGGAACTGGTAGAGGACGACGCCGAGCGCGTAGACGTCGGTCGCCGGGGTCGCCTCCTCGCCACGCACCTGCTCCGGCGCCAGGTAGGCGGCGGTGCCAACCACCGAGCCGACCTGGGTGATCCGCGTCTGCTCGATCGCCCGGGCGATCCCGAAGTCGGTCAGCTTCACGGTCATCTCGCCGCCGCCGACCGGGCCGCCGACGACCATCAGGTTGCCGGGCTTGACGTCGCGGTGGATGATCCCGCGCCGGTGCGCGTAATCGAGGCCGGAACAGGCCTGGATCCCGACCTCGGCCGCGGTCTCCGGCTCGACCGGGCCCTGGCGCTGGAGGATCTGCGCCCCCGAGCGGCCCTGGACGTACTCCATGACGATGTAGTGGCGGCCGTCGTCGACCCCGGTGTCGTAGACCTGGACGATGTTCGGGTGGATCAGCTTCGCGACCGCCAGCGCCTCGCGGCGGAAGCGGGCGACGAAGCGCTCGTCGTCGGAGAGGTGCTCGGCGAGGATCTTCACCGCGACCGTGCGCTCGAGGATTCGGTCGGTCGCCTTGTAGACGTTCGACATCCCGCCGGAGCCGAGCTTGTCGCCGGTCTCGTAGCGCCCGGAGAGCGTTCCCGCCTCCATCATTCAGCCCCCGCGGGGGTGCTGGGGGCGACCCCGCCGGAGGAGGTGCCGCCGTCGCCGCCTTCGCTCGGCGGCACTTCTTTTTCTTCCTGGCCGGGCGGTTCGGGCGGTTCGACCGGGGGCGTTTCCTTTTCCGCCTTCTCTTCCTTCTGCGCTTCCTTTTCGGCTTCCTTGGTCGCTTTTTCCTCGGCCTTCTGTTCGGCCTTTTCGCCCTTCGCCTGTTCCGTTTCGAGTTCCTCGTCGAGTTCTTCGCTCGGCACCGTTTCGTCTTCTTCCGGCGCTTCGTCGCACTCGACGATCACTTCGTTGAGCCGGTTGGCGCCCGCGGAGAGCGCCGCCTTCAGGTCTTCGTCGACCCCGCTCAGCCCCTCGACCTGTTCGCCGACCGCGGCGGCCGCGTTTTCGGCGCCGACGCAGTCGCCTTCGGAGACCAGCTGTTCGACCAGGTCGAGGTTGGCGTTGATCTCGCTCGCCGTTTCCCCGGGCAGCAGGGCGGCCTTGTCGCTGCCGCCGCAGGCGGAGAGCGCCGCCGCCGCGAGCGCGGCGAGGACGAAGGCGGTCAGGAGCTGCTTGAAGCGACCCATAGGGCGAGTCTAGACAACGGTCCCGAGGCCGTATTTGCCCTGCATATCGGGCATCAGCGACCGCTCTGGAGGCGCTCCGCGAGCGGCTCGGGCAGGCCGGCGGCGCGGATCGAGGCGGCGGCCGCCTCGACGTCGTAGGGGGTGCGGTGGAAGCCGGCGGTCAGCTCCTCGGTGTCGAGCTGCAGCCAGGCGGCGCGGGGATCGCCGTCGCGCGGTTGCCCGACGCTGCCCGGGTTCAGCAGCCAGGCGCCGTCGTCGAGGTGGAGCCCGGCGCCGTCGCCCGCCTGGGCGCCGTGCGCGTAGCCCGGGCGCGCCCCCTCGGGCCGGTTGAAGAAGAGCGAGACGTGCGAGTGGCCGATCAGCGCGATCCGCTCCGCCTGCGCGTCGAACCCCGCTTCGGCCTGTTCGATCGAGAGCACGTACTCCCAGATCGGGTCGCGCGGGGAGGCGTGGTAGAGGGCGGTGCCGGCATGGGTCATCGCTGGCTCCAAACCCCCGAGGAACTCCAAGGTCGCGGCGCCGGCCACCTCGCGGGTCCACTCGACGGCCGCTTTCGCAGCGTCCGAGAAGGTCGAGATGTCGAGCGTGCCGAGCACCGCCAGGTCGTGGTTGCCGAGCAGGCTGACCGCGCAGCGCTCGCGGATCAGCTCGGTGCAGGCGTCGGGATCGGCGCCGTAGCCGACGATGTCGCCGAGGCACCAGATCTCGTCCGGGGCGGTCTCGTCCACCGCGGCCAGGACGGCTTCGAGGGCAGGCAGATTGGAGTGGACGTCGCTGAGAACGGCTGCGCGCAAGCGGCCAGCGTACCCTGGCCCAGCTCCGGTCCATACGATTGGCCGATGAGCGGGACCGATTCGATCGCCGAGCTGAGAGGTGCCGTGGAAGGCGCCGCCCGCGCCCTGCGCGACGGCGAGACGACCGAGCCGGCGCCGACCCTCGACCGGCCGCCGAAGCCCGAGCTCGGCGACTACAGCTCGAACGCGGCGATGCTGCTGGCCGGCCCGCTCGGCGACAACCCGCGCGCCGTCGCGGAGCGGCTCGGCGAGGAGCTGCGGCGGGCACTCGGCGACTCGGGCAGCATCGAGCGGATCGAGGTCGCCGGCCCCGGCTTCGTCAACCTCTTCCTCGCCGACGCCTGGTACTCGCGCGCCCTGGCCGCGCTGCTGGCCGCCGGAGAGGACCTCGGCCCGGCCCCGACCGCGGCGCCGGAGCGGATCCTGATCGAGGGCCCCTCCGCCAACCCGACCGGGCCGCTGCACGTCGGCGGCGGCCGCCTCGCCGCCTACGGCGACTCGGTCGCGCGGCTGCTGGAAGCGGTCGGGCACGAGGTCGAGCGCGAGTACTACGTCAACGACGCCGGCGCCCAGATCGGCCGCTTCGCCGACTCGATCGCCGCCCGCATGGCCGGCGAGCCGGTGCCCGACGACGGCTACGGCGGCGGGTACGTCGACGAGCTGGCGACGAAGGTCGCCGCCGAGGGCCTCGACCCCGGCGACGGCGAGGCGCTCGGGCTGCGCGGGATCGAGCTGATGCTGGTGGAGGTGGGGGAGACGCTGGAGCGCTTCGGCGTCCACATCGACACCTGGACCTCCGAGCGGGCGATCTACGATCGCGGCGAGGTCGATTCGGCGCTGGCCAAGCTCGACGAGCAGGGCCACACCTACCGCAGCGACGAGGCGCTCTGGCTGCGGACGACGACCTTCGGCGACGACAAGGACCGGGTCCTGATCAAGTCCGACGGCGAGCCGACCTACCTCGCCGCCGACGTCGCCTACCACTGGGACAAGCTGCAGCGCGGCTTCGGCCGCCTGATCGACGTGCTCGGCGCCGACCACCACGGCTACGTGGCCCGGGTGCGGGCGGCGATCGCCGCCCTCGGCCTCGACCCCGACGCCTTCGAGGCGCAGATCATGAACCTCGTCCACGTGGTCGAAAACGGCGAACGGGTGCAGATGTCGAAGCGCAGCGGCGACTTCGTCTCGCTCGACGACCTGCTCGACGACATCGGCGTCGACGCGACCCGCTGGTTCATGCTCTGGCGCGGCCACGAGACCGCGGTCGACCTCGACCTCTCCGTCGCCCGCAGCCAGTCCAGCGACAACCCCGTCTACTACGTGCAGTACGCCCACGCGCGGATCGCCAGCATCCTCCGCAAAGCCGGCGCCGCGGCCGAGGCGGCCGCCGCCGGCCCCGACCCGGGCGCGCCGGCGAGCGCGCTGGAGCCGAGCGAGAAGGCGCTGATCAAGCGCCTGCTCGAGTTCCCCGACGAGGTCCGCGAGTCGGCCGGGCGGCGGGCGCCGCACCGGATCTGCGCCTACTCGACCGCGGTCGCCGCCGACTTCCACGCCTTCTACCGCGACTGCCAGGTGGTCGGCGCCGAGGGCGAGGGCGTCGAGCGCTCGCGGCTGGCGCTCTGCCTGGCGGCAAAGCGGACGATCGCCGCCTCGCTGGGCCTGTTGGGAATCTCCGCCCCCGAGCGGATGTGATGCGCTCCGGGCGCGGCAAGCTGCCCGTGCTCGCCGAGGTCTCGGGCTTCGCGCCCGGTGCCGATCAGGTCTGGTCGCTGCGCCGCAGCGACCTCGACCGCCTCGCCGCAGTGGCGGAGCGCCTGCGCGAGACCGGCAGCGTGCTGGTCAGCGGCGGCGCCGAGTCGGGCGGAGCGCTGGCGATCGCCCTGGCCGGCGCCGCCGCCGCGGCCGGCCGCCGCACCGTCCTCGTCGAGTGCGACCTGGCGCGGCCGCGGCTGGCCGTCGACCTCGGCCTGGCCCCGGCCCCGGGCCTGCACGAGTACCTGCGCTGGGAGGCGACCCCGGAGCAGATCCTGCAGCCGCTCGGCCTCGCCGGGCCGGCGGCCGGGGCGGCGAGCGAGCCCCTCGTCTTCATCGCCGCCGGCCGCCAGGCCGCCGACCCGGCGACGCTGCTCGGCCTGCAGAGCTTCCGCCACATGAGCGCCAAGCTGGGCGCCGCCTACGACCTCGTCGTCTTCCTCGGCCCGGCGCTGGGAGAGAACGCCCCCGACCTCGCCGCGATCGCCGCCCGGGCCGACGCGCTGCTGGTCGGGATCGCCCCCGAGCAGGCATCGCGACGGGGAATGCGCGCCCTGCGCACCGCGCTCGCCGAGCTGCCGGTGGCGCCGCTCGGCGCCGTCGTCGTCGGCGCCGCCTAGCGACCCGCGTCACCTCTGAAGGATCTAGTCGCCTGGGAGCGCAAAATCCTTCAGAGGTCGTACCTGCCGAGGTCGGCGTCGAGCCGCTCGTTGTCGGTGGCGCTGGGGCCGGCCGCCGCGGGGCCGTCACCCTCGCCGGAGTCGCTCTCCCGGCGCCATCGCCAGACCCCGAAGGCGAGCGCGATCGCGGCGATCGCGAAGCCGACGACCGGGACCACGTAGGCGGAGAGGCTGAAGCCGTCGCCCTCCGGCAGCGCCAGCACCTCCTGCCCGTACTCGGCGACCAGCGCATCCTTGATTTCCTCCTTGCCGAGCCCGGCCTCGACCTGCCGTTTGATGAACAGCTTCTCGCGCTGGGCCTGCGGCGATTCGGCCAGTTCGAGCAGGGTGCCGCAGACGGGGCACATGACTTCGCCTTCGACCTCGGCGACGGTGGTCTGAGGCTGCGCCGCGCCCGCCGGAAGCGGTGCCAGTGCCAGCAGCGCCGCCAGCAGCGCCGCGACCGCCAGTCGCCGCCTCACGACTTCGCCCCGGCCAGCAGCGGCGCCACTTCCTGGCGCAGGTACTCCTCGGTGATCGGGCCGCGGACCAGCAGCCGCACCCTGCCGCGCGGGTCGAGCAGATAGTTCTCGGGCACCCCGGTGGTCCCGAACTCGTCGCCGAAGTCGCCGTCGCCGTCGTGCAGCTGCGGGTAGCCGAGGCCGAATTCGCTCGCGAACTCGCGACCGTCGACGCTGAGATCCTGGCTGTCGATCCCGACCACCGTGAACCCCTCGCCGCCCCGCTGCCGCTGGAACTCCTCCAGGGCCGGCGCCTCCTCGCGGCAGGGCCCGCACCAGGAGGCCCAGAAGTTGACCAGCACCCACTTGCCGCGGTAGTCGCCCAGCGACTGAGTGCCATTCCCCTCGAGCCGCGGCAGCGCCGTCCGCGGAGCCGGATCGCCGATCTCGATCCCCGACGAGCCTTTGCTGACCAGCCCGAACACCAGCAGGCCGACGACGGCCAGCACGGCGAGGACGGCTAGGAAAGAACGGGCGCTCACGGACGCGGAAGGTTAGATCCAACGAGCCTCCGGCAACCCCGTCCCGCCCATACACTTAGCCCAGCGCGGACGTAGCTCAGTTGGTAGAGCGCAAGCTTCCCAAGCTTGAGGTCGCGGGTTCGACCCCCGTCGTCCGCTTTTCGCGCCTCTCGCTAGAACCAAAAACCGGCAGGTGGTTCGAAACCTGTCCTGAGCTGGCGCCGGGCTCGAACCGATAGACCCAGCCTCGCTTGCCTGGCGAGCGTACCGCCGGCCCCGGCGAAATCGTTAGGTCGTGCTGTCCGTCTTCTGGCGGCCCGCGGCTTCGAAAGTCGACACGAGATACCCGACGAGACGAGTGGGTGTCTCAGGTGCCTCCTTGACCCTCTCCTCGCAAGATTCAGCCACCCCAAGGGTTTCGAGCAGTGCTCGCTCCCAGATTCCATGAACCTGTTGCTCAGCCTCGTCATCGAGGCGCATTACGTCCCAGGCCAGGATCGGATCGGCCAACCCTTCGAAAGTTCCTTGGTCGATCGCCTCCCCAATTGCTTCGACTGCCGCCCGGAGGGCTGAAGCGGCCAAGGTCTGCCTAACTTGGGGACCGAGATCTTCCCATTCGCGGGTCCACGCCATCGCTCGTTTGGTCGGGTAGTAGACGAATTCGGTGGCTCCCCGTCGCTGGAAGCGGTCCACGAGTTCAACGCACCCGTACTTGTGAAGCTTGCGGAAGTGGTAGGAGGCAGTGCCTAGCGCGACGCCGTTCTCTTCTGAAAAGACGCTCGCCGAAAGCCGTCGCAGGGGGGTGTTCATCCCGGTCAAAATCCGAATCCGCATCGGGTGCGACAGGGCCTTCCCCATCAAGACACTCGGTGAGTTGTGGCTGAAGTGGTCGCCACGCTTGCTGCTCATCTCCGCCCTCCATCGCTTGGTTGAACTTCCTTATCGCGATCTAAGGATTTCAACTTTCCAGAGCAAATTGCGTAATAGCTCGCCAATTAGTGAGCGTTCTTCCATTAAATATCTATCGGTAACCGGAGAGCGCAGGGAGGGAGGTGATTGCTGTGGTCGTTACGTCGAGCAAGAAGGTCTGCCCGTCTATTTCCATCGTGAAGTCGGGCTGACGTAGTGGTGCTTCGATGCCCGCGGGATCGAAGCGACTTTCTTGCCAAGACAACGCAAATAATCCACGTTGACGAACGCTCATCAATTAACACTACGACTCGGAATTATTAGGAAAATCTCCTCTATTCCTCTAAACGCGGACCGCTATGCGATACAAGACCTTTCGTTGGGCCAGGCGGCAACTTCTGGCCGCCTGAGACGAGCAATTCTGGGTGACCGCGAGGCGCCCGCTTTCAACAGCAGGCAGGGGGAGATAGGTGTCTCGAAGCGACGATGTTCGACGCGGGAATGGTCTTGTGCCGATTGGCCGATCGGTGTCTCGATCGACGGTGTCGCTGTTGGCGGCAGTGTTTGCTCTTCTGCTGTGTGGCGGTGCGGGCTTTGCGCTCGCAGCGGACGGTGCTCCAGACGAGTCCGCCGATATTGAGACGTCGAGCGCACCCGCCTTTGAGCAGGGCGAGGAAATCCCCAGCGAGCGCACCGCCACTTCCCGCACCTTCAGCCTTTCCGACGGCAGCCGCGAAGCAAGGCTCTTCAACGCGCCCGTCAACTTCCGCGACGAGGAGGGGGAGTGGCAGCCGATCCGAACCGACCTTTCGGAGGCGCCGAGTGGCAGCGGCTTGGTCAACGGTCAGAACTCCTTTGACCTCCAGCTCCCCGAGGCGATGGGCGACGGGGTGGTTCGCCTCAGCGAAGACGACCAGTGGGTCTCCTCCAAGCTGCTCGGAATGCAGGCCGACCTTGAATTGGTCTCAAAAAACGCTGCGGCCTACGCCGTCGGCGACGGCTCCACCACCTTCGAGCTGACCAGCACCATGAGCGGGGTAAAGGAGAAGATCGTCCTAGAGGATCCCTCCCAGCCATCGAGCTTCGCCTTCCACCTCGACGCTTCGACCGGGCTGGTGCCAGATCTCGCCGCCGACGGCTCGATCAGCTTCCGCGATGGGGACGGCAAGGTCTTCGCGACGCTGCCCGCGCCGACCGTCGCCGATGCCGCCGACCCGCACGCCACCAACACCGGCGCCGTTCACTACTCGCTCTCTGAGCCCGACGAGGGGTCCTGGCGCCTCGTCGTGGCTGTCGAGCGGGAGTGGCTGGAGGCGCCGGGCAGGGAGTGGCCGGTGACGATCGATCCGACCCTTCAGATCAACAGCCTCAGCCTTGATTGCGAGATCACCAGTCTCCCCCTGGAGAAAAACAAGGGTAGATGCGGACAAGACAAAATTGAACCAACCCCCAGCCTTCGTGCGGCCTTCAACCAAGTCAACGGCCAGCGTTACCGGACGTTGCTCAGCTTTGATCTGACTGCGATTCCTGCGAAGGCATCCGTCTACGATGCGACCGTTGGCCTGTACGCGACGGAAGCGGAAAATCCGAGTCCCCTGGAACTCCTGCAGGTGACGCAGCATTGGGACAGCAGCACGAACTGGATCAAGGCTGGCCCCAAAGATTGGACCACCCCAGGCGGCAGCTTTAGCCTCGATGGCCGAGCCGAAGCCACGAAATCCGAAACCGGCACCTACACCGGGTGGTGGAACTTCACCTCCAGCAGCTTCACCGACCTGGTCTGGCGCTGGCTGAACGGTCAGGCCACCAACTTCGGAGTCCTCATCAAACAGTCAGACGAGACGAAAACGTCTGAATGCATAGCCAATTCATCGAAATGCTCGACCCGTCTGGTGAGCTTCGTCTCCACTGGCGCGGGGACGCCGGCACTCGCCCCCAAGCTGACCGTCAAATATTGGCCAGTGGCGCCAGTGACCAGCAAGGTCACGCTGCCGAGCGAAGGTCTACGGACCGCGCGCCGCCTGAAGCTTAAGGCCCAATGGCAGGTGAGCGGCGTAACCGGCATCAGCTGGCAGTTCCGCGAAGGCAAAGCGGGTCGCTTCAAGACGATTCCGCCCGAACTCGTTAAAGACGCCGACGCCAAAGCGGTGACCTGGCCGGTTCCGACCTCGGCAGCGACCGAAAGCAAACCGCTCTACTTCGACGCCGCGCACGCGACCCCGACGCTGCAGAATAAAGGCGGCTCGGTGCAGGTCCGGGCTCTCTTCGAGGGGCCGATGGGTGTCGAAGGCTACTCGCAGCCAGTTGAAGCAACGATCAATCGCTTTCTGGGCGGCCCTCGTGATGCAACTGCTGAAGTCGGACCTGGGACCGTCGACTTGCTGACCGGCAACTTCACGATCTCGCGTACCGATGTCGCGATTCCGACCTTCAACGGATCGCTCGATTTCTCGCGCACCTATAACTCGCGCGATTCCGGAAAACTCGAAGGTGCCGGCGTGCTCGGTCCAGGCTGGAAGCCAGGTACGGCTGTCGAACAGAGCGGCAGTGGCGACTGGCGCAGTGTGAAGCTCGTCGACTTCACTGAAAACATCGAAGGCGAAATCTACACCTTCACCTACGCCATTGCGACGGGAGTTGAGGGTGCCGAAATCGGCTTCGAAAAGGTGGGCGAACGCTATGAAACGCCGCCGGAAGCAGCGGGCTGGGCCCTGGTCAAGAGTGGCTCTCAGTTCATCTTGACCAGTCCTGATGGCACCAGCACCAAGTTCGAAGACACTTCTGGAGGAGGCGAATACAAGCCGGTTGAGATTGCGCAGGCCGGAGGCACCGGGACCAGTACGAGGATGGTCTACGAAGTAGTTGGTGGCGCCATGCGTTTGAAGGGTATCGTCGGACCCTATGCGGAAGGCCTCCCTTGTCCGGCTACGATTCCACCGACGCAAACTGGATGCCGCGGGCTTGCCTTCACCTATGCGGGATCGTCCGAACCGGGCGGTTATGGCATCCGTCTCCAGAAGGTCACCTACTATGCGCCGAGTCTCGGTGGGCCTTGGGACGTAGCTAGGTACGCCTATGACGCCAGTGGGCGCCTGAGCGAAGTATGGGATCCCCGGATATCGCCCAACAACCTGAAAGAGAGCTACGCCTACGTAGGCACCACCGGATTGTCGGCAACGCTGTTGAAAGAAATCACGCCGCCCGGGCTGAAACCATGGTCCTTCGAATACGGCGCTATCGACGAAGAGGAAGAAAACGGCCGCTTGATGGCAGTAAAACGGGCGAGCCTGGTCTCTAGTCCGTCGACGGCCCAGGCGACCATTGCCTACGGCGTTCCGGTCGGGGCCAGCGGTCCGTATGACCTCAGCGGCACTCAGATCGCAAAATGGGGTCAGCAAGACATCCCTGTGGACGCGACTGCGATCTTCCCTCCAGACGAAGTCCCGACCTCGAGCCCTCCTGCGAGCTACTCGCGTGCCACCGTGTACTACATGGATGCCGACGGCTCAGCGGTCAACACGGTCACCCCACAAGGCGCGGGGACGGAAGCAGAATCGATCACGACCGGGGAAACCGACGAATACGGAAACGTCATCCGCGAACTGACGCCCCAGAACCGCCTTCGCGCGCTCGTAGCGACCAACCCGGTGGCTAGGTCGGAACAGCTTGACACGACCTGGAAATTCGGCGCCGGGGGGACCGAGATGCAGGAAGAAATCGGCCCCCTGCATCAGATCCGTCTCAAGTCGGGCACCACGACCAATGCTCAGCTCCACAAGACGATTCAGTATGACGAAGGCTATTCCGCATCGTCTCCGCCCGCTGGCGCGGTACAGCCCCACCTTCCGACCCGGGAAACGACGGGTGCGCTGGTCGGCGGCGAATTGCTTGATCGCCGGGTGACTGAGTACAAGTACGACTGGAGGCTCCGCAAGCCAACCGAAACCATCATTGATCCGACTTGGACGGGGCCGGAAGCTCTAAATATTCGGTCGGTAGCCGCCTACGACTACATCACGGGGCTGCCCACCGAACGCCGCCAGCCGCGGGACGCGGGAAGCGCGGGCGCGGGTACGACCAAGATCGTGTACTACAAAGGCTACCTTCCGGCTCCTGGCTGCTCGTCCTGGGCCTGGAATGGACTGCCGTGCAAGATCGAACCTGCCGCCCAACCCGGAACCAGCGGCCAGCCTAAAACCCTGGTAAAGCACATCATCGCCTACAACGCCCTGAACCAACCGACCGAAGTCATAGAACGACCGGGGGGCGAAGGGGCCACCCGGAAATCAGTGATGACCTATGACGACGCTGGCCGTCCCCTCACCACCAAAGTCGAAGGAGCAGGGGCCGCCGTCCCGAAGCTCGAGATGAGCTACAACCTTTCAACGGGGTTGCCCACGGTCCAGCGTTTCAACTGCCCAAGCGAATGCTCCAACGACCAGAAGGTGACGACGACCTACGACACGTTGGGGCGCCCATTTGCCTACAAAGACGCCGACGATAACACTTCCACCGTAAATTATGACCTTCTGGGGCGTATCATCTTTGTTTCGGATGGCAAAGGCACCCAGACTATGACCTACGATGTGCCTTCCGGTCTGTTGACCAAGGTGCATGACTCCAATGCAGGGGACTTCACCGCAAGCTATGACGCCGATGGCAATTTGGTTGCGGAAGGTCTTCCAAACGGACTCGTCGCCGAAACGACCTACGACGAGACGGGAATCCCCACTCACCTCGCGTACAACAAGACCACCTGGTGCTCAGAAGACTGCATCTGGTTCGACTTCGCGGCCGAACGCTCCATCGATGGCCAGATTCTGGCGCAGAGCAGCTTGTCCTCGCGCCAGGAATATAGGTACGACCAAGCGGGGCGACTGATCCAGACCAAAGACTGGGATGCGCCCGCCAACGGATCATGCACGACCCGTGAATACAAGTTCGAAGGGCCAGCCGGCCTGGACTCGAACCGGACGAAGTTGGTCACCCGGAACCCGGGCGTGGCGGGCGCCTGTGCCGAATCTGGCGGAAGCGAACAGGCCTACAAATACGACGGGGCGGATCGCCTGGTCGAGGGCGGTGTCGCCTACGACGACTTCGGTCGGATCACGAGCCTGCCGGCAAGTTATGCCGGCGGCAAAGTCCTGACGAGTAGCTATTTCAGCACCGACATGGTTGCCAGCCAGACTCAGAACGGCGTAACCAATACGTTTGAACTCGACGCCGCGCTGCGTCAGAGTAGACGAGTACAGGGGGGGGGCTTCGAAGGAACCGAAGTCTTCCACTATGCCGGTGGTTCGGATACCCCATCGTGGACGCAGTTTGGTAGCAAATGGACTCGAAATATTCCAGGAATAGGGGGCGAACTCGCAGCTATCCGAGACAGCTCCGGAACCCGATTGCAGCTGACGAATCTGCACGGGGACATTGTCGCCACCGCCAGTCCGCTTCAGTCGGCTCCGAAATCTGGCGCGGTATTCGACTACGATGAGTTCGGGGTGCCAAAGCAGGAAGTTACGCCTCAGTATGGCTGGCTCGGGGGAAAGGGGAGGCGCACCGAATTTGCCTCTGGCGCCATTCAGATGGGTGCCCGGAGCTATATACCGATAATTGGCCGATTTGTATCTGCTGATCCCATCGAAGGGGGCTCCGCAAATCCTTATGACTATGCGAGCGCTGATCCAGTGAATGGCCTCGATCTAGATGGATTCAAGGCCAAGAAGAAGAAAAGCGGCAGCAGAGCCCGATCCGCGCTGGCTCCTTCAAAACGGATTAGCTTCAGCATTCCAAACCCATACAACGCCGTCCGGGACAAGCTTGGGAGGATGGCTGCTGACGCCGCAAAGAAGACCTGGAATTGGGTTAAGGAAACGCCCAATATGGCAAAGGAAGCGATTCTAGGAACCCCGGATTTCGTTACCAGCACCCTGAACGCGATTGATCGCTTTGGCAAGGGTCAAAACCCGTTTGCCTATGTGCCCTTCGATAAGAAAGTCGCCTGCATGCAAGGAGGCTCCGAACATTTCCTAGAGGCTATGCGAGCGCTCACTACTCCGGCACAGAAAGTCGCATATGTCGCTCTTGGGTGCTTCATCGGCATGGAGTCGGAAAGGAGAATGTAGAATGCAGCCGTCGAACGATTATGAAAGCGGGAGCATAGCCACTACCAGCTCCTATCCAGTTAGCTTTTCGGTTTCGGCGCCTGATGGACCCCGCAATCGTGCGACGGCAGCGTTTCGCTTCATCCTCGTGTTGCCAATTCTGTTTCTGTCGGCGATCTTACAGAGTGTCGGGGATCTGCCATCCGGCTGGAATGGTGTCG
This sequence comes from uncultured Thermoleophilia bacterium, assembly GCA_963824245.1. Classification (GTDB taxonomy): domain Bacteria; phylum Actinomycetota; class Thermoleophilia; order Solirubrobacterales; family 70-9; genus VAYN01. The sequence continues at coordinate 1,258,603 of CAWGON010000002.1, forward strand.
CCCTTGCATTCTCTGGTGCGTTGGGGGGGGCAGGGCTCATCGCACTCCCGGTTGCTGTAATGCTGGTAGTGCGGCAGAAGTACCCTAAGTGGTGGTTCGAGTGGAATCTTGAACTGTTACGCTTCGTCAATCGCATCATTGCCTATGCCGCATGTCTCACGGATGAATATCCGTCTACTGACGAGCAGCAGGCAGTGTCGCTTAAAGTTGACTATCCAGCTACTGGCAACCTCAATCGAGGATTGCCCCTGATCAAGTGGATTTTGGTCCTTCCTCACTATGTTGTCCTTGCAGCGCTTTGCATTCTGCTTCCCTTTGCTTTGGTGGCAGCGTGGCTAGCTATCCTTTTAACTGGACGCTATCCATCTGCACTGTTTTCGTTCGTTGAAGGGGTGCTGCGATGGGTAAATCGCGTTACCGCCTACGCATACATTCTGGTCACCGACGAGTACCCCCCATTTCGCCTTGCGCCTTAAGAGAAACGCACAAAGTTCAAGACAACACTCGACCAAGCTTGCGGTCACAGTAGCCATTGTGGCTATCGCTGTATATGTCGGTGTTGTGGCAAGGCCGACGTTGGCCCACTCTGCTTCGCTCCCTTCATCCAATCTGATTGCTGTCGTGTCAGATGTCCCTGCAGGGACAGGCAGGGTCACCCGGCGAGAGTTTCTCCATACGCTTGCCCAGCAGGCGGCGCAGCGTGGTGTAGTGACGCCTCCATTGACGTCGCGGCTCTATGAGTCCTTGAAGAATGCTGCCATGGTCGAGCTGCTGGAGTTCGTTTGGGTGCGAGGCCAAGCGGCCGAAATGAGGATTTACGTTCGACCGGCAGCTACCAGAGCGGAGGTGGAGCGGATCAAGCGCAACAGGTTCATGTCAGCCGATTCGTACCGAAGATTCCTGCGGCGCTTCCATTACACTCGGCGCGATGTTTTTGATCGAGTGGAAGTGTCTTTGATGGCGAAGCAGATTGAAGAACGAGTTGTCGCTAACCACCGCGGAGCAGGGAGCGTTGATGCGTTCAAGGGATTCGTTGCGGAGTTTGAAGAGCGGTGGCGGTCTAGGACCATGTGTTCGGCCGAGTTCCTTATTGAGCGCTGTTCCAACTCTGAGGCCAGACAGCTGTTAGGTGACAAGTCCCCTGGTGGTGTCGCCTCGGCTTGACGGTTGAGAAGGCAGGTGGGGGTAGCTATTGCGATCGAGTGCCACCGCCTCACTAACCCAGCCCGATGCCGCGGTCGATCGTCCGGTCGAGATCGCGGGCCTCCTCAAGCGTCACCCGGAGGGGGTATTGAGCGCCATCAAATTTGCCTGCCGGGGTCGGTCGATCTCGCTGCTGTCAACCTGCTCCTTCAAGGAGTGTCCCTTCCTGATCACAGGGCCTCCCAAGTTCGTGAACGGAAGCTGAGCGATCCACGATAGTCAAGTTAAATGCTGCTCGCACCGTTTATTCCGTTGAACCACTGGGCCTAGTTCCACCATTGGAGCGGTCCTTCCCCGTGCAACGTTTCAACAGGTCACGGGGGAGGGGGTGACAGGAATGACGGTCAAGTCCAGCGACGCCACGGTCCCGGCGATCATGACCACGAAGACCGCTTAGCGGGATAGCTTCCCGACGGAACCGATCACCTGGTCGGACGGTCGGGGGGGCCAAGCAGTCGCTCGGCTCAGCTGACCGCCTGCAGGTGTCGCTGGGCCCCGCTCTCGTTCCCGCCGAACGCCGGGACGATGCCCGGGAGGCAGTAGAAGTGCTCGGTGGCGCCGCGGACCTGGCGCTGCTGGACCATCTGGATCAGGTTCGACTTAGCCAGCTCGGTGACGTGGTAGTTGGTGTTGCTGAGCGGGATCTGGAGCTCCTGGCTGAGCTCGCTGGGGGAGAGGATGCGGCCCCCGTCCATGCCGAGGATTTCGAGGATCGAGACTCGCAGGGGGTGCGCGGTCGAGCGGGCGAGGTGCTCCCAGTCGACCGGCAGCGAGCCGGGTCCGTTTTCAACGGCGCGGGCGGCGCCGTTGCCATTAGCTGAGTGACTGGTGGGGGATGCCATGGGGCGACATTACCAAAAAATGTTGATTTGGCTAATCGAAATCGGGTATGGTCGGCCTGGGAGCAGTTAACGGAGTTTTTTCGGAGGAGGATCGGATGAGTTGGAAGAGGGGAAGCGCGCTTGGCCGGGGAGGCCTGGCATCGGTGCTGGTCGCGCTCGCGGTCGCGCTCATGGCTCCGGGCATGGCGGCGGCCAGCACCGAAGACGTGATCGCCGACAGCGATCCCCACGCCCCGACCGCCGACTCCGGCTGGCAGGCGGGCACCTGCACCACCGACGCCCCGATCTGCAGCGTCGACACCCCGACCCAGTTCTTCGAACAGGCGGCCGGGCACCCGCCGGTCGGGTTCACCCAATTCATCGTCCGCTCCAACGCGGTCGGCCTCGGCCAGCAGCCGGTCGGCGAACTGAAAACCGTCCGCGTCGACCTCCCGGTCGGGCTCAGCGTCAACCCGGGTGCGACCGACCGCTGCCCGCTGGCGACCTTCAAAGCCGGGGCCGGCGGCTGCCCCACCGGCTCGATCGTCGGCGAAAGCGAAGTGACGATCTCGGCCCCGCCGCTCTACCTGCCGCTGCCGCCGACCGCGCCGCTGACCAAAGTCTCCGTCTACAACGTGATCCCGCCGGAAGGCGAGCCCGCCCGCTTCGGCCTCGAACTCGCCGGCAACGAGGTCTACCTCGAAGCCGACGTCGCCTGGGACGGCGACTACCACGAGGGGTTCACGATCCAGGTCCCGAAAGCGCTGCCGATCCCTGGCATCGAAGGGCTGATCCTGCAGAACCGGCTGGTCTTCGACGGCGAGGCCGGCGAGGGCTTCATCACCACCCCGAGCACCTGCCTCGGCGAGGCGTTCACCGAATCCGGCAGCCTCTACTCGACCCTCCTGTACGCCGGTTCCTACACGGAATTCGAAACGCCCGGATACACCTTCCCGCAGAGCGCGGCGCCGCAGCTGGAGTCGCCGATCCCGCCGGGGACCTCCCCCAAGGAATGCGGCACGATCCCCTACGAGCCCTCGCTCGCGGTCGAGCCGGGGACCACCGAGACGAACTCTCCGGCCGGCGCCGGGGTCGAGGTCGCGGTCCCGCACCTGACCGACACCGAAAGCGACCAGGACAGCTCCAACACCCGCAGCGCCGAGGTCACCCTGCCGCTGGGGATGGGGATCAACCCCTCCGCCGCCACCGGCCTCAAGACCTGCACCGACGCCGAGTTCGGCAAGGGGACGAAAAACCCGATCGCCTGCCCGGCCGCCTCGAAGATCGGCACGGTGACGATCGAGTCGCCGCCGCTGCCCGAAGGCGACCTCGAAGGCGACGTCTACGTCGGCCAGCAGCTCAGCCGCGACCCGACCTCGGGCGAGGAGTACCGGATCTTCGTCGCCGCCAACTCGGCCAGATACGGGATCTCGGTGCGGCTGCTCGGCAAGGTCCGCGCCGACCCGGTCACGGGCCAGCTGGCGACGACGATCGCCGACACCCCGCAGGTCCCCTTCACCACCTTCCGCCTCGATTTCGACGGCGGCCCCCGGGCGGTGCTCAGCAGCCCGCCCACCTGTGGTCCCAACGGGACGAGCTCGGAGATGACCCCATGGGCGCCGATCCCTGCGGCGTCCCCATCCGACGAGTTCGATCTCACCGCCACCCCGGGCGGGGGCGAGTGCGCGAAGACGATGGCTGCTCGCGCGTTCGCCCCCGCCTTCGCGGTCGCTCCCCAGGGGAACCGAGCCGGCGCCTTCAGCCCGCTCTCGCTGCGCATCTCCCGCCCCGACGGACAGCAGGAGCTGAAAGGCGTCGACATCACCCTGCCGCCGGGCCTGACCGGCAGGCTGGCCGGGATCCCGTACTGCCCCGAGAGCGCCCTCGCGGCCGCTGCCGCGAACGCCGGCAGGGCCGAGCGGGACGCCTCCAGCTGCCCCGCCGCCAGCCTCATCGGCAGCGCCACGATCGACGCCGGCACCGGCCCGGAACCGCTGCGGATCGGCGGCAAGGCCTTCCTCTCGGGTCCTTATAAGGGGGCGCCTCTCTCCCTGGCAGTGGTCACCCCCGCCACGGCCGGGCCGTTCGATCTCGGCACGGCCGTGGTGCGGGTGGCGCTGTTCGTCGAACCGGAAACCGCCCAGGTCCACGCCGTCTCCGACCCGATTCCCGACGTCTACGGCGGCACCCAGCTCAGCGTCCGCGCGGTCGACGTCAACCTCGACCGCGACCGCTTCACCCTCAACCCGACCAGCTGCGAGCCGCTGGCCGGCGGCGGCGCCCTGCGCGGCGGCGGCGCCAACCCGGCCGACCCGGCGGCGTTCAGCGCCTTCGCGGTCGCGATCGGCCTGCAGACCAGCGACTGCGGGGCGCTGAAGTTCCGGCCGAAGCTCTACACGCGCCTGTTCGGAGGCCGCAACTCGACCAAGCGCGGCAAGTTCCCGAAGTTCCGCGCCACCCTCGTGGCCCGCGAAGGCGACGCCAACATCCGCCGTGCCGCGGTCACGCTCTCGCACGCGCTGATCCTCGAACAGGGCCACATCCGCACCCTCTGCACGCGCCCGCAGCTCGCCGCCGGAGCCTGCCCGCGGGCCTCGATCTACGGCAACGCGCGGGCCAAATCGCCGCTGCTCGACGACGAGCTCGTGGGCCCGGTCTACCTGGTCCCCGGCAGCACCGACAGCGGCCTGCCCGATCTGCTGGCCGACCTGCGCGGCCAGGTGAACATCCGCCTGCGCGGCGTCATCAGCTCTTCCAAGGCGCGGCTCAAGACCGTCTTCCCGGCCGTCCCCGACGTGCCGGTGAGCAAGTTCGTGCTGACGATGAAGGGGGGCAAGCGCGGGCTGCTCACCAACACCCGCGATCTCTGCAAAGGCAAGGTCAAGTCCTTCCTGCGGTTCGAAGGCCAGAACGGCAAGAAACTGAAGAACAAGAAGCTGAAGCTGCGCGTCCCCGCCTGCAAGGCCAAGGGCAAGGCGAAGAGGAGCTCCGGTTGAGGCCCGGGGCAACCGGGTAGGTCGACACAGCGCATGATCAAACGCCTGCCCATCCTCACCCTGCTCGCGATCGCGACGACGCTGCTCGCGGCCAGCCCCGCCGTCGCCGACACCGGCGACATCATCGCCCCCCAGAACAACCCGCCGTCCGACCAGGACGGGTGGCAGGCCGGGACCTGCAAAACCGATCTGCCGCACTGCTCGCCGACCACCGACAGCCAGTTCTTCACGCAGGCGGCGGGGCACCCGAACATCGGCTTCACCCAGTTCATCGTCAAGCACACGAAAGTCGTCCTGCTCGAATTCCCGGTCGGCAAAGTCAAAGACATCCGCGTCGACCTCCCGGTCGGCCTCAGCGTCAACCCGCAGGCGACCGAGCAGTGCACGATGGCCCAGTTCACCTCCTCGTCCTGTCCGGGCGGCTCGGTCGTCGGCCAGAGCGGGGTCAGCCTCTCGCTGGCCGGCGTCGTCACCCCGCCGGCCCCGCCGATCACCGAAGTCCCGGTCTACAACATCGTTCCCGAAGTGGGCGAACCGGCGCTGTTCGGCTTCACCGTCGCCGGCCAGAACGTCTTCCTCAAATCCGACGTGGAATGGAACGGCGACTACCACGAGGGGTTCACGATCGCGGTCCCCGAATCGCCCCTCGGCGAACTGCTGATCGACCGCCTCGTCTTCAACGGCCGCGCCGGCGACGGCACCTTCCTGACCAACCCGAGCACCTGCCTGGACCCGGCCCAGGCGCCGAACCAGCACGTCTACTCGACCTATCTGCGGGCGGACTCGGTCGAGCAGCCGAACCCGAGCTTCCCGAGCGGGTCGACGCCCTTCGAGTCGCCGCTCCCGGCTGGAGTGATGCCGACCGGCTGCGGCAACGTCCCCTTCGACCCCGGCGTCAACGTCGACCCCGGGACCGCGGTCACCGACTCGCCGACCGGTGGTGCCGTCGACCTCACCGTGCCGTTCGTCAAATCCGCGACCGCGATCGCCAACTCCAACGTGAAGACGGCGAACGTCTCGCTGCCGCTCGGCATGGGGTTCAACCCCGCCGCCGCGCCGGGCCTCTCGTTCTGCACCGACGCCCAGCTCGGCAAGGGCTCGACGGCGCCCGTCGCCTGCCCGGCGGGATCGCGGATCGGCTCGGTGGCGATCGAAACCCCGCCGCTGCCCGGCGGCTCGCTGACCGGGAACGTCTACCTCGGCGAGCAGCTCAGCCGCGACCCGCTCTCCGGCAACGCCTACCGGATCTTCGCCGTCGCCGAGTCGTCTCGTTATGACGTCTCCGTGCGGCTGGTCGGCAACATCGTCGCCGACCCACGGACGGGGCGACTGACGGCGATCTTCCGCGACAACCCGCAGATCCCGTTCACCTCCTTCAGGGTCGCCCTGGACGGGGGCAAGGGCGTGCTGACCAGCCCGCCGACCTGCGGCCCGAACACCACCAACGGCAACATCGACCCCTGGTCGGGCACCGCCGCGGCGACTCCGTCGAGCGGCTTCACCCTGACCAGCGCCCCCGGTGGCGGCGCCTGCGCGAAGACGATGGCCGCGCGCCCCTTCGCGCCCGGGTTCAACGCCAGCCCCGGCACCGACAAGGTCAAGACCTACACCAACTTCGCCGCCAACTTCGTCCGGCCGCAGGGCCAGCAGGAGCTGAAGGGCGTCGACATCCTGCTGCCGCCCGGCGCCACCGCGAAGCTGAAGGGCGTCCCCTACTGCAAGCCGGGCGACATCGCCGATGCCGAAAAACGCTCCGGCGCGGCCGAGCGCAAAAACGCCAGCTGCCCCAAACAGAGCCTGGTCGGGGTCGCCGCGGTGACCGCCGGCACCGGCCCCAAACCGCTGAAGATCGACGGTAAGGCCTATCTCGCCGGTCCCTACAAGGGCGCGCCGCTCTCGCTGGTCGTGGTGACGCCGGCCATCGCCGGTCCCTTCGACCTCGGCAACGTCGTCGTCCGCGTCGCCCTCAACCTGAAGCCGGAGACGGCGCGGATCAACCCGGTCGCCGAAATCCCCGACGTCTACGGCGGCGCCAAGCTCGACATCCGCTCGATCTTCGTCAACGTCAACCGCAAGGACTTCGGTCTGACCGGGACCAACTGCCGCAAGGTGGCGACCACCGGCTCGCTCTACGGCGGCGGCGCCGACCCGACCAACCCGGCCGCCTTCTCCGCCTTCCCGGTCTCCGACCCCTTCCGCGGCCAGGGCTGCCGCAAGCTGAAGTACAAGCCGCGCCTCAACCTGCGCCTGTTCGGCGCCACCCAGCGCAACAAGAACCCGAAGCTGCGGGCGGCCCTGCGCACCCGCGCCGGCGACGCCAACATCAAGCGCGCCTCGGTCGCCCTGCCGCACGCGATCTTCCTCGACCAGGCGAACCTGGCGAACATCTGCACCCGGGTCCAGTTCAACGCCGAGGCCTGCCCGAAGAAATCGGTCTACGGCAAGGCCCGCGCCTTCACGCCGCTGCTCGGCAAGCCGCTCGAAGGCCCGGTCTACCTGCGCTCCTCCGACAACACCCTGCCGGATCTCGTCGCCCACCTGAAGGGCCAGGTTGACATCGACCTGGTCGGCCGCATCGACACCTTCCAGGGCGGCATCCGCACCACCTTCGACCGGGTCCCCGACGTCCCGGTGACCAAATTCGTCCTCACCCTGCCCGGCGGCAAGCACGGTCTCCTGGTCAACTCGACCAACCTCTGCAAGCAGAGGATCCGCGCCGTGATCCAGCTCAAAGGCCAGAACGGGAAGCGGGCAAACAAGCGTCCGTTCGTCAAAACCCCCTGCAAAGGCGCGAAGAAGCAGTCGAAGAAGTAGCCGTCACAGAGCTTGTTCGGATACGCACTTGCTTTTTGGCGGACACCGACTAAGGTCGGTTGTGGGAGAGGTACCAGGGGCGCCACGCAGGGGCGGCGGCAAAAATCGCTCACGCGTTTTCAACGGAGGAGGGACGGATGGTCAGGCGCTTTCTGATCTTGTTCGGAGTGTTGTCTCTTGGTGTCTTGGTGGCGGTTCCCGCGGCTAACGCCGCGTTCGGGATCGAAGACTGGTCGGCGATCACCTGTAGCGAAAACGCCGACACGCCGAAAACCACGGACCCCCCGGGCACCGTGGCCGGAAAACGGCCGCTGCCACAGGATCCGGGTCAGTGCAACACCGGGACCCCGGCGAAATGGTTCACCCAGGCGGCCGGTCATCCGAACTTCGCCTACACCGACTTCACCCTCAACACCCTCAACAACGTCGGCGCGATCGGCTTTCCCGACGGGTTCGTCAAAGACATCGTCGTCGACACCCCGGAGGGCCTGAGCGTCAACCCCGAGGCGGCGCCGCAGTGCCCGGTCTCCCAGCTCGAAATCGGTGCCTGCTCGGCCGCTTCCCAGGTCGGGATCAACTACTTCACGATCGCCTTCCAGGCGCCACCGTGCGCGCCGATTCCGCCCGGGGAATGCACCCAGATCCGGGTCGCGCTGCCGGTCTACAACCTGGTGCCGTTCGAAGGGGTGCCCTCGATGGTCGGCTTCCTCGGCTCGACCGGCCCGACCTTCATCGTCGGCTCGCTCGATCCGGTCGACCAGCACGTCACCTTCACGATCAGTGACATCCACTCGCCGGTGACGACGCCGGGCGCGCCGCCGGTGGTCGGCTCCCGCCTCGTCTTCAACGGCAGGGCCGGCAACGGCACCTACCTGACGATGCCGAGCAACTGCGGCCCCGGGCAGACCACGGTGCTTCACGTCGATTCCCACGCGGGGGAGACCGACGAAGAACCGTTCACCACCGCGGTCGGAGCGTCCGGTTGCGAAAACGTGCCGTTCGAACCGACGATCGCGGTGACCCCCGCGGGCGGCGCCGTCGACTCGCCGGAGGCGACCACGGTCAACCTCGGGATCCCGTTCGACGCCAACGCGCCGATCGCCAACTCGTACCTGAAAACGGCGAAGGTGACGCTGCCGGAAGGGATGGGAATCAACCCGTCCTCGGCCAACGGCCTGGTCCCGTGCACCGACGCCCAGTTCAAGAAGGGGACCGACGAAGCGGTCGAATGCCCGGCCGCCTCTCGGGTCGGCACCGTCGAGGTGCAGACCCCCTCGCTGCCGGCGGACTCGCTGTTCGGCGACGTCTATGTCGCCCAGCCGAAAAGCAACGACCCGAGCAGCGGGGAACAGTTCCGGATCTTCATCCACGCGTTCTCGACTCGCTACGGGGTCAACGTGAGGTTGATCGGGAACGTATTCCCGAACCTCGCCACCGGTCAGCTGACCGCGGTGGTCGACGAAAACCCGCAGGCCACCTTCAGGTCCTTCAAACTGCACTTCTTCGGAGGACCGAAAGGCACCTTGACCAGCCCGCCGACCTGCGGGCCGAACACGACCACCACCGACCTGACCCCGTGGTCGGGCCAGGCCAACGCGACTCCCTCCGGGAGCTTCACGCTGACCACCAGCCCGACCGGCGGCAACTGCCCGGCCACGTTGGCGGAGCGGCCGTTCAAACCCGGCTACAGCGCGAAGTCGTCCAGCACCGCCGCGGGGGCCTACAGCCCCTTCCAGGTGCAGATCGCTCGGGCCGATGGCGAGCAGGAGCTGAAAGTGGTCGACGTCACCCTGCCGAAGGGCCTGACCGGCAAGCTCGCCGGCATCCCCTACTGCCCGGAGGCGGCGATCGCCGCGGCCGCGGCGTCCAGCGGCACCGCTCAGCTCGCCAGCCCGAGCTGCTCGGCGGCAAGCCTGATCGGCACCACGACCACCGCCGCGGGCAGCGGCAGCGGCCCATTCAAGATCGACGGCAAGGCGTACCTCGCCGGGCCGTACAAGGGCGCGCCGCTGTCGATGGTCGCGGTCACGCCCGCCGTGGCCGGCCCCTACGACCTCGGCACGGTCGTGGTCCGGGTCGCGCTCAACGTGAACCCGGAGACCGCCGCGATCACGGCGAGCTCGGATCTGATCCCGAACGTGTTCGGCGGGGTCAAGCTGGACATCCGCACGATCGACGTCGACGTCAACCGGGCGGAATTCATGCTCAACCCGACCAACTGCGCGGCTCAGGCCACCAGCGGGTCGATCAGCGGCGGTGGCGCCGATCCGGCCAACCCCGCGGCATTCAGCTCCTACCCGGTCTCCGCGCCCTACGCGGCGACCGGCTGCGACAGCCTCAAGTTCAAGCCGAAGCTGTTCACGAAGCTGACCGGTCCGACCAAGCGTGCCGGCAACCCGAAGCTGCGGGCGGTCGTCGAAGCTCGCAAGGGCGACGCAAACATCGCCCGCACGGCGCTGACCCTGCCGCACTCGCTGTTCCTCGACCAGAGCCACATCGGCACCGTCTGCACCCGGCCGCAGCTGGCCTCGCAGACCTGCCCGGCGGCCTCGGTCTACGGTCAGGCGGAAGCGAAGACGCCACTGCTCGACGGCAAGTTGAAAGGCAACGTCTACCTGGTCGCCAACCCGAGCCACAAACTGCCGGACCTGCTGGCAGATCTCCGTGGCCAGGTGAACATCCAGCTCCGCGGCGTCATCAGCTCCAAGCGGGGCGGTCTCAAGACCGTCTTCAACGGGCTGCCGGACGTGCCGGTGAAGAAGTTCATCCTCAACATGGCGGGCGGCAAGAAGAGCCTGCTCGTCAACTCGGAAAACACCTGTAAGGCGAGCCAGCTCGCGGTCCTCAACATGAAGGGCCAGAACGGCACGGTCGTGAAGACCAACAAGTTCAAGCTCAACATCGCCTCCTGCGGCAAGAAGAAGAAGTAACGGGCGCGCGACGTCGCTCGCACCGGCGCGGATGGGCGATTAGCCTCCGCGCCGGTGCGCCCGTCGCTCTCAGTCCTGATCGTCGCCTGGAACAGCCGTGAGGAGCTGGGCCGGACGCTCCCGGCGCTGCTGCCGGAGCTGGCCGAGGGCGACGAGCTGATCGTCGTCGACAACGACTCCGCCGACGACTCCGCCGAGCTCGCCCAGCGGCTGGTGCCGGGGGCGCGGGTGGTGCGGATGGGCCGCAACGTCGGCTTCGCCGCCGGTGTCAACGCCGGCGCCGCCGAGGCGCGGGGCGAGCTGCTGGTGCTGCTCAACCCCGACGCGATGCCGCGGCCGGGGTTCGGCGAGGCGATCCGGCGGCCCTGGCTGCAGGGACGCGGCTGGGCAGCCTGGCAGGCGCTGGTAGCCGAGGGCGACGGCGCGACGATCAACTCCGCCGGCAACCCACTCCACTTCACCGGCCTGGTCTGGGCCGGCGGGCACGGCGAGCCACTGGCCTCGGCGCCCTCGGCCGGCGAGGTGACCGTCCTCTCCGGCGCCTGCCTGGCGATCCCGCGCGCCACCTGGGAGCAGGCCGGCGGCTTCCCGTCCCGCTTCTTCCTCTACCACGAGGACGTCGACCTCTCGCTGCGCCTGCGCCTGGCCGGCGGCACGCTCGGGATCGAGCCGGCCGCCGTGGTCGCCCACGACTACGAGTTCGGCGCCAGCGCCGGCCACAAGTGGCGCTGGCTCGAGCGCAACCGCCTCGCCACCCTCGTCCGCGCCTTCCCGGCACCGCTGCTGCTCCTGCTGGCGCCGGCTCTGATCGCCACCGAGCTGGCCCTGCTGGTCGCCGCCGCCGCGGGTGGGTGGGGTGGGCAGAAGCTGGCCGCCGACCTGGAAGCGCTGCGCTGGCTGCCGCGGCTGCTGGTCGAGCGCCGGCGGATCCAGCGCCGCCGCGCCGTCTCCAGCGCCGAGTTCGCTTCCTGGCTGCGCGCCGACCTCGACTCTCCCTTCATCCCCGCGAGCGCCAAATCGCCCCCCGCCCGCCTGCTCCTCCGCGCCTACCTGGGCGCGGTCCGCATGCTGCTCGCCGGCCCATCCCGGTAGGGGTGGAGCGTCTTGTACTTTTTCGCGGCTGCGAACCTCGGACGGGCGCATCCGATCTCGAAAAAGTTAAGCGAACTCCTACCGGGATGGGCCGGCTACTCCTCCATGTGGAACGCGAACATTCGGTCCGGCTCGAGGCGCCAGTAGACGCCGCCTTCGAGGACCCGCAGCCAGTCCTCGCCGTAGCGCGGCAGGTAGATCTCCAGCAGCGTCTCGCGCAGCTCCGCCCCCTCGGAGGCGTTGACGTCGACCGGCACGGCGCGGCCGTGGACGGTGATCGCCAGCTCCTCGCCGGGCAGGTGGGTGGCGCTGACCTCGGGACGGGCGGCGATCTGGCGGGCGCGCACCGATTCGGGCGCCGAGCCGAAGTGGAAGGCGCCGTGGAGGAAGATCCCGTCGACCGGGCCGACCAGCGGCCGCCCGCCCTCGCCGGCGGTGGCCAGCGCCAGCAGCCGCATCCCGGTCATCCGCTCGGCGACCTGGGTGGCGTCGAGCCGGCGCTCCGGCGTGTGGATCCCCAGCAGGTGGGCGCCGGCGCCCGCGTAGCTGCGGTCGATCAGCTCCTGCAGGCGCTCCAGATCGGCGGCAGTCTCCCGCACCGCGTCTCCCTCAGCTGGGCTGGATGGTGGGGCGGATGAGGATCTCGTTGACGTCGACGTTGCCGGGCTGCTCGAGCGCGAAGATCACCGCGCGGGCGATGTCCTCGTCCTGCAGCGCGGACTCGCCGGGCCGGTTGTCGAAGAAGGGGGTGTCGACCATCCCGGGCTCGATCAGCGTCACCTTGATCGCGGTGTTGTCGTGCATCTGCCTCAGCTCCCCCCGCAGCGACTCGCCGATCGCCGTCGCCGCCCACTTGGTCGCCGAGTAGAGCGAGCCCGGCAGCGCCCGCCGCCCGGCCACCGAGCTGGTGATCACGAAGTGGCCGTCGCCGCGCTCGAGCAGGTGGGGGAGGGTGGCGCGGATCGTCAGCGCGGCGCCGTAGACGTTGGTCAGGACCATCGCCTTCCAGTGCTCGACCGACTCCTCGAGGAAGCCGCGGGTGGCGCCGAAGCCGGCGTTGGCGAAGACGACGTCGATCCGGCCGAAGCCCTCGAGCGCCGCCGCGGCCAGCGCCTCGACCTGGTCCCACTCGGTGACGTCGCAGCGCACCGCCAGCGCCCGCTCGGCCCCGCCGAGCTCCTCGGCCAGCGCCTCCAGCTCCTCCTGGCGGCGCGCGGCGAGCACCAGCCGGTGCGTGGGAGCGGCGGCGCGAGCGGTGGCGGCGCCGATGCCGCTGCTCGCTCCGGTGATCAGCATCACGGGGTCGGACATGCCCCAAGTCTCTCACTTGCGATAATTGCCGCTCGTGGACCCCCAGCGCAAGCGGAAGATCCGCCTCGTCGCCGCGCTCAGCGTTGCCGTGCTGCTGGCCGTGGCGCTGATCTACACCTCCTTCTCGGCCTCGACCGAGGCCAAGGAGCCCTCGCAGCTGCTCAGCGCCACCCCCGGCACCAGCTACGAGATGACCGGCAAAGTCGTCCCCGGCTCGGTCCAGCCGAAGGGCAACGGGATCGTCTTCCAGGTCCGCGACCGCGACGGCGAGGGCCAGGCCCTGCCGGTCACCTACACCGGCACCGTCCCCGACCCGTTCCGGGGCGGCCGCGAGATCATCCTCACCGGCAGCGTCCAGTCGGGCACCTTCGTGGGCGAGCCGGACACCCTGATCACCAAGTGCCCGTCGAAGTTCACGACCGAGAGCGATGCCTAGCCTTGGCAGCGCGCTGCTCGCGCTCGCCTTCCTGACCGCGGTCGCCGCCGGCGCCACCGCCCTCCTCGGACGCAACGACCGCCGCTGGGTCGACCTCTCCCGCCGCCTCGTCTACGCCTTCTTCTTCCTGCTCACCGCCTGCGTGGTGATCATCGAGGTCGCCTTCGCCGGCAACGACTTCTCCTTCAGCCTGGTCGCCGAGCACTCCTCGATCGAGACGCCGGAGTTCTACAAGCTGGCGGCGATGTGGTCGAGCCAGGAGGGCTCGCTGCTGCTCTGGGCCTGGGTCCTCTCGATCGCCTCGACCGCGGCGCTCTACGCGACCCGCAACAAGCTGCGCGACCTGGTCCCCTGGGCGACCGGGGTGCTGATGGGCGTCGCCGCCTTCTTCACCGGGCTGATGCTGTTCGCCCCCGGCGTCGACCCCTTCGCGACGACCAACCCGGTGCCGGTCGACGGCACCGGCCTCAACCCCCTGCTGCAGCACCCGAGCATGATGATCCACCCGCCGATGCTCTACTCGGGGTACGTCGCCTTCACCGTGCCCTTCGCCTTCGCGATCGGCGCCCTGATCACCCGCCGCGTCGACGCCGAGTGGATCCGCGCCACCCGCCGCTTCTCGCTGATCGCCTGGACCTTCCTCGGCTTCGGCCTGCTGCTCGGCGCCCGCTGGTCCTACACCGAGCTCGGCTGGGGCGGCTACTGGGCCTGGGACCCGGTCGAGAACGCGGCGCTGATGCCGTGGCTGCTCGGCACCGCCTTCCTGCACTCGATCATGGTCCAGGAGAAGCGGGGGATGCTGAAGGTCTGGAACGCGAGCCTGATCGTCGCCACCTTCTCGATGGCGCTGCTCGGCACCTTCCTGGTCCGCTCCGGCGTCCTGCAGTCGATCCACGCCTTCGGCGACAGCACCGTCGGCCCCTACATCCTCGGCCTGATCGGGGTCGTGGTGATCGGCTCGACGCTGCTGATCGTCTCCCGCCTCGACGACCTCAAGTCGGAGAAGCGGATCGACTCGCTGCTCTCGCGCGAGTCGGTCTTCCTGGTCAACAACCTGCTGCTGGTCGCGATCACCCTGGTCGTCTTCTGGGGCACCTTCTTTCCGCTGATCTCGGAACTGTTCACCGGCGAGAAGGCCTCGCTGGCGGCGCCCTGGTTCGACGAGTACACGACCCCGCTGGCGATCGGGCTGGTCCTGTTCACCGGGATCGGGCCGCTGCTGGCCTGGCGCCGGGTCAGCTGGGCCTCGGCCAAGCGGCTCTTCCTGCTGCCGGCGGTCGTCGGCGCGGTCGTCGGCCTCGGCCTGGCCCTGTTCACCGACGCGGCCCAGTCGCTCTGGGCGCTGGGCCTCTTCACCTTCGCCGCCTTCGCGCTGACCGGGCTCGCGCAGGAGTTCTGGAACGGCGCCGCCGCCCGGCACCGGCTCTCCGGCGACTCGATGCCGGTCGCCCTGGTCGGGGTGGTCAGCCGCAACCGGCGCCGCTACGGCGGCTACATCGTCCACGTCGGGGTGATCGTGCTGCTGATCGGGATCGCCGCCTCCTCCAGCTTCCAGACCAAACGCGACCTCAATTTGCGCCCGGGGGAGAGCGCCGTGGTCGACGGCCGCACGATCACCTACGTCGAACCGACCGTCGCCACCGACCCCGAGAAGCTCAGCTTCGGAGGCGTGCTGCGGGTCGAAGAAGACGGCAAGGTGATCGCGACCCTGCGCCCGAGCCGCGACTACTTCCGCCCGACCGGGCAGGAGAGCGGCACCCTCGCCAGCTTCTTCGAGGGCGAGGCGACCAGCGAGGTCGGCCTCCAGGCCGGGGCCGGGAGCGACCTCTGGACCTCGATGGCGCCGAACCTGACCGACGTCCAACGCCGTGTCCGCAAAGCCGACCAGGCGTTCGCCACCTGCGTGCGCGGCGGGCCCGGGGCGCCGCCCCAGTGCGAGGCGCTGACCGCGATGATGCTCGCCGCCCGCGCCAACCCGGCGCTGCAGCCGCGGGCGCTCGAACAGATCACCAACCTGCAGAGCCTGACCGCCAGCCGGATCGCCGACTCCTACCTCGACGACGCCGCCCCCGCGACCTTCCGGGTGATCGTCGACCCGCTGGTCACCTGGATGTGGATCGGCGGCCTGATCGCCCTCGCCGGCGCCCTGATCGCGCTCTGGCCGACCCGCGGCCGCCGCCGCGGGGCGCTGGTGCGGACCGAGGGCGACGCCCGCAAGGAAGCCAAGTACCGCGAGATCCGCGACGCCGAGCTCGACCATGCCGTCGGCAAGCTCTCCGACGAGGACTTCGCCGCGATCGACGCCGAGCTGCGCCGCGAAGCGGTCGAGATCCTCGACAGCGTCAACGGCGCCGCCAGCGGCTCGGGGAACGGCGCCGCCAACGGCAGCGCGGCGGCCAAAAAGCCGGACAAGGTCGAGCAGGGCTAGACTTCCTGACCGTGTACACGTTCTTCAGCTTCACCCAGGTGATCGTCTCCGTCGTCCTGATCTTCCTCGTGCTCCTGCACTCGGGCAAAGACGCGGGCCTCTCCGGCGCCTTCGGCATCGGCGGTGGCGGCAGCTCGATCGGCGGCGGCTCGATGGTCGAGCGCAACCTCGATCGCGCCACGATCTTCTTCGCGATCGTGTTCGTGCTGAACACGTTCATCCTGCTGAAGATCTAGCAGCGCCCCTCTCCGAGAGCGCCCGCCTCGGGGCGTTCGTCGACGCATTGACCTTCCGCTGCTTGTCGCCCTGTGGGCGACAAGTGCAGCTTTTGTTCCGCCGTGGCCGCCGTCATTTGCGGCTGATTTGTTTGGGACGTTGACAAAGATGGATATTTTGTCTACGTTAGGGACGTTCAGTCAACTTCTGACAGGGAGGAGGCCCCCGAATGGAGGCCACTACTGCAGACGCGCACGAGCATCACCACCATCACCATCACGACGACGTCGAGGTCAACCCCGCGACCTGGACCGACCCGAAGCGCTACGCATGGCTGCTGGGGATCGTCGTGCCGCTGGCGCCGTTCATCGCCTGGGGGATCTACGGTCTGACCGGGATCGGCGCCGTCTGGTACTTCGGGCCGCTGCTCGTCTTCGTCGCCTTCCCGATCCTCGACATCGCGATCGGGCTCGACAACACCAACCCGCCCGACAGCGTCCTCAAGTTCCTCGAGCAGGACCGCTACTACCGCTGGTGCACCTACATCTTCATCCCGGTCCAGTACGCCGGCCTGATCCTGGCCTGCGCGCTCTGGTCGAGCGGCGACCTCAACCTGTTCGAAAGCATCGGCCTGGCGCTGACCATGGGCGTGGTCGGCGGGATCGCGATCAACACCGCCCACGAGCTCGGCCACAAGCGCGAGAGCTCGGAGAAGTGGCTGAGCCGCGTCGCCCTCGCGCAGACCGGCTACGGCCACTTCTTCATCGAGCACAACCGCGGCCACCACGTCCGCGTCGCCACCCCCGAGGACCCGGCCAGCTCGCGGCTGGGGGAGAGCTTCTGGGCCTTCCTGCCGCGCACCGTCGCCGGCAGCCTGCGCTCGGCCTGGGGGATCGAGGCCGCCCGCCTCGACCGCCTCGGCAAGTCCCACTGGAGCCTCCACAACGACCTGATCGGCGCCTGGGCGATGACCGTCGTCCTCTTCGCGGCGCTGACGATCGCCTTCGGCCCGGTCGTCCTGCCCTACCTGCTGGTCCAGGCGGTGCTCGGGTTCTCGCTGCTGGAGGTCGTCAACTACCTCGAGCACTACGGCCTGCTGCGGCAGAAGAAGGAGGACGGCCGCTACGAGCGCTGCCGCCCCGAGCACAGCTGGAACAGCAACAACGTCGCCTCCAACGTGCTGCTCTACCACCTGCAGCGCCACTCCGACCATCACGCCAACCCGACCCGCCGCTACCAGGCGCTGCGCCACGTCGACGAGGCGCCGCAGCTGCCGACCGGATACGCGGGGATGATCGTGCTCGCCTGGTTCCCGCCGCTCTGGCGCCGGGTCATGGACCCGCTGCTGATCGAGCACTTCGACGGCGACCTCGGCCGCGCCAACATCCAGCCGCGCAAGCGCCGCCAGGTGCTGGCCCGCTACGGGGGCGGGGCGGGGGCGGCCTCGTGAGCGCCTACCGCTGTCCGGCCTGCGGCTACGTCTACGACGAGCAGGCCGGCCACCCGCGCGAGGGCTTCCCGGCGGGGACCCCCTGGAGCGAGGTTCCCGACGACTGGGCCTGCCCGGACTGCGGCGTCCGCGACAAGGTCGACTTCGAGCCGGTCGGGGAGGGCGTTTGACCGCCGGCGCTGCGACGATGGGGCCGATGCCGACCACCCGCACCCCCTACGCGGAGGCCGCCCGCGAGCTGCTGCGCCAGACCCTCTTCGGCGCCGCCCGCGACCAGCTCTTCGAGCGACCCTGGTCGGAGGTGACGATGTCCGACATCGCCGCCGCCGCCGGGGTCAGCCGCCAGACCCTCTACAAGGAGTTCGGCAGCCGCAACGAGTTCGGGCTGGCGCTGGTGATCAACGAGGGCGAGCGCTTCCTCGGCGAGGTCGAAGTGGCGGTGCTACGGAACGTCGACGATCCGCGCGCCGCGATCGGCGCCGCCCTCGACGAGTTCCTGACCACCGCCGGCGAGGACCCGCTGATCCGGATGCTGCTCTCCGACGACGGCAGCGGCGGCATGCTCCCCTTCGTCACCACCCAGGGGATGCCGGTCGTCCAGTGGGCGACGGCGCGGCTGGCGGCGACGATCGAGGAGGGCTGGCCGCAGGCGCCCAAGGACGACGTCCTGCTGCTCTCCGAATCGCTGGTCCGGCTGGCGATCAGCTACATCACCGCCCCGACCGAGTCGCCCGAGACGACCGCCGCGGCGGTCGCGAAGCTGCTCGGGCCGTTCATCGACAGGGCGCTCGGCGGCGCCTGAGCCGAGGGCGCCGCTAAGAAGCGGGCGCGCCGGGTGCCGGCGCGTCGAACAGCTTGCCGGCGGCGATCCGGGCCGCCATGTCCTTCGATTCCTCGCGGTAGATCCGCCCGTCCTCGAACTCGATCACGGGGTATTTCGACTGGCCGCTCAGCTCCTTCACCTGCGAGCGGTTGAGCAGCGACCCCTTGTCGAGCTCGTACTCGACCCCGGCGTCGTCGAGCGCCTTGCGCACGACCCAGCAGGGGTGGGCGCCGATCTTCAGCCAGGTGGCGTTGCAGGTGTGGAGCGTGACCGCGATCTGTCGAGCTTATACGCGATGGTCCGTCGGGTCACCATAGGATGCCGGCGATGCCAGGCCCGTGGTTCAAATCGGACCCCGTCGACGCGAGCTTCTTCGACTCCGCCCCGATGCTGCTGCGCGGGAAGTTCGACGTCCCCCGCCCGGCGCCGGAGGTCTGGTCGGAGCTGACCGCCGACGCCCCGCTCGGCTGGTGCCGCATCCTCCAGGCGGTCAACTGGACCTCGCCGCGCCCATTCGGTGTCGGCACCACCCGCGAAGCCCGCGCCCTCGCGGGCGCCAACGTCCTCAAGGAGGAGTTCTTCCGCTGGGAGGAGGGCCGCCGCAAGTCCTTCTTCGTGCTCGAATCGACGACGCCGATGTTCCGCCGCTTCGCCGAGGACTACCTGGTCGAGCCGACCTCGGAGATCTCGTGCCGCTTCGTCTGGACCGTCGCCGCCGAGCCGAAACCGCTCGCCCGGCTCGCCGCCCCCGGCAACAGGTTGGTGCTGAAGACGCTGTTCACCGACACCGCCGAGCACTACGGCCTCGGCGTCGTTTAGCGCCGCCCGGACCGAGCAGGGCTTCCCACCCCGGCGTCGAAATTGGGAGGTGCTGAATTTTCACCGGCCTCACGCCGTCGCCGACGGCAAGGCCATGCTCGTTGAAGAATTCGCTCCGGTCGCCCCGGGAAGGGCGACCGCCTAGGAAAGGGATACATATGAGGGGTCTGGGCCGCGCCGTATTCGTCGCCATCCTGCTGATGATCGCGGGGACGCTCAACGTCATCTACGGCATCGCCGCGATCGGCGACGCCAACTTCTTCGTCGGCGAAACCCGCTACGTCTTCTCCAGCCTCCACACCTGGGGATGGATCACCGTCGTCCTCGGGGTCGTCCAGCTCTGCGGCGGCTTCTCCCTGATCGCCGGCCACACCTTCGGCCGCGTGATCGGCCTGGTCGCCGCCTCCCTCGGAGCGATCGGCTCCCTCCTCGCGGTCGGCGGCGCCTACCCGTTCTGGTCCCTGGGCATCTTCGCCCTCTGCGTCATCTGCATCCACGGCCTCGTCGTCTACGGCGAGGAAGAGCCCCCGCGCCGGGCCTAGACGCGCCCTCGGGAGCCCGGCAAATCGGCCGGGCTCCCTCCGCGCACCTAGCATTCGCGCCGTGACGCCCGGCCCTGCCCCGGGGCGACCGGCCGATCTGGGCGACCGGGACTTCGGCGTTGCCGATCATCGGCGTCCTTCATGGCTTTCTCGCTGATCTCGCCGGCTCGGCCGCCGACGATTCGCTGATTTTCGGCCGCATGCCCGATGCTCCGCCGATCCGAAGACGATCAACGACCGGGCGAAGCGCCTAGAGGCCGCCAACGAGGCCGAGCAGGAAACTGCGGAGCGCGGGAGCCGCGACCCCGAACTCCTGCGGCCGATCACGCTGCATGCGTGCCGCCACAAGTTCGCCGCTCTCCTGATCGACGCGGGTCAACCCGAAGGCGATTCAGGAGTTCATGGAGCACGCGACGATCGAGGAGACGTTCTCGCGCTGCGGCCACCTGATGCCGGGCGCCCGCAATCAGGCCGGTTGCTGCTCGACTCCTACATAGAGACTGCGCTGAATGCGGCCTGACGATGAAAGCGAGGGGGGTGATCAATGCTGGGCGCGCCATTACCATTCTTGTGGTGACGACCCGCGAGAAAGCCCACGCCGTCCTTGACCATCTGCCCGAGGACCGGGTGGAGGCGGCGCTGGCAGCGCTTGAGGCGGTGGAGGGTCGCGATACCTCCATCGACGCGATCCTCGCCCGTCACGGTGAGCAGCGGCTCGACTCCGAGGAGTTCGAGCGCCAGTTCGGGTCGCTGCCGACCGACGCCGAGGGTTGAGCATGGGGCAGTCCGAGCCGGTGTTTCCGGTCGGATTCGACCACGACGCCCTGGCCGAGGATCTCGATCACCTACCGGCCGCTGCCGAAGAGGCTTTCCGACAGTTCCGCAAGATAACTCAGCGGCATGGCGGGATACCTCGCTCACAGCTCATGGCCTGTCAGGCCGAGGGTCGCGACGGCACCCAGCTACCGAGCTGCGTCAAGACCTACATTCCCTGGCCGGCAGGGCGGTTCGGAGCGGTGCTGGTCGCGGTTACCCACCCAGCTCGCCCACTGACGCTGCGGGCCGTCGCTTTCGGCATCCGTCACCGCCCTCCGGGGTCGAGCGCGCCGACCGTCTACGAAGTGGCGGACCGACGGCTTCATGCGGCGCCGTCTTAGAACCTGGCTGCGTAGTTAGGATCTCGCCCGGTGGAGGTGCGGACGATGATTCTGGGAGGGCTGGAGAACCAAGCCCGCGTCGGCTTAGTCGAGCAAGTCATGGCGCGCAATAGACTCGCCGGTCCATGCCTCGCCGATCTCCACATGCAAGGCGGGGGAATTTGGTTCCTGCTGATTGGGGTTGCCCCGACGTTCTTCCTCAAGTCGTTCGCCGAGGCTGCGGGCCAGGACGCTTGGTTGGCCGTCAAGAAGCTCTACGCGGAACTGCGGGACGCTCTAGGCGAGCCGGAGAATAGCCATGGGCAGCTTTACGTTCGCGAGGGCGGAGAAACGAAAGCCGAGTGGGAAGCTTCCAACGGGAAGGCCCTCTTGCCTGGCCTTCCTCCGCAGGGGGAGCATCCACCTCAGATCGTGATTGATTCGACGCTGCCAGATGAAGCGCTCGAAGCTCTTTTCGAAATCGACTTCAGCCAGCTCGAATCCCAATCCTTCGAATGGGATCGCACGAACAGGCAGTGGATGCCCCGGGACCGCTGGTAGTAGCTCGGCGGGAAAAGTCGCGAGCTGACTGGCGCACCACCCGTCGAGAGCTACTGACCGAAAGTGCCTGCTAAACGCAGAAAACCCCCGGCTAGCGGGGGTTTTCCAATGCGGCTGAATGGAGTCGAACCATCACGGGTGTTTCCACCCACAAGGCCCTCAACCTTGCGCGTCTACCAGTTCCGCCACAGCCGCCTGTGGGCGGGGGATTCTAGATGTTTGGGGGCGGGGGGACCGGCCGGGTTGCGAGCATCCGGGGCAGGGGGTAGGCTACGAACAGGTGTTCGAACGTCATTGCACCCGGCGAGTGGGGGGAAACGAGAGCTTCGATGGTTGATCTTGACCTGACCAAAAGGCAGAAGGAGATCTTCGACTTCATCGGCAAGTACGCGGCCAAGACCGGGTACCCGCCGACGGTGAGGGAGATCGGCAAGGCCGTGGGCCTGCACTCGTCCTCGACCGTGCACGCGCATCTGGCGAATCTGGAGAAGATCGGGCTGCTGAGGCGCGATCCCTCGAAGCCGCGGGCGATCGAGCTGTTGATCGGGACCGCGAACCGGGCCAAGGACGCGATCCGGCCGCCGAGCGGGCTGCCGCTGGTCGGGCAGGTCGCCGCCGGCGCCCCGATCCTGGCCGAGGAGAACATCGAGGAATACCTCGAAGTGCCCGACGTGATCGGCGGCGAGGAGGGCGACTACATCCTCCAGGTGCGCGGCGAAAGCATGAGGAACGCCGGGATCATCGAATCCGACTACGTGATCGTGCGCCCGGCCGACGACGCCACCGACGGCGAAATCGTCGTCGCCCTGATCGGCGAGGAGGCGACCGTCAAGCGCTTCTTCCGCGAGAAGGACCACATCCGGCTGCAGCCGGAGAACGAGGAAATGGAGCCGATCATCACCACCGAGGCCCGGGTGCTCGGCAAGGTGGTCGGGGTCTTCCGCAAGGTTTAGCCGGGCCTCCGAGGACCGGCCGTCACTTCGGCCATTCGCCGGCCTCGATCAGCTTCTTGTAGCGCCGCTGGCGCCGCCGCGCATCCCACATCACCAGCGGCACCAGGCGCAGCGCCAGGCCGGGGAAGGCGTCGAACAGGCGCAGCTGCGGCCCGCGCCAGCGGGGACGATCGCGACCGGGCGCGGGCGCTCGGTCAGCTTGCCGACCTCGCGGGCGACCCGCTCGGGGGTCAGCAGGTGGCCGGAGAAGGAGCCGGCGGCCTCGGGGTCGTCGAGCTTGTCCTCCAGCATCGAGGTCCAGATCCCGTCCGGGCAGAGGGCCGAGAGGCGGACGCCGCGGACGCCCGCGCGGCGCAGGTCGAACTGGGTCCCCAGGGTGAAGGCCATCGCCGCGTGCTTGCTCGCCGAGTAGACGACCTCGCCCGGCGCGGCGACGATCCCGGCCAGCGAGACGACGTTGACGACGTGGCCGCGACCGCTCTCCATCATCGGCGCCAGCGCCGCCAGGGTGCCGTTGATCAGGCCGGTGGCGTTGACGTCGAGCATCGTCTGCCGCTGCTCGGAGCCCTGCCGCCAGGCGGGGCCGCTGAAGAGGACGCCGGCGTTGTTGACCCAGAGCTCGAGGCCGCCATCGCGGGAGATCGCCTCGGCGAGGATCCGGCAGGCGGTCTCGTCGCGGACGTCGAGCGCCGAGGCGTCGGCTTCGCCGCCCAGCTCCAGCGCCGTGCGGGCCGCCGCCTCGCCGTCGAGGTCGGTGGCGCGGACGCGGTAGCCGCGGCCGGCGAGCTCGTGGGCGATCGCCCGGCCGAGGCCGCTGCCCGCTCCGGTGACGACGGCGTTGCGCATCCCGGCCACCATATCCGCCCCCGGTTTGCCCTCCGGGCGGCCCGGCTCTACCATCGGCGGGCGGGCCGAGCGGACCGCGGGGGGAGAGAAAACCCCTCGAGGAAAGTCCGGACACCACAGGGCAGGGCGGTGGATAACGCCCACCCGGGGAAACCCGCGGGAAAGTGCCACAGAAACACACGGCCGATGGCGCGGCCACACGTGAGTCGCGTACAGGCAAAGGTGAAAAGGTGCGGTAAGAGCGCACCGGCGTCGCGGTGACGCGGCGGCCAGGCAAACCCCGCCCGGTGCAAGGCCAAGCAGGACCGTCGACCCGGCTCGGCGAGGTCCAGGTGGGCCGCATAGATAGATGGCCGCTCAAGACAGGATCCGGCTTACAGGCCCGCTAACGGAAGGGCCCCCAGCGATGGGGGCCCTTCCCATTCTGAAGCCAATTTCCTGCTTTTTGTTAGCGACTGCTCACGGATGCACGGTTTCCGTCTTAGCTTTTGCTAATCTGGCGCCAACTTCCGCTGAATCTCCGCCTACATACCGCGGGGAGCGGGGGACCCAATTAGTTGGGGCGAGTCGCCGGCATCGGCCGGTGTAGCGCAGCTCTTTCAGCGCGAGCCCGACAGCTAACCCCGTAAGCGCTTGGAAAGAGCTATGAGACAAAGCAGATACTCCATCCTGCGCTGGGCGCTAGCCCTGAGCGCGATCGCCGTCGCCACCTGCGGCCCCGCCGTCGCGCGGGCGAGCACCGGCGGCGCCTCCACCGTCGCCGCGGCGCCGAGCCCGCCCACCAGCTCGGTCGAAGGCGACTTCGCCTTCAGCACCTGGCGCAGCGGCGGCGCCAGCTGGTACGGCCCCGGCCTCTACGGCAACTCGACCGCCTGCGGGCAGACCCTGCGCGCGAGCACGCTCGGCGTCGCCCACAAGACGCTCCCCTGCGGCACCGTGGTCAAGTTCAGGCATCACGGCCACGTGCTGGTCACCCGCGTGATCGACCGCGGCCCCTACATCACCGGCCGCTCCTGGGACCTCACCGAGGCCGCCAGCGAAGCGCTCGACTTCGAGTCCGTGGGCGTCGGTCGCCTCCAGTACGCGGTCGCCACTCGAATTCGCGCGCCCCGCTCGATAAGTAAAAACGGCCGCTCCGAAGGCTAATCTGCCGTGTTTAGGCAGGGCCAATCAACGAGAGGAGCAGTCAAAGTGATGTCGAGGTCCAAGTGGATGGTGCTGGCGCTCACGGCCTGCTCCCTCGTCGCGCTCACGGTCGGCTTCGCCGGCGCCAGCGCCGCCAAGGTCGAGAAGACGACGGTCACTCTCGGCATGACCGCGACCACGCCCGACCCCTCCTGCCCGGGGCTGCCCGTGCCAGGCGATCGGCAGCGTCACCGGCTTCCAGGTCAACAACGGGCAGACGGTCAACCCGTTCCTGGTCCCGCGCGACGGCGCGATCAAGTCCTGGACGCTGACCCTGGCCCAGCCGACCAACAGCCAGCGCTCCTTCTTCAACGGCTTCTTCGGGACTCCGCCCGAGGCCCGGCTGGCGATCCTGCGCCGGGTCCCCGGCACCAACCCGCCGCGCTACAACCTGCGCAGCCAGGGCGCGATCAAGGTCCTCAGCCCCTACCTCGGGCAGACGGTCAAGTTCGGCTCCAACCTGAAGGTCGAAGCGGGCGACATCGTCGGGATCAGCGTCCCCACCTGGGCCCCGGCCTTCGCCCAGGACCTGCCGGACAGCAACGTCTGGCGGGCCAGCCGCGCTCCCGGCACCTGCACCAACTCGACCGATATCCGCCAGGGTGAACCGCAGCAGAAGGTCGGCCAGCGGGCCACCTACGGATGCAAGTACACGACGGCGCGCCTGCTCTACACGGCGACGCTGGTCCAGGAATAGGCCGGCCAGAGCGGGCAGAGAAAAGGGGAGGGGCCCCAGGGCCCCTCCCCTTCCCGCTCAGGAGGTACGTCTCAGGCCGCCGAGGGCAGGACCCGCGGCGTCGCCTGGTCTTTCGGCAGCGCCGCGGCGCTGGCGATCAGGCTCTGGAACTCGTTCAGCGCCAGGTGGCCGACCGCCTCGAGGATCTCCTCGTCGGTCCAGCCCGCCTCCCGCGCCTCCTCGTGGAGGTGGAGCGGGGGAGGGCCGTCGGCGTCGAGCGCCTCCTTGAGGAAGAGCAGCAGGGCCGCCTCCTTCTCGTCGGCCGAGCTGAAGCTGCGTGCCCGGGAGACCTCGTCGAGGCCGAGCCCGGCCCGGCGCGCCGACTTCGCATGCTGGGCGACGCTGTAGTTGTCTTCGCGGTGCTCGGCCACCGCCAGCGCGATCCGCTCGCGGGTCGCCTGCGGCAGGACTCCGCCGCGCAGCTCCGAGCGCATCCGGGTGTAAGCCCGCAGGACCGCGGGGGAGCCGGCGAGGACGCCGACGAACTTGGTGACCGCACCGCCGGTCGCCTGGATGGTTTTGATCAGCGGCGCGCTCTCGTCGGGCGCGGTGAGCTCATCGTGGATCTGGAATCTGCTGACTGCGGTTTTTACCGTCACGTCGCGTCTCGCTTCTGGCTCTGCCGAAGCGGTTTTTCGCTTTACAGAGCCTTTACGTGGCCTTTACTTTACTTTGAGCCTCTTACTTACCAGGAGTAAGTTATACCTGGTTTTCTCGGCGCGTGCAAGTCGCCAAGGATTGCTTTTCCATACCCCCAATACGTCGATATGCACCTATGCGGTTCATTCGCCTATCGTTGCGACCTTCTCGCGCCCTGGAGCCAAGGAGGCAGTGAATGGCAGAGCAACCCCGCAGTGCCGCTGACGTCATCGAGCTGGTCAAGCAGCACGACGTCCGCTTCATCCGCCTCTGGTTCACCGATGTGCTCGGTCAGCTCAAGAGCTTCTCGGTCAACGCCTCCGAGCTCGACGACGCCTTCGAAGGCGGCATGGGCTTCGACGGTTCCTCGATCACCGGCTTCAACCCGATCGAGGAGTCGGACATGCTGGCCGTGCCCGACCCCGCGACCTTCGAGCTGATCCCCTGGCGCCCCGAGGACGATGCGGTCGCCCGCATGTTCTGCGACATCCGCGTCCCCGGCGGCGGTCCCTACGAGGGCGACCCGCGCTGGATCCTGCAGCGGGCGCTGAAGCGGGCCGAGGAGATGGGCTTCGAGGCGTACAACATCGGCCCCGAGCTCGAGTTCTTCTACTTCCGCTCGGCGAAGCCCGAGGGCGGCGTCCCCGAGCCGCTCGACGAGGGCGGCTACTTCGACCTGACCACGCTCGACGCCGGCTCGGACCTGCGCCGCGAGACGGTGCTGGCGCTGGAGAAGATGGGCATCCACGTCGAGTACACCCACCACGAGGTCGGCCCCTCCCAGCACGAGGTCGACATGCGCTACAAGAACGCGCTCGAGATGGCCGACGACTGCATGACCTACCGGATCGTGGTCAAGGAGTACGCGCTCAAATACGGCTACCACGCGACCTTCATGCCGAAGCCGCTGTTCGGCGAGAACGGCTCCGGGATGCACGTCCACCAGTCGCTCTCCAAGGACGGCAAGAACGCCTTCTACGACGAGGACGACCCCTACTACCTCTCGCCGACCGCGAAGTCGTTCATCGCCGGTCAGCTCAAGCACGCGCGTGAGATCTCGCCGCTGTTCGCGCAGTGGGTCAACTCCTACAAGCGCCTGGTCCCGGGCTACGAGGCGCCGGTCTACCTGGCCTGGTCGCGCCGCAACCGCTCGGCGCTGATCCGGGTGCCGCTCTACCACCCCGGCAAGGAGGCGGCGACGCGGGCCGAGCTGCGCTGTCCCGACCCCTCCGCCAACCCCTACCTCTGCTTCGCCGGCATGCTGCAGGCCGGCCTGGAAGGGATCGAGAAGGGCTACGAGCTGCCGGAGCCGATGGAGCAGAACCTCTACCACCTCTCCCAGGAGGAGCTGGCCCATCAGGGCATCGAGCAGCTGCCCTCGACGCTGGGCGAGGCGATCGAGCTGGCGGCCGACTCGGAGCTGGTGCTGCGGACCCTCGGCGAGCACACCTTCCGCCGCTTCGTCGAGATCAAGCGGCAGGAATGGGACGAGTACCGGGTCCAGGTCACCCCGTACGAGATCGAAAACTTCCTGCCGATCCTCTAGTGCCGACCCTGCACATCCTCCGTGTCTTCACCGGCGAGGACGGCGACTTCGGCAACGAGCTCGGCGTCTTCCTCGACGGCGACGAGGTGACCGAGGGGCAGCGCCAGGACGTCGCCACCGACCTCGGCTTCTCAGAGACCGTCTTCGTCGACGAGCCGGACGCCGGCAAGATCAAGATCTTCACCCCCGGCATGGAGCTCGGCTTCGCCGGCCATCCGACGGTCGGCACCGCCTGGCTGCTGGCCAGCGAAGGGGCGCCGGTGGATACGCTGCGGCCGCCGGCCGGCGAGGTCGAGGTCAGGCACGAGGGCGAGCTGACCTTCGTCGGCGCCCGCGCCGAGTGGTCGCCGCCCTGGGAACTCGAACAGCTTCACGTGCCGCTGGAAGTGGACGCCGTCGGCGAGCCGCCGCCGGGCCGGATGCTCCCCTACTACTGGGCCTGGGAGGACGAGGACGCCGGCACGGTGCGAGCCCGTTGCTTCTCGATGGAGGACATCGGCGAGGACGAGGCGACCGGCTCGGCGGCGATCATGCTCGCCGCCGCCCTGGAGCGCGACCTGACGATTCGCCAGGGGCGCGGCTCATTGCTGTTCGCCGGCCCGCTCGGCGACGGCGCCGCCGAGGTGGGCGGCCTGGTCGTGCTCGACGAGATCCGCGACTACTCGCTCTGATCGCCGCGGCGCGAGAGCGCCGACGGCCACCAGAACCTGTCGCCGAGCGTCAGCGCGGCCGCCGGGACCAGGATGCTGCGGACGATGAAGGTGTCGAGGAGGACGCCGAAGGCGACCACGAACCCGAGCTCGGTGAGGAAGGTGAGGGGGAGCACGGCCAGCACCGAGAAGGTGCCGGCGAGGACGATGCCGGCGCTGGTGATGACACCGCCGGTGACCGCAAGGGCGCGCAGGATGCCCTGTTCGGAGCCGTGCTTTTCAGTCTCCTCACGGGCGCGGGCGATCAGGAAGATGTTGTAGTCGACGCCCAGCGCGACCAGGAAGACGAAGGCGAACAGGGGTAAGGACGGGTCGGAGCCGGGGAAGCCGAAGACGACGTCGAAGAAGAAGTAGCCGACGCCGAGGGCGGCGAGGAAGCTGAGGATCACGGTGCCGATCAGGACCAGCGGCGCGACGATCGCGCGCAGCAGGCCGATCAGGATCAGGAAGACGACGAGCAGGATGATCGGCGGGATCACGATCGAGTCCCATGCGGCCGCGTCGCGGACGTCGAATTCGACCGCGGTCGGGCCGCCGACGAGGGCCTCGGGTTCGGCCCCGTGCGCGGCATCTCGGATCGGTTCGATCAGGTCGAAGGCATCGGTCGAGTAGGGGTTGGGTTCGAGCGTGGCCTGGACCAGGGTGCCCGGCGGGCCGGTGGCGATCGGGGCCGAGACGGCCTCGACGCCGCCGACGTCTTCGACGGCCTGCGTGACCGCGGCCACCTTGGCGCCGTCGGCGACCACGACGTCGGTTGGCGCCGTCTTCCCGGAGGGGAAGCTGAGGTTGAGCAGGTCCTGACCTTCGACCGATTCGACTTCTTCGCGGTAGGTGTCTTCGGCGGTCAGGTCGGTCGAGAAGGTGGCGAAGCCGACGCAGCAGATCAGCAGCAACCCGATCGTGCCGAGCATGATCCGCCGCGGCGAGACGGCAATCCGTTTGCCGAGCCGCGACCAGGCGCCGTGGGTGGCGTCGCTGGCGTGCTCGAGGCGATGGCGGCGCATCTCATAGGGCGTGAAGACCGCGCGGTCCAGGCTGCCGAACACGAGCGAGGGAATGCGTCCGCGACTGAGCGCGCGCAGGACCGAGTTGAGCACCAGCAGCCCGATCGCCAGCAGGCCCAGCGGCGGGACCGCGACAAGCAGGACGACCACCGGGACGACGACCGCCAGGATTGCGAGGACCACGCGACCCAGGGCGCCCGCGCCGGAGCCCTCGACGATCGACCGCCGCGCGCGCTCGGAGACCGCCCCGTTCGGCGCGGTCTCCTCGGTGTGGGGGACGAAGGGCCAGAAGGCGCGGCGGCCGAAGATCGTCAGCAGCGCCGGCAGCAGGGTCAGCATCGAGAGCGCCGCGCAGGCGATGCCGATCGCCGCGATCGGGCCAAGGCCGGCGGTGCCGTTGACCTTGGCCAGCGTCAGGCAGAGCAGGGCGGCGATGACGGTCAGCGCCGAGGCGAAGATCGCCGGGCCGGCCGATTCCAGCGCGGTGCGCATGGCCTGGTATTTGTCGGCGGTGTGGTGGAGCTCCTCGCGATATCGGGCCACGAGCAGGAGGGCGTAGTCGGTCCCGGCACCCAGCACCAGCACCGACATGATCGAGCTCGACTGGCCGTTGATCGTCACCCCGAGCTCGGAGACGCCGTAGCCGATCGAGCGTGAGAGGACCTCGGCGAAGATCACCGCGATCAGCGGGATGAAGAGGAAGATCGGTGAGCGGTAGATGATGATCAGCAGGAAGATCACGAGGCTGACCGCGGCCAGCAGCAGGGTTCCGTTGATCCCTTCGAAGACTTCGATCGCGTCGGCGGAGAAGCCGGCGCCGCCGGTGATCTTCACACTGAGCCCGGCGGGCTGGTCCTCGAGCTGGTCGCGCCAGAACTTGACCGGGTCGACGATCCGGTCGCCCTCTCCTTCGGCGTTGATGTAGGCGTTGACGATCGCCGCCTTGCCGTCTTCCGAGCAGACCGGGCCGACGAAGGGCGCGTAGCCGGCGGGCTGGCCGGGGACCATCGCGGTCGGGCTCGCGCAGCCCGGTTCGAAGCCGGCTTCGGCACCGGGCCCGCCTTTCGACTTGCCTCCCGAGGCGGCGGTTTCACCGTCGGCGAGGACCCCGTCGAACTTCTTCGAGGTCATCTTGCCGACGTCCGCTTCGATCTGCTTGAAGTCGGCCGAGGTGAGGCCGTCGGCGCGGCGGTAGATGATCACCGCGGTCGCGAGTTCGCCGTCCTGCAGCTCCTCGGTGGCGCTCAGCGCCTTGGTCGATTCGGCCGAGCCGGGCAGGTAGGAGGTCGCCTCGTTGCTTTCGGCGTCTTCGAACTTGCCGGGCAGGTTGGCGGCGCTGACGCCGAAGAAGACCAGGATCCAGGCCGCGAAGACGACCCACTTGGACTTGCGACCAGCGGGGAACGTGAAGAAGGAGCCAGACACTGCGGGGCATCCTCTCAGACGCCGCCGTCGTTCGCTTCTCCAATCGTGCGGTCCTGCCTACCGCGGCCTAGAGCTGGGCCGAGAGCTCCTCCGCGGTGGTGACCGGCAGCTGGCAGGCGAAGTTCTCGCAGACGTAGGCGGCCGCCTTGCCGTCGACGGCGGTGCGCCCGGCCAGCAGGGGCGGCTGCTCGCTGCCCTCCGGGCCGCCGGCGAGGACGAGGTGGGGGCGGAAGGCGGCGCGGACCACGGCCGCCAGCTCGCCCAGCCCGGCGCCGACCAGGGCGACCTCGCGGGTCGGCGCCTGGGCGAAGTCGAGCGCTCGCAGCAGGTGGGCGAAGGTCTCGGGGTGGCCGACCGCCGGCTTCGCGAACAGATCGAGGACTCGCCGAGCCTCGTTCTCGTAGCGGCGCTCGCCGGTCAGCGCGGCCAGCCGCAGCAGGCCGAGGGCGGCGGCGCTGTTGCCGGAGGGGATCGGGTGGTCGCCGATCTCCTTGCGGTGGGCGATCAGCTGCTCGTGGTCGCTGGAGGTCGAGAAGAAGCCGCCGCGCTCGTCGTCGCCGAAGCGCTCGACCATCGTCTCCGCCAGCGCCCGTGCCTGTTCGAACCATTCCGCTTCCAGGCTCGACTCGTAGAGCGTCAACAGCGCCTCCAGGAGGAAGGCGTGGTCCTCGAGGTAGCCGTTGAGGCGGGCGTCGCCGTCCTTGTAGGTGCGGAGCAGCCGGCCCTCGTCGTCGCGCACGGCGTCGAGCAGGAAGGAGGCGCAGGAGGCGGCGGCCTCGACGTAGTCGGGGCGCTCGAGCACGGCCCCGGCCTCGGCCAGGGCGGCGATCGCCAGCGCGTTCCAGGAGGTCAGCCGCTTGTCGTCGAGCCCGGGCCAGACCCGCTTCGCGCGGGCCGCGTAGAGCGCCGCGCGGGCCGCGTCGAGGCCCTCCGGGGCGGGCGCGCCGGCGCCGCCGGCGAGATGGAGGATGCTGGCGCCCTCGAAGTTGCCGCCCTCCGTGACCCCGTAGTGGGCGAGCACGGCATCGGTCCCGGCGCCGGCGCCCAGGACCGCGCGGATCTGGGCCGGGGTCCAGACGTAGAAGCGGCCCTCCTCGCCCTCGGAGTCGGCGTCGAGGGCCGAGTAGAAGCCACCCTCGGGGCCGCGCATCTCCTTCAGCATCCAGTCGAGGGTCTGCTCGCAGACCCGGCGGTAGCGCTCGTGCCCGAGGGTCTGCCAGCCGTGCAGGTAGGCGCGGGCCAGCAGCGCGTTGTCATAGAGCATCTTCTCGAAGTGGGGGACGAGCCAGACCGCGTCGACCGAGTAGCGGGCGAAGCCGCCGCCGACCTGGTCGTAGATGCCGCCGGCCAGCATTCCGTCGAGGGTCGCTTCGACCACCGCGGTCTCGCCGCGGGTCAGCAGCAGCTCCAGGGCGGAGGCGGGCGGGAACTTGGGGGCGCCGCGGAAGCCGCCGTGCTCGCGGTCGGCGGCGTCGAGCAGTTGCGCGACGGCGGCGTCGAGCTCGGCCGCGCCGGGCAGCTCGGACTCGGGCTCGATCCGGCCGATCGCCCCGAGCCGCTCGCGGGTCCCGGCGGCGCGCTCGCGGATCTCCTCGCGCCGGCTCTCCCAGGTGTCGACGATCGCTTCCATCACCATCGGGAAGCTCGGCATCCCGCGGCTGTCGTCGGGCGGGAAGTAGGTGCCGCCGTAGAAGGGGACGCCGTCGGGGTCGAGGAAGACGGTCATCGGCCAGCCGCCGTGGCCGGTCATCGACTGCACCGCCTCCATGTAGATCGCGTCGACGTCGGGGCGCTCCTCGCGGTCGACCTTGACGTTGACGAAGTGCTCGTTCATGTAGGCGGCGGTGGCCTCGTCCTCGAAGGACTCGCGCTCCATCACGTGGCACCAGTGGCAGGCGCTGTAGCCGACCGAGAGCAGGATCGGCCGGTCCTCGGCCCGCGCCCGCTCCAGCGCCTCCGCCCCCCAGGGGTGCCAGTCGACCGGGTTGTCGCGGTGCTGGAGGAGGTAGGGGCTGGTCTCCTGGGCGAGCCGGTTGGGCATCGGTGCCACCCTACCCGCAGGCATGGGAAGCCAATTATTGGACGCTCCGGGATCGCCGATATTCGAATCCCCCGGCCGTTTTTCCGCTGCTTCTAACCATCTTGCGCGGTCGGGCCACTAGGTTCAGTCTCGGTGAACCTCCCACCTCGTCATGCCAAGCAGGACCCGGCTCTGGAGCGGGCGCTGGAGAAACTCGGGGCGGACGACCAGGAGGTGATCCGCGGGGCGCTGGCGCGGGCCGAGAAGACCGAGGCCGAGCTGCGCCACCTGGCCGACCACGATCCGCTGACCGGGCTGCAGAACCGCCGTCGCTTTCGCGCCGAGCTCGACCAGCACGTCTCCTTCACCGCCCGCTATGGCGGCCAGGGGGCGGTGATGATCATCGACATCGACGGCCTCAAGGGGGTCAACGACCGGCTCGGCCACCAGCCCGGCGACAACCTGATCCGCCGCATCGCCGACATCCTCCGCGAGCGGGTGCGGGCGACCGACATCGTCGCCCGCCTCTCCGGCGACGAGTTCGCGGTGTTGATGCCGCAGACCGACACAGGCGGCGCCCTGCAGCTCGGCGAGGACTTGCGGTGCGAGGTCGCCGAGGGTTTCCCGGGGGGCGCGGAGATCGGCTCGGCGACGATCAGCGTCGGGATCAAGATGTTCGGCGGCAAGCGCGGGGCGGGCGCCGAGGCGGTGCTGGTCGACGCCGACCAGGCGATGTACAGAGCCAAGGGCGCGGGACGCAACCGGATCGCCCTCTTCGGCGAGGACGAGCACGACGAGGAGCCGGCGGGGCGGCGCGCGCAGTCGACCACGGCGCGGATCCGCGACGCCCTCACCCACGACCGCCTGAGCCTGGCGACGCAGCCGATCCGCAGCCTCGTCTCCGGCGGGGTCGAGCGCTATGAGCTGCTGCTGCGGATGACCGGCGAGGGCGGCGAGCTGCTGCCGGCGGCGGCCTTCATCGAGGCGGCGGAGCGCTCGGGGATGATCCAGGAGCTCGACCGCTGGGTGGTCGGGCGGGCGCTGGAGATGCTGGCCGAGCGCGAGCGCGCCGGCGAGCCGGTCTCCCTCCACGTCAACCTCTCCGGCGTCTCGCTGACCGACGTCTCCGTGCTCGAGTACATCGAACGCCGGCTCGACGAGGGCGAGGCCGACCCCGGCCGCTGCACCTTCGAGATCACCCAGACGGCGCGGATCGACGACTACGAGACGGCCGCCGGTTTCGCCGACCGCCTCACCGAGTTCGGCTGCGAAGTCGCGATCGACGACTACGGCGCCGGCTTCGGTCCCTTCAGCTACCTCAAACGGATCCCCTTCGACGTGATCAAGATCGACGGCGCCTTCGTCTGCGACATGCCGCGCAACGACGCCGACCAGCTGACCGTGAAGGCGATCGTCCAGATCGCCCGCGGCCTCGGCAAGCGCACGATCGCCGAGTTCGTCCAGGACGACGACACGACCCGGATGCTGCGCGAGTACGGCGTCGACATGGCCCAGGGCTTCCACCTCGGCAAGCCCGTGGACGCCGCCGAGGGCTGGGCCAGGGTCTAGAGATCCGTGAGTGCGCGCCTATGCACGCTATGCGTGCATAGGCGCGCACTCACGGATTTTCAGCCCGGAGCGCCGCTCGTTTGATCTTGCCGCTGCTGGTCCGCGGCAGCTCGTCGGCGAACTCGACGATGCGGGGGAACTTGTAGGGGGCGGTGACGGACTTGCAGTGGGCTTGGAGGGCCTGGGCCATCCCCTCGCCGGGCTGGCCCTCGCGGAGGACGACGATCGCGCGGACGACGGCGCCCCGCTCGGGGTCGGGGGCGGCGACCGCGGCGGCGTCGGCGACGGCGGGGTGGGAGAGCAGCGCCGCCTCGACCTCGGTCGGGCCGATCCGGTAGCCGGCGGAGAGGATGATGTCGTCGCCGCGGCCTTCGAAGTAGAGATAGCCCTCGTCGTCTTCACGGACCAGGTCGCCGGTCGGCCACCACTCGGCGTCGAAGCGCTCGCCATCGAGGTAGTGGGAGAAGAAGGTGGGGGAGGAGGCGACGCGGAGCTGCAGCTCGCCCTCGACGATCCGCGTCTCGATCCCCGGCAGCGGCTTGCCCATCGAACCCCCGCGGACCGGCTCGCCGGCGAGGTTGGCGCTGATGTGGCCGGTCTCGGTCTGGCCGTAGCCGTCGGCGGGCTCCAGGCCCATCCCGGCGGCGAAGGCGGCGATCGTCTCCGGGTCCAGGGGCTCGCCGGCGGAGACCATCCGGCGCAGGGCGGGGAGCCGGCGCAGCTCGGTGCGGCGGGCCAGCATCCGGTACTCGGTCGGCGCCTGGCAGAGGACGTCGACGCCGAGCGCCTCGGCGATGTCGAGCCGCTCGGCGGGGTCGAAGCGGCCGTCGTGGATGACCGCGGCGGCGCCGGTCAGCCAGGGGGCGAGGAAGACGTTGCGGGCCGACTTCGACCAGCCGGTCGCGGTCGTGCACCAGGCCAGCTCGCCCTTGCGCGAGCCGAACCAGTGCTCGGCCTGGATCCGCTGCCCGGCCAGGTAGCGGTAGGCGTGGACGACGCCCCGGGGGGCGCCGGTGGTGCCGGAGGTGAAGACGATCAGCGCCGGGTCCTCCGGGCCCATCTGCTCGACCTCGGCCGGGGTCTCCTGCGGCAGGTCCTCGTCGAGGACGCGGGCGACATCGGCCATCGTCATCGCCGGGATCCCGGCGGGCAGCTGCTCCAGCAGGGCTTCCTCGCCGACGCAGAGGACCGGCGCCGCGTCGCCGACCCGCTGCTCGAGGTCGTGGCGGCGCAGCATCGTGTTGCAGGGCAGCGCCACCGCCCCCATCCGCCAGCAGGCGAGCAGCGTCAGCACCCACTCGATCCGGTTGCCGACCAGGGTCATCACCACGTCGCCGCGCCCGACCCCCCGGGCGGCGAAGGCGCCCGAAAGCCCGGCCGAGCAGGCGATCAGTTCGCCGAAATGCCAGTCCCGCCGCTCCCCCTCCGCATCCACAGCAACAATCCCCAGCCGCGAGGCCGGCGACCGTTCCATCAGATCCTCGATCAGATTCACGCCCGGCAGTCTGCCGGATGCGCCCGTGCGGCAGACCTTTGTACCGGTAACCGGTACAAAGGTCTGCCGCACCCATGGCGGGGGCTAGCGGAGTTCGCTGGAGGTCTTGCCGAGCAGTTGGCGGGCGACGATCAGCAGCTGGATCTGCTGGGTGCCCTCGAAGATGTCGAGGATCTTCGAGTCGCGGGCCCACTTCTCCAGCAGCTCGTTCTCGCCGTAGCCGACGGCGCCGCAGAGCTCGACGCAGCCGAGGGTGACGTCGACGCAGGTGCGGCCGGCCTTGGCCTTGGCCATCGAGGCCTGGACCGAGTTCGGCTTGCTGTTGTCGGCCATCCAGGCGGCGTGCAGGGTCAGCAGCCAGGCGGCCTCGTAGTCGGCCTCCATCTCCAGGAAGCGCGCCGCGGCGGCGTGCTGGGAGAGGGCGGGGACGTCGTAGTCGACCTCGACCTCGGCCTCCTTCAACCGCGTGCGGGTCTCCTCCAGCGCCGCCCGCGCGACCCCGACGGCCATCGCGGCGACCAGCGGCCGCGTGTTGTCGAAGGTTTCCATCACCCCGGCGAAGCCCTTCTCCTTCACCTCCGGGTCGCCGAGCAGCGCCTCCTTCGGCACCCGGCAGTCCTGCAGGGTGAAGTTGGCGGTGTCGGAGGCGCGGATCCCGAGCTTGTGCTCGAGCCGGTCCAGCTTCAGGCCCGGGTTGTCGCGCTCGACGATGAACGACTTGATCGCCGCCCGCCCCTTCGAGCGGTCGAGCGTCGCCCAGACCACGATCAGGTCGGCGCGGTCGCCCGAGGTGACGAAGATCTTCTCGCCGTTGAGCACGTACTCGTCGCCGTCCAGCTCGGCGGTGGTGCGGATCGAGGCCGAGTCCGAGCCCGCTTCGGGCTCGGTGATCGCCATCGCCGCCCACTTGCCGCCGTAGCGCTCGAGCTGCTCGGCGGTCGCCACCGAGGCGATCGCCGAGTTGCCGAGCCCCTGGCGGGGCATCGAGAGCAGCAGGCCGACGTCGCCCCAGCAGAGCTCGATGATGCCGAGCACGGTGGAGAGGTTGGAGCCGTTGCGGTTCTCGCCGTCGTCGCTCTTCTCGCGGCGAACCCCGGCGGCGCCGGCGCCGCCCATGTCGGAGCCCTCGTTCATGCCGTCGATCAGCGAGGCCAGCATGTCGAGCTCTTTCGGGTAGGCGTGCTCGGCCTCGTCGTACTTGCGCGAGATCGGCCGGAAGACCTCGGTCGCGACCTGGTTGGCCTGGCTGGCCAGCGGTTTGAACTTCTTGGGTATCTCGAGATTGATCATGGTTGCCTTTCGCTTCGGTCGCGGGGGCCGCTAGACGAGCAGGGCGCCCTCCATCACGCCCGCTGCTCTGAGGTCCCGGTACCAGCGCTCGACCGGGTGCTCCTTGACGAAGCCGTGGCCGCCGAGCAGCTGCACGCCGTCGGAGCCGATCTGCATCCCCTTGGTCGCGCAGAGCCGGCGCGCGATCGCCGCCTCGCGGCCGAACTCGTCGCCGCGGTCGGCGCGGGAGGCGGCCCGGTAGGTCGCCAGCCGCATCCCGGCGCCCTCGATGCCGATGTCGGAGACCGCGAAGGCGACGCCCTGGCGGTTGGAGATCGGTTCGCCGAAGGCCTGGCGGTCGTTGACGTAGGGGATCACGTAGTCGAGCACGGCCTGGGCGGTGCCGACCGCGAGCCCGCACCAGGCGATCCGCGCGCGGTTGACGCACTCGACGTAGTCCTCGGTCCTGCCCTCGCCGAGCAGGGCGCCGGCGGGCAGCCGCGCGCCCTCGATCAGCAGGCGACCGGTGGCGGAAGGGCGCAGGCCCATCGCCGGCTCCGCCTCGATCGAGAGGCCCTTGGTCCCGGACTCGGCGACGAAGAGGACCGGGCCGATGCCCTCGGCCTCGGCGGCGATCACGAACAGCTCGCACTCGCCGGCCCGGGCGAGCAGCGACTTGGCGCCGTCGAGCACCCACTCCTCGCCGTCCTTGCGCGCCTTCGTCTGCAGCGCCAGCGGGTCGAAGAGCGGTCGCGGCTCGAGGATCGCCAGGGCGGCGGCGGGAACGTCCTCGCCGGTGAAGGCCGGCAGGTAGGTGGCCTCCTGCTCGGCGCTGCCCCAGAGCCCGATCGCGGTGGCGACGGCGCCGGGGGCGAGGGCCGCGTAGGCGATCCCCATGTCGCCGTGGGCGAGCGCCTCGCCGATCAGCACGCTGGTCACCGCCGACTGCTCGTGCATGACGCCGCCGAGCTCCTCGGGGACGCCGAGCATGTTGACCCCGAGCTCGGCCGCCTGGTCGAGCAGCTCCTTCGGGGTCGCGCACTTGCCGTCGGCCTCCAGCGCCGCCGGCCGGACCTCGGCCTCGGCGAAGGCGCGGCCGGCCTCCTGGAACATCTGCTGCTCGTCGTCGGGGGTGACGTCGAAGAGCCCTTTCGACTTGCTCTTCTTCTGGCGCGCCGGTTTGCCCAGCTGCTGGGCGGCCTTGAAGGTGCGGCCGGCGACGGTGGCGGAGCGGAAGCCGTTCTTGGTCCCCTGGAAGAGCGCCTTCTCGACCTGCTTGCGCAGGCGGATGCGGTCCAGCAGGTCGGAGCCGGCGAGGCGGTTGAGCGCCCTCAGGCCAAAGCCCATCCCGCGCTCGGCCATCCCCTTGTCGGTGTCGGTGGTGGTGGTCATCGGATTCTCCCGTCGAGGTGGGTGGTCTTGCGCTTGGGGTCGCGCACGGTGAAGGCGATCTCGTCATCGATCTGCTCGCTGGCGAACTCGACCCGGGCCGGCAGCAGGATCGGCTTGCGGAAGCGGACGTCGACCGCGAAGGAGTCCGGCAGGCGAGAGTCGAGTGCCGCCAGGCAGCGGGCCTTGGTCCACATCCCGTGCGCGATCGCCGCCGGGAAGCCGAGCGGCTTCGCGGTCAGCGCATGCATGTGGATCGGGTTGCGGTCGCCGGAGACGCCGGCGTAGCGGCGGCCGAGGTCGCCGCCGAGGCGCCACTCGGCGCCGGCGGGGGTGTCGGTGGGAACCGTGGCGAAACTGGACTGCGGACGCGACCGACCCCGTTTGCCGGAGTCAGCCGCGTCCGAGTCCCCGCCACCGCGTCGCAGCATCGTGCTGACGCTTTCCCAGGCGAGTCGGTTGCCGGTGCGTACCTCGGTCACCAGCGTGAAGGTGCGTCCCTTGGGGTGGGGGAGGAGCTCGGTCGGGCGGACCCGCAGGGTCAGCTCCTCGCCGATCGTCAGCGGCCGGTGCTGGACGATCCGGTTCTCGAGGTGGACCAGGCCGACCGCCCCGAAGGGAAAGCCGCCGTCCGCCATCACCGCCAGGTGCAGCGGGAAGGCGAGCACGTGGGGGTAGGTCGGCGGCAGGCTGTCGCGCAGCGCGAAGCCGCAGACCCTGGCGTAGGCGGCGACCTCGGCGGCCTCGGCGACGACCCCGCCGAGCTCCAGCTCGATCTCCGGGATCTCGCCGCCGCCGCCGGGGATGAAGGGCAGCAGCGAGGCGCCGGGAACCATCGGCGCCGCCGCGCGGGCGTAGAGCGGCAGGATCTGGGGGGCGCTGTCGAGCGTGCGGAGCGCCATCTCAAGCACCCAGCAGGTTCTGGCCGCAGACGCGGACGACGTTGCCGTTGACCCCGGTCGAGGCGGGGCTGGCGAACCAGGCGATCGTCTCGGCGACGTCGACCGGCAGCCCGCCCTGGGAGAGGCTGCTGAGCCGCCGCCCCGCTTCGCGCGGGCCGATCGGCATCGCCGCGGTCATCTTCGTCTCGATGAAGCCGGGGGCGACCGCGTTGATCGTCGCGCCGCGGCCGGCCAGCTCGGGGGCCAGCGCTTCGACCATCCCGATCACCCCGGCCTTCGAGGCGGCGTAGTTGGTCTGGCCGGAGTTGCCGGCGATCCCCGACATCGAGGAGACGCAGACGATGCGGCCGTTCTTCGCCAGCAGGCCGGCGCCGAGCAGGGCGTCGTCGATCCGCTCCTCGCTGGAGAGGTTGATCTCCAGCAGCTGTGCCCAGCGCTCCTCCGGCATCTTCGCGATCGTCCGGTCTTTGGTCACGCCGGCGTTGTGGACGACGACGTCGACGCCGCCGGCGAGGTGCTCGGCGATCCGCTCGGGCGCGTCATCGGCGGTGATGTCGAGGCCGATCGCCTCACCGTCGAGCGGCTCGACGACCGCGCGCAGCTCCTCGGCCATCGGCGGGATGTCGAGGCCGACGACCCTGGCGCCGTCGCGGGCGAGCGTGGTCGCGATCGCGGCGCCGATCCCGCGCGAGGCGCCGGTGACCAGCGCGGTCCTGCCGTCGAGCGGGCGCTCCCAGTCGATCTCCGGGGTCGGGGCGACGCCGGCGCCGATCCGGACGACCTGGCCGGAGACGTAGGCCGAGCGCGGCGAGAGCAGGAAGCGCAGGGTCGAGGCGAGCTGATCCTCGGCCCCGGGGTCGACGAGGACCAGCTGGGCGGTCGAGCCCCTGCCGCCGATCTCCTTGCCGAGCGAGCGCACGAAGCCCTCCAGCGCCCGCTGGGCGGTGTGGGCGCGCGGTGAGCCGGCCAGGGCGGGCGGCGTCCCGAGGACGACGACCCGGCCGCTGCGCTTCAGCCGCGCCACCGACGGATAGAAGAAGCGCTGCAGCTCGACCAGCTCGGTCGAGTCGGCGATCCCGGTGGCGTCGAAGACCAGCGCCTTCGCCGGGCCCTCGGTGCCGGCCCGTTCGGCCTTGATCCCGTCGAGCAGGGCGGCGATCGCCTTACCGAGCCGGCCGCCGGGGGCGGCCCCGCTGAGGACCGGCCCGGAGACGACCGGGGCGCCGGCGCGGTAGCGGTCGAGCTCGACCGGCTGCGGCAGGCCGAGCTGTCTGGCGAGGGTCGAGACGACGGGTGCGTTGACCAGCTGCGAGTAGCGGTCGCTCATCTTTTCGCCCCCTCCGGGCCCTCGACGATCGCGACGACGCCCTGGCCGCCGGCGGCGCAGATGCTGATCACGCCGCGCCCTTTGCCGTCTTCGTGCAGCTGCTTGGCGAGGCCGGCGACGATCCGCCCGCCGGTCGCGGCGAACGGGTGGGCGGCGGCGAGCGAGCCGCCGTTGATGTTGAGCTTGGCCCGGTCGATCGAGCCCAGCGGCGCTTTGCGGCCGAGCTTGTCGGCGCAGAAGCCGGCGTCCTCCCAGGCCGCCAGCGTGCACAGCACCTGGGCGGCGAAGGCCTCGTGGATCTCGTAGTAGTCGAAGTCCTGCAGCTTCAGCTTCGCCCGGTCGAGCATCGCCGGCATCGCATAGGCCGGCGCCATCAGCAGGCCTTCGCGCTTGTGGACGTGGTCGACGGCGGCGGTCTGGGCCTCGCTCAGGTAGGCGAGGATCGGCAGGTCGCGCGCCTTCGCCCACTCCTCGGAGGCGAGCAGGACGGCGGAGGCGCCGTCGGAGAGCGGCGTCGAGTTGGCCGCCGTCATCGTCCCCTCGGGGCCGCCGAAGACCGGCTTCAGCTTCGAGAGTTTGTCGAGGCTGGAGTCGGCCCGCAGGTTCTGGTCGCGCTCGAGCCCCAGGTAGGGGGTGATCAGATCGTCGAAGAAGCCGCGCTCATACGCGGCGGCGAGGTTCTTGTGGCTGGCGACCGTGAGCTCGTCCTGCTCGGCCCGGCCGATCCCCCATTCGGTGGCCATGATCGCGCAGTGCTCGCCCATCGAGAGGCCGGTCCGCGGCTCCTCGTTGCGGGGGATGCTGGGGACGATGTGCTGCGGCCGAAACCCGGTCAGCGCCCGCAGCTTGCCGGCGCTCGAGCGCTGGCGGTTGGCCTCCAGCAGGGTCGCCCGCAGCTGCTCGTTGAGCGCGATCGGGGCGTCGGAGGTGGTGTCGGCGCCGCAGGCGATGCCGGCGTCGATCTGACCGAGGGCGATCTTGTTGGCGACCAGGATCGTGGTCTCGAGGCCGGTCCCGCAGGCCTGCTGGACGTCGTAGGCGGGGGTCTCCGCGGCCAGCCTCGTGCTCAGCACGCTCTCGCGGGCCAGGTCGCGGTCGTGGGAGTGCTTGAGGACGGCGCCGCCGGCGACCTCGCCGAGGGTCTCGCCCTCGAGGCCGAAGCGGTCGACGAGGCCGTCGAGCGCGGCGGTCAGCATGTCCTGGTTGGAGGCGTGGGCGTAGGCGCTGTCGGAGCGCGCGAACGGGATCCGGTTGCCGCCGACGATCGCGACGCGGCGGGTTTTCGTGTTCATGCGGTGGTGGTTCCTTTTCGTGGGGATGGCGAAGTTGGGAGCCGCGAGCGCGAGCGCAGGCCCGGCTCGACGGTGGCGATCAGCAGCTCGGCGGCCTCGTCGGCGCTGAGCTTCTCGGTCCGCAGCCACCAGCGCGCCAGCGCCTCGGCGGCGCCGAGCAGGGCGGTGGAGAGGGCCTCGATTTCGACCGCGGCGCCGGCCCGGCGCTCGGCCGGCAGCTGGGCCAGCATCGAGGCGGAGGTGAAGTCGAGGATGCGGCCGCGGTACTCGGCGACCCGCTCGGCGACTTCGCCGGCATGGGGGAGGGTCTCGTCGAACAGCACCGCCCAGGCGGCGCGATCCTCGTCGAGGAAGGCGAAGAAGGCGTGGACGCCGGCGCCGAGCGCGTCGCCGGGCGAGGCGGTGGCGGCGACCGCGCTTCGCACCGCCTCGGTCAGCGCCTCGCCCGCCCGCTCCATGCAGGCGATGTAGAGCCGCTCCTTGTTGCCGAAGTAGTTGTAGAGCAGCGGCTTCGTGACCCCGACCGCGGCGGCGATCTCGTCCATCTTCACGTCGGCGTAGCCGCGCTCGGCGAAGAGGCCATGGGCGACCGCCAGGGTCTGCTCCATGCGGTCGTCGCGGGAAAGCCGGGTGCGGGCAACCGATGCATCCATCGGTGTAGACGTTACCCGGCTATAAATTTATATGCAAGTAAGGTGACGCACCTCACATCGCCTCGCCCTTTTCGCAGGCCGCCAGGGAGGGTCTTGGCCCAGCGCGAGGGGTCATCGGGGGACGAAATCAGGCCTACAGGAGTCGCGGCAGCGATTTGTTCCGGATTCCGGAACAAATCGCTGCCGCCCCGGTCGAGGGGGGCCGGGCCGGGGCGGGCGGGGGGCTCGGCCGGGGTGTGGGTCAGCTCTCGGAGAAGCCGTAGCGGGCCTGGAGGCGGCGCAGCGGCGCAGGGGCCCACCAGTTCCACTCGCCGAGCAGGCGCATCAGGGAGGGGACGAGGAGGGCGCGGACCACGGTCGCGTCGATCATCACCCCGAAGGCCATGCCGATCGCGATCTGCTTGACGAAGAAGACGCTGCTGACCCCGAAGGCGAGGAAGACGACGGCGATCGCCAGGGCCGCGGCGGTGATCACGCGGCCGGTGCGGGCGATCCCGGTGGCGACCGCCTCCTCGTTGCTGTCGCCCGCGTCGTGGCGCTCTTTGATCCGCGCCATCACCAGCACCGCGTAGTCGGTGGCGAGGCCGAAGAGGACGGCGAAGAGGAAGACCAGGCTGGTCACCTCGATCGCGGCCGGCCCGGTGTAGTCGAGGGGGGCGTCGAGCCAGCCGTCCTGGAAGGCGAGGACGAGGATGCCGAGCGTGGCGCCGAGCGTGAGGGTGTTCATCAGCAGGGTCTTGATCG
Organism: uncultured Thermoleophilia bacterium; assembly: GCA_963824245.1. Classification (GTDB taxonomy): domain Bacteria; phylum Actinomycetota; class Thermoleophilia; order Solirubrobacterales; family 70-9; genus VAYN01. Next base: position 1,301,885 of record CAWGON010000002.1, read on the forward strand.
GCAGCAGCACCGACCCGGTCAGGAGGAAGAGCAGCAGCAGCGTCGTGAAGGCGACGATCGCCACCACCAGCGGCGCGTGGTCGACGAGGCTCTGCTTCTGGTCGACGAAGCCGGCGGTGTTTCCGGAGACGAGGGCGGACGTCCCGGCCGGCGGACTCAGTCCCCTGATCTCGTGCAGCGAGTCCTGGGACTCGCTGCTGAGGGCGGGGCCGGCGAGGGCGAAGTTGGCGTAGGCGACACCGTCCGCCGCGGCGACGAAGGGAGTGCCGCCGCCGACCCCGCCGACCCCGTCGATGCGCCGCTCGAAGGCGGCGAGTTGCGCCGCGTTCGCGGGCCCGTCCACGGTCACGGTCACGGCCTCGGTGACCTCGCGCCCGTAGTGGGCGTCGAGGTAGCGGTAGGCGTCGTAGGAGGGCTGGCCGGGGGGAACCGCTTCGGCGCTCGGCCCGGTCAGCGTCGTCCACAGCAGCGGCGCCGCCGCGGCCAGCATCAGCGCCGAGCTGGCGAGGGCGACCGCGACCGGCCGCCGCATCACCCCGCGGGCGAGCCGGTACCAGCCGTCGGAGGTGTCGGAGACCGCCGGCCCGCGGCGGATCGAGAGGGCGTCGATGCGGGTCCCCAGCAGGGCCAGCAGCGAGGGCACGACGAGGATCGCCATCAGCGCCGAGAGCACCGCGACCGAGGCCCCGGCGACCGCCATCGAGTAGAGGAAGCGCTGCGGCATCACGATCAGCGCCGCCATCGCGGCGGCGACCGTGAGGCCGGAGAAGACGGCGGTGCGGCCGGCGGTCCGCACGGTCCGGCGGTGGGCCTCGCGGGTGGCGCCGCCGCCGGCGATCTCCTCCCGGTAGCGGGAGACCAGCAGGAGCGCGTAGTCGACCGCCAGCCCGAGGCTGAGGCCGGTGGCGATGTTGAGCGCGAACAAGGAGGTGTCGGTGAGGCCCGACATCACCCGCAGCACCGCCAGCGTGCCGACGATCGAGATCACTCCCATCAAGAGCGGGATCGCGGCGGCGACGACGCCGCGGAAGACGAACAGCAGCAGCAGCGCCAGGATCGGGAAGGCGATCAGCTCCGCCTTGGTCAGGTCCTTGCGGGTCTGGTCGTTGGTCTCGTCGAAGCCGGCCGCGAAGCCGCCCATCGCGACGTCGAGCGAGCTGGCGGCGGCGATCGGCGCCACCCCTTCGGCAGCGAGGCCGCCGGCGTTCTCGGCGTCATCGGTCGAGAGGTAGCCGGTGATCGCCAGCGATTCGCCGTCGGCGGCGATCAGGGTCGCCGCGGCGGCGCGGTCGCGCAGCGGGTCGACCACCCGGCCGACGTACTCGACCCCCGCCATCCCGGTGGCGAGGCGGTCGACCTCGCGGCGCACGGCCGGGTCGGCGGTGTCGAGCTTGCCGCCACCGGGCTCGCGCACGACCAGCACGATCGCCGGGTTCGGGTTGTAGCCGAGCGAGTCGCGCAGCAGCCGCGTCGCCCGCTCGCTCTCGGAAGAGCTGTCGGTGAATCCGGCCGCCTTCAGGTGGCTCTCGACATCGCGCCCGAAGACGATCGCCAGCAGGGCGAAGGCGCCGACCAGGCCGAGCACGAGCTTCGGTCGCTTCCAGGTGAGGTCGGCGATGCGATCCACGGCGGCGCGACTGTACCAGAATCCAAAGCGTGCACTTTGCTTTCCCAAGCACTGGCGTTAGGATGGGTCGGTGCCGCGCCGCGAATACGAACAGGAGTGCAGCCTCGCCGCCGCGCTCGACCGGGTCGGCGAGCGCTGGTCGCTGCTGATCGTGCGCGAGCTCTCGCTGGGCCCGCTGCGCTTCTCGGACCTTGCCCGCGACGCTGGCGGGGTCCCGACCGACGTCCTCACCAAGCGCCTGCGGGCGCTCGAAGAGGACGGGATCGTCGCCCGCCGCGAGCTCGGCCCGCCGGCCGCCGCCGTCGTCTACGAGCTGACCGAGCTGGGACGCGGCCTCGAGCGGCCGATGATCGAGCTCGCCCGCTGGGGGATGGATCTGCAGACGGCCGCCGACGTGGTTGGGCTGGCGCCCTCCTCGCTGCCCAACTCCCTGCGGGTGATCCTGCGGCCGCCGGCCGAGCTGGAGCTGACGCTGGGCCTGCGCAGCCTCGGCCACGACTACGAGCTGCGGATCGCCGGCGGCTGGATCGCCGGCTCGCGCGGCCTCGCGGCCGACCCCGACGTGACCGTCGCCGGAGCCCCGATCGCGGTGCTCGCCGCGGTGGTCGTCGGCACCGCCGGCGTCCCCGACCTCAAGATCGGCGGCGACCAGGGGCGGCTCGACGAGTTGCGCTCGCTCGTCGTCATCCCCGAGCGGATGCGCGAGGAAGCCCAGATGATGGTCGAGTCCGGCGCCCTGCTCCTGGCCGCCGCCGAGGCGGCCTAGAGCTCGAGCTCGGTGCCGTCGTAGAGCTTCTTGACGTGCACGGTGCCGGCCGGGGCGGCTTCGAGGCAGAGCTTGCAGAGGACGCACTCGTCCTGGTTCTCCTCGACGATCTCGACGCCCGAGGCGGTGCCCTTGTAGATGTTCACCGGGCAGACTTCGTCCAGCTTGGCGCCGAGCGCCGGGTCGCTGGCGGTGGGCTCGTCGACCTCGACCTCGATGAAGACCGCGTTCAGCTTCTCTGCCATCAGGCTGCCGCTCCCAGTTTCTCCTTGACGACGGTGGGGATCTCGTCGATCCGCTCGACCACGCGGATGCCGGCCGCTTCGAGGCGGGCGATCTTCTCGGTCGCCGTGTCCTCTTTGCCCTCGACGATGGTTCCTGCGTGGCCGAAGGACATGCCCTTCATCTCCTCGTCGTCCATGAACTTGCCGGCCATGAAGGCGACGATCGGGAGGCGGCTGTCGTTGTCGGCGACCCACTGCGCCAGCTGGGCCTCCATGCGGCCGCCGGGCTCGGTGTAGATGACGATCGCCTTCGTCTCCTCGTCGGCCTCGAAGTAGGGCATCAGCTCGGCGTAGGCGGAGCCGATGATCGCGTCGCCGCCGATCGAGACGGCGGTGGAGACGCCGAGCCCGGCCTGGGTCAGCGAGGAGGAGATCTCGGTGGTCATCCCGCCGGAGCGGCTCATCACGCCGACCGGGCCGGGGGCGTAGGCCTTGGCGGCGTCGCGGGCCGGGCCGCCGATCCCGCCCATCTTGCAGACGTCGGGGACGATCAGGCCGAGGCAGTTGGGGCCGATGATGCGGGCGCCGCGCAGGTTGGCGAGCTCGACCATCTGGGCGACGTCGCGGCGGGGGATCCGCTCGGTGACGATCACGATCAGCTCGATCCCGTTCTCGATCGCCTCCAGGACGGCGTCCTTGGTGAAGGCGGGGGGGACGGTGACGACGGAGCCGTCGATCGGGGCGCCGTGGTGCTCGACCGCCTGGGCGACGGTGTCGAAGACCGGGACGCCGTGGACCTCGCGGCCCTTGCGGCCGGGGGTGACGCCGCCGACGACCTTGGAGCCGTAGTCGAGGCACTCGCGGGTCAGGTTGACCGCCTCGCGGCCGGTGATCCCCTGCACGATGAAGGTGGTCTCGCGGTTCAGCAGGATGCTCATGCGGATGCTCCCTGGACCTTGGCGACGGCGCGCCCGGCCGCTTCCCAGAGGGAGACCGAGCGGTCGCAGGACTCGACCCCGTAGCGCTCGAGGATCTTGAAGCCCTCCTCCTCCCAGGCGCCCGGGATGCGGAAGATCGCGATCGTCTCGCCGGGGTCCTTGCCGAGCTCCAGGCAGGCCTTGATGACCCCGCGGGCGACGATGTCGACGCGGGTGTTGGAGACGATCGACATCATCACCGCGATCTTCTCGACGCCGTCCTTTTCCAGCACCTCCTTGGCCAGGCCACAGGCCTTGGCGACCGACGGGTTGCCGCCGATCTCGGAGTAGTTGGCCGGCCTGCCGTCCTGGCTGCGGACCGCGTCGGTGAGGGTCAGCGAGCCGCCGCCGGCGCCGATCACGAGGCCGAGGTTGCCGGTGAAGCCGTGGTCCTTGCCCTGGATCACGCCGCGGTGGTCGGCGGCGTCGATCGCGGCGACGTTGCGCTCGAACTCGGAGGGCTCGTAGGTCTCGCGGGTGTCCTCCTCGGCGATCTCCAGGCGCTTGCGGAGCAGGCCCTTCTGGCGGCCGACCGCCTCGTTCTCCATCTCCATGTGGGCGTCGAGGGCGACGAAGCTGCCGTCGGTCAGCTCGGCCAGCGGGTTGATCTCGGCCAGGGTCATGTCGTAGTCGCGGAAGAGGCGGGCGAGCTTGGCGAGGATCGGCGTCGCCCGGTTCAGCTGCGAGCCGGTCACCCCGGTCGCGGCGATCACCTGCTTGGCCTCGAAGTCGGGGATCGGGAAGAGGTTGAAGACGTGTCCCTTGCCGACGTGGTCGGGGTGGGTCTCGGCGACCTCCTCGATGTCGATCCCGCCCATGTCGCTGAACAGCATCAGCGGCTTCTTCGCGGTGCCGTCCCAGACGACGCTCGCGTAGTACTCCTGCTTGACCTCCGCTTTGGGGTCGACGAGCACCCCGCGCGGCATGTGGCCGTTGATCTCCAGCTCGAGGATGTCGGCGGCGTGGGCCGCGGCCTCGTCGGGCGTGTCGGCGAACTTGACGCCACCCGCCTTCATCCGGCCGCCGCTCAGGACCTGCGACTTGATCACGACCGGACCGCCGATCTCCTCGGCGGCGACGCGGGCCTGGTCGGCCGTTTTGCAGAAGCCGTACTTGGTGACGGGTATACCCGCCAGCTCGACTATCTGCCTTGCCTCGAACTCGTAGAACCGCATCAGCGGCGCGGGAATCTACCCGAACCGGCTAACCGAACGGGGGGTGGCGGAAATCGCCGACCCGCTTCATCGGGAACGGGACCGACTGGTGGGCACCGAAAACCGCCCTCACGGACCCCTTCTTGTTGGCTCCGTACCTGGTCTTCAGGGTCCCCTTGAAGATCCCGGCCTGGTCGGCCGGGACGGTCTTCAGCTTGCGCCAGCCGCCGCCGCGGAAGACCTGCAGCTGGACCGGGCCGGCGCCGCTGCTCGGCGACCGTCCCCAGAATTCGAGGCCCTGTTTGCCGGCGAAGGCGACGAAGGGGAAGTGGAAGCTGATCAGGACTTCCTTCGGCTGGTCGGCGGCCAGGGTGGGGCCGCGGAAATAGAGCCCGCCCTGCGCGGTCAGGCTCGAGTCGGCGCCAAAGGGGTCGTCGTGGAGGCCGTACCAGAAGAACCTGCTGACGCCATTGGCCCAGGCCTCGTGGAAGGCTTCGCCGACCCACTGGGTGAGGATCTTCATCGGCAGGCCGCCGGGGTCGGGCGGGTTGGAGTCCCAGGAGAACTCGGTGATCCAGAGCTGGGTGCGCTTGAAGGAGCCCTTGATGTGGCCGGCCTTGTCGGCCGCCTTGAGCAGCGTCTGCAGCTTGCCGAGGTCCCCCATCTGCACGTCGTTGGGGCGCCCTTCGTGGGTCGGGCCGCCGGTCGTGTAGGGGTGGATGTCGAAGATGTCGAAGTGGACGCCGCCTCCGCAGCCGCCCTTGATCGGCTTCGGCTTCGTCGTCCCCTTCATGCAGAGCAGTTCCCGGGTGAACTTCATCGGGCCGATGTTGTAGCCCTTCAGTTCGGTCGGCCCGAGGCCGGCCGAGAGCACCAGGTTCGACGGGTCGACCGACTTCACCGCGGTGTAGAAGCTGTTGATCAGGTCGCGGTAGAGGGCCGGGGAGAGCGACTTGCCTTCGGTGTTGAACTGGGGGAAGAAGAACAGGGTCAGGTTCGGCTCGTTCAGCCCCTGCCAGTACTGGACCCGCGGCAGGTTGGCGAAGGTGCCGCTGTAGCGGCGGGCGGCGGCGGTCGCGAAGGCGGCGAGCTGGGCCGGGTCGGGGTCGCAGGCTTCGGTCGTCTGCAGGCCGGGGGGCGAGACGCAGCGCTGGGCCCAGCGCGGAGCGCCGTCGATCAGCACCACCGGGTTGAGGCCGGCGCGGACCGCTTCCCTGATCCCGGTGTCGATGTAGGTCCAGTTGTAGGCGGGGTCGGCGGGGTCGGCGGGCTGGAAGCTCGCCGGCGGCGCCACCGGTGCCACCGAGGGCCAGCTGAGCGCGAGGCGGACGAAGCCGGCGCCGGCTTCGCGGGTGCGGTCGAAGGAGAGCGGGCTGTAGTCGCCGATCCCGGAGATGCCGGTCTCGAACGGGCGCGCCTGCGCCGGGCGCGGCCCGGCCAGGCAGAGGGTCGCGAGCAGCGCCAGCGCGGCCAGCGCCGCGCCGAGGCGGATGCGGGGAGCGCGAAGGGTCGTAGGGAACAGGGGTCGCATCGGCTGTGGGTTCTAGGCCGTCGGCCCGTGGGGCCGGCGCAGCCGGTAGACGACCGCCCCGGCGAGCGTCGCCAGGATCGCCAGCGGCAGCCAGAGGCCGATGTTGCCTTCGTCGGCGGTGCCGGTCGCCTCGCCGAGGATCGAGGAGAGGCCGGAGCTGCCGGAGGGCTGGTCGACGCTGGTGGCGTTTCCGGCGGCGGAGCCGTTGCCCGCGCCGCCCGTGCCGGCGCCGTTGCCGGGACTGGCAGAGCCGTTGCCGTTGCCGCCGGGCCCGGACCCGGAGCCGCCGCCACTCTGCCCTTCGCCTTCGCCTTCGCCGCTGTCGCCGTCCTTCGCGTAGAGATCTGCGGGCGGCGCGGTTTCGGCGGCGACTTCGGCCGCTTCGGTGCCGACGTCGCCCTTCTGCTCGAGTTGTTTGGCGTTCTTCGCGCCGATCGCCTGGGCCGGGGTCACGTCCTTCTTCTTGCCGCCGCTTTCGCCGCCGGCGCCCGGGATCGATTCGGTGTACTGGTTGACGGCCGAGTTGCCGGGCGGGATGTAGTACTCGGCGCCGGCCGCGGCGGGCAGCAGGAGCGCCGCCAGCAGGGCGGCGGCGGTGCTGGCGGTGGCGATCGTCTTCGCGGTCTTCATGGCGCTGGGTCCCTACCCGTCCGGCGGGCACACCTAGCATAGAACCGGATGGAGACCGGTTCGATGCGGGCGCGGCCCTGGAACGAGGATTTGCGCGACCGCTGGGACTGGGGCGCGGTCGGCTCCTGGCTGCTCCCGTTCGGCCTCGTCGTCTTCCTCGGGCTCGAAGGCGGCGGCTACGACTCGCTGGTCCACGACCAGGTCGGGATCGCGGTCTGGTGGCTGGTCCTCGCCGCCGTCGCGGTCGGGGCGATGCCGCGCCGCCGGCTCGGCAGGCCGGCGCTGGCGGCCCTGGCCCTGCTCGGCGTCTTCGTCCTCTGGGTCGGCCTCAGCCTGGTCTGGACCGACAGCTCCGACCGCACCTTCGTCGAACTCTCCCGCGACCTCACCTACCTGGGGGTCTTCGCGGCGGCGCTGGGCACCCGCGACTCCGGCGAAACCTCACGCCTGCTCGGCGCGGTCACGGCCGGGATCGCCGTCGTCGTCGCGGTCGGTCTGCTCTCGCGCCTGCACCCGGGCCTGATCGACTCCGCCCAGCAGACCGGCCGCCTGCTGGAGACCGAGGAACGGCTCTCCTACCCGCTCAACTACTGGAACGGGTTCGGCTGCCTGGTCGCGATCGGGATCCCGCTGCTGCTGCAGTTCGCGGCCGGGGCGCGGTCGCTGCTGGTCCGCGGGCTCTGCGCGGCGGCCTTCCCGGCCTTCGCCCTGACCCTCTACTTCACGCTCTCGCGCGGCGGCATCGCCGCGGCCGCGATCGCCGTCGTCGTCTTCCTGGCGCTGGCCGCCGACCGGCTTCCGAAGCTGCTCTACGCCGGCGTCGTCCTGCTCGGCTCCGGCCTGCTGATCCTCGCCGCCCAGTCCCGCGACGAGCTGCGCTCCGGGCTCGACAGCTCGCTCGCCCACAGCCAGGGCGACTCGATGCTGGTGCTGGTGCTGGTCGTCGGCGTCCTCGCCGGCCTCGCCGTGGCCGGGCTGGCGCTGCTCGGCCGCCGCTCGGCGCGGCCGGCCTGGAGCCGGCCGACGCGGGAGACCAGCCTGGTGGCGCTGGGCGTCGGGCTGGCCGCGCTGGTGGTGGCGGCGCTGGCGATCGGCGCCCCCGGCCGGATCTCCGATGGCTGGGACGAATTCAAGTACGGCGGCACCCCCGGCGAGGGGACCGAGCGGCTCAGCAGTGTCGCCGGCCAGAGCCGCTACGAGCTCTGGGTCTCGGCGGTCGACGAGTTCAAGTCGGAGCCGCTGGTCGGGACCGGCGCCGGCACCTTCCAGTTCTGGTGGGCGAGCGAAGGCGACGGCTACGAAACCGTCCGCGACACCCACTCCCTCTACCTGCAGACGCTGGGCGAGCTGGGGATCCTCGGGTTCCTGCCGCTGATCGGCTTCCTGATCGTCGTCTTCGCGACCGGGATCTCCGGCGCGCTGCGGGCCGAGGCGGCCGAGCGGACCCGCCTCGCCGGCGCCGTCGCCGCCGCGCTGGTCTTCGCGATCACCGCCCAGGTCGACTGGATGTGGCAGATCCCGGTGCTGCCGGTGGTGGTGTTGCTGCTCGCCGCGGGGCTGGTCGTCGGCCGTGAGGCGCGCGGGGGCAGGCCGCGCCTCGGCATCGGCTGGCGCGCCGGCGTCGCCGCCGTCTCGCTGCTGGCGATCGCGCTGATCGCGATCTCCCTCGCCGGCCTGACCCAGATCCGCGAGAGCGAGGCCGACGTCCGCGGCGGCGACCTGCCGGCCGCCCTCGACGCTGCCCGCAGCGCCCAGAACGTCCAGCCCTACGCGGCGGCGCCGCGCCTGCAGGAGGCGCTGGTGCTGGAGCTCCTGCGCGACTACGCCGCCGCCGAAGCCGCCGCCCGGGCGGCGGCCGAACGCGAGCCGACCAACTGGCGCAACTGGCTGGTCCTCTCGCGGATCGCCGCCGAGAACGGCAGGCCCGACGCCTCCGTCGCCGCCTTCCAGAAGTCACGCTCGCTGAACCCGCACGCGCAGATCTTCCTCCGCTGAGCTGGCCTTGTTCCGCGGATCCAGCTGTGATACTCCGCCGATGCTCGAAGCAAGGCGCCACGCCGCCCGCCGCCCCCTGGCGGTCCTGGCGATCGCGCTCGCCGCCGCGGCTTTCCTGACCGCCTGCGGCGATACCGTGATCGACTCCGCGAAGACCGAGGACGCGGTCCAGGCCGACCTGGAATCGTCTTTTCATGACAAGATTCGGGCTGTCGAGTGCCCTGCCGACGAGAAGGTCGAAGCGGAGAAGACCTTCACCTGCACCGTCGAGTACGCCGATGGAACGCAGGCGACCGCGACCTTGAAGATCCGCAATGAGAATGCCGACGTCAGCTTCGTCGGACTCGAAACGAACAAATAGAGAGAGGCGAATGAGCGACCTGACCACGGCCCCCGCGCTGACCACCAATGCCAAACTCCTGAGCTGGGTCGGCGAGATCGCCGCCCTCACCCAGCCGGACGCCATCCACTGGTGCGATGGCTCCGCCGAGGAGTACGACGCGCTGGCGCAGGCGCTGATCGACGCCGGCACCTTCGAGAAGCTCTCCGACGCGAAGCGGCCGAACTCCTACCTCGCCCTCTCCGACCCCGCCGACGTCGCCCGGGTCGAAGACCGCACCTTCATCTGCTCCGAGCGCGAGGAGGACGCGGGCCCGACCAACAACTGGCGCGCCCCGGCCGAGATGCGCGCCGAGCTGAACGGCTTCTTCAAGGGCTGCATGGTCGGCCGCACCATGTACGTGGTGCCCTTCTCGATGGGCCCGCTCGGCTCCGAGATCGCCGAGATCGGCGTGCAGTTGACCGACTCCGCCTACGTCGCCACGAACATGCGGATCATGACCCGGATGGGCAAGGGCGCGCTCGACGTGCTCGGCGAGGAGGGCGAGTTCGTCCCCTGCGTCCACTCGGTCGGGATGCCGCTGACCGAGGGCGTCGAAGACGTCTCCTGGCCCTGCAACGGCGACAACAAGTACATCGTCCACTACCCGGAGACCCGCGAGATCTGGTCCTACGGCTCGGGCTACGGCGGCAACGCCCTGCTCGGCAAGAAGTGCTTCGCGCTGCGGATCGCCTCGGCGATGGCCCGCGACGAGGGCTGGCTGGCCGAGCACATGCTGATCCTCAAGCTGACCTCGCCGGAGGGCACCGAGAAGTTCATCGGCGGCGCCTTCCCCTCGGCCTGCGGCAAGACCAATCTGGCGATGCTGATCCCGACCCTGCCCGACTGGAAGGTCGAGACGGTCGGCGACGACATCGCCTGGATGAAGTTCGGCGAGGACGGCCGCCTCTACGCGGTCAACCCCGAGGCCGGCTTCTTCGGCGTCGCGCCGAACACCAGCCACAAGACCAACCCGAACGCGATGGACACGATCGAGAGCAACTCGATCTTCACCAACTGCGCCAGGACCGACGACGGCGACATCTGGTGGGAGGGGATGACCGGGGCGCCGCCGGACCACGTAGTCGACTGGCACGGCAACGACTGGACCCCCGAGTCCGACACCCCCGCCGCCCATCCGAACGCCCGCTTCACGACGCCGGCGGCCCAGTGCCCGTCGATCGCGCCCGAGTGGGAGGACCCGGCCGGCGTCCCGATCGACGCCTTCCTCTTCGGCGGCCGCCGCGCCACCGTGGTGCCGCTGGTCCAGGAAGCGTTCGACTGGGAGCACGCGGTCTTCATGGGGGCGACGATGTCCTCCGAGACGACCGCCGCCGCCGCCGGCGCGGTCGGCCAGCTGCGCTTCGACCCGATGGCGATGCTGCCGTTCTGCGGCTACAACATGGCCGACTACTTCGCCCACTGGCTGAAGATGGGCAAGGTCGAGGGGGCCGAGCTGCCGCGGGTCTTCTACGTCAACTGGTTCCGCAAAGACGCCGACGGCAAGTTCCTCTGGCCGGGGTTCGGCGAGAACAGCCGTGTGCTCGAGTGGGTCTTCCGCCGCTGCGAGGGCAAGGCCGAGGCGATCGAGACCCCGATCGGCCTGCTGCCGCCGGTCGACGCGATCGACACCAGCGGCCTGGAGATCTCCCGCGAGGCGATGGAGGAGCTGCTCTCGGTCGACACCGAGCTGGTCAAGCAGCAGCTGCCGCAGTTGCGCGAGCACCTCGAGAAGTTCGGCGACAATCTGCCCGCCGAGCTGAACGAGCAGCTGACGGCGCTCGAGAGCCGGTTGGGGTAACCACCCCGGCATGGGTCGTCTCGGCGATCTGAAGACGCGCGGCGCCGAATCGGGCGTTCGCGCCCTCGGTCGGGCGACCGACAGCCACTACGTCAACCTCGACTACCCGCCGACGGTCGAGAACGCGCCGCGCTACGGGCACGGGCGTCCCTCGCACCCGGGGCTGGAGCGGCTGATCGTCGCCCAGCGGGAGAGCTACGCGGCGGTCGTGCGCGGGCTCGCCCGCCACGCCGACGAGCTGGCGAAGATCGAGCTCAGCGCCGCCGACCCGCGACAGCCGTCGTGGGTCAACGGGATGATCTCCGGCCTCGACGGGGCCTCCTTCTACGCCTTCATGCGCGACCGCCGGCCGGCCCGCTACCTGGAGATCGGCTCCGGCAACTCGACCAAGTTCGTCGCCCGGGCGAAGGCCGACGGCGGCCTCGCCACCGAGCTGACCTCGATCGACCCCTACCCGCGAGCGGAGATCGACGAGCTCTGCGACGCGGTCATCCGCAAGCCGCTGGAGGCCGTCGACCTGGCGGTCTTCGAGCCGATCGCGGCGGGCGACGTCGTCTTCTTCGACGGCTCCCACCGGACCTTCATGAACAGCGATGTCTCGGTCTTCTTCCTCGACGTGCTGCCGGCGCTGCCGGCGGGCGTCCTGGTCGGGATCCACGACATCTACCTGCCGGACGACTACCCGGCGGAGATCGCCGAGCGCTTCTACTCCGAGCAGTACCCGCTGGCGACCTGGCTGCTCGGCGGCGCCGACGTCGAGATCGTGCTGCCGGCCTGGCGGGTCAGCAACGACCCGGGGCTGGCCGGCGCGCTCGACGTGCTCTGGGAGCGGCCCGGCCTCGGCGAGGTCGACCGCCACGGCGTCTCCTTCTGGTTCGAGACGCGCTGAGCCGAGGCCCCGGTGGGGGCCCCGGCGGACCGCCTACAGCTCGTAGGCGGCCTTCAGGTCGTCGTCCTTCTCGGCCAGCATTTCGGCCAGCTCGACCATCACCTTGCACTGCTTCCAGGTGGCGTCGTCCTGCATCTTGCCGTCGATCATGTGGACGCCGCGGCCGTCGGGGATCGCCTCGATCACCTTCTTGGCGAACTTGACCTCGTCCGGCGGCGGGCTGAAGACCTGCTTGGCGATCCCGATCTGGACCGGGTGCAGCGACCAGGCGCCGACGCAGCCCATCAGGAAGGCGGCGCGGAACTGGGTCTCGCACCCGGCCGTGTCCTTGATGTCGCCGAAGGGCCCGTAGAAGGGCAGGATGCCGGCGGAGGTGCAGGCGTCGACCATGCGGGCGATCGAGTAGTGCCAGAGGTCCTGCTGGGCGCTGACGCGGTCGGCCTCGGGGTTCTCCGGGTCGGCCGGGTCCTCCATCACGCGGTAGCCGGGGTGGCCGCCGCCGACCCGGGTCGTCTTCATGCGGCGGGCGGCGGCGAGGTCGGCGGGGCCGAAGCTCATGCCCTGCATGCGCGGGCTGGCGTTGGCGATCTCCTCGAGGTTGACGACGCCCTGCGGGGTCTCGAGGATCGCGTGGATCAGGATCGGGCGGTCGAGCCCGGCCTTCGCCTCCAGCTGGGCAAGCAGGCGGTCGACGTAGTGGATGTCCCAGGCGCCCTCGACCTTGGGCACCATCACCGTCTCCAGCTTGTCGCCGACCTCGGTGACGATCTGGGTCAGGTCGTCGAGCACCCAGGGGCTCTCCAGCGCGTTGACCCGGGTCCACAGCGCGGTGCCGCCGAGGTCGGTCTCCTTCGCGGCCTTGATCAGGCCGGCGCGGGCGGCCTCCTTGCGGTCGACCGGGACGGCGTCCTCGAGGTTGCCGAGCAGGATGTCGGTCTGTTCCGCGATGGCGCCGGCCTTGGCGACCATCTTCTCGTTCGAGAAGTCGAGGAAGTGGATCATCCGCGACGGCTTCACCGGAATCTCGGTCAGCGGCGTCGGGGCGCCGATCGCCTGCGGCAGGAAGAAGTCTCTGGGGTGTTTCAAGCTGCTCCTCGGGTCGTTTCCTGGGCGGCGCGAAATCTAGCCAATGAGGGCCACAAATCCGCACCTCGCGGATTTCCCGCCTGCGGCGGCCCTAGATTGGATCGCCATGGCCGAGGGTGAGCGCGACAGCACCGGCGAGTGGATCCTGCCCGTCGAGTCGCGGCCGGCGACGCTGGCCCAGCTCGAGCAGCGGATCGATCACGCGCTCGCGGTCGCCCGTTCCTCCGAAGCGGCGGCGCTGGAGATCGGCGCCGCGGCGATCGAGGCGGCCGAGCAGGCGCGCCGGGCGGCCGAGCTGGCCGAGCGGGCGAGTCAGCCGCGGGCGCAGGAGCCGGCGCCCGCGCCGGTGCCGGCGGCTGAGACCGGCCCTGTGCCGGAGTTCGATCCTCTCCGGCAGTTCACCGAGCGCGCGGATCGTGTGGCGGCGCGGTTGCGGGCGATGGCGCCCGTTCCTTAGTTCGGGCAGCAGTCGCGGCGGCGGGGGGACGGAGGTGGTGAAGGGTCTTGGAGAGGACGCGCTTGACGTGGGCGGGGTCGTGCTTGACCTGGTGGTGGGAGAAGCGCAATGGGGTGAGGCCGGAGGCGGTGTGGAGCTGGTCGCGGAGGGCGTCGCGGGACTGGGCCGATGGCGTGCGGTGATAGCGGTGGCCGTCGGTCTCGACCACCAGTCCGAGGTCTGGCCAGTGGAAGTCGACCTCGAACCCGTTGACGATCTGTTTGGTCAACGGAAGGGGGAGCCCGGCCTCCAGGGCCAGGGGGCGGAAGAGGACTTCCAGCTCCGCGTCGGAGAGCACGAAGGTGTCGCGGTCGAGCAGGGACCTGAGGGCCTTCACGCCCGGCTCGCCGGCGTAGCCGGCCAGCGCCTCCCGCAGGGACTCCGGGTCGATCACGTCGCCCTTGTCCGCCTCGTTGACCGCCCGCCGCGGCCCGAGCAGGTCGGCGAGGTCGAGCATGGTCCGCACCGGCGAGGTGACCGGTATCCCCCTGAGGGTGCCGACGTCGTGGCTGGGGAGGGAGGGCCTGGTCCTCGCCTTCAGGCCCCGGCGGCGCGGTTCGCGATCTCCCCGCACGCTGACTTCGATCACCCCGGGGCGCTCCTCTCCGAGCCCGTAGAGCGCCGCGGCGCTGCGGTGGCTGAGGACCGCGCCCTCGCCGCAGGCGAGCACCGCCGCCATCCACCGCCCCTCCTGGCCGAGCTCGGCACGGCCGACCGCATAGACGCCGCCACTCAGCGCGTGCAACCGGCCGGTCCTCAGGCGGTGCTTGATCGCGTCGGAGGAGAAGCCGAGCCCCAGCAGCTGCCGCCGCGCCACCACCCCATACTGCCCCCGCGCCAGCCTCCAGGCTCGTGCGCTTCTCGCTTCCGACATTTTGGGCGCCATAGCGCCCAATAAGTCGGAAACGGGAGAGACTCTCCCCCCGTGGGGGGTGCGAGGACTCCGGGTTAGGCGGGGGGTTCGCAGTGGGTGCCGAAGTGCTCGGTCCAGATGCGGGTGCCGGCGAAGCCTTCGAGGGTGCCGGTGCTGAGGTCGATGCCGGTCTGGGTGTAGGCGCCGAGCAGGTTCTCGCGGTGCTCGGGGGAGCGCAGCCAGGCGCGGAAGATCGAGCGCACGCTGCCGAGGTCGCCGTTGCCGAAGGCCAGGTTCTCACCGGCTCGCCAGCAATCGCTGGCGAGGTAGCCGGTGGCGCGAATCCAGTAGGCGAATTCGCGGCCGCAGGCGTAGTGACTGAAGCTGTCGCAGCGGAGGATGTCGCGGCCCTTCTCGCGGGCCGACTGCTCCAGCGGTTCGCTGGCTTCCAGCGCTCCCAGGCCGAGCTCGGCGCGGGCGAAGTTGGCCATACAGAGCATCGTCCGCTCCTGGGCTGGGACGGGCGCGGAGAGGCTGACCTGGCCGGGGCAGGCGCTGAGCGGCGCGACCAGCCCGCCGCCGGCTGCGGCGGCGCTGCCGGCGCCGGCGCCGCAGAGGGCCAGGGCGGTGAGAAAGGCGATGGCGATACGGCGGGGCACAAACGCTGTATCGCCGGGCACGGTCATTCACCCGCGCCTGTGTGCCTCTGACTGGACGTACATAGGAGCAGCCCGAAACGGACGTTCTGGCCGGCCCCGGCGTGCTCCCTCGGAATCCCTGTTGCGGAGCCGTTTGCCGGCTCCCTCGGCGCGCGCATATCGGCCTCCTGAACCTTTAGCGCAGCGGTTCCCTTTAGCCGCATGTTCTATCGCGGGGCTCGGTTGCCTGTCCTACCTTCGCGCTCGTCGGAGGCCGCCAGAAAGCGGCGCCCCCCGCTTTCCGTGGCTCAATAACCGTAAGGAGATTCCCCGAAATGACTGCACCGATCTCGTCTCGTCTGAACTGGCCCGCGTGGCTGGCTCTGGCGCTTGCGGCGTGTGTCGCGCTGGCCGGTCTCATGGCCTTCGCGAACCACGCCGAGGCGGCCAAGAAGAAGACGCTCCAGACCCTCAACCTCTGCGTAGTCAAGAGCGGCCCCGAAAAGGGCGTCGTCCACTTCGCCGGCACGGCCAAGTGCAAGAAGGGCGAGCAGCTGATCCAGGTCGTGGCCGGAAGCGGCCAGGGCGTGCTCGGCGTCTCGGAAGGCAGCGGCGAATCCGGTGCGACCGGGGCCACGGGTGCCGCCGGCGCGCAGGGCGCCACCGGCGAGAAGGGTGTCACCGGCGACAAGGGTCCCGACGGCAACCCCGGCGAGAAGGGCCCGATCGGCAACCAGGGCCCGATCGGCGACAAGGGTCCCGCTGGTAACCAGGGCCCCGTCGGCGAGAAGGGTCCGATCGGCAACCAGGGCCCCGTCGGCGAGAAGGGCTTGATCGGCGACCAGGGCCCGATCGGGCTTGTCGGCCCGACCGGCGACAAGGGTCCGATCGGCAACAAGGGACCTGACGGCGACCAGGGTGCCAAGGGCGCCGACGGCGAGCAGGGTGCCAAGGGTCCCGACGGCGACGCGGGTCCGAAGGGCCCCGACGGCGATGCGGGTGCCAAGGGCCCCGACGGTGACAAGGGTCCGATCGGCAACAAGGGTCCCGACGGCGATGCGGGGCCGAAGGGCCTCGACGGCGAGCAGGGTGCCAAGGGCCCCGACGGAGATGCGGGTGCCAAGGGCCCCGACGGTGACAAGGGCGCGAAGGGCGACGACGGAGACAAGGGTCTCGTCGGCGACAAGGGCCCCGATGGCGACAAGGGCGCGAAAGGTGCCGACGGCGAGCAGGGTGCGGTCGGCGAGCAGGGTGCGGTCGGCACGAAGGGCCCCGACGGCGACAAGGGTCCGATCGGCAACAAGGGACCTGACGGCGACCAGGGTGCCAAGGGCGCCGACGGCGACCAGGGCTTGATCGGCCCCAAGGGTCCCGACGGCGACGCGGGTCCGAAGGGCCCCGACGGCGATGCGGGTGCCAAGGGCCCCGACGGCGACAAGGGTCCGATCGGCAACAAGGGACCCGACGGCGATGCAGGGCCGAAGGGCCCCGACGGCGACAAGGGCCCGGTTGGAAACAAGGGCCTCGACGGCGAGCAGGGTCCGATCGGCGACCAGGGCCCGGTCGGTAACCAGGGTCCCGTCGGCGACCAGGGTCCGATCGGCGATCAGGGTCTGAAGGGCCCCGACGGCGACAAGGGTCCGATCGGCAACAAGGGTCCCGACGGCGACGCGGGTTCCAAGGGCCTCGACGGCGACAAGGGCCCGGTTGGAAACAAGGGCCTCGACGGCGAGCAGGGTCCGATCGGCGACCAGGGCCCGCAGGGCTTGATCGGCGACCAGGGCCCGATCGGCCTCGTCGGCCCGACCGGCGACAAGGGTCCGGTCGGTAACCAGGGCCCCGTCGGCGACAAGGGTCCGACCGGCGACAAAGGCCTGCAGGGTGCCACCGGCGACAAGGGTGCCACCGGCGACAAGGGCCCAGTCGGTAACCAGGGTCCGATCGGTAACCAGGGCCCCGTTGGCAACCAGGGTCCCGTCGGCAACCAGGGCCCGGTCGGCAAAGAAGGCGCGACGGGCAAAGAAGGAGCAACCGGTAAAGAAGGTCCGGTCGGCCCGCAGGGCCCGGTCGGCACCAGCGGCATGCTGCTGGCCGGCGTCTCCTCCGCCAACCCGAGCAGCGTCTCCAGCGACACCTACGTGGGTCCGTTCATGACCACGAACGCGTCGACCGGGACCGAGCTCAACGTGCAGATGGTGGTCCCGGTATCCGGGACGATCGCCCACCTGGCGGTCAACCTCGGCGTCGCGGCCGGTTCCGGGAACAGCTGGGACCTGACGGTTCGCAAGAACGGCGTCGACACCGCGGTGACCTGCAAAATCAGCGGCTCGACCGCCAAATCGTGCGCAAGCACGACCGGCACGTCGGTCACGTTCGCCGCGGGGGATCTGCTGTCCCTCGAGGTCAACCCCGACGACAACCCCTCCAACTGGGGCTCGATCCGCTGGACCGCGGCGCTGACCGAATAGCGCTCAAGCCAGGGAGAGGTGACACGGGGGCCGCGCCGGGATCAGATCCCGGCGCGGCCCTTCGTCGTTGTGGACGCGGGTCGCCGCGATCCGGGGCGGGATAACCTGCAGACACCGAAACCTTCGAAACAGGCAGGAGCAATGGCCGTAGACACCGCCTCATACAGCGAACAGACCGACCTCCAGCGCGACATCACGGAGATGGTCCGTCAGTTCGCCGACGAGAAGATCATCCCCAACGCCGAGCACTTCGACCACGAGGACACCTTCCCGGAGTCGATCGTCGAGGAAATGAAAGAGCTGGGGCTGTTCGGGGTGACGATCCCCGAGGAGTACGGCGGCATGGGCCTCGACCTGACCACCTACGCGATGATCGTCGAAGAGCTCTCGCGCGGCTGGATCTCGATCTCCGGCGTCGTCAACACCCACTTCATCGGCTCCTACCTGCTGATGAAGTTCGGCACCGACGAGCAGAAGAACTACTTCCTGCCGAAGATGGCGACCGGCGAGATCCGCGCCGCCTTCTCACTCTCGGAGCCCGAGGTCGGCTCCGACGTCCAGGGCATCAAGGGCGGCGCCAAGAAGGACGGCGACGGCAACTGGGAGCTCACCGGCCAGAAGATGTGGGTGACCAACGGACTCGGCTCCAGCGTCGTCTTCGTGCTGATGAAGACCGACAACCAGGCCGACCCCCCGTACAAGGGAATGACCTGCTTCATCACCGAGAAGGAGCCCTGGAAGGAAGTCAACGAGGGCGACTTCGCCGGGCTCACGGTGCCGCCGAAAATCAGGAAGATGGGCTACAAGGGCGTCGAGTCGACCGAGCTCGTCTACGACGGCTACAAGTGCCCGCCGGAGCGGATTCTCGGCGGCGAGGAGGCCGGCGTCGGCCAGGGCTTCGTGCAGATGATGGACGCGCTCGAGGTCGGCCGGGTCAACGTCGCCGCCCGCGGCGTCGGGATCGGCCAGCGGGCGCTGGAGCTGGCGCTGCGCTACAGCCAGGAACGGAAGACCTTCGGCAAGCAGATCGCCGACCACCAGGCGATCCAGTTCAAGCTCGCCGACATGGCGACGCAGCTGGAGGCGGCTCGCCTGGTCACCCGCAAAGCGGCGCAGATGAAGGACGCCGGGCTGCGCTCGGACCTCGAGGCCGGGATGGCCAAGCTCCTGGCCTCGGAGACCGGCAAGTTCTGCGTCGAAGAAAGCTTCCGCATCCACGGTGGCTACGGCTACTCGAAGGAGTACGAGATCGAGCGCCTCTACCGCGACGCGCCGCTGCTGCTGATCGGCGAGGGGACCTCGGAGATCCAGCGCATGGTGATCGGCAAGAAGCTCCTGCAACGACACAAGATCTAGAGGAGGGACAGATGGCCTCGACCCCCGACCTGATTCGCACCGCCGTCGAGCGGTTCGTGGCCGAAGTCCCCGCCCTGGCGAAGCTGAAGCTGGTCTTCGGCCTGGAGCTGAAAGCCAAACACGACGTCCAGCTCTACCGGGTCGAGCTGCCGGGGCCGAAGATCACCAAGGACCTCGCCCAGGACGAGCGCGTGCTGGTCGAAATCGACCGCCCCAGTTCAACGAGCTGGCCGAGAAAGGCACGATCAAGAGCTACCGGCAGCGCCGCCGAGACCGGCCACATCAAGGCCAACGGCGACTCCAACGTGGTCAAGCTGATCGTCCAGGTCGTCGAACGCCAAGAGGAACGGGCGAAGCTGAAGAAAGTGCACTGACGCCGGGCTAGCCGCGGGCGCGGGCGCCGAGCCAGCGCTCGCGCAGCTCGGCGGCGAGGCGCTCGACCAATGTGCTGCGGCGGCTGCAGCTCGTCGCCGTCGAGCCAGCGGACCGGGCGCAGGCCCTTGACCGAGGAGGTCAGGAAGACCTCGTCGGCTGCGCCCAGCTCGGCCAGCGGCAGCGGCCGCTCGCTCGCCGGGATCCCGAGGTCGGCGGCGATCTCCAGGGTCGCCGCCCGGGCTGTGCCGGGGAGGATGCGGCCGTCGACCGGCGGCGTCGCCAGGGCGCCGTCCGGCGACGACGAAGACGTTGGCGCGGCCGGCCTCGAGCGCGTTGCCGTCGGCGTCGACGAGCAGCGGCAGAACCTCGCCGAGCTCGCGCTCGGCGCTCCTCCAGCCAGCGCCGGTCCGACCACTTGTGGGCGCCCGACCAGCCCTCGGCGTCGAAGCTGCGCAGGCCTCGCCGTGCTCCCAGTCGGGGAAGAAGGCGGTCGGGTCGATCGCGGTCGCGACGATCCGTGGCGCAGGCCGCCCGCGCCGTCGGGGGCGACGTCGATCCGGAGCCCGCCCGAGCTCTATCCCGGCGCAGGCGCGGACCGATCGCCGGGCAGCGACTCGGGCAGCTCGGCGCCGAACAGCTGGCGGGCGCTGGTGGTGAGCCGGCCGAGGTGGGCGACCAGCTCGACCGGGCGCTCGCCGGCGATCAGCAGCGTCTCGAAGAGGCCGCGGCTGGGGTCGGGTGGCGCCGGTGGGCTCACCGCGTAAGTATCCGTCGTCGCCGATGCGGACGCTGCTGATCGACAACCACGACTCCTTCACCTACAACCTCTTCCAGCTGCTGGCCGAGGTCAACGGGACCGAGCCGGTGGTGGTCCGCAACGACGAGTCCGGGGTGGGAGCCGCTGGCCGCGCTGGGCTGCGACAACGTCGTCCTCTCGCCGGGCCCGGGCCGGCCCGACCGGGCGGCCGACTTCGGCGTCTGCGCGGAGGCGATCCGCCGCGCCGAGCTGCCGCTGCTCGGGGTCTGCCTCGGCCATCAGGGGCTGGGCTGGGTGGAGGGGGCGGAGGTCGTCCCGGCACCGGCTCCGGTCCACGGCGGCGTCGCCGGCGTCCGCCACGGCGGCGCCTCGCTGTTCGCCGGGATCCCGGCCGAGTTCCAGGCCGTCCGCTACCACTCGCTCTGCCTGGCCGAGCCGCTGCCGGCGGCGCTGGAGCCGATCGCCTGGGCCGAGGACGGGGTGCTGATGGCGATCGCCCACCGGCGGCTGCCGCGCTGGGGGGTCCAGTTCCACCCCGAGTCGGTCGCCTCCGAGCACGGCCGCCGCCTGCTCGCCAACTTCCGCGACCTCACGGCGGGGTGCGCGCGGTGGAGCTGAGGGTCGAGCGGATCGACGGCGACCGCGACGCCGAGCAGGCCTTCGAGCGCCTCTGCGGCGGGCGGGAGGACGCCTTCTGGCTCGACAGCAGCCGGGTCGGCGAGGGCGCCCGCTTCTCCTTCCTCGGCGCCCCCGGGCCGCTCGGGGCGCGGGTCTCCTACGACCTCGGGGCCGGCGCGGTGACGGTCCGGCGCGGCGGCGCCGAGGAGGTCCGCCGCGAATCGATCTTCGACTACCTCGGAGCCGAGCTGGAGCGGCTGCGGCTGCCGCCCGCCGAGCTGCCGTTCGGCTTCCAGTGCGGGTTCGTCGGCTACTTCGGCTACGAGCTGAAGGCCGAGACCGGCGGCGCCGCCGCCCAC
The DNA here is from genome assembly GCA_963824245.1 of uncultured Thermoleophilia bacterium. GTDB lineage: Bacteria > Actinomycetota > Thermoleophilia > Solirubrobacterales > 70-9 > VAYN01. The sequence continues at coordinate 1,322,864 of CAWGON010000002.1, forward strand.
CGCTCGCCCCGGCCCGACGCCTGCTTCCTCTTCGTCGACCGCCTGGTCGCCTTCGACCACGAGGACGGCCGCACCTACCTGCTCTGTTTGGCGGCGCCGGAGGACGGAGAGGCGGAGCGCTGGCTGCGCGAGACCCGGGCCCTCCTGGAGGCGCTGCCGGCCAGCCGCGGCGAGCCGGAGCTGCTGGCGGCCGCGGCCGAGCCGGTCGAGTTCCACCTCGCGCGCTCCCGCCGCACCTACCTGGAGGACATCGAGGCCTGCGGGCGGGCGCTGCGCGAGGGCGAGTCCTACGAGCTCTGCCTGACCAACCGGATCGAGGCCGCCGGGGCGCCGGCGGCACTGCCGCTCTACCGCGCTCTGCGGCGGGTCAACCCGGCGCCCTACGCGGCGCTGCTGCGGCTCGGGCCGAGGCCTCTCGGTGCTCAGCTCCTCGCCGGAGCGCTTCCTGCGGATCGGCGCCGGCGGCGAGGTCGAGGCGAAGCCGATCAAGGGCACCAGCCGCCGCGACCGCGACCCCGCCGAGGACGCGCGCCTGGCCGCCGGGCTGCGCGCCGACGCCAAGAACCGGGCCGAGAACCTGATGATCGTCGACCTCCTGCGCAACGACCTCGGCCGGGTCTGCGCGGTCGGCAGCGTCGAGGTGCCGCGGCTGATGGAGGTCGAGAGCTTCGAGACCGTGCACCAGCTGGTCTCGACGATCCGCGGCCGCCTGCGCCCGGGCCTCGGCCCGCTCGACTGCGTCCGCGCCTGCTTCCCGCCCGGCTCGATGACCGGCGCGCCGAAGGAGCGCACGATGGCGATCCTCGACGGGCTCGAGGGCGAGGCCCGCGGCGTCTACTCGGGGGCGATCGGCTACCTCGGGCTGGGCGGCGAGTGCGACCTCAGCGTGGCGATCCGGGCGATCGTCCTCGACGGCGCGGGCGGGGCGAGCATCGGGATCGGCGGCGCGATCGTGATCGGCTCCGACCCGGAGGCCGAGTTCGAGGAGGCGCTGCTGAAGGGCTGGGCGCCGATGCGGGCGCTCGACCCCTCGCTGCCGCCCGGCTACAGCCGGATCAGGTTGGCGGCGTCGAGCCCGCGGGTGACGCCGCGGAAGTCGACGACCAGCGCCGCGGCGGAGACCAGCTCCCCGTAGTCGATCTCCGGGTGGGCGGTGATCACCGCGGCGAGGTCGGCCCCGGCCACCGCCGGCCCCAGCTCGACCGAGCGCAATCCGAGGTCGGGCAGCTCGGCGACGTAAGGGTCGTGGTAGGAGACCTCGCCGCCGCGCTCGCGCAGCATCCGCACGATCTTCAGCGCCGGCGACTCGCGGATGTCGCCGATCCCGGCCTTGTAGCTCGGCGCCGAGGAGCAGGATCCGGGAGCCGCGGACGGGCTTGCCGACGTCGTTCAGCGCCCGCTCGATCCGTTCCACGCAGAACGCCGGCTGGGTCTGGTTGACCTTCCCGGCGAGCTCGACGAACTCCGGGTAGAAGTCGGCTTCGCGGGCCTTGAAGGCGAGGTAGAAGGGGTCGACCGGGAGGCAGTGGCCGCCCATCCCCGGCCCTGGCTCGAAGCGCATGAAGCCGAACGGCTTGGTCGCGGCGGCGTCGATCACCTCCCAGACGTCGATCCCGAGCCGGTCGCAGAGCTGGGAGAGCTCGTTGACGAGGGCGATGTTGACCGAGCGGAAGATGTTCTCCAGCAGCTTCGCCAGCTCCGCTGCCTCGGGGGTGGAGACGACGACGACCTCGTCGCAGATCCGCCGGTAGAGCTCGGCCGCGCGCTCGGTCGAGGCCGGGTTGACGCCGCCGACGATCTTCGGCGTGGTGCGGACCGAGAAGTCGGTGTTGCCGGGGTCGATCCGCTCCGGCGAGAAGGCGAGGTGGAAGTCCTCGCCGGCCCGCATCCCCGAACCCTCGAGGATCGGCACCAGGCGCTCGCGGGTGGTCCCCGGGTAGGTGGTCGACTCGAGCACGACCAGCTGCCCCTCGCGCAGCACCCCGGCGATCGCCTCGGCCGCCCCCAGCAGGTAGGAGAGGTCGGGTTCGCGCGAGTTGGTCAGCGGCGTCGGCACGCAGACGATCACCGCCTCGCAGGCGGACAGGTCGGCGTGGTCGGCGGTCGGGCGCAGGCGCTCGCGCAGCGGCTCCAGGCTGGCGCTGGGGATGTCCTCGATGTAGCTGCGGCCGGCCGCCAGCGCCTCCAGCTTGGCGGGGTCGGAGTCGACGCAGACGACCTCGCAGCCCTGCTCGGCGAAGGCGACCGCCAGCGGCAGGCCGACGTAGCCGATGCCGACGATCCCGATCTTTCCCGGCTCGCTCACGGCGGGAAGTCTAGGGTCCCGCCTGGATGCGGCCTCCGCGGCGGATTGCCAGATAGCATCCCGCGCCGCTAAACGACCAGGAGGCAGACGAACCAGTGAGCAGCGAGCAGAGCAACGAGTTCACCACCGACCAGGCGGAGCGCGAGGCGTCCGGCGCCCACAGCTACGGCCGCTACCTCGAGGAGTTCGAGGTCGGCGCCGTCTACAAGCACTGGCCGGCGAAGACCGTGACCGAGGCCGACGACCACCTCTTCTGCCTGATCACGATGAACCACCACCCGCTGCACATCAACGACGTCTACGCCGGCAACTCGCAGCAGGGCCGCAACGTCGTCGTCGGGCCGCTGGTCTACTCGCTGGCGCTCGGGATGTCGGTCTCCGACGTCTCCGGCAAGGCGATCGCCAACCTGGCGACCGAAGAACTGAGCCACCCGAACCCGGTCTTCCACGGCGACACGCTCTTCTGCGAGACCGAGGTGCTGGACGTGAAGCCGTCGAAGTCGAAGCTCGACCGCGGCATCGTCAAGGTCCACACCCGGGTGCTCAACCAGGACGGCGTGCTGGTCGCCGAGTTCAAGCGGCTGGTGCTGGTGCCGCGGCGGGACAAGGGATAGGGGACAGGGCCCTGGACCGCATCACCGACATGCGTGCGGTCCTCGGCCTGGTTCTCGTCGGCCTGCTGCTGGCTGCCCCCGGCCTGCTGATGGCGGGGGATCCCAACTCCGACGGCCTCTTCTACGAAGTCCAGGCCAAGCAGCTCGAAGGCGAGTCGCACGCGCAGGCGATGCACGAGGTCTTCGACGGCCCGCGGGCGCGCGAGGCGGCGGCGATCGAGGACGAGCCGTCGGGCTCCTACCGGATCCTCAACCCGGCCTGGCAGGACTACAGCGACCAGTTCTACGAACGCCGCTGGCTCGTCCCCGGCCTCGCGATCGGCGTCGGCGCGGTGACCGGCGAGAGCGTGCAGACGGCGCTGAAGACGGTCTCGATGCTGGGCTACGCGCTGATCGGGGCGATGCTCTTCCTCTTCCTGCGCCGCCGCTTCCCGATCGGGGTCAGCATCGTCGCCGCGCTCGGCTGCATGCTGCTGCCGCCGCTCTACCGCTGGTCCTTCGGGCAGTTCGTCGACTCCTGGGGGCTGCTGCTGGAGACGCTGGGCCTGCTCGCGCTGGTCCTCGTCTGCGACCGCGGCCTGCGCTGGCTGCCGCTCTGGGTCGGGGCGATGCTGGCGCTCTCGATCACCCGCGACGCGACGATGGTGCTGGGGATCGCCGCGATCTGGGTCGCGGTCGGGCAGGGGTGGCGCCAGCGCGAGGCGCTGCGGCGCAACCTCTGGATCCTCGGCTCGGGCGCGGCGGTGGCGCTGCCGGCGCTGGCGATCGGCGGCGCCCCGGTGCGCGAGAACCTCGCCTACATCCTCGCCGGCTACAACGTCCCGGCCGACGACAGCTGGGGGCACGTGGCCTCCGGCTATCCCGACCAGCTCTGGGCGACGATCCGGGGCAACCTCGAATACCCGCTCGAACACGGGAAGTTCGGCCTCGCCCTCTACGTGGTCGTCGCGGCGGGGATCGCGGCCCTCTGCCTGGCCGCCTTCCGGCGCGCCCGCGGCGACGCCTTCTGGCTGGCCGTGCGCGGCGCGATCGCCGGCTGCGTGATCCTGCTGCTGGTCGCCAACAACCCGCAGGGCTACCGGCTGGAGCTGGTCTTCGTGCCGGCGATCGCCGCCGGCTTCGCGCTCGCGATCACCTGGCTGGTGCCGCTGCTGCGGCGCTCGCCGCCGCTCAGCCAGCCGGCGGCGCCGGCATAGCCAGGGACTCGACGGTGTGGGTGCCGACCGGGCCGGTTGGCTTCAGGCCCGGGCAGTAGCTGCCGGCGATCGCGTAGACGCCGCCGCCGCTGGCGGCGGCGCCGAAGGCGTGGCGCTCGACCGCGAGGTCGGGGAGTCGCGACCACTCGCGGGCGGCGGGGTCGTAGGCCCAGGCGCTGGCGGCGACGCTGCCGCCGCCGTCGCGCCAGCCGAGCTCGTCGTCGCCGCCGAAGACGACGATCCGCCCGCCGGCGGCGACCGCGCCGATCGAGGAGAGCGGACCGGCCGGCAGCGGCGGCAGGCGCTCCCAGGACCGCGAGCGGGGGTCGTAGGAGAGGAAGGCGTCGGAGGAGGCTTCCGGGTCGGTGCGGCCACCGGCCAGGTAGAGGCGGCCGCCGAGGGCGGCGCCGGCGACGTGGTGGACGGCCAGCGGGGCGTCGGGGCCGCGCGACCACTCGCCGCTCCGGAAGTCGTAGATCGCCAGCGTTCTCAGCGGCTCGCCGGGGTCGTCGACGAAGTAGGTCTGGGGGGCGCCGTCGGCGACGTAGAGGCGGTCGCCGATCACCGCCGCGGCGGCGGCCCCGCGCGCTTCCGGCATCGGCGCCAGCTGGCGCCAGCGGTCGCGCCGCGGGTCGTACTCCCAGAGCTCGGAGGTCTCGGTTTCGCCGTCGCGGTAGCCGCCGGCCAGGTAGAGCCTGCCGTCGTGGGTGACGGCCTGGCTGTGGTTGAGGCCGACCGGAAGGTGGGTCGGGGAGCTCCAGCCGCGGCTGCGGGTGTCGTAGGCGAGGACGGTGTGGAGGTTGCCGGGACGGCTGCCGCCGACCACGTAGACGAGCGGGCCGATCGCCGTCGCGCTGCCCTCGATCTGGGCTTTCGGCGCGTCGGGCTCGCGGCGCCAGTGCCCGGCCGGGACCGGAGGCGAGGCGGGGCTAGCCCGGTAGAGGCCGGGCCGGCAGGGCAGGTCGGGGGGCGAGCCGGAGCTGGCGAGGCCGAGGCTGGCGCGCCAGTTCCCGGGCAGGTCGATCGTGTTGGTGGCCGCCAGCACCGCCGCCAGGAACAGCGCGCACATCGCCGCCAGCGCCCAGGCGAGCGGCTTCAAGGGCTCAGCTCTGGTTCAGCGCCGAGAAGGGGAGCGACTCGACCGTGTGGGTGCCGACCGGGCCGCCGGGCTTGAGGCCGGGGCAGTAGCTGCCCCCGAGCGCGTAGATCCGGCCTTCGGTCGCGGCGACGCCGCTGCCGCGGCGGTCGAACTTCATGTCCGGCAGGCGGGACCATTCCCTGGTCCGGGGATCGTATGCCCAGGCGCTCGGGGTGACCCAGCCGTGGCCGGTCTCCCATTCGTTCTGGTCCTCGCCGCCGACCACGACCAGCTCGTCTCCGGCGGCGACGAGGCCCGGCGAGGCGACGCCGAGCGGCGCGTCCGGGAGGCTTTCCCAGCTGTTCGTCTTCGGGTCGTAGCTTTCGAAGGTCGGCAGCGAGTGGTCTTCTTCGCCGCGGCCGCCGATCACGTAGAGCTTGCCGCCGAGGGTCGCCGCGCCGACGTGGTGGCGCGGGTTCGGGATCGGCTCCCCGTAGCTCCACTTGCCGGTCGCGAAGTCGTAGATCTGCAGCGCCTTGTAGGGGGCGACGGGGCTGCTGACGCCGAAGGTCTGGGGAGCGCCGCTGGCCACGTAGAGCTTGTCGCCGATCGCCACCACGGCGCCGGCCGAGCTCGGCTGCAGGAGGTCGGGCAGCTTGGTCCACTCGTTGGTCTTCGGGTTCCATTCCCAGAAGTTGGCGGTCGGGTTTTCGCCGTCGAGGAAGCCGCCGGCGAGGTAGAGCTTGCCGTCGTGGGTCGCCACCTGGCTGTGGTTGAGCCCGGTCGGCAGGCTGGTCGGGTCGCTCCACTTGCCGGTGCGGGTGTCGAAGGCGGTGACCCGGTGCAGGTTGCCGGGCGGGCTGCCGCCGGTGACGTAGATGACCGGGCCGATCGCGATCCCGCTGGCCTCGATCTGGGTCCGCGGCGTTTCCGGTTCCATCCGCCAGTGGCCGGGTGGCGCCGGCGGCTGCTTCGGGCTGTTGGTGTAGAGGCCGATCCGGCAGGGCGGGTCGGGCGTTTCGGTGGCGAGGCCGAGCTCGGTGCGCCACTTCCCGGGCAGGTTGATCACGTCGGCGGCGGCGAGCACGCCGACCACGAAGACGACCGACATCGCGGCGAGGATCGCCGCCAGCACCTTGGTTCCTCTGCCGTGCATGGGGCTCGGAAGTATGGCGCAGAAGGGCACCCCCGCCCGCCCCCGGACCCGTCGATGCAGGGATTTCACCGGCCCTGCTTGAATCAGTCGTGCGATGACCGACGCCCCGCGCCCAGACCCGATTCCCGTCTTCGACGTCCAGCTCGAAGCGGCCCACATCGAGGCCGTCGAGGCGACCCTGCGCTCGGGCTGGCTGACCATGGGCCCGCGGATCAAGGAGTTCGAGAGCGAGTTCGCGGCGCACCTGGGGATCGAGCACGCGGTCGCGGTCAACAGCTGCACCGCCGCCCTCCACCTCGCCTACCTGGCGGCCGGGATCGGCCCCGGCGACGAGGTGATCGTCCCCGGCATCACCTTCATCGCCTCGGCCGCCGCGGTCCGCTACTGCGGGGGCACCCCGGTGCTCGCCGAGGTCGCCGGCCAGCACGACCTCGGGATCGACCCCGAGGACGTGGCGGCGAAGATCACCCCGCGCACGAAGGCGATCTGCGCCGTCCACTACGGCGGCTACGCGGCGCCGCTGGAGGCCCTGCAGGAGCTCTGCACCGAGCATGGCCTGGTCCTGATCGAGGACGCCGCCCACAGCCCCGAGGCGGTCCTGCCCGGGAGCGAGCGCAAGCTCGGCACGATCGGGCTCGCCGGCACCTTCAGCTTCTTCTCCAACAAGATCCTCTCCTGCGGCGAGGGGGGCCTGCTGGCGACTGCCGACGAGGGCGTCGCCGAGCTCGCCCGCAGCCGCCGCTCGCACGCGATGACCTCCGGCACCTGGGACCGCCACCGCGGCCACTCGATGGGCTACGACGTGGTCGAGGTCGGCTACAACTACCGGCTCGACGAGCCGCGGGCGGCGCTGCTCTCCGCCCGCCTGCCGGGCCTCGCCGACGACATCGCCGCCCGCCGCCGGCTGACCCACCGCTACCGCGAGCTGCTGGCCGGGGTCGAGGGCCTGACCGTCCCCTACGAGGACGCCGAGGTCGACTCCAGCTCCTGCTACACGCTGCCGGTGATGGTCGAGGGCGAGCCCGGCCGCCGCGACGAGGTCCGCAAGCGGCTCAGCGAGGAGCACGCGGTCCAGACCAGCGTCCTCTATCCCTCGATCAACGAATTCACCGCCTACGGCCGCGGCGAGGAGCCGCTGGAGCGCTGCGAACGGGTCGCCCGCACCCAGCTGACCCTGCCGCTCTACCCGCATCTCGGCGAGGAGCGCCTGCAGCGCGTCGTCGACGCCCTGGCCGAGAGCCTCGCCGCCGTCCCCGCCTGAGGCCGCGCGCCGGGGGCGGTGCCTCCCCCGGGTCCGCAAAGCCCATCGCGCGGTTCCTTTGTCGTCCATGGGACTACAAAGGAACCGCGCGATGGGTGGGAGGGGCGGGTCGGCTCGGGAGCTCAGGCGGCGGAGCGGCTGGCGGCGACGGCGGCGAGGAACTCGGTCCAGTCCGCGGCTCTGCCGGCCAGCAGGTCGCAGAGCCGGCGCAGCGCCGCGAACCCGTCGCGCTGCTCCCAGCCCCAGTGCAGGGTGATCGGCGCCCAGAGGGCCGCGCCCAGATCGCTCATCCGCTCGATCCCGGCGGCCGCCTCGGCGGCGGTGCCGTAGAGCGGGGCGTAGGAAGGCAGGTAGACGGCCTCGCCGTGCCACGCCGGCGGCCGGTGGTAGCCGAGCAGGCGCACGCTCTCGGGGCCGCCGCAGACGACCTGGAAGCGCTCGGCCAGGAGCGGGTACTGGGCGGCGTCGAAGCGGTTGAAGGGGGGGACGAAGACGGGCGTCGGCAGCTCCAGGGCGGCGAAGGCGGCGAGGGCGCCGTCGAGTCGCTCCGCGGTCTCGGCGGCGCCGCGGCCGGTGAGCTCGGAGTGGCGGCGCGGCTCGGCGTGGCGGGTGCGGTGGTCGGCGCCGTGCAGGCCGAAGACGGTGCCGCCGTCGCGCAGCTCGCGCAGCACCTCCACCTCGGCGTCCTCGATCGGCCGGCTCTCGGAGACCCCGGGATCGAGGTACTCGCGCGAGACCCGCGGCGTGATCGCCAGCAGGTAGGGGACGCCGGCCTCGGCGAGGACCGCGTGGAAGCGGCGGAAGGCCTCGGTGCCGGTCGGACCGGCGGAGTCGAAGGCGCCGGCGTGGGGGAGCTCGTCGACCCGGACGAGGGCGCGGGGCTCGCCGGCGGCGGCCTCGCCGAGGGCGGCGCGGCGGAAGGCCGTCAGCGGCTCGACCGTGTCCTTCTCCCAGGCGATCCGGCCCTGGCGCTGGGCCAGCGCCTGGACGAAGGCGAGCGGCTTCGGGACCGGCATCCGCTTCGGCCCGAGCAGCTTGGCGGCGCCGGCGACCTCTGCCGCCGGGACGTCCTCGGGCCAGAGCTGCAGGGCCGCCGTTCTCAGCTGGTCTCGGTCCACGCGGGCATGATCTCGCAGGCGGCGGCGGGGCGCCCGCGGTCGCCGCGCCCGTGGGTAGGCTCTGCCGCGTGAAACGAGCCGTCGTACTCGCGGGCGGGCTGGGGATGCGGCTGCGGCCGTACACCACGGTCCTGCCGAAGCCGCTGATGCCGGTCGGCGACCGGCCGATCCTCGACGTGATCGTGCGGCAGCTGAAGCTGCACGGGTTCGAGCGGCTGACGATCGTCACCGGCCACCTGGCGGAGCTGATCGAGGCCTTCTTCGGCGACGGCGAGAAGTACGGGATCGAGATCGAGTACTTCCGCGAGGACGAGCCGCTCGGCACGGTCGGCGCCCTCGCCCTGCTCGACGGGCTCGACGAGGACTTCCTGGTGATGAACGGCGACGTCCTCACCGACCTCGCCTACGGCGAGTTCCTCGCCGGCCACAGCGCCTCCGGGGCCGCCGCCAGCGTCGCCGCCCACCGCCGCGAGGTCCAGGTCTCGCTCGGCGTCCTCAAGTTCGAGGATGAGGCCGACGCCGACCGCCTCACCGGCTACATCGAGAAGCCGACCTACCACTACGAGGTCAGCATGGGCGTCTACGCCTTCTCGCCCCGCGCGGTGGAGCTGATCGAGCCGCGCAAACGGCTCGACTTCCCCGACCTGGTGCTGAAGCTGCTCGCGGCCGGCGAGGTGGTGCGGGCGCGGCGCAGCGAGGACGACTACTGGCTCGACATCGGCCGCCACGACGATTACGAGACGGCGATGGACGAATTCGAGCGCATGCGCGGGCGCCTGCTGCCCGACTCCCTGCCTGGATGAAGCTGGAGGGGCTCGACCTCGTCTGCATCGGCTCGGCCGACTGGGCGACCGAGCTGCCGATCAACCAGCACCAGCTGATGCGCCGGCTGGCGGTCGGCAACCGGGTCCTCTTCGTCGAGTCGCTGGGGCTGCGCCGCCCGCAGCTGGCCGGCCGCGACCTGAGCCGGATCTGGCGGCGCCTGCGGCGCGGGCTGCGCGGGGCGCAGCCGGCCGGCCGGCTGCACGTGCTGGCGCCGCTGGTCCTGCCGCTGCACGGTTACGCGGCGGTGCGCCGGCTCAACCGCCTGCTGCTGCGCTTCCAGGTGCGGCGGGCGGCGCGGCGGCTGGGGATGCGCAACCCCCTGCTCTGGGGCTACGCGCCGCAGGCCGAGGAGCTGATCGAGGTGCTCGAGCCGCGCCTCGTCGTGTACCACTGCGTCGACGACATCGCCGCCCAGAAGGGGGTCGACGCCGAGAGCTTCCGCGCCGCCGAGCGCCGCTACGCCGGCCGCGCCGACCTCGTCCTCGCCAGCGCCCCGGCTTTGGCCGAGCGGATGCGCGAGCTCTCCGCGAACGTCCTCTACGCCCCCAACGTCGCCGACACCGGCCTCTTCGCGACGGCCCTGGAGGCCGGCCCGGTCGACCCGGCGGTGGAGGCGCTGCCGCGGCCGCGGCTGGTCTTCCAGGGCGCGATCGTCGCCACCAAGCTCGACGTCGGGCTGATCGCCGAGCTGGCCCGACTGCGGCCGGACTGGAGCGTCGTCCTGGTCGGCCCGACCGGCGCTGGCGACCCCGGCGGCGACCTCTCGGCGCTCCACGGCGCCGCCAACGTCCACCTGGTCGGGGCGCGCCCGGAGCCGGAGCTGCCGCGGGTCCTGCGCGGCGCCGACCTCGCCCTGATCCCCTACGCGATCAACGACCTCACCCGCAGCGTCTTCCCGATGAAGGTCTACGAGTACCTGGCGGCCGGCCTGCCGGTCCTCAGCACGCCGCTGCCGGCCCTGGAGGGCGTCGAGGCGGTCACCGTCGTCGCCACCCCCGAGCAGCTGGTCGCGGCCGCCGAGCGCGAGCTCGCCGCCGACAGCCCCGAGCGCCGCCACGAGCGCTCCGAGGCCGCCTCCGCGCACTCCTGGGAGGCGCGGATCGCCGAAATCGAAGCCGCGCTGGGCTAACTCTCCGCGGCTTCGACGAGGACGGCGCGAGTCTGCGCGGCGACCTCCGGCCAGCGGAACCGGGCGGCGTGGGCGAGGCCGCGCTCGATCAGCTCCGGGGGCCGGGAAAGCGCCTGCTCGAGGGCGGCGCGCCAGGCCTCGCCGCTGCGCTCGGCGACCACGATCGAGGCCGGCCCGCTGACCTCGACGAGGCCGCCGGAGTCGGCGGCGATGACCGCCGGGGTGCCGCAGGCCATCGCCTCCAGCGGCGCGATCCCGAAGCCCTCGAAGAGGGCCGGCGCGGCGAAGGCGCCGGCGGCGCGCAGCAGCTCGACCAGCTCCTCCTCGGCGACCGGGCCGAGCAGGTCGCAGGCGCCGGTGGCCCGCGCTTCGGCCTGGATCCCCTCGCTGCCGAAGCCCGGCGAGCCGGCCAGCACGAGGCGCCAGCCGGCGCCAGCACGGGCCGCCAGCGCCGCCGCCTCGACCAGCACCGCGATCCCCTTGCGCGGCTCCAGCGAGCCGACGTGGAGGACGAAGGGGGCCTCGATGCCCCAGCGCTCGCGGACCGCCGCCAGGGCCGCCGCCCGGTCGCCGGGGGTGAAGGCGCCGTCGACCCCGTTGGGGACGACCCGGACCCGGTCGGCGCCGACCCCGTAGAAGGTCTCGACGTCGGCCGCGGTGGTGGCGGAGACGGCGATGGTCCGCGTCGCCCGCCGGACCGAGCGGGCGACCGTGGTTTCGAACAGGCGCACGTGGGCGGGCGGCTTGATCCCCGGGAGGCGCAGCGAGGCGAGGTCGTGGATCGTCGCCACCGTCGGCACCGGGCTGCGGCGCGGCAGCACGCTCTCCGGCGCCCAGAGCACGTCGGCGCGGGCCGCCGCCAGCCAGAGCGGCAGGAAGCCCTGGCGCCAGAGGCTGTCGGTGCCCTTGACGCGGACGCCGACCTCGTGGGCGCCGGGCACGGGGCGGTCCATCCGCCTGGTGTTGGCGAGCAGGTCGACGCGGTCGCCGCCGGCGATCAGCTCGGCGGCGATCCGGCTCAGGTACTTGGGGATCCCGCCCCAGGCGCCCTCGAGCACGTTGGCGTCGATCGCGATCCGCATCTCAGCCGCCCTCCGCCGCCTGGCGTTCGCGCAGCAGCCGCCGCAGCTGGTCGAGGTCGAAGGCGCGGAAGGCGAGCAGCAGCAGCGGGTAGAGGGCCGCCATCGCGATCAGCAGCAGGATCACGCCGGCCCCGGCTTGGTCGAGGCCCCAGACGGCCAGCCCGGAGACCGTCGCGGCCAGGGTCGCGAGGGCGATGTGGCGCAGCGAGAGCCGCATCTCGATCCGCCGCAGCACCGCCGTCAGGCTCAGCGAGACGACGAGGACCTCGGTCGCCAGGGTGATCCAGGCCGCCGCCTCGATCCCGTGCTCGGGGATCAGGACGACGTTCAGCGGCACGTTCAGCAGCAGGCCGAGCAGCGCGAACCAGATGTAGCGGCGCTGCATGTCCATCGCCACGACCATGTTGCCGGCGACGTTGCCGATGCAGATCGGGATGAAGGCGGCCAGCAGCACCGGCAGGATCGAGGCGCCGGAGACGTAGTCGGAGCCGTAGAGCAGCTGGACGATCGGCTCCGCCGCGGCCAGCGCCAGCGCCAGGCCGCCGAGGGCGACGATGGTCAGGTAGTCGATCGCGATCTGCATCATCCGCTTCAGCCGCTCGGGGTCGGCGGGGTAGAGCCCGGCCATGATCGGGAACAGGGTGGTCATCACCGCCAGCGGCACGACGCCGGCGTTGTCGAGGATTTTGTACATCGCCGCGTAGACGCCGACTTCGGCCGGGTCGGAGGCGAGCTCGAAGACGAGGATCTGGTCGATGCGGCCGTAGGCGAAGGTCAGGGTGGCGGCGATCCCGACCGAGATCCCGACCCCGAGGATCCGCGGCCAGAGCGCCCGCGAGCCGCGGAACTGGACGTGCATCGTGCGCAGGGCGAGCAGCGCCAGCGAGCACTGGATGACGATCGCGATCGCGCTGAAGGCGAGGGCGAAGGCGACCAGGCCGCCGCCGAGCGCCGCGATCGCCACCACCGAGCCGGCCCAGAGGACGCTGTTGGCGGTCGTGAAGGCGACGGTGACGTGGTTGCGCACGTGCAGCCGGAAGACCACCCGCAGGGTCGAGATCGCCGCGGTCAGGAAGGTCGCCGAGAGGACGATGCCGGCGATCGCCATCTGCTCGTCGCTGGCCAGCAGGGCGAGGACGGCGAAGAAGATCGCCAGCATCGGCGCCATCAGCGCCAGCCGCAGGGTGGTCGCGGCGCCGACCCAGGCGCCCTCGCGCTCGGGGTCCTGCGCGGCCATCCGCACGGCGACCGTTTCCAGCCCGAGGTTGCCGACCATGGCGATCAGCTCGATCGCCGCCAGGATCGTCGCCCACTCGCCGTAGCGGGTCGCCTCCAGCGCCCGCACGATGACGACCGTGGTGACGATCCCGAGCAGGATGTTGAGGGCCTGTCCGCCGATCTGGGCGGCGACGTCGGCGACCACGCGCCGTGAGCCGACCCGGGTCGCGTGGGTGTGCTCGCGCGCCATGGCGCCGCCCTAGGAGCCCTGGATCGCGCGTCGCTCGGGCTTGCCCGGGAGGTCGTTCCAGGCGGCCGCGAGCCAGCCGAGGGCGCCGCCGATGACCAGCGAGACCCGCGGCTCGACCCCGGTGAAGGTGGCGGTCAGCTCGACGACCATCAGCCCGAGGATCGCCCCGAACCCGGCCAGGGCGGAGATCTGCACGATCGGGTCGGGATGCCGGGACCAGATCCGCGAGGCGGTCCAGAGCCCGGTCCCCATCACCACCAGATAGGCGATCGCCCCGAGCGGCCCGAAGGCGAGCCAGTACCAGAGCACGGCGACGTGGGCGTAGCGGCGGTCGTGGTCCTCGGCCAGCGGCTGGTGGACCCTCCACGGGACCCCGAGCCCGATCCCGGTCAGCGGGTTGGATTCGATGTTTTCGATCACGTTGTGGCGCTCGTCCATCCGGTAGCGGTCGCCGCGGTTGGTGCCGAGGCCGCCGGGGGTGAGCGTCTGGGCGCGTTCGGTGATCGGGCTCGCCGAGGGGTCCGAGGAGCCGATCGTCAGCACCCCGACCAGGGTCAGGGCGAGGGCGACGCCGCCGATCGCGAAGACGGCGCGCCCGCGGCGGCGGCTGGCGAGGATGATCGTCAGGACGATCGTGAAGATCGCCGCGATCCAGAACGAGCGGCGGTAGGAGAGGGTCAGCGCGACGGCCGCGATCGGGGCGCTGACCAGCACCCAGAGCGGCAGCTTCACCCGCCGCACCAGGCCGGCGATGGTGCCGAGGATCAGGGTCAGCATCATCAGGTTGGGGACCGGGTTGAGGTAGGTCGCGGTCTCGTTTTCGACCTGCCTGCCGCCGCTCCCGCCGGCCGAGGCGTAGAGCCCGATCGGGCCTTTCAGCGCCGCCAGGAAGGCGGCGAACCCGGCGAACGCGCGCAGCGAGCGGGTGTCGCGGAGCACGTTGACGGCCAGCACCGGCACCGCGATCACGTAGGCCATGTGCATCGTGCGGTGGAAGAGGTCGCCGGTCTCGGGCACGAACTGGGCGGTTTTGGCGGTGACCACGCCGGCCATCAGCGCCAGCGCCAGCAGGGTCAGCGGGATCGTCAGCGGGCCGGGCAGCTGCGGGCGCACGTCGTCGGTGACGAAGCGCAGGGCGACGCCGCCGAGCCCGAGCAGCAGCAGCAGGTCGGGCGCGGTCAGGCTCGAGAGCGCCTGGTTGTAGAAGGCTTCGCCGGACGGGAGGGCGCCGACCGCTTCCGATTCGGCGAGCACCGCGCCGGCGATCATCAGGCCGAAGCAGACCCCCGGGAAGCGCAGCAGGATCAGGGCGACGATCGCCAGGGCCGGCGCCACCAGCCCTTTTGGCCCAGCGTAGGTGAGTCCTCCGTAGAGGACGGCGCCGGTGAGGAGGCCGGCGGCCGAGACTGCGACCGCCACGCCGAACGCCGGCATAGCGAACGATGGACGGGTCAGACCCGCGACTCCTTGCCGCGTTGCGGGCGGCGCTGGGGGTTGGCCGGGCGGTAGGAGTCGTAGCGCGAGCGCTTGGTCGCCGAGCGGTTGAAGGCGAAGCCGAGCAGCGGCGCCCCGGTCGCGCGCAGCGCCTCGATCGCCCGGCGGGCATCGCGGCGGCGGGTGTGTTTGGAGTCGACCACGAAGACGACCCCGTCGGCGTAGCGGGCGAGCACGACCGGGTCGACGACGACCAGGGTGGGGGGGCTGTCGAAGACGACCATGTCGTTGTCGGCGCGCAGGCTGGAGACGATCGTCTGCATGCGGCCCGAGGAGAGCGACTCGACCGCCTCGTCGGCATGGGTCCCGGCCGGCATCAGATGCAGCTCGCCGGAGCCGGTCGGCGGCAGCTCGATGTCGATCCCGATGCTCTTCACGTCGGGCTCTTTGGAGGCGACCAGGAGGTCGCTGACCCCCGGCGAGAGATTGGTGCGGAAGATCTGGTGCTGGGTCGGCCGCCGCAGGTCGCCGTCGACGATCGTCACCTTACGGCCCTCGGTGGCGAGGGTGCGGGCGATGTTGGCGGAGACGTAGCTCTTGCCGCAGCCCGACTCGGCGCCGGTGACCAGCACGGTGCCGCCGGGGCCGCTCCCCTCGTCGTCGTAGTTGCCGGAGCGCTGGAGGGTGAAGACGACGGCGGTGCGGAGGCTGCGGAAGGCCTCCAGCGGGGCGTCGTCGCGGCTGCCCTTGGGGATCTCGCCGAGCAGCTGCAGGCCGAGGTCGCGGCCGGCGTCCTGGGCGGAGCCGTAGCGGTCGAAGAAGAGGTCGCGCAGGTAGACGGCGGCGGCGCCGAGCACCAGGGCGACGATGAAGGCGAGGATCGCGTCGCGTTTGGGCGAGGGGGCGACCGCGTTGGGGTCCGGGGCCGCCTGCTCGACGATCCGCATCGTGTCGCCGGGGCTGCCGGTTTCGCTGGCGATCTGGTCCTGCAGCGCCGTCAGCTCGATCTGCAGGCCGGGGGTGGCCGGGTCGCCGGTGGCGAGTTCGGACAGTTCGCCTTCGATTTCGTTGATCCGCTCCTGGACCGGGCCCAGCGATTCTTTGAGCCGGTCGACCTGGAGCGTGTTCAGGTAGCCGGCGAAGGCGCGGGCGTAGGCGTTGGCGAATTCGGCCGAGAGCTCCGGGTCGGTGGTCAGCGCGCTGAAGCTGAGGACGCCGACCCGCGCCTCCGGGGAGACTTCGACGGCGGCGTCGAATTCCGCCTCCCTGTCCTTGACCTCGGGCTCTTCGTGAGCGAGGTCGAGCACGGTCCGGGTGCTGGCCAGCTCGTTGTAGACGTTGGAGATGCTGAGCAGCTGTTCCTCGCTGAGGATTTCGCCCTGCGCCTGGCTGGTCGAGACGATCTGCCCCAGCGCGTTGCTTTCGAATTCTTCTTCCTGGGAGGAGGAGATCGCGTAGACGAGCACCGCCGCGACCACGGCGAACAGCGCCAGCCAGCGTGCGCTGGCCCAGATCAGTCGGAGGTAGCCGCTCAGTTCCACGAGTTCGATGGTCTATCGGGCCGGGTGCGCGACTCCTTGAGTCCCGCAGCGCCAGCCCCTTCCCGTTGGGATACGACCAAGGCCAAGATTATCCTCCGTCGGGGTCGGGTTCCGGTCCCCTGGCTTCGGCCTCCAGGGAGCTGACCGCCCGCTCGGGGGGCATCTCGCGGCGCAGGGGCGGGACCACGCCCCGCAGCGCCGCCGGGGCCAGCCGCAGATGGGCGCGCTCGCGGGCGCCGGCCGGGATCAGGGCGTCGAGCGGGCGCAGCTGGTCCTCGGCGTCGAGCGCCCGCACCAGGGCGCCGAGCGCCGGGCCCTCGAGCGCCCGGGTGCGGACCGCGCCCGAGCCGGCGCCGATCAGGGCGACGTCGGCGCCGGCCGCCGCCGCCGCCGTCAGCCAGGGCTCGATGCTCTGCGCCCCGGCGCCGCCGAGGGCGACGCCGACGATCCGCACCGGCCCCAGCCGCGGCGCCTCCTGGCCGAGCCCGGCGGTCGCCCCCTCGCTGCCGCCCCGCAGCCGCAGGGCGGTCGCCAGCGAGTCGGCCGCGCACTCCAGCCCGACCTTGGCGAGCCCGCGGCCGCCGTCGGCCCAGGCGCCGTAGAGGACGGTCCGGTAGAGCAGCTTCGCGGTCGGGCGCAGGACGATCCCGGTCAGCGCCTCGGCGGCGCCCGGCCGACTGCGCTGGCCGCTCTCCAGGCGCGCGTAGGCGAGGGTGTCGCGCAGCGCCTCCCCCCAGGTCGAGGCCAGCACGTGCTCCATCTCGCCCGCCAGCGGCGCCACCGGCCCGTCGGGCCAGAGCCCCTCGTGGACGGTCCGCGACTCGT
The DNA here is from genome assembly GCA_963824245.1 of uncultured Thermoleophilia bacterium. GTDB lineage: Bacteria > Actinomycetota > Thermoleophilia > Solirubrobacterales > 70-9 > VAYN01. The sequence goes on from CAWGON010000002.1 coordinate 1,339,896, forward strand.
CGTGGCGGAAGGCGCCGCGGCGGAACAGCCGGTGGCGGTAGCGCGGGTAGCGGCTGGACGGACCGAGCCGGCGCCCGAGGAAGCTTTCGCGCATCGGCAGCGCCGCCATCCGCAGGGCCGGCGGGGGCGCCGCCAGCAGGGCGCGGATCGAGGCGGCGAGCTCGGCGTCGATCCGCTCGTCGGCGTCGATCTCCAGCACCCAGTCCGAGCCGGCGCTGTCGAGCGCCAGGTTGCGCTGGGCGGCGAACCCGGGCCAGGGGTTCTCGACGACGGCGGCGCCGGCGGCGGCGGCGATCTCGCGGGTGCGGTCGCGGGAGCCGCCGTCGACGACCACGACCTCGTCGCAGAAGCCGAGGCTGGCCAGGCAGCCCGGCAGCCGCGCCTCCTCGTCGCGGGCGATGATGCAGGCGCTGACCGATTCCCTCATCCGGCCTCCGTGGCGAGCCGCTCGCCGAGGCGCAGGGCCAGCGCCGCGATCGTCAGGGTCGGGTGGACCGGGGCGTAGGTCGGGAAGGCGGAGGAGCCGGCGACGAAGAGGTTGTCGAGCTCGTGGTGGCGGAGGTCGGCGTCGACGACCCCCTCGCCGGGCTCGCCGATCCGGCAGGTCCCCATCAGGTGGCCGCCGCGCGGCCCCGGCGCCGCTTCCACCGACCTCACACCGAGCGGCGCCAGGCGGTGGCGGACCGCCCGCACCACGTGGTCGATCCCGTCGGTCTCATAGCGGCTCGGCGCCGGGTAGGCGGTGCGGATCAGGGCGAGGCCGAAGGAGTCGCGGTTGGGGGAGAGGGTGACCCGGCGCTCGGCCTGGGGCACGTCCTCGGTCAGCATGTCGAGCGGCAGCGTGCGGCGCCAGCCCTGCAGCGCCCGCGCCCGCACCTGCTTGCCGTCCTCGCGGGCGACGACCCCCGCCGCGACCGCCTGGCCGAGTGGGACGCCGGGGTTGTAGGGGCTGAGGATCGCCCCCGAGCGGCGGCTGCGGAAGCCGCCTTCGCGGAAGGCCTCCGAGAGCCCGGTCGAGAGGGTGGTGCCGACCCCCGGTTCGAGGTCGCGGGAGACGCCGATCGTCAGCGTCGTGTGGCCGTGGTCGAACAGGTAGCGCCCGACCGACGGCCCGTCGAGCTCGGAGCGCAGCAGGATCGCCGGGTTTTCCAGCCCGTTTGCGGCGAGCACGAAGCGCTCGGCCCGGATCTCGGTCCGCTCGCCGCCGGCGCCGAGCGCGAGGATCGACTCGACGCGGCCGTCGCCGCCGCGGCGCAGGACGCCGGCCACGGTCTCGGTCAGCAGCTCCAGGCCGGGGTGCTCGAGCACCGCCCCGAGCCCGTTCAGGGCCGAGAAGCGGGCGTTGACGGGGCAGAGTTCGCAGACCGCCGAGCCGCAGCAGGGCGGGCGCGAGCCGACCGCCTCGGAGGGCCGGGCCTGCGGCAGCGGCCCGAACGGTCCCAGGTGCGGCGCCACGGCGCGGTCCATCGGGCTCAGCGGGTGCGCCGGCAGCGCCCGCGCGCCGGGCAGCCGGACTCCCTCCGGGGGGCTGGCGCCGGGCGGGGCGCCGGCGACGCCGAGGGCGGCCTCGGCGGCCGCGTACCAGGGCAGCAGCTGGTCCAGGGAGAGCGGCCAGTCGACCATCACCCCGAAGCTGCTGCGCATCTTGAAGTCGCTCTCGGCGAAGCGGGGCGTGGTCCCGGACCAGTGCAGCGAGGAGCCGCCGACCCCGTATACGTAGCTCCACGGGTAGGCCGGGGTGCCGGGCGCGGTTTCGAGGTTCGGGGCGGCGCCGGCGACCGGCGCGCTCCAGGTGCCGTCGGCGAGCTGCTGCTCGTGCGTCTTCAGCGCCCCGCGCTCGAGCATCGCCACCCGCTTGCCGGCCTGCAGCGGCTGCCAGCTGGCGAGCAGCCCGGAGATCCCGGAGCCGACCACGGCGATGTCGGCCTCGATCGTCTTCAACTCGGCCGCACCAGCCCGGCGCAGGCGGGGCTGCCGGGATCGGAGCCGGTGACCGCATAGGCGAGGTTCGCCGCGGGCGCCGAGAGCATCGGCCCCAGCAGGCCGTCGACCGCCTTGCGCCGCGCCCCCTCCGGCATCACCGCCGCGACCGGGTCGCGGACGGCGAGCGCGAAGGCGGCGGCGCGGGCGTCGTACTCGGCCTCGCCGTATTCCTCGCGCGCCCGCGCCAGCAGCTGCTTGGCGAGGCCGGCGTCGATGCCGAGGCGGTCGGCGACCAGCTGCTCGAAGTCCTCGCCCGGGACGAGTGCCAGGTACGGGGCGGCGACCGCCAGGCCGGCGACCCCGACCCCGGCGGCGACGACGGTGCGGCGGCGCATCAGCCTGCTGCCGGCGCCGGAGCGCTCGCCGGCCACCTCGCCGAGCAGGGCCAGCAGCCGCGAGGCCTGGGCGGCGCCGTCGTAGCGCTCCCGCGCCCGCTCCGCCGCTCGCGCGCCGAGCCGCTCGCGCAGCTGCGGATCGGCGAGGCGGCGCAGGGCGGCGGCGATCGCCTCGGCGTCGCCGGGGGGGACCAGCTCGCCGGCCTCGCCGACCAGCTCGGAGATCGAGCCGACGTCGGAGGCCAGCACCGGCAGCCCCGCCGCCATCGCCTCCAGCACCGCCCAGGGGACGGCGTCGGCGCGGGTCGGCAGGGCGAAGACGTCGGCGTCGCGGTAGAAGCCGCGCAGCTCCTCGGTTCCGGCACTGACCCCGTGGTGGACGCGGACCAGCTCGTCGCCCTCGACCGGGTCGCCGGTGACGACGTCGAGCACGACCGCCCCGCCGAGCCGGGAGACCGCCTCCCGCAGCGCCGCGAGCCCCTTGCGGCCGACGTCGTTGCCGACGAAGAGGACCCGCGCCGGCCCCTCGGCGTGAGGCCGGCGCTCCCGCGCCGCGGCGGCCCACCAGCCGACGTCGATCCCCGGGTGCACGGTCCAGACCGGGGTCTTCGAGCGCGGGTACTCGGCCCGCAGCGCCTCCGCGTTCCACTCGGTCCAGGCCATCACCGCGGCGGCGCCGGCGATCGCCCGCCGCTCCAGCCGTGCCAGCAGCCGCAGCTGCAGGCCGGAGAAGCGGTCGCGCGGCCCCTGGTACTCGAGCGCGGTGAACTGGCCGACGGTGGCGTCGACCGAGAGCACGCAGGGGGTGCGCCGCATCGGCCTCTTGATCAGCAGCGCCGAGGCCTGGGTGGCGATCAGCGCCACGTCGGTGGTGGCGGCGTGGCGCTTCAGCAGCTTGCGGGTCCGCCACGACCAGCGCAGGCGCCAGCGCAGCCCCAGCAGGTCGGCGTCGCCCAGCGCCTTCACCCGCCGCAGCGCCAGCCGGCCGAGCCGGCCCGGCGCCGGCACGGTGACGAAGGTCGCCTCGACCTCCGGCCGCCCGGTCAGGGTCTCTTCGAGCTGGCGTTTGAGCGTGCGGTGCCCGAGCACGCCCTCGTCGATCACCAGCAGCCGCAGCTTCCCGCTCACCGCCGCCCCTCCAGGATCAGGCGCTCGGCCTGGGCGGCGACGACGGCGCGGTCGAAGCGCTCGACCGCGCGCCGCGCGGCGAGCTCGCCCTCGCGCCGGACCCGCTCGGGGTCGTCGTGGTAGCCGCGCAGGATCGCGGCCAGCGCCGCCGGGTCGTTCTCGGGCGCGACGATCGCCCCGAACTCGTCCTCGATCAGGCCGACCACGCCCTCGGCGCCGGTCGAGACGCAGGGCCGGCCGGCGAGCATCCCGAGGATCACCGCCCGCGGCTGGCCCTCGGTGGGGCTCGGGCAGAAGACGGAGACGTCGAAGGCCGAGAGGACGTCGCCGACCTCCGCGCCCGGCGTGGAGAGGAAGTGGGCGCGCTCGCCCAGCGGCCCTGCCTGGCGGCGCAGCTCGTCCTCGGTCTCGCCGGCGCCGGCGAGGATCAGGTGCGACGCCGGTCGCCGAGCGCCGCACCGCCTCGATGACGACGTCGTTGCGCTTCTTCGGGTGGAAGCGGGAGATGCAGCCGACCGTGAAGGCATCGGCGGGGATGCCGAGCTCGCGCGCGGACCCGCTCGCGGCCCGCCTCGCTGAAGGGGATCTCCTCGGTCCGCATCGCGTTCGGCAGGACCGCACCTTGGCGCGCGTCGACGCCGGCGTCGACACCGGGCTGCGCGGGTGCCCTCGGAGATCGCCATGACCGGGGCGGCGCGGTTGCCGGCCGCGAGCGTAGGCCCAGCGCGGGCGGCCCGCGGCGCATCGGGTAGGGGACCGGTCCCCACTCGCACCAGGCGATCTGCGGCCGCAGCCGGGCGCCGGCAGGCCCGCGGCGCCAGCAGCTGCTCCTTCTTGTAGTGGAGCAGCAGCACGTCGTAGGGAGCCTCGGCCTCGAGCGCCCGCGCAGCCGCCGGCGCAGCAGCGGCCAGCGCAGGGCGAGCGCCCGGCCAGGTGCGCGTCGAGAGCTTCGGGCCGAGCTCGAGCGGGCGCACCTCGACCCTGGTCTCGCGGCCGATCTCGGGCGAGTCGCTGAGCATCACCGCCTCGTGGCCGCGCCCGATCAGCGCGTCGAGCAGCTCGATCGCGGCGAACTCGGCGCCGCCGGGGGCGGCGCCGTCATCACGCGTGACGATCTTCATGCGGCCAGGCGCTCTCGCAGCGCCTCGATCGAGTACTCGCGCTCGGCCAGCTCGCGGCCGGCCGGGCGGCCAGGGGTTGCCGCGATGCGGGGTCGAGCGCGTCCAGCAGCGCCTCCGCGAAGGGCCGGCCCTCGGGCTCGCCCTCGACGTAGTGCTCGCCGGCCTGGGCTTCGAGGCCGGCGGCGGCGAGCGGGGTGGCGACGACCGGGAGCCCGTAGGCGAGGGCCTCGACGAACTTCAGCGGCGAGCCGCCGCCCTCCAGCAGGGGCACGGCGACGCAGCCGGCCTCCAGGTAGAGGTCGCGCAGGTCGGGGACGAAGCCGCTCGCCCGCACCCGCGGGTCGGCGGCCTCGATGCTGTCGCTGCCGCGGCCGGCGACCACCAGCTCGACCTCGGGCGCCCGCTCCCAGAGGCTCGGCATCGCCTGCTCGAGCAGAAAGGCGAGGGCACCCCGGTTGGGCTCGTAGGAGAGGTCGGCGACGAACAGCACGACCCTCTCATCGGCACGCGGGGGCACCGGGTCGATGGCTGCAACGTCGACCACGTTCGGGACCAGCCGCAGCCGCGCCCCGGGCGAGAGCGCCGCGGCGCCGGCGAGGTCGGCGGGGGAGACCATCCAGCTCTCGGCGAAGCGCTCCAGCAGCAGCCGCTCGAAGCGCCGCAGCGCCGCCAGCGACATCTCGGCGTCGGCGAGCCGGTGGCGGAAGGAGGACTCGAGGTTGTGGGCGCTGTAGATCGCCGGCCGCCGCGCGGCCAGGCCGAGCAGCCCGGCGGCGGCGATCGGCCCCTCGGCGATCACCCGCGTCGCCGGGTCGCTGGCCAGCTCCGCGGTGCGGCTGGCGATCCCCGGCCAGACCCCGCGGGCGAAGTCGTCGGGGACGCCCTGGCGCCGGGCCCGCAGGTAGGCGCCGAGCCGGCCGAGCCGCGAGGGCCGCTCGACCCGGTGCAGGCGCAGGCCGGCGATCTCGCCGTAGGCGGGGTCGGGGGAATCGGCCCCGAAGGCGCCGTAGACGAGGTCGAGCTCGCCGCCGTCGGCCAGCGCGCGGACGATCCCGTAGGTGCGCCGCGCCCGACCCGAGTCGAGGGTCGGCGTGAATGAGGTGGCGAGGCGGTCCGCATCGGCGGGGCCGGCCTTGGGAGGGCGGCGGCAGGCGAGTATACGTTCGCCCACGGACCCCGGATCGGCCTCCGGGAGGGTTACGCCCCGTACTTCTTCGCGGCTTCCTTGAGGGCGTGTAGGCGGGCTTGCGCGAACCGTCGCTGCGGAGGACGCCGTACCAGCATGTTGGTCCCGTAGTCGCGGTAGTTGAAGTAGACGACCTCGGAGACGTAGCCGGTGCCGCTGCACCAGGCGATGAAGTTGGTGATGTTGGTCGCCTGCTCGGCCTCCGACCACTGCAGGCTGTCGCCGGTGGCGGACTGCCCGACGGCGGTCGGCCAGCCGACCTCGGTCACGTAGACCGGCCCGCCGGTCAGGTTGTGGGCGCTTTCGATCAGCGCGTGGTTGCCGAGCGCCGAGCTGGTCCGGCTGCCGGTGCCGCCGTAGGGGTGGACGATGAAGCCGTCGACGTAGGTGGCCCAGTCGGAGGTCACCCAGGCCTTGCCGAAGGAGAGGCCGTTGGACCCGTCGAGGGTGCCGAGGATCTTCGGGGCGGCGGAGCCGTACTCGCCGTGGAAGGCGTTGTAGGTCGCCTTCAGCAGGTTGCGGTAGCAGACCGCGTTGGCGCTGCTGGCGGCGTTGGAGCCCCAGAACCAGGTGCCGCCGGGCTCGTTCAGCGCCTCGATCGTCGGCGACTGCGCCGGGGTGGTGTTGGCCTTGTAGTAGGCGAGGGTGTCGCTGGCCCAGCTGCCGGCGTTGAGCGCGCAGACGCCGCCGGTGTTGTACGGGCCGGCGAACAGCAGCTGCACCTTCAGGCCGGCCTTCTTGTAGGCGGCGAGGGCGCTGGTGCCGCGCTCGGTGTCGTAGCGGACGGTGTTGACGGCGCCGGCGACTTCGGTGGCGCCCTCGCTGCCGTAGTTGCCGGCGTCGAGCCCGACCACCATGCTCGAGCCGCCGGGCTCGGGGCTCGGTGCCGGGGCCGGCTCGGGGGCCGGGGTCGGAGCGGGAGCCGGGGCGGGGGAGCCGGCGACATTGTTGGCGACCGTGACCGTGTTGGTCACCGCGCGGGCGTTGCCGGAGCGGTCGTAGGCGGTGGCGGTGATGGTGTGGCTGCCGTCGCCCACCCTGGTCGAGTCGAAGGTGCAGTTCCAGGGGGCGTCGCTCTCGGTGTTCAGCGCCGTGCCGTCGACCTTGAAGACGACCCGGTCGACGCCGCCGGCGTCGTTGGCGGAGACCGCGCAGGCCTCGCCCTGGATCTTGCCCTTGACGGTGGCGCCGGCGGCGGGGACGGTCCAGGCGGCGCTCGGCGCGGTGGTGTCGGCGGGGGCCGGCGCGGGAGTCGGCTCCGGGCTGGGCTGCGGCGCCGGGGCCGGCTCGGGGGTCGGGGCCGGCGCAGGCTCGGGCTGCGGCTTCGGGGCCGGCGCCGGAGCTGGGGCGGGGGCGGCCGAGCCGGACACCTTGTTGGCGACGAAGATCGCGACCGTGGCGGTGCGCGAGTTCTTCGCCCCGTCGTAGGCGATCGCGGTCAGGGTGTGGGCGCCGTCGGCGACCTTGGTCGAGTCGAAGTCGCACTCCCAGGGGGCCGAGCGCTCGGTCTCCAGCGCCGTCCCGTCGACCTTGAAGACGACCCGGTCGACGCCGCTGGCGTCGCTGGCGGCGACCAGGCAGCCGGCGGCGGAGATCCGGCCCTTGACGGTGGCGCCGCCGGCCGGGGCCTTCCAAGCGACCGTCGGGCCGGTGGTGTCGCGGGCGCGGCTGGTGGAGGCCGAGCGCTGGACGCTCTTGCCGCAGCCGCGGACGGCGCGGCGCTCGCTGCTCGAAGGGGCGGTGGCGACGCGTTTGTCGCTGCAGGCGCCGGTGCCGTGCTTGGCCGCCGTGGCCGGCGCGACGGTGGCGGCGAGGAAGGCGGTGGCGGCGAGGACGAGGACGGCGAGCTGGGCGATCGAGCGTGCGTTCTTCATGCACTCTTGATCGGACGGGCGAACCTTTCCTTTGCCCGCCCCCCGCCGATTGGACGCATGTCCACGGGAGTGGCCAGAGCGCGATGGACGCTCCCGGGCGGCTCAGCGGCCGGGGCTCAGCCGCGGTACTGCGAGGCGGCGGCCTGGACGACCGTGAAGGCCGGCTTCGGGGTGCCGTCCTCACGCATCAGGCCGAACTGCAGCTCGCGCTGGCCGGAGGCGGTGCCGCGGTCGCGCAGCTGGTAGAGCAGCAGCATCCGCACGCCCCATTCGGGATTGGTCGCGACCGAGGAGATCATCTCGCTCAGGTGCGCCGCCTGGGTGGCTTCGGTGACGCACTCTTCGCCGCAGCCCGCGGTCGACTCGCCGTACTCAGTGATCCAGATCGCCTTCGTGTTGGCGCCGAGCTCGTTCATCCGCTCGCGCAGGGTGTCGATCCGGCCGAACGGGCTGGCCGCGGTCCCGTCGCTGGGGTCGTGCCCGTACCAGTAGGGGTGGTCGGCGAAGGCGGTGAACAGCGAGTTGAGGTCGGGGATGCGCTGGTAGAGGGTGTCCATCCAGGAGGTGTCGCTGCCGTAGACGCGGCTGGCCAGGCCGACGCTGACCGGCAGCGCCAGGCGGTGGATCTCTTCCAGCGCCGGGCGCACGGTGTCGGCGTACTGGGTGGCCGACATCTCGCCGAAGTAGGGCTCGTTGCCGAGCTCGACGCTGGTGATCGCGTAGCGAGCTTCGTCGTACTCGGGGTGGGCGTCCCAGAAGCTGCCGCCGAGGCCGTAGCGGCGGATGAAGGCGACCACCCATTCGCTGTAGTGGGCGGGGTCGCCGAGTTCGTTGCCGCCGAGCAGGGCGTGGACGCGGGTGTGGATCTCGCCGACCGCGGTTTCCATCACGTCGTCCTGCTCGTCGACCGGCTCGTTGGGGTCCCACTCGTGACGGGTGACCGGGGCCGCGAGCTGCTCGCGCGCTTCGATTTCGTCGTCGCTCCAGCCGGTGTAGCCGCCGTCGACGCCGACCACCAGGCTGCCGGGCACGGCGGTCGCCGGCAGGGTCTTGCGGGCGCGCTGGCGCTTGCCCTGCTTGGCGCGGGCCAGGCAGCGGCGCTTGGTCGCCTCGCGGGTGCGGCGGGCCACCCGCGATGCCTTGCGGCCGGAGGTGCGGGCGGCGGCGGCGCGGGCCTTGCGCTGGGCGAGCGCCGAGCAGGCGCTGCCGCTGGGGGCCTCGGCCGCCTCGGTCAGGCCGATCCGCGGCGCGGCGCTGGCGACGCTGGTGCCCTCGCCGGCGCCGAGCGCGGCGGTGGCGGTGCCGAGAAGGGCGACGGCGAGCGCGGTCGCGGCGAGCTTGCGGCGGCTGTCGGAGGAGATCGTCATGCGATCTCCTCATCGGGTCCGGCGCCGCCCTACCCAGGCCGGCGTCCACCCATCTGGACGTATGTACTAGTCCCCCTGGGAGGGCCCTTGCGCACGCCGCCTGGCGCGGCGAAGGCGCCGGCCGCTAAGGGGTGTTGGTGTGGCTGCGCGAGAAGGGGTCGCCGAAGGCTTCGGCGTCGAGGCCGGTGACGATCTCGGCGATGCCGTCGGGCACCCGCATCTCCGGCACGTAGCCGAGGCGCTCGTGGATCTTCTCGAAGGAGACCTTGTAGTCGCGCGGGTCCTCGTCGCGGTGGACGTAGGAGACGCGGCCGGTGGGGATCTGCTTCTCCATCGCTTCGACCAGGTCGAGCTTGCGGTAGTTCTCGTCGCTGTGGCCGACGTTGAAGACGTCGCCGCCGACCTCCTCGGGCCCGGCCTCGAGGACCGTCACGACGCCCTTGGCGGCGTCGCGGGCGTGTACGTAGGGGCGCCAGAACTGCTCGCCGAAGACTTCGAGGTCGCGGTCGGCCCAGAGTTCGCGCGTGAACTCGTTGACGGTGAGGTCGAAGCGCATCCGCGGGGCGACGCCGTAGACGGTGGCGAAGCGCAGGCAGGTCGCCACCGGCGCCTTGCCGTCGCGCGAGAGCAGCATCTTCTCGATCGCGACCTTCTGTTCGGCGTAGAGCGAGACCGGGGCCAGCGCTGCGGTCTCGTCGATCGCCACCTCGGGGTCGGCCATGCGGCCGTAGTTGGAGCAGGTGGAGGCGAAGACGAAGTGCCCGACGCCGGCCGCTTCGGCCTCGCCGATCAGCTTCCGGGTCGACTCGACGTTGACCTCACCGGCCAGCTCGGGGTCGCGGGCGCAGGCGGGGTCGCCGACGATCGCCGCAAGGTGGACGATCCCGGCGGCGCCCTCGAGCACCGCCCGGCGCTTGTCGGCGTCGCGGATGTCGCCGACGGTCAGCTCGGCGCCGTCGGCCTCGAGCTTCGCGGCCAGCTCGTCCTGGCCGTGCAGGAGGCTGTCGAGGATCCGCACCTCGCGCCCGGAGGCGAGCAGGGCGGAGACCACCTCGGCGCCGACGTAGCCGGCGCCGCCGGTGACCAGGATCGGCCCGCTCATCGCGGCGCTCCGGGCTGCTGGATTCGATCGATCGGGTGCATCGAGCGCGGAAGCATAGTGATCGGGTCCAACGGATCCAACGACTAGGGTTGCCCGCTTGGACCCGGCCCCCCTCGACCTCCGCGATCGTCACGCCGTCGTCTTCGGCGGCGCCGGCTTCATCGGCGGCCACCTGACGGCCGCGCTGACCGCCGCCGGCGCCCGGGTCCTGGTCGCCGACCACGAGCCGCCGCGCGCCCCGCTGCCCGCCGGGGCGACCTACCTGAGCGCCGACGTGCGCGAGCCGATCGCCTTCGAGGCGCCCGGCCCCGACCCGCTGGTCTTCAACCTCGCCGCCGTCCACCGCACCCCCGGCCACCCCGACCACGAGTACTTCGAGACCAACGTCGCCGGCGCCACCAACGTGACCGGGTTCTGCGAGCGCCACGCGGTCACCCGGCTCTGGTTCACCAGCTCGATCTCGGTATACGGGCCGACCGAGGTCGCGGTCACCGAGGACTCGCCGCTGACCCCGAACAGCGCCTACGGCGCCTCCAAGGCCGAGGCCGAGGGGATCCATCGCGCCTGGGTCGAGGCCGATCCCGGCCGCCGCCTGGTCGTGGTCCGTCCCGCCGCCGTCTTCGGGCCCGGCGAAAACGGCAACTTCACCCGCCTCGCCGGGGCGCTGAAGCGCGGCACCTTCCTCTACCCGGGGCGCAGGGACACGCTCAAGGCCTGCGGCTACGTCGAGGACCTGATCGGCTCGCTGCTCTTCATGGCCGACCGCGCCGACCCGGTCGTCACCTACAACTACGGCTACCCGCAGCCGCCGACCCTGGAGAGCATCTGCCGCGCCTTCGTCGAGGTCGGCGGGCTGCGCAGGCCGCGCGGGGTGCTGCCGGCGGGGCCGGTGATGGCGGCGGCGCGGCTGCTCAACGCGGCCGGGCTGAAGACCTTCGACCCCGAACGGGTGAAGAAGCTCTTCAACTCGACCAACGTGGTCCCGCAGCGGCTGGTCGACGAGGGCTTCCCCTACGAGACCGACCTGCGCGAGGCGATCGGCCGCTGGCGCGAGGCCGAGCCGCGCGGCGAGTTCGTCTGATGGCGAAGCTGGCGATCGCCCATGAGTGGCTGGCCGTGCGGGCGGGCAGCGAGAAGGTCTTCGAGGTGATGGCCCAGACCTATCCCGAGGCCGACCTCTACGCGCTGACCTGGGACCGCGACGCCGAGTTCGACTTCGGCGGCCGCGAGGTCACCACCACCTTCCTCGACCGCTCCGAGCTGCTGCGCGACCGCCGCGAGCTGGGGCTGCCGCTGATGCCGCTGGCCTGGCGAGCGATCGACGTCCACGACGACTACGACGTCGTCCTCACCTCCTGCCATGCCTTCGTCCGCCACTTCCCCCCGGCGAAGACCGCGACCCACTACTGCTACTGCCACACGCCGCTGCGCTACGCCTGGGTGCCCGAGCTCGACCGCCGCACCGAGCGCCGGATCCCGCTCAAGTCGAGCGCCGAGGCGGCGCTGCGCCGGCTCGACTCGCGCACGGTCGCCAACGTCGACCACTTCGCCGCCAACTCGACCACGGTCCGCGAGCGGATCCGCGAGTGCTACGGCCGCGACTCGGTCGTCATCCACCCGCCGGTCGACACCGAGTTCTACTCGCTGCCAGAGCAGCCGACCGTGCGCTCCGGCGTGCTGGCGGTCTCCCGCTTCGTCCCCTACAAGAGCGTGCGCCTGGCCCTGGAGGCCGCGGCCGCCGCCGGGGTCCCGATCACGATCGCCGGCAAGGGCCCCGAAGAGGCCGCCCTGCGCGAGCTCGCGGTCGAGCTGAAGGCGGAGGCGAGCTTCGAGATCTCACCCTCCGACGAGCGCCTGCGCGAGCTCTACCGGACCTCCGCCGCGCTCGTCTTCCCGGCCAACGAGGACTTCGGGATCATCCCGGTCGAGGCCCAGGCCTGCGGCGCCCCGGTGGTCGCCCTCGACCTCGGCGGCGCCCGCGACACGGTCGTCCAGGGGCAGACCGGGATCCGCGTCGCCAGCCAGACCGTCCCCGAGTTCGCCGCCGCGATCCGCGAGCTGCTGGCCGCGCCGCCGACCCCGGAGACCTGCCGCGCCAACGCCGAGGGCTTCTCCACGCCCCGCTACCGCCGCGAGCTCCAGGAGTGGATGGCCCCCTCGCTCTGAGGGGCTAGTAGGCGCCGCGGCCGGAGAGGACCGCCGGGAGCGTCGCCAGGAGGATCTCGATGTCGCGGGCCAGCGACCAGCCGGCGACGTACTGGTAGTCGAAGCGGACCATCTCCTGGAACGGGTTCTGGGAGCGGCCGTAGACCTGCCAGGGGCCGGTCAGGCCGGGGCGCAGCTCGAGCCGGCGCAGGTGCCAGTGCTCCTCCAGGGCCGCCGTCTCCGGGAAGATCAGGGGGCGCGGGCCGACCAGGCTCATCTCGCCGACCAGGACGTTGAACAGCTGCGGCAGCTCGTCGATCGAGAAGCGGCGCATGAAGCCGCCGATGCGGGTGACCCGGGGGTCGTCGCGGATCTTGAACATGACGCCGTCGTCGGCTTCGTTCAGATCCGAGATTTCGGCCTTGCGCTCCTCCGCGTCGGTGTACATCGAGCGGAACTTGACGAGGCGGAAGCTGGTCCGGTTGCGGCCGGCGCGGGGCTGGCGGAAGAAGACCGGTCCGCGCGACTCGAGCTTGATCGCGATCGCGATCGCGAGCATCAGCGGTGAGAAGAGCACCAGCAGGGCGGCCGAGCCGAGCACGTCGAGGATCCGCTTCGCGGTCATCGAGACCGAGGTCAGGGTCGGGGTGCCGATCGAGAGCAGCGGCAGCCCGCCGACCTGGTCGAGGGCGCGGACGCCGTCGAGGAACTCGAACAGGCGCGGGACCACGTCGATGGCGACGCCGGCGTCGCGACAGGCGCGGATGCACTCGAGCAGCTGCTCGTGGCTGGCCCGCGAGAAGGCGATGATCACGCGCTCCACCTGCTGCTCCTCGATGATCTTGTCGAGGTCGGTGAAGCGGCCCAGCCAGGGCAGGTCGGGCGAGCCGACCGTGTGCACGTCGTCGTCGACGATGCCGACCGGCAGCAGCCCGAACTGGGCGTTCTTGCCGAGCTTCTCGACCACCTGCCCGGCGACGAAGCCGGAGCCGAGGATCAGGGTGCGCTGGCGCAGGGCGATGGACCTGTGCAGCCCGGCGCGGACCCCGGCGCGGGAGATCGAGGCCAGCAGGCCGATCCCGATCACGGTCAGCAGGGTCAGCAGCACGGTCTCCGAGAAGCCGGTCGCGTTGGCGATCCCGAACAGCGGCCAGGTGATCAGCAGGATCGCGACGAAGGTGCGCGGGACCTCGGGCACGGCGGAAGCCCAGCTGGCGAGCTGGTCGCTGCGGTAGAGGCCGATGCTGAAGGCGGCGAAGGGCCAGAAGAGGACGGAGGAGCCGACGTAGATCAGCCCTTCCCAGCTGTGGAAGCCGACGATCAGGATCGCGATCGCGGCGGCCAGGCAGGCGGCAAAGGCGTCGCCGACGAGCAGCATCCGCACCAGCACCGCGCCGCGCTGGCTGGCCCGGGTCCCCGGACGGCGGGACGAGGCGACGGCTGAACGTGAGTCGACGTCGCTCTGGGCGTGGGTTGCGGTTGAACTCTCCATTTTGCGTCAGTTGGCTCCGGGCAGGGATAGGCGGGGCTTGGCGATCCGGCTCCGCGGGAATGGAGCTCTGCCAGCAGCTATCCGGAAAAGTTGACCACTGAAGACATCGGAATCCTTACGTACGGGGCCTCCGATGGCAGCTTCGTCACCGCAGGGCAAGCTCGCACTCCCTAGAACATAGTCCTCATTCGCGAGATTCTCCATTGCGGTTCACTTATCGACAGGTCGGTTGCGCAGGCTAGCTCGGCAATCCTCCTTGCAGGAAGCGGCCGCATGGGCTTCGCGGACGGATATCTGAGCCCGCCGACCCGATTGCAGACGACACCATCACGATGAGCCCAGCGCCCGATTCGGCCAGCCGCAGCCACGCCGGCCGCGACGTCGCGATCCAGATCGGGGCGCGGGTCGTCAACCTCGCCCTCGGGGTCGCCGTCACCGTCCTCCTCGCCCGCGCCCTCGGCGACGAAGGCTTCGGCGAATGGTCGACCGTCCTCGTCGTCGTCCAGCTCGCCGCCTACTTCACCAGCTTCGGGGTCGAGAGCGTCGTCGTCCGCGAAGTCGCCGCCGACCCCGAGCGCGAGGACGAATGGCTGGGGGCGCTGCTGATCCTCCGCGCCCTGCTCTCGATCCCGGCGGTGATCGTCGGCCTGGTCGTGATCCTGGCGATCCAGGACAACGCCTCGATGCTGGTCGCCGGCCTCGTCCTGCTGGCCCAGACCCCGTTCAACGTCGGCGCCTCGCTGCGGGTGGTCCACCAGATGCGGGTCCGCAACTGGTTCCCGATGATCGTGCTGACGATCAACAGCGTCCTCTGGGCCGCCGCGGTCGCGGCGATCTACATTGGCGGCGGCGGCGTCGTCGCCCTGGCGGTGGCGATGACCGTGATCGGGGCGCTGACCGCGACCCTGCAGGCGGTGGCGGCGGTGAAGATCGCCAAGCCGCACCTGCGGCCCTCGCGCGAGGCGACGATGCGGCTGGCCCGGGTCGGCCTCCCGGTCGGGATCTCCGGCCTGCTGGTGCTCGCCTACGCCCGCATCGACCAGGTCCTCGTCTTCGCGATCGCCGGCCCGGCCGAAGCCGGCCTCTACGGGGCCGAGTACCGGATCGTCGAGCAGGCCCACCTGGTGCCGATCTCGCTGATGACGACGCTGCTGCCGATCCTCAGCGGCGCCTGGCCCCGCGATCGCCCGCGGGCCCTGCGGATCGCCTGGCTCAGCGCCGACTACCTGGCGGTCGCCTCGCTCGGCGGCCTCGCCGTCTCCCTCGCGGTCGCCGAGCCGATCACCGTCCTCCTCTACGGCCAGGACTTCGCCGAGGCGGCGCCGGCGCTGCCGGTGCTCGGCGGCGCCTTCGTCTTCATCTGCTTCGGCTACCTGACCGGAAACCTGATCCTGATCGCCGGCCTGCAGCGGAAGCTGATCGCGATCGGCCTGCTCGGGCTGGTCTTCAACGTCGCCGGCAACCTCGTCCTGGTCCCCGCCTGGGGCTTCATGGGGGCGGCCTGGATGACCCTGGGGACGGAGGCCGCGGTGGTCAGCTTCAGTGCCCTGATCCTCGCCCGCGCGGTCGGCCTCGGCCGCCCCAACCTGGTCCGCCTGGGGCGGATCTTCGCCGCCGCCGCGATCCTCGCCGCGGCCCTGGTGGCGCTCGACGTGGCGGGGGCGCCGCTGGCGGCCGTGCTGATCGCCGCGGCGCTCGCCTACCCGGCGCTGGTGGTCAGCGTCGGCGGTATCGGCGTCGCCGAGCTGAGGGCCCTGATCCGCGAGCGCCGCATCGAGTCATGAGCTTGGCTCCTCCTCGCGCTCGCGCTCGGCCAGGGGTGCCAGCGTGGCCGCCATCGCGCGCACCCGCCTGCGATCGCGCAGCGTCCTGATCCTCTCTGGCTGCGCTCGCAGCTGCTGCCGCGGAGAGAGGCACTCGATCCGGCGCTCGCCCACCACCACCGCGGCAAGCCCGAGGTCCGAAGCGTCGAGGTCGACCGCGTGCAGCTCGACCGCCCGCAGTCCCGAGTCGCGCATCGTCTGCAGCTCCAGGAACTCGATGTTGCCGCTCCTGCAGGGTTCGGCGCTGTAGTTCCAGCGCCGGTAGCCGAACCGCTCCAGCTCGGCCACCGCCCGCGCGAACTCGCTCCGGTCGACGATCAGGTCGAGGTCGCGGTGGTCTCGCTGGATGCGCCCGATCAGGGCGTCGACGCCCCAGCCTCCCATCAGCACCGTCCTCACCCCGGCTGCTTCCAGCGCCGAGATCGTGGCCAGCGCCTGCCGCAGCGGGATCGGCGGGTTGCGGTACGCGAGGTGACTGAGCAGGGCTTTGAAGCGGTGCCGCAGGGGCAGCCGCCAGATCAGGACGTTCAGGCGGTTGGTCGCGAGATACCAGAGGCCGGGCTTTTTCTCGTCGGGGTCAGTGGGCCTCATCGGATGCGTGAGCGGGTGGGCGTGACTCCTCGGCGAGCGAGGTGATCTCCAGGGGTCCCTGGGCCGCCTCTTCGAGGACTTCGGTTGCCTCCTGCGCGGAGCGCGCGTAAAGCTCTACCAGCAGGTGGACGACGATCTGCTCGTCGTCGTGCTTGTGAAAACGGACGTGCGTGAAGAACTCGCGGACACCGGCGTCGCCGAAGGCGCCGTAGGTGAGGAACTCGATCGCCTCCGGGCCCGAGCAGGTCTCGACCCGCTCCTGGTCGACCCGGACCGTGCAGGAGGCGACCCAGGGGGTGCCGGCCACCATCCGCTCCCAGCGGTCTTCGATCGGGACCACGCGGTCGTCCTGGAAGGTCAGGTGCGGCTGGTCGTGCATGCAGGCGAGGCACTGGACCACCGATTCCTGGACCTCGTCGACCCCTTCGGCGAGGACCCCGGTCTCCGGGTCGACGCGGCGGATCGCGTCGTAGTGGATCTGGATCTCGAGGTTCTGCGACCAGCAGCGATAGCAGCGCAGCCAGGCCGAACGGTCCCCGCTCAACTCGTTCATCCGACCATTGTTGCGAGGCGCGGCGGCCGGCGCGAGGCGGTCGCGCTCAGGCCGCGGCGGTGGCGCCCGCGCGCTCGCCGACCAGGGCGACGATCTCGCCCATGATCTTGTTCACGTCGAAGTCCTTGGGCGTGTAGACGCCCGCCACGCCGGCCTCGCGCAGCCGCTCGGCGTCGGCGACCGGGATGATCCCGCCGATCACCACCGGCACCTCGACGTCGGCCTCCCGCAGCAGACGCACCACCTCGGGGATCAGCTCCAGGTGGGAGCCGGAGAGGATCGAGAGGCCGACCACGTCGACGTCCTCCTGCAGCGCCGACTCGGCGATCTCCTCGGGGGTCAGGCGGATCCCCTGGTAGATCACCTCCATGCCGACGTCGCGGGCCCGCAGGGCGACCTGCTCGGCGCCGTTGGAGTGGCCGTCGAGGCCGGGCTTGCCGACCAGGATCTTGATCCGGTGGCCGATCTTCTCCGAGGTCTCGTCGACCGCCTTGCGGATCTCCTCCAGCTGGGCGCGATCGCTCGGCGGCGCCGCCCCGTCGACCCCGGTCGGGGCGCGGTAGGCGCCGAAGGACTCGCGCAGGACGGCGGCCCACTCGCCGGTGGTCGCGCCGGCTTTGGCGGCGGCGATCGTCGCCGGCATGATGTTCTCGCTCTCGTCCGCGGCGACCGCGGCGAGCTCCGCCAGGGCGGCGTCGACCGCGGCCTGGTCGCGCTCGCCCTTCCACTCCTCCAGCGCCGCGATCCGCTCCCGCTCGACCTCGGGGTCGGGGGTGAGGATGCCGCCGTCGGCGCCCGCGGTCAGCGGCGATTCCTCGGTCTCTTTGAAGCTGTTCTGGCCGATCACCTTCTGCTCGCCGCGCTCGATCCGGCCGACCCGCTCGCGGTGGGACTCGACCAGGCGCGCCTTCATGTACGGGACCGCCTGGACGGCGCCGCCGTGCTCTTCGACCACCGCCATCTCGGCCCGCGCGCCCGCGGTCAGCTCCTCGACCAGGCCCTCCATCACCACCGAGCCCTCGAAGATGTCGGGGTACTCGAGCAGGTCGGTCTCGTTCGCCAGCACCTGCTGGATCCGCAGGCTCCACTGCTGGTCCCAGGGGCGGGGCAGGCCCATCGCCTCGTTCCAGGCCGGCAGCTGCAGGGCGCGGGCGCGGGCGTCGCGGCTCAGGGTCACGGCCAGCGCCTCCAGCACGATCCGCTGGATGTTGTTCTCCGGCTGCGCCTCGGTCAGGCCGAGGCTGTTGACCTGGACGCCGTAGCGGAAGCGCAGCATCTTCTCGTCGGTGACGCCGTAGCGCTCGCGGCCGATCTGGTTCCAGAGCGCCCCCATCGTCCGCAGCTTGGCGATCTCCTCGATCAGCCTGATCCCGGCGTTGACGAAGAAGGAGATACGGCCGAAGACCTTGGGGAAGTCGGCCTCGGCGACCTGGCCGCGGGCTTTCACCTCGTCGAGCACGGCGATCCCGGTCGAGAGCGCGTAGGCGATCTCCTGCACCGGCGTCGCCCCGGCCTCCTGCAGGTGGTAGCTGCAGATGTTGGTCGGGTTCCACTGCGGCACCTCGTTGACGCTGAAGGCGACCATGTCGGCGATCAGCCGCATCGAGGGCTCGGGCGGGAAGGCGTAGGTGCCGCGCGAGAGGTACTCCTTGATGATGTCGTTCTGCGTCGTCCCGGTCAGCTTGGCGCGCTCGACGCCGTTCTCCTCGGCGACCGTCACGTAGAGCCCGAGCAGCCAGGCCGCGGTCGCGTTGATCGTCATCGAGGTGTTCATCTCGTCCAGCGGGATCTGGTCGAAGAGCTGGTGCATGTCGCCCTTGTGGGCGACCGAGACGCCGACCTTGCCGACCTCGCCGCGGGCGAGCACGTGGTCGGGGTCGTAGCCGGTCTGGGTCGGCAGGTCGAAGGCGACCGAGAGGCCGGTCTGGCCCTTGGCGAGGTTGCCGCGGTAGAGCTCGTTGGAGCGGCGGGCGTCGGAGTGGCCGGCGTAGGTGCGCATCACCCAGGGACGGTCGCGCTCGGGAAGTCGGTGATCGCTCATGTCCCGAATGATATTTGGCCGCCGCCGAAAGACGCCGTTCAGGCCCGCGCGGCCCGCATCTTTCGGTGCGGGGCTGTGTTTAGGCTGCGAAGCGTCCCGATGAAGAAGCTCCTCGCCATAGCCGCCCTCTGCGGGCTTCTCGCGGCCCTCGTCGGCCGCCTCGCTGGCGAGCGCGGCGATGGTCGGGATCTACCGCAACAGCCTCGACTCGATCGCCCAGCGCAGCCAGATGATCAAGGTCGCGGGGCGCTCCTGCGCCCGCAGCGGCACCGAGGAGGCGCTGCGCATCACGGTCGGCAAACAGACCGAAGCCTGCTCGCTGCCGGACCCCGGTGCTCGGCACCGACCTCGAGATCGCCGCCACCATGCGGCTGCTCAGCGGGACCCCGGCGGCGCAGCAGAAAAAGGCCTTCCTCGGGGTCGAGCTGCGGGCCGGCGCCGGCGCCAAGTACCAGCTGCTGGTCTTCCCGCTGCAGCGCAAGGCGCAGCTGGTCAAGGTCACCGCCGCAGGCTCCGAGTTCTTCCAGATCGCCAAGAACCTGCCCGCCGTGCTGGGCCTGAACAAAGCCAACGCGCTGCGCCTGCAGGCGTTGAAGATCTCCGAAGAAGGCCCCGAGCGCGGCAAGGTCGCGCTGACCGGCTTCCTCGGCCGCGAGAAGATCGTCGAAGGTGTCGACGCGCTGCCCGGCGAGGTCGCCGGCGAGGCCTCGACCGTGGTCGTCGGCGCCCCGAAGAACGGCAACGGCGTGATCGCCAGCGTCGACGACGTGGTCATCCGCGTCCCCAGCCCCTTCTAGGGCGCTCCGCTTCTAGTCGAGTTCGTCGGCGATCAGCCGCGCCAGCGCCAGCGAGGAGGTGGCGGCGGGGGAGGGCGCGTTGCGGACGTGGACGGCGCGCTCGGTGCGGTGGACGACGAAGTCGTCGATCAGCTTGCCGTCGCGGCCCAGCGCCTGGGCGCGGATCCCGGCCGGCGCCGGTTTCGGCCCTGACCCCGCGCAGCGCCGGCACCAGCTTGGCGGCGGCGTTGACGAAGGAGCGCCGGCTGAGCGCGTGCACGTCTCCTGGGCGGCGGCCCGGCGGTGGGTGGCGGCGAGCTTCCAGGTCCCCGGCCAGGCGACGGTTTCGCGCAGGTCGCGGGCCGCGGGCCCGGTGCAGCTCGTAGGCGTCGCGGGCGGGTGCGATCAGGGCGCTGGGGCCGATCAGGACGTCGCCGGCCAGGGTCCGGGTCAGGTGGGCGCCGAGGAAGGGCAGGTCGGGCTCGGGGACCGGGTAGACGTTGGCCCGGATCAGCTTCGCCGCCTCCGCCGGCAGCTTCAGGTAGCCGCCGCGGAAGGGGACGATGCGGGGGTCGGCCGGCGCCCCGCAGGCGACCGCGAGCCGGTCCGACCAGAGGCCGGCGCAGAAGACCGCCGCGGCGGTCTTCGTGGTGCCGCGGGCGTGGCGCAGGACGAGCCCGTCGGGAGTCGCCTCAACGGCGCCGACCGCGGCTCCCATATGGGTGCTGCCGCCGGCCCGCCGCACGTCCTCGGCGTAGGACTCGGCGACGGCGACGAAGTCGACGACCCCGGTGTTCGGGGAGTGCAGGGCGGCGGCGCCGCGGGCGTTCGGCTCGATCTCGGCGATCTCCCCGGCGCCGAGCCGGCGCAGCCCGGGACCGCGTTCGCGCGCCCCCGCCGTTCGAGCTCGTCGAGGCGGCCGAGCTCGCTCTCGTCGACCGCGAGGACCAGCTTGCCGGAGCGCTCGAAGGGGATCTCCTTCGCTTCGCAGTACTCGTAGAGCTCGCGGGCGCCGGCGACGCAGAGCCGCGCCTTCAGCGAGCCCGGCTCGTAGTAGATGCCGGCGTGGACGACGCCGCTGGAGCGGCCGGTCTGGTGGCAGCCGATCCGCTGCTCGGACTCGAGCACGCAGAGGCGCGCGCCGGGGCGCCGCGCGAGCAGCTCCCGCGCCACCGCCATCCCGAGGATGCCGCCGCCGACCACGACCAGGTCGCACTCGGCGGGCGGGGTGGCGTCGGCGCTCACCCGCGCACCTTCGGCCCGGGCACCGTCTTTTCCTGCGCCCGCGCTCGCGCGGCCGGTTCCGTGGGCGCCTCCCGCCGCGCTCGCGGCCGCGAGCGCGGCGGCGGCGGTGGGAAGGCGACCCTTTCGCGCACGGCGCCGTCACCGTGGCGGGTTTTGAGCCCATTGGGGGGTCTAAGTCGCCACGGGCCTCTGGCCGCGCGGTGACTACCGCCCTCGCGGGGGCCGCGGCCGCGCAAGGGCAGCTCGACATAGGAAGACCGGGTGATGGGATGCATAATGGCGGGCGATGTCCGCCTCCACGGTCGAGCGGCCACGCAGCGCGGGACCCGATTCAGGACTCGGCGGGGACTGGCGCGTGATCGTTCGCAACGACAACCACAACACCTTCGAGCACGTCGCCCAGACCCTGGCGCGGGTGCTCCCCGGGGTCGGCCTCGACCAGGGCCACCGGATCGCCGACGCGATCCACAACAGCGGCCAGGCGATCGTCTGGACCGGTCCGCGCGAGCTCGCCGAGCACTACTGGTCCCAGCTCGACGCCGCCGGCCTGACGATGGCGCCGCTCGAGCGTGGTTGAGCCGCGGCTGCGGGCGGCCCTGGCCGCCCTGCTGGCGCTCGCCTGCCTGGCTGTCCTCGCGCCCGCCGCCCTCGGCGTCTCCCTGCCCTCCGGCTTCCGCGAGGAAAAGGTCCTGACGGGGCTGGCCGAACCGACCTCGATCCGCTTCGCGCCGCCCCCCGACGGGCGAATCTTCGTCGCCCAGAAGTCGGGCAAGATCCTCGTCTTCGACGACTTCGACGACGCCGATCCGGCCGTCTTCGCCGACCTCGGCAAACAGGTCTACGACCACGGCGACCGTGGTCTGCTCGGCCTCGCTCTCGACCCCGACTTCGCCGCCGGCCGCCCCTACGTCTACGCCCTCTACACCTACGACCACGTGCTCGGCGAGGCCGGCCCGGCGCCGCGCTGGGGCGATCCCGAGAACCCGGTCGGGGACTCCTGCGCCGGGCTCGACGACCCCGATGTCGACGACTGCCCGGTCAGCGGCCGGCTGGTCCGCTTCACCGCGGTCGGCGACCACGCCGAGCTCGACGGGCTCGGCGAACCGGCCCAGCGGGTCCTGGTCGAAGACTGGTGCCAGCAGTTCTCCTCGCACTCGATCGGCGACCTCCAGTTCGACGCCGGCGGCGCCCTCTACGCGAGCGGCGGCGACGGCGCCAACTTCAACGACGTCGACTTCGGCCAGTCGGGGTGGCCGCACGACAACCAGTGCGGCGATCTGTCGAACGAGGGCGGCGCCCTGCGCGCGCAGGACCTGCGCACGCCCGCCGACCCGGTCGGGCTCGACGGCTCGATCATCCGCATCGACCCCGACACCGGCGAAGGCCTGCCCGGCAACCCGCGGTTCGACAGCGCCAGCGCCAACGCGCGGCGGATCGTCGCCTACGGCTTCCGCAACCCCTTCCGCTTCCTGGTCGACGACGACAACGCCGAGATCTACGCCGGCAACGTCGGCTGGAACACCTGGGAGGAGATCGACCGCCTGCCGCTGACCTCGACCAGCGCCTTCAACTCGGGCTGGCCCTGTTACGAGGGCCCGGCTCCGAACCCCAGCTATGCGGGCCTGGGCCTGGGGATCTGCCAGGGCCTGTACGGCGAAGCGGGCTCGACCGCGCCGCCGTTCTTCGCCTACGAGCACGGCGCCGACGCGATCCCGGGCGACCTCTGCGAGGACGGCAAAGTCACCGGCTCGGCGATCTCGGGGATGGCGCTCTACCCGGACTCGGGGCCGTTCCCCGACGACTACGCCAACGCGCTCTTCTTCGCCGACCCGGTCCGCGGCTGCGTCTTCGTCGCCTTCGCCGGGGAGGACGGGCGGCCCGATCCGGCCAAGGTGGCCAACTTCATCTGGCAGGGCGGGCTCTACCCGGGCGTCGACCTCGAGATCGGGCCCGAAGGCGACCTCTTCTACGTCCAGGTCTTCAACTCCGACGACGAAGGCGTCGTCCACCGCGTCTTCTTCGACCCGGACACGCCCTTCGCCCGGATCGAGGCGAGCCCCCGCTTCGGGCCGCTGGACCTCGAGGTCCAGTTCGACGGCAGCGCTTCGAGCGATCCGCAGGGCGGGCCCCTGAGCTACGAATGGGACCTCGACGGCGACGGCGAGCTCGACGACTCGACCGCGGTCGCCCCTCAGTTCACCTACCCGACCGCGGTCAACCGGACCGTCTCGCTGCGGGTCGAAGACGGCGAGGGGAAGGCCAACGTCGACACGACCGTGGTCTACCCGGGCGACACCCCGCCGCAGGTGGAGATCGTCGAGCCGGACCCGGCGCTGACCTGGGGGGTCGGCCAGGAGATCGACTTCTCCGGCCTCGCCATCGACCAGGAGGAGGGGGCCCTGCCGGGTGCGCAGATGCGCTGGAGCACCCGCATCCTCCACTGCCCCGGGATCTGTCACGCGCATCCGTTCCAGGGCTTCCCGGAAACCGCCTCGGGGACCCTGCGGGCTCCCGATCACGACTACCCCGCGCACCTCGAATTCGTCCTCACCGCGACCGACTCGCGCGGCCTGTCGAGCTCGCAGACGGTCGAGATCGATCCCCGCGCGGTCCTCCTGCGCTTCCAGTCCGACCCGCCCGGGGTGACGCTGGGGGCCGGTCCCCGCACCGATCCGGCGCCGTTCGAGCTGACCGCGATCGAGGGCGGCCGGATCACCCTCTCGGCGCCGCCCGCCATCGAGTCCGGCGGCCGCGCGCTCGGCTTCGCCGGCTGGTCGGACGGCGGCGCCCGCGTCCACACGATCAGCGCCGACGCCGCCGCCACCTACACGGCGAGCTACGCCGAGCAGCTGGGTCCGCAACCGCCGCCGCCGGCCTCGCCGCCCAACTCGCGCCTGCTGAAGCGACCGCCGCGCCGGACCGGCGCGACGACCGCGCGGTTCGCGTTCCGCGGCGACCGGCCCGGCCTCCACTTCCTCTGCAAGCTCGACGCCGCGCCCTACCGGCCCTGCCGCTCGCCGCGGATCTACCGCAACCTGCGCCCTGGCCGCCACGTGCTGCGGCTGGCGGCGGTCGACGCCGACGGGACCCGCGAGCGCGAGCCCGTCCTCTTCGGGTGGCGGGTGCTCGCCGCCGGCCCCGCCTAGATGCTTGATTCCACGACCAGGCCCGCCTGGATGACGCACCCGGCACACTTCGCGGCTCGGCGTCCTCGGCTTGCCTTTGCCGACCGGCAAAGGCGGCGCCCTACGTCCTTGATCCGCTCGGCCGGGCGCGCCCCCAGTCACACCTCGCCGTGGAATCGATCATCTAGTTCTCGGCGAGGACCAGCGTGTGCCAGGCGGGCAGCAGCGGGATGTCGTACCAGCCGATGATCTGCTCGCGGATCTTCCCGATCTCGTCCGAGTACCAGTACCGTTCGAAATCGGAGCGCTGCTCCCAGATCGAGGTCTGCTGGAAGGCGAGCGGGTCGTCCTTGGAGCGGGTCAGCGACCAGCTGACGGCGCCGTAGGCGGGCATCTTCGCCGCCGCCGGTTCCCAGAGGTCGAGCCAGCGGTCGGCCCGGAAGGGGGCGATGTGCCAGTCGAGCCTGTTGACCTCAGCCATTCACTTACCTCTTTCGATCGTTGCGGTTGTGCGGGCTAGGCGCCGACCTCGGCCCGGATCGCTCCGGGGCCGTCCTCGTGCTTGCCCTCGCTCTCGGATTCGGCCCCGACCAGGATCGCGATCTTCCCGAGGTGCTTGTTTTCGTGCATCAGCTGGTGCGCCGTGGGGACGCCCTCGAAGCCCATCGTTTCCGAGAGCACCGGGCGGACCTTGCCCTCGGCCATCAGCTGGTTGGCCTTCATGCACTCGTAGGCGTTGGCGAAGTGGGAGCCGATGATCTGCTTCTGGCGCATCCACAGGTAGCGCACGTCGAAGTCGAGCTGGAAGCCCGAGGTGGCGCCGCAGATGACGACTTTGCCGAACGGTTTGACGACGTAGACCGAGGTCGGGAAGGTCGCCTGCCCGACGTGCTCGAAGACGACGTCGGGAGCGTCGCCGAGGATCTCTTTGATCCGCTTGGCGAATCCGCGGGAGGCCTTGAAGCGCGCCTTGTCGAGGGCCGGGTCGGTGAGGTTCTCCCTGGTTCGCATCATCTCGCCGAACTCGGCCCGGTTGATGTAGTCGACCGCGCCGAGCTGCTTGACCAGCTCGCCCTTCTCGTCGGAGGAGACGACGCCGACCGCGTTGGCGCCGGCGGCTTTGCAGAGCTGCACGGCGAAGACGCCGAGGCCGCCGGCGGCGCCCCAGATCAGCACGTTGTGCCCGGCCTGCAGCTTGCACTGGTCCATCAGCATCCGGTAGGCGGTGAAGTAGGTGAGCCCGTAGGCGGAGGAGTCGACCCAGCTGAGGTTGCGCGGCTTCGGCAGCAGCTGCTGCGCCTGCACTTTGGTGAACTGGGCGAAGGAGCCCCAGGTCGTCTCGTAGCCCCAGATGCGCTGGCTCGGCGCGGCCAGCGGGTCGAGCCCGTGGACCTCGACGTCCTCGTAGGAGGCCTGGTTGCAGTGGACCACGACCTCGTCGCCGGGCTTCCAGCGGGTCACGCCCTCGCCGACCTTCCAGACGACCCCGGAGGCGTCGGAGCCGCCGATGTGGTGGCCGTACTCGGGGTGGTCGCCGTAGCCGAAGACCGAGACCGGTTTGCCGAGCGCCGCCCAGACGTTGTTGAAGTTGACCCCGGCGGCCATCACCCGCACGATCACCTCGAAGGCACCCGGCTCGGGCACCTCGATCTGCTCGAGCTGGAAAGCGTCGTTGGGCTCGCCCTCGCGCTCCTGCCTGATCACCCATGCCGCCATCGTCTCGGGCAACGTGCCCGGCTCGACGTCCAGCTTCGCAACAGTGTCGATGTCGACTGCCAAGAGAGGTCCTCCGCTGATCAAATTGCCGTGGAAGGGGCAGATCCTAGTTCAGGGCAGCGGGGGAGGGACTCGTCCCCCTCTGCCTGAGGCCGTCGCGCAGCTGGGGTGGGCTGCGTGGGCTCGGGGCGTTGGTCCTGAGCCTCATTCGGAGGGGGACGAGTCCCTCCTCGGGCGTCCGTGACGGCTCCGCTTCTAGGTGGCGTCTGGAAGCGTCGTTTAGGCGGCGTCTGCTGCGTCGGTGGCGGGAGCGGCGGGGGTGGGGTCGATCTCTTCGGGGGAGGGGTCGACCTGGCGGAGCTCGGGGGCGGAGATCGCGCGGATGGAGATGTCGGTCGGTTCGGGCGGCTCGATCTCCTTGCCGGAGCCGATGCCCAGGCTCTCGACCTTGCGCAGCTGGGGGAGCAGCCGCCGCTCCATCGAGCCGACCGCGGTGTCGTAGGCGCTGGATGCGGTGGTCAGGCCGCGGCCGATCTTGTCGAAGTCGCTGAGGAACTTGGCGAAGCGCGAGTGCAGGGTGCCGGCGGCGTCGGCGATCTCGGCCGCCTCGGCGACCATCCGCTCCTGGCGCCAGCCCAGCTCCATCGTCCGCAGCAGGCCGATCAGCGAGGTCGGGCTGACCAGCAGCACGTTGCGCTCAAGCGCGTAGTCGAAGAGGGTCGGGTCGGCGGTGAAGGCCGCGTGCAGGGCGGGCTCGTTGGGGATGAAGCAGATCACCAGGTCGGGCGTCTCGCCCGCCTTGAACTGGCCCTGGTAGTCCTTCGAGCTGAGCGCCCGCACATGCTCGCGGGTCTGCCGCGCGTGGCGCTCCAGCTGCACCCGCCGCTCGGACTCGACCTCGGCCTCCTGGGCGTCGAGGAAGGCGTCGAGCGGGACCTTCGAGTCGGCGACGAAGCTGCGGCCCTCGGGCAGCAGGAAGCGGGCGTCGGGCCGCAGGCGGCCGTCTTCGGTCCGCAGGGTCTCCTGCAGCTCGAAGTCGACATGCTCGGTCATCCCGGCGATCTCGATGCAGCGGCGCAGCTGCAGCTCGCCCCACTGGCCGCGGGTCTGCGGCTGGCGCAGCGCCTTCTTCAGACCCGCCGTCTCGGAGTTGAGGTTGCCGACGGTCTGGCCCAGCTGCTCGATCAGGGTGCGGGTCTGGATGTCGGTCTCGCCGCGACGCCGCACTTCGGCCTCGATCTTCTCCTGTCCCTTGGCGATCCGCTCGGCCAGCGCCTTGATCTCCGCCTGGCGCTTGTCGAGGGTCGCCTCGGCGCTCTGGGCGTCGAGCTTGCGGGCCTCGCTGTTGAACTGGAGCAGCTCGTCGCGAACCTGGGCGCTGACCTGGGCGGCGGCGGCCTGGATCGCCGGCCCGAGGTCGAGCTCCTCCTGGGGCTGGGCCTCCTCGCGGCGCGAGAGGCTGAGCGCGTAGACGAGCCCGGCGGCGAGCAGAACGACGGCGATGGCGAGGACGATGATCATCGCCATCGATACTTGCGCGCCCCCCGGACGGAGCCCGCCTCCTGCAAGGCCGCGTGCAGCGGCTTTTCCCTAGGGCAGGAGGACGTCGTTCTCGGAGCTGGCCCGGAACGGGCCGACGACGAGTTTCGCCGGCCGCGCCGAGGGGACGTCGGCGGCGGTGACGACATAGGTGCCGGTCGGGAGATCGGCCTGGAAGGTGACGGGACTGCCGGCGAACAGCGGTCCGGAGCTGGCCTCGGTCGGGCCGGTGACGACCAGTTCGGAGTCGGTCGTGGTCTGGTTGGCGGCGACGAAGACGACGTCGAGCGGGGCGTCGGTCTTGATCCGCGGCTGCGGCTGGCCCTCGTTCTGGGGGATCTGCTGGGTTGGTTCGGGGCCGAGCCCGATCCCGCGCGGCTGCACTTCGATCCCGTTGTCGGTGACGGTGACGCTGACCCGGGTCGCGACCTGCGGGCGCGGCTCGTTGGGATGGGTCTCAGCGCCGCAACCGGCTGCGAGCAGGGCAATCGCGGCGACGACGCCGGCAACCCCGACTCTGGCTCTCCCACGACCCATCGCGGCTGAATCTAACCGAAGGGGACGGCGACAACTTCGGCCGTAACGCCATCTTCACCTACGGAGAGCCCGGCACCGGGCTCCGCCTCGCGGCGCAGGATCGCCAGGCCGATCGGGCCGAGGGCGGGGGAGACGGCGGCGCTGCCGAGCCTGCCGACCTCCTTCTCGCCGAGCCGCAGGCTCGCTCCCGGCCGCGCCGGGGCGCTCAGCCGCAGCCCCCGCAGATGGCGGTTCGGGCGGCCCTTGTAGTGGAGCCGGGCGACCGTCTCCTGGCCGATGTAACAGCCCTTGGTGAAGCTGACGGCACGCTCGACGATCCCGGCCTCGGCGGGCATCGTCCCGGCGCCCATCTCGGCGCCGTAGCGCGGCACCCCGGCCTCGATCCGGAGGATCTCCGCCGCCTCGGGGGAGACGGCGACGGCGCCGGCGTCTCGGAGCGCCCCCCGCAGGCGCTCGGCCCCGGCGGCGGCGACGAAGAGGTCGATCCCGGCGGCGGTGCCGGCGGCGAGGCACTCGGTGCCGGCGATGGTGGTGGCTTCGCAGGAGTCCTCGGGCAGCGCCGCGGTGCCGGCCAGCTCGACGCTGCGCGGCCCGATCAGCGAGAGGATCGCCCGCTGGTCGCTGACATCGGCGACGGTCGCGTCGCGCCCGATCGAATACATGGTCAGGTGCTTGAGGACAGCGGGCAGGGCGCTCGCCTCGAGGTCGAGCCAGAGCTCCGGCCCCGTGCCCGGCCGCAGCACCCGCATGTCGGCCTGCATGTGCCCCTTGCGGTCGAGCAGCGCCGCGTAAGCGCCCTCGCCCGGCTCGATCGCCTCGGTGTCGTTGGTCAGCTGCCCCTGCAGGTACTCGGCCGCATCGGCGCCGCCGACCAGGATCTGCCCGCGCTCGGAGCGCTCCAGCAGCCCGCACTCCTCGCGCAGCTGCCGGTACTGCGCATCGATCTCGATCTCGGTCTCCGTCGCCATCCTCCAAATCCTACGAGCCCCGCCACCCCGGCCCCGGGTGGTCGCCATTTCCTGCCCTATAGCGGGACAAATGGCGACCACCCGCCGGAGGCGAGATTTAGATGAATCGAAATCTAGATTTAGATGTGTCAAAATCTCCGCCTTGGCACGGATCAGCGACAACGGGATCAGCCGCCGGCGCCTGCTCGGGGGCGCCGCGGCGGTCGGGGTGCCGGCGGCGATCGGGCTCAACCAGCTGGTCGGCGGCGGAGTCGGGAGCGCACCGGCGGCTGAAGGCCCGGCCACGGCGGCGCCGGCCCACGGCGGCCACGGCGCCTTTCCGCACGCGAGCTTCGCCAAGGGCCGCAGCGTCGACCACCGCGCCAACGGCTTCCATCCGACCGAGCTGCTGCGCGACTTCGACCACGGCAAGACCCGGCGGCTGCCCAGCGGCCGAGTCGTGCGCGAATGGGAGATCGTCGCCGCCGACCGCGAGATCGAAGTCGCCCCCGGGGTCAAGTACGAGGCCTGGACCTACAACGGCCGCGTCCCCGGGCCGACCCTGCGGGCCCGCGAGGGCGAGCTGCTGCGAATCCGCTTCGTCAACGGCTCCGAACACCCGCACACGATGCACTTCCACGGCATCCACTCAGCGCTGATGGACGGGATGCCGGGAATCGGCGAGAGCCGCGGCGGCGGTCAGATCGAACCGGGGGAGGCCTTCACCTACGAGTTCGACGCGACCCCCTTCGGCGTCCACCTCTACCACTGCCACGTCGCGCCGCTCGCCGCCCACATCTCCCGCGGCCTCTACGGCGCCTTCATCATCGACCCCGCGGAGGGCCGCCCCGAAGCCGACGAGATGGTGATGGTGATGAACGGCTTCGACACCAACTTCGACCTCCTCAACGAGGTCTACGCGGTCAACACCGTTGGCTTCCATTACGTCGAGGAGCCGATCGTCGTCCCCCGCGATGAGCTGGTCCGGATCTACCTGGTCAACGTGCTCGAGTACGACCCGGTCAACTCCTTCCACATCCACGGCAACTTCTTCCAGCACTTCCCGACCGGGACCTCGCTGACCCCGACCGAGCTGACCGACACGATCATCCAGGGGCAGGCGCAGCGGGCGATCCTCGAGCTCAGCTTCCCGCTCGACGGCGACTACATGTTCCACGCCCACGTCAGCGAGTTCGCCGAGCTCGGCTGGTCGGGATTCTTCCGCGTCGGCGACCCCTCGAAGCTGGCCGCCGCCTCGGCCGCCGCGCTCTACTGCGACCTGCCCTGGGGCGGGGGGATGGCCTGATGGAGGCCGGGACCCGCGGCCGCGCGCCAGCTCGGCGCCGGCCTGCCGGCTTGGGCGCTGGGCCTGATCCCGCTGGCCCTGATCGCGGTCGCGATCGGCTCCTTCGCGCTGCTCGGCGGCCCCGGCCTCGGCGATCGCAGCGGCCCGCCGATCGAGGAAGTCAGCGTCGAGAGGACGGAGCTGCACCCGGGCCGGATCGAGCTGACCCTGCGCAACGACGGTCCCGACCCGGTCGAAGTCGCCCAGGTCGCCGTCAACGACGCCTACGCGCCGTTCACCGCCGGTGCCCGCCAGATCGGCCGCCTCGGCTCGACCACGCTCGACATCTCCTACCCCTGGATCGAAGGCGAGGCATACGAGATCTTCGTCCTCACCGCGACCGGCGGCACGGTCGAAGCCTCGATCCCGGTCGCCGCCGAAACGCCGCAGGCCGACACCGGCTTCTACGGCCTGATGGCGTTGCTGGGGATCTACGTCGGCGTGATCCCGGTCAGCCTGGGGATGCTCTGGCTGCCCTTCCTGCGCCGCCTCGGCTCGCAGTGGATCGCGGCGCTGATCGCCTTCACGGTCGGCCTGCTCGCCTTCCTCGCGATCGACGCCGGCCTCGAGGGCCTGGAGATCGCCGCCGAAGCCCCGGCCGCGTTCGGCGGCGCCAGCCTCGTCTTCGCCGGGGCGCTGGTCGCCTACCTGCTCCTCGCCGGCATCGACGCCTGGCTCACCGCCCGCGCCGAGCAATCCCCCGCCGAGCGCGGCAGACCTTTGTTCCGGAAACCGGAACAAAGGTCTGCCGCACCCCCGGCGGTGCCGGCATCGGCGCCGTCGGGGGCGCCGGTGGCGAGTGGCGGGGCCTATATGGCGCTGCTGGTGGCGGTCGGGATCGGGCTGCACAACCTCGGCGAGGGGTTGGCGATCGGCTCGGCCTACGCCACCGGGGCCCTGGCCCTGGGAGCATTCCTGGTCGTGGGCTTCGCGATCCACAACACCACCGAGGGACTGGCGATCGTCGCCCCGCTGCGCGGCGGCGGGAGTGCCGAGGCGCCGGCTCCCGGCCTCGGGCGTCTGCTCGGGCTCGGGCTGATCGCCGGCGCGCCGGCGATCCTCGGCGCCTGGATCGGCGCCTCCGCCTTCAACCCGAGCCTCGCCGCGCTGCTGTTCGGCGTCGGGGTCGGGGCGATCGTGCGGGTGATCGTCCAGATCGCCCCCGCGATGCGCGACCGCAGCGGCCGCCTGCTCTACCCGACCACCGTGGCCGGGATGCTCGCCGGGATCGCCGTCCTCTACCTCACCGGTCTACTGGTCTCCGTCTGATGGCTGCCGGAAAGGGCCAGCGCGGCCTGCGCAACTCGCCCAGCACCGAGGCGATCGAGGACTACGCGAAGGCGATCTACGCGATCTCCCGGGAGCGCGACGGCCTCGTGCTCAACGGCGAGGTGGCACAGCGGCTGGGGGTCACCCCGGCGACCGCGACCTCGATGCTGAAGCGGCTGGCCGAGCTCGGCCTGGTCGACTACCTCCCGTACAAGGGCGTCAGCCTCACCCCCGCGGGGGAGCGTGTCGCCCTCGAGGTGATCCGCCACCACCGGCTGATCGAGGCATACCTCTCGGAGGCGCTGGGGATGGACCCCGACCGCGTCCACGCCGAGGCCGAGGTGCTCGAGCACCACATCTCCGAGGAGATGGAGGCGCTGATGGCGGCCAAGCTCGGCGAACCGAGCCACGATCCCCACGGCTCGCCGATCCCCGGCCCCGACCTGCTGCCCCCGAGCGCCGAGCGGAGAACGACCTGAAGCCCCTGTTCCGGCGCAATGAGGCGACGGTCGAGGACGTCCTCCCGGGCGAGGCCGCGGTCGCCGAGGCCGCCCGCCGCTCGCTCGACGGCCACGCGACCGGGCTCGGCCGCATCTGGCCCTTCCTCGGCCCCGCCTTCATCGCCGCGGTCGCCTACATCGACCCCGGCAACTTCGCCACCAACATCGCCGGCGGCGCCAAGTTCGGCTACCTGCTGCTCTGGGTCGTCCTCGCCGCCAACCTGATCGCGATGCTGGTCCAGACCCAGTCGGCGAAGCTGGGCATAGCGACCGGCAAGAACCTCGCCGAGCTCTGCCGCGAGCGCTTCTCCCGCCGCACCTCGATCGGCCTCTGGCTGCAGGCCGAGGTGGTGGCGATGGCGACCGACATCGCCGAGGTGGTCGGCGCCGCCCTCGGCCTCAACCTGCTGTTCGGGATCCCGCTGTTCCCGGCCGGGATCATCGCCGGCGCCGGCGCCTTCGCGATCCTCGCCCTGCAGCAGATGGGCTACCGGCGCCTGGAGGCCGGGATCACGGTCCTGGTCGGCGTCGTCGTCGCCGCCTTCGTCTACGAGCTGATCGACTCCAGCCCCGATGGCGGCGAAGTCGCCAAGCACCTCTTCGTCCCCGGCTTCGCCGGCACCGAAAGCATCCTCCTGGCCACCGGGATCATCGGCGCGACGGTGATGCCGCACGTCGTCTACCTGCACTCGGCGCTGACCCAGCGGCGGATCGTCGGCCGCAACAGCGCCGAGAAGAAGAAGATCCTCGGCTTCGAGAAAGTCGACGTGGTGATCGCCCTCTCACTGGCCGGCCTGGTCAATCTCTCGATGATGATCGTCGCCGCCGCCCTCTTCAACGAAAGCGGGCTGACCGGGGTCGACTCGATCGAAGGCGCCTACGAAGGCTTCCAGCAGCTGGTCTCCGACCGCGCCGCGGCGATCTTCGGGATCGCCCTGCTGGCCTCCGGGTTCGCCTCTTCCTCGGTCGGGACGATGGCCGGCCAGGTGGTGATGCAGGGCTTCATCCGCCGCCGCATCCCGCTCTTCTTCCGCCGCGCGATCACCCTGGCGCCGGCGCTCGCGGTGCTGGCGATCGGGATCAACCCGACCGACGCCCTGGTCGGCAGCCAGGTCGTGCTCTCCTTCGGCATCCCCTTCGCGCTGGTGCCGCTGCTGATCATCGCCAGCAATCGCGAGGTGATGGGCGACCTCGTCAACCCGCGCTGGCTCAGCGGCCTCGCCGGGGTCCTGGCGGCGCTGATCATCGCCCTCAACGTCTTCCTGCTCCAGCAGGTGTTCTTCGGATGATGCGACGGCGGGCCCAGATCGAGGTGCGCTCGCGGCTGCGGGCGCCGGCCGCGGCGGTCTGGGAGCGGGTGATCACCCCGGCCGGGATCAACGACGAGATGCGGCCGCTGCTGCGGATGACCTTGCCGCGGGGGCTGGAGGACTTCGACATCGAGGGAGCCGAGCCGGGCCGTCGCCTCGGCCGCAGCTGGATCCTCCTCCTCGGCGTCGTCCCCTTCGACTACGACGACCTCACCCTGGAGCGGGTCGAGCCCGGCCGCGGCTTCCTTGAGCGCTCGACGATGCTGAGCCAGCGGCTCTGGGAACACGAGCGCACGCTCGAGCCCGACGGCGAGGGCGGCTGCCTGATCGCCGACCGGGTCGCCTGGGAGCCGCGCCTGCCGCTGCCGGGAGCATTGCTGGCGCCACCGATCGGCGCCTTCTTCCGGCATCGTCACCGCCGCCTGCACCGCCGCTTCGGAGGCGAGCGGGTCGCCCCGCCGGGCGGGTAGGCTTCAGGGCGATGGGTCTCGCCACCGACTTCCAGCAGATCCTCGCGGCGCTGCCGCCGGACTGGACCGACCTCGAGGTCGACCTGCGGATCGACGACGAGCGCCAGTACATCGACTCGGCCGTCGCGCTGAGCCAGGTCAACGCCCAGGTCTACGACCGCTCCGAGTGGCACTGGCGGCTGCTCGTCGCCCACAGCTTCGGCCACGCGGCCGCGGCGGAGACGGTGGTCGGGGTGCTGGAGAAGCTCGACCGCGATGGTGTCGCCGGCGAGCTCTCGGTCGCCGAGGTGCGCGAGGGTCGCTCCGAGGTCGTGCAGATGTGGGGCCGGCCCGAAAGCGTGCGCGAAGAGTTCCGCCAGCGCCGCTCCATCTAGTGCGGGGGAGCTGAGCCGTGGCGCAGGTGGTCAGCATCGCCGAGGACCTGATGCTGGCGAGCCGGGTCGACGTGCTGCTGACCGGCGCCGGCCACCACGTCGTCCTCGCCCGCTCGCTTGCCGATGCCTCGCTCGACGGCGCCGAGCTGGTCGTCGCCGACCTCGACGTCTGCGAGCCGGCGGCGCTGGCCGGGCTCGGGGTGCCGGTGCTCGGCTACTACTCGCACGTCGACGCGGAGACCAAGCGGGCCGCCGACGCGGCCGGGCTCGACCTCGCGGTGCCCCGCTCGCGCATGGCCCGCGAGCTGCCGGCGCTCGTGGACCGCCTGCTCGAAGCCTGAGCCGGAGGCCTCCCGCCGGACGCCTTCGGCTGAGTGTCCGGCGGGAGGCCTCCGGCTCAGCCCGCGGGTAGTTGGAACGCCTCGGCGACGGCTAGCGGTTTTTGCAAGCAGCCCGTGTTCGAGGTCCCAGGCGGCCCATTCGCGGAGGACCTCGCGGTCGAACGGCCGCGGTCGCAGGTCGGGGCGCAGGGCCCGCAGCTGCGCCGCCTGGTCGGCGCGCTTCGAGCGCGGGGTCGGCGGCGAGCAGGTCGTCGAGGGCGCCGTCGGGGTGGGTGACCGCGTATGCGTAGCCGCGCGCGGGTCGCGCCGACCACCGCGTCGACCAGCCCCGGGCCGCTCGCGCAGGGTCCGCTCCGACGTCGTCAGGATCAGCTCCGGGTAGCGCGGCGCCCCGTAGGCGTCGACTTTGAAGATCCGCACCGGCACCCCGAGCCCGCGCAGCGCCACGCCCTCGGCGTTCCAGAACCCGGTCGCGGCGTCGACCTTGCCGGCGGCGAGGGCGGAGACGGCGTTGAAGCCGATCGTCACCTCCTCGACCGCGGCCGGGTCGCCGCCGTCGGCCGCCGACCTCGGAGTCGACCACGGCTTCGTCGGAGGGCAGGCCGGTGACCCCGACGGTGTGCCCGGCGAGGTCGCGGGGGCGCCGCACCGGCCCCTCGGCGCGGGCGATCACCGAGGCCAGCGGCGCGTTGACGATCGGCATCACCCCGACCAGGTCGAGGCCGCGCTCGCGGGCGATCCCGAGGTCGTGGATGTCGAGGATCGCGAACTCGGCGCGGCCGGCGGCGAGCAGCTTCGGCGCGTCGGTCGATTCGCCCGGCTGCTGGATCCGCAGCGCCGACCCCGGCGTCCTCGTAGAAATCTTTAGCTTGCGCGGCGAAGATCCCGCTGTGGACGGCGTTGGGAGTGAAATCGAGCACGACGGTCGCGCCTTTCGGCACGCCCGGTTCCGCGCCATCCCCACCGCAGCCGGCGGCGCCGGCGACCAGGAGGACGGCCGCCAGCAGCGCGACAGCACGTCTCATTTCGCGCCGGAACCTAATTCATTGAGCAAATGTGGGTAGACTGCCCGCCGATTTACTGATCCGGCGGAGGAGGAGGAGTTACTGTGCAGGAAAGAGGGCTGTCCGCATACCTGGCTGAGCTGATCGGCACGTTTTTGCTGGTCTTCTTCATCACCAGCGTGGTAACGCTTTACGTATCGACGGGTAGCCAGGCGCAGTTCGGGACCGACATGGCTGTCGTCGGCTTCGTTCAGGGCCTCACGCTCTTCGGGGTGATCGTGATGTTCGGGGCCGTCAGTGGCGGCCACTTCAACCCGGCGGTGACGCTGGCCGCGGCGACGATCCGCAGGATCAGCCCGCTCGACGCGGTGATCTACATCCTCGCGCAGCTCTCCGGTGCCGTCCTCGGCGCCCTGCTCACCAAGGGCCTGCTGGAGGACGAGGGACGCGCCACCAACTACGGCGCGGGCGAAGTCAGCGGTCTGCTCAGCGGCAACTTCGCCGGCACGATCGTCGAGGGCATCGGCGTCTTCGCGCTGGTCCTCGTCATCCTCGCCGTCGTCTTCTCGAAAAAGAGCATCAAGGACTGGGGCCCTCTGGCGATCGGCACCACCTTCGTCTTCATGGTCATGGTCGGCGGTCCGCTGACCGGGGCCTGCTTCAACCCCGCCCGCTGGTTCGGCGCGGCGCTGGTCAGCAACGAGTGGGGCGGCGTCTGGCCCTACCTGGTCGGCCCGGTCGTCGGTGCCCTCCTGGCGGTCGCCGTCTGGCGCTTCATCATCGAGGCCCCCGGTCGCGCTCCGAGCGAGCCGCCGCAGCGGGTCAAGGGCGACGTCGCGCCCGCCAAAGCCTCGTAACGGCAGTACCCGCACGCGCCGAGCCGGATCGGCGCGTGCGGTAGCTTCCGGCGAGGTGCGCCGGGTCACCTTCTCGCGGAACTTCACGCTCTCCCTCTCGCGCACCTGCCAGTGCTACTGCAAGTACTGCGCTTTCGCCACGCACCAGGCCCACGTCCGCGATCCGGACGAGGTCGAAGCGTCTCCTCGACGAGGCTCTGAAGCGCAACGCCAAGGAGCTGCTCGTCCTCACCGGCGAGCGGCCGGAGGTCAACCCGGTGGTCGCCGCGAAGCTCGCCGCCTGGGGGCACGAGGATTTCACCTCCTACGTCGTCTGGGCCTGCGAACGGGCGCTGGAGCGGGGGATGCTCCCGCACACCAACATCGGCGTCGTCGACCGCGCCGACCTCGCCCGCCTGCGGGAAGTCACCGCCTCCCAGGGCCTGATGCTGGAGTCGGTCGACGAGCGCCTGCTGGAGACCGTCCACGCCGGCTCGCCGACCAAGCACCCGGCGGCGCGCCTGGCCACTATCGAAGCGGCGGGTGAGCTGAAAATCCCCTTCACCTCCGGGATCCTGGTCGGGATCGGCGAGTCCGAGGAGTCCGGGTCGAATCCCTGGAAGCGCTGGCGCGAGCTGCATCGGCGCTACGGCCACCTGCAGGAGGTCATCCTCCAGAACTTCGTTCCCCACCCGAAGTACTACGGCGCCGAAGTGGCGGATATCGCTGACGAGGCCTCCCGCGAGCGCTGGGCGGGCGCGGGGGATGACCCCGGAGGAACCTCCCCATCTGTTGTGACGGAGGGGTCATCCCCCGCGCCCTCTCTGCCCTCGCGGGCATCGCCCGGCACGCCGCCGCCGATGCCCGAGTGGGCCAACCCTGTCGGAATCGACGAGATCAAGCGGTTGATCCGGGAGAGCAAGCGGCTGATGCCCGATGTCGGCGTGCAGGTGCCGCCGAATCTGAGCGACTGGTGGCCGGAGCTGGTCGAGGCGGGAGCGACGGATCTCGGCGGGCTCTCCGCCAACGGCGATCACATCTCGCCGGAGGAGCCGTTCCCGAGCCCGCATCAGGTCCGCAAGGAACTGACCCCGAAGGGCTACGCGCTGACCGAGCGGCTCTGCGTCTACCCCCAGTACATGGATTCCGAGTGGATGGAGCAGGGCGTCCTCGACGTGATCAAGCTGAAGTACTGGAGCTTCATCCCCCGCCGCGGCTCCGGCCGGACCAGCGAGGAGTCGTTCGACCCCGGGGTCGCCGAGCGGGCGATCGCCAAGGGGCGCGAGGGGGAGGCGCTGAGCGAGGACGAGCTGACGGCGCTGTTCGCCGAGACCCGGCCCGGGGCGATCGAGGAGATGCGGATCGCCGCCGACGAGCTGCGAGCCGAGCTGGCCGGGGAGACGGTCACCTTCGTCGTCAACCGCAACATCAACTTCACCAACGTCTGCATCGTCGGCTGCGCCTTCTGCGGCTTCGGCCAGGGCAGGCGCTCGCCCGACGCCTACGAAGTCTCCGAGGCCGACTTCGCGGCGCGGATCGAGGAGGCGGTCGAGTTCGGCGCCACCGAGCTCTGCATGCAGGGCGGCATCCATCCCGACCTGACCCTGGAGGAGTACGGCAAGTGGTTGCGCCTGGCCAAGCGGGTGGCGCCGCAGCTGCACCTGCACGCCTACTCGCCGATGGAGGTCGACTACATGTGCGAGAAGTCGGGCCGCCCGCCGCGCGAGGTCTTCGAGTACCTGCTCGAGTGCGGGCTCGGCTCGACCCCGGGGACCGCGGCCGAGGTGCTCGACGACGGCGTCCGCCAGCGGATCTCGCCGAACAAGCTGCCCGCCGCCCGCTGGGTCGAGATCATCGAAGCCTCCCACCGGGCCGGGCTGCGCTCGACCTCGACGGTGATGTTCGGCCACATCGAGGAGCCACGCGAGCTGGCCCGCCACATGGCGGTGGTCCGCGGGCTGCAGGAACGGACCGGCGGGATCACCGAGTTCGTCCCGCTCAGCTTCATCCCCTTCAACACGATGCTCGGCCGCACCCACGGGATCGAGGAGATCTCGATGCGCGAGAACCTCAAGCACACCGCCGCCTTCCGCCTCGCCCTGGGGAAGACCGTGACCAACCTGCAGGCGAGCTGGGTGAAGATGGGCCTGGAGGGCGCCACCGAGGCGCTGCGCTGGGGGGTCAACGACCTCGGTGGCACCCTGATGGAGGAGAACATCTCGCGCATGGCCGGCTCCCAGCACGGGGTCCGGCTCGACCCGCCACAGCTGATCGAGGCGGCCCGCGCCGCCGGCCGCGAAGCGGCGCAGCGCTCGACGCTCTACGAGGTCCTCGAGCGGTACCCCGCGAGCGCCCTCGCCGCTTGACGCTCTGCCCTTTCGGGTAGCGGCATCCCCGAAAGGGAATGCCACCAGATAGGAGCGACATGAGCGACGAGGTACGCAACAAGGAGGACGCCAAGGGCCGCGTCAAGGAGGCCGCGGGCAGCCTCACCGGCGACAAGGACCTCAAGAACGAGGGCAAGGTCGACCGCGCCGGCGGTGCCGCCAAGGACGGGGTCGAGAAGCTGACCGACAAGGTCAAGGACATCCTGCACAAAGACTGACCCCCGGGCGCCCGTCAAATCCCTGCACTTGTCGCCCTCTGGGCGACAAGTGGCGGAGCGGTGCGGTGGCGGGAGCCTGGCGGTGGGCTAGCGGAAGAGGTCGTCTTCGCGCGGCCGGCGCAGGGCGGCGGCCCCGGGCCCGTCCTCGGCACCGACGTATCGGCCGAGGCCGCGCACGACCGCCGCCGGCGTCCCGCTCGACTTGTCGCGGACCAGGTCCGCGGCGGCGGCGACCTCGTCGGCGATCGCGATCTCGGTCGCCGCCAGCTCGCGCCCGCCGGAGTCGTGGCGCCCGCGCCAGTCGTCGATCGGCGCCAGGCCGGCGCAGCCGATCGCGACCTCCGCCTGCCCGAGCCGCCAGGCGCGGCCGAAGCTGTCGGCGATCACCACCGCGGGGCGGACGCCGGCGACCTCGCCGAGCTCGGCGCGGATCCGCCGCGCCGAGGCGTCGGGATCCTCGGGCAACAGGCAGACCGTGTCGTCGTCGGGGACGTTGGAGCTGTCGATGCCGGCGTTGGCGCAGACCAGGCCGTGCCGGGTCTCGACGATCAGGACGCCGCGCTCCGCCCGCAGCACCTCGGCGCTCTCGTCGAGGATCAGCTGGACCAGCGCCGGCTCGCGCCCGAGCACGGCGGCCAGCCGGCGCGCCTCGCCGCCCGGCAGCACCGCGGAGAGCCTGCGCAGCCGTCCCTCGGCCTTGGAGACGACCTTCTGGGAGACCACCACGACGTCGCCCTCCGCCAGCTCGGAGCGCGCCGCGATCTCGGCGCCAATTCGCATCCCCGCAACGAACTCCGGCAAGCCATCGACGCCGCGCACCGAGAGCTCCCTCATCGCGCGGTTCCTTTGTCGTGCATAGACGGACAAAGGAACCGCGCGATGGGAGGGTCAGATGCCAAGGGCCTTGGCGGTGCGGCGGGCGCGGCCCGGGGTGGACAGCAGCTGGGTGGTCAGGGCGACGACGTCGGCGGGGGTGTCGAGGTCGAGGCCGAGCGAGGGCAGCTCCTCGACCCCGAAGGGGACGCCGGCCTCGCGGGCGGCGGCGACGTGGCGCTCGCAGCTGCCCTCGCCGAAGGCGGGGACGATCGCACCCGGCGGGCGCAGGACCAGTGCGTTGGTGCCGCTGCCGTGGCGGTCGGGGACGACGGCGACGTAGCGCTCGGGGACGCCGGTCAGCAGGCGATCGAGCTCGCGCGGGTCGAGCAGCGGGCAGTCGCCGGGCAACAGGACGACGCAGTCGTCCCCCTCGACTTCGGCGCGGGCGATCCCGGCCAGCGCCGCCTGCACGTGGCCGGCGTCGCCGGGGTCGGGGACGACCTCGGCGCCGGCCGCGGCGGCCAGCTCCTGGGCGACCGGGTCGCCACTGACGACGATCGTGCGCTCGACCGAGCGGGCAGCGCCGATCGCCTCCAGCACGTCGGCGACCATCGCCGCGGCCAGGGCCCGCCGGCGCCCGCCGTCGAGGCCCGCGGCGAGCCGCTGCTTGGCGGCGTCGAAGCGCTTGACCGGGAGGACCGCGGTCGCCATCAACCGGCGGCCAGGGTCTCGGCGTAGTCGAGGACGATGCGGGCGAGCCGGGCGCGGCCGCCGGCGCCCTCCATCAGAGTCGCGGTGGCCAGGGTCGGGAGGTCGGCCGGCGGCGGGTCGGGATCGCCCTGATCGACGACGATGCCGTCGATCAGGCCCGCGTAGAGGGAGGCCACGCCGGCGGCGGTGGTCGGGCGCCCGATCGCTTCCATGAAGCGGTCGGTCGGCCCCTTGACGACGGCGCCGGCGACGTAGGGGCTGACCGCGACGACGGGGGCGGGGGAGGCGGCGATCGCCTCGCGCATTCCCGGCACGGCGAGGATCGGGCCGATGCTGATCACCGGGTTGGAGGGGCCGATGACGATCGCGTCGGCCTTGCGCAGGGCGTCGAGGACCTCGCGGCTCGGCACGGCCTCGGCGATCCCGTCGAGCTCGACCCCCAGGACCGCCGGCTTTCCGCCGTCGAGGATCAGGTACTCCTGCAGGTCGCGGCGGCCGGCATCGGTGATCACCTTGGTCCGCACCGGCGCGTCGCTCATCGGCAGCACCTGCGCCTCGACCCCGAGCCCGCGGGCGATCTGCGCCTGGGCGTGGGTGGGGCTGCCG
Organism: uncultured Thermoleophilia bacterium; assembly: GCA_963824245.1. Taxonomy (GTDB): domain Bacteria; phylum Actinomycetota; class Thermoleophilia; order Solirubrobacterales; family 70-9; genus VAYN01. Next base: position 1,380,709 of record CAWGON010000002.1, read on the forward strand.
CCCTCCTCGATGAACTGGCGCCGGTAGAGGCAGGCGGCGAGGTCGCGGTCGGAGAGACCGAACCAGCTCGGGGCGCCGAGCCGCTGCAGCCGCTCGAAGACGGTGAAGGTGTCCTCGCGGATCCCCCAGCCGCGCTCCTCGTCGATTTCCCCGCTCAGCCAGTAGGTGACGAGGTCGGGGTCGGGGGAGACGTGGACGCCCAGCGTCTCGACGTCGTCGCCGGTGTTGGCGATGACCGCGAGCTCGCTGCCCAGCTCCTCCTGCAGGCCGGCGCCGAGTTTGGCGCCGCCGGTACCGCCGGCGAGAAGTACGACGCGCATCAGCGGGCCAGTCTACGGCTCGCCGATCCTCGCTTCCCACCGCTGCCCCGAAACGGGGTGGCCGCAGATCCGTTAGCGTCCCCGCCCTGATGGGGAGCTTCGAGGGCAAGACGATGATCGTCTCCGGCGGCAGCCGCGGGATCGGTCTCGCGATCGCGCTCAAGGTCGCCGCCGAGGGGGCCAACGTCGCCCTGCTCGCGAAGACCGCCGAGCCGCACCCGAAGCTCCCGGGCACGATCTACACCGCCGCCGAGGAGATCGAGGCGGCCGGGGGCAAGGCGCTGCCGATCGTCGGCGACGTCCGCGACGACGCCGGGGTCGAAGCGGCGGTCGCGCAGACGGTCGAGAAGTTCGGCGGGATCGACATCTGCCTCAACAACGCCAGCGCGATCGACCTCAGCCCCTCCGAGCACCAGTCGATGAAGCGCTACGACCTGATGCAGGACATCAACTGCCGCGGCAGCTTCCTGCTGGGCAAGTGCTGCATCCCGCATCTGCGCGCGGCCGAGAACCCGCACATCCTCACGCTCTCGCCGCCGATCAACCTCAACCCGCGCTGGGCCGGCGGCCACCTCGGCTACACGATCGCCAAGTACGGGATGAGCCTGACCACGCTCGGCTTCGCCGAGGAGCTGAAGGGCGACGGGATCGCCGCCAACTCGCTCTGGCCGCGGACGATCATCGCCACCGCTGCGGTCCAGAACCTGCTCGGCGGCGACGAGTCGATGGCGCGCTCCCGCAAACCGGAGATCATGGCCGACGCCGCCGCCGCGATCTTCGCCCGGCCCAGCCGCGAGGCGACCGGCAACTTCTACATCGACGACGAGGTTCTGGCCGAGGAGGGCGTCACCGACCTCTCCCCGTACGGTTACGGCGGCGCGGAGACCGACCTGCAGGTCGACGTCTTCCTCGACGGCTGAAGCTAGATTCTGCGGATCGACGGTTCCGCGGACAAGACCGGCTCGGCGCTAGGCCCGCTGCGGGTCCTCGACTTCTCCCGCGTCCTCGCCGGCCCCTTCGCGACGATGATGCTCGGCGACCTCGGCGCCGAGGTGACCAAGGTCGAGCGCCCCGGCTCGGGCGACGAGACGCGCTCCTGGGGGCCGCCCTACGACGAGCGCGGCGAGGCGACCTACTTCCAGGCGGTCAACCGCAACAAGGTGAGCATCGCGCTCGACCTCGGCGATGCCGCCGACCTGGCGCGGGCCCGGCAGCTGGCGGCGGAGGCCGACGTCCTGGTCGAGAACTTCCGGCCGGGATGGATGGCCGAGCGCGGCCTCGACCACGCGACCCTGGCGGCCACGAACCCCGGGCTCGTCTACTGCTCGGTGACCGGCTTCGGCAGCGGCGGCGGCGCGGCGCTGCCCGGCTACGACCTGCTGATTCAGGCGCTCGGCGGCCTGATGAGCATCACCGGCGAGCCCGAGGGCGATCCGACCAAGGTCGGGGTCGCCCTGGTCGACGTCCTCGCCGGTCTCTTCGCGACGGTCGGGATCCTCGCCGCGCTGCGCCACCGCGAGGCGACCGGCGAGGGGCAGCTCGTCGAGGTCGACCTGCTCTCCTCGCTGCTGGCGGCGCTGGTCAACCAGGGCTCCGCCTACACCCTGGCCGGCGCGGTGCCGGAGCGGATGGGCAACCGCCATCCCAGCATCGCCCCGTATGAGCTGTTCCCGACCGGCGAGGGCGAGCTGGTCCTCGCGGTCGGCAACGACCGGCAGTTCGGGCTGCTCTGCGAGGCGCTCGGCGCCCCCGAGATGGCCGCCGACCCCCGCTTCGCCAGCAACCGCGACCGGGTCGAGAACCGCGAGGCGCTGGCCGCGCTGCTGCGCGAGCGCCTGGCGGCGCGGCCGGCGGCCGAGTGGGCGGCGCTGCTGAGCGAGCGCCGGGTCCCGGCCGGGGTCGTCAACGACGTCGCCGCCGCCTTCGCGCTGGCCGCGCGGATCGGGCTCGAGCCGACGGTAGCGATCCCGCGCGGGGACGGCACCGAGGCGGAGCTGACCCGCAACCCGATCCGGCTCTCGGCGACCCCTCCCAGCTACCGTAGTCCGCCGCCCCCGCTGCCCGACGAAAGGACCGGATGAGCATCAGAATCGGCTACAAGGCCTCGGCCGAGCAGTTCGGCCCGCGGGAGTTGCTCGAGTTCTCCGTCCAGGCCGAGCGGCTCGGGCTCGACGTCGTCTCGGTCTCCGACCACTTCCAGCCCTGGCGCCACCGCGGCGGCCACGGACCCAACGCGCTGGTCTGGCTGGGCGCGGCGGGGGAGGCGACCGAGCGGGCGCTGCTCGGGACCAGCGTCCTCACCCCGACCATGCGCTACGAGCCGGCGGTGATCGCCCAGGCCTTCGGCACCCTCGGCGCGCTCTACCCGGGCCGCGTCTTCCTCGGGGTCGGCACCGGCGAGGCGCTGAACGAGACGCCGGTGACCGGCGGCGAGTTCCCCGGCCGCAAGGAGCGGCGGCTGCGCCTGGCCGAGGCGATCGAGCTGATCCGGCGGCTCTGGAGCGAGGAGCGGGTCGACTTCGAGGGCGAGTACTACAAGACCTCGCTGGCGACGATCTACGACCGGCCGGAGGAACCGGTGCCGATCTTCGTCGCCGCCTCGGGGCCGCTGGCGGCGAAGCTGGCCGGGCGGGTCGGCGACGGCTTCATCTCGACCAGCGGCAAAGACCCCGACCTCTACCGCGGCCTGATCGCGAAGGTCGAGGAGGGGGCGGCGGCGGCCGGCCGCGACGCCGGGAAGATCCGCAAGATGATCGAGATCAAGGTCTCCTACGACCGCGACCGCCAGTTCGCCCACGACGCCTGCGGGTGGTGGGCGGCGCTGGCCCTGGCGCCGGAGCAGAAAGAGGGGATCGACGACCCGATCGAGATGGAGCGGGTGGCCGACGAGAACGCCGACCGCGCCCATACCCGCTTTATCGTCTCCGACGATCCCGAAGAGGTGGTGGAGAAGATCGCGCCCTACGTCGACCTCGGCTTCGAGGACCTGGTCCTGCACGCGCCCGGCAACGACCAGGCCCGCTTCCTCGACCAGTTCGTCGCCGACGTGCTGCCGCGCCTGCGCGACCGCTTCGGCGCCGCCTGAGGGGGCCGGCCGTCGGCCCAGGGTCCGCGGGGGCCGTCTATCGTTCGCGGCCGGGCCGGAGTGGCGGAATTGGCATACGCGATCGACTCAAAATCGATTGCCCTTGCGGGCTTGTGGGTTCGAGTCCCACCTCCGGCATCGCGTTCCCGACTTTTTGGGCGCTATGGCGCCCTAAATGTCGGGAACGGCGGCGGGTGTCAGGCTGGCTGGGGGGAGCCGGCGGCGCCGGCCCCGTAGTTCTCGCCGGAGCCGATCGGGCGCTCCTCCTCGACGTGCCATTCCTGGCTGAAGCCGTAGAAGGCGGCGACGATGAGGACGATCTGCAGCAGGCCGAGGAGCACGACCAGGGTGCCGAGCAGCGAGCTCGAAAGCAGCGCTTCGTCGAAGCCGGCCTTGTCGCGTTCGAACCAGCTGGAGGCGCCGACCGCGCAGAAGATCGCCAGGATCATCGAGAGCGCCGCCGTCAGCGGCAGGATGCCGCGGCTCCAGCGGGCGACCAGAAAGGCGAAGAAGGCGTAGAGGATCGCGTAGATCGCGCAGACCAGGCCCATGCCGCTGCCGCCCTTCAGCAGCGACCAGCCGCCGATCGTGATCAAGGCCCCCAGCGCCGCCGTGGCCAGCAGCAGCAGGACGATCACGAACTTCGTCGTGACCGACCCAGCCTTCTCCCGATTCGGCCGCCAAAGTTCATAACCCGGCCTTACCTCTCCAACCGCCATCCGTCGATCATAGAATCCCTCAGCGACGGTGCGGCATTGACCGCGCGTTAAGCCCCGATCCGAGGGGTGCCACGCGGGCGTGGCGGAATTGGAATACGCGCCAGGTTTAGGTCCTGGTGGGCTTCGGCCCGTGGGGGTTCGAGTCCCTCCGCCCGCATCACCGCGCCAGGGGGCGCCCCTCGTTACGATCCGCGCTTCGGGGGCAGTGGCCCAACTGGCTAAGGCACCGGTCTCCAAAACCGGCGATTCCAGGTTCGAGTCCTGGCTGCCCCGTATCGCGAACGTGGAGGCGGTCAGCTTCGATTTCTGGAACACGATCGCGCGCGAGCCGCCGGGGACGATGTCCGCGGCCCGGCAGCGTGCGGTGGCGGCGGCCTGCGCGTCCTCTGAGGTCGAGGTCGAGGCGGCGCTGCTGGCCGCCAGCCTGGAGCAGGTCGGCGACGCCTATCGCAGCTCCTGGTCGCGCGGCGAGCACTTCCACCCGCGGGAGGGGGCGGAGATGCTGATCCGCTCGCTCGGGGTCGAGGGGGCGGCGCGGGAGCTGGTGGCGGAGGCCTTTCTCACCGCCGCCCGCGGCGCCCGCCTGGAGCTCGCGCCGGGGATCCGGCCCTGCCTCGAGCGCCTGCGCGGGAGCGGGCTGCGGCTCGGGATCGTCTGCGACGCTGGCTTCACCGGCGGGGCGCTGCTGCGCGAGTTCCTCGAGCGCGAGGAGCTGCTCGGCCACTTCTCGGGCTGGGGATTCTCCGACGAGGTCGGCGCCTACAAGCCCGCGCCGCAAATCTTCGAAGCGGCCCTCGGCGCGCTCGGCACCGAGCCGGGGCGGGCGGTCCACGTCGGCGACCTGCGGCGCACCGACGTGGCCGGCGCCCGCGCCGTCGGCATGGCCACGGTCCGCTATCGCGGGCTCAACGACGACGCCGACCCGACCGCCGGGCCCGAGGCCGACCATCTGATCGACAGCCACGGGGAGCTGCCGGGACTGCTGGCGGCAGGCTGAGGCGGCGGCCTCAGCGCAGCTCGTCGAGCGAGGTGACCTCGAGGTCGAAGGATTCGTCGGCGGAGCGCCGTCGCCGGTAGGGGGAGACCACGACGCGGTGTGTTTCGCCGCAGGCGCAGGGCACCTGGATCGGGCTGGTGTCCGTCGAGGGATCGGTGTCGACCTTGATCCGCCGCAGCTCACCCGCGGTCTTGCAGCCGAAGGAGATCACCCAGCCGTAGTCGGGGGCGGGCTCGCGTTTTTTCTGGCGACGGGGAGCGGGCACGTCCCCATCCTCTCCTGTTCGGGGCGGTGGTGTCGAGCGGGCCGCCCGGGACCGGCAGTGCCCTCGGCGGCCGGCCGCCGATCCCGCGGTTCCTTAGTCAGGCCACGGACTACTAAGGAACCACGCGATCGGGAGCGACGGAGGAATCGCAGTCGCCCAGGGCCGTCATCGTCGCCAGCAGCGACTCGACCAGGGAGGGGACGTGGTAGCCGCCCTCCTGGACGGCGCCGAGGGGGACGCCGAGCCGGCGTGCCAGCCCGCGCATCCGGCTCGCCATCGCCCCGAAGGAGGAGGACTCCAGCGTGCAGCCGGCCAGCGGGTCGGCGCGGTGGGCGTCGTAGCCGGCGGAGATCAGGATCAGCTGCGGCCGGTAGGCCTCGGCGCGGGGGATCACGATCCCGTCGAGCAGCTCCAGCCAGACGACCTCGCCGGCGCCCGGCGGGACCGGCAGGTTGATCGTGTAGCCCTCGCCGCGCCCGGAGCCGCGATCTTCGGCCGGGCCGGAGCCGGGGTAGAGCGGCGACTGATGGATGCTGAAGAAGAAGACGTCGTCGCGCTCGCGGAAGATCTCGGCGCTGCCGTTGCCGTGGTGGACGTCCCAGTCGAGGATCATCACCCGCTCGAGGCCGAGCTCGGCGATCGCCGACGCGGCGGCGACGGCGACGTTGTCGAAGAGGCAGAAGCCCATCGCCCGGTCGGCTTCGGCGTGGTGGCCGGAGGGGCGGGCGCAGGAGTAGCCGACCTCGGCTTCGCCGCGCAGCAGCGCCCGGGTCATCTCGCAGGCACCGCCGGCGGCGTGCAGCGCCGCCCGGTAGGAGGCGGCGTCGACGGCGGTGTCGGCGTCGATCAAGCCGCCGCCGGCCTCGCTGAGCTCGCGGATCGAGGCGATCAGGCGCGGGCTGTGGACCCGCTCCAGCTCGCCCTCGCTCGCCGCCGGCGCCTGGCGCCGCTCCCAGCCGAGCCAGTCGCGCTCGGCCAGCGCCGCCTCGATCGCGACCATCCGCTCCGGCGTGTCGGGATGGCCGGGGATCAGCCCGCGGGGGTCGTGTTCGAGGCTGGAGGGGTGGCTGAAGTAGAGCACCGGCCCGACCCTACGACCTCGGCAACCATCCGGAGCGCGGCCGGCCTCCCGCCTACGCGCCGGCGCCAGCCGTCCGCGCGGTCGCCAGTCGCTCCAAGCCCCAGAGGACGAGGCCGAGGACCAGCAGCGCTCCGGCCCGCAGCCAGGTCTCGCCTTCGACCTGGGTCATCGCGACCACGCAGCCGGCGACGCCCAGGATCGGGACGGGCTTCCAGACTTCGAAGTGCTCCTCCTCGATCGGGTCGCGGCGCAGGACGAGCACCGTCACGTTGACGACGATGAAGACGAAGAGCAGCAGCAGCACCGTGGTGTCGGCCAGCGACCCGAGGTCGCCGGAGACGATCAGCGCCGCCGAGAGAAGCGTGGTGAAGACGATCGCCACCCAGGGGGTGCGGCGCCGGCTGAGCCGGGCGAAGGGGGCGGGGAGGACGTCCTCGTTCGCCATCCCGTAGAGCAGGCGCGAGGCCATGATCATGTTGATCAGGGCGCCGTTGGCGAGGGCGAGCAGGCCGATCGCCGAGAAGACCTTGGTCGAGATCGCCAGTGGCCCGACCTGGACCACCTCCAGCAGGGCGCCTTCCGAGGAGACGAGGCGCTGGGTCGGGACGGCCATCGAGGCGACCATGGTCACCGCCAGATAGATCAGGCCGGCGGCGAAGAGCCCGGCGAACAGGGCGAACGGGTAGGCCTTGCGCGGCTCCTGCGTCTCCTCGGCGATGTTGACCGAGTCCTCGAATCCGATCAGCGCATAGAAGGCGACCGCGGCGCCGGCCAGGACCGCCAGCAGCGGCCCGGTCCCGTCCTTGAACTCGAAGGCGCGCGAGGGCTCGCCGATCCCGTCGCCGAGGGCGCCGAGGCCGACGATCACGACGAGGATCAGGCCGCCGACCTCGACCAGCGTCATCACCAGGTTGATCCGGACCGAGAAGTCGATCCCGACGTAGTTGACGACGGCGACGACGACGATGAAGGCGAGCGCCGCGACCACGACCTCGATCGAGATGAATTCGTTCAGGTAGTCGCCGCCGAACCCGCGCGCCAGCGTGCTCGCGGAGGCGACCCCGGAGGCCATCACGGTGAAGGCGACCAGGAACGAGGCCATCTGGCTGTCGAAGGCCTTCTTGGTGTAGAGCGAGGCTCCACCCGCGCGGGGGTACTTGCTGACGAGCTCGGCGTAGGAGGCGGCGGTCAGCGAGGCGAGCAGCAGCGCGACCATGAACGCCAGCCAGATCGCGCCGCCGACCTCGCCACCGACCTCGCCGACCAGCGCGTAGATGCCGCCGCCGAGGATGTCGCCGAGGATGAAGAAGACCAGCAGCGGCCTGGAGACGACGCGGCGCAGCCCTGATTGCTCGTGCTCGGACGGACGATCCACTTGCGGCCCCCAGCCGGTTCGGTTGCCGCGCGGCTACCCGGCCCGGCGCGGGGGAAACGGACCGGGCCCAGCCGCGACTCTCCGAGGCCCACGCGGCTGCGATGTGAAGGCGCCGCGGCGGGTCGCGGTGCGGATCGGCGGCGAGCGCTTCTGGGCGCGGGTGCTGGCGCCGGCTGGGGCCCATAGTGGTACAAGCATGCCGATGCCGACCTTCGCCGTCAGCACCCGCCTGCCGCAACCGGCGCTGGAGCTGCTGGCCGGGGCGGGGGATCTGCGCGTCGCCGGGCCGGGAGCCCTGCCGCGGCTTGAGCTGTTGGAGCTGGTCGCCGGCGCCGACGTCGTCCTCACCCAGCTCGTCGACCGGGTCGACGGGGAGCTGCTCGACGCCGCCGGGCCGCGGCTGCGCTGCGTCTGCAACGTCGCCGTCGGCGTCGACAACGTCGACCTCGAGGCCGCCGCCCGTCGCGGCGTCGCCGTCGCCAACACCCCCGGCGTCCTCGACGATGCGACCGCGGACCTCGCCTTCGGCCTGATCCTGGCGGCGACGCGGCGGCTGGGGGAGGGGGAGCGGCTGATCCGCGCCGGGGCGCCCTGGGCCTGGGGGATGGACTTCATGCTCGGCCGCGGCCTGCGCGGCAAGCGACTCGGGGTCGTCGGGCTGGGCGGGATCGGCGCCCGCGTCGCCGAGCGCGCCCGCGCCTTCGGGATGTCGATCGCCTACAACAACCGCGGCGAGGCACCGGCCGCGGTCGCCGGCCCGCTGGCGGCCGAGCGTCTGGAGCTCGGCGAGCTGCTGGCCGGCTCCGACGTCCTCACCCTGCACTGCCCGCTGACCCCCGAGACCCACCATCTGATCGGCGCCGCCGAGCTGGCGGCGATGAAGCCGACGGCGACGCTGGTCAACACCGCCCGCGGTCCGGTGGTCGACGAAGAGGCGCTGGTCGCGGCGCTGCGCGACGGTCAGATCGCCGCCGCCGGGCTCGACGTCTTCGAGCACGAGCCGGCCGTCCATCCGGGCCTGCTGGAGCTGGAGAACGCGGTCCTGGTCCCGCACCTGGGATCGGCGACGGTGGAGACGCGGACGGCGATGGCCGAGCTGGCGGCGCGCAACGCCCTGGCCGCGGTCCGCGGCGAGCCGCTCCTCACCCCGGTCGACTGACTGTCGAGTTTGTTCGACCTGTCTGAACAAACTCGACAGGGGCCGCCTACTTCTGCGTTGGATCCAGGCCCGCCAGCACGTAGTAGCCGATCAGGAAGAGGCGGCGGCCGTCGGAGACGACCGGGGTGTAGCCGGCCTGGTCGAGCTCGAAGACCTTCTTGTGGGAGTGGACGTCGAGCCCGATCGTGCGGTTGGTCTGGAAGCTCGAGGTGTAGACGGTGTCGCCGATCACCGTCGCCGTGCCGGGGACCGGCCCGCCGACGTCGTACTTCCAGCGCAGCTTGCCGCTCTTCGCGTCGAGCGCGTAGAAGGTCCCGTTTTCGGAGCCGATGTAGACGGTCGCCGGCGTTCCCGGCACTGCGGCGATCGACGGCGACCCGTAGACCTGGCCGCCGGTCGCGAACGACCAGGCGACCTTGCCGCTCTTCTCGTCGAAGGCGTAGACGATGCCGTCGTCGCGGGCCGCGTAGACCTTGCCGAACCCGACCGCCGGCGAGGAGAAGAAGCCACCGCGGCCGAACGGCGCCACTTCGCTGGTGTTGGTGCGCCAGACGACCTCGCCGCTGCCGGCGTCGAGCGCGAACATCGTGCTCTGGTAGTCGGCGACGAAGACGTCGCCGTCGTGGAAGCTCGGGCTCGCTTTCACCGCCGCCGGGGCGTCGAAGCGCCAGCGCGTTGTGCCGTCGGCGGTCGAGAGCGCCAGCACACCCTTCGTGTTCGTCCCGAAGTAGAGGGTCCCGCCGACCGCCAGCGGCGAGGATTCGAGCGGCGTCTTCAGCTTCCGCACCCAGACCTTGCTCCCGTTCCCGGCGTCGCCCGCGGCCACGTAGCCGTCGAGGAAGGTGCCGTAGACCCGCCCCTGGTAGTAGACCGGCGCGGTGACGTCGAGCTGGTGCCCCCTGTCGCTCGGCCGCAGGTTCAGTTCCCAGAGGATCTTGCGGTCGCGCAGCCGCACCGCCTTGCCGTTCCCGTACTTGTTGATCACGTAGGCGACGCCGCCGGCGATCGCCGGCGGGAACTCGATCAGCGCGTGCGTGTTGATCGACCACGCCAGCCGCAGCGGCGGGTCCAGCACCTTGTCCTCGGAGGGCAGGTAGTGGGTCCGTTCGGGCACCCGGCCGAAGTACGGCCAGTCGACGAAGCCCGGCTCGCTCCCCGCGCCCCCGCCCCCTCCGAGCCCCGCTTCGGTCGCGCCGTCGTCAGACCCGCCGCACCCGCCCAGCGCCAGCGCGAGCACGACCAGCACCAGGCCGGCGACCGTCGAGATCGTGCTGCGAGAGGGAGCGCGCATCCAGGGACCCGCATCGGCATGCCCGCCCCGCCCGCGAGCAGAACGCCCAAACCTGGACGCCTGGAGGAGAGCGGCGGACGGGAATCGAACCCGCGTCATCAGCTTGGAAGGCTGAGGCTCTACCGTTGAGCTACCGCCGCGCCAGAGGGGAGCGTAGCCGCCCTTCCGCCAATCCGGCAGAATGCATCTTCACCCCACGGGGAGTGGCGCAGTCTGGTAGCGCACTCGGCTGGGGGCCGAGCGGTCGCAGGTTCAAATCCTGTCTCCCCGATATCGAAGAGCCGTCCATCGTCGGTCGACGATGCGCCGTGCTCTCGTCCTTGCCGGAGTGCTCTTTGCCGGCCTTGGTCTCCAACAACGACGGCGACGTGAACGCGACGTTGATCGTCAGCCGCGGCCCGCGGGTCGCCTATTACGCCGGCGGCGAGTTCCGCGCCTTCATCCACAGGGGCGTGCCGCAGGACGAGTGAGGCCGCGGATCCGGACTCCGGTTCGGGAGGGAGCCCGAGCTCCATCGGGCCTCAGAAATTCTGGGCGAGATTGGGATCTCCGTTGGGATCCTGGATCAGGTTGGCGGCGATCGTCACGCCGGTCAGCCGCGCCCCGCGCGAGAGTCGCGGCAGGCAGAGATCGTGCATGTTGTCGGCGTTGAACGAGGTTTCGTGGTCGTGGAGATCGGCGACTTCGAGCGGGGCGATGGCGACGGTCCTGCCGTTCGACAGCTCGTAGAGAGCGCGATAGGAGGCGGCGACCGCGGGGCCGACCTCTTCCCCGCTTGGGTAGGCGGTGAGGCCGTTGGACCAGATGACGCGCACGAAGGTGCTGCCGACCGCGCAGCGGTTGGGGTCACCGCGATAGATCGAGGCCATCAGCCTCCATGCATCGACGATGTACGGACCTCCGGACAGCGGATCCACGCTGACCTCCGGCAAGCGCCCGATCCGCCGCCACCGGTGCGCGCCCGGAGCTTTGCCCTGCAGTGCGCCGACCACCCGGATCGCGACCGGGATCGGGCCGCTCGCTGCGTCTCCGAAGTCGCCGATCAGGTTTACCGTCTGGGCCTCGTCCGGCTCATCCGGCGGAAACTGGAGGGCACAGGTGGGGGTCGCGACGCTGCCGTCGCTGCGGACGATCCTGAAGTCGGCAGGCTGGATCGAGGCGCGACGGATGAACCAGTCGAAGGTGACCGGGATGTTGTCGAGACCCTGCGCCCCGCTGGGACAGCCGACCGCGTTGTCGGTGCCCCACGACGCGCTGAGGATTCTCGGCTCCGGAGGGTCGACCGCCCCGGTCGCGGTGGCCGCCGCGGGCAACGCCCAGGCGAGGAGGGCCGCTCCCAGCGCCGCGAGGGCGCAGCCCGGCGAGCGACGCATCGAGAACCCCCTGCGAGCGAGCATCCGGATGAGCGTAGTCGCTCGGGGTGACGCCGCCCGCCGGCGGGCATAGACTCCCGGCCGTCGTCACAACTTCTTCGGGGGGTTCAAATGTTCCGCGACCGTCGCTTCGCCAAGCCTGTCCTGATGCTGATCGCGGTCGGCGCCGTAGCGCTCGCGGTCAGCGGCTGTGCCTTCATCAAGCCCGGCAGCCTGACGGTCAGTCAGCCGCAGGGGATCGGATCGGTGCGGGTCCACTTCGCCCTCTGCACTGTCGGCGGCAGCGAATTCTGCGGTCCGAACGGCGAAGACACCGAAACCTTCCAGTATCTGATCGGCATCGCGGTGCCGCCGGGGTCGGTGCCGCCCGCGACCTTCACCGCCGTGCCGACCAAAGGCGGCCTGCCGATCGTCTTCACGCGGAACGAAGAAGTGGCGCCCGAGATGGCCGCCTCCTCCGCCGCGCTGCAGAAACTCTTCGGGGAAGTCAAAACTCCGAAAGAAGCCGAAGAAGTCGAGAAATTCAAACAGGTGTTCGGCGCTCTCTGGCCCCCGAGCGGGCTGCAGGGCGTCGGCTACCTCTCAGCGCCGATCCAGGAAGTGAAAGACCAGGACCTGGAATGGGCGGCTGACGCCGACTTCGGGCTCCCCGTCCTGGCGGACGGCAGCCCCTTCCCGGGACCGTTCTCGACCGCCATCGCCCTGGGCACCCGCGAAGTGTCCGGTAGTCAGCCGGCAACCCGTCCCGTCCGCTGTGCGAAGCCCGCACCGGGAGGGGAAACGCAGGACGGCGAAGCCTTCTGTGGCGGCAGCGTCCAGCAGGTTCAGCTCGGGACCTCCGACCTGAAGATCACGGCCCCCGCCAAGCCGGGGCAGGCGTTCGTCGGGGGCAGCGGCCAGCTGGCCTTCCCGCTCAAGTTCGCCGGCGCCGGGGCGGTGCCGACCTTCGCCCTCAGCGCGACTACGACGGCGAAGAGCGGCAAGGCCAAGCCCGCGCCCGCGACCTTCACGCCCGGGCCGCCCGACCCGACCACGCACCTGGCGCCGACCGGGAGCGGCAAGGTGACCGTCTCCGTCCCGCGCGGGATCAAGCCCGGCACCTACCAGGTGACCCTCACCGCCAAAGCTCCCCTCGGCGGCACCGTCAGCCAGGTGGCGAAGCTGAAGGTGACGAAGCCGAAGTTGAAGTTCGGCGGCGTCCAGCTCGACAGCGCCACGGGCACCGCGACCCTCAAGGTCAGGGTTCCGGGTGGCGGCCGCCTGACGATCGCCGGCAAGGGCGTCGCGAAGACGAAGAAGACGTCGAAGAAGGCGAAGATGCTGAAGGTGAGGATCGCGCCCAGCGGCAGGACCACCACCCTGCTCGGCAGCGCCGGGAGCGCCAGGGTGAAGGTGAAGGCGACCTTCAAGCCGACCTCCGGAATCTCGGTCTCGAAGACGAAGTCGATCGTCCTCCAGCTGCGCTAGGAGCGGCACGGGCAAGACAGCCCGCCATAGGCATCCGAGGGCGAGCGGCCGATTCGGATCGAGATTCCTGGGTAAATCAGAGCCTGGGTCCGACGTGGTCATCTACGAGTTTCAACGGGAATGCGAGGACGGCGAGTGGGAAGCGCTCGGCCTCGCCCGCACCGCCTCGGAGGAGGTCGACGTCCGTGCGGGGGTGAGCGCCCTGCGGGTGACGCACGAGTTCGAGCCAGGCACCTACCGGGTGCGCGCGGTGGAGGACGAGAGTCGCTGGCACTTCGGCGAGGTCGACGCCGCCGGCGCCTTCCGCCTGATCGACGAGCCGCCGGCGGGCGCATCCTAGGAGCGCCCTGGTGCCCCGCACCACTCCCCAGGCATTGAGGGCGAGCCCGCCCACCACGACGAACCGGGCCCCTTCCGTCGGTGCTTGCTTGGATCCCGCATGGCTGACGCATTCCCACCGGAGCGGTATTTTCATCCGGTCGTGTCCCTTCCCGTCCTCTTTGCCGTCGACGAAGACGAGCGTCTCGCTGGGCGCCGTCGAACGCGAGCTGGTCGACCGCTACGCGCGCAGCTACCGGGTCGTCTGCGTGTCCTCGGCGGAGCAGGCGATGGCGGAGCTCGAGGCGCTGGCGGACGCGGGGGAGGACGTCGCGCTCGTCCTCGCCGCGCAGTGGCTCGGCGAGACGACCGGGAGCGAGCTGCTGGGCAAGGTGCGGGCGCTCCACCCGCACGCCCAGCGCGGGCTGCTGATCGACTGGGGCAGCTGGGGCGACGGCCGGACCGGCGAGGCGATCTTCCAGGCGATGGCGCGGCGGCAGATCGAGTACTACGTGATCCGGCCCGTCGCGACTCGCCGGACGAGCTCTTCCACCAGTCGGTCTCGACCTTCCTGCTCGAGTGGGCGCACGCGCGGCGGGTCTCCCCGCACACCGTCCACATCGTCGGCGAGTCGTGGACCGGCCGGGCCTACGAGCTGCGAGAGGTGCTCGGGCGCTGCGCGGTGCCGCACGCGTTCCTGCTCGCCGACTCGCCCGACGGCCGCGCGCTGGTCGCCGAGGCCGGCGACGAGAGAGCCGCTGCCGCTCGTCGTCTTCCCGAACGGCACCGTGCTCGCCGAACCCGACCAACCTCGAGCTGGCGAGCGCCGCCGGCGCCACCGATCGACCCCGAGCGGCGCGAGTTCGACGTCGTCATCGTCGGCGCCGGGCCGGCCGGCCTCTCGGCGGCGGTCTACGGCGCCTCGGAGGGCTTCCGGACGCTGGTCGTCGACGACGGCGGGATCGGCGGCCAGGCGACCTCGAGCTCGCTGATCCGCAACTACCTCGGCTTCCCGCGCGGGGTCAGCGGTCGCCGGCTGGCCGAGAGCGCCTACGAGCAGGCGTGGGTCTTCGGCGCGAAGTTCGCCTTCATGCACGACGCGACCGCGATCCGGCGCGACGGCGACCGCCTCCACGTCGCCCTCTCCGACGGCGGCGAGGTCAGCGCCCGCGCGGTGATCCTCGCCACCGGCGCCACCTACCGCCGGCTCGGGGTCGCCGAGATCGAGGCGCTGGTCGGAGCCGGCGTCTTCTACGGCGGCCCCGCCTCCGAGGCGCCGGCGATGGCCGGCAGCGAGGTGTTCGTCGTCGGCGGCGCCAACTCGGCCGGGCAGGCGGCGCTGCACCTGGCCGAATACGCCCGCCGGGTCACGCTGGTGGTGCGGGCGGAGTCGCTCGACGCCGGGATGTCGCACTACCTGGTGCGGCAGGTCGAGGGCGCGCCCAACATCGAGGTGCGCCTCGGGACCGAGGTCGTCGGCGGCGAGGGGAGACGGCTGGCTGGAGCGCCTGGTCCTGCGCGACCGCGCCGACGGGGCGGACGGAGACGGTCGCAGGCCGACGCGCTCTTCCTGATGATCGGCGCCCGACCCGAACACCGGACTGGCTGCCGGCGGAGCTCGCCCGGGGCGACGGCGGCTTCGTCCGCACCGGCGCGGACCTCGAGGACGACGGCGAGCTGGCCGCTCGAGCGCAGCCCGTTCTCCCTCGAGACCAGCATGCCCGGCGTCTTCGCCGCCGGCGACGTCCGCCACGGGTCGATGAACCGCGTCGCCTCCGCGGTCGGCGAGGGCTCGGTCGCGATCAGGCTCGTCCACGAGCTCTTCGCGGCCGCCGAGCAGGTCCCCTCGCACCGGCGCGGCTGAACCGGAATCCCCTGTTCCTTTTCCGCGAATGGCGCGGAAAAGGAACAGGGGACCCTTCGCCGGCGCCGGCCGGAGTAACGTCTTGTCATGGCCACTTCGCGGACTCCCGGTGCGGTCGCGGTCGGCAACGACGAGGCCGTCCGCGCCTGGGACACCGTCCTCTTCGAGCGCTGGAAGCAGAACCGCGACGTCTTCGTCGGCGCCCTCGATGCGGTCACCGAGGAGCTCTTCGAGAGTTACCCACCCCCCGAAGGCGGTCGCTGCATCGACGTCGGCTGCGGCTTCGGCGACACCACCCGGCGCCTGGCCGAACTGGTCGGCCCGGCCGGGTTCGCGCTCGGGACCGACTCCTCGCCCCGCTTCGTCGAGCAGGCCCGCGAGGAGGCGGGCGAGGCGGGGATCGCCAACATCGGCTTCGAAACCGCCGACGCGCAGACGGCGGCGTGGGAGCAGCACCACGACTACGCGTTCTCGCGCATGGGGACGCAGTTCTTCGCCGCGCCCGTGGTTGCGATGCGGGCGATCCGGGCGGCGCTGGTGCCGGGTGGCGGGCTGCGCAAGATCTGCTGGCGCCGCAAGTCCGACAGCCCCTTCTGGGCGCAGACCGAGGAGGTGGTGCTGCGCTTCCTCTCGCGCCCGGAGGAGTACGAGGCGGACACCTGCGGCCCCGGCCCCTTCTCGCTCGGCAACCCGGAGACGCTGACGGGAATCCTCGAGGCGGCCGGGTTCGCGGAGATCGAGCTGGTGCCGCGCGACTTCGACTACTTCATGGGCGCCGACGTCGAGGAGGCGATCGACGCGCTGATGGCGATCGGCCCCGGGGCCGAGCTGATCCGCCTCAACGGCGAGCACGGCGAGAGCCTGCGGCCGCAGATCGCCGCGGCGCTGGCCGAGCTCTTCGCGGGCTGGCAGCGGGCCGACGGCTCCGTCGTCGGCCGCGGCTCGGTCTGGCTCGTCGCGGCCACCAGCCCCGGCTAGCGATGGCCGTGCCGCCGACCGACCCCGAGCGCTACCGGCGCCAGCAGCGACGCCGGGCGCTGCTCGGCTGGGGCATCGGCCTGGCGGCGACCGGCCTGCTCGTCCTAGCGCTCGTCCTCGGCGCCGACGACGCGCCGCGGCGCGAACCGGTCGCCGTCCCATATGGAGAGCTGATGACCGCGGCCGAATACGAGGCGATCGACGAGGGCGAGAGCGAGGCCGAGGTGCTCGAAACGCTCGGCAAGAGCGGGCGCCCCGAAAGCCTCACCGAGGACTACGTCCTGGTCCTCTTCCCGCCTCCCGCCAGCGACGTCGTCTGCAGCTACTGGGAGTTCTCCGACGAACCGCGGATCTTCGCCCGCCTCTGCTTCGACGACTCCGGGAGCCTGATCGAGAAGCGCGCTCGCGACGTCCACGACGGGCTCGAAGAGGGCGCCGGCGCGATCACCGCGTGAAGGTGCTCGCCTACACCTCACCCGCCCGCGGGCACCTGAACCCGATGATGGGCCCGCTGTTGGAGCTGGCGCGCCGGGGCGCCGAGGTGAACGTGCGCACCCTCGCCTCCGAGGTCGCGGCGGTGCGCGCCGCCGGCCTGCGGTGCGAGCCGATCGACCCGGCGATCGAAGCGGTCGAGATGGACGACCACGCGGCCCGCTCGCAGGTCGGCGCCGGCAAGCGCGCCTTCGACGTCTGGGCACGGCGGGCGCGGATCGAGGTCGGCGACTTCGAGGCGGCGCTGGCCGCGGTCCGGCCCGATCTGGCGATCGTCGACACCACCACCTACGGCGCCAAGGCGGTCGCCGAGCGCGAGCGCCTGCCCTGGGCCGAGTCGCGCCCGTTCCTGCTCGAAGACCCGGCGCCCGGCCTGCCTCCGTTCGGGTTCGGGCTGCGGCCGAAGGCCGGCCCGGTCGGCCGCCTCCGCGACGGCGCCCTCGGCCGCCTCTCCGCCCGCTTCGACGTCCGGGCACGGTTGCCGACCGCCAACGCCGGCCGCCTCGCCGCCGGGCTGCAGCCCTGCGCGACGATCGCCGAGGCGCGCCACCGGGCGCCGCTGACCCTCTACTTCACCGCCTTCCCGTTCGAGTATCCGCGGCCGCTGCCACCCGGCCTCGCGATGGTCGGGGCGGGGACCTGGGACCCGCCGCCGGCGCGGCCGCTGGAGCTTCCCGAGGACGAGCGGCCACTGGCCCTGGTCGCCTGCTCCTCCGAGTTCCAGGACGACGGCGCGATCGCCGCCGCCGCCCTGACCGGGCTCGCGGAGGAGTGGAGGGTCGTCGTCACCACCGCCGGCGTCGACCCGGCGAGCCTGCCCGCCCCCGCCGGTGCCGTGGTCGCGCGCTTCCTTCCGCACCGGCCGCTGCTCGAACGCGCCGCCGTGGTCGTCTGCCACGGCGGCATGGGGATCGCCCAGAAGGCGCTCTCCCACGGGGTCCCGGTCTGCGTGGTGCCGTGGGCGCGGGACCAGCTCGACGTCGCCGCCCACGTGCTCGAGGCCGGGGCCGGGACCAGGCTGTCCCGCCGCCGGCTCTCGCCGCAACGGCTGGCGGCGGCGGTCGCGGCGGCGCGCGAGTGCGCTCCCGGCGCCGCCCGGGTCGCCGCGGGCTACGAGGCGACCGGGACCGCGGCAAGCGCCGCCGATCGCATCGAGGGTCTCCTGCGCTGAGCGGCTACCCGCGGTAGCGGGACATCGCCTCGCGGACGACGTCGTAGGCGGGCTTCGTGCTTCCGTCCTGGCGGATCAGCCCGAACTGTTCCTCGCGCGCGGTGCCGTTGGTGGCCCGGTCCTGCAGCTGGTAGATCATCAGCCGCTCGATCTTCCACTCCGGCCTCGCCACGACCCCCTCGATCATCGCCCGCAGGTGTTCGGCCTGGACCTGCTCGGTCACGCACTCGCCGCCGCAGTTGGCGGTCGACTCGCCGTACTCGGTGAGCAGGATCGGCTTCGCCGTGGCGCCGTACCCGTCCATCGTGTCGCGCAGCGTCTGGATCCGGTCGAAGGGCCCGGCGGCGCCGTGCTGGGCCGGGTCGTGGCCGTACCAGTAGGGGTGGTAGGCGAAGCCGTCGAAGAGCGAGTTGAGGTCGGGGATCCGCTCGTAGAGGGTGTCGACCCAGTCGGTTTCCTCGCCGTAGACCCAACTCGGCAGGATCACCTGGACCGGCAGGTTGAGCTGGCGGATCCGTTCGAGCGCGGGGCGGACGGTGTCGGCGTACTCGGTGGCCGACATCGTCCCGAAGTAGGGCTCGTTGCCGAGCTCGATCGTGGTGATCGCGTAGCGGCCGGCGTCGAGCTGGGGATGGCTGGTCCAGAAGCTGCCGCCGCGGCCGTAGTAGCGGACGAATTCGACCACCCAATCCCGGTAGTGGGCGGCTTCGCCGAGGTCGTTGCCGCCGAGCAGGGCGTCGATCCTGGTGCCGATCTGGTTGGTCGCCGCCAGCACCTGCGCTTCCTCGCTGTCGACCGGGTTGCGGGGGTCCCACTCGTGGCGGGTTACCGCGGCGCCGAGCCGGGTGCGGGCGGCGACTTCCTGGCTGCTCCAGCCCGCGTAGCCGCCGTCGATCCCGATCTCCAGCGCCCCCGCCGACTGACCAGGCGGTTCCGGAGCGGGCGGCGCCGGCGGCTCCGGGACCGGAGGAGGTTCGGGGGCGGGCGGGGCCGGCGGTTCCGGTGCCGGCGGTTCGGGCTCGGGCGCCGGCGGTTCGGGCTCCGGCACGACCACCGGCGGTTCCGGTTCCGGCGCGGGGGCCGGCGGGGGCTCGGCGACCGGGGCCTGTTCTTCGACCACCGGCGGGACCGGCGCGGGCGCCGGGCCGGGGGCCGGTTCCGGTTCGATCGTGGGCAGCGCCGCCGCGGTCTTGATCTTGATCGTGGGGATGCTGGTCGGGCTCGGCTTCGCCTCGGCCAGGCCGGCGCGGACCGCCGCCGGCGCGACCACCGAGGGGACGACCCTGGTCACCGCCCGCTCGGGGCCGACGCCCGGAGGCGCGGCGGAGCGGCGGCGCTGATCCACCGCCGCCGCCCTGGCGCCGACCGAGTGCAGGCCGCCGAGCGCGGCCCGGTCGCCGTCGTCGCGGGACTCGGTTGCGGCAAGGGCGATGCTGGCGCTCGCCCCGACAATCGCCAGAGCTCCAGCCAGACCCAACCGCGATCGCAACGTGAAGTAGAACATTCGTCCAGTCGAAGCTAGCGGTTACCCCGATTGGCCGCTGTTAAGCGATCGTCGCTAGCCGACCTCGAACCGGGTCGGGACGAAGCTCTGCGTCTCCGGCGGCGGTCGCTCGTAGGAGCGGCGCTGGCGCGGCGGCAGCTTGATCTTCGGCTGCTTCACGGCCCCGTAGGGGACCTGTTCGAGCAGGTGGCTGATCAGGTTGAGGCGGGCGGTGCGCTTGTCGTCGGCCTCGACCACCCACCAGGGTGACTCCTTGGTGTCGGTGTAGGCGAACATCTCGTCCTTGGCCTCGGCGTAGTCGACCCAGCGGGCGCGCGCCTCGAGGTCCATCCGGCTCAGCTTCCACTGCTTGTCGGGATCGTCGATCCGCGCCTGGAAGCGGCGCTCCTGCTCCTCGTCGGAGACCGAGAGCCAGTACTTGACGAGGACGATGCCGGAGCGCGTCAGCATCCGCTCGAACTGGGGCGCCGAGCGCATGAACTCCTCGTACTCGGCGTCGGTGCAGAACCCCATCACCCGCTCGACCCCGGCGCGGTTGTACCAGCTGCGGTCGAAGAGGACGACCTCGCCGGCGGCCGGCAGGTGGGCGACGTAGCGCTGGAAGTACCACTCGCCCTTCTCGCGCTCGGTCGGGGTGCCGAGGGCGACCGTGCGGACCACCCGCGGGTTCGTCTTCTCGGTGATCCGCTTGATCACCCCGCCCTTGCCGGCGGTGTCGCGGCCCTCGAAGAGGACGACGACCTTGAGCTCCTCGTGGAGCACCCATTCCTGCAGCTTCACCAGCTCGGTCTGCAGCCGGCCGAGCTCCTTCTCGTACTGCTTCCTGGTCAGCTTGGTGGGCGCGCCGCGCTCTGCCATCGCCCGAGGTTAAGGCGAATGAGTGGAGATCTCCAGGCGACGGCCGGCCGTCGCCGCCGCCACACGGCCGAGCAGGAAGGCGCAGGACCAGCAGGCCCTGGTCGGCGAATCCCACCTGGGATCCCATTTGATCTAGGATGCCCGCTTCCTTCGCCGCCACCCGGTGAGGCCACTCGATGAACCGGATCTACGCCACTCTCGTCCTCGCGCTGGCCCTCGGCCTGCTGGTCGCCGGCTGCGGCTCCAGCGACGACGACAGCAGCGGCAGCGCGACCGCCGTCGCCGCCACCTGCGAGCCCGGCAACCTGCCGACCGAGACCGCCGGGATGCTGACCGTCGCCACCGACAAACCGGCTTACCCGCCCTACTTCGAAGACAACGACCCGACCAACGGCGAAGGCTTCGAGAGCGCGGTCGCCTACGCGATCGCCAAGCAGCTCGGCTACCCGCCGGCGAAGGTGAAGTGGACGGTCGAGCCGTTCAACTCCTCCTACGCGCCCGGCCCCAAGAGCTTCGACTTCGACGTCAACCAGATCTCGATCACCCCGGTCCGCGAGAAAGCCGTCGACTTCTCCGCGCCCTACTACACGGCCAACCAGGCGGTGCTGGCGTTGAAGGACTCCGACGCCGCCAAGGCGACCGACCTGGAAGCGCTGAAGGACGTCCAGTTCGGGGTCCAGATCGGCACCACCAGCCTCTCGGCGACCGAAGAAGTGATCGACCCGAGCTCCAGGCCGCAGGTCTTCAACAACTCCACCGACGTCGTCACGGCGCTCAAGAACGGCCAGATCGACGCGATCGTCGTCGACCTCCCGACCGCTCTCTACCTGACCGCGGTCGAAGTCCCCGAGGCCACCGTGACCGGCCAGTTCAGCGCTCCCGGCGGCGACGAGTGGGGCGCCCTGATGGCCAAGGACTCGCCGCTCACCGACTGCGTCTCCGGCGCCGTCGAAGAGCTCGAAGGCTCCGGTGAGCTGGAGGCGCTCAACACCAAGTGGATGAGCGACGCCGCCGGCGCGCCGCTGCTCGAATAGTCGCCGCGATCTAGGGGTCGGAGCGAGGGACGGGGATCGGCCCCCTGTCCTTTGTCACCCTCTGGGTTACAAAGGACAGGGGGTTGGGCGTGGGAGGTGGGGCTGGCGTCCACGGGCGGGGTCAGAATCGCGGCCAGCTTGTCCGATGCCGCAGTCATCAGCGATCGTCGCCTGGAACGGGAGGCGGCTAAGCGCCGGCAGACCCGGCGCTCGCAGGCGGTCGCGGCCGTCTCCTCGGTCGTCGTCATCGGCGGCCTCGCGGCCTGGGTGCTGACCAGCCCCGGCTGGCCGGAAGTCCGCGAGCTGTTCTTCAACTGGAGCGTCTTCAAGGACTCCTTCCCGGAAGTGCTGGAAGGGTTCTGGCTCGACGTCAAGCTGTTCGTGATCGTCGAGGTCGTGGTCCTGATCCTCGGCCTGGCGATCGCCCTGGTTCGGACCAGCCGCGGCGCGGCGCTGTTTCCGCTGCGCCTGCTCGGCGCCGTCTGGGTCGACCTCTTCCGGGGCGTGCCGACGATCCTCATGGTCTACCTGGTCGGCTTCGGGATCCCGGCGCTGCAGCTGAGCGGGCTGCCGACCGACCCGGTCGTGCTCGGCGGGATCGCCCTCAGCCTCTCCTACAGCGCCTACGTCGCCGAGGTCTACCGGGCCGGGATCCACTCGGTCCACCGCGGCCAGCGCGACGCGGCGCTGGCGGTCGGCCTGACCGAGCCGCAGACGATGCGCCACGTGATCCTGCCGCAGGCGGTGCGGCGGGTGGTGCCGCCGCTGCTCAACGACTTCGTCGCCCTGCAGAAGGACGTCGCCCTGGTCTCGATCCTCGGCCCGCTCGAGGCCTTCCGGATCGCCCAGATCTTCCAGGGGGAAACCTTCAACTACACGCCGCTGATCGCCGCCGCGCTGCTCTACCTGGCGGTGACGGTGCCGCTGGCCCGGCTGGTCGACCGCATGGGCGGCGCCCCCGGGGAGGTGCGCTAGATGGCGGCGCCGGTGCTGGAGCTGCGCGGCGTCACCAAGTCCTTCGGCGAGCGCCAGGTCCTGCGCGGGATCGACCTGACCGTGACCGAGCACGAGGCGATCGCCCTGATCGGCGCCTCCGGCTCGGGCAAGTCGACGCTGCTGCGCTGCATCGACCTGCTGGAGGAGATCGACGACGGCGACGTCTTCCTCGACGGGGAGGTGATCACCGACCCCGCCGTCGACCCGGTGGCGGTGCGGCGCCGGCTCGGCCTCGTCTTCCAGGCCTACAACCTCTTCCCGCACCTGACCGCGCTGCAGAACGTGGTCCTCGGGGAGATGCGCGCCCATGGCGTCGGCCGCGCCGAGGCCGAGGAGCGCGGCCGCGCCCTGCTCGCCCGCTTCGGCCTCGCCGGCCGCGAGGACGACAAGCCAGACAACCTCTCCGGCGGCCAGCAGCAGCGGGTGGCGATCGCCCGCGCCTTCTCCGGCAGGCCGCGGGCGCTGCTGCTCGACGAGGTGACCAGCGCCCTCGATCCGGAGCTGGTCGGCGAGGTCCTCGGCGCCGTCCGCGATCTCAAGGCGGAGGGGATGACGATGGTGATCGCCACCCACGAGATGAGCTTCGCCCGCGAGGTCGCCGACGAGGTCGCCTTCCTCCACGAGGGCCGGATCGTCGAGTCGGGGCCGCCGGCGCGGGTGTTGGAGCGGCCCGAGCGCCCGGAGACCCGCCGCTTCCTCAGCCGTCTGCTGGAGGCCGGCCGGATCTGAAAGTTTGAGGGGTCGGGAGCGCGGGGAGGGGAGGTTGATGGCCGACCTCCTGCTGGGCCCGCTGCTGCGCTACGTCAGCGAAACCGAGGCGACCGTCTGGGTCGAGACCGACCGCGCCTGCGAGGTCGAGATCCTCGGCTGCAGCGAGCCGACCTTCTGCGTCGAGGAGCACCACTACGCCCTGATCCGGATCGAGGGCCTGGAGCCGGCCAGCTTCAACGAGTACGAGGTCGCCCTCGACGGCGAGCGCCGCTGGCCCGAGCCCGGCTCCGAGCTGCCGCCGAGCGCGATCCGCACGCTCGGCCGCGAGGCCCCGCTCGACATCTGCTTCGGCTCCTGCCGGGTGGCGCTGCCGCACGTCGAGCCCTACGTGCACAGCAAGGACCGCCACGAAGACGGCCGCGAGTTCGACGCCCTGCGGGTGCTGGCGAGCGAGATGATCCGCGGCGAGCACAGCGAGTGGCCGGAGCTGCTGTTCCTGCTCGGCGACCAGGTCTACGTCGACGAGGGCTCGCCGCGGGCGCGGGAAAAGATCCGCGAACGCCGCGGCACCGCCACCGCGCCCGGCGAAGAGGTGAGCGACTACGAGGAGTACACCTGGCTCTACGAGGAGTCCTGGAGCGAGCCGTTGATCCGCTGGCTGTTCTCGACCGTCTCGGTCTCGATGATCTGGGACGACCACGACGTCAGCGACGACTGGAACATCTCCCACTCCTGGCTGGAGGAGATCCGCGAGACGTCATGGTGGCACCGGCGCGCGACCGCGGGGGCGATGACCTATTGGGTCTACCAGCACCTCGGCAACCTCTCGCCGCGCCACCTCGACGAGAACGATCTCTACGGGACGGTGCGCGGCAACCAGGACGCCACCAGGGCGCTGCGCGAGTTCGCCGAGCACGCGCACCTGGTCGGCTCCGGCACCCGCTGGAGCTTCTGCCGCGACCTCGGCGACACGCGGGCGATCTTCCTCGACTCGCGGGCGGGGAGGGTGGTCGAAGAGGACCGGCGGGCGATGGTCGACGACGAGGAGTGGGACTGGATCGTCGAGCACGCCAGCGGCGACTTCGACCACCTGCTGATCGCGACCACGGTCCCCTTCCTGCTCTCGCCCGGCTTCCACCACCTCGAGGCTTGGAGCGAGCGGGTCTGCGACGGCGCCTGGGGCGGGCTGGCGGCGCGGGCGGGGGAGAAGCTGCGCCGCGGCCTCGACTTCGACCACTGGGCCTCCTTCGGCGAGTCCTTCGCGCGGCTGCGCGAGCTGATCGCCGCGGTCGGTCGGGGCGAGCACGGCGAGGCGCCGGCCTCGATCGTCGTCCTCTCCGGCGACGTCCACCACGCCTATCTGGCGGAGATCGGATTCCCCGCCGGCAGCGCGGTGCGGAGCGCCGCCTACCAGGCGGTCTGCTCGCCCTATCGCAATCCCCTCGACGACCACGAGAGGAAGGCGATCAGGGCCGGCTTCTCGCGCCCCTTCACGGCGCTGACCCGGGCGCTCGGCCGCGCCGCCGGCGCCCCCGACCCGGGGATCCGCTGGCGCCTCGCCGACGGCCCCTTCTTCGACAACCAGGTGGCGACCCTGCGGCTCGACGGCCGCCGCGCCCAGATCAAGCTCGACAAGACGGTGGCCGGCGACGAGGACGAGCGCCGCCTCGACTGCGTCTTCGAACGCCGCCTCGCCTGACCCGGCGGTCGCCATCTCTCCCGCCTGCCGGGCGAAAATGGCGACCACACCTTGGAAACTCACTCGTTTACTCAGAAGATTTGACGGGATGGCGCGGATGCTGTTATGGTCGCCGCCGGTCGACCAATCAGAGATCCTGATCGGGACGGCCTCATAGCCCGCACCTGTGCCTTAATCGGTTAAAGGGCCGGATTTGTAAGCCGGAGATCCGGGTTCGAGCCCCGGCAGGTGCATTTTGTAAATCGGGAGACCGGGGAACGGGGCTATGGGGGAGCAGAACCTTTTCGACAGTTTCGACGGCATCGCGGTCCGCGAGGACGGCGAGGTCCACTGGGCGGCGCGCGCGCCCTACCGGCCGGAGGCTGGCTTCGACCTGATGCTGGTGCCGCGGGTCCCCGACTGGTGGGACCACGAGGAGCCGCGCCAGGCGCTGGAGCGGATCGAGGCGGAGCCCTGGGTCGACCGCATCGACCAGACGGGCGACGCGGTGCGGCTGCGGCTCGACGATGACTGGGTGGCGACGGCGGGAGCCGAGCTCGAGGCGGGGGAAGGGGCGCTGGCCAACGGCGACCTCGCCTCGGGCCAGAGCTTCGCGGTCTACTTCTGGGGCGCCAACACGACCAAGGCGCTGCACATCGGCCACCTGCGCAACCTCGCGGTCGGCAACGCGATCGGCGCCTCGCTGGCGCAGGGCGGCGGCCGGGTCGAGCACCGCAGCCTGATCTGCGACGTCGGCCGCAGCATGGGCGAGGCGATGGCCGGCGTCGTCGCCAAAGGCGGCGAGGAGCCCCGTTTGGGGCCCGAGGGCGAGGAGAAGAGCGACCACTTCGTCGGCGGCGCCTACGCCGACTACGTCAAGGCCGGCCGCGACGGCGGCAGCGGCGACGACGGCGCCGAGGACTCGGTCGCGCGCGAGTCCTCGATCTACAACGACCGCGCCGACGAGCTGATGATGCGGGTGCTCGACGGCGACCAGCAGGCGATCGAACTGTGGTCGAAAACGCGCGCCTGGGTGATCTCCGGCCAGCGCAAGACCCTGGCCCGGCTGGGGATCGGCTTCGACAAGGTGATCTTCGAGTCCGACTTCCTGCCGGAGGTCGCCGAACTGACCAACCTCGGGCTCGGCGAGGGCACCCTGACCCGCCGCTACGGCGACGAGATGGTGATGTACGAGACCGAACGCGAGGAGCTGGAGGAGATGCCGCTGGTCCGCTCCGACGGGCTGCCGACCCAGCACATGCGGGCGCTCGCCTACTGGTCGGCGGCGCCGGAGCTCGACGACTGCGTCTCCCTGCAGGTCTGCGGCAACGAGTGGGTCTCCCACGTCACCTGCCGGCGTCAGCTGATCGACGCGCTCGGGGTCAGCAACGGCAACGGCAACGGCAGCAAGAAGGGCGGCGGGCCGCCGACCCACGACGTCTTCCACGGCATGGTCGCGCGTGAGAACCGACTCGATCAGCTCCAGCAAGCGGGGGGCGCTGCTGATCGACGAGCTGGTCGAGTGGGTCGAGGAGGAGATCGGCAACCACCCCGGCGGCGAGGAGGTTCGCGCCAGCCACCCGGCCCCGGAGCGGATCGCGGCCCAGGTCGCGCTCGGCTACTTCCTCCTGCAGCCGACGACCAAGCGGGTCGACTTCACCCCGGAGAAGCTGTTGCGGGCCGACAAGGAGAGCCTCGGCTGGGACCTGGCGCGGGCGCAGGCGCACCGCGGCGGCGCCGGCAGGCTGAGCGGCGAGCGCGCCGCCACCGACCCCGACTACCGCTTCGCGGTCGTGCAGGCGGAGATGTACCGGCGCCACCTGCGCAGCTCGATCGCCAGCTTCGACTCGATCCAGCTCGCCCGCTACCTCTCGCACTTCTCCCGCTGGTACTGCGAGCGGGACCGCCCGCCGGAGGTCGAGCGCGGTGGTCCAGAACGTGATCGACGCCGGCACCCGCGGGCTCGGGCTGGGGGCGAGCTGATGCGCACCCTGCTGGTCGACAACCACGACTCCTACACCTACAACGTCTTCCACCTGCTGGCCGCGGCCTCCGGCGAGGAGCCGGTCGTGGTCAACAACGACGCGGTCTCCTGGCGGGTGCTGACAAGCGCTCGGACTTCGACGCCTTCGTGCTCTCGCCGGGGCCGGGCCGGCCCGAACGCTGGCACGACTTCGGCGTCTGCCGCGACATCCTCACCTACAGCGAGGTGCCGGTGCTCGGGATCTGCCTCGGCCACCAGGGGATCGGCAACCTGCTCGACGGCGACGTCGGCAGCGCCCCGGAGGCGATGCACGGACGGCTCAGCACGGTCCGCCACGAGGGCTCCGGGCTGTTCGCCGGGGTGCCGCAGGACTTCTCGGTGGTCCGCTACCACTCGCTGGCGATCACCCGGCCGATGGGGCCCGAAGGGCGCGAGACCGCCTGGGCCGACGACGGCGTGGTGATGGGCGTCGAGCACCGCACGCGGCCGATGTGGGGCGTCCAGTTCCACCCCGAGTCGGTCGCCACCGAGTACGGCCGACAGGATCGCCGAGAACTTCTACGCGATGGCCGAGCGCCACGGGAAGCGCTCGCGCCGACCGCGCGACGGCCGCCGGCGCCCCGGGGGAGGGCGCCGCCGGCCGCTCCGCCAAGCCCGGGCGGGCGCCGGCGCCCGAGTCGCCGCCGCCGATGCAGCTGCGCTGGCGCGAGCTCGAGGGCGAGGCGCCGACCGAGCAGCTCTACGAACGGCTTTTCGGCGACGCCGACGAGCTCCTTCTGGCTCGACAGCGCCGACGCGCCGACCTGGCTCGCCCAGTGCTCGTACATGGGGACCAGCGAGGGGCCGGGCAGCGCGAGCTCCAGTACGACGTCGACAGCGGCGAGATCGCGATCGAGCGCGAGGGCGTGCGCACGGTCCAGCACAAGTCGATCTTCGACTTCCTCGACGGGGAGACTGGCGCTGAACGGGATCGAGCCGCCGCCGGTGGTCGACCGCGGCCTGGTCGGCGGCTTCGTCGGCTACCTCGGCTACGAGCTGAAGGCCGACTGCGGGGCGACCAACCTGCACAGCTCCGACCTCCCCGACGCCGCCTTGATGCTTCGCCAACCGGGTCTCGCCGTCGATCACGCCCGCAACCGCCGCAGCTGCCTGTTCGCGGTCGGCCCGGACGGCGACGAGGACGGCCGAGCGCTGGCTCGCAGCGCGGCCGAGCGGCGATCGTCGCCGCGGCGATCGCGAGCCGCCGGCCCCGGCGCCGCTGGAGCCGCCCGAGGAGCCCGGGTGGCCACGTCAGCTTCCAGTGCGGCCGCGGCCGCGCTCAGTACCTCGCCGACATCGAACGCTCGCAGGCCGAACTGGCCGCCGGGGAGTCCTACGAGGTCTGCCTGACCGACCAGATCTCGACCGACGCCAGCCCCGATCCCTTCGCGCTCTACCGCCGCCTGCGCCGCGCCAACCCGGCGCCCTTCGCCGCCTTCCTGCGCTTCGGCGAGCGCCGCGATCGTCAGCTCCTCGCCGGAGCGCTTCCTCTCCGTCGACCGCGACGGCGCCAGGTCCAGGCGCGGCCGATCAAGGGGACGATCTCCCGCGCCGAGGACCCGGCCGAGGACGCCGCCCGCGGTCGCGCTGCCTGAAGGGCGACGAGAAGACCCAGGCCGAGCATCTGATGATCGTCGACCTGCTGCGCAACGACCTCGGCCGGGTCTGCGAGGTCGGCAGCGTCCGCGTTCCCGAGCTGATGGTGGTCGAGCCCTACGCGACCGTGCACCAGGTCGTCTCGACGATCGTCGGCGAGCTCGAAGTCGCACCGCAGCGCCGGCCGAGTGCGTGCGCAACTGCTTCCCCGGCGGCTCGATGACCGGGGCCCCGAAGGAGCGGACGATGGAGATCATCGACGAGCCTCGAGGACGAGGCGCGCGGCGTCTACTCGGGGGCGATCGGGTACTTCGGCGTCGACGGCTCGGCCGACCTCTCGATCGTCATCCGCACGATCGTGATGCGGCCGGGGCGGACGACGATCGGCGCCGGCGGCGCGATCGTCATGCAGTCCGACCC
This sequence comes from uncultured Thermoleophilia bacterium, assembly GCA_963824245.1. Classification (GTDB taxonomy): domain Bacteria; phylum Actinomycetota; class Thermoleophilia; order Solirubrobacterales; family 70-9; genus VAYN01. The sequence continues at coordinate 1,409,484 of CAWGON010000002.1, forward strand.
GGAGGAGGAGTTCGACGAGATCCTGCTGAAGGCGCGGGCGCCGATGGCGGCGATCGCCGAAGCGGTGACCGGCAGCGTGCCGACGGGCGAGGCCTGGAGCGTCGAGCTGGAGCCGGCCGACCCGCGGCGAGGTCCCCGCATGACGTCCCGTGGTTCCTTTGTCAGCCCACGGACGACAAAGGAACCGCGCGATGGGGATCGGGCGGAGTGGACGGTGCGCGGGGCCGGCGGCCGGCGACGTCGCCGCCGCGGCGGCGGCGGTCGCGGCGCTGCTCGCCGAGCTCGGCGGGAACGCCGCCGTCACGCGAGGCGCTGGAGGCGGAGGCGCGGGCGCTGCATCGAGGACCCGCGCCTCGGGCATCGTCCTCGTCGCCGAGGCGGCCGGCGGGATCGTCGGCGTGCTCGCGGCCAGCTGGCTGCGGGCGATCCACGTCCCCGGCCGCTACTGACGATCGAGGTGCTCTGGGTCGAGCCCGACTGGCGCAGCGCCGGGCGTCGGCGCCGGCCTGGTCGAGGCGCTCGCCGACCTCGCGGCGGGCCGAGGGCGCCGCGCGGCTGGAGGTCGGCCTGCCGCGCGAGAGCTTCGCCGCGATCGCGCAGACCGAGGCTTCTACCTCGCCAACGGGTTCGAGCACCTCGGGCCGCGGATGCGGCGGGTTGCTCGGATGAGCGAGCTGGTGATGGTCGAGCAGCGCCGCAGCGGCGACGCCGCCCGCCTGGGTCCGCGAAGGCGACGCGCGGCTGGCCGGGCCGCGACTGCAACGCGCGTCTGGCCGAGCTGCGGCGCCGGCCTGCGCCCGCCACTGCGGCGTCCGCGCGGTCGCCGCGGACGCCGACGACGCGGCGGTCGAGCGGACGCTCGGGGCCCTGCACGAGCGCCGACTACCTGGAGGCGCTGGCCGGGGTCGGGGCCAGGAGCCGGTGGTGCTGCCGGAGCTCGCGCCGCCCGGCCTCGAGCCCGACATCCCGGTCAACGCGGCGCTCGTCGCCGCCGCCCGCGAGGCGGTCCGCACGGCGATCTCCGCCGCCGAGCCGCCTGCTCGCCGGCGACCGCTACGCCTACGCCGTCTGCCGTCCGCCCGGCCACCACGCCGGCCCCGACTTCATCGGCGGCTACTGCTACCTGAACAACGCCGCCGCCGCGATCCAGGCGCTGCTGCGACGGCGGCCTGGCGCCGGTCGGCGTCCTCGACCTCGACCTCCACTACCCGAACGGGACCTCGGAGCTGGTCGAGCGGATGGGCGCCGACGCGACCCTGCACTCGCTGCACGCGGCGCCGGTCACCAACGTCGCCGCCGGGACCGAGCTGCCGCGGGCCGCCGCGCGAACGCGCGCCACGCCTTCGCCGCGCGCCCCGACCCGGTCGACCTACCTGGCCGAGGTCGAGGCCTCGCTCGACGAGCTGGCGGCGCCGACTCGGCCGCGCTGGTCGTCTCGCTCGGCTACGACACCGTCCGACGGCGACCCGCACGGCGGCTGGCACTTCGCCCCGAGGATCTTCGCCGGGATCGGCCGCCTGCTCGCCGCCACCGGGCTGCCGGTCTGCGTCGTCCAGGAGGGCGGCTACTCGCTCGACGCGCTGGCCGCCTGCAGCCACGCCTTCGCCGCCGGCCTGCTGGGGGAGGACCCGGTATGAGCGCCGCCGAGGGGAGCGCATGAGCGGCGGCCCCTGACCCCGCCGAGCAGGCGGTTGCCGCCGGCCTCGCGCCTTCCGCGCGCGCCTCGACGAGATCGACGCGCAGCTCGTCGACCTGCTCGGCGAGCGCTTCCAGATCTGCCGCGAAGTCGCCGTCCACAAGAGCCGAGAACGAGATCGCGATGATGCAGCCGGGCCGGGTCGAAGATCGTCCGCGCCCGCTACCTCCAGCACGGCGCCGAGGTCGACCTGCCGGCCGACTTCACCGCCGACTTCTTCGACCTGATGATCGACGCCACCTGCCGCGCCGAGGACGAGCTGATGGAGCGGCTGGCCGGCGCCGGGGAGGGGACCAAGGCATGAGCACGCCTGCCGCCCGGGCCGCGGATGCCGCGGGCCCTGCAGGCGCTCGGCTGGACGCAGCGCCGCTGCCCTGGCTGGAGCGCTGCCGCGCCGCTACGGCGACGCCTTCACGCTGCGGATCCGCCACTGGGGCGACTGGGTGTCCTCGCCGACCCCGCCGACGTCAAAGCGGTCTTCACCGCCGGCGACAAGGTCGGCGTCGACGCTCGCCAACCCGCTGCTCGGCCCGGTCCTCGGCCCGCGCTCGGTGATGCTCTCCGAAGAACCCGAGCACATGCGCCGGCGCCGCTCGTCCTGCCCGCCTTCCACGGCGAGGCGATCGCCAACGACGCCGAGACGATCGGCGAGGTCGCCCGCCGGGAGGTCGCCGCCTGGCCGCGTGGGCGAGCCGTTCGCGCTCTGGCCGCGGATGCAGGAGATCACGCTCGAGGTGGTGATGCGCGTCGGTCTTCGGCGCCGGCGCCGACGACCCGCGGCTCGACGGTCCTGCGCGAGCCGCCTCACCGAGCTGACCGAGCTGGCTGAACCAGCCGCGCAACCTCGCGCGCGCTCACCGCTCCTCGGCCCCGAATGGGTCGCGCCGCAGCCGCGGCTACCGGCGCGGCGATGCGCCCGGTCGAGGACGCGGCGCTGGCCGAGGTGCGCCGCCGCCGCGCCGAGCCGATCCCGGCAGCGCCCCGACATCGTCTCGATGCTGGTCGCCGCCCGCCGCGAGGACGGCTCGCCGCTCGGCGAGGACGAGCTGCGCGACGAACTGGTCACCCTGCTCACCGACGGCCCGACCTCGACCTCGCTCGCCTGGACCTTCGAGCGGCTGCTGCGCAACCCGGAGACGCTCGCCCGCGCCCGCGCCGAGATCGCTCGACGGCGACGGCGACGCCTACCTCGACGCGGTGGTCAAGGAGACGCTGCGGCTGCGCCCGCCGGTGCCGGTCGTCGTCCGCCGCCTGCTGCGAGCCGATGCGGCTCGCCGGCCACGAGCTGCCGGCCGGGACCACGTCGCCCCCTGCATCCACCTGCTCCACCGCGACCCGCGCCACTACCCGGAGCCGCTGCGCTTCCGGCCCGAGCGCTTCCTCGAGCAGGCCCGCCGGCACCTACACCTGGATCCCCTTCGGCGGCGGCGTCCGCCGCTGCCTCGCCGCCAGCTACGCCGAACTGGAGATGAAGCGGGTGCTGCGCGAGGTGCTCGGCGGCGGTCGAGCTGCGCCCGGTGGACGCCGCGCCGAGCGGGTCCGCAAAAGCGCGATCTCCTTCAGCCCCGGAGAGAAGCGGGTTGGTGATCGCCGAGCGCGCGGCGGGATGAGCCGACCCTGGCCGCCGCCTAGTCGTGGACGCCGCCGCCGAGAAGCCGGGATGCAGTCGGACCTGCTGATCGTCGGCGCCGGCGCCAAGGCGGCGGCGATCGCCGCCAAGGTCGACGCGATGAACGGGCTCGGGCTCGGCCGCGCTGACGGTGACGATCGTCGAGAAAACCGAGCCCGCCGCCTCCTGGCTCGGGCCGCAACGGGATGACCTCGGGCGAGGAGCCGCTGGCGGTGCCGCCGATCAAGGACATCGGCTTCCCCTACCGCAGCTCGCCGCCAGTTCCCCGAGGTCGGCGACCAGCTCGACGCCGCGCTGCTGCCGCTCAGCTGGCAGCGCTACGCGATCGAACGCGGCGAGTACGCGCCCTGGGTCAACTCGCGGCGCGCCGCCGATCCTCCACCGCGATTACGGCGACCTACCTCGGCTGGGTGCTGGAGCGGGCGACCGAGGGGCGTGACGACGATCCGCGGCCGGGTCGTCGCGGTCGCGCCTCGACGCCGACCGCGAGCAGCTGGGGATCGAGGTGCGAGGGCGAGGCGACGACGCCGACCCGCGTCCGGCTCGCGCGGGCGCGCCCTGCTCCTCACCGGGCCCGGGCGTCCACCGCGCCTTCCCGCACGACCCGGCGCGCCGAGCCGCGCGTCCTCCACTGCGACAGCCGCCGCGGCGAGTTCGCCCGGCTGCCCGCCGACCGCGAGATCGAGTGGCGATCGTCGGCGGCGGCGAGAGCGCGCTCTCGCGCGCTCGTCTTCCTGCGGGCCTGCGGCCGCGAGGCGCGGATCACCGTCTACACGCCGACCCTGCCGCTGAGCCGCGGCGAGAGCTTCCTCGAGAACCGCGTCTTCGCCGACCCCGACGACGTCGGCTGGGAGCGCCTCGACCTGCAGACCCGGCGGGACTTCGTCAAGCACTGCGACCGCGGCGTCTTCGACGCCGGCGTGATCGCCTCGATGGCCGGCGACAGCGCAGTGCGCGCTTCGAGCTCGGCCGCGCCGTCCACGTCGGCGCCGCCGAGGACGGGGAGGGGGTCGACGCTCGAATCGAGGCCGCCGACCGGGCCGTCGCCGAGTCCGCCACGACTACGTCGTCAACTGCACCGGCTTCGACCTCCTGGCGCAGCTGCGCGGCCTCTTCGCCGAGCCGGTGCGGGCCGAGGTCGAGCGCCGGGTCGGGCCCGATCTGGGACCGCCCGCCGGGGACCGAAGTCGCGCTTCGGCCGCTCGCTCGCGCTGGCGGGCATGGAGCCGCGCCTCCACATCCCGGGCCTCGCCGGCCTCAGCCAGGGGCCCGGCTTCGCCAACCTCGGCAGCCTCGGCCTGCTCGCCAACCGCGTCCTGCAGCCCTTGCTGCCGGGCCTCGGTGACGGGGGCGAAGGACCCGACTCGCAGCGCAAGTCCGTATTAATCGATTAAGGAGGAGCAGGCGGATGCTCGTAGTCGCTCCAAGCAGGAGGAGCCGTGCGGCTGATCGTTTTGGCGCTATTTGCGCTGGCGCTGGCCGCCTTGGCAGGGTGCGGAGGGTCGTCCGACGACGGCGGCGGCGACGTCGCCTTCACCGGCGACGGCTATCCCGGCGTCGACATCGCCAACACCCGCTTCGCCAAAGGGACGATCACCCGTGACAACGTCGGCACCGGCTGGAAGTCGCCTGGAACGTGCCGAGCGACGGGCAGGGCACCTACGGCGCCTACGCCTCGTCGCCGGTCGTCGCCGACGGCGTCGTCTACTCGCAGGACCTCGACTCGAACGTGCAGGCGATCGACCTCGAGAGCGGCGAACGTGCTCTGGACGAAGCGCTACGAAGAGCCCGAGCCACGGCCCGAACGGGGTCGCCGTCGCCGAAGGCAAGGTCTTCGGCGCCACCCCGACCGCGGCCTTCGCGCTCGACCAGGCCAGCGGCAAGGAGCTCTGGTCGACGAACCTGACCGAAGAGCCGAAGGAGGCGATCGACATGGCGCCGGGCGTCCACGACGGCCTGGTCTACATCTCGAACCGTGCCGGACGACCTCCACCGAAACGTACCACGCCGGCGGCGTCGCCGGGTCGCTCTGGGCGCTCGACGCGAAGACCGGCAAGAAACAGTGGCACTTCGACACCGTCGCCGAAGGGCCTGTGGTGGAGAAGCACCGACGATCAACGCCGGCGGCGGCCTCTGGTACCCGCCCTCCTTCGACGACGAAGGCGGGATGTACTTCGGGACCGGCAACCCGGCGCCGTTCCCGGGCGCCCCCGGACTGCCCTGGGGCTCGAGCCGGCCCGGGCGCGAACCTCTACACCGACTCGCTGGTCAAGCTCGACGCCGAAGACCGGCAAGCTCGACTGGCACTACCAGGCAGACGCCGCACGACCTCTACGACTGGGACTTCCAGGACTCGCCGATCCTGGCGCGGGCGGACGGCAAGGAGCTGGCGATCGGCGCCGGCAAGTCCGGCTACGTGGTCGCGGTCGACGCCAAGACCGGCAAGCCGGTCTGGAAGACGCGCGGTCGGCAAACACAACGGCCACGACGACGACGGCCTGCTGGCGATGCGCGGCGAAGACGTCGAAGATCAAGACCGGCGAGGTCTACCCCGGCTCGCTCGGCGGCGTGATCGCGCCGATGGCGGCGAACGAAGACGACCGCTGTTCGTGCCGGTCGTCAACCACCCGCTGACGATCACCTCCGGCACCGAAATGAGCGAAACCAGCCCGGTCGCGACCGGCGAAATGGTGGCGATCGACATCGCCACCGGCAAGATCAAGTGGAATGCCGAATTCGAAACCCCCGCCTACGGCGGGGCGCCGGTGGTCAACGACATGGTCTTCGTCACCACCTCCGACGGAGTCATCCACGCGCTCGACGCCGGGACCGGCGGCGAAGTCTGGAGGCGCAGCTGCCGGCCGGGACGAACGCCGGCGTGGTGATCAGCGGCGACACCCTGATCGTCCCCGCCGGCCTGCCGACGGCCGAAGGCCAGGTGCCGCAGCTCGTCGCCTACCGCCTCGGCGGCGGCGAATAGTCAGGGGACAGGCTGGGTACAGGGCGGCCATGGGAGGAGGGGATGTGCGCCCCTCCTCCCTCGTCGTTCCGCGGGGGCGCTACTGTCGAGGGCGGATGTCATCGCCGACGAAGCGCAGCGCCGGCATCCTGCTCTACCGCCGCCGGCGGCGGCGCGCCCGAGTTCCTGCTCGTCCACCCCGGCGGCCCCTTCTGGAGCAAGCGCGACGACGGCGCCTGGTCGATCCCGAAGGGCGGAATCGAGCCCGGCGAGGAGGCCGCGCCGGCGCGCTGCGGGAGCTCGACGAGGAGCTCGGCCCGGCGCCGGAGCTCGACGCCCGAGGAGCTGATCGAGCTCGGCTCGATCCGCCAGCGGGCCGGCAAAGTGGTCGACGGCCTGGGCGGCCGAGGGCGACTTCGACCCGGCGGCGCTGGACAGCATCACATTCGAGATGGAGTGGCCGCCGCGCAGCGGCCAGCGAGCGCGAGTTCCCCGAGGTCGACCGCGCCGACTGGTTCGGCGCGGAGGCGGCGCGGGCGAAGATCCTGCCGGCGCAGGCGAGTTCCTCGACCGCCTGCTCGCCCATCTGAGCGAGGTCGGCTGACCCCTCCTATACTCGCTCCGGGATGGAAAACGGCTCCACTCGCGGGCTCCAACGGCTCCACTCCGGCGGAAAACGGCGCCCTGCCGCTCTCGGCCCGGCTGCTCGGCGTCGGCGTCCGCGGCGCCCGCAGCGTCGGCAGGGCGACCGGGATCGACCGCGCCGTCGAGATCGCCGCCGAGGAGGCGATCGTCGGCGCGATCGAGAGCGAGGCGGTCGAGCGGGCGATCGCCCGCGTGCTCGAGGGCCCGGTGGTCGAGGAGGCGGTCCAGGGGGCGCTCGAGAGCGACGCGGTCAAGCGGGCGATGATCGAGGCGATGGACTGCGAGCTGGTCGACGAGGTCTGGCGCCGGCTGCTGGCCAGCGAGCAGGCCCAGCAGCTGGTCGAGCGGATCGCCGAGGCGCCCGAGCTGCGGGCCGCGATCAGCGCCCAGGGGGTCGGCCTGCTCGAGGACATCGGCCGCACGATCGGCAAAGCTCGCCCGCGACCTCGACGACAGCTTCGAGCGGATCGTCCGCCGCATCTTCTTCCGCAGCCGCGGCCGCTGCCGACCAACCACGCCGGCGTCGTCAGCCGCGCCCTCGCCTTCGCGATCGACGGCGTCTTCGTCAACCTCTTCTTCACCGCGCTGGTCGCCGCTGGTGACCCTGATCGACAACGCCTTCGGCGGCAGCGGCGACGGCGCCTCCAACTTCGCGATCGCGGTCGGCTCGTCCGCCTGGCTGGCGATCGGCTGCGCTCTATCTGGTCGGCTTCTGGGCGCTGGCCGGGCAGACGCCGGGGATGCGCTTCCTCGGCATCCGGCTCGAGCGAGCGGCGACTGCCGCTGCGGCGCGCGCTTCAAGCGCCTGATCGGCCTCGGCCTCTCGGTCATCACCTTCGGGATCGGCTTCCTCGGCATCGTCTTCGGCGAATCGCGCGCGGCTGGGCAGACCGCATTCGCCGGCACCGAGGTCATCTACGACGAGCGCCGGCCCGGAGCCGGCGCCTGGTCGAGCCTGCGAGCGCCCCGCGCCGGAGCCGCCGCCGCCCGTAGACGCCGGAGCCGCGCCACCGGAGCGGTTCGGCAGGAGCCGCGCTGAGCCAGCAGCGTGAGGCGTGCCGGAGAGGATCAGCAGGGTGACGTTGACGGCGAGCACGACGAGCGCGCCGCAGGCTTCGCCGAGCCCGCCGGCGCCGATCGCGACGCCGAGGTAGGCCGAGGCGGGGATCGTCGTCACCGAGATCGCCACGCCGACCGCGGCGCTGGCCCCGGTCTCGAAGGAGAGCATCGCCGCGATCCCGGCCGCGAGCGGCGACCAGCACGGTCGAGTAGTCGGTGTGGGCGAGGGTGGCGAGGCTCGAGTCCTCGACCCTGAAGCCGTCGGGCAGGAGGCCGAGACCCTTCAGCAGCCGCGCTGAGCACGGCCGCGGTGACGACGACCAGGGCGAGGCCGAGCGCGAGGGTGACGAAGGCGCGGCCGGCGAGCCGGCGGCGGCCGCCGACGAGGCCGACGCAGGTCGCGCAGATCGGCAGCAGGTCGGGGCTGACCGCCATCGCGCCGACGATCAGGATCGAGCTGCCGGTGATCACCCCGACCGCGGCGATCACCGCGGCGACGTTGATCAGCGCCAGGTAGCGGGCCAGCGGCCGCGAGTTGGCGCGCGCCTGCCCCATCACCTCGACCCAGGCGAAGCCGTCGATCGCCGCGCTTCGCCGGTGCAGGTGGTGGTCGCTGCGGCGCGACCACGTCGACCCGCGTGAGCACGTAGTCGTCGACCGGGATCCCCAGCTCGACGATCGCCTCGACCAGCGGGTCGGCGGCGGCCGGCTCGACGTCGGCGACGAACACGGTCGCGCCTTCGCCGGCGCACGGTCGTCGGGATCGGCGACGACCCGCCGCACCCCGTCGAGCTCGCGCAGCAGCGCCGCGAAGTCGTCGCGCCCGGTGGGTCGGCGACGGATGCGGAGCGGCAGCACCGGCCAGCATCGCGCGGGCACTGGCAGGCTACGACGAGCTTGAGGACCTTGAAGGATTCGGTGCCGCGCGGCGTCTCGACCTCGACGGTCGCGCCGACCTGGGTGTTCATCAGCGCCTGGCCGATCGGCGACTCGGCGGAGAGCCGGCCTTCGGCGAGGTTGGCCTCGGTCGAGCCGACCAGGGTCCAGATGACGGTCTCGCCTTTGGACTCGTCGAGGACCTCGGCGGTGCGGCCGAAGGCGAAGGTGTCGGCGGCGGCGGTCGTCGGCCTCGACCACGACCGCGTTGTCGGAGCCGTTCGCTGCAGCCGCTTGATCCGCGTCTCCATGTGCGCCTGGTCCTCTTTGGCGACGTGGTACTCGGCGTTCTCCTTGAGGTCGCCGCGTCGCGGGCGACGTTGATCCGCGCCGCCATCTCGATGCGTTGCGGGCCTTCGAGCTCGGCCAGCTCGGCTTTCAGTTCTTCGATGCCGGCGGCGGTGATCGGCTCGCCGTCTGCTGCTCTGATTAGCGGGACTCATGCCCGAACCAGCGTTGCCAGAAAGCCGCAGGGCGGTCAGTCGCCGCCGTTTTCGCCCAGCAGGGCGGGGCGAAGGATCTTGACCTTGGTCGCGCCGGCTTCGCCGGCCAGGTAGTCGAGCCCGAAGAGTTCCTCGCTCGAGCGCAGCAGCGAGTAGGGGTTGTAGGGGGCGGCGTCGGTCGCGCCCGGGGTGGCGAAGCTGGGAGACCAGCAGGGCGCCGGTCTTCAGCGGGTCGGGTCGGCGCTGGCGCCGGCGGCGCCGCCGGGTCGGGCGGGTTGACCTCGCCGAAGGTGACGATCAGCAGGCCGTCCTTCTTGTAGGCGGGGGATTCGAGGATCTTCGGCACCAGCTTCGGCGAGCCAGGCGTCGGCCGCGGCGGCGGCCTGCGGCGCCCCTTCCGGGCACTGGCCGGCGACGCCGGCGTTGCAGAGGTCGGGGGAGATGTAGGAGAAGTTCGGCGTCGTCTCCGTCTTCTCTTCAGGTCCTTTTCAGCTCGGTCAGCGGCACGTCGTTGGCCGCGCAGTCGCCGAGGTCGAGCAGCGAGTGGAAGTGGGTGAACGGGTTGAGCCGCGACCGAGTAGCCGCCCGGTGACCGGCGACTTCTTCGGCGCCGGGTTCGGGGTAGACGCAGTTGCCCGGTTCGCCGGTGGGCGGGTCGACCATCGCCTTCCATGTAGGCGCTGCCAGGTGAAGCGGCGCGCTGGCGAGCTGGTCGCCGAGCGAGAGCGTTTCGACCGGGTAGACGCAGCCGTCGCCGGAGACGAACCCGGCCTTGTTGGTCACGCGGTCGGCGGGAAGTCGTCGAAGGTCGGGCAGTCGGCTCGGTCGCCGCGTTCGGCGGCTGGCCGCTGATCGTGGCGATCCGTTGGCGTGCGGCGCCGTCAGCAGCGAGTAGTTGGTCAGCAGGCTGCCCTGCGGGCGCAGCGTGCCGCCAGGTAGGGCATCGTGCGGGGCCGCGCCGAAGGCGGCTTGGTAGCCGGAGCTGGCGAGCGAGACGACGAAGACGTGCTTGATCCGGCCCGGTTCGGGAGCTTCGGTTCTTCGGGCGTCGGCTTCCTTCTTCGGGTTCCGGCGCCGGTTCTTCTTCGCGCTTCGTTCGGGCGCCGGCGCCGGGAGCGGCCCGGAGGAAGCTCGCTTCCGCGCCGGACGCGGGTTCGGGGGACGACCCGCCGGCCGTTTCGAGTTCTTCTTCGGGTTCTTCGACCGCGGGCCGGCGACCGGCGCTTCGCTGGCGGCGAGGCTGCGGCCGAGCAGCGCGGCCAGCGGGCAGGTCGCTGCCGGCTGGTCGGTCAGCGCCGGCGGCGACGATCGCCGAGGTCGCGACCAGCGAGGAGGCGACCAGCAGGGCGAAGCGTTTGCCGGTCAGCGCGGCGGCGGCGGCGACGCGCTTCGCCACCAGGGCGGAGAGCGCGGTCATGAGGCGCTCTCCGCCTTCGGTGTCCTCGGGACCTCCTGGGTCGGGGCCTCGGCCGGCGGGGTCGCCGGGGCGGGCGTGGGCGTGGGCGCCGCCGCGGCGGCCGGGGCCGCCTCGACCGGGGCCGCGAGCGCGGTGCCGCACTGGGCGCAGAAGCGCACGCGTGGCCGTAGGGCGAGCCGCAGCTGGGGCAGAGGCCGGCGGCGTCGGAGCGCTCGAGTCGAGCAGCCGCTCGACCGCAGCAGCTCGGCGTCGACCCGCTGCAGCTCCGCCGCCTTGCGGGTCAGCACGTCGAGCCGCACGTGGTCGCGGATCGCCATCTCGTAGAAGGCGCCGCCGAGGTCGGCCTGCATCACCGTGAACTTCTCCAGCAGCCGGTCGCGCTGGGCGACCAGCTCCTTCTGGCTCGGCTTCTCCGGCACCGGTGGGGTGGCGGCGGGTTTCGCCGCCGGGGACGGCGGCGGGCCCTTGCGCTGCGGTCTCTTCGCCGATCGGCGCACGATGTCGGTCAGGCGGCTCATGGTCAGTCCCCTCCGCCGGCCGGCGCCGGCGCCGCGCCGCCTTCGCCGCCGACGACGACACGTCGGGCAGGTTCTGCTGGGCCTTGATGTAGTTGTCGCCGGTCTGTTCGGGGTTTTCTTCGACCAGTTTGGTGTCTTCTTCTTCCTTCTCCTTCGACGCTTTGAAGTCGGTGACTTCGTGGACGTCGCCGTTGTCGGTCTTGGTCGACTTTGCCTTCGGCTTTCACTTTCCTGCTTTCGTTGCGTCTTCGGCTTTGTCCTTGGCTTTGCCGGCGAGTCGCGTCGGCGGTGCCGGTCGCGGCTGGTCGGCGACCGCGCCGCTCGCTTCCTGGGCCCGCAGCGCCTGCAGCAGGGCCTCGTTGTCGCGCCGCCTCGGAGCCGCTGCGGCCGACGACGACGCCGAGCGCGACCGCGATCGGCAGCAGGGCGAAGAAGCCGACCGCGGCGGCGCGGCTGCCCGGCGCCGACTTCTCCTTCTTCGGCCCGATCAGCGGTCTGCGCGATCTTTTGCTCATCGCCGCGAAGTAGCGGGAGGAGGGGTTGGCGCCGTTGCCGCGCCGCGCGGCGCATTCGACGCAGTAGCGCTGCTGCGGGTCCATCGGCGCCCCGCACTCCTCGCAGGGCTCGTAGCCCACCGGCGGGCTCTGCTTGGTCGTCGGTCATTGCTTGCTTCCCCCGTTGTCCTGCGGCTTGTCCTTGCCGCTCTTGGTCTTCTCGTCCTGCTTCTTCTTCGCCTGGCGCTCGGCGCGCGCTTTGAGGATCCGCTCCGATTCCGCCTGCTGCTCGGCCGCCTTTTCCTGCGTCGTCGAGCAGCCCGCGGCCGCCCCGAGCAGGAGCGAGCTGGCGCAGGCGGCGACCGCGAGGCGCGGCAGCAGCCGCTGTCGCCTAGCCGAAGGCACCGCTCACGTACTCCCGGGTCCGCTGCTCGCGCGGCGTGTTGAAGAGCGCCGTGGCGCTGTTGTACTCGACCAGGTCGCCGAGGTACATGAAGGCGACGTGGTCGGCGATCCGGTAGGCCTGCTGCAGGTTGTGGGTGACGATCACGACGGCGACGTCGTCGCGCAGCTTCACGATCAGGTCCTCGATCACCTGGGTCGATTTCGGGTCGAGCGCCGAGCAGGGCTCGTCGAGCAGCAGCACCTCGGGCTCGGCGGCGAGGGCGCGGGCGATGCAGAGCCGCTGCTGCTGGCCGCCGGAGAGCTTCAGCGCCGGGTGGTCGAGGTTGTCTTTGACCTCCTCGAAGAGGCCGGCCCGGTCGAGGGCGCTGTGGACCGCCGGCTCCAGCGCCTTTTTGCGCATCCGCCGCGAGCCCTGCTCGCGGATCACGTAGGCGATGTTGTCGAAGACGCTCATCGGGAACGGGTTCGGCTGCTGGAAGACCATCGTCACCCGGCGCCGCAGCAGGGTCGGCTCGATCGCCTGATGTCGACGTCGTCGAGCAGGATGCGACCGCGCAGGTTGGCCGCTGGAGGTCAGCTCGGTGAGCCGGTTGAGCGAGCGCAGCAGGGTCGTCTTGCCGCAGCCCGAGGGCCCGATCAGCGACAGCACCTCGCCCTGGCGGACCGGCAGCGAGACCGATTTGACCGCCTCTTTGTCGCCGTAGAAGACCGAGACCTTGTCGATCTCCATGCGCCGGATCGAGAACTGGGGGGCGCTGATCGAGCGCTTGGCGGCGGTGAAGCCGCCGCTGTGGCCGGCGCCGTTGCCGTTGGCGGCCGGGGCCGGGAGCGGCGGCGCGACCTGCGTCGCCGCCTCCGGGTCCTCGAGGGGCAGCCGCCGGATCGGCGGCGGGGGTGAGTTCAGGAACTCCACGTTCCTACCTTTCGTGCGCGGCGGTGGACGATGTCGACGGCCGCATTCAGGGCCAGGACCATCAGCAGCAGGACGAAAGCCGCCGCGTAGGCTTTCTCGGGCTGGTTGAGGTTCCCGGTCGGGGAGGCCTCGTAGACGAAGTTGGTCAGGGTGGTGCCGGCGCCGCGCAGGTAGTTGAGCGGGAACGGGGCACCTTCGACCGGGGCGAAGTTCTGGGTCGCGCCGAGCAGGACGAGGATGATCGCGGTGTCGCCGATGATCCGGCCGAGCCCGAGCATCGCGCCGGTGGCGATCTGCGGTTTCGCGGTCGGCAGCAGGATCCGCCGCGTCGTCGCCGCCTTGGTCTTGCCGACCGCGTAGGAGGCCTCGCGGACGTGGCGGGGGATCGCGTTCAGCCCCTCGCGGGTGGTGGCGACGATCAGCGGCAGCGCGACCAGCGAGAGCATCGCCGAGGCGGCGAAGAAGGAGCGCCCGAAGACGACGCCTTCGGTGGTGCGGCTGAGGAAGCCGAGCGCGGTGCTGGAGAAGATCACCGTGCCGAACAGGGCGAGGACGATCGAGGGGATGCCGGCGATCGCCTCGATCGTCGACTCGGTGACCCGGGCCAGCGCCGCCGGGCGCCCGTACTCGACCAGCCAGACCGCGATCGCGACGCCGACCGGCAGCGCGATCGAGATCCCCATCATGGCGACGATCAGGGTGCCGATGAAGGCGTCGGAGAAGCCGCCGCGTTTCGCCTGGTCGAAGCCGGCGGCGGCCGGCGTCCAGAGCATGTCCGGCCGCAGGAACTTGATCCCCTGGACCAACAGGTAGACGACGATCGCCACCGCGATCGCGCAGAAGAGCAGCCCCAGTCCCCAGCAGATCGCCAGGCCGATGCGGTCGCTGAGCGCCCAGGTGGCGCTGCCCTCGACCGCGCCCTTGCCGCGCCGCCCCGGGCAGCGGCGGGCGGTCGGCTTGGGGACCGGCGGGACGGTGAGCGAGCCCTCCATCAGGCGCTCCCGTATTTCTGCATCGAGCGGCGGGCGATGTAGCCGGCGAAGGAGAAGAAGGCGGCCGAGAAGAGCAGCACGGTGGCGATCGCGAAGAGGGTCGCGCTGCCGGCCGGCGAGCTCAGCTGGTCGATGTTCTTGACGATCGTCGGCGCCAGCGGCCGCGAGGGCTCGTAGATGAAGATCAGGCCGTCGGCGGGGTTGGGGGCGAAGCCGACCGAGCCGGAGATCATCGCCAGCATCACCGCCTCGCCGATCGCCCGCGCGGTCGCCAGCACGGTGCCGGCGACGATCGCCGGCCGGGCGCTGCGCACGCCGATCTTCCAGGTCGTGCGCCAGCGGTTGACCCCGAGCGCCAGGGAGCCCTCGAGCCAGCCCGGTTTGACCGAGCGCAGGCCGTCGGAGAAGATCGAGACCATCAGCGGCGCGATCATCATCGTCAGCACGATCACCGCCGCCATCAGGCTGTAGCCGGTGAGCGAGATGACTCCCGCGACCGAGGCCTTCTGCTCCTCGCTGATCAGGTGGTTGCCGATGAACGGGACGAGGATGACGACGCCGAGCAGGCCGTAGATCACCGAGGGCACGCTGGCCAGGAAGCGGACCACCGGCTGCAGGATGTTGCTCATCCACTCGGGCGCGAACTCGACGATGAAGACGGCGACGAAGAGGGCGCGAGAAGAGCGAGACGAGGATGGCCCCGCCGGTGATCAGGATCGTGCTCCAGATCAGCGGCCAGGCGTGGAAGGTGTAGATGTAGTCGGCGCCGGCCTGGCCGGAGAGGAAGATCTCGTTGAGCTGGTCGTCGACGTTGCCGCCGGGGCCGAACCAGGCGAGGCCGTTGTGGGCGAACGACGGCCAGCCCTCGATGAGGACGATGACGATCATCGCCAGCAGCAGCCCGACGAGGCCGCAGACAAGCGCGCCGAGCATCCGCTCGACGCGCTTGTCCGACCATTTCGGGCCGTACTCGGGAGTGAACTCTTCGTCCACCGGGCCCGTTACTTCTTGTTGAACGCGGGGACGCCGCCGGCTTTGCTGATCACTTCACCGGCGAGCTTGCTGCGGCGCATCCAGTCGACGAATTTGAGCAGGCCTTTCGGGCTCGTGCTGCCGTCGCCGGGCAGGACCAGGAACAGGTAGCGCGAGAGCGGGTACTTGAGCGGCTCGACGCTGATCTTGTTCGCCTGGCAGGGGATGCCGTTCACCTTCAGCGGCTTCAGCTTCTTGCTGCCGAGCCAGGCGAGACCGGCGTAGCCGATCGCGTTGACGTCCTGCTTGACCGCGTTGACGACGAGGCCGTCGGCGGTCAGCGCGTTGACGTTGGACGCCGGCGGTTCGTTGTTGAGCACCGCCTGGAGGAAGAAGTTGTAGGTCCCTCCGTTGGTGTCACGACCGACCGGGGAGATCGTCGCATCGGGGTAGGACCCAGGGATCTGGCTCCAGTTGGTCAGCAGCCCGCGGTAGATGTCGTGGGCCTGCTGGACGGTGATGTTTTTGAGCGGGTTCTTGACGTTGACGTCGAGGCAGAGCCCGTCCATGAACATCTTGATGTAGGTCGTCCCCGCGTCGCTGGGCAGGGGGGTGCGGGCGTTGCCGGCGAACTGGCTGGTCCCGTTCTGCACGTCTTTGACGCCGGCGTTGCCTCCGTTGGCGGTGTAGACGAACTTGACCTTCTTGTTGACCTGCGTTTCGTAGGTCTTGAACAGCGCTTGCAGCACGGGCTGCGCGGCTACGGAGCCCGACCCGATGTAGGTCACGGCACCGGCCGACGCCGGCGCAGCGAGCCCCGCTAGGGCCAGCGCCGCGATGGCGAGGGTCTTAATTCTCATCTGCTGTGTTCCTCTCTTGCCGGGTTATTTCGAGTTTCTTGACCAACTTGATTGGGTAACGCTACCAGTTTCTGTAGTTTATTGACTAACTAAGTCAATAAAGGCCACCGGCAGGAGCGCTCGAGCCGATGTGGGGGGCCCGGAAATGGAGGAATCAGTTTGTTGAAGAGAAGGCTGTCAACCCCTCGCGCGGCCACCGTCGTCGTCCTGGCGGCTGCCGTCGCCGTGTCGGTGACGGTGGTCCCGTCGATCGCGCAGTCGTTCCTGACGCCCCAGCGGGCGGCCAAGGTCTACGTCAGCAACAAGACGGCGCAGTCCCTCTTCCTGAAGAAGAAGGCTGCCTCGAATCTGTACCTGCCGAAGAAGAGCGCTCCGCTGACCCCGATCGGCGCCGTCGCCGCGGGCACGGCCCAGTTCGGGCCGATCTCGGCGACCACCGCCGGCTACATCCCCAGCGCCTTCGCGTCGTTCGCGACCAAGGCGTCGGTCAGCAACGTCGTGATCACGCTTTCCGGCACGGGAACCTGCACGGCTCCCAAACCGGCCGCCGACCAGGCCTGCCCGGTGCAGATCCTCGTCGACGGTCAGGTGGCCGGCAAAGTGAACCTGCTGCCCTCGACGGCGGCCTCGCCGGCGCCGACTCCGGTGGTCGGCACGATCATGAAGACCAGCGTCCTGACCAAAGGCGGTCACACGGTCGCGGTCCAGTACGCGGGTGCCAAAAACGTCACGTTCACGCTGAAAAGCTGGGACCTGGCGGTCGAGGCATACCCGCAGCCCGAGGAACCGTTCGAAGCCGAAACCGGCAAGAGCGGCAGCGGATCCAGCAAGGGCTCCAAGTAGCGCGAAGCTCCAAGTAGAGCGAAGTTCCCTGAAGAGCGAAGTTCCCGTTGCGCTTGTCGCCCAGAGGGCGACAAGCGCAACTTCCTCTCCCTGGCCCCGCCCCCGGCGTCAGCGCTGGGGGCGGGGGAGGGCGTCGCCGAGGACCAGGCGGGCCCGGTAGAAGAGCGCCTCGTCGGCGGCGGTGGTGCCGGCGTCGCGGTTGGCGAGACGGCTGGTCCGGTTCTGGCCGTTGCCGGCGGGGATCTCGTCCCTGACCAGCCCGGCGATGCGGCCGCGAGAGACGAAGGTGGTCTGCGATACCCGTTTGCTCATCCCTGCCGTCCTTTCTAGAGTTTGTCGAGTAACTAACTCAAGAATAGCACGGCGCAGCGGCCGAGCACAGTCCTTCCCGGTCTGCGGGAAAAACTGCACTCGGGTTTCGACCGGCACTGCGAGACTGGTGTGGCGAGGTGGGCGGGGCGCCACCCGGCAAAAAGCGCGCCCCGCCCATCGCCCCTTCAGACGGCTGCAGAAACCTCTGCGTCGCCACCGTCGTCGGACCCGGGGGGAGTCGAGGCCCCCCGGGGGTCGGACGGCGGCGGACCGTTGAAGCTTTTGGCCTGCCGCGGGCGCAGGTAGGCGATCTGCCCTTCCCGCAGCTCGAGCCGCTGCAGCTCGGCGCGGGTCAGCTGCGCCCAGACCTCGGTTCCGTCGGCGAGCACGAACTCGACCCGGATCTCGAAGCCGAGGGCGACGATCCGCTGGACCATGCCCTCCTCGGTGCGCTCGTCGGAGTCGAGCACGACCTCCATGTCGTGCGGGCGCACGAAGGCGTCGCCGAGCTGGTTGACCTCGCCGACGAAGCTCATCACGAACTCGTTGGCGGGCTGCTCGTAGAGCTCGTCGGCGGTGCCGGACTGCTCGACCTGGCCGTTGTTCATCACCACCAGCTGCTCGGCGACGTCCATCGCCTCCTCCTGGTCGTGGGTGACGAAGATCGTGGTCACGTGCATCTCCTCGTGGAGGTGCCGCAGCCAGGTGCGCAGGTCTTTGCGGACCTTGGCGTCGAGGGCACCGAACGGCTCGTCGAGCAGCAGCACCTGCGGCTGCACCGCGAGTGCCCGCGCCAGCGCCATCCGCTGGCGCTGGCCGCCGGAGAGCTGCGAGGGGAAGCGGCCGGCGAGGCCGTCGAGCTGGACCAGGCGCAGCAGCTCGTGCACGCGATCGGAGATCTCCGGCTTCTTCCACTTGCGGATCTTCAGCCCGAAGCCGACGTTCTCGAACACGGTCATGTGCTTGAAGGCGGCGTAGTGTTGGAAGACGAAGCCGACGCCGCGACGCTGAGGCGGTTTCGAGGTCGCGTCCTCGTCGTTGATCAGGACCCGGCCCGAATCGAGATCCTCGAGACCGGCGATCGCCCGCAGCAGCGTTGACTTGCCGCTGCCGCTGGGTCCCAAGAGGGCGGTCAGTGAGCCGTCGGGGACCGAAATCGAAACATCCTTGAGAGCCTGAAAGTCACCGAAGCGCTTGTTTGCTCCCTCGACTGTGATTCCCATCAGGCCTCCTTTCGTTTGAGTAGGTTCATGACGAGCAGGGTCGAAAGCGCCAGCATCGCAAGCAGCAGGGAGGCGCCATAGGCGCCGGCGAAGTTGAACTGCTCGAACTGCTTGGCGACGAAGAGTGGGAGGGTCTGGGTCTGGCCGGAGATCGATCCGGAGACGATCGTCACGGCGCCGAACTCACCCAGGACGCGGGCGGTGGTCAGGACCATTCCGTAAGCGACGCCCCAGCGAATCGCCGGCAGGGTGATCCGCCAGAAGGTCTGCCAGCCGCTGGCCCCGAGGGTCGAGGCGGCCTGCTCCTGGTCGGTGCCGATCTCCTGCAGCACCGGCACGACCTCTCTGACCACGAACGGCAGGGAGACGAAGATGCTGGCGAGGATCATTCCGGGGACCGAGAAGAGGATCTTGATGCCGGCTTCCGCCAATACGGGGCCGAACCAGCCGTTGGTCCCGTACAGGAGGAAGAGGGCGAGACCGATCACGACCGGGGAGATCGCGAAGGGCAGGTTGATGATGCCGTCGATGATCGCGTTGCCCTTCCATTTATGGCGGGCCAGCAGCAGTGCGCAGCCGATCCCGAAGATGGTGTTCAGCGGCACCGCGACAGCGACCATGATCAGGGTCAGCTTCAGAGCGTGCAGACCATCTGGAGAGGTGATCGCGTCAATCGGCGGGCCGATCCCGTCCTCGAAGGTTTTGAAGAAGATCATCACCAGCGGCGCCAGCAGGAGCAGCGTCAGATAGCCGATCCCGAGGATGCGCAGGCTCCAGCGGCTGGAGCGGGAGCTAGTCATCGTCAGGCTCCTTCTCGTTGGTGAAGTCCTCGCCGCTCATCGGCATCACCAGCAGGCCGGTATCAGTCCCGCGTTCATGTCGATTGCCCCAGCGCTGGACGAGGGTGATCGAGGCGAGGAGCAGCAGGGAGGCCCCCAGCAGCACGACCGAGACGGCGGCGGCGCCGGATTCGTTGCCGCTCTCGATCAGTGAGCGGATGTAGACGGAGGCGACTTCCGTCTTGAAGGCGATCCCGATCAGCGCCAGCGACCCGAACTCGCCCAGGGCCCGGGCGAAGGCGAGGGCGACCCCGGCCGCCAATCCAGGAAGAAGGTTGGGGAAGACGATGCGGCGGAAGATCGTGAAGCCACCAGCGCCGAGCGACGCGGCGGCCGCCTCCATCTCACGGTCCATCTCCAAGAGCAGCGGCTGCACCGCACGGACGACGAATGGCAGGGTGACGAAGAGCAGGGCCATCACCACGCCGACGCGGGAGACGAAGACGTCGAGCCCAATCGGGCTGTCAGCACCGTAGAGGGCGAGCAGGGTGAGGCCGGCGACGATCGTCGGCAACGCAAATGGGAGGTCGATCACCGCGTTGACGATCGGCTTGCCGGGGAATTCGTCGCGGACGAGGATCCAGGCGATGATCGTGCCGAAGATCGCGTTGATCACAACGACGATGAGCGAGGCGATGACGGTCAACTCGAGCGCCGCGACCGCCTGCGGTGCGGTGACTGCCGTCCAGAAGGCGCCAAGCCCCTTCTCGAAGGCTTTCGAGGCGACGGCTGCCAGCGGCAGCAGGACGATCACGCTCAGGTAGAGCAGGATCGTCCCCCGGCCAAGGCCGGTGCCGACCCCGGGCAGGCGGATGCCCGCCCGGGGTGGTGCTGCGCTGCTGGCTGCCGCGTGTGCCTCCATCGTCAGCCGGTGGTGGAGACGCCCAGTTCGCCCTCGATCTTGGCGACGGAACCGGTTTCGTCGTCGAAGAACTCGTCGTTGACTTTGCCCCAGCCACCGAACTGGTCGATCGTGAACAGATCGGCCGGGGTCGGGAACTGTTTCTCGTCGACCAGCGCCGGGTTGACCGGGCGGTAGCCGTTCTCAGCCCAGATTTCCTGACCTTCATCGGACCAGATGAAGTCGAGGAAGTTCTGCGCCGCGGGCTCCGGGGCGTCGGTGGTGACGGCGATCGGGGTTTCGATCTGGATCGTCGACGGCGGGACGATGTATTCGAGCTCTTCGCCCTCGTCGATCGCCTTGATCGCCTCGTTCTCGTAGCCGAGCAGAACGTCGCCCTCGCCCTGGGTGAAGGCGGCGAGCGCGTCGCGGGCGCTGCCCGGCTGCACGACCGTCTTCTCCAGCAGGGTCTTCACGCCGGCCAGAGCGTCAGCGGGGGATTTGCCCTCGTTGATCAGGGTCCCGTAGACGGCCATGATGTTCCAGCGCGCGGCGCCGGAGCTGAACGGGTTCGGGGTGACCACCTCGACGTCCTTACTCAGCACGTCGTCGAGGGTTTTGATCCCCTCCGGGTTACCCGGGCGGACGCTGATCACGACCACCGAGTTCTGGGCGATGCCTTTGTACTTGTTGTTGGTCCAGTCTTTGGCGACCAGGCCGCCTTCTTCGACCAGCCGTTCCATGTCGCCGGCCTGGGCGAAGTGGACCACCGAGGCGGGCTGACCCGCGACGACCGCGCGACTCTGGTCGCCGGAGGCACCGAAGGAGTTGCTGAACGAGACGTCAGCGCCCTCGGAGGTGGCTTCGAAAGCCGGCTCCATGGATTCCGCGTAGACCGATTCCGGGGTCGAGTAGCCGACCACGTCGAGCTTGCCTCCGGCCGAACCGCTACCGCCGTCGGTGCTCGCGCTCGAGCTCGAGGTGCTGTCGTCGCCTCCACCGCATCCGACGGCGAACAGGGCGATCAGCAGCGTGAGGATTGCGGCCGGTAGGCCGATCTTCACGCTGCGCCGCCGGGTATTGCGAGCGTTCCGCATCTAGATTCCTTCCTATGTCGACTAACTTACTCCTGAATAAGAGGTGGCAGGCTAGCACAAAGTTGATCGGCAAAGTAGGGAATCCCGATCCGGATTCCAGGGAACTAGGGTGGGGCAGGAGCGCGGTGTTCCTTTGCCGCGCTATTCGCGGATAAGGAACAGGGAAAGGGGAATCGGATGGGGATCGAGGCTGTGCGCACGCCGGCGGAGCTGCTGGAGGGGCTGCCGGGCTATCCCTTCGAGTCGCGATACCGCGAGCTCGACGGGCTGCGGCTGGCCCACCTCGACGAGGGCGAGGGCAAGCCGGTGGTCTTCTTCCACGGCGAGCCGACCTGGTCCTATCTCTGGCGCAAGGTGATCCCGCCGGTCCGCGACGCCGGCTACCGCTGCATCGCCCCCGACTACGCCGGCTTCGGCCGCTCCGACAAGCCCACCGACCTCGGCTGGTACACCTACGACCGCCACGTCGAGCTGATGGCGGCGCTGCTGGAGGAGCTCGACCTGCGCGACGCGACCGCGGTCGTCCACGACTGGGGCGGGCCGATCGGGCTGCGGCTGGCGGTCGAGCATCCCGAGCGGATCTCGCGGATCGTGATCATGGAGACGGGTCCGTTCACCGGGCACCAGCGGATGAGCGAGGCCTGGCTGGCCTTCCGCGAGTTCGTCCGCGGCAACGAGGACGTGCCGGTCGGCTTCCTGGTCCGCGGCGGCTGCAAGCGCGACCCCGGCGACGAGGTGATCGCCGCCTACGACGCTCCTTATATAGACGGGCCCTCGAAGGCCGGCGCCCGCGCCTTCCCGCTGATCCTGCCGACCAGCCCGGAGATGCCCGGCGCGGCCGCGGGCAAAGCGGTGGCCGACGCGCTGCGCGTCGACGAGCGGCCGACCCTGGTCCTATGGGCCGACTCGGACCCGGTCCTGCCCTTCAGCGTCGGCGAGCAGGTCTCCAGCGAGCTGGGCTTCCCGCCGCCGCGGCCGATCGCCGACGCCTCTCACTTCCTCCAG
Source organism: uncultured Thermoleophilia bacterium (assembly GCA_963824245.1). Taxonomy (GTDB): domain Bacteria; phylum Actinomycetota; class Thermoleophilia; order Solirubrobacterales; family 70-9; genus VAYN01. The sequence goes on from CAWGON010000002.1 coordinate 1,431,583, forward strand.
GAGGACGCGGGCGAGGAGATCGGCGCGATCATCGCCGAGTGGTTGGGCTGAGGTCGGCGCGCTCGACCAGCTCCAGCAGGTCGGCGTGGGAGCGCTCGCGCAGCAGCTGCACGCGGCGCGGCGGGTCTTCGTCCTCGAGCCAGGTGACGGTCCCGGGCCAGTAGGCGTTCGGCGGCTTGCCGGGGTGGTGGAAGACCGAGGAGAAGGTCCAGCTGCCGGTGTTGTGGAGGCTGCCGCCCCCGGCCAGCTCCCAGCGCGCTTCGGCCTCGGTCGGCCCGGCGCGGTGCGAGTGGCCGGTGATCACGTGGGCGTCGTCGACCCGCAGCCGCGCCGCCAGCTCGGCCGCCGCCGCGACGCCGCCGCCGAAGATCGCGGCGCCGGAGACGTCCGCCTCGAAGCTCGAACGCAGGAGCCGGTTGAGCGCGCCGACGCCGACCGGGAAGGCGGCGCGGATCGCGCCGACCGCGAGCCGGCGACCGGCTGGGCGCTCCTTCTCGATCCCGGCCAGCGCCTCCCAGGCGATCTCGGCGGCGTGCTGCTGGGTGCCGACCGCACGCGGGCGCCGGTTCTGGGCGGCGGCGTAGGCGAGGCCATAGATCGGCCGCAGCACCCGCTCGTAGTCGGCCGGGGAGGTGGGGCTGGGGAGCGGGCCGGTGAGGCGGGCGAGGATCGCGGTGGCGATGCACTCGGCCCGCGGCAGGTTCAGGTGCGGGTCCATGTAATGGCCGTGGGTCGCGTAGACGTCCTCGCGCAGCCAGACCCCCGGGTAGGCGATCCGCAGGCGGGCGGAGCCGAGGTAGTCGGCGAGCGCTTCGGTCGGGCCGGGGGAGGGGTGGCCGTGGTGCTCGAGGCCGAGCGGGGTCCCGGTCATCGCCAGCTCGTCGAGCAGCGGCTCGGCGAAGCGGTGGTCGTGGTTGCCGGGGACCAGCAGCACCTCGCGGCCGGCCAGCGCGGCGCCGAGCTCTTCGAAGAAGGGCCGCGCCGCCGCCAGCGAGCGGCCGACCGACTGCTCGCGCAGCTCGACCGCGTCGCCGAGCAGGACGACCCGGTCGGCGCCGCCGATCTCCTCCAGCAGCAGCTCGCGGACGCCGGCGTCGCGGGCGACGTCGCCGCCGCTGATCAGGCCGAGGTGGAGGTCGGAGACGATCGCGGTCCGCATCCGACGTTTCTACACGACCCATCGCGCGGTTCCTTTGTCCGCCCATGGACGACAAAGGAACCGCGCGATGGGAGTCGAGGGCTGTCCGCGACTGGCTGGCTGGCCAGGATCGCTAGGATTCGCCGATGCACGCCTTCGGCGAAGAGCAGGTCGCCCCCGCCAATGGGATCGAGCTCTGTTTCCAGGAGATGGGCCCCGCCGCCGGCGAGCCGCTGCTGCTGGTGATGGGCCTGGCGACGCAGATGATCGCCTGGAACGAGGGTTTCTGCTCGCTCCTCGCCGACCGCGGCCACCGCGTCATCCGCTTCGACAACCGCGACATCGGCCGCAGCACCAAGATCGAGTCCGCGGGGGTCCCCAGCCGCTTCGACATGCTGACCGGCCGCCACGCCACCGCTCCTTACCTGCTCCGCGACATGGCCGGCGACACCTTCGGCCTGATGGACCACCTGGAGATCGAGTCCGCCCACGTCGCCGGCGCCTCGATGGGCGGGATGATCGTCCAGCAGATGGCGATCGACCGGCCCGAGCGCGTCCGCTCGATGACCTCGATCATGTCGACGACCGGCAGCCGCTGGGCCGGCCTGCCCAGTTTGAAGGCCTTCGGGGTGCTCTTCGGCAGCCCGCCCAAGGGCCGCGACCAGGTGATCGAGCGCGCCGTCAAGACCTTCAGGGTGATCGGCTCCCCCGGCTATCCCTTCGAAGAGGACCGGATTCGCGAGATCTCCGCCGCCTCCTACGAGCGCGGCCACTCCGCCGCCGGCGTCGCCCGCCAGCTGCACGCGATCCTCGCCTCCGGCGACCGCACCGCGGCCCTCCGCCGGGTCGAGGTCCCGACCGCGGTGATCCACGGCGACTCCGACGTCCTCGTCCGCCCGACCGGCGGCCGCGCCACCGCCAGGGCCGTCCCCGGCGCCCGCCTCGACCTCATCGAGGGCATGGGCCACGACCTGCCGCCGGCCCTCTGGTCGCGGATCGCCGACGACATCGCGGCCAACGCCGCCCGCGCCGCCAGTCCCGTCCAGCAGGCCGCCTGAGCCGCCGCGCGCCCAGGGCGCGCGGCACTAGATGCGGCTGAAAGGAGTCGAACCTTCACGGGCTCTCGCCCACACGGACCTGAACCGTGCGCGTCTACCAGTTCCGCCACAGCCGCGGGACGCAGCCAATTTACCGGTTGCGCCCCCGAGGCCGGCCCCACCCCCGCGAAGCGACCCCCGCCGCCGTCCCGCTAGAATGCCCGTCCCTTGCCGCTATCGTCTAGGGGACTAGGACGCTGGCTTCTCATGCCAGAAACCGGGGTTCGAATCCCCGTAGCGGTACTACCTCCGCCTACCCGGCACGAAGCTCCTCGATCCGTTCCGAGGCTTCGGCCTTGGTCAGCGCGTCGAGCTCCTCGTCGGACATCGGCTCGCCCGCCTTCGCGGCCAGGTCCGAGAGGAACGCCTTCTGGGATTCGGTGATCGGCTCGTCGCCGCTCGCCCATTCATCTGGAGCGCGGTCGAAGTCGTAGCTCGGATCGGGTGCCAAATTCATCGCCTCCCAGTGTTGGGGCAGAGGGCTCTCCGCCAAGGCCCGGGGTCGGCGGGCGGCCCGAGCCCCATGAAATTTTTGCATGGCCTCCCGGCCTCCGAACATACACTCGCTGAGTGTTCGAAGCCGTTCTTGACTTCATCGGGCGGCCCCCCGCCTGGATCTATCGGGTTCTCGTCGGCAAGCTCAGCAGGGACGGTGCCTCCAAGAAGGAGCAGATCGAGACGCGGTCGATGCTGGTCGAGCAGTTGGTGCCCAGACTGGGCCTGCCGGTGGCCATCGCCGCGCTGGTGGGAGTTTTCGCCGACGTGGGCGAGAGCGTGGATCCCGACTTCTACTCGAGCCTGGCGCAGGTGCTGCCGGTGCTCGCTCTGGCCGGTTTCGTCGAGCTGATGCCGGTGATGCGAGCGATCTTCGAGGAAGTCGACGTCACCGGAGACCCGGACTGGGAGCGGAATTTCGGCGAGACCTTCGTTCAATCCATCGTCTACGCGTTCGTCGGCTATCTGATCCTCGGCGAGGGCATGGCGCTCTGGGCCGTCGGCAGCGGTCACTCTTCGACGTTCCTGCTCCTCGCCACCTGTTCGTCCGGCTTGCTGATGGTCTGGACCCTGACCAAGATCCACCTCGAGCGGTACGACCCGTTGATCCGCAAGCGCTCCAGCAAGGCGACAGAGCGCCTCGAAGCGGCCAAGGCGGCGGCGGATCCCCAGCCCGCCGAGGAGCAGGCCGATCGTTGACTAGCTAGTCCTCGTCGGAGCCGCGGCGCGTCGCCTTCTCGCCGGCGTGGGTCAGCCGTTCGGCCTGTTCGCGGACTTCTTCGCCGGCTTCCCGGGTAGCCGCCGCGGCCTCGTCGCCGACCGCCGCCAGGCCCTCGCTGGGCTTGCCGCCGACGATGTCGCGGAAGGCGTTCTTGAAGCGCTCGGTGCGGCGGTCGGGCTGGAAGCGGGCGACGGCCTTCTCCTGCTTTGCGGACGCCTCTCGCCGTAGCGCCAGCGCGCCCAGGGCGACGTCGGCTTGCCGATCCGGGAGGCGCCGTAGATCGCCAGCGGGATCACGAAGAAGCCGATCAGCGCGTGCAGGACCCGGCCCTTGGAGAGGCAGACGCCGACGATCGCGAAGGAGATCGGGTGCCGACGATGCTGGTGATCAGCGCCTCGGTCGAGTTCGACTCGATCACCACGGGGCTGATCCCGAGCACGACCAGCAGCATCAGCGAGGCGGCGATCACGGTGGCGTCGATCGAGCTGCGGCCCTGGTCGGTCCAGTAGACGTCGTCGAGGTGGACCCAGAGCGCGAACTCGTCGATCGTCAGCCCGACTCCGACCCCGAACAGCAGCGCGCAGATCTCGATGAACGGCGTGCGGCCGTCGCTGGCGAACCCGAGCGTGCCGGCGACCATCATCGTGACGATCCCGAAGACGAGGTGGTGGAGGTGCAGCCCACCCTCGCTTTCGATGTTGCCGGGCCACCAGGAGACGCTTTCGCTGCGGATGATCCGGGTGCTCATGCGGATGAAGGCGAAGGACCCGATCAGGCCGACGAGGACCAGGAAGACGCCCTGCTCGTGGTGCTGTTCGAGGTTGCCCCAGAAGGAGGAGAAGATCGACGCGGTGACCATCGGACGATCTTAGGCCGCGGCGGGCATCCCGCCACTCCGGTGCCCCAGCCACATCGTTCGTCCGCCGTGGGGCTTTGGCTCAAGTAGGGGGCCGGACGGTCGATACACACGGACACCGGAGCAGACTTTTCGACTCAAGCACCCTCGTCGCGAGGCGGGTCCGCAGGGTCACGGAACTCCACCGGAGTTCGCCGCGACCGCCCGAAGACGAGCGTTGTCTGGACTGCTCGCACATAGGAAGGACTCGAATGTCCAACCGCTCTCGATCACAGGCGCGGCCGGCCTCGCCTGCATCGTCCTCGCCATCTGCCTGGTCTTCGCCGCCATCCCGGCCGTCGCGCAGGCGCCTCCGCGGTCAACCTCGCCACCGCCCAGCCGTTCGTCGTCCTCGGCGGCGCGGGCGTCACCAACACCGGCCCTCGGTCCTCAACGGCGACCTCGGCGTCTCGCCGCGGCACCTCGCTGGTCGGCTTCGGGCTCCCGCCGTCGTCAACGGCGCCACCCATGCCAACGACGGCGTCGCCGCCCAGGCGCAGGCGGACCTCACCACCGCCTACAACGTCGCCGCCGGCCAGCCGATCCCGCCGGGCAACGACCTCACCGGGACCGACCTCGGCGGCCGGACCCTGACCGCCGGCGCCTACGGCTTCAGCACCTCGGCCCAGCTGACCGGCCAGCTCACCCTCGACGCCCAGGGCGACCCCAACGCCCAGTTCGTCTTCGTGATCGGCTCGACGCTGACCACCGAATCGGCCAGCTCGGTGATCCTCACCAACGGCGCCTCGCCCTGCAACGTCTACTGGAAATCGGCAGCTCGGCGACGCTCGGGACCGGCACCGCGTTCGCGGGCAACGTGATGGCCCTGACCTCGATCACGCTCAACAACGGCGTCACGGTCCTGGGACGCGCTGCTCGCCCGCAACGGCGAAGTGAGCCTGATCAACGACGTGCTGACGCCCCGGCAACTGCGCGACCGGCTCGGCCCGGAACCCGCGGGACGCGGCGCCGGCACCACCGACCAGAGGCAACGCCCGGTAAGAACGGGTCCAAGCGGCAAGGGCAACGGCAAGGCCAGAGGCGATGGCACCGCGAGCCTCGGCCGCGGCAAGGTCGGGCCCGGCCGGCGTGCGCGCCACCGTGCGCGGCACCAACGGATCAAGAAGGTCACGTTCACCGTCAACGGCAAGCGCGTCGAGAAGCGGCTCCGCCTCCTCCGCGCCACGTGCCCGTCCCGGCGACCCCCGGCAGCCCACCTCGTCGTCGCCCACGTCACCTTCGACGACTCGACCACGCCGAAGACGGTTGACGTTCCGCTTCCGCGTTCCCTACCCGGTGCTGCAGCCCGCCCAGCGGCCCCTCGCAGTTCACCGGATGACCTCTCGCGTCGCCCTGCCGCTGGCTCTGCTGGCGCGCGGCGGTCAGCCTCGCGACCGCGGCGCTTCCCGCCCCGGCTTCGCGCCGGGGCAGCGCCGCGCTCCGCAGGCGCTGGTCGTCGTGCTCGGCGACCACGTCGCCCGGCGCCGCGCCGCAGCGCCACGGCCCGCCGGGTCGAAGCGGTCGCGGCGCGGCGGCCGCTGACCCGGGTGCGGACCGTCCTGCCGGTGCTGGCGAGCGGCGGCCGGGACGACGCCTGGCTGCGGGTCCGGCTGCCGGGCCGGCCCAACGGCCACTCGGGCTGGATCGCGGCCAACGCCACCAGGCGCACCTCGACCGGCTGGCGGATCCGGGTCTCGCTCGGCCAGCGCCGGGTCATCGTCTACCGCGAGGGCCGGCGCGTCCGCGGCTTCCGCGGCCATCGATCGGCAAGCCCTCGACCCCGACCCCGCGCGGCAGCTTCTTCGTCGAGGAGGCGCTGGCTCTCTCCTCCCGCGAACCGGGCGCCCCGTATGCGCTCGCGACCAGCGCCCGCTCCAACGTCCTCCAGGAATTCGAGGGTGGCCCGGGACAGATCGCCCTGCACGGGACCGGAAACATCCCGGGCGCGCTCGGGCAGCGCCGCCTCGCACGGCTGCGTCCGGCTCAGCGCGTCACGCGATCTCCTGGCTGGCGAGGCGGATCGGCGCCGGCGTCCCGCTCAGCATCGGCCGTTGAGGCGATACTGAGCGGGTGATCGTCAACTGCGCCGTCTACGAGGCCGGGCAGCGCCGCGAAGGCGAGCTGCCGCTCGGCGAGGCGGGCAGGGCGGCGCGCGGCGCCGGCTCGTTCGTGTGGCTCGGGGTGGTCGAACCCTCGGCCGAGGAGTTCGAGGCGATCGCCGAGCGAGTTCGGCCTGCACGAGCTCGCGGTCGAGGACGCGGTCAAGGCCCATCAGCGGCCGAAGGCCGAGCTCTACGGGGACACGCTGCTGGTCGTCGTCAAGACCGCCCGCTACGTCGACACCGACGAGGTGATCGAGGTCGGTGAGCTGCTGCTGTTCGTCAACCCCGCCTTCGTCATCAGCGTCCGCCACGGGGCCGGCGAGCTGAGCGCCGTGCGCAAGCGGGTCGACCAGCGCCCCGACCTGCTGCGCCACGGGGCCGGCGTGGTCCTCTACGCGATCGTCGACCACGTCGTCGACGACTACGAGGAGGCCGCCCAGGGGTCGACGTCGACATCCAGGAAGTCGAGCGTCAGGTCTTCTCGCCCGACGGCCACAACCCGGCCGAGCGCATCTACAAGCTGGAGCGCGAGGTGCTCGACTTCCACACCGCGGTGGCGCCGCTCTCGGAAGTCGTCGACCAGGTGGCGCGCGGGCACTACGAGGTGGTCGCCGGAGGGGCTGGCGGAGTACTTCCGCGACGTCCACGACCACCTGCGCCGGGTCGAGCGGCCGGATCCGCGGCTTCCGCGATCTGCTCGGCAGCGCCCTGCACGCGAACCTGACCCAGGTCTCGGTGCGCCAGAACGAAGACATGCGGAAGATCTCCGCCTGGGTCGCGATCCTCGCCGTCCCGACCTTGATCGCCGGCATCTACGGGATGAACTTCGACAACATGCCGGAGCTGCACTGGCACTTCGGCTACCCGATGGTGATCGCGCTGATCCTGGTCGTCTGCTCGCTGCTCTACCTGCGCTTCAAGCGCTCCGGCTGGCTGTAGGGCGTTCGCTCACCGGCCCGGCGCCGATCCGCCACGGGCGCCACGGGGCCGTGGCGGCGCCGCTCAGCGCTGGTGCGTCGGCGCCGGCAGGTCGAGCCGGCGGCGCGCCGCGGCGACCGCGGAGACGGAGGAGCGGCAGGCCTTGGCGATGATCCCGTCGCCGTGGTCGGGCCGGCGACTGACCTCGAACTCGATCAGCGCCGCCCGTCGCAGTTTCGCGCGGGCGTCGATCGTCGAATCCTCCGGAGCCGCGTCGAGCGCGGCCTGGGCGGCGCGCTCGCGGCGGCAGATCAGGCAGTAGGTGCCTTCGCTGGAGTTGTCCCAGGTATTGGGCAGCTCGACCTTCTCGCCGTTCATCTGGCTGATCGAGACGCCGCAGTGGTCGCAGGTCCACTTCTTGGCGGTGGTGCTGGTTGCAGTGCTCATGCGGGTGCCTTCGTTCGGTTGCGATTGCGGTTGCGGTTGCGGCGCCGGCGTTTCTGGGCGGGCGCGCCTCCGGAGCTGTCCTCGCTGTTGCCGTTCATCTTCACGTTGGCGCCGGTCGACGCCGCGGTGCTGCCGCCGCGCCCCTGCTCGAACTCGCGCGAGAGGCCGAGGTCGCGGGCGATCCGGCGCATATCGGCTGTCTGGTCGGCGAGCACGAAGCTGATCCCGGTGCCGCGGCTGCCGGCCCGGCCGGTGCGGCCGATCCGGTGCACGTAGGCGTCCTGGTCGCCGGGGGCGTCGAAGTTGATCACGTGGGTGACCCCGGCGACGTCGATCCCGCGGGCGGCGACGTCGGTCGCGATCAGGGTGTCGACCTCGCCGCGCTCGAAGCGGGCCAGCGCCCGTTCGCGCTGGCTCTGGCTCTTGTCGCCGTGCATCGCCACCGACTCCAGCGACTGTTTGCGCAGTCGTTTGACCAGCCGGTCGGCGCCGCGCTTGGTGCGGACGAAGACCAGGGTGCGGCCGCGGTCGGCGTCGCGCAGGCTGCCGACCAGGAGGTCGAGCTTGGCGGCGGGGGACTCGACGTGGACGAAGCTGTGCTCGATGTCCGCCTTCTCGTCGACCGCCGGCTTCTGGGTGTGGCGGCGCGGGTTCCTGGTGTAGGCGGCGGCGAGCTCGCCGGTAGCGCCCTCCAGGGTGGCGGAGAAGAAGAGCGTCTGGCGGTCGTCGGGCGTCTGCTTGACGATCCGGCTGACGGCCGGCTTGAAGCCCATGTCCAGCATCCGGTCGGCCTCGTCGAGGACGAGGATCTCGACCTGGGCGAGGGAGAACACGCCGCGGGCGATCAGGTCCTCGAGCCGGCCCGGGGTGGCGACGACGATGTCGGCGCGGCGGGCGGCCTTGGTCTGGGGGCCGAAGCCGACGCCGCCGTAGACGGCGGCGATCTCGAGCCCGCGGGCTCGGCAGATCGAGGAGAGCTCGTCGACGATCTGGCTGGCCAGCTCGCGGGTCGGGGCGAGGACGAGGCCGCCGACGCCGGCGGCCGGCTCGATCAGGTCGACCATCGGGATCCCGAAGGCAAGCGTCTTGCCGGATCCGGTCGGGGACTGGACGAGCAGGTCATGACCGTCGAGGGCGTCGTCGACGACCATCTCCTGGACGGGGAAAGGTTGGGTGATGCCGCGCGACGCGAGCGCGTCTACGACAGACTCGGAGATGCCGAGATCGGCAAATGACATGAAAGTTCTGTGCTCCTTATGTGTGCAGCGAGTGGGGAGATCCAGCAGCCCCAAAACGCCTTCAGCGCACAGAGGAAACGGAACCTCTCGGGTGGCGTTGAGCCGAACCCGACCCACACAGAGTAGCAGCCCCCCGCTTTTGGCCTGCTAACCAGCCTCTTTTCGCTCGTTTCCGAGCTTGGGCTGTCCCTGGCGAGCCCAAGCTCGGAGGCGCGGAGCGGGGGATGCGGGCATGTCGGGTGCCTACACTTCTCCAATGCCTTCCGATGCGGTCGCCGTCCCCACCTACACGCTGTACAGGCGTGGGATCGAGCTGCTCGAAGACGGCGATTTCGAGCACGCGACCGAGCCCCTGGCCGAGGCGGCGCGGCGGGTGCCGGAGAAGGCCTCGGTGCGCGAGGCGCTCGGCCGCGCCTACTTTCGCTCCGGCCGCTTCGCCAAGGCCGCGGTCGAGTTCGAGGCGGTGGTCGAGGCCCACCACGTCAACGACTTCGCCCACTTCTGTCTCGGCCGCGCGCTCTCCCGCACCGGCCAGAAGTCCCGCGCCCGCCACCACCTGGCGCTGGCCTCGAACCTGCGCCCGGACCGGCGCGACTACCGCTACTACCGCCGTCTGCTCGACGCCTAGCTAGCGCGGCGCCGGCCGCTAGGAGGGCTTGGCGAAACTCCCCGGCCGCACCCGGCGGCGGCGGACATAGCGCGGTGCGGCGTCCTCAGTCGGCCAAATAGCTCTGCTATTCGGCCTCCCTGCGTCCTTGCCCCGCTTGGTCCGGCGCTCGCCGGCCGCAACCGCGAGTTTCGCCAAGCCCTCCTAGAGCCCGCGGACCAGCTTGCCGACGGTCTCTTCGCCGAAGTAGGGCCCGTAGGTGCGCTTCTTGTTGTCGAGGTGCAGGTAGGAGTTGACCCCGTTGATCTGGCTGCCGTCTCCGATCAGCCAGCCGCCGCCGCTGGCGCCCGGCGCCCAGCGGCAGCCGATCGCCAGGGTCGGCGGGCCGGAGAAGCGGTAGGTGAGCGGGTCGTCGCCGAGGTAGTCGGCCTGGCAGCCCTGCATCCGCTTGGTCTCGCCGGGATAGCCGAAGGTGAGGAACGTCTGGTCGCGCGGCAGCTCGGTGACGATCGTGGCGCCGCCGCCGACCGCGTCGGCGAGGTTGACCCCTTCGGGGTTCGGCTTGACGAGGAAGGCGCCGAGGTCGAAGTCGGGGTTGCCGTGCTTGGTCCACTGCTTGGGGGCGAAGATCTTCTCGGAGCGGGCGACGAAGGCGCCGAACGGGGCGAGGTCGCCGCTGTAGGCGGGGACGAACTCGAGGAAGTCCGACCAGACCGCGCGGTGCCCTTCTTCGGGGCCGCTGTTGACGCAGTGGCCGGCGGTGAGGACGAGCTGGCGGGTGGGGGTGTTGATCGCGGTTCCCGAGCAGAAGCCTTGGAGCTTGCCGCGGCGGATGAAGATGCGGCCGTTGACCGAGTAGGGCGGGACTTCGGGGGTCGGCACGCGGGTGAAGCTGGCGGCCGCCTTGGCCGGGGCGGCGATGCCGACCCGCAGCCGCGTCTCGCCGCCGCTGTCGACGACCAGGTCGAGCGGGCGCGCCGCCGCCATCCGCTGCGGCGTCCAGTAGTCGAGGACCCGTTGCGCCGGCGCCGCGGAGGCGCTGGCGCCGTTGCCCGCGGGGCCCGGCGCGTGGGTCCGGAAGCCGGCGTCGGCGCTGAGCGGGAAGGCGAGCAGGGCAAGGGCAACCAGCGCGAGCAGGCTCGCGATCGTTACCGAGGGGCCCCCTGCCGGGCGAACGGGATCCGCACCCATCGCCCCGGAGAATAGAGATCGGGGGGCGGCGGCCGACGCATGTCCGAGCCGGGTCGCCGGGCGGGTCATCCGACGAGGGGGAAGACGCAGCGGAAGTTTCTGTTTTCGGTCGAGACGACGAAATCGATCTCTCCCTCCGCGGAAACGGTGACTACCGAGTACGCATCGAGGCCCGCCACGTTCGTGAGATCTCCGCTCCACTCTCCTCCAACCGCCAGAACCACCCCGGGTTGCAGTGCGAACGCCGACAGTGCCAGCGCCTCGGGCAGTTCCCCGCCCGCCGCCGCGCACGCTTCCGCCGCCTCCGGCGCGGTCGCCGCGGCGCTTTCGCCGAGCTGCCAGCAGGCGCCGGCGAAGTCGCGGGTGCCCTCCCCGCAGCCGGCGCTGAAGCCGTTCAGGCGCTCGGCGTCGGCGGCGCGCTCGGCGCTGCAGCGCCGGCCCCGCCTCGCGGGCGCTGCCGGCGGTCTCGGCGTGGGCCGCGCTCGGGACCTGGCCGAGGGTCGCGGCGTTGACCTGGGTGCCGACGATCGCGCCCGGGGCCAGCCGGTCGGTCGGGACCGATCCCGGCCGCAGCCGGTTGCCGGGGACCGAGCCGGGAACCAGCCGGTTGCCGGGCAGCGAGCCGGTGCGGATCGAGTGGCCGTCGATCTTGGTCGCGGCCCAGACGCTGCCGCCGAGCGCGACGAACAGCGCCAGCGCAGGCGATCGGCAGTGCCGGCGAATGTCGGCGCAATCCCCTCACAGTTCCCCTCCACCGGCCAGCTTAACCAGGTCCCTCAAGCGCGGCAGACCTTTGTCCCGGAAACCGGGACAAAGGTCTGCCGCGGGCCGTGGGGATAGACTCGCCGGCGTAAATACGGTCGGTGGTCAAGGGAAGTCCGGTGCGAAGTCCGGCGTGGTCCCGCCACTGTGACCGGGTCAAGGAAGTCGCAGGCGCCTCGCGCGCCGGCCACTGGGGAGGACACAGATCCCCCGGGAAGGTGCGGCCAACCAACCCCGGAAGCCAGGAGACCTGTCCCCGGCCAGCCAATACAACCCTCGAGGAAAGGGTGGCTTAAATGCCAAGAACCATTCCAGTAAGGCTGGCTGCCGCGTGCGCGCTGGTAGTTGCCATGTCCCTGACGATCGCCGCCGGTGCATTTGCGAAGAGCTCAGCCGACCTCCGCGTCGTCGGTTCCGGCGGCAAGATCCTCAGCGAAAAGACGCTCGCCACCGCGACCACCTCGGTCAAGACCAGCTCGAAGGCGACCTGCTTCGGCAAGGGCACCGGCGGCAGCGGCGACTCCGTCTCGATCAAGGGCAACACGGCGCTCGGCCTGCTGGCCCGGGCCTCGCTCTCGACCTCGGCGTTGGAGCCGCTGCTGATCAGCGACAGCTTCGACTTCGGCCTCGCGCTCTGCGGGGTCGGCGGCAGCGTCGCCAAGGGCGGCACTTCCTGGTACCTGAAGGTCAACCACAAGGGCGCTCTCGGTGGGCGCCGACGAGGCGAAGATCAAGGCCGGCGACGAAGTTCTCTTCGCGCTGGCCGAATCGGACCCGAAGACGTTCGTCTACCCGGAAGAGCTGGCGCTGACCGCGCCGGCGAAGGCGACCGCGGGGATGGCGTTCACGGTCCCCGCCTACACCTACGACGAAAAAGGCAAGCGCAAGCCGGTGGCCGGCGTCGAGGTCAGCGGTGCCGGCGCGGTCACCGCCGCCAACGGCAGGACCACGGTGACGCTCCGAAGCCGGCACAGCTGCTGGCGACGAAGGGCGACCTGATCCCCGCCCGGGCGGCTGGTCTGCATCGGTGGCAAGTGCCCCGCCGGTAGCTAGGGCCGTGCGCCGGAGCCGTGGCACGGCGGTCGCGACGGCGCTGCTTCTGGCAGCGCTCGCGGCCGCCGGCTGCGGCCTCGGCCCCGGCGCCGACGTCGGCTCGGTCGAGCTGACGGTGACGCGGGAATTCGGGAGCCAGCCGGTGCTCTCGAGCTCGGTCGAGGCGAACGAATCCGACACCGTGATGCGCGTGCTCGAAGGCGAGGCCGAGATCGAGACCCGCTACGGCGGCGGCTTCGTGAAGTCGATCGAGGGCACCGAGGAAGGCCGTCGCGGCGGCCGTCCCTACGACTGGTTCTTCTTCGTCAACGGGGTCGAGTCGCCGATCGGCGCCGCCGATGTACGAGCTGCACGGCGGCGAGCGGATCTGGTGGGACTACCGCGACTGGGCGGCGACCAACCGGGTCCCGGCCGTGGTCGGCTCCTGGCCGGCGCCGTTCAGCGACGGCTACGAAGGCAGGCGCACCCGGTGGCGGTCGAATGCCTCGGTGGCGGCGGGGCCTGCGCGGAGGTGCGGGCGGCGCTCGACGGCGAAGGCGTGGCGCTCGCCGCGGGCGACCCCGAGGGCGCGATCCGCGTCCTGGTCGGGCCCTGGGCGCAGGTGCGCGAGGACCCGGCCGCGGCGCTGATCGAGGACGGTCCGGAAGAAAGCGGCGTCTACGCGGAATTCGAGCAGGGGAGCGGCGGCCAGGGCGTCGGCGGCGGCTTCGGCTGGTCGGGCTCGGCGTAGACGGCGAGCCGGCCCGCGAGCTCGGTCCCGACGCCGGCCTCGTCGCCGCCACCAGGCGCTACGAAGCGCCGCCGGTCTGGGTCGTCACCGGGGGGACGCCAGCGGCGGTGCAGGCCGCCGCCGAAGCTGCTCGACCGCGACAGCCTGCGCGACCATTACGCGGTGGCAAGCGAAGCAGGGAAGGAGACGCCGCTGCCGGTGCTCGGGTCCGATGAGGTCGCCGTTCGCCTACATCCCGCGGCCGGGGCCGCTCCAGGCCGCTTCGCCGGGCGCCGCGGTCGCCTACCTCGGCGCGCTGGTCGTCGTCGCCTTCCTCTACTCGAGCCCGCTGGTGCTGGTCGCCGCCGGGCGCCGCGGTGACGATCGCCGGGCTGCTGGCGGGGGCGCGGACGGCGGTGCGGGCGGCGCTGCGGATGGGCCTCGGCCTGGCGCTGCTGATCGTCGTCGTCAACGCCCTGGTCGTCAGCCGCGGCGAGACGGTGCTGGCGCGGCTCGGCGACTGGCCGCTGTTCGGCCAGGTCGACGTCACCCTGGAGGCGATCGTCGCCGGCCTCTCGATCGGCCTGCGGGCGGCGGTGACGATGGTCGCCTTCGCCGTCTACTCGGCCTGCGTCGATCCCGACCGGGTGCTGCGGGCGCTGCGGCCGCTGGCCGGCCGCTCGGCGCTGACCGCGACCCTGGTCTCGCGGCTGGTCCCGGTCGCCGCCGCCGACGCCGCCCGCCTGCGCGACGCCGCCCGCCTGCGCGGCCCGGGTGCCGCCGAGGTCGGCAAGGCGGCGCTGGCCCGGCGCCTGCTCGCCGGCTCGCTCGACCGCGCCGTCGACGTCGCCGCGACCCTGGAGCTGCGCGGCTACAGCCTCGAGCGCCCGCGCCGACGCGCGTTCCGTCTTTGGGCGCCCCAGCGCCCGAAACGACGGAAGCGCTCGCGCTTCGACCAGCGCTTCTACCTCGCCGGGGTGGTCCTGGTGGCGGCGATCGTCGGCAAGGCGCTCGGCGCCGACGACTTCCACACCTACCCGCGGATCGAGCTCGGCCCAGGGACCGGCGGCGCTCGCGCTCTCGGCGCTGCTGGTCGCGAGCGGGCTGGTGCCGCTGCGTCGCCGCCCGCGGCGGTCGCCGGCGTCGTGTCGCCCTCGCCGGGCTCTGGAGGCGTCCCGTGTCTGAGCTGGCGATCCGCCGCGGCGCCGCTCCCGCGCTCGCCGTCGAGGGGCTCACCTACGCCTATCCGCGAGGCCACCGGCCCGGCGCTCTCCGGCGTCTCCCTCGAGGTCGCCGCCGGGGGAGTTCGTCCTGCTCGCCGGCCGCTCGGCCTCGGGCAAGTCGACGCTGCTGAAGCGCGGCCTGCGGCCTGGTTCCGCACTTCCACGGCGGCGAGATCGAGGGGACGGTCGCGGTGGCCGGGATCGACGCGATCGCCGCCGGCCCGGGCGAGCTGCCGGCCGCGGTCGGCTACGTCGCCCAGGACCCGGAGACCCAGGTCGTCTCGACCACCGTCGCGGCGGAGATCGAGCTGCCGCTGGAGATGCGCGGCGACGCCGCCGGCCGACCGCGCCCGGGCGGTCGAGGAGGTGGCGCTGGCGCTGGCGATCCCGCACCTGCTGGGCCGCACCGTCGACACCCTCTCCGGCGGCGAGCTGCAGCGGGTGGCGCTGGCGGCGGCGCTGGTGACCCGGCCCGCGGCTGGTGCTGCTCGACGAGCCGACCTCGCAGCTCGACCCGGTCGCCGGCGACGAGCTGATCTGGCTGCTGCGGCGGCTCAACGAGGAGTGGGGGGTGGCCGTCCTGCTCGCCGAACACCGGCTCGAGCGCTGTCTCGCCGCCGCCGACCGGGTGGTCGCGATGGTCGCGGCGGGCGGATCGCCTTCGACGGCGCCCCGCGCGAGTTCCTCGCCTGGTCCCAGCGCGCCGACCCGGCCCTGAGACGCCCGGCCGCGCGCCTCTTCTCCCTGGCCGGGATCACGCCGCTGCCGGTCGGCGTCCGCGCCGCGCGCCGCAAGGCGCTCGAGGAGCGGGCCCGGCCACCGCTGTCCCCCACCCGGGGAAGGGTCCGGGGCGGCGAAGTCTCCCCGCCCGCTCCGCCCCGCAAGCGCAACGCCGCGTCGACGCCGCGAAGGGCCTCTGGGTCGAGCTCGAGCGGCGACGAGCGGCCCCACGACGTCCTCCGCGGCATCGACCTCGAGATCCGCCGCGGCGAACGGGTCGCCCTGATGGGCCGCAACGGCGCCGGCAAGAGCACCCTGCTGCGCGCCGCCGCCGGGCTCGTCGACCCGGCCGCCGGCAGGATCGAGGCCGCCGAGCGGGATCGCGCTGCTGACCCAGAACCCGAGCGACTACCTGGTCCGCGAGCGGGTCGGCGACGAGCTGCCGGGCGAGGCCGGGCGCGGCGGCGCTGCGCGCGGTCGGCCTCGAGCACGCGATCGACGCCGACCCGCGCGACCTCTCCGGCGGCGAGCGGCAGCGCCTCGCCCTGGCGATCGCCCTCGCCGGCCGCATCGAGGGCGAGCGGCTGCCCGGCCTCGTCGCCCTCGACGAGCCGACCCGCGGCATGGACCGCGGCCGCAAGGACGAGCTCGATCGCCCTCATCGGCCGCCTCGCCGGCGCGGGGCGCCGCGCGTCGTCATCGCCACCCACGACGTCGAGTTCGCCGCCGCGTTCGCCGACCGCGTCGTCCTGCTCGGCGACGGCGTGGTGATCGCCGACGGCGCCGCCGCCGAGGTCCTCTCCGGCGGCTGGTACTTCGCCACCGAGGTCGCCCGCGTCCTCGACCTGCCCGGCGTCGTCACCCCCGAGCAGGGCGCCGCCGCGCTCGCCGCCGAGGGGCCGGGATGAGCTGGCAGCTGGTCAGCTTCCTGATCCTCGGCGCCGTCCTGCTCGGCGGCTTCGCCTGGTACGAGCGCTCGCGGCCGCCGGCGCAGGTCGTCGCCCTGGTCGCCGCGCTGGCGGCGCTGGCGATCGCCGGCCGGATCGCCTTCGCCGCCTTCCCCAACGTCAAGCCGACCACCGACATCGTCATCTTCGCCGGCTACGCGCTCGGCCCGGCGCCGGGCTTCGCGGTCGGCGCCCTCGCCGCGCTGGTCTCCAACTTCTGGTTCGGGCAGGGACCGTGGACCCCGTGGCAGATGGCGGGCTGGGGCCTCTGCGGGGTGCTCGGCGCGGCGCTGGCGCTCGGCGGTCGCAACGCCGGCCGCTTCAGCCTCGCCGCGGTCTGCGGACTTGGCGGCGTCGCTTTACGGCGCTCTGCTGAACTTCTCTCTGATGGCGACTTATGGAGGCGAGCTGTCGCTGGAGCGCTTCGGCGTGCTCTCGAGCGCGGGCGATCCCGTTCGACGTCGCCCACGCGGTCGGCAACGTCGCCCTGGCCCTGGTCGCCGGGCCGGCGATGGTGCGGATGCTCGCGCGCTTCCGCCGACCGCTTCGAATGGGAGCGGGGCGGAGGGGCCGCGCCGGAGCCGCCGCGACCGCCCGAGCCCCCGCCCCGGCGCCCGCGGCCCGCCCTGCGCGGCGCCGGCATCGCCGCCCTGGTCGTCGTCTCGGTCGGGCTCGGCGCTGCTGGTGCCGGGACGCGCCGCGGCCGCCGGCGCCGACAGCGCCAAGCAGTGGCTGGTCTCGGTCCAGAACGAGGACGGCGGCTTCGGCAGCTCCCCCGAAGACCGGTCGGGGGTCGAGATGACCGCCTGGGCGATGCTGGGGCTGGAGGCCGCCGGCCGCAACCCCCACGACGTCGCCCGCGGCGCCAACGACCCGGTCACTTTCCTGCGCGCCCATGTCGGTCAGCTGAGGAACCCCGGCGACCTCTCCCGCACGATCCTCGCCCTGCTCGGGGCCGGTGCCGACCCGCGCCAGTTCGGCGGCCGCGACCTGGTCGAGGAACTGCGCGGCTTCCGCTTCGACAACGGCTCCTACGAACGCTGGCCCAACTGGACCGCCTACGCGGTGATCGCCCTGCGGGCCGCCGACTCGGCGGGCGGCACGGAGAAGTCCCTGGAATGGCTGCGCAACGTCCAGAACGACGACGGCGGCTGGGGCAACCAACCCGGCAGTCGCAGCGACGCCGAGGCGACCAGCTCGGTCCTGCAGGCGCTCTCGCCCGACTCGAAGGCCTCCGGCCGCGGGCTGAAGTACCTGCGCGACACCCAGCAGTCCAACGGCGGCTACCGGGTCGGCGGCAACGGCGCGATCAACACCCAGGCGACGGCCTGGGCGATCCAGGGGATCCTCGCCGCGGGCGGCGACCCCGGCTCCTTCGAGAAGGGCGGCTCGACCCCGTTCGACTACCTCGCCGCCAATCAGGCCGCCGACGGCCACTACCGCTACTCGAAGTCCAGCGACCAGACCCCGGTCTGGGTGACCGGCCAGGTCCTGGTCGCCGTCTCCCGCGACTACCTCCCGGTGGCCGCGCCGCCGCGCCAGAAGCAGAGCACGCCGCCGGCCTCCAGCACCGGCACGGCCGCGGCGCTGCCGCCCCTGCCCGCCGCGTCGGTCTCCCCGGCTCCGCAGCCGGAAGCCCCGCAGATCCCCTCCGGCTCGACCGGCGGCGTCCCGTCCGGCGGCGGCCCGCCCCCGTTGGGATCCGCCGCGCCCGGCGGCTCGACCGGCGCCCTCCCGCCGCAGGCGGGCCGCGACGAACCCGAGCCCTCGACCGCCGAACCGGAGCCGGAGGTGAGCACCGCGGACAGCGAATTGGCGCAGTCCTCCAGCGACGAGGGCTCCGAGGCCAGCGTCGGCGGCTCGATCGCCGCCGGGCTGCTCGCCGGCGCCGTCCTCTTCGGCCTCGGCCTGCTCGCCCGCAAGGGTTGGATGCGCTGGCGCTACGGTCTATAGATGGACGTCGAGACCGCGATCCGCACCCGCCGCACCCACAAGGCCTTCGCGCCGGAGCCGCTCGGCCCGGAGCTGCTCGGGGAGCTGCTCGAGCTCGCCGACTGGGCGCCCAACCACCACCTCACCGTCCCCTGGCGCTTTCGCGTCGTCGGCCCCGCCGCGCTGGCGCGGCTGAAGGAGGCGGCCGGGCCCGAGGGCGCCGCCAAGCTCGACCGCTGCCCGACCCTGGTCGTCGTCTCCTGCCGGCTCGGCGGCGATCCCATCCAGGACGAAGAGGACCTGCACGCGACCGCGGTCGCCTCCTACATCGTCCTGCTCGCCGCCCACGCCCGCGGCCTCGCCGGCTACTGGCGGACCCCCGGGCTGCTGCGCTCCGAGCAGGGGCGGGCCGCCGTCGGCGTCGCCCCCGGGGAGCGAATCGTCGGCCTCCTGCACCTCGGCCACCCGCGCCAGGAGCGCCCGGTGCCGCCGCGACCGCGGACCGAACCGACCGTCCTCTTCCTCGATTAGGTGACCTGATGCTGACCCGCGGACGCGCAGCTCGAGGAGATCGCCGGCCAGCACTTCGAGGTGGTGGTGATCGGCGGCGGGATCACCGGCGCCGGGGTCGCCCTCGACGCCGCCTCGCGCGGCTACTCGGTGGCGCTGCTGGAGCGCGGCGACTACGCGGTCGGCACCTCCAGCCGCTCCTCGAAGATGGTCCACGGCGGCCTCCGCTACCTGCAGAACTTCGACCTCGGCCTGGTCCGCGAGGCGCTGCTGGAGCGCCAGCTGATGGTCCAGCTGGCGCCGCACCTGGTCTACCCGACGCCTTTCCTGGTCGCCGCCCTCGGCGAGGAGCGCCGCGACCGCAAGCTCGGGGTCGGGCCTGGACA
The DNA here is from genome assembly GCA_963824245.1 of uncultured Thermoleophilia bacterium. Classification (GTDB taxonomy): domain Bacteria; phylum Actinomycetota; class Thermoleophilia; order Solirubrobacterales; family 70-9; genus VAYN01. The sequence continues at coordinate 1,450,674 of CAWGON010000002.1, forward strand.
TGTACGACGTGATGGCGACCACGCCGGGTCGGCCGCGTCCAGCCGCGAGCTGCGCGCCTCCAAGGACGAGGACGAGCAGTTCTCCTGGTCGCCGGACCGCCACCGCACGATCGACCGCGAGGAGGTGCTGGAGCTGGTCCCGGCGCTGGCCCCCCGCGACCCCAAGGACGCCTACCTCTTCTACGACTGCCAGACCGACGACGTGCGGCTGGTCCTGACCGTGCTCGGCGAGGCCGAGCGCTTCGGCGCGGTCAGCCTCAACGGCGCCGACGTGGTCGAGGTGCTGACCAGGGACGGGCGCGCCAACGGCGTCGCCTTCGTCGAGGCCGACTCCGGCGAGCGGCTCGAGGTCGGCGCCGACCACGTCGTCAACGCGACCGGCGTCTGGGCCGACCAGATCCGCCCCGAGGTGGTCGAGGAGGAGGACGTGCCGCGGATCGCGCCCAGCCGCGGCACCCACCTGCTGCTCGACCAGGCCGACCTGCCGATGGGCAGCGCCGCCTGCATCGTCCCGGCCGGGGAAGGGCGGATGATCTTCTCGCTGCCCTGGTACGGGCGGACGCTGATCGGCACCACCGACAACGACTTCGACGGCGACATCACCCACCCGCGCCCCGGCGAGGACGACGTCGAGTACCTGCTGGACGCGGTCAACGAGTTCTTCGGCGACGCCGCTCGGCCGAGTCCGACCTGGTCGGCGCCTACGCCGGCGTGCGGCCGCTGATCTCCAGCGGCGACCCGCGCAAGTCGGTCGACATCTCGCGCAAGGCGGAGCTGTACGAGACCTCCTCGGGGATGCTGACGATCACCGGCGGCAAGCTCACGACCTGGCGGCGGATGGCGAAGCAGACCGTCGACCGCCTGGTCCTGCGCGAGGGCCGCGAGGCGCCCTGCCACACGGCCGAGATCCCGCTCGGGATGGAGGCCCGCCCGGGCGACCTCGAGGCGCCCGAGGGGGTGGGGGAGGAGGCGGTCGACCAGCTCGCCTTCCGCTACGGCCACGCCACGCGCCGCGTCCTCGACCTCGCCCGCGAGCGACCCGAAGCTGGCGCGCGCCGATCGTCCCCGGCCGTCCCGACCTGCTGGCCGAGGTGGTGCTCGCGGCTCGCCACGAGCAGGCCCGCAGCGTCGCCGACGTGCTGCTGCGGCGGACCCGGCTGGGGATCCTGGCGGCGCCGGAGCTGCGCAGCGCCGCCGCGGTGCGGCCGGTCGCCGAGCTGCTCGGGGCCGAGCTCGGCTGGGACGAGGCCCGGGTCGGGCGCGAGTCCGAGGCCTGGCTGGAGGCAGCGGCGGCGGAGGGAATCGACCCCGCAAAGAGCCGTTGAATAACCTGCGCCGATGACCAAGGCCGAGCTGGAATCCAAGCACCTGTCCGACCTCCACGCCCTCGCCGCCGAGGCCGGCGTCGAGCGCTTCCGGATGCTGACCCGCAACGAGCTGATCGCGAAGCTGAGCGGCGGCAACGGCGGCGGTGGAGGCGGAGGTCGCCAGGCCCAGCCCGCCGGCGAGCGTGGCGAGCGCCCGGCACGCCGGCGCCGTCGCAGCCGCGGTGGTGGCGGCGGAGGCGGCGGGGGCGGTCGCGAGCGCACCGGCGGTGGCGAGAGCTCCGACGAAGTCTCCGGTCGCGGCGACGACCTCCGCAAGGAGGCCCTGGGGCAGGAGGGCCAGCGCGAGCCCGCCGCCCCGACTCCGACTCCGACCCCGGCCCCGACCCCCGCGACCCCGGCCGCGGGGTCCGAGCGCCCGCGTCGCCGCCGTCGCCGCCGCTTCGGCCGCCGTGGCAAGGAGGGTGTGACGATCCAGGACCTGCTGCTGCCGCCCGAGGCCGGGCGCCAGGCGATCCTCTGCGCCGAGACCCGCGAGGGCTGCACCGAGCTGCTGCGCGGCGTCGCCGCCGACCTCGCGGCCGACTCCAAGGGTCCCGACCCGGTGGTCCTGCTGATCGACCCCAGCCCCGAGGAGCTGGCCGACTGGAAGCGCGAGGCGCCGCAGGCGGAGATCGTCGCCGCCGGCCAGGCCCGCCACGCCACCGACGCCCTCGCCCAGGCCGGCGAACCGCGCCGGCGAGCGGCGAAGACGTGATCCTCCTGGTCGACTCGCTGACCCGCCTCGCCGAGCGACTTCGGCGACACCGACACCGCCAAGGAGCTCTTCGACGCCGGCCGCGCCCAAGGCCCCGCCGGAGGCGGCTCGCTGACCGTCGTCGCCGCCCTAGAGCGCCCCGCCAACTAGCCGCTCTCCCGAGCTGCGCCGCATCGCCTACCGGCGTTCCGGCCTCAGGGGAGGTCCGGGGGTGGGGCTGAAGCGTCTTGTGGCTTTTCGCGGGGCTCGCCCGCCGCAAGGCCGGGACTCGATCCTCGAAAAGACTAAGCGGAAGCCCCACCCCCGGGCCTCCCGTGGCTCCGCCTACCGCCGGTAGGCGATGCGGCGCCAGCTCGGCTCTTTGGAGAGCTCGATCAGCTCGTCGGCTGCGGTCCGGCTGGACGTAGCCGAAGGTCTGGGTGCGCTCGTCGAAGACGACGTCGAGCTCGCCCTCCTTGACCCGCTGGTCGAGCCAGGCGCCGCGGAAGACGAGGCGGCGGATCCAGTGGACGAGGCTGCGGTTGGAGGGACCGACCAGGTCCTCCCAGTTCTCGTTGATGTGCTCGCCGAGGGGGGAGCTGGGCTCGGCGATCTCGCCGCTGACGGCGAGGTCGAGGAGGTCGTCGAGCTCCTCCTGGCTGAGCCCCTGGTCGACGAAGGCGAGCTTCACCGCGGCCTGCTCGACCCGCTGGCCGAAGTCCTCCTCGTTGAAGGCGAAGCGGAGCTCCCCGTACTCGAGCACGTAGTCGGAGCCAGACTCGTAGTTCCCTCTGCGGGTCGTTTTCTTTTCCATGAAGTTGAAGCCCATCTGCCTTCGCGGAGCCCGGCGTCAGCAGGTGCATGATCTTGCCGATCATCGTAGTCCCGTGCCTGCTCGGGACAGGTCGCTGAACGCGGGGTTGCACCCGTGACGGGCTTTCGGGAGGGCGCCGGTTCGCCCGGCAGCCCGGGGGAGAGGATCGCCACGCCGGCCCTTTGCCGGGGATGGAGGAGCGAGGACTGGCGAGGCGACTGGCGCGGCTGCCCCGGCAGCTGGCGCTCGGGCGCGAGGTCCCGGTCGCCGCCGGCCTCCGCGCCCGCCTGCTCGGGCTGGCCGGCCTCGACGCGCGAGGAGGCCGGCGCCGGGCTGCTGATCCCGCGCTGCGCCGCGCGTCCACACCTTCGGCATGCGCTTCGCGCTCGACCTCTACTTCCTCGACCGCGAAGGGGCGACGCTGGCGGTCCGGCGCGGGGTGCCGCCGCGCCGCTTCGTCGCCCACCGCGGCGCCGCCGCGGTGCTCGAGATCCCGCCGGCGGGGGGAGAGTTCGCCGCGCCCCGCCCTTAGGCCCGTCGATGCTGCCCCGGAGAGAAGAGATCGCCAGCGTCGTCGTCTGCGAGGACGACGACGTCACCCTCGACCTGCTCTGCGATCACCTCGCCGCCGACCGCTTCGGGGTCCTGCCCGGCGCCGAGCGCCTCCGACGCGCTGCGCCTCTGCCGCTACAACCAGCCCGACCTGCTGCTGCTCGACCTCTCGCTGCCCGACGCCTCCGGCCTCGACGTCCTGCGCGAGATCCGCGAGGCCGACGGGGTCGAGTCGCGCTTCGACCCGCGCCTGCCGGTGATCGTCCTGACCGGCCGCGGCGCCGACGACCGACCGCGTCCGCGGCCTCGACTCCGGCGCCGACGACTACGTCGCCGAAGCCGTTCTCGATACGCGGAGCTGCGGGCGCGGATCGGCGCCGTCCTGCGCCGCCGCGCACAGCCGCCGCGAGGGCCCGAGCCGGGTCGGCGAGCTGATCGTCGACCCGATCCGCCGCCGGGTCACGGTCGGCGGCCGCGAGGTCGCCCTGGCGAAGAAGGAGTTCACCCTGCTGCGCGTCCTCGCCACCGACCCGACCCGGGTCTTCACCAAGGAGGAGCTGCTGCGCGACGTCTGGGGCTTCAGGGCGCCCGAGCAAGACGCGGACCCTGGACTCCCACGCCAGCCGGCTGCGCCGCAAACTCGACCCCGAGCACGGCCGCTACGTGGTCAACTGCTGGGGGATCGGCTACCGGCTGATCGACGGCTGAGGGTCCTGCCGGGTCCTGAAACGACGACGCCCCCGGGCGATCGCTCGCGTCGGGGGCGTCGGAAGCTCGGCGGCCGGGGTTGGCGGGCTACTTGGCTGCTTCGCCTCCGGCACCTCGAAGTGGAGGATCGCCGAGCTGGTCGGGATGCCGTCGGCGTTGTCCTTGGCGAGGCGGCTGGCCGACTCCTCCTGGATCTCGCATCGCCCGCTTCGAGCGTCTCCGCGAGCAGCTTGGTGAGCTCGCTCCAGCCCTGCTCGTCGAGGACCAGCGGGGTGCGGCAGATGTGGGAGTCGGTGCGCGAGTCGATCGTGCCCTCGATCATCGCCGCGGTCGCGTCCTGGCCGATCGCCTCGAGGATCACGCCGTCGATGCCCTTGCGGGCCGAGGCCGGGATCTTCGCCCAGTCGGCGTCGCTGAAGAAGGCGCGCTCGGTGGCCCGGTAGAAGTGCTCGACGGCACCGCGGCGGGGCTCGGTTTTGACCAGTTCGACGCAGTCGTATTCGAGCAGCGTTTTGACGTGGTAGCTGACGTTGCCGAGCGGCTCGCCGAGTTCCTGCGAGAGCTGGTTAGGGCTCGAGATGCCCTTGTGCAGAGAGGTGAGGATGCGCACGCGCAGCGGGTGGGCAAGCGCCTTCGCGAGCTGCTGGGTGATGCCCTCGGGGGAGGTTCGGGTCTGAGCCAAGGGGGAGGCCTCCGTTCGAGAATTGGTGGGATGCCGGGCGGCGGGGGCGCCCTGTCTAATCCCGGCTTTCACATCAAGTATTCCAAAATGCGCAGTGGATTACCCCGCTAAGCGTCCTTTTCAAGCGAAATCCACAGAGCGGGTTATAGGCCCGCCACCGGTCGGAGCGGCGACCCGGAACCCGATTGGAGGCTCGCGGGGTCCTATGCAGGCGACCCCGTCGTCCCGAGCGCCTGGCCGAGACCGCATTGGGGCGGCGGGCTCGCGTTCCGCCGCCGGCGGGAGAGATCGGCTCGCCGGCGCCTTAGCCGCGCATGACGCGGACGGCGGCGGACGGCCCTGAACGAGGCGCTGCACGAGCTGCGCCGGCCGCTGCAGGCGCTGGCCCTGGCCGGCGGCGACGGCGGCGCCGGAGGCCGATCGAGGCCCTGCTCGCGATGGCCGCCGCGGCCCTGGAGCGGCTCGACCGCGAGATCAACGGCGGCCGGCCGCCGAGTCCGGGCGCCGCTGCGGTGCGGCCGCTGCTGGAGGCGGCGGTCGGGCGCTGGCGCCGGCGCGCCGACCTCGCCGGCGGCTCGCTGGAGCTGCGCTGGCGGGCCGGCGAGGCGGTCGTCGACGGCGATCGCTGCGGGATGCTGCAGGCGCTCGACAACCTGGTCGCTCAACGCGCTCGAGCACGGCGGGCCGCGGATCGTCGTCGACGGCGACCAGCGGCGACGCCGGCGGTCCGGGTCGCGGTGCGTCGACTCCGGCACGTGCCGCTGCGCGGGAGCCGCGGCGCCGCGCTGCGGCTGGCGGCGCGGATCTCCGGGCGCCGGCCGCCACGGCCACGGCCTGCGGGTGGTGCGCCGGACCGCCGCCGCCCACGGCGGCAGCTTCGCCCTGCGCCGCTCGGAGGCCGGCACCGAGGCGGTCCTCGAGCTGCCGCTGCTCGCCGGGGCGCCGGCATGAGCCGGCGCCGGCGCGCGCTCGCCTTCCTGCTCGCGGCGGCGCTGGCGGCGGCGACCGCGGCGGCGATCGCCGACGGCTACGGCGAGCAGCGTCGCCCGCGGCTACGGCGAGCTGCGGCCGGTGGTCGTCGCCGCGGCGACCGCTGGCGGCCGGCAAGCCGGTCGACCCGAGCGGCCGAACGGCCTGGAGGTGCGGCGGGTGCCGGTCCGCTTCGCCCCGCCGGGGCGCTGCGCGGCGCCGGCCGAAGCGCTCGGGCTGGAGGCCGCGGCGCCGATCCCGCGCCGGCTCCTACCTGCTCGCCGCGCAGCTGCGCCCGCCGCGTGGCGACGGACGCGCTCGGCGGCGGCGCTGGGCGCCGGCCGGCGGCCCGGTGGAGATCGCGGTCAGCGGCGCCGACGCGCTGATGGTCGCCGGCAGCCAGCCGGTCGGGGCGCGCGGTCGACGTCGTCGTCACCACCGAACCGAGCGGCGGCGGCGCCGGGCGCACCTACGTCGCCGCCAGCGGCGTGCCGCTGCTGGCGCTCGGCCCCGGCGAAGAAGCGGGCGGGCGGGACCGCGGCGGCGACCCTGGGGCTGACCCGGGCGCAGGCGCTGCGGCTGATCGCCGCCGAGAGCTTCGCCCGCCGGGTGACGATCCTGCCGGCCGGTTGAGCGTGGGCGCGCGGGAGCGAAACGTCGCCGCGCTGGCCGCCGACGCTGCGCGGGCGCCTGGTCGAGCGCCGCCGGGCCGAGGCGGCGGCCGGCCGGGCGCCGGCGGGCGAGCTGCGCGAGGCGGTGCGCGAGCTGGTCGACGAGGAGGCGGCGCTGCTCGGCGCCGGCCGAGCGCGAGGAGGTGGTCGCGCGGATCGTCCGCGACAGCGTCGGCCTCGGCCCGCTCGAGGTCCTGCTCGCCGACCCCGCGGTCGAGGAGGTGATGGTCAACGGCCCCGACCGCGTCTACGTCGAGCGCGGCGGCCGGATCGAGCCGACCGCCGTCGCCTTCGCCGACGAGGAGGAGCTGCGCAACGCGATCGAGCGGATCCTGGCGCCGCTCGGCCGCCGGGTCGACGAGCTCAGCCCGATGGTCGACGCCCGTCTCGCCGACGGCTCGCGGGTCAACGTGGTGATCCCGCCGCTGGCGATCGACGGGCCGGCGATCTCGATCCGCCGCTTCGGCGCCCGACCGGCCCGGGCCCGACCGAGCTGGTCGAGCTCGGCACGCTCGACGCGGGCGCAGCGCGAGCAGCTCGAGGCGGCGGTCCGCGCGCGCCGCAGCATCCTCGTCAGCGGCGGCACCGGCTCCGGCAAGACGACGCTGCTGAACGCGCTCTCCAGCTTCGTCGACCCGGCCGAGCGGGTGGTGACGATCGAGGACGCGGCCGAGCTGCGGCTGCAGCAGCCGCACGTGGTGCGGCTGGAGAGCCGGCCGGCCGGGGTCGAGGGCACGGGGCGAGGTGACGATCCGCGACCTGCTGCGCAACGCCCTGCGGATGCGCCCCGACCGGATCGTGATCGGCGAGGTCAGGGGGCCGGAGGCGCTCGACCTGCTGACCGCGCTGAACACCGGCCACGACGGCGCCCTCTCGACCGTCCACGCCAACTCGCCCGCCGACGCCCTGAGCCGGCTGGAGACGCTGGCGCTGATGGCCGGGGTCGGCCTGCCGCACGAGGCGATCGCCGAGCAGGTGCGGCGCGGGATCGACCTCGTCGTCCACCTGCGGCGCGAGGCCGACGGCTCGCGCCGGGTCAGCGAGATCGCCGAGGTGGAGCGTGACCGCGGTCCTGCATCGCCGCGCGCTGGCCGGCGGCGCTGCTGGCGCTGGCGGCGCGCGAGGCGCTGCTCGCGAGCCCGGCGCTCGCCGGCCTGGCTGCGGCTGGCGCTGGAGCCGCTGCGCCGGGCCGGGCAGCGAGGGCTACGCGCCGATCGACCTGGAGCGGCGGCGGCTGGCGGCGCTCGGCGACCGCGGCGGTCGTGCTCGGCGGCTGGCTGCTGGGCGGGCCGGTGCTGGCGCTGCCGCTCTCGGTCGCCGGCCCGGCCGCGGCGGCCTGGGCGATCTCCAGCCGCCGCCGGCGCTACCGGGTCGCGGTCGAGCGCTCGCTGCCGGAAGTCGCGACCGCGGTCGCCGACTCGCTCAGCGCCGGCCGCTCCCTGCGCGCCTCGCTGCCGGCCGCCGCCGGCTACCTGGACGGCCCGCCGGCGGCCGAGCTGGCCCGGCTCGGCGCCGAGCTCGACCTCGGCGCCGCGACCGGCGGCGACGGTCGAGGCCTGGCGGCGGCGGATGCGCTCGGAGCGGGTCGACGCCTTCGCCGCGGCGCTGCTCAGCCAGCGGCTGGCCGGCGGCGACCTCGCCGGCCTGCTGCGCCGCTTCGCGGCCGGGGCGGCCGAGCGCGACCGGGTCGCCGAGGACGCCAGCTCGGCGACCGCGCAGGCGCGCTTCACCGGCCTGCTGGTGGTGGCGATGCCGACCGGCGGCGCGCTCTTCGCCGAGCTGGTCGCAGCCCGGCTTCCTCGCCAAGCTGCTCGGGCTCGCCGGCCGCGGCGGTCCTGCTGGCGCTCGCCGCGGGCCTGCAGCTGGTCGGCTTCGTCGCGATCAGGCGCCTCTCGCGGGTGGTCGAGTGAGGTCGGCCGGACTGGCCGCGGCGGTCGCCGTGCTCTGCGCCTTCGCCGCCGGCCGCGAGCTCCTGGCCGCCCGCGGCGGCGCCCGGCTGCCGGCCCTGCCCTTCGGCCTCAGCCGGCGCTCGGCCGGCGCCGCGCTGCGCCTCGGCCTGCCCGAGCGGCTGCGCCGCTCCGGCCTCGAGGCGCGCTTGCCGCTGGCCGCGGTGCTCCTCGGCCAAGGCGGTCGCTGCCATCGCCGGCGCCCTGGCGGCGCTGGCCGCGGCGCCGGCGGCGCCGGGCCGGACGGTCCTGCTGGTCGCGCTCGCGCTGCCGGCGGCCGGCTTCTTCGCCCCCGACGCGCTGCTCGAGCGCGAGGCGCGCCGGCGGCAGCGGCGCCTGGTCGCCGCCCTGCCCGACGCCCTCGACCTGCTCGCGGTCAGCGCCGGCTCCGGCCGCGGCCCCGCCGCCGGGCTCGAGCAGCTGGCGCGGGCGGGGGAGGGCCCGCTGGCCGAGGAGCTGCGGATCGCCGTCGCCGAGCTCTCCTGCGGGCGGCCGCTCAGCGCCGCCCTGCACTCGCTGCGCGCCCGCGTCCCCGGCAGCGAGCTGGCGACCCTGGTCGCCTCGATCGAGCGCTCGCGCCGCTTCGGCTCGCCCGCTCGCCGAGCAGCTGCGCCGCCAGGCCGGCGCCCTGCGCCGCGACGGCCGCCGCGCGGTCGAGGAGCGCGCCGCCCGCGCCGCGCCGAAGATCCAGCTCGTCGTCGCCCTCGTCCTCGTCCCCTCGGTCCTGCTGATGATCGCCGCCGGCCTGATCGCCAACGCCGGCACCCTGCTCGCTGGCATCTGAATGGATCTATTGTTTAGGCATCACTGAGTACGCAATCTCGACCAACCTGATCAGCTGGGTTCCGGCGAAGGAAGGCATCTTCGGCTGGCCCCTCGACGGGCCGGAGGCCGAGGCGGTCGAACGGATGCGCCCGGAGGATCTGCTGATCCCCAAGTTCTCGCAGAACCCCGACTACGCGCGGGCGGGCGGGTCGCAGGCGGACTACGTGAAAGCGATCTGCGAGTTCTTCGGGCGCGACTACGAGCGTGAGCGGAGCGATTACGAAGAGCGGGTCGCGGGCGGCGGCGCGGCGGTGCCGTTCGTCTGGAGGGTCGAGCGCCAGTACCGGTTCGGCCCCCGCGACGGGTTGCCGTGGGCGGCGGTGAAAATCGAGCAGGTCGAGTTCGAGCACCCCTTCTCGACCAGCGAGTTCCTGCGCCTGCGGGCGATCCCGATCGAGCTCGCCCGCCAGTTCAAGGCGACGGCGGCGCAGGGCCGGCACATCCAGCGGGTGCCGGAAGAGACCGTGGCAAAGCTCTTCGAGGCGAGCTCCGGCCCCGCCGGCCGCAGGGCGGCCCTGCGAAACCTGCTGCTGGTCAAGGCGGCGGACGGAGCCGAGGCGCTGGACCGGATGGTCGACGAAGGGATCGAGCCGCGGGAGGGCGATTACCTCTTCCTCGTCACCCCACAGGGGTTGCCGGGCTTCTACGCGGTCGAGGACTCAGACGGCGACCTCGTCGCCACCCGCCATGGGCGGGCGATCGGGCAGTCGCCCTGGGAGCTGGGCGAACTGGTCGCGGAGGCGGTCAGCAAGGCGCTCCCGGCCGACGACTTCAAGCCCGGCAACCCGCGCCGCGCCGGCATCGAGCTGCGCGAGTTCGCGGAGTCCGAGCAGACGGTCCGGGCGGTCGAGGAGTTCGGGCACTTCTACGACCGCTACGTGAACCTGCCGCAGAAGGTCAGCCAGGCGCTGGAGATCGCCGGCCGGACGGTCGCGGCGCCACCGGGCCCCGAGCCGCCACTCGACGAGGAGGAGGACGAAGGGGAGGGCGAGGACAGCGAGCAGCTCGAGCACGACAGCCTGCAGGGGCTGACGGTCGCCGCCGTCGAGGCGGGGCTGGCCGAGCTCGAGCTGCCGCGCTCGGTCCTGGCCGAGGCGGTGACGGCGCTGCGCTCCGGCAAGCACCTGATGCTGTCGGGACCGCCCGGCACCGGCAAGTCGACGGTGGCGACGGCGCTCTGCCGGGCGGTGATGGAAGACGAATTCGAGACCGCGACGGCGACCGCCGACTGGACGACGTTCGACACGATCGGCGGCTACATCCCCCAGGCCGGCGGCGCGCTCGAGTTCGAGCCGGGGATCGTCCTGCGCAGCCTCGAGCGCGGGCGCTGGCTGATCATCGACGAGCTCAACCGGGCCGACATCGACAAGGCCTTCGGGCCGCTGTTCACCCTGCTCGCCGGCTCCGGGCAGGAGACCGGCGACGTCGACGTGATGCTGCCCTTCCGCAAAGACGACAAGAACGTGCGGATCGTCTGGTCGCGCCGCCGCGGAGAGGCCGACTCGCCGTATGCCGTGACCCCCACCTGGCGGATCATCGGCACCCTCAACGCGCGCGACAAGGCGTCGCTGTTCCAGCTCAGCTTCGCCTTCCTGCGGCGCTTCGCGGTGATCGACGTGCCGCTGCCGGCGCGCCGGGAGTTCAAGGACCTCTTCTCGGGCTGGGTCCAGAAGGTCGAAGAGCCGGTCCGCGGCCAGCTGGCCGAGGCGGCGATGGCGCTCGCCTTCGGGCAGCGGCCGCTCGGCCCGGCGATCCTCAAGGACGTCGCCGGCTTCACCAGCATCGGCCTCACCGCCACCGAGACCGCCTCCGTCTCCGCTGCCTACGGGGACCCCGTCGAGGCCTTCCTCGCCGCGATCCGCCTCTACGCGGTGCCCCAGTACGAGGGCGCCACGCAGGCCGAGGTCGACGGGCTCCTGCACGATCTCGGCGCGGCCCTGGCGGGCCCGCCGCCGGAGCAGGCCTGGGCGGCGCTGGAGGCGGCGATGAAGGACGTCGTCCTGCGGTGAGCAGGACCGTCGACTCCGCCTTCTCGCCGCAGCTGCGGGAGCGGCTGTTGAGCGAGATCCGCAACTACCTGCCCGCCTTTCTCAGCGGCAGCGCCAGCGAGCGCCACGACCCGGCCGGCGACGTGCGCGAGCTGCTCAACCTCGAACCAGGCGACCTCGAGCAGGTGGTCTCGGTCCACCGCTGCCTCGACGAGCGGGTGCTGGAGCTCGGGCGGGCGCTGGGGCAGGGGCTGCGCTATCCGATCGGCTCGAGCGACCGCCGCCGGGAAGTCCGCCAGAGCGTGCGCGGCCCCGTCGACTGGTCGGCCACCGTGGCCGGCCGCTCGCTCGAGGGCGGCAACCCCTCGCTCTTCGTCACCCGGGGCGCCGCCCGCGTCTTCGACACGCCGGAGGCCCGGGCCCTGGTCTGGTTGCTCGACCGCCTGCGCGACTCGGCCAAGCTGGCGCTGCAGGAACTGAGGAACGTCGGGCCCGTGGACGCGGAGGGCCCGCTGCCGACGGCCTGGGCGGAGAAGATCCAGGCGCTCTCCCAGCAGGTCCGGGCCGCGCGCCAGGTCGAGTGGCTGCGCGGGGTCGAGCCGCAGGCGCCGACCGCGGCCACGCTGCGGCGCCTGCGCGCCTACCGCGGCGGCGGCTTCTACGCCGAGCGGGTCGCGCCGGCGCTGCGCGCGGTCCTCGACCTCGACTCACCCTCCGATCGGGTGCTGGCCGAGATCCTCAGCCGGCGCTACTTCGAGCCGGCTGAGAACTGGGTGATCTTCGAGGTCCACGTGGCGCTGTCGCTGGCCCGGGCGTTCGCGATCGCCAGCGGCCACCCCCGCAAGACCCGCCTGCTGATCGGCAGCGACCGCGCCTCGTTCGCCAGGTACGGATTCGACGACGGCAGCGAGGTGGCGCTGATCCGCCAGGGCTGGCCGCCGCACAGCGGCTCCTCCTTTCGCGAGGCGGTCTGTGCTCGCCACGGGCTCGGCACGCAGCCACGGCGCCCCGACATCTTCATCGTCCGCAGCGGGCCCCGGCCCGACGCGGCGGTCCTGGAGCTGAAGGCCTCGTTCAACCGCTCGACCCTGGTCGGCGGCCTCTCGCAGATCCTCGCGTACATGGCGGAAAGGCCGAGCGCCTGGAGCGGGCCGCCGGCGGGCTGGTTGGTCGCCCCGGACCCGACCAGGTTCGCCGCCCACGCGGCGGTTGCGGGCGAGCCCCTGTGGATGGTCGGCGCGGACTCGGTCGCCGCCGCCGCGGTCGAGCGCTTCGCCCCGGCGGCGGGCCCTAGCTAGCTCGTCTCGGCCGCCTCGTCGCGCAGGCGCTTGGCGACGGCGGCGCTGGCGGCGGCGATCGTGTCGAGGTCGGCGGCCTTCTCCTTGTGGCCGCTGACGTAGCAGCAGAGGTTGCCGCCGACCAGCTCGAAGGCGAACTTCGGCGGCGCCGCGTCGGTCAGCCAGACGATGAAGGTGGGCGAGAAGAGGCGGCGCAGCCAGACCGGGTCCTGGGACTTGCCGGCGAAGATCTCGTACTTGTCGTCGAGCACCTCGCTCTCCAGCTCGACCCGCTCCTTGGAGCGGCGGAAGACGTCCTCGAGCTTCTCCAGGGCGCGGAGGCCGAACTTGCGCTGGCAGTAGAGCTCGGGCAGGTGGTCACCGCTCTCGGGGACGTGGACGAGGCCGACCGTGTAGCGGTAGTAGTTGGTCTGGCGGTTGCCCTTGCTGTCGGTCGACTCTTCCTCGTAGGTGTAGAGAGCGAGGATTCCCTCGAAGCCCTCGCCGATCGGGCCGGAGAGGGTGCGCTCGGCGTAGCGGTCGTCGCCCTTCTCCAGCAGCGGCGTCGCCGGCGGCAGCGGCGCCCGGCCGCCGAGCTCGAGCCCGCGTTCCCTCGCGTAGGCGCCGAAGAAGGCGTCGGCGGCGCGCGAGTCGGCGATCGCGAAGACGATCAGGACGCCGGCGATCGCCACCCCGGCGGCAACGGCGCCGCCGATCGGGGCGCTGAGGAAGATCGCGCCGGCGGCGGCGCCGGCCAGCGCGAAGCCGCCGATCAGGAACCAGGTCAGCGGCCGCCCGATCAGCAGCCGGAAGTGGTGGCCCCGGAGGTCGTTGGCGTCGTCGATCGGCTCGCTCACCCCGCGCAACCTACCGCGAGCGGGGGCGGATGCAAATGGGGTTGCAGAGGGAGGGTGTGTTGCAAAGTGGGGGAGTGTGGGTTATTGTGGCGATCGAGTTGAAGCCCAGGACCGGGGTGGTGAGGCTCCTCCCACCTCATCACTCCGGTCCCAACTCTTTCCGGCCCTCCCGCTCTAGAAAGGACTCGCCGAGGTGGCATTTCGGGGTCTCTACGAGCACAGTCTCGACTCCAAGGACCGACTCACGGTTCCTTCGCGCTTCCGCGCATCGCTTGCCGATGGAGTGGTTCTCTCCAAGGGCTTCGACCCCTGCGTCTGGGTCCACACGACCGCCGAGTTCGAGCAGCTCTCCGACCGCTTCCTCTCCCCGCACAGCCCGTTCGGGCACGACGCCCGCCAGCTGCGCCGCCGCTTCCACGGCGGCTCCTTCGACGAGAAGCTCGACTCCGCCGGCCGCATCCGCATTCCCAGATCGCTGCTCGAGCACGCCGGGCTCGACGGTGACTGCGTGGTGATCGGCGCCGGGGAGTACCTGGAGATCTGGGACGCCGACGCCTGGGCCAAGCAGGAGCTGGAGCTCGACGCCGCCGCCCCCGAGATCGCCGAGGGCCTCGCCGCCTCCGGGACTGCGTGATCATGAGACTGCATGCCACCCGCCAACCACACACCCAGCCGCTGCCGACGGGCCGGTATGTCGACCCCTCCTCCGCGAATCGGCCGATCGGCCTGGAGGCCTTCGTGACCGAGCACGCGCCGGTGCTGGTCGACGAGCTGACCTCTTTGATGGCTCCCGAGCCCGGGCAGACCGCGGTCGACTGCACCTTCGGCGGCGGCGGCCACGCGCGCCGGATCGCCGCCCAGCTCGGCTCCTCGGGGACCCTGATCGGGATCGACCGCGACCCCGCCGCGGCCGCCCGTTTCGCGGCCTTCGCCGCCGAGGCCCCCTGCCGCACCCTCTTTATCCCTGCAAACTTCGCAGAAGGGCTGGAGGCCCTGCGCGGCGAAGGAATACGCCCAGACATGGTCTACATGGATCTAGGGATGTCCTCGATGCAGGTCGATGCCTGGGAGCGCGGGTTCTCCTACGCCTACGACGCGCCGCTCGACATGCGGATGGACACGCGCCAGCAGTTCGACGCCGCCGACCTCGTCAACGAGTGGCCGGAGGCGCGGATCGCGCAGGTGCTGCGGCGCTTCGGCGAGGAGCGCTACGCCGGCGGGATCGCCCGCGAGATCGTCCGCCGCCGCCCCCTTCGCACCACCTCCGAGCTGGTCGCGGCGATCAAGGCCGGGATGCCGGCCTCGGCCCGCTTCGGCGCCGGCCATCCCGCCAAGCGCAGCTTCCAGGCGATCCGGATCGCCGTCAACGGCGAGCTCGACGCGCTCAACGAGGCGCTGCCGCTGGCCTGGGACCTGCTGCCGCTGGGCGGCCGCTTCGGCGCGATCTCCTTCCACTCGCTCGAGGACCGGCCGGTCAAGCAGTTCCTGGCCGGCAAGGCACGTGGCTGCGTCTGCCCGCCGGAGCTGCCGGTCTGCGTCTGCGGGCACGAGCCCGAGGCCGAGCTGCTGACCCGGCGCGCCGTCTCGCCCGGACCCGAGGAGGTCGAGGCGAACCCGCGCTCGCGCTCGGCGCACCTGCGGGTGGCGATGAAGATCGCCCTGGAGAACGGGAAGGCGACCGGCTGATGGCCGTCGCCGCACCGAAGCGACGGACCGCGCCGGCGCCCCCGCCCTCGCGGACGACGCCGCCGAAACGCCGCAAAAGAGCTGTCGCGCCGGCCCCAGTCCGCCGCGCTCCGGCCCGCGCCCCGCAGCGGGCGCGGCCGAAGACCCGCCGCAGCCCCGGCGCCCGCGTCATCCCGCTCGCCGGCCGCACCGCGGTCGCCGTCCGCGATCTGCCCGACTCCGGCCTGATGGTGCGGATGACCCAGGGCCGGCTCTGGATCGGCGTGCTCGGGGTGCTGCTGGTCGGGATCGTCGGCCTCAACGTCGTCACCCTCAGCTTCGCCGCCTCCAACGGCGGCATCGACGAGCAGATCACCGCGCTCGAACGCGAGAACGGGATCCTCAAGGTCCGCGACGCCCAGAAGTCGGCGACCGGCCGGGTCCGCTCGGGCGGCGGCGAGCTCGGGCTCGCGATGCCCTCCAGCGAGAGCATCAGGTTCATCGACTTCGACCGCGACACGATCGCGACGGCGGCCGCCCGGATGGCCGCCGCTTCACCCTAGGAACCGCCCGCCGATGCGCCTGATCGAGCGCCGGATCGGCCTCCTCTTCGCCGCCTTCCTGCTCTGCTTCCTCGTCGTCGTCGGCCGCGCCTTCTGGCTGCAGGGGGTGCAGGGGTCCTCGCTCGCCTCGCAGGCGGTCTCCCAGCAGACCGAAACGATCACCGTTCCCGGCCTGCGCGGCAGCCTGCTCGACCGTCGCGGCAGCGAGCTCGCCGCCTCCGAGGACGCGGCGACGATCTACGCGACCCCCTACCAGGTGAAGAACCCGCCGCAGGCGGCGGAGGAGCTGGCCCGGGTGCTCGACCTGAAGCCGGCCGACGTGCTCGCCGACCTGACCGTGGAAAGCGGCTTCTCCTACATCGCCCAAAAAGTCTCGCTGGAACAGGCGGGGCGGATCGAACGGCTCGACCTGGAAGGGATCGGCGAGCTGCCCGACAGCCGCCGCACCTATCCACAGGGCGAGATGGCGGGCCAGGTGATCGGCTCGATCGGGTCCGAGAACCAGGGGCTCAACGGGCTCGAGATGGGCGAGGAAGAAGTGCTCGGCGGCAGCGACGGCGAACGGCGGATCGTCACCGACGCGCTCGGCGACCCGATCCGGCTGGAAACCGTGCAGGAATCCGAGGACGGCGAAGACGTCCAGCTGACCCTCGACCCGCTGATCCAGGAACGGACCGAACAGGCGCTGGCCGAGATCGGCGAAACGTACACGCCGAAGGGGGCGACCGCGATCGTCGTCGACCCCCGCAGCTCGCAGGTGCTGGCGATGGCGAACTGGCCGCCGGTCGACCCGAACGACCTCTCCGAAGCCAGCGACGAAGATCTGATGAACCGCGCGACCGGCTTCAACTACGAGCCCGGCTCGACCTTCAAGGCGTTCACCGTCGCGGCGGCGCTGGAGGAAAAAATGGTCACCCCGGCGAGCACCTTCACGCTGCCGCCGACGATCCAGGTCGCCGACCGCACGATCGAGGAGTCGCACCCGCGGGGGACCGAAAACCTCAGCGTCGGCGAAATCCTCGCCCACTCCTCGAACGTCGGCGCGGTGACTATCGGGCTCAAAGTCGGCAGCGAGAAATTCGACCGCTGGATCCACCGCTTCGGCTTCGGCAAGCCGACCGGGGTCCAGTTCCCCGGCGAGGAACAGGGGATCGTCCCCGCCCTCGACGAATACTCGGGCTCGACGATGGGCAACCTGCCGATCGGCCAGGGGCTCTCGGTGACGCCGATGCAGATGGTCGCCGGCTACTCGGCGATCGCCAACGGCGGCATGCTGCGGCCGCCGCAGCTGATCAAGCGGATCGGCGACGAAGTGATCCACGAGCCGAAGGGCAGGCGGGTGATCGACCCCGACGTCGCCGCCGAGCTGCGGGAAATGCTCGAGGGCGTGCTCGCCCCCGGCGGCACCGCCTCCGAGGTCAGCGTCCCCGGCTACACCCTCGCCGGCAAGACCGGAACCGCCCAGGTGGCCGAAGAAGGTGGCTACTCGGACACCAAGTACGTCGCCTCCTTCATGGGCTTCGCGCCGGCCCAGAACCCGCAGCTGCTGGCGGCGGTGATCGTCGATCAGCCGCAGGGCGAAATCTACGGCGGCTCGGTCGCGGCCCCGGCCTTCGGCCAGATCGCCTCCTTCGCCCTGCCCTACCTCGGCGTGGCGCCCGAATAGGCCACCCGGGCCCCTCCGGAGACCCGCCTAGAATCGCGGCGATGAGGCTGGACGAGCTTGTCGCGGGCGACCCCGGGGCCCGGATCCTGGGCGATGCCGGCACCGAGATCGCCGGCCTCGCCTACGACAGCCGCCGGGTCGGTCCCGGGACCCTGTTCTTCTGCGTGCCGGGGGAGCGGGCCGACGGGCACGAGTTCGCGGCGGCGGCGCTCGCCGCCGGGGCGGCGGCGCTGGTGGTCGAGCGCGAGCTCGACCTGGAGGTCCCGCAAGCGGTGGTCGCCGACGCGCGGGCGGCGATGGCGCCGGCGGCGGCGCGCTTCTGGGGCGACCCGACCGCGGCGCTGCGGGTGCTCGGCGTGACCGGGACCAACGGCAAGACCACCACCGCCTTCCTGGTCCGCGAGATCCTCGAGGCGGCCGGCATCCGGTGCGGCCTGCTGGGGACCGTGAAGCAGGTCGTCGGCGGGGCGGAGGAGCCGGTCGAGCGGACGACGCCAGAGGCGATCGAGCTGCAGGCGACCTTCCGCCGCATGCTCGACGGCGGCGACGAGGCCTGCGTGATGGAGGTCTCCTCGCACGCGATGGTCCTGCACCGGGCCGACGCGATCCACTTCGAGGTGGCCCTCTTCACCAACCTGACCCAGGACCACCTCGACTTCCACCGCGACATGGAGGACTACTTCCAGGCCAAGCGGCTGCTCTTCGCCGCGGCCGGGGCGCGGGTGCGGATCGTCAACGTCGACGACCCCTACGGGCGGCGCCTGGCCGAGGAGTTCGAGTGCGTGACCTTCTCGGCCGAGGGCGCGGAGGCCGACTACTCGGCCGGCGGGGTCGAGTTCGACGCCGGCGGGGCGAGCTTCACGGTCAACGGCGAGCTGGCGGTGCGGACCGGCCTGCCGGGCCACTTCAACGTCGCCAACGCGCTGGGGGCGCTAGCGGCGGCGCGGGCGCTCGGGGTCGAGGCGGAGACCGCGGCCGCCGGCCTGGCCGCGGCGGCGCGGGTGCCGGGGCGCTTCGAGCCGGTCGACGAGGGCCAGGGCTTCGCCGTCCTGGTCGACTACGCGCACACCCCCGACTCGATGGAGAACGTCCTGCGGGCCGCCCGCCGGCTCACCGCCGGCCGGCTGATCGCGGTCTTCGGGGCCGGCGGCGACCGCGACCGCGACAAGCGGCCGAAGATGGGACGGGCCGGGGGGGAGCTCTCCGACCTCGCCGTCGTCACCTCCGACAACCCGCGCTCGGAGAATCCGGCGACGATCGTCGCCGAAGTCGCCGCCGGGGCGCGCGGGCAGGCCGCCGAGGTCGAGGTCGAGGTCGACCGCCGCGCCGCGATCGCCCTCGCCCTCGCCCGGGCGGCGGATGGCGACACCGTGGTGATCGCCGGCAAGGGCCACGAGCAGGGCCAGGAGTTCGGGGGCGGCCGCAAGGTCCCCTTCGACGACCGCGACGTCGCCCGCGAGGAGCTGCGGGCGCTGGGCGGCGCGCCGTGAACCTCTCCGCGGCGGAGATCGCCGCCGCGCTCGGCGCCGAGGTGCTGGCAGAAGGCGCTTCCGGCCCGCCGCGGCGGGCGTCGATCGACTCCGGCGCCAGCGGCGAGGGCGACCTCTTCTTCGGCCTCCCCGGCGCCAACCGCGACGGCGGCGAGTTCGCCCCGTCCGCGCTCGCCGCCGGTGCCTGGGGCGTCGTCGTCGGCCCACCATCGCGTGGTTCCTTTGTCAGGCATGAGACGACAAAGGAACCACGCGATGGTGGGGGTGGCTGGGTGTTTGCGGTGGAGGATCCGCTGAGCTCGATGCAGGCGCTGGCGCGGGCCTGGCGGCGGGCGCTCGGCGCCCGCGCGGTCGGGGTCACCGGCTCGGTCGGCAAGACCTCGGTCAAGGACATCGCCCGCTCGATCCTGCCCGGCCGCGTCCACGCCAACCGCGAGAACCTGAACACCGAGATCGGGCTGCCGCTGACCATCCTCGAGGCGCCCGAGGGCATCGAGACGCTGGTCCTGGAGATGGCGATGCGCGGGCGGGGGCAGATCGCCGAGCTGGGGGAGATCGCCGAGCCCGACGTCGCCGTGATCACCAACGTCGGCCCGGTCCACGTCGAGCTGCTCGGCTCGGTGGCGGCGATCGCCGCGGCAAAGGCGGAGATCCTGGCGGCGCTGCCGGCCGGCGGGACCGCCGTGGCCCCGGTCGAGGCGGGCGAGCTGGAGCCGCACCTGGAGGCCGCTCCGCGGCTGCTCCGCTTCGGCCCCGGCGGCGACGTGCAGGTGCGCTCCTCGCGCCTGGTCGAGGGCGTCACCGAGGCCCTGGTCGCGACCCCGCTGGGCGAGCAGCTCTTCCACTTCCCCTTCGCCGAGGCCCACAACCTGACCAACGCCCTGGCCGCGATCGGCGCCGGCGTCGCCCTCGGCATCGGCCCGGCGGAGATGGCCGACGGCGCTGCGAGCATAGGCTTCTCCCGGTTCCGCGGAGAGCGCTTGGAGCTCGGCGACGGGATCGTCCTCGTGAACGATTGCTACAACGCCAACCCGGTGTCGATGCGCGCGGCGCTCGACCATCTCGCGACCCTCGGGGCCCCGCGCACGCTCGCCGTGCTCGGCGAGATGGGCGAGCTCGGCGCCGACACCCCCGCCTACCACCGCGAGGTCGGCGAGCACGCCCGCGCCCACGGCGTCGACGTCCTCGTCGGGGTCGGCGAGCCGGCCCGCGACTACGACCCCGACGAGCTCGTCGCCGACCCCGGCGAGGCCGCCGAATGGCTCGCCGCCCAGCTCGAAGCGGGGGACGCGGTCCTTGTAAAGGGATCGCGCTCGGCCGGCCTGGAGACGGTCGCCGAGCTGCTGCCGGAGCTGCGGGAGGCCGGCTGATGGGCGAAGTCCTGATCGCGGGCATGGCGGCGATGCTGATCTGCATCTTCCTCGGGCCCAAGTTCATCGAATACCTGCGGGTCCGCGAGTTCGGGCAGCACATCCGCGAGGACGGCCCGCAGGAGCACCACGCGAAGGCCGGGACGCCGACGATGGGCGGGCTGATCATCTTCCTGGCGATCTGCGTCCCCTACCTGGTCCTCTCCGAGCGCGACCCGCAGAGCCTGACCGTCTTCGGCGTCGCCCTCGGCTGCGCCGGGCTCGGCTTCGCAGACGACTTCATCAAGATCGTCAAACGCCGCTCGCTCGGCCTCTCGGCCCGCTACAAGATCCTCTTCCAGGTGCTGCTGGCGCTGATCCTCTGGTGGGTCGCCCGCCACGAGGTCGGGCTCGAGCCGATCCTCTACTTCCGCATCGGCGACGCCAGCCTCGACCTCGGCCCGGTCCTCTACTTCGTCCTCGTCTTCCTCGTCCTCTCCGGCTTCTCCAACGGGGTCAACCTCACCGACGGCCTCGACGGCCTCGCCGCCGGCTGCTGCGCGATCGTCCTCCTCGCCTACACGGCGATCTCCTTCGTCGCCAACGAGCAGCAGGACCTGGCGCTGCTCTCCGCCTGCCTGGTCGGCGCCTGCATCGGCTTCCTCTGGTTCAACGCCTTCCCGGCGTCGATATTCATGGGGGACACCGGCTCGCTCGGCCTCGGCGGGGCGATCGGCGCCCTCGCGGTGATGACCCAGACCGAGGTCCTGCTGCTGATCATCGGCGGCATCTTCGTGATCGAGGCGCTCTCGGTGGCGATCCAGGTCTTCTCCTTCAAGACCTTCCGCCGGCGCGTCTTCCTGATGGCCCCGCTGCACCACCACTTCGAGATGATGGCCTGGTCGGAGACGAAGATCATGCTCCGCTTCTGGATCATCGCCGCGGTCTGCTCGGGGATCGGCTTCACGCTGTATCAGCAGTCGATCGGGCGCTGAGCGCGTTCCCGGCGCACAGGGTCCGCGGCCCCGGTGGAGAACAAGCGTTATGTGAACGTGCCGCCCGCCAAGGAGATCCGCCCGCCGCTGCCGCGGGGCCCCTTCCTGGTCGTCGGCCTGGCCCGCTCGGGCCAGGCGGCGGCGCGGATGCTGGCCGCCCGCGGGGAGCTCGTGCGCGGGGTCGACTCTGGCCATCCCGAGGGCGCGGAAGGGCTCGGGGGGGTCGGCGTCGAAGTGGTCCTGGATACGGATGGTCTTGCACAGCTCGAGGGGACGCGGACGGTCGTCAAGAGCCCGGGGGTTCCCCGGGAGGCGCCGGCGATCGCGGCCGCTCTGGAGCGCGGGATCGAGGTCGTCGGCGAGCTCGAGCTGGCCTGGCGGGCACTGCCCAACCGGTTCCTCGCGGTGACCGGGACCAACGGCAAGACGACCACCGCCGAGCTGCTCGGCCACGTCTACCGCGGTGCCGGCGAGCCGGTCGCGGTCGCCGGCAACGTCGGCACCGCGCTCTCGGAGCTGGTCGGGACGGTCGAGCCGGAGGCGACGATCGTCTGCGAGTGCTCCAGCTTCCAGCTCGAGGACACGAGCCTGTTCGCCCCCGAGTGCGCGGTCTTCCTCAACCTCGCCCCCGACCACCTCGACCGCCACTCCGGCCTCGACTCCTACCTGGCCGCGAAGCTGCGGATCTTCGCCAACCAGGGCAACGACGACGTCGCCGTCTACAACGCCGACGACCCGGCCCTGGCCGGCGACCTCGGCGGCTGCGCCCGCCGCGTCGCCTTCTGCGCCGGGGCCGACCCCGACTGCGAGGTGGCCCTGGCCGGGGGGACGATCTTCTACGACGGCGAGCCGCTGGTCGAGGTCGCCGAGCTCGGCCTGTTCGGCGACCACAACGTCGCCAACGCGATGGCCGCCGCGGCGGCGGCGCTCTCGATGGGCCTGGGCCGGGAGGCCGTGCGCGCCGGCCTGCGCAGCTTCGCCGGCGTCGCCCACCGGCTCGAGCCGGTCGCCGAGGTCGGCGGCGTGCGCTACGTGAACGACTCCAAGGCGACCAACGTCGCCGCCGCCAGCGTCGGCCTGCGCGCCTTCGCGGGCGGCGTCCACGCGATCCTCGGCGGCAGCGAGAAGGGCGAAGCCTTCGCGCCGCTGCTGGAGCCGGTGCGCGAGCGCTGCGCCGCCTGCTACCTGATCGGCGACACGGCCGAGCGCCTGGCCGCCGAGCTGGCGCCGGCCGCCGCGGCCGGGATCGCGCTGCACCGCTGCGAGGGCCTCGCCGCCGCGGTTGCCCGCGCCGCCGCCGCGGCCGCGCCTGGCGAGGTCGTCCTGCTCTCTCCCGCCTGCGCCAGCTTCGATGCCTTCGCCGACTACGAAGCGCGCGGCGAGCGCTTCCGCGAGATCGTCGGGAGACTGGCGTGAGCACCCTGGCGCTGCGGCGCTTCGGCGGCTCCGGCAAGGCGAAGGGCCGCAAGAAGAAGACGGCCAAGCGCCGCGCCGCCGCCGTCTCCGCCGAGTACAGCCTGCTGCTGACCGCGACCCTCTGCCTGCTTGCGCTGGGCGCGGTGATGGTCTTCTCGGCCAGCTCGACGACCCGGATCCTGCAGAACGGCGGCCTCTCCGACAGCGCCTTCTACCTGAAGCGGACGCTGCTGTTCGGCGCCGTCGCGCTGCTGATCATGCACGTGGTCGCGCGCACCGGCCTGACCGCGATCCGCCGTCTCACGCCGATCTTCCTCGGTGGCTCGATCTTCCTCCTGGTCGTCGTCCTCGGCGCCGGCAACAGCGTCAACGGCGCCAGCCGCTGGATCGGCTCCGGCTTCCTGCAGATCCAGCCCTCCGAGGTCGCCAAGGTGGCGCTGATCCTCTACGGGGCCGATCTACTTTCTCGCAAGCCGGTGAGCGTGCGCTCGATCGAGGGGATGATGCCGTTCCTCCTCGTCGTCGGCGCCAGCTGCCTGCTGATCATGCTGCAGCCCGACATGGGGACGACGATGGTGATCGCCTTCTCCGTCGGGGCGACCCTGGTCGCCGCCGGGGCGCGACCGCGCGACCTCGGGATGCTGGCGCTCGGGATCGGCGTCCTGGCGCTGCTGCTGACGATCGTCGAGCCCTACCGGATGGCCCGCCTGACCGGCTTCCTCAACCCCGGCGACGACGTCCACGGGGCCGGTTTCCAGGCCGCCCAGGCGAAGATCGCGCTCGGCTCCGGCGGTCTCTTCGGGGTCGGGATCGGCAACGGCGTGCAGAAGGCCTTCTACCTGCCGGAGGCCCACACCGACATGATCTCGGCGGTGATCGGCGAGGAGCTCGGCCTGGTCGGGATCGTCGGCGTCGTCGGGCTCTTCGCGATGTTCGGCTACGCCGGCCTCAAAGTCGCCCAGAAAGCGCGCGACAACTACGGCAAGCTGCTGGTCTCCGGGCTGACCTCGCTGGTCCTCGTGCAGGCGACGATCAACCTCTTCGCGGTGATGGGGCTGGCGCCGCTGACGGGGGTGCCGCTGCCCTTCGTCTCCTACGGCAACAGCAGCCTGATGGCCTCGCTGTTCGCGGTCGGGCTGATCCTCAACGTCGCCCGCGGGGGCACCGCCTCGGCGGCGCGCGCTTCTACGGGGTCCCGCGCTGGCAAACTGCGCGTCGTCGAAGGCGGCCGTGGGCCCGCCCGTGAAAGGAGTCGATCGAGCGGTGCCAGGAAAGCCAAGAGTGGTGGTGGCGGCGGGGGGAACCGCGGGCCACGTCGTTCCCGCCATGGCGGTCGCCGACGAGCTTCGGGCTAGCGGCGCCGCGGTCAGCTTCCTCGGCACGCGCGAGCGGATCGAGGCCGAGCTGGTCCCCGCGGCCGGCTACGAGATCGACTTCGTCAAGGTTCGCGGGATCGACCGCGGCAACCCGCTGCGGGCGGCCCGGGCGGGCCTGGAGGCGCTGGCCGCGGTCGGCGCGGCGCGCAAGGCCCTGCGCCGGCGCGGCGCCGACGTGGTGATGGGCGGCGGCGGCTTCGTCGCCGGTCCGGCCGGCCTGGCCGCGGTGGCGGCGCGGACGCCGCTGGTGCTGACCGAGGCCGACAGCCACATGGGCCTCGCCAACCGCCTGCTGGCGGCCCGCGCGCGGCGGGTCTGCCTCGCCTTCCCGATCCCCGGGCGCGAGGGCGGGCGCTACGAGCTGACCGGGCGCCCGGTCCCGGCTGCGGTGCTCGGGGCCGACCGGGCGGCGGCGCGGGAGCGCTTCGGGATCGCCCCGGGGGCCGGCTGCCTGCTCGTCTTCGGCGGCAGCCAGGGCGCCCGCTCGATCAACTTCGCCGCGCTCGAGGCCTTCGCCGAGCGGGCGGGCCGCGACTTCGACGTGATCCACCTCAGCGGCCGCCGCGACCACGAGGAGCTGGCGGCGCGGCTGGCGGCGGCGTCGCACGGCGAGCGCTACCGGCTGCTCGCCTACGAGCCCGGCCTCGGCGAGGTCCTGGCGGCGTCCGACCTCGTGCTCGGCCGCTCCGGCGGCTCGATCTTCGAACTGACCGCGGCCGGGCGGCCGTCGATCCTCGTGCCCTACCCGCACGCGACCGCCGACCACCAGGCCGCCAACGCCGAGTGGATGCGCGAGCAGGGGGCGGCGAGCGTGATCGCCGACGCCGAGCTCAGCGCCGACCTGCTGCAGCGCCAGGTCGGCCGGCTGCTCGGCGATCCCGGACGGCTGGAGGAGATGGCGGCGGCGGCGCGGCGGATCGCCAGGCCCGACGCCGCCCGGCGGATCGCCGACCTGGTTCTGGAGGCGGCGGATGTCTAGCGACTGGAGCGGGCGCCGGCTGCACTTCATCGGCATCGGCGGTGCCGGGATGAGCGGGCTGGCGCTGGTCTGCGCCCGGCTCGGCGCCGCCGTGACCGGCAGCGACCGCAGCGAGTCCTCTTATATGGAGCGCCTGCGCGCCGCCGGGCTGGAGCCGGCGGTCGGCCACGACGCCGCCAACCTGCCGGCGGGGGCGGAGGTGGTGGTCTCGACCGCGATCGGCGCCGAGAACCCGGAGCTGGCGCTGGCCCGCGAGCGCGGCATCGAGCCGATCCACCGCGGCGCCCTGCTGGCCGAGCTCTGCGCCGAGAAGCGGCTGATCGCGATCGGCGGCACCCACGGCAAGACGACGACGACGGCGATGGCGGTCTGGGCGCTGCGCGCGCTCGGCGCCGACCCCGCCTTCTTCGTCGGCGGCGAGGTCCCCGGGCTCGGCCCGGGGGGAGAGGCGGCGAACGCCGGCTGGGGCGAGGGCGAGTGGGTGGTCGCCGAGGCCGACGAGAGCGACGGCAGCTTCCTCGACCTGCGTCCCGAGGTGGCCGTCGTCACCAACGTCGAGATGGACCACCACGCGCGCTGGGGTTCGCTGGAGGAGCTGCGCGGCGCCTTCCGCCAGTTCGTCGCTCCGGCCGCGGCGGTGGTCGCCCCGGCAAGCGGCGAGGGACACGAGCTCGGCGCCGGCAAGCGCCGGGCCGGGTTCGACGAGGCCCAGCCCGGCCCCCGGCAGCTGCCGCTGGCGGTCCCGGGCGATCACAACCGCCGCAACGCCCGCGCCGCCCTGGCCGCGATCGGGTTCGCGCTCGGGACCGATTCCGAGCCCGGCCCGGAGGGCCTGATGGCCGCGGCGGCTCCGGCGCTCGCCGACTTCCCCGGGGTGCGGCGCCGGCTGGAGCTGAAGGGCCGCTTCGGCGAGGCCCGGGTCTACGACGACTACGCGCACCACCCGACCGAGGTCCGCGCCGCCCTCTCGGCCCTGCGCGAGCTCGATCCCGAGCGCCTGGTCGCCGTCTTCCAGCCCCACCTCTACTCGCGGACCAAGGCGTTCGGCGAGGAGTTCGGCGCCGCCCTCGCCCTCGCCGACGAGGCCGTCGTCCTCGACGTCTACCCGGCCCGCGAGGAGCCGGTCGGCGAGCTGGCCGGGGTCAGCGGCCTGCGGGTCGCCGAGGCGGCGGCCGAGCGGATGGGTGGCCGCCGGGTCGCCTGGCTGCCCGGCGCCGGGTCCGCCGAGCGCTACCTGGAGGCCCGGCTCGACCGCGGCGCCGGCACGGTGCTGGTCACGCTCGGCGCCGGCGACGTCTTCCGGCTCGGCGAGGCGCTGGTCGCGCGGGGCGGCCCGTGAGCGCGCCGCCGCCCGGGCTGCGCCAGGGGGAGCCGCTGGCGCCGCTGACCAAAGTCCGCACCGGCGGCGCCGCCGACTGGTTCCTCGCCGCCGGCGACGCCGAGGCCGTGGTCGCGGCCTTGCGCTGGGCCCGCGAGGAGGGCCACGCCGTAGGACTGGTCGGCTCCGGCTCGAACCTGCTGGTAGCCGACGATGGATTCCACGGGCTCGCGATCAAGCTGGAGGGCGACCTCGCCGCGTTTACGCGCGAGGGCGAGCGCGTGCTTGCCGGCGGCGCCGCGCGGCTGCCGTCGGTCGCCGCGAAAACCGCTGCCTGGGGGCTCACCGGGCTCGAGTTCGGCGTCAACATCCCCGGCACGGTCGGCGGCTCGGTGCGGATGAACGCGAACGCCTACGGCGGCCAGCTGGCCCGGGTGCTGGAGTGGGTCGAGGTCTGCACCGCGGCCGGCAGCGAGCGCCGCGGCCCCGACCGGCTCGGCTTCGCCTACCGCGAGTCGAACCTGGGGGAGGGTGAGGTGGTCAGCCGCGCCGGCTTCCGCCTGCGCCCGCGCGACCCCGACGAGATCCGCGCCACCCTGGCGACGATGCGGGCCCGCCGCCGCGAGGACCAGCCCTCGGGGATCAAGACCTTCGGCTCGACCTTCAAGAACCCCGACGACCCGGGCGCCGGGGGGCGCAGCGCCGGCCAGCTGCTCGACGCCGCCGGCTGCCGCGGCCTCGCCCGCGGCGGCGCCCGCTTCTCGCCCGTGCACGCCAACTTCGTCGAGAACTTCGACGGCGCCAGCACCGCGGACGTGCTGGAGCTGATGGCCGAGGGCCGGCGCCGGGTCCACGAGCGCACCGGCGTCGTCCTCGAACCGGAGGTCCAGGTGCTGGGCGAGGTGAGCTGGCCCGGCGGCTGGGAGCTGTGAGGCGCGCGCTCGCGGTCCTCGCCGCGATCCTGGTCGTGGCCGCCGCCGGCTACTACCTGGTGGTCCGCGACACCGTGGTCACCCCGCGGCTGCAGGGCCTCGGCTTGGCGGCGACGATCGGCGAAGGCGAGGACGCGGTCGCGGTCAGCTCCAGCGGCGAGGTGCTGACCTGGCTGGACCTGCCGGAAGGCTTCGCCCTGCCGCGGCTACCGCTCGAGCAGCCGCCGAAGGGTGGCCGGTTGAAGGGGCCGGCGCTGGACCAGGCGCGGGTGCTGGGGTCGGTGCCGCCGGCCTTCCGTCCTTATGTGGTCGGCAGCCACTATGGCGAGAACGGGGTCGAGGTCGAGCTCGACAACGGGATCGAGCTGATCTTCGGCGACGCTTCGCAGGCCGCGCTGAAGTGGAAGGGCGCCGCCACGGTCCTCGCCGATCCGGAAATCGAAGCGCTCGATTATGTGAACCTGCTCTCTCCGGGCCGGCCCACGTACGGAGGCGAAGGGCACCTGCTGCCGCCGCTTCCCTGAGCCCAAAGAGCGCTCACGGCCAAGGCTCGACCTTAGAGTGAGAGTGGCCAAAGTCTCAAGTCATGGTCGAGACTCTGGGCTGCACGATGCCGTTCGGCCGTTTGACAGAGGCGCCAGAATGCCCTACGTTGAGCGCAATTTCCGTGCTTGAAGCGAATGCCTGAACCCTTGAGCATCGCTGAAGGCTCGGACAGAACTAGGGCTCAACTCAAAACCAAGACTTGGCTATAGCGCCGCTTCCCCCCCGGAGTGGCGCAGCTGGAGAAATCGGGAGATGGAATCCACTTACCTCGCGGTCATTAAGGTCGTCGGCGCCGGCGGCGGTGGCACCAATGCGGTCAGCCGCATGATCGATGCCGGCATTCGCGGCGTCGAGTTCGTCGCCGTCAACACCGACGCGCAGGCTCTGCAGGCCTGTGACGCCGACATCAAGCTCTCGATCGGGCAGGAGCTGACGCGCGGCCTCGGCGCCGGCGGCAACCCCGAGGTCGGGGCCGGCGCCGCGGCGGAGAGTCGCGACGAGATCAAGGAGGCGCTGAAGGGCGCCGACATGGTCTTCGTCACCGCCGGCGAGGGCGGTGGCACCGGCACCGGCTCGGCGCCGGTGATCGCCGAGATCGCCAAGGAAGAGATCGGCGCCCTCACCGTCGGCGCGGTCACCAAGCCCTTCGAGTTCGAGGGCAAACGGCGGATGCAGCAGGCGCTCGAGGGAATCGAGAAACTGCGCAACAACGTCGACACCCTGATCATCGTCCCGAACGAGAAGCTGCTGCAGGCGGTCGAGCGGCGGACCAGCGTCCTCGACGCCTTCCGCCAGGCCGACGACATCCTCCGCCAGGGCGTCCAGGGCATCACCGACCTGATCACGATCCCCGGCCTGATCAACCTCGACTTCGCCGACGTGCGCACGATCATGCGCGACGCCGGCTCGGCGCTGATGGGGGTCGGCACCGCCTCCGGCGAGAAACGCGCCCTGGATGCCGCCAAACTGGCGATCACCTCGCCGCTGATCGAGGAGTCGATCAAAGGCGCGACCGGGATGCTGCTGAACATCACCGGCCCCGAGGACCTCGGCCTGTTCGAGGTCAACGAGGCCGCGCAGCTGGTCCAGGCCGAGGCCGACGACAACGCCAACATCATCTTCGGCTCGGTCGTCGACCAGTCGATGGGCGACGAAATCCGGGTCACCGTGATCGCCACCGGCTTCGAGGGCTTCGAGCTCCTCGCCCGCTCGCCGCAGCGGGTCCGGCGTCGCTACGAGAGCCGCCCGCGGGTCTCGGCGGAGGACACCGACATTCGGAAACTCCGGGTTTCGGATGACGACATCGACGTGCCCGGCTTCTTGAAGGAATAGCTCCGATCAGGTGGCGGAGGGACCGGGTGTGGGTCCCTCCTGCCGCTGCTTCGCAGGAGTTCGTCAGGAGGGACCCACGCCCGGTCCCACGGCACGCCTGCCGGTGCTCGCGCTGAAATAGGCTGGGACGCGTGAGCGACTCCGCGAGCCGACGCACGCCTCTCTACGAGCAGCATGTTGACCTTGGGGCGAAGTTGGTCCCCTTTGCCGGGTGGGAGATGCCGGTGACGTATGAGGGGATTCGGGAGGAGCACTCGGCGGTCCGCACCCACGTCGGGATGTTCGACGTCTCGCACATGGGCGAGGTCGAGGTCGAGGGCCCGGGCGCGCTCGCCTTCCTCCAGCGCACGCTCTCCAACGACGTCGCCGCGATCGCGATCGGCGGCGCCCAGTACTCCTGTCTCTGCAATGAGGACGGCGGGGTCATCGACGATCTCTTCGCCTACCGGCTCGGCGGCGACCGCTACCTGATCGTCACCAACGCCGCCAACCACGCGACCGACCTCGCCTGGCTCGGCCGCCACAGCCGCGAGTTCGACGTCAGCGTCCGCGACGTCGCCGACCGCTACGCGATGCTCGCCGTCCAGGGCCCGCACGCCCGCGCGGTGCTGGGGGCGGCGCTGCGGATCGAGTTGCCGCCGCGCTTCCACGTCGCCGCCGTGAAGATCGGCCGCCGCCCGGCGCTGGTCGCCGGCACCGGCTACACCGGCGAGGACGGGGTCGAGGTCATGATCGACCCCGAGGTCGCGGCGCCGATCTGGACCGAGCTGCTGGACGCCGGCGTGGTCCCCTGCGGGCTCGGCGCCCGCGACACCCTGCGGCTGGAGGTCTGTTACCCGCTGCACGGCAACGAGCTCTCGCCCGAGCGCAGCCCGATCGAGGCCGGGCTCGGCTGGTGCTGCAAGGAGGCGACGGGGTTCGTCGGCTCCGAGGCGGTCGCCGCCGCCCGCGCCGGCGGCACCGCCGAGCGGCTGGCGCCGTTCCTGATCGAGGGCGCCGGCATCCCCCGCGACGGCAACCCGGTCCTGGCCGGCGGCGAGGCGGTCGGCGCGGTCAGCAGCGGCACCTACTCGCCCTCGCTGGAGCGCGGCGCCGGGATGGCCTACCTCCGCAGCCACCTCGCCGAGCCGGGGGCCGAGGTCGAGATCGACGTCCGCGGCAAGCATCGTCCCGCCCGGATAGCTTCCAAGCCCCTCTACCGCAAAAGGAGCTGAATTGGCCGAGCCGAGCTACCCAGAGGATCTGCGCTACCACGACCAGCACGACTGGGTCCGCCTGGACGGCGACGAGCACGCCTACTTCGGGGTCACCTGGTACGCCCAGGACTCGCTCGGCGAGGTCGTCTTCTACGAGGCGCCGGAGCTCGGCGCGACGGTTCAGAAGGACGCCTCCTACGCCGAGGTCGAGTCGGTCAAGGCGGTCTCCGACGTGATCGCGCCGATGTCCGGTGAGATCGTCGAGATCAACGAGAGCCTCGGCAAGACGCCGGAGAAGATCAACGAGGACCCCTACGGCGAGGGCTGGATGGTCAAGGTCAAGCTGACCGCGCCGGAGGAGGCCGAGGCGCTGCTCTCCGCCGCCGAGTACCGCAAGTTGCTGGATTCCTAGGCCGGCGCCCCGGCACCCGCTTCCGTAGCCTTATGACGCAGTGAGTCGCTACACCTCCGCCACCCCCGAGGATCGCGCCGAGATGCTCGCCGCGATCGGCGTCGAGCGGGCCGCCGACCTCTTCGAGCAGATTCCCGAGCCGCTGCGGCTCGGCCGCCCGCTGGCCCTGCCCGACGGGCTCAGCGAGGCCGAGGTCTACGAGCGCCTGGCCGAGCTCGCCGGCGCCAACGCCGACGCCGAGTCGGAGGTCTGCTTCGTCGGCGCCGGGATGTACGACCACTACGTGCCGGCGATCGTCGACGCGATCACCTCGCGCTCTGAGTTCCTCACCCCCTACACGCCCTACCAGCCGGAGATCTCGCAGGGCGGGCTGCAGGTGATGTTCGAGTTCCAGACGGCGATGTCGGAGCTGACCGGGCTGCCGGTCTCCAACGCCGGCCTCTACGAGGGCCCCTCCTCGGTCGCCTCCGCCGGCTACCTGGCGATGGGCGCGACCAAGCGGCGACGCTTCGTCGTCTCCCGCGGCGTCCACCCGCACAGCCGCGAGACCCTGCGCACCTACTCCGCGGGCTACGGGGCCGAGGTCGTCGAGGTCGGGCTCGAGGGCGGGCTGACCGATTCCGCCGCCCTGGCGGCCGCGGTCGACGGCGAGACCGCCGCGGTGATCCTGCAGAGCCCGAACTTCCTCGGCGCGGTCGAGGACGTCGAGGCGCTCGGCGCCGCCGCCAAGGAGCACGGCGCCCTGCTGGTCGTCGCCTGCGACCCGATGACTTTGGGAATCCTCAAGCCGCCCGGCGCCTGCGGCGCCGACATCGCCCTCGGCGAGGGCCAGCCGCTCGGCAACCGGCTCGACTACGGCGGCCCCTCCTTCGGCTTCTTCTGCGCCAGCGAGGAGCAGATCCGCCGCATGCCCGGCCGGATCGCCGGTGAGACCGAGGACCTCGACGGCCGCCGCGGCTTCGTCCTCGCGCTGCAGACCCGCGAGCAGCACATCCGCCGCGAGAAGGCGACCAACAACATCTGCACCGCGCAGGCGCTGAACGCGCTCGGGGCGATGGTCCACCTCGCCTGGCTGGGCCGCCACGGCTTCCGCGAGCTCGGCGAGCTGCTGGTCCAGCGCACGGCCTACGCGCGCCGGCGCCTGGCCGCCGTCGAGGGGGTCGAGCTGCTGCACGAGGCGCCGGTCGCCCGCGAGTTCGCGGTCCGCCTCGACGCTCCCGTCGCCGCCGTCCTCGACCGCTGCGCCGAGGCCGGGATCGCCGCCGGCTACCCGCTCGGCCACGAGTACCCCGAGCACGAGGACGGCCTCCTGGTGGCGATCACCGAGCGCCGCACCCGCGAGCAGATCGACCGGCTCGCCGACACCCTCGCCTCCGCCATCGCCGCCGAGCGCACCTCGCCATCCCGCGGTTCCTTTGTCGTCCCACGGACTACAAAGGAACCGCGGGTCGGGGGAGTGGCCTGATGGCGCTGACCGAGACCCCGATGCAGCGCGAACGCGCGACGACGATCTACGAGAAGTCGAAGCCCGGCCGCCGCGCCGCGGTGCTGCCCGAGGCCGGGGTCCCGGAGGCGCCGCTGGAGGAGCTGATCCCGGCCCGCCTGCTGCGCGCCGAGGGGCCGAACCTGCCGGAGATCGCCGAGCCGGAGATCGTCCGCCACTACAACAAGCTCTCGCGCCGCAACTTCGACCTCGACAGCGGCTTCTACCCGCTCGGCTCCTGCACGATGAAGCACAACCCGCGGCTCAACGAGCGGGTCGCGGCGCTGCCCGGCCACGCCCGCCTGCACCCCGCCCAGGACCCGCGCCGCGCCCAGGGGGCACTGGAGCTGATGTGGCTGCTGCAGGAGAGCCTGGGCGAGATCTGCGGCCTGCCCCACGTCAGCCTGCAGCCCTCGGCCGGCTCCCACGGCGAGCTCGCCGGCCTGCTGCTGACCCGCGCCTACCACGCCGACCGCGGCGAACAGCGGACCAAGGTGCTGGCCCCGGACACCTCCCATGGCACCAACCCGGCTTCGGTGACGATGGCCGGCTACGAGGTGGTCAAGGTCGCGACCAACGAGCGCGGCGGGGTCGAGATGGACGACCTGCGGGCGAAGATCGACGCCGATCCCGACCAGGTCGCCTGCCTGATGCTGACCAACCCGAACACGCTCGGGCTGTTCGACGAGAACATCGCCGAGATCGCCGGCCTGATCCACGCGGCGGGGGGGACGCTCTACTACGACGGCGCCAACCTCAACGCGGTGATGGGCCAGTCGCGGCCCGGCGACATGGGCTTCGACATCGTCCACGTCAACCTCCACAAGTCGTTCAGCCAGCCGCACGGCGGCGGCGGTCCCGGGGCCGGCCCGATCGCCGTCTCCGACCGCATCGAGCCCTTTCTGCCGCGCCCGCAGGTGGTCCGCCGCGAGGCCGACAACGGCCACGGGCCGAGTTTCGACCTCGACTTCGACCGGCCCCAGTCGATCGGCCGCCTGCGCGGTTTCCAGGGCAACTTCGGCGTCTTCGTCCGCTCCTACGCCTACATCCTCAGCCTCGGCGCCGACGGCCTCGCCGAGGCCTCCGAGACCGCCGTCCTCAACGCCAACTACCTGAAGGCCCGGCTCGCCGAGGGCCGCGCCGGCGAGCGCCTGCCGGTCGCCTTCGAGCGCCACTGCATGCACGAGTTCGTCCTCTCCGGCAAGCCGATGAAGAAGGAGCTGGGCCTGCAGACCCTCGACCTCGCCAAGCGCCTGCTCGACTTCGGCTTCCACCCGCCGACCGTCTACTTCCCGCTGCTGGTCGACGAGGCGCTGATGATCGAGCCGACCGAGACCGAGACCAAGGAGAGCCTCGACGCCTTCGCCGAGGCGGTCGAGAAGATCCTCGAGGAGGCCGAGTCCGATCCCGGGATCGCCAAGCGGCCCCCTACACGACCCCGGTCCGCCGCCTCGACGAGGTCCGGGCGACCCGCCACCCCGTGGTGCGCCAGCCCCTCTAGAGCTCCGGCAATTCTTGTTCGAGCTCCAGCACCGGCGCGAAGAGGTCGCCGTGGCGCTCGATCCGCTCCAGCACCTCGCCGGCCTCGAAGACCAGCGCCGAGCCGTCGCCCGAGTCCGCCGCCGCCTCGACCTCCTCCCAGGTCAGCGGGGTGGAGGCGGTCGGCCGCTCGCGCGCCCGCAGCGAGTAGACGGCGATCGTCGTTTTGCTGCGGTGGTTCTGGGACCAGTCGACGAACACCTTGCCGCCGCGTTCGACCTTTTTCATCTTCGAGACGACGAGGTCGGGGGTCTGCTTTTCGAGCAGCTGGGCGATCGCTTTGGCAAACGGTTTGGTGAGGTCGTAGGAGACGTCCTTGCGGTTCAGCGGCACGTACACCTGCATCCCCTTCGAGCCCGAGGTCTTGGGGAAGCTCTCGACTCCGAAGTGGCCGAACATGTCGCGCAGCCGCAGCGCCACCCGGCAGCAGTCGACGACGTCGGCCGGCGGCCCCGGGTCGAGGTCGAAGGCCAGCACGGTCGGCCGCGTCGGCGCCCGTCCCAGCGAGAGCGAGGGGTGCAGCTCGACCGCCGCCAGCTGCGCCATCCAGACCAGGGTCGGGCGGCCGTCGCAGACGCAGAAGTCGATCTTGCCGGCGTTCGGGCCGGCGCGCACGCTCGTCGTCTTCACCCATTTGGGCCGGTGCTTGGGGCAGCGCTTCTCGAAGAAGGCGGAGTCGAGGTCCTCGACCCCTTCCGGGAAGCGGCGCAGGGTCACCGCGCGCCCCTTCAGGTGGGGGACCATCGCGTCGGCCACCTTGGCGTAGTAGTCGACCATCTCGCCCTTGCTGAACCCGACCTCCGGGTACAGCACCTTGTCGAGGTTGGTGAGCTTCAGCTCACGCCCGTCGACCTCGACCGTCTGGCTCTCGGCCACGGCCTATTTCGAGGCTTTGGTTTTTTTGGGCTTGGTCGACTTCGCTTTTTTGGCTTTGGCTTTTGGTTTCGCCTTGGCCTTGGAAGTCGATTTGCGTTTCGCGGGAGTCCTTTTGGCGCCGCCCTCGCCGCCCTTGACGGCGGCGATGCTCTCCTCCAGCGCGGCCATCAGGTCGGGCGCCTTGGTCGCCTTCGCCGGCTCGGCCCCGGAGGCGACGATCTCCTTGCCTTCTGCCTTGCGTTCGATCAGCGCCAGCAGTTCCTCGCGGTGCTCGTCGCGGTAGCTGCTCGGGTCGAACTCGGTGGAGAGCGACTCGATCAGCGCTTCCGCCATCTGCTGCTCCTTCTTCTCCACCTTGCTCCTGCTCTCGGGGAAGGCGTCGTCGAGCTCGGCGGCGGGCACGACCTCGTCGGCGAAGCGCATCGTGGTCAGCGTCAGCACCCCGTCGGCGGCGCGGATCGCGGCCAGGTGCTGTTTGTTGCGGAAGACGAAGCGGGCGATCGCGGCCTTGCCGGAGGACTCCATCGCGCTGGCCAGCAGCGAGTAGGCCTTCTCGGCGCCGTCTTTGGGTCCCAGGTAGTAGGGGCTGTTGAAGTACATCGGGTCGATTTCCTCGATGTCGACGAAGTCGAGCACGTCGATCGCCTTCGAGCGCTCCGGCGCCAGCGCTTCGATCTCGCCCTTCGTCAGCGGCACGTACTGACCCTCCGCGAGCTCGTACGCTTTGACGATCTGGTCGCGGGAGACTTCCTCGTCGGTGCCGTCGGCGAAGAGGCGGTGTTTGATCCGGGCGCTGTCGGACTCGCGGATTTCACGCAGGGCGATGTTGCGCCGCGCGACCGCGCTGTAGAGCTTCACGGGCACGTTCAGGAGCCCGAAGCTGATCGAACCGCTCCATATGGATCTCGCCATCAGCGCATCACCTACCCGGATTGTTCCAGTCAATCCTCGGCTGCCCTGCCCGCCGTCGCCGGGCGAGAGCCATCTTGCGCGGCAGACCTTTGTTCCGGTATCCGGGACAAAGGTCTGCCGCGCGCGGCGTCAATAGGCTGAGAGGACATGAGCGACGCCCCGATCGTCTTCTCCGGCATCCAGCCGACCGGCCGCAAGCACCTCGGCAACTACATCGGCGCGATCCGCCAGTACGTCGAGGCCCAGGAGCGCGGCGAGCCGGCGATCTTCTGCATCGTCGACCTGCACGCGATCTCGATCGCCTACGACCCGCAGGAGCTGCGCGAGCGCCTCTACGACACGATCGCGATCCTGCTCGCCGCCGGGCTCGACCCCGAGCGCTGCATCCTCTTCCGCCAGTCCGACGTGCGCGAGCACACCGAGCTGACCTGGCTGCTCTCCGCCGTCACCTCGCACGGTGACCTCAACCGCATGCACCAGTTCAAGGACAAGTCGGCGCGCCAGCGCGAGCTGGTCTCGGCGGCGCTCTTCTACTACCCGGTGCTGATGGCCGCCGACGTGCTCGCCT
The DNA here is from genome assembly GCA_963824245.1 of uncultured Thermoleophilia bacterium. Lineage (GTDB taxonomy): Bacteria > Actinomycetota > Thermoleophilia > Solirubrobacterales > 70-9 > VAYN01. The sequence goes on from CAWGON010000002.1 coordinate 1,486,637, forward strand.
ACCGCGCCACCGAGGTCCCGGTCGGCGACGACCAGCGCCAGCACGTCGAGCTGATGCGGGAGATCGCCCGCCGCTTCAACGATCGCTTCGGCGAGCTGCTGGTCGTGCCGGAGCTGCTGGTCCCCGAGGTCGGCGCCCGGATCATGGACCTGCAGGAGCCGGAGCGGAAGATGTCCACCTCCAACGCCAGCGAGGCCGGCACCGTCTACGTGCTCGACCAGCCCGGCGCGATCCGCAAGAAGTTCGGCAGCGCCGTCACCGACTCCGGCCGCGAGGTGGCGCGGGCGCCCGGCAAGGCCGGGATCTCGAACCTGATCGACATCCTCGCCGTCGCCCGTGGCGCCGACCAGTCGGCGGTCGAGGCGGAGTTCGCTGGAGCCGGCTACGGCGACTTCAAGAAGGCGGTCGCAGAGGGTGTGATCGATCTGCTGGAGCCGGTCCAGGAGCGCTACGCCGAGCTGCGCCCCGACGAGGCGGCGCTGGAGGCCGTGCTCGCCGCCGGCGCCGGCAAGGCGCGCGCGCTCGCCGCCCCGACCGTCGCCGCGGTGCGCGACCGCATGGGCTTCTAGTCTGGGCTGGATGGCGGTCTCCGAACTCGACCTCGATCTCGACCTCGACATCTTCGCGGGGCCGTTCGACCTGCTGCTGGCGGTGGTCCTGCGCGAGGAGGTCAGCCTGCTCGACCTGCAGCTGGGTGAGGTCGTGGTCTCCTACGTCGAGCACCTGGAGCGCGAGGGCGAGCTGGAGCTCGAGGTAGCGACCGAGTTCCTGGTCCTGATCGCGGCGCTGCTGGAGCTGAAGTCGCGGCTGATGCTGCCGGGGCCCGAGGACGGCCTCGAGGAGCTGGCGCCCGAGGAGGCGGTCGAGGAGCTGCTGGCGCGGATGCTCGAGTACCGCCGCTACCGCGACGCCTCGGCGGTCCTGGCCGACCGCTTCGAGTCCCAGCGCGGCTACCTCTACCGCTCGGCGCCGCTGCCGCCGCAGCTGCGGCGGGTCGAGGTCGACGCGGCGGTCGCCGTCTACGACCCGGAGCTGCTCGGCACCGCGATCGGCGACCTCCTGGTCGAGCCGGAGGAGATCGACCTCAGCCACATCCGCCCGACCGTCTCCCTGGAGCGCCGCCTGCGGGCGCTGCGCGACGCGCTCGGCCGCCGCACGAACTTCGACTTCGACGACGAGTTCGGCGGCGAGGACCGGCTGACCCAGGCGGTCACCGTGTTCGCCCTGCTGGAGCTCTACCGCAAGGGCGAGGTGACCTGGGAGCAGTCCGAGCCCTTCGGCCCGATCACGGTGAAGAAGACGAGCCCGGGGGCGGCCGCGTGAGCGACCTTGCCCGCACGGTCGAGGCGCTGCTCTTCCTCTCCGCCCAGCCGGTCAGCGCCGCCGACCTGGCGCTGGCGACCGAGGCGACCGAGGGCCAGGTCGAGGAGGCGATCGACCTCCTCCGCGAGGACCTCGGCGAGGGCCGGCGCGGGGTGGTCCTGCGCGAGGTCTCGGGCGGCTTCACCCTGGCCAGCGACCCGGCCAGCGAGGAAGCGGCGCGGCGGCTGCTGGCGAAGCCGCGGACCCCGCCGCTGACCCAGGCGCAGGCGGAGACGCTGGCGATCGTCGCCTACCTGCAGCCGGTCTCGCGGCCGGAGATCGCCCGCATCCGCGGGGTCAGCGGCGAGTCGGCGGTGCAGACGCTGGCCGAGCGCGGCCTGATCGAGGAGTCGGGCCGCTCGCGCTTCGGCGCCGCGATCTTCAAGACTTCGGAGCTGTTCGAGCGGCTCTTCGGGCTCTCCGGCCTCGACCAGCTCCCCGACCCGGCCCGCTTCGACCCCAGCCCCGAGGACGAGCGCGAGCTGCGCGAGCGCCTGCTCAAGGCCGGCGAACAGCGCTCGGACTCATGAGGCGGGAGAGCCGGGCGAAGACTCGCCGTCGCAACAGCGGGGAGGCTCCGTCGAGTCATCCCCCGGCTCTCCCGACGTGAGGCTGGCGAAGTACCTCGCCCACGGAGGGGTGGCCTCGCGGCGCAAGGCCGAGGAGATCATCGCCAAGGGCGTCGTCACGGTCGACGGCAAGGTCGTCACCGATCCCGCCCGGGACGTCGGCCACGAGGACGATGTCCGCGTCAACGGCAGCGAGATCGGCACGGAGAAGCTCGAGGTCTGGGCCGTGAACAAGCCGGTCGGCGTCGTCTCCACCGCGAAGGAGCCGGGAACCCGCCCGGCGGTGGTCGATCTGGTCGATTCGCCGGCCCGGCTCTACCCAGTCGGGCGCCTCGACGCCGACTCGACCGGCCTGCTGCTGCTGACCAACGACGGCGAGCTCGCCAATCACCTCACCCATCCCCGCTACGGGGTCGCCAAGACCTACCTCGCCCGCCTCGGCAAGCCGCCCACCGACCGCGACCTCAGCCGCCTGCGCAACGGCCTGAAGCTGGAGGACGGCCCGACCGCGCCGACCGAGGTGACGCGGGTCAGCCGCCAGGAAGTCGAGATCGTCATGCGCGAAGGCCGCAATCGGCAGGTCCGCCGCATGGTCGAAGCGGTCGGCAACCGGGTGGTGGCGCTGAAACGAACCGGCTTCGGCCCGCTGCGGCTCGGCAGGCTGACGGGGGGCGGCAGCCGTCGCCTCACCGAGCAGGAGATCGCGGCGCTCCGGAAGATCTCGGGCCAGGACCGCTAGGCCCTCCACGCGCATCCAGCTCGCGCAGGATCGCGTCGAGCACCAGCTCCGGCTCGCGTTCGACCTGGCGCCAGGTGGGTCTGAGGGTCTTGTATCCGGCGCGCATCAGTTCGCGATCGCGCCGGCGATCGCGCTCGAAGGCGATCTCGGTGCCGTGGTGGCGGCGGCTGTCGGCCTCGACTACGAAGCGGTGGTCGGGCCAGAGCAGGTCGACCTCGAGCCGGCCACCGGGGGTCTGGACGGGGGCGTTGACCTGGGGCGCCGGCAGGTCGGTCGCCGCGAGCAGCGGCAACAGCCGCGCCTCGAACGGGCTGCGGAGCCGCGCTTTCGGCACCAGCTCGGTCGCCGCCCGCCACTCGGCCGCGATCGCCAGCACCAGCGGCGTCCCCGGCCGCGGTCGCTGCCGCGCCGCCGCTTCGACCGCATCGAGGTCGAGCGCCCCATCCGCCGCCGCCCGCTCGAACCCGGCCCGCAGCGTCCGCCCCCGCACCGTTCCCGCGAGATCGACCAGCGTCCGCGCCGGGCTGGTGCAGGGGATCCCGTCGGCCGACCCGCGCTCCGCCGGCGTCGGGACCGGCACGCCATGGGCGCGGACCCCGTCGATCTTGCGGCCCCGGCCCGGCGCCGAGGCGATCGCGTCGACCACGACCGGCGCCCGGTCCGCCAGTCCCAGCAGGACCGCGGCGCTGCGGTGGGAGACGACGCTTCCGTCCCCGCAGGCCAGCACCGCGGCCATCATCCGCCCCCGCTCGCCGATCCGGCCGTGCCCGACCGCGAAGACGCCCCGAAAGACGGGGTGCAGGCGCCCGGCGGCCCGGGCTCTGTCGATCGCGTCGTCGCTCAGTCCAAGTGCCCGCAACTGATGGCGAGAGACGACACCGTGCTGGCTCTCGGCGAGCTCTGCGACCCGCCAGCCGATTCCGCTGTTCCTTTTCCGCGCTATCCGCGGATAAGGCGCAGCGCATCGAGTTCCTCCCCCGGCTTTGGGAAGATGGGGGGCATGGAGATGGAGCGAGGCAGGTACGAGGGGGGCGAACAGCGGCTGTTCGCGGTGCGCGGCGCCGTGCAGGCCGAGGTCAACGAGGGCGACGCGATCCTCGACGCGACCGAGGAGCTGCTGCGGACGCTGATCGACCGCAACCGGCTCGAGCCGGCCGACATGGTCAGCTGCCTGTTCACGACCACAGACGACCTCGACGCCGAGTTCCCCGCTGCCGCCGCCCGCCGGCTCGGGCTCGACCAGGTGCCGCTGCTCTGCTGCCGGGAGATCCCGGTGCCGGGCTCGATGCCGCGGGTGATCCGGGTGATGCTCTACTTCTACGCGCCGGTCGGCCACAGCCCCGCGCACGCGTACATCGGCGAGGCGCAGAAGCTGCGCGCCGACCTCGAAGCGGCGCAATGACGGTCACCTTCGCCGAGAAGCTGGCGCGGATGCCGGGCTACAAGGCCGGCGTCCCGACCGGGCAGTCCTCCGAGGAGGTCGCCTCGGGCGGGATCGCCCAGCTCGCCTCCAACGAGTCCTCGTTCCCGCCGCACCCGGCGGTGGTCGAGGCGATCCAGCGCACCGCCGCGGCGATGAACCGCTACCCGGACCCCGACGCGACCCTGCTGCGCCAGCGCCTCGCCGAGCGCTACGAGACGGAGCCGGGCCGGGTCGCCGTCGCCAACGGCTCCTGCGAGATCCTCCTCGCCGCCGCCGAGGCGCTCTGCGAGCCGGGGGCCGAGATCGTCTACGCCTGGCCCTCGTTCTCGATGTACCCGTACCTGCCGGCGCTGACCGGCGCCCGCGAGATCCGCGTCCCGCTCGCCCCCGGCGACGTCCACGACCTCGAGGCGATGGCCAACGAGGTGACCGCGGCGACCCAGCTGCTGATCGTCTGCAACCCGAACAACCCGACCGCGACCCACATCCCCGCGGCCGAGATCGCCGAGTTCTGCGAGCGCATCCCGCCGCACGTGACGGTGATCCTCGACGAGGCCTACATCGAGTTCCAGACCAACGACGACCCCGACGCCACCCTCGACCTGCTCGAGGACTTCCCGAACCTGGTCGTCCTGCGCACCTTCAGCAAGTGCTACGGCCTGGCCGGGCTGCGGGTCGGCTACGCGATCGGCTCCGCCGGCTTCCGCGCCGCGGTCGACGCGGTGCGCCAGCCGTTCAGCGTCAACGCCCTCGCGCAGGCGGCCGGGGCGGAGGCGATCGGCCACCAGGACGACGTCCTGCGCCGGGTCGAGAGCACCGTCGCCGAGCGGCTGCGGGTGCAGGAGGGCCTGGCCGAGCTCGGGCTGGAGACCTCCGAGTCGCAGGCCAACTTCTCCTGGGTCGATCTCGGCGACGCCGACGAGGGCGAGGTGATCGCCGGCCTCGCCGAGCGGCTGATCGCCGTCCGCGCCGGAACCCCGCTCGGCGACCCCGGTCACATCCGCGTCACCTACGGCACTCCCGAGGAGAACGGCCGCTTCCTCGGCGTCCTGTCGGAATTACTCGACTAATCGCCGGCAGCGTGGTACAAACAAGCGCAAGGTGAAGACGAAACGCACATCCGCGAACGGCCCCCGCGCGCTCCGCGCCGCCGTCGCCCCTGCGTATCTCACCTATTGGCGATTTAGCTAGGCGTCCGGCCTGGCGGCGTTCCGCCGCGTGAGAAGACTCTTTTGGCCCGGGCGCCGAACCTCGTTTTCGTGGTCGTCGGCGCGCGCTGACGGTCAGCACCCAGGAAGTACGATTTCAGCGGCATGGAGAAAGGCTCAGACAGAATGCACATCGGGATGGGGGGCGCCAAGAGAGACCAGGTCAGGGACCAGCGGATCGCCAAAGTGGTCGAGCTGTCCCCGCCGGAAAGACTGCTCGAGGAGCTCCCGCTCGGCTCCGAGCGGGCGCAGGCGGTCGTCAAAGGAAGGGAAGAAGTCGTCGAGGTCCTGCACGGGCGCGATCAGCGGCTGATGGTCGTGGTCGGGCCGTGCAGCGTGCACGACCCGAAAGCGGCGCTGGAGTACGCGACCAGGCTCAGCGCCCTGGCGAAGCAGATCGAGGACGAGGTGCTGATCGTGATGCGCGTCTACTTCGAGAAGCCGCGGACGACGACCGGCTGGAAGGGACTGATCAACGACCCGCACCTGGACGGCTCCGGCGACGTCAACGCCGGCCTGCGGATCGCCCGCGAGCTGCTGCTGAAGGTGGTCGGGATGGGGCTGCCGGTCGGCTGCGAGTTCCTCGACCCGATCATCCCCGCAGTACATCTCGGACACGGTCGCCTGGGGCGCGATCGGGGCGCGGACGACCGAGAGCCAGACCCACCGCCAGCTCGGCTCCGGCCTCTCGATGCCGATCGGCTTCAAGAACCGCACCGACGGCAACATCCAGGTGGCGGTCGACGCGGTCCGGGCGGCCGCGGCTCCGCACGCCTTCGCCGGCATCGACGACGCCGGCCAGCCGGCGATCCTGCACACGACCGGCAACCCCGACTGCCACATCATCCTCCGCGGCGGCCACGGCCAGCCGAACTACCACGTGCCCGAGGTCGAGGACGCGCTGGTCACGCTCGGCGTCGCCGGGCTGCCGGAGCGCCTGGTCATCGACGCCTCCCACGACAACAGCGCCAAGGACCCCGAAAAGCAGTTCTTCGCGGCCGGCGAAATCGCCGACCAGATCGCCGACGGCAACAAGGCGATCGTCGGGGTGATGCTGGAGTCGTTCCTCAAGGAGGGCCGCCAGGACCTGCGTCCCGGGCGAGGACCTGGTCTACGGGCAGTCGGTGACCGACCCCTGCATCGACTGGGAGGACACGGTCACCGCGCTGGAGCGGTTCGCCTCGGCGGTCGAGGCGCGGCGCACTTGAGCGAGGGCCCCAGAGTCGCGATCCTCGGGGTGGGCCTGATCGGCGGCTCGATCGGGCTCGCCGCGCGCCGCCGGCTCGGGGCCGAGGTGGTCGGCTGGGGCCGCAGCCCGGAGCGGATCGCCAGGGCGGTCGAGCTCGGGGCGCTCGATCGCGGCGCCGATTCGGTGGAGGCGGCCTGCGCCGGCGCCGACCTGGTCTTCTGCGCCGGCCCGGTCGGGCTGTTGCCGGAGCAGGCGGCCGCGGCGCTGGCGGCCAGCGGCGAGGACACCGTGGTCAGCGACGTCGGCTCGACCAAGGGGGAGCTGGTCGACGCCCGCGGCGGCGACGAGCGCTTCATCGGCGGGCACCCGCTGGCCGGGGCGGAGACGGCCGGGGTCGAGAACGCCCGCGAGGACCTCTTCGAGGGCGCGCGCTGGTACCTGACTCCGACAGAGCGCTCCAGCGGCCTGCTCTACGACCGCCTCCAGCGCGCCGTCGCCGGGCTCGGCGCCCGCCCGCTGGCGATCGACCCGCACGCCCACGACCGGATGATGGCGACGGTCAGCCACCTCCCGCACGTGGTCGCCAACGCGCTCGCCGCCGAGGCGTCCGAGTCGCTGACCAGGGACTCCGAGCGGCTGCCCGAGATCGGCCCGAGCTTCCGCGACACCACCCGCGTAGCCGGCTCCAACCCGGCGATCTGGGCCGACATCTTCGCCAGCAACCGCGACGCCGTCGCCGACTCGGTCGAGTCGGTGGCCCGGCGCCTGGAGGCGGCCGCGCGGCTGATCCGGGCCGGCGATCGCGACGCCGTCGCCGCCTGGCACGCCGCCGCCGGCGAGGACCGCCGTCGCCTGCTCGAGTCCGAGCTCGCCGCCGGGCCGCTGCGGGAGCTGCGGATCGTCGTCGCCAACCGGCCCGGGACGATCGCCGAGCTGGCCCTGGCGCTGGGCGAGGCCGGCGTCAACATCGAGGACATGGCGCTCTACCCCGCAGCCGACATGACCTCCGGCGCGGTCACCCTCTGGGTCGCCGGCGACGAGCAGGCGGCGCGGGCGGCCGATCTGATCCACGGCCTCGGCCACACCGTCAGCGTCCTCGACGGCGAGTAGGGGGCGCGAGGATGCCGGACGCCCGCTTCGAGCCCTCGGGACCCCTGCGCGGCGGCCTGCGCCCGCCCTCGGACAAGTCGATCTCCCACCGGGCGGCGCTGATCGCGGCGATGGGGGAGGGGACGACGACGATCGACGGCTATCTCGACGCCGCCGACACCCACTCGACCCTGCGCGCCGTCGAGGCCCTCGGGGCCGGGGTCGAGAGCGCCGACGGTCTGCGGCCGGAGCTGCGGATCGAGGGGGTCGGGCTGCGCGGTCCGCGCCCGGCGGCGATCGACGTCGGCAACGCCGGCACCCTGCTGCGGCTGCTGCCGGGCTGGCTGGCCGGGCAGGAGATCGGCGCGTGGACGCTCGACGGCGACGACTCGATCCGCAAGCGCCCGGTCGACCGGATCGCGATCCCGCTGCGGGAGATGGGGGCCAGCCTGAGCGCCCGCGAGGAGCGGCTGCCGCCGCTGCGGATCGATGCCGCGCCGCTGCAGGGGATCGCCTACGAGATGCCGATCGCCAGCGCCCAGGTGAAGTCCTGCCTGCTGTTCGCCGGACTGCTGGCCGAGGGCGAGACGAGCGTCGTCGAGCCGCACCCGAGCCGCGACCACAGCGAGCGGATGCTGGCCGCCGCCGGGGCCGAGATCGGCAGCGAGGGCGGGACCGTCACCGTGCGCCCGGCCGCGCGCCTGGAACCGGGCGAGATCGCCGTCCCCGCCGACATCTCCTCCGCCGCCTTCTTCGTCGTCGCCGGGCTGCTGGTCGCGGACAGCGAGGTGGTGCTGGAGGGGGTCGGCGTCAACCCAACCCGGACCGGCCTGCTGGCGATCCTCGAGCGGATGGGGGCCGAGATCGAGGCCGAGCCGGTGGGCGAACGCGGGGGCGAGCCGACCGCCCGCCTGCGGATCCGCCCGGCGCCATTGCGCGGGACCGAGGTCGGCGGCGCCGAGATCCCGCTGGCGATCGACGAGCTGCCGCTGGTCGCGCTCGCCGCCTGCTTCGCCGAGGGGACGACGACGATCCGCGATGCCGCCGAGCTGCGCCGCAAGGAGTCCGACCGGGTCGAGACCGTGAGCGCGGCGCTGCGAGCGCTCGGCGGCGAGGTCGAGCCGACCGCCGACGGGATGGTCGTCGACCGGGACCGGCGGCCTGCGCGGCGGCACGATCTCCTCCCACGGCGACCACCGGATCGCGATGCTCGGCGCGGTCGCCGGCCTCGCCTCCCGCGAGGGGGTCGAGGTCGAGGGGATGGACGCCGCCGCGGTCAGCTATCCGGGCTTCGAGGGCGACCTCGGCTCGCTGCTGGGCGGCGGCTGAGCGGCGGCGGGAATCGTCCTGAGCTTCCGCATCCATACCCTGAGCTGATGGTCATCGCCATCGACGGTCCCGCCGGGGCCGGCAAGTCCTCCGTCGCTCGCGCGGTCGCCGCCGAGCTCGGCTTCACCTACCTCGACTCCGGGGCGATGTACCGCTGCGTGGCGCTGGCCGCGCTCGAGGCCGGCGCCGACCTCGACGACGGCGCGGCGCTGGACGAACTGGCCGCCGGGCTCGAGATCGACCTCGACGGCCGCCGGGTGCTGCTCGGCGGGCGCGACGTCAGCACCGCGATCCGCGACCCGCAGGTGACCGCCGCCGCCTCCCGGGTCTCCGTCCACCCCGGCGTGCGCGAGGCGATGGTCGAGCGCCAGCGCCAGCTGATCGCCGCCGCCGACTACGTCGCCGAGGGGCGCGACATCGGCACCGTGGTCAGCCCCGAGGCGCCGCTCAAGGTCTTCCTCACCGCCTCCGACGAGGAGCGGGCGCGCCGCCGCGCGGCGGAGACCGGCGAGGACTTCGAATCGGTGCTCGACGCCCAGCGCCGCCGCGACGCCCGCGACACCGAGCGCGAGCACGGCGCCCTGCGCGCCGCCGAGGACGCGGTCGAGCTCGACACATCGTCGATGGGCTTGGAAGAGGTCGTCGGCCGGGTCGTCGCCGCGCGACTGGCCGAAGCGAGCGCGTGGCCTCGCATGAGCGCGCCGATGAGCCCGCTGGTCGCCGTCGTCGGCTTCCCCAACGTCGGCAAGAGCACCCTGGTCAACCGCCTGGTCGGCGGCACCGAGGCGGTGACCGCGGCCGAGCCGGGGGTGACCCGCGACCGCAAGCGGCTGGCGACCGAGTGGAACGGGCGTCGCCTTCGAGCTGATCGACACCGGCGGCATCGACCTCGAGGACGAGGCGGAGCTGGCCCGCGACGTGCAGGCGCAGGCGCGGCTGGCGATCGCCGAGGCCGACGCGGTGCTGATGGTCGTCGACGGCCGCGCCGGGCTGCGGGCCGGCGACGCCGAGCTGGCCAGGACCCTGCGCGGCGGCGGCGTCCCGGTGATCGTCGCCGTCAACAAAGCCGACCGTCCCAACGACTACGCCGCCACCGCCGAGTTCCACGCGCTCGGGCTGGGCGAGCCACTGGCGGTCTCGGCCACCCACGGGCTCGGCACCGGCGACCTGCTCGACGCGATCGTCACCGCGCTCGGCGAGCGCGAGCCGCGCCCCGAGGAGCCCGACGCGGTCCGGGTCGCGGTGATCGGCCGCCCCAACGTCGGCAAGTCCTCGCTCGTCAACGCCTTCCTCGGCTCCGACCGGGTGATCGTCTCCGACCTCGCCGGCACCACCCGCGACGCGATCGACACCGAGCTCGAGGTCGACGGGCGGCGGGTGATCCTGGTCGACACCGCCGGCCTGCGCCGCCGCTCCAAGGTCGCCGGCACGATCGACTACTACGCGCAGCTGCGCTCCGAACGGGCGGTCGAGCGGGCCGACGTCGCGATCGTCGTCTGCGACGCCGCCGAGGGGGTCACCGCCGAGGACCTGCGGATCTCCGAGATGGCGATGAAGGCCGGCTGCGCCAGCCTGCTGGCGATGAACAAGTGGGACATCACCGAGACCGACATCGACGACGCCCGCGCCCGGGTGACCCGCAAGCTGCGACTGCGGCCGGCGGTCATCACCCTCTCGGCCGAGCGCGGCCGCAACGTCCCGGCGCTGCTGCCCCGGGCGCTGCAGCTGGCCGACCAGGCCGGCAAGCGGATCCCGACGCCGGAGCTGAACCGCTTCGTCGGCGCCGTGATGGCGAAAACGCCACCGCCGGCCAAACGCGGCCGCCGCCTGAAGACTCTCTACGCGGCGCAGGTCGGGGAGCGGCCGATCCGGGTCGCGATCCAGGTCAACGACCGCAAGCTGATCAGCCGCGACTGGGCCTACCACCTGGAGAACCGGATGCGCGAGAACTACGAGCTCGAGGGCGTGCCGCTGGTGATCGATTTCGTCCCCCGCAGCGGCTATCGCGGTCGCGAGGACTGATCCGCCACCGGGCGCGAATTCCCTCTAGGCTTCCCCGATGCCTACGACCAAGCCGCTCGCCGAGAACGAGCACCTCTTCACGTCCGAGTCAGTAACCGAGGGTCATCCCGACAAGGTTGCCGACCAGATCTCCGACGGCGTCCTCGACGCGATCATGGCCGAGGACCCGGGCGGCCGCGTCGCCTGCGAGACGCTCGTCAACACCGGCATGGCGGTCGTCTCCGGCGAGATCACGACCGACGTCCACCTCGACATCCCCGAGATCGTCCGCGAGACGGTGCGGGAGATCGGCTACACCGGCAAGTACGGCTACGACTGCGACCACATCTCGGTCCTCGTCTCGCTCGACAAACAGTCCCCGGACATCGCCCAGGGCGTCGACGTCGCCTTCGAGGCGCGCACCGACCCGGCCGACGACGACGAGCTGGACATCGCCGGCGCCGGCGACCAGGGGATGATGTTCGGCTACGCCAGCGACGAGACCGAGGCGCTGATGCCGATGCCGATCCACATCGCCCACCGGCTCGCCGAACGGCTCGCGGCGGTGCGCAAGGACGGCACCCTCGGCTACCTCGGCCCCGACGGCAAGACCCAGGTCAGCGTCCGCTACGCCGACGGCCGCCCGGTCTCGGTCGACAAGCTGCTGATCTCCACCCAGCACGACGAGGGGGTCGACTCGGCGACCCAGATCAAGCCCGACCTCTGGGAGCACGTGGTGCTGCCGGTGCTGGCGGCGGAGGTCCCCGGCCGCTACGACGAGGCCGAACTGCTCGACGGCTTCCTCGTCAACCCGACCGGCAAGTTCGTGATCGGCGGCCCGGTCGGCGACGCCGGCCTCACCGGCCGCAAGATCATCGTCGACACCTACGGCGGCATGGCCCGCCACGGCGGCGGCGCCTTCTCCGGCAAGGACCCGTCCAAGGTCGACCGCTCGGCCGCCTACGCCGCCCGCTACGTGGCCAAGAACGTCGTCGCCGCCGGCCTCGCCGAGCGCTGCGAGGTCCAGGTCGCCTACGCGATCGGCGTCGCCCACCCGGTCAGCCTGATGGTCGAGACCTTCGGCACCGGCAAGCTGCCGGACTCGCGGATCTCGCAGCTGGTCGAGGCGGAGTTCGACATGCGCCCCGGCGCCTTCCGCGAGTACCTCGACCTGCACCGGCCGATCTTCCAGAAGACCGCCGCCTACGGCCACTTCGGCCGCGAGGACGGCGACTTCACCTGGGAGCGGACCGACCGCGCCGACGCCCTCCGCGACGCCGCCGGCCCCGCCTAGCCTTCGTCGTTTCCGACTTTTTGGGGCCTATGGCGCCCATAAAGTCGGAAACGCGCGGGTCTAAACGTCCGGGTGTGCCGGCGGCTGGGCCTCGCCCAGGCCGTGCTCGCCGGCGGCGTGCACGCCGGTCGCCTGGTCGACCCGGTGGACGACTTCCTCGGGGCTGGCGACGCCGGCGAAGATGAAGCTGTTGTCGTCGGTCGCGGCGGTGTCGAAGTCGACGTCGCCGATCTGCATGATCCGCTGGTAGACCGACTGCTGGTAGTTGACGTTCTGGACCCGCTCCAGCCGCGTCTCCTGGATCTCCCGGGAGATGATCCCGCGCTTGATGTTGAGGCGGCGGTTGGTGATCGTGTACGTGGTCGCCACCCGTTTGACGAAGCCGATCAGCACGGTCAGGGCGATCGCGACGAGGACGACCAGGAAGGCGCTGCCGTTGCCGTCGACGAGCTTGGCGATCACGCCGAGGATCGCCGCGACCACGACGCCCTTGAGGTAGAAGCCGAGGATCGCCCGCCAGGATGGGTGGCCCTCGAAGATCACCTGCTCCCCGGGGCTGAGATTGAGGCTCACGGGCGCCAGCATAAGCGACCGGTCGGGCGCCCGCCAGGGGCGCTGGACACGGCGTCCCCGCGCGCCCATACCCTCGGCGGGGTGTCCATCCTCAGGGTCGAGCCGCTGACCACCGCCCGCGCTCTGCGGGGCCCGTTCGACTACCGCCGCCCGGCGGCGATGGAGGGGCTGGAGGTCGGCAGCGTCGTCCGCGTGCCCTTCGGCCCGCGGCGCCTGCTCGGCGTCGTCGTCGAGCTCGCCGAGGCCTCCGAGCTGCCGCCGGAGCGGCTCGCCGAGCCGATCGAGGCGCTGGAGGTCGGGAGCCCCGGCGGAGCTGGTCGAGCTCGGCCTCTGGGTCGCCCGCGAGTACTGCTCGACGCCCTCGCGCGGGCTGCAGCTGGTGTTGCCGCCGGGGACCGGGACCGGCGGGCGCACCGTCCGCTCCAAGCTCGAGCTGCGGGCGGAGATCCTCCCGGCCGGCGAAGCGGCGCTCTCCGGCGGCGAGCGGCTCGGGGTCAAGCAGCGGGCGGCCCTGGAGGCGCTGAGCGCGGGGGAGATGTCGGGACCGGAGCTGGCCGCCGCGGTCGGCGCCGACCGCGCGGCGCTGCGCCGGCTCGAGGCCCGCGGCCTGATCGCCACCCGCAGCTCGCGCCTGCGCCGCGCCCCCGGCGCCCCCGGCCTGCGCGCCCCCGCCGAGCGCCCGGAGCTCCTGCCCGAACAGCGCGCCGCCGTCGACGCCCTCGTCGCCGCGCTCGACGGCGAGCCCGGATCCCCCCGCGGGCAGCTCCTCCACGGAGTCACCGGCTCCGGCAAGACCGAGGTCTACCTGGCCGCCGTCGAGGCGGCGCTGGAGCGCGGGCGCGGGGCGATCGTGCTGGTCCCGGAGATCGGCCTGGCGCCGCAGGCGGTGGCCCGCTTCCGCGCCCGGCTCGGCGACCGCTTCGCGGTCCTGCACTCGGCCCTCTCGGCCGGCGAGCGCTACGACGAGTGGCGGCGCCTGCGCAGCGGCGAGGCGAGCGTCTGCGTCGGTCCGCGCTCGGCCGTCTTCGCCCCCGTCCGCGACCTCGGCCTGATCGTCATCGACGAGGAGCACGACGCCTCCTACAAGCAGGAGGGCGACCCCACCTACGACGCCCGCGCGGTCGCCCGCAAACGCGCCGCCGACTGCGGCGCCGTGCTGGTCGCCGGCACCGCGACGCCGCGTCCGGAGACCTGGCTGGAGCTGCCGCGGCTGGAGCTGCCTAGGCGGGTCGACGGGCTCGGGATGCCGCCGGTGAACCTGGTCGACATGCGCGAGGCCGACCCGCGCTCGGGCCCGCTGCACCCCGAGACCTGGGAGGCGCTGGAGGGGGTCCGTGCGGCCGGCGCCAAGGCGATCGTGATGATCAACCGCCGCGGCTTCGCCCCCTGGCTCACCTGCCGCTCCTGCGGGCACCACTGGGACTGCCCCAACTGCGACGTCTCGCTGATCGTCCACCGCCACAGCGGCCGCCTCGTCTGCCACCACTGCGCCCACGTAGAGCCGGCCCCCCGGGCCTGCCCGCAGTGCGCCTCGACGACGCTCTCGCAGGCCGGGGCGGGGACCGAACGGGTCGAGCAGCTGCTGGCCGAGCGCCTCGACCCGATGCCGGTCTTCCGCCTCGACTCCGACACCGCCGCCGTCCGCGGCGCCCACGCCGGCATCCTCGCCCGCTTCGGCGAGGCCCCGAGCGGGGTCCTGGTCGGGACCCAGATGGTCGCCAAGGGCCACGACTTCCCCGAGGTGACGCTGAGCGCGATCCTCGACGCCGACGCGACCCTGCGCTTCCCCGACTTCCGCGCCGAGGAGCGCACCTTCGCGATGGTCGCGCAGCTGGCCGGCCGCTCCGGTCGCGGCGAGGCCGGGGGAGAGGTGATGGTCCAGACCCTGGCGCCGGGCGCGGCCAGCATCGAGCACGCCGCCCGCCACGACTCCGCCGGCTTCCTCGCGGGCGAGCTGGAGCGGCGGCGGATGCTGCGCTACCCACCCTTCTCCCATCTGCTGCGGATCAACCTCTCAGCCGAGCGGGAGCCGAAGCTGGAAAGCGCGGCCCTGGCGGTCGCCGCCGAGCTGCGCGAGGCGCTCCCCGGCGACTCCGACCTGCTCGGGCCGGCGCCGATGTTCCGGGTCCGCAACCGCCACCGCCGCCGCCTGCTGATCAAGGCCGCCGGCCGCGAGCCCACCGTCGCCGCCGTCCGCACCGTGGTCGAGCGCCGGGTCGCCGACCGCTCGCTGCGGGACGTATCGATCGGCGTCGACGTCGATCCCCAGTAGTCGTCATACAATCGGCGGGTGAGCGACGAGCAGGCAATCGGGGCGGAGGAGCAGGAGCGCAAGGAGCTCGAAGCGGAGCTGGTCGAGCGCCGCGAAGCGGCGCTCGCGCACGTCGTCAAGTTCGGCGACCCGGTCCTGAAGAGCAAGGCCTCTCCGGTCCAGAGCTTCGGCCCCGAGCTGCGGGCCGAGGTCGAGCGGATGATCGCGATCATGCGCGACGGGATGGGCGTCGGCCTCGCCGCCACCCAGCTCGGGGTGCTGCGCCGGCTGCTCGTCTTCCAGGCTGGCCCCGACGCCGAGCCGACCGCGCTCGTCAACCCGCGGATCGAGTGGCTCTCCGAGGAGGCCGTGGTCGCCGAGGAGGGCTGCCTCAGCCTGCCCCGCGTCTCGATGGACGTCGAGCGCCCGCTGTTCGCCCGGGTCAGCGGCCGCGACGCCGAGGGCGAGCCGATCGAGATCGAGGCCTCCGGCCTGGAGGCGCGCGTGCTCCAGCACGAGATCGACCACCTCGACGGCGTCCTGATCCTCGACCGCACCACCCGTGCCCAGCGCAAGGGAGCGCTGAGGGCGCTGCGCGAGGGCGAGAGCTACCACCCGCCCGACGAGCACGACGAGGGCGGGGACGAGCTGCGCGAGCCGCGCACCGACGCGTGAGAACGGCCTACCTGGGGACCTCCGACTTCGCCGCCACCGTCCTGCGGCGCCTCGCGGACTCTCCCCACAAGCCGGCTCTGGTCGTCACCCCGCCCGACAGCCGCCGCGGCCGCGGTCGCCACGAGCTGCCGCCGCCGGCCGCCGAGGCGGCCTCCGAGCTCGGCCTGGAGCTGCTGCAGACCGCGAACGTCAACGAGCCCGAGCCGCTGGCGCGGATCGAGGCGGCGGCGCCGGAGGCGGTCGTCGTCTGCGCCTTCGGCCAGCTGATCCGCGAGCCGCTGCTTTCCGCCCACCCGATCCTCAACGTCCATCCCTCGCTGCTGCCGCGCTGGCGCGGGGCGGCGCCGATCGAGCGGGCGATCATGGCCCGCGACGAGCAGACCGGGGTCTGCATCATGCGCCTCACCGAGGGCCTCGACTCCGGGCCGGTGGCCCTGCTCGAGCGGGTCCCGATCGGCCCCGAGGAAGACTTCGCGGCGCTCTCGGAGACCCTCGCCGCGATCGGCGGCGAGCTGCTGGTCCGCGCCCTCGACCTGCAGGCCGCCGGCGGGCTGGAGTTCACCGAGCAGGACGAGGACGCGGTCACCTACGCCGAGAAGATCGATTCCGCCGAGCGCCGGCTCGACCCCCTGCGCCCGGCGGCCGAGCTGGCGGCCAGGGTCCGCGCCCTGACCCCGCACGTCGGCGCCTACCTGGAGACCGCCGACGGCGAGCGCCTCGGCGTCAGAAAGGCCCGCGCCGTCGACGTCAGCGTCAGGGCCGGCGCGGTCAAGTCGGAATGGGGGGCGATGCTGGTCGGCTGCTGCCGGGGCGCCCTGCGGCTCGACGTCGTGCAGCCGCCCGGCGGCAAGCCGATGGGGGTCGACGCCTACCTGCGCGGGCACCAGCTGCCGAAGCTCGCATGAGCGGGGGATCGGCGATCGCCCCGGCCCGGCGGCTCGCCTTCGCGACGATCCGCGAGACCTTCGAGGAGGGCGCCCACACCGAGCGCGCCTTCCGCGCCGGCGCCGAGCTGCTCGAGCTCGACGGCCGCGAGCGGGCGCAGGCGCAGCGGCTCGCCTACGGCGCCGTGCAGCGCCGCGGCACCGCGGACGCGGCGATCGAGCGGCTCGCCGGCCGCTGCGATCAGCCAGCTCGACCCACCGGTCCTGGCGGCGCTGCGCCTCGGCCTCTACGAGCTGCTGTTCGCCGACGGGACCCCCGACCACGCCGCCGTCGACCAGGCGGTCGAGCTGGCCAAGGGCGCCGGCGCCGCCCACGCCTCCGGCCTCGTCAACGCCGTCCTCCGCCGCGCCGCCCGCGAGCGCCCGCGGCTGACCGCCGACCTGCTCGGCGACGACTCGACCCCGGAGCGGGCCGCGATCGCCCACTCGGCGCCGCTCTGGCTGGCGCGGATGTGGTGGCGACGAGCTCGGCGCCGAGAGCGCCCGCTCCCTGCTCGCCGCCTGCAACCGGCCGGCCGAGGTGGCGATGCGGGCCGGCGACCCGGAGGCGGCGCTGGCGCGGCTCCGCGAGGCCGGGGTGGAGGCCGAGCCCGCCGCCGGCCCCTGGCCGCTCGCCAGCCCGCAGCTGCTGGCGATCGCCGGCCGCACCGGCGCCACCGTGCCGGAGATGGTCGCCGCCGGGGAGCTGACCCCGCAGAGCCGCGGCTCGGCCGCGGTGGTCGAGGTGCTCGACCCCCAGCCAGAGGACCACGTGCTCGACCTCTGCGCCGGCCCCGGGATCAAGACCGGCCAGATCGCCCAGCGCCGCGGCGACCGGGGCCTGGTGCTGTCGGTCGAGCTGGAGGGCAAACGGGCCGAGGAAGTCTCCGCCCAGGCGAGCCGCCTCGACCTCCACAGCGCGACGATCTTCGAGGCCGACGCGGCGGAGATGCGGCTGCCGGAGGAGTTCGACCGCGTCCTCCTCGACGCCCCCTGCTCGGACCTCGGCGCCCTCGCCTCGCGCCCCGATGCCCGCTGGCGCAAATCGCCGCAGGGGATCGAGCGCCTGGTCGCCGTCCAGGAGGCGATCCTCCGCAACGCCGCCCGCTCGCTGCGGCCCGGCGGCGTCCTCGTCTACTCGACCTGCACGATCTCCCGCGCCGAGAACGAGGACCGGGTCGCGGCGCTGCTGGCGGCGGCCGGCTCGGACGACCTGCCGGGGCTCGAGATCGAGGACCTCGGCGCCCGCGCGCCCGCCCTCGCATCCCCCCACGACAGCCGCTGCCTGCAGCTGCGCCCGGACCGCGATCGCACCACCGGATTCTTCCTCGCCCGCCTGAAGCGCCATGATTAGTCGATGAGCGACTCCAACCCCGGCGGCAGCAGCGTCCTCAACCGCGCCCCCTGCCCGAAGTGCGGCGAGCCCTGGCTGCGCCCGACCCAGCTGCCCGGCCGGCTGCGCTGCGTCAACTGCCTCAGCCGCTTCGAACTGGTCTCCCAGTGCCCCAACTGCGGCGAGCACGGGACGATCGCCAGGATGAGCCAGACCGAGGATCTGCAGTGTCAGAGCTGCGGCGCCTCGATGCTCCGAGAGGGCTGAGCCGCATGAGCGAGCGGATGTGGGAGCTGATCGAGTCGCCGCGGGTCGCCCCGTCGATCCTCTCGGCGGACATGTCGCGGCTCGGCGCCCAGATCGAAGCGGTGATGGACGCTGGCGCCCGGGTCATCCACTTCGATGTGATGGATGGCCATTTCGTGCCGCCGATCACGATCGGGCCGCTGGTCCTCGGCGGCATCGCCGACCTGGTCCACGACGCCGGCGGCGCCGTCGACGTCCACCTGATGATCGAGTCCCCCGAGGCCCAGGTCGCCGAGTTCGCCAGGGCCGGCGCCGACTCGATCACCTTCCACGCGGAGGCGACCCCGCACGCCCACCGCACCCTCGGCGCGGTCCGGGAGCTCGGCTGCCTGGCCGGGATCGCGATCAACCCCGGGACGCCGCCGGAGGCGGTCGCAGAGCTGCGCGGCCTCGCCGACGTCGTCCTCTGCATGAGCGTCAACCCGGGCTGGGGCGGCCAGTCGTTCATCCCGACCTCGCCCGCCAAGGTCGAGCGCCTGGCGCCGCTGGTCGGCGGGGCACGGATCGAGGTCGACGGCGGCGTCGACGCGTCCACCGCCGGCAGCCTCGCCGCCGCCGGCGCCTCCCTCTTCGTCGCCGGCTCGGCGATCTTCGGCGCCTCCGACCCGGCCCAGGCCTACCGCGACATCGCGAGCGCCGCCGGCGCACTTTGAGAGCGAAGACCGGTCTCAGCCGGTCGCAATGAGGGCGCCGGTGACCTCCTGCCACCAGGCCCGCTCCGCCGTGTTGACGCCTTCGCGCGCCGCGCGTCGCTCGCACCAGTCGGCCAGCGCCCGGCGGCCGCCGATCGCGACGACGTCGCCGGTCACCGCGTAGCGCCCGTCGGCCAGGGCGACCATCGCCCCGATCGTGTCGTTGCGGGTGCGCATCACCGCGATCACCGGTATCCCGCTGACCCGGTCGAGCGCCAGCGGGTCCTCGCCTTCGCGCAGCGGCCGCACCGAGAAGACCTGGGAGGCGCCGCGCCGCGGCATCTTCGGCGCCGGTGGCCGGCCGACCGGGCCGTCGCTCCAGACCTCGGTCAGCGCCTCGACCTCGTCGCGCAGCTCGCTGCGGGCGAGCACGTGCAGCTCGTCGCCCTCGCGCAGCTCGGTCGAGCCGCGCGGCGGGATCGCGTTGCCCTCGCGGACGATCACGTTGACCAGCGCCTCGCGCGGCAGCGCCAGGTCGCGGACCGGGTGGCCGACCGCGGCCGCTCCCGGCGGCAGCTTGAAGGAGATCACCTCGCCGCCCATCTCGCGGATCCGCCCCGTCGCCAGCATTCGCCGCGGCAGCGCCGGCTCGCTGGTCGTCAGCCCGAGCCGGCCCGCCAGGGGCTCGAAGGTCGCCCCCTGGACCAGGGTCGAGCTGACGACCACGAAGAAGACGATCGAGAACAGTTCCTGGCCGGCGCCGACCCCGGCCACCACCGGGAAGGTGGCGAGCCAGATCGGCGTCGCCCCGCGCAGCCCGGCCCAGCCGAGCATCAGCCGCTCGCGGGCGTTGAACGGCGCCAGCGAGGTCGCCACGAAGGTCGCCACCGGCCGGGCCAGGAAGATCAGCGCCGCCGAGAGCGCCAGCCCCTCGAGCGCGACGTCGCCGAGGTTGCTGGGGAAGATCAGCAGGCCGAGCAGGATGAAGAGCGAGATCTGGGCGATCCAGCCGAGCCCTTCGTGGAAGGCGATCAGGGTGCGGCGGGCCGGCAGCCGGGCCGAGCCGAGCGCCAGGGCGGTCAGGTAGATCGCCAGGAAGCCGGAGCCGTGGGCTAGCTCGGCGATCCCGTAGGAGAGCCCGGCGACCGCCATCGTCGCCACCGGGTAGAGCCCGTCGGAGGGCAGCTTCACGCGCTCCAGGGCCAGGGTCGCCAGCTTGCCGACGATCACCCCGATCGCGATCCCGACCGCCAGTTTCACCGCCAGCAGCTCGGCCATGTCGGCGAGCCCGTAGCCGGGCTGCTGGATCCATTCGATGAACCCGATCACCAGCAGCAGGGCGACCGGGTCGTTCATTCCGGACTCGCCCTCGAGCGAGCGCGCCAGCCGCTTCTCGACCGTCGAGTTGCGCAGCACCGCGAAGATCGCGGCCGAGTCGGTGGCGGCGATCGCGGCCCCGACCAGCAGCCCTTCCAGGGTCGAGAGGTCGAAGATGAGCTTGGCCGCGAAGCCGGCGATCGCGGCGGTGACCAGGGTCCCGACCGTGGCCAGCGAGGCGGCGGTGCCGAGCACCGGGCGGATCTCCGACCAGCCCGCCGTCAGCCCACCCTCGAAGAGGATCAGGACCAGGGCGATCGTCCCCAGGGTCCGGGCCAGCTCGGCGTTGCCGAAGTCGATGCCGCCGATCCCCTCCGAGCCCGCGAGCATCCCGAGCCCGAGGAACAGCAGCAGGCTGGGGACCCGCACCTTGTCGGCGAAGAGGACCCCGGCGATGCCGGCGGCCAGGAGGACGCCGGCTATCAGAATCAACTCGGCGTCGTGTGCACCCATTAAGGGACCCTAATAAAAAGCGGGCAGAACGCTCTTGCCGCCCTCAGACGTTCTCGTCGATCGCCGCCAGCCGTGCCTCCAGCTCCTCCGGCGAGCCCGCCTCGGGCACGTCCTCGGGCCGTTCGTGCGGGCGGCGGTAGGCGAGGTAAAGCAGCGAGAAGAGGATGCCGGCGGTGAGCGCGAAGCCGATCTCGATTCGGCGAAACTCGTCGGCGATCAACGGGATGAAGTTCCAGGCGATGAAGAAGGCGGCGCAGCCGATCCAGCGGGCGGCGGCACGCCGCACCTGGCCCTGGGCGAGACAGGCCTGGTTGAGCGTGACCGCAGCCAGGTAGAGGCCCATGCCCAGCGTCACCAGCAGCAGCCCGGCGCGGTCATAGGTGTACTTGTCGCTGAAGGCGATCTGCATCAGCTTCGGGCCGGCGATAAGGACGACGACGGCGGTGAAGCCGGCGAAGCCGGCGATCCCGAGCAGGACGCCGCGGACCGAGCGGTGGAACTCGCGGTCGGAGTCGGGCTCGGTCGAGGTGTGGAGGCTGGTCAGGTGGGGGAGGATGCTGGTCGAGACCGCCTGGAACAGCTGCAGCGGCGCCCGCGCGATCATCAGCACGTTGAAGATGAAGCCCGCCGCCGCGGCTCCGTCGAGCCCGCGGGCGATCAGCGGCCCGGCGTTGAGGAACGCCTGTTCGCTGAACATGATCACCAGGACCGCGGCTGCGAACCCCGACCCCTCTTTCATCGAGAAGGCCTGATCCGGCGCGTCGGCCACCGTCCGCTCGGGCGCGGGCGGCGCTTCCCTGACTTTCTTCGCCCGCCAGGCGAAGAAGATCGGGACCACGATCAGCGACAGCGAGGGCGCCGCGACGATCCCGATCGCGACCATGTCCTGGCCGCTGAGGACCCCGACCGCGACCAGCACCGCGAACGAGGTCCGGAACACCGACTCGGAGAGGATCAGCGCCGTGAACGGGCCGAACTGGCGCTGGCCGGCGAGGTAGCCGCGGGCGAAGTAGGAGGCGGCGTAGAAGAGGACGGCGCCGAAGAAGACCCAGTAGAGCGGTTCGTTCCCTTCCAGCAGGGTGTCCTGGATCGGTCCGCGCAGGGCCAGCGCCACGACCGCGAAGAAGAGCGCCAGCCCGACCTGGATCGTCGAGGCGACCCGCATCGGCTGGCTGATCGATTCGCCGTTGACCAGGCGCTCGGAGATGTGGCGCGAGAGCAGCTGTTCGACCGGCCGGTAGAGGGTCGAGATGGTGATGAAGACCGCCGACCAGAGCACCGTGATCTGCCCGTAGTCGTCCGCGGAGAGGACGTGCGAGGCGATCAGGAAGTAGGCGTAGGTGATCAGGCCGGTGAGCCCGACGCCGACCGCCAGGAAGCTCGCGGTCCTGCCGTACTCGGCCGAGGCCGAGGCCTCGCCCCCGGCGGCACCGCGCCGCAGCGGATTCTTCATCGGTCCCGCTGGTCGCCGCGCTCGTAGTGCGAGGGCGGGACGCCCAGCGCCAGCTCGACCCGGCGCACCCGCTCGAAGACCCGCTGCGTCATCACCCGCTGGCCGGCCAGGAGGTCGCCGATCACCCCCAGCGCGAAGAGCTGGATCGCGGCGATGAAGAGGACGGCGCCGAGGATCAGCGACTGGATGTGGCCGCTGGAGTCGCCGTTGAAGATCCAGTCGATCAGGAACGGCAGCCAGGCGGCGAGGGCCAGCAGGAGGACGACGGCGCCGGCGCTGGCGAAGGCCCGCAGGGGCTCGTAGCGGGCGTAGATGCGGAGGATCGCCGGCCCGTTGCGGCGCACGTAGGCGCCGGTCGAAGCGAACAGGCGCGACTCGCGGGTCTGCGGGTTGGTCTCGACCTTCACCTCGTCGACCGCGACCAGCATCTTCCCCGCCTGGATCAGGCTCTCCAGCGTGTAGGTGAAGTTGTCGACGACCAGCAGCTGCAGGGCGGCCTCGCGGTTGTAGGCGCGGAAGCCGGAGGTGGCGTCCGAGACCTCGGTCCCCGAGAGCCGCCGCACGACCCAGCTGCCGAGCCGTTGCAGGCCCTTTTTCGAGCCCGAGAAGTGGTCGATCGAGGAGGTCTGGCGGTCGCCGACGACCATGTCGGCGTCGCCGGCCAGGATCGGCGCCACCAGCTTGGCGACGTCGGCGCCGCTGTACTGGTTGTCGGCGTCGGTGTTGACGACGACGTCGGCGCCGAGCTTGAGGCAGGCGTCGAGGCCCGCCTGGAACCCGGCCGCGAGACCCTTGTTGTTGGTCAGGCGGACGATGTGGTCGACGCCGCACTCACGGGCGACCTCGACCGTGCGATCGGTCGATCCGTCGTCGATCACCAGCAGCTCGACCGCGTCGAAGCCGTCGACCGCGCGGGGCAGGTCGGCGATCGTCGCCGGCAGCGTTGCCTCCTCGTCGAGGCAGGGGATCTGGATAATCAACTTCAAGGGCGGGGCCCAGAGTATTCGGGGGCGAGGCGGGCCGAGAGTAGAATCGTTGATTGACTCGTCAATCGGTTTATGAACTCGCTGCTGACAGACACCGACCGGGACCATCTCAGGCACGCCCTGGAGCTTGCCGAGGGGGGGCGGGGACGGGTCAGCCCGAACCCGCTGGTCGGCGCGGTGCTGGTCCGCGACGGCGGGGTGGTCGGCGAGGGGTGCCACGCCGAGCTGGGCGGCCTGCACGCCGAGCGGGTGGCGCTTGCCGAGTGCCGCGCCCGCGGTGAGGACCCGGCCGGGGCGACGATGTACGTCACCCTCGAGCCCTGCGCGCACGAGGGCCGCCAGCCGCCCTGCGTCGACGCCCTGCTCGAGGCGGGGGTGAAGCGGGTCGTGATCGCCTCCGAGGACCCCTCCGAGAAGGCCAACGGTCGTGGGCCGGGGATGCTGCGCGACGGCGGCGTCGCGGTCGACTTCGCCGCCGGCGCCGAGGCCGCGGCGGCGCGCCTGCTCAACCAGCCCTTCCGCAAGCACGCCCGCACCGGCCTGCCGCTGGTGATCCTGAAGATGGCGATGTCGCTCGACGGCCAGACCGCGTCCGCGCCCGGCGAGGACCCCTGGATCTCCGGCGAGAGCAGCCGGCCGCTGGTCCATCGCTGGCGCTCGGAATCCGACGCGATCGCGGTCGGGATCGGCACCGTCCTGGCCGACGACCCGCTGCTGACCGCGCGCCTGCCCGGCGCCCGCCAGCCGCTGCGCGTCGTCTTCGACAGCGAGGCGCGGCTGCCCTGCGGCTCGCAGCTGCTGGCCACGCTCGACCGCTCGCCGCTGATCGTCGTCGTCGCCCCCGACGCCGACCCGGCCCGGCTCGGCGCCCTCCGCGACAGCGGCGCCGAGGTCCTGGTCGCCGCCGGCGAGGGACCCGCCGAGCGGGTCCTCAGCGCGCTGACCGAGCTCGGCCGCCGCGGCCTCACCAGCCTCTTCCTCGAGGGCGGCCGCACCCTCGCCACCGCCTTCATCGCCGCCGACCAGGTCGACGAGGCGCGCACCTTCGTCGCCCCGACCCTGCTGGGCGGTGTCCCGCGCTCGGCGACGGCCGGGACCGGCCGCCGGGAGGCGCTGGAGTCGCGCGCCGAACCGGTCGGCCCCGACACCCTGATCACGGCCCGCTTCAAGGAGTGGTGAGGTGTTCACCGGGCTGATCGAGGACGTGGGGACGGTCGAGCGGATCGAGGCCGACGGCGCCGGCGCCCGGCTGCGGATCGCCACCCGGCTCGGCCCGGAGATCGGCCCCGGCGACTCGGTCGCCGTCAATGGCGTCTGCCTCACCGCCACCGCCGCCGACGAGTCCGGCTTCGCGACCGAGGCGATGAACCAGACTCTGGCCGTGACCGCGCTGGGCGCGGTCGAGGCCGGCTCCCGGGTCAATCTGGAGCTGGCGATGAAGGCGTCGGACCGGCTCGGCGGCCACATCGTCCAGGGCCACGTCGACGGCGTCGGCACCGTGCTGGAGATCCGTGAGGACGGCTTCGCCCGGCGCCTGCGGATCGGCTTCGCCCCGGCGCTGCTGCGCTACGCGATCGACAAGGGGTCGATCGGCCTCGACGGGGTCAGCCTGACCGTCGCCGAGCTCGGTCCCGAGTGGGTGGAGGTATCGCTGATCCCGGAGACCCTGGAGCGCACGACCCTGGGCGGGCTGGAGCCGGGGAGCAGGCTGAACGTCGAGTGCGACATGGTTGCGAAGTACGTCGAGCGTCTGGCCGAGCCATTCGCCGGAAAGGAATCACCGTGAGCCAGATGTCCGAGACCCAGAACCAGGACACCAGGAGCCCCTTCTCGACGATCGAGGAGGCGATCGAGGAGATCCGTCGCGGCCGCATGATCGTCGTCTGCGACGGCGAGGACCGCGAGAACGAGGGCGACCTGGTGATGGCGGCCCAGTTCGCGACCCCGGAGGGCGTCAACTTCATGGCCAAGGAGGCGCGCGGGCTGATCTGCCTGGCGCTGACCGCCGAGCGCTGCGAGCGGCTCGGGCTGAAAGTGATGGCGGCGAAGAACGAGGCGCCCCTGCAGACCGCCTTCACGGTGACGATCGAGGCCGCCAGCGGCGTCAGCACCGGGATCTCCGCCCACGACCGCGCGCACACGATCCAGGTCGCGATCGATCCCAACTCCGGCCCCGGCGACATCGTCGTCCCCGGCCACATGTTCCCGCTGCGGGCCAAAGAGGGCGGCGTGCTGGAGCGCACCGGCCACACCGAGGCCAGCGTCGACCTCGCCCGCCTCGCCGGCCTCACCCCGGCCGGGGTGATCTGCGAGGTGATGAACGACGACGGCACCATGGCCCGCGTCCCCGACCTGATCCCCTACTGCGAGAAGCACGGCCTGAAGATGATCACCGTCGCCGACCTGATCGCCTACCGGCGCCGGACCGAGAAGCTGGTCGAACGGGTCGTCTCGACGGCCCTGCCGACCTCCTTCGGCGACTTCACCGCGGTCGGCTACCGCTCGCTGGTCGACGAGAAACACCACGTGGCGATGGTCAAGGGCGAGATCGACGGGGTCGAGGACGTGCTCGTCCGCGTCCACAGCGAGTGCCTGACCGGCGACGTCTTCCACAGCATGCGCTGCGACTGCGGCGAACAGCTGGAAGCGGCCCTTTCGCAGATCGAGGAGGAGGGCCAGGGGGTCCTTCTCTACCTCTCCCAGGAGGGGCGGGGGATCGGGCTGCTGAACAAGCTGCGCGCCTACAAGCTGCAGGAGGAGGGGGCCGACACGGTCGAGGCGAACCTCAAGCTGGGCCTGCCGGCCGACCTCCGCGACTACGGGATCGGCGCCCAGATCCTCGGCGACCTCGGGCTCTCCAGCATCCGCATCCTCACCAACAACCCGAAAAAGATCGTCGGCCTCGAGGGCTACGGCCTCTCGGTCACCGAGCAGGTGCCGATCGAGTCGGCGCCCAACCTGCACAACGAGGCCTACCTGCGGGCCAAGCGCGACAAGATGGGCCACTCGCTGCACCACCAGGGCCTGGCGCTCGACGAGGAGATGATCCACGACGAGCAGGAGCACGACGCGGAAGCCGCCGATGGGTGACGGCGACGGCGCCTTCCTGGAGGCGTTCGGCCCCGAGGAGCGCGAGTTCCTCGCGACCCAGCGCTTCGCGGTCTGCGTCGGCCGCTTCTACGAGGACCTCGCCGAGCGCCTGCTGGCCGGTGCCGACGAGGGCTTCGAGCTGCTCGGCGTGCCGCCGTCGGCGGTCGAGCGCACCTCGGTCCCCGGCGCCTACGAGCTGCCCTTCGCGGCGAAGCTGTTCGCCGCGACCGGGAGGTACGCCGGGGTCGTCTGCCTCGGGGTCGTGATCCGCGGCGAGACCGACCACTTCGACTTCGTCTGCGCCGAGTCGGCCCGCGGCATCCAGGACGTCCAGCTGGCCACCGGCGTGCCCTGCGCCTTCGGCGTGATCACCTGCGACAACATGGACCAGGCCCTCGCCCGCTCCGGCGGCGGAAAACGCGACCAGGGCCGCAACGGCGCCCTCACCGTCGCCCGCATGGCCCTGCTCAAGCGCCAACTCGCCTGAGCCGGGCACCCTGTACCATCCAGCGTCCCTTATGGCCAAGGTATGTCACAGCTGCGGCAAGGGACCGGCCTTCGGCCAGTCCAGGAGCCACTCGATGGTCGCCACCAAGCGGCGCTTCGACCCGAACCTGCAGAAGGTCCGGATCACCGAGAACGGCCGCCCGCTGCGCAAGTACGTCTGTACGCGCTGCCTCAAGGCCAACAAGGTCACCAAGGCCGCTTAGGTCTTCGCAGCAGGGGTCCGGTGGTGCTCCGGGCGAATTGAGTCGCGTCCCTTCGGGACTTGCTCCGCGATGTTGGTGCGCCCCTAAGGGGCGCAGAAGACAGATTGCATATCGCGCCCTTCGGGCAACATTCGCCCGGAGCACCACCGGACCCCTGCCACGGGCCCTCAGCATCCTTCGCAAGCAGCCGAAGGACGGGAGGCTGTTTCTACTCTCCCGAGAGTGCTGCTCCTTTCGAGGGAGGCAGGAAATGGGGTGGTGCGAAGGACGGGAGGCGATCCCCTCCCCGGGAATGTGGCCGAAGGCCCCTTTCCTCATTCCAGCCCGCCATAGGCGGGCTCAACATTCGGGAGCCATCCCCTTCAGGGGATGCGACAAATTCCCGGAGAGGGGATCGCCTCCCGTCCCCCGGTCGCCCCCTTCTTGGAGCCCCTACTTGGCGTCCGGCGCAACGACCGGATGCTCGCCCGTCGGCCGAGGATCCCCCTCGGCCGGCTCGACGTGCAGCTTCGGCAGGAACTCGAGCCACTTCGGGAACCACCAGGCGCGCTTGCCGAGCAGCTGCATGATCGCCGGCACGAGGACCGAGCGGATGATCACCGCGTCGATGAACACGGCGGAGGCGAGGCCGAGGCCGAAGAGTTTGATGATCCGGTCTTCGCCGAGCATGAAGGAGGCGAAGACGGTGATCATGATCGCCGCCGCCGCGGTGATCACGCGCCCGGTCAGGGCGAGGCCGCGGGTGACCGCCTCGGTCGCGTCGTGGCTGTTCTCCCACTCTTCGTGGATCCGCGACATCAGGAAGACCTCGTAGTCCATCGAGAGCCCGAAGACGATCGCGAAGAGGAAGATCGGGAAGAAGGAGATGATCGGGCCGGTGCCGTCGACCCCGATCAGGCTGGCGCCCCAGCCCCACTGGAAGACGGCGACGATCAGGCCGAAGGCGGCGCCGATCGAGAGCAGGTTCATCACCACCGCCTTCAGCGGCACCCAGATCGAGCGGAAGACGATCGTCAGCAGCAGCGCCGAGAGCAGGACGACGACGCCGATGAAGAGCGGCAGCTTTTCGGAGATCGCGTCGCCGAAGTCCTCGAAGATCGCGGTGATGCCGCCGACGTGGATCGTCGCCCCGGTGGATTCCTCGACCGGCGGGATCACCTCGTCGCGGATGTGGTCGAGCAGTTCGGTCGTGTCGACGCTCTGCGGCGAGGTCGTCGGGTACATCTGGAAGACGCCGGTGTTTTCGGCTTCGTTCATGGTCACGTCGGTGACCGCGGCGACGCCCGCTTCCCCTTCGAGCTCCTTGCTGAGCTGGACCAGCGCCTGGTCTTCGCCCTTGGCGGGCAGCGAGGCGACGATCTGGAAGGGCCCGTTGAAGCCGGGGCCGAAGCCGTCGGCGAGCAGGTCGTAGGCCTCGCGGGTGGTGGTCCCCGCCGGGTCGGTGCCGGCGTCGTTGGAGCCGAGCCGCAGCGAGAGGGTGGGGATGCAGAGGGCGATCAGCAGCAGGCCGGAGGCAAACGCCCAGAACTTCGGTTTGCGCTGGATCGTGTTGCTCCAGCGGAACCACCAGCCGGCCTGGTCGACCCCTGCGTGGCGCCCGTAGCCGGGGATCCGCAGTTTGTTGATCCGGTGCCCGACCAGTGAGAGCAGCGCCGGCAGCAGGGTCAGGGCGGAGATCATCGTGAAGAGGACGGCGATCGCCGTCGCCATCGCGACGCCGTAGAGGAAGCTGAGCCCCAGCAGCCACATCCCCATCAGGGCGATGATCACGGTGATCCCCGCGAACAGCACGGCGCGGCCGGCGGTGTCGGTGGCGGCGATCGCGGCTTCGCGCCCGTCGAGCCCTTCGTCGAGCGCGTTGCGGAAGCGGGTGACGATGAACAGCGCGTAGTCGATCCCGACCCCGAGCCCGATCATCAGCGCCAGCTGCGGCGCGAACTCGGCGGTGTCGAAGACGTGGGTGCCGAGGGTGACGACGCTGAGTCCGACCCCTAGAGCGAATAGGGCGCTGATCAGCGGCAGCCCCATCGCGACCACCGAGCCGAAGGTGATCAGCAGGATCACCACGGCCGCCAGCAGACCGATCATCAGCGAGGAGTCCTGTTCTTCTTCGGCCCGCGCTTCCTCGATCGGCTGGCCGCCGAGGTCGATCTGCAGGCCGTCGCCGGCGGCGCCGGTGCCGATCGCGATCAGCTTCTTGCCTTCGCCGTCGACCAGCTTGTCGCTGGTCACGTCGAACTGCACGGTCGCGTAGGCGATCTTGCCGTCGTCGCTGACCGCGCCGGCCCCGCCCTCTTCGTAAGGGCTGGCGACTTCGCTGACGTGCTTGAGCGCTTCGGCTTCGCCGAAGACGCCCTTCATCGTCTTCTTGACGGTCGCCGACTCGACCCCGTCGTCGGACCTGAAGACGATCTGCGCGCTGTCGCCGGACTGCGCCGGGAACCTCGTTTCCAGCAGGTTGAAGGCTTCCTCGGAGTCCGAGGACGGCAGCTTGAATTCTTCGCTGAAGTCCGAGCCGGCGGAGCTGGCCAGCATTCCGATCCCGATCAGGGCGACGATCCAGCCGATGATCACGGTCTTGCGGTGGCCGGTGATCCAAGTGGCGAAGCTGCGCATTCGGCGGCACGCTAGCAATGGCCGGCCCCCGCTTGCGTGACCGATCTCCCGCCGATGTCCGTCCGTCTCGGGAGGCGGTTAGATTCCTGTCGATGCCGGATCCATCGATCGCCCGCTTCCGCCGGGTCATCAGCGCTGCGTACGCCTCCCTGGAGGCCAGGCGCCAGGAGGTCAACGACCTCAACGTCTTCCCGGTCGCCGACGGCGACACCGGCGACAACATGGCGATGACGATGCGGGCGGTGATGGAGGAGCTCGACCGGCTCGACGGCCAGGAGGTCGACGAGATCGGCCGCACCGAGCTGGTCCAGGCGCTGGCCCGGGCGGCGCTGATGGGGGCCCGCGGCAACTCCGGCGTGATTCTCAGCCAGATCGTCCGCGGCGCCGCCGAGGAGCTGGCCAGCCGCCCCGGCGAGCTGGTCGACCCGGTGCTGGTCGCCGCCGCCTTCGCCGCCGCCGCCGACGCCGCCTACGACTCGGTCCGCGAGCCGGCCGAGGGGACGATGCTGACCGTCTTCCGCGAGATGGCCCACTCGCTGACCCGCCAGCTCGCCCATCTCGAAGCCGACAAGCAGCGGCTCGGCCGCGACGTCGGCGAAGAGCAGCAGGACGCGGTCCTCGCCGAGGTCCTGCAGCGGGCGATCGAGGACGGCGAGCGGGCGGTGGCGCGGACCCCCGAGCAGCTCGAGGTGCTGCGCGAATCCGGCGTCGTCGACGCCGGCGGCCACGGCCTGGTCCTGATCCTCGCCGGCGTCGTCGCCGGCCTGCGCGGCGAGGACGGCGAGCTGCCGGAGGTCCGCCACCACGAGGCGCCGCGGCTCAGCCTGCCCCACCACGAGGACAGCCGCTACCGCTATTGCACCAACTTCATCGTCGCCGGCAGCGCCCTCGACAGCCGCGAGTTCCTGCCCCGCCTGGAGGGGCTCGGGGACTCGGTCCTGGTGGTCGGTGACGCGGTCACCCTCAAGGTCCACGTCCACACCGACGAGCCGGAGGCCGCGGTGGCGCTGTTCGACGGGGCCGGCGAGGTGACCAACCTCGACGTCGCCGACATGCGCGAGCAGATGGCCGAGCGCAACGCCCGGCTCGCCGCGGGCGGCGGCGGTCGCACCGGCGTCGTCGCGGTCGCGGCGGGGGAGGGGATCGAGCGCCTCTTCGAGGAGCTCGGCGCCAACGTCGTCCCCGGCGGCGAGACCCTCAATCCCTCGACCTACGAGCTGCTGGCCGGGATCCACGGCACCGCCGCCCCGGAGGTCCTGGTCCTGCCCTCCTCCTCGAATGTGGTGATGGCGGCCGAGCGCGCCTGCGAGCTCTCCGAGAAGCCGGCCCGGGTGGTCCCGGCGCTCTCCCAGCAGGCCAGCCTGCTGGCCCTGGTCGAGCTCGACCCCGCCGCCTCCTCCGACGAGAACGCGACCAGGCTCGAGGGGGCGCTCTCCGGGGTCGCCACCGGCGGGGTCGCCCCGGCCGGCCGCGACGACGCCCAGGGTCGCTTCAAGAAGGGCGACGCGGTCGGTTTCGCCGACGGCGAGATCGTCGCCTGGGGCGGCGCCGGATCGACCCTGACGCAGACCGTCCAGCACCTCGCCAGCGGCGCCGAGATCGTCACCGTGATCGCCGGCGAGGGGGCGCCGATCGCCCTCTCGGAGATCGACACCCACGTCCCCGACGGGGTCGAGATCGAGATCCACGAGGGGGGACAGCCGAGCTGGTGGTGGCTGCTGGCGGCGCAGTAGTGGCGGGCGGGCCGCGGCCTTTCGCCGGCGACGGCGAGCTCGGCCCCGCCGAACTGCGCGACGCCCCCGTCCACTGGCCCCGTCCCAGCGCCCTCGACGCCTCGATCCAGGCGCTGGAGGGAGTCGGGCCGAAATCGGCCGCGGCGGCGGCGGAAGCCGGGATCGGGACGGTCTGGGACCTGCTGCTGCGGCTGCCTCGCCGTCACCGCGACCTGCAGGTGCGGCCGCTGGCCGAGATCGAGGTCGGTGCCACCGGCACCGTCCTGGTCGAGGTCCTGGGCGCGCAGCCGCGCCCCTTCCGCAAACGCCGGCTGACGATCGTCGGGGTCAAGGTCGGCGACGACTCCGGGCACCTGCGCGCGACCTGGTTCAACCAGCCCTGGGTGGCCGGCAAGCTGACCCCCGGGGCGCGGCTGCTGCTGACCGGCAAGCGCAGCGAGCGCGGCTTCGCGGTCAACCAGTGGGAGCTGGTCGCGCCCGGCGAGGGGGACGGGGAGGAGGACGGGGGCGAGCCGCCGGCCGGCGGCTCCTTCGTCCCGATCCACCCGGCGACCGAGAGCCTGCGCCCGCAGCGGATCCGCGAATGGGCCGAGCAGGCGGTCGGCCTGGCGCCGAACGCGGTCGAGGGCCTGCCGGCGCCGCTGCGGGCCAGGCGCGGCCTCTGCGGGGTCGGCGAAGCGCTGCGCGCCGCCCACTTCCCGGAGTCCGAGGCCGAGCTCGAGGGCGCCCGCCGCCGGCTCGCCTTCGAAGAGCTGTTCCTGCACCAGGCGCTGCTGGCGACCCGCAAGCGCAGCCAGCGCACGGCGCGCCCGGCGCCGCGCTTCGGCAAGCCCGGCGAGCTGGTCGACCGCTGGCTGGAAGCGCTGCCGTTCGAGCCGACCGGCGACCAGCGACTGGCGCTTGCCGACCTCGACGGCGACCTCGACCGCGGCGAGCCGATGCAGCGGCTGCTGATGGGGGAGGTCGGATCCGGCAAGACCGTGGTCGCCGTCTACGCGATGCTGCGGGCGCTGGAAGCCGGCTACCAGGCGGTGCTGATGGCGCCGACCGAGACCCTCGCCGAGCAGCACGCGCTGACCCTCGACCGCCTGCTCGGGGCGGAGGCGATCCCCTTCGCGCTGCTGACCGGGGCGACCCCGGCGCCGACCCGCAAGCGGGCGCTCGGGCAGCTGGCCAGCGGCGAGCTCGGGCTCGCGGTCGGGACCCACGCGCTGATCGAGCCGACCGTCCGCTTCGCCCGCCTCGGCCTCTGCGTGGTCGACGAGCAGCACCGCTTCGGGGTCGAGCAGCGGCGTGCGCTCGATGCCAAGGGGGTGGAGGGGATGGCACCCCACGTCCTCCACATGACCGCGACGCCGATCCCGCGGACGCTCTCGCTGACCGCCTACGGCGACCTCGACACGACCGCGCTGCACCAGCTGCCGGCCGGGCGGATGCCGGTCGAGACCCGCCTGGTCGAGGAGGAGCAGCGGGCCGAAGCCTTCGAGTTCATGCGCCGCCGCCTGCGCGAGGGCCGCCAGGCCTTCGTCGTCTGCCCGCTCGTCTCCGAGTCCGAGAAAGTGACCGGCAAAGCCGCCGCGGTCGAGGCGGAGCGGCTGCGGGCCGGCGAGCTGCGCGACTTCCGGGTCGGCGTCCTGCACGGCCAGATGCGCTCCGAGGACAAGGCCGAGGCGATGCGGGCCTTCGCCGCCGGCGAGACCGACGTGTTGGTGGCGACGACGGTGATCGAGGTCGGGATCGACGTCGGCAACGCGACCGTGATGGTGATCGAGGGGGCCGAGCGCTTCGGCGTCTCGCAGCTGCACCAGCTGCGCGGCCGGGTCGGTCGCGGCGACCATCCCTCGCAGTGCTTGCTGTTCGCCGAAGAGGCGGGCGAGCTGGCGCGGCAGCGGCTGAGCGCGGTCGAGCAGGAGACCGACGGCTTCAAGCTGGCCGAGGTCGACCTGGCGCTGCGCGGCGAGGGCGAGATCCTCGGCACCCGCCAGTCCGGCGTCCCCCGCTTCGGCGTCGCCGAGCTGCCGGAGGACCTGCCGCTGCTGCTCGAAGCCAAAGAGGAGGTGCTGGCATTGCTGCGCACCTACGGCTCGCTCGAAGACGCCACCCTGGGCCCATTGATCGAGGCCGCCCGCCGCCGCTTCGGCACCGCCGCCGCCGACCCGATCGCGCTATGACCGACCCAACCGACCCAACCGACCCAACCGACCCAACCCCCTGCACCTCAACCCCCGGCACTTGTCGCCCTCTGGGCGACAAGTGCATACGGTGCTCGCTATGCGCGTGATTGCGGGGGAGCTCGGAGGGCAGCGGCTGGTGGCGCCGCGGGGGTGGAAGGTGCGGCCGAGCGCCGAGCGGGTCCGCGAGGCGATCTTCTCGGCGCTCGGCGAGCGGGTGGTCGGGGCCGCCGTCCTCGACCTCTTCTGCGGCACCGGCGCCCTGGCGATCGAGGCGCTCTCGCGCGGCGCCGCCCACGCGACCCTGGTCGACAACGACACCCGGCCGGCGCTCGGCAACGTCCAGCGGCTCGGGCTGGCGGAGCGGGCCGAGCTGGTCCGCTCCGACATCGGCCGCTGGCTGGAGCGGGTTTCGGGGAGCGCCGAGGCGGGCAGATTCGACCTCGTCTTCGTCGATGCCCCCTATAGACTCGCCGACCGCATGAGCGACCCCCTCGACACCCACCTGCCGCAGCTGCTCGTCCCCGGGGGGCGGGCGGTCGTCGAGAGCGGCGCCGGCTCGCCGCTGCGGGTCGGCTCGCTGCCGCGCCTGCGCCAGCGCCGCTACGGCGCCGCCGACGTCTCCATCTACGGGGTCGACGGGTGACCGTGCGCAACGGCACCGTCGTCTGCCCGGGCAGCTACGACCCGGTCACCAACGGCCACGTCGACATCATCACCCGCACCTCGAAGGTCTTCGACAAGGTCGTGGTCGGCGTCGTCAACAATCCGGTCCGCAAGCAGAAGACGCTTTTCAGCGCCGAGGAGCGCCGCGACCTGATCGCCGAAGCGACCGCGAGCCTGCCGAACGTCGAGGTGCAGATCTTCGCCACGCTGCTGGTCGAGTTCGCCCGCGACAACGACGCGAAGGCGATCGTCAAGGGCCTGCGGGCGATCTCGGACTTCGAGTACGAGTTCGAGATGGCGCAGCTGAACCGCAAGCTCGACCCGGGGATCGAGAGCATCTACGTGATCGCTTCTCCGCACTACAGCTTCCTTTCCTCCACCGGGGTGAAGGAGATGGCGACCTTCGGGGGCGACGTCTCCGACCTCGTTCCCGGGTCCGTGGCGGCCGCCCTCTCCGACCGCCTGGTCGACCGCTAGGCTGTGCGCTCCAGTCTGGGGCTCGTGGGCGACCGCTTGCAAAAAAGGCCCTGGATATCCGCATCTTCACCAAAATCTCCACGTACACGTAGGCTTACGATCTTCCAATGGATGTACTAGTCCTCATAGACAAGCTGGACGACGTCGTCCACAACGCCCGTCCCGTCCCCCTGACGGATCAGGTGCGCGTGGATCGAGAGGAGATCTACGACCTCCTCGATCAGATGCGCGCGACGATCCCCGAGGAGATCAAGCAGGCGCGGTGGATCGTCAAGGAGCGCCAGGAGATGCTGGCCGAGGCCAAACGCGAGGCGGAGCGGATCGTCCGCGAGGCCCGCGAGCAGCAGGCCCGCCTGATCTCCGACGAGGAGGTCACCAAGCAGGCCGAGCGCGCCGCCGACGAGATCGTCGAGGACGCCCGCAACCGCGAGCGTGAAATCCGCCTCGGCGCCGAGGACTACGCCGACGAGATCCTCAACACCCTCGAAGTCAACCTGCAGAAGTTCCTCGCCGCCGTGCAGCGCGGTCGCGACCGCCTTGCCGGCCGCGACGAAGAGCCGGCCACCGAGCTCGAGCAGCCTTAGTCCGCCCTCCGCTGTTCCTTTTCCGCGCTATCCGCGGATAAGGAACAGCGCATTCGCCTCATTCCAGCTTGAGCTCGTCCAGGGCTGCCCAGCGGGGGTCTTTGGTGCCGCCGTGTTCGTGGTCGGCGGGGTCGGCGTCGTTGAGGGAGGCGCCGCAGACCGGGCAGAGGCCGAGGCAGTCGGGGCGGCAGAGGATCTGGGTGGGGAGGGCGAGGATCGTCGCGTCGTGGGCCCAGCGGCCGATGTCGAGCTCGTCCTCGTCGACGTAGGGGCTGCGCAGCTCTTCGGCGTCGGTCGCCGCGGCGTCGACCTCACGCGCCTCGACCTCGAGGTCGATCGCCGCCGGCTCGAGGCAGCGCATGCACGGGCCCTCGAGGTGGGTGGAGAAGCGGAGGCGGAAGGCGAAGCCGCTGCTGGGGCGGGAGACGTCGAGCCGCGCCGCCACCGAGAGCGGGTTGGCGAGATAGGTCTGGCCGCCGAGCTCGAAGGGCTCGAGGCGGACCGGCAGCTCCAGCCGCTTGCCTTCCCCGTGGGAGAGGTTGAGGCGGGAGAGATCGATGATGGTGGTCGGCGTCGTGCTCATTCCGCACCTCCGCTGCGGGGGACTTACGATGGGGCACCCTCGAACGAGGTTAAGAGATGGGCCAATTCGACACCAAACCCGAGAGCTACCTGGAGCGATTCGCTCCGAGGTGCCGCGCTACGACGAGCTGCAGGACGCCGCGATCGCCGCGATCCCGTTCCCGCCGGAGCGGGTGCTGGAGCTGGGGATGGGGACCGGTGAGACGACCCGGCGGCTGATCGAGGCCTATCCGGACAGCTGGGTGATCGGCCTCGACTCCAGCCCCGACATGGTCTTCCACGCCCGCGAGGCCTACGACGACGTGCAGCTGGCGCGGATCGAGGACCCGCTGCCCGACGGCCCCTGGGACCTGGTGATCGGCGTGCTCTCGATCCACCACCTGACCGCCGATCAGAAGCGCGAACTGTTTCGCCGGGTGCGCGAGGAGTCGAGGGCGCTGGTGATCGGAAACGTGGTCAAGGCCGACGTCCAGGTCACCCCGATCGACCCCGGGCACGACTTCCTCGAGACGGCCGCGGAGCTGGCCGAGTGGTGCGGGGGCGAGGTGGTCTGGCGTGCGGACGATCTCGCCGTGGTCCGCGCCGTCTACTGAGTCTGGTCGCTTTGCGTACAGGAATGACCAGAACCGGCTACCATCACGCGTCCGATGGCCGTCCCGAAGAAGAGAACTTCCAGCGCCCGCCGCGACAAGCGGCGCGCCACCCACAAGGCCGGCAAGGCGCAGCTGAACAACTGTCCGCGCTGCCACAGCCCGCGCCTGCCGCACCGCGTCTGCCCGACCTGCGGCACCTACGCCGGTCGCGAGGTCATCTCGCACAAAGTCGCCGATCCCACGGTGACTGCCGCCAGCGACTCCGAGTAGCCGTGGCGCCCGAGCGCCGCGTCACCGTCGCCCTCGACGGCTACGGGGCCGAGCAGGGATTCGACGTGCTCGCCGCCGGGGCGCAGGCTGGCCGCCGCCGACGGCATCGGCGTCCGCGTCTTCGGGCCCGGGCGCGCGCTCGGCCTCGCCGGCGCCGAGGGGGTCGAGGTGGTCGACACCGGCGAGTGGATCGGCAACGACGAGGACCCGGTCGCGGCGGTCCGCGCCAAGAAGGAGGCCTCGGTCGTGCGCGCCGCCGCCGACGTCGCCGCCGGCACCGCCGCGGCCATGGTCAGCCCCGGCTCGACCGGGGCGACGATGGCCGCCGCGACCTTCGGCCTGCGGCGGATCAAGGGCGTGCAGCGCCCGGCCCTCGCGGTGCAGCTCCCGGTTCCCGGCAAGGCGGTGCTCTTCCTCGACGTCGGCGCCAACGTCGAGGTCCGCGCCCAGCACCTGGTCCAGTTCGCCTTCCTCGGCGCCGCCTTCAGCGCCGCCGTGCTCGGGGTCGACGATCCCAGCGTCGGCCTGCTCACGGTCGGCGAGGAGGCGGGCAAGGGGCGCGATGAGGTGGTCGAGGCCCACCGCCTGCTCAGCGCCGCCGCCGACATCGACTTCGCCGGCAACGTCGAGGGCCGCGACCTGCCCGCGGCCACGGTGGACGTCGTCGTCACCGACGGCTTCACCGGCAACGTCGCCCTGAAGCTGATGGAGGGGACGGCGAAGACGGTCGCCGCCGCGGTCGGCGACGCCGCCCGCTCCAACCCGGTCGCCGCGCTCGGCGGCCTGCTGCTGAAACCCGGCGCTCGGCGGCCTGCGCCGCGAGCTCCACCCCGACACCACCGGCGGCGCGATCCTGCTCGGGCTGCGCGGGATCGCCGTCGTCGGCCACGGCAGCTCCGGCGCCGAGGGGATCGCCAACGCGATCCGCCTCGCCGCCCGCTGCGCCGAGGTCGACGCGGTCGGGCGCACCGCGGCGCTGCTGCGCGAGGGCGGCGCCGGCCGCGCCGCCTCGGCGGACGCCGAGGTCGCGCGTGATAGGAACTCAGGCGAATGGATCGCGACGAAGTCCTCACCCTGGTCCGCGAGCACCTCGCCGAGGAGCTCGAAGTCGACGTCGGGAGGATCTCCGAGACGACCCGGTTCCGCGAGGACCTCGACGCCGACTCGCTCGACCTCTACGAGCTGGTGATGGAGCTCGAGGACAACTACGGGGTCAGCGTCTCCGAGGAGCAGGCCGCGCGGATCCAGACCGTCGGCGACGCGGTCGGCTTCGTCGTCGAGCACGCGCCGGCCTGAGCGCTTGGCCGGCCGACCCCGATGCCGCTGTCGCAGGCCCTCGGCGGCGCTGATCGACGAGCTGCCGGAGGACCTGCGCCGCCAGGCGCTCACCCACTCCTCCTGGACCGAGCGCCGGATCGACTCCTACGAGCGCCTCGCCTTCCTCGGCGACAGCGTCCTCGGCCTCTCGGTCGCCAGCCGGCTCTCGCGGCGCTTCCCGCGCGATCGACTCCGGCGGCCTGACCAAGATCCACAACCAGGCGGTCAGCGGCGTCTCCTGCGCCGCGGTCGGCCGCGCGCTCGGCGTTCCGGAGATGCTGCGCGAGAGCGAGCCCGACGACGTCACCGCGGCGATCCCGGCCGCGATCCTGCTGGAAGGCGAGCGGCCGCTGCCGGAGGCGACCGAGGCGCTGATCGGCGCCTGCTTCCTCGCCTTCGGCTTCGAGCGCACCGCCGCCGCCGTCGCCGCCGCCTTCGAGCCGCGGATCGAGCTCGCCTCGGAGACCCGGATCGACTTCAAGTCCGCGCTGCAGGAGCTTCTGGCGCGGCGCGGGGCGCGCGTAAGCTACGAGGTGATCGCGGCCACGGGCCCCCCGCACCGGCGCACCTTCGAGGTGGCGGCGATCGTCGATTCCGAGCAGGTCGGGGCGGGGGAGGGGCGCAGCAAGAAGGCGGCCGAGCAGGTCGCGGCCGAGCAGGCTTTGGCGCAATTTGGCGGTTAGGGCCGTCGCCTGGGCGTCCGAGCCAGGCGCGAACCTTCCTACCGGGTTTCCTAGGGATTTCGAGGACATGAGCGCATGTATCTGAGATCGATATCGATGAAGGGGTTCAAGTCCTTCCCCGAGCGGGTGAACCTCGAGTTCTCGCCCGGCGTCAGCGTGATCGTCGGCCCCAACGGCTCCGGCAAGAGCAACATCACCGACGCCGTGCTCTGGGCGCTCGGCGAGCAGAGCCCCGGGGCGATCCGCGGCGCCTCGATGCAGGACGTGATCTCCGCCGGCGGCAAGGGGATCGGCCAGCGGCGGCGCGGCCGAGGTCGAGGTCGTGATCGACAACTCCGACGGCCGCGCCGCCACCGAGTTCTCCGAGATCGCGATCGAACGCCGGCTCGACCGCTCCGGCGACGGCGCCTACCGGCTGAACGGCGCCCGCTGCCGCCTCGCCGACGTCATCGACGTCCTCTCCGACACCAACCTCGGCCGGGAGATGCACTCGGTGATCAGCCAGGGCCGGGTGGAGACGATCATCCACTCGAAGCCGCGCGAGCGCCGGCTGCTGGTCGAGGAGGCGGCCGGCCTCGGCAAGCACCGCAAGCGCCGCCGCCGGGCCGAGCTGAAGCTGCGCGGCGACCCGCGACAACCTCGACCGCGCGCTCGACGTCGAGCGCGAGGCGCGCGGCGCGCCTGCGGCCGCTGAAGCGCCAGGCGCAGGCGGCCGAGCTGGGGGCGCGGATCGAGCGCGAGGAACTGGGCCTGCGGGCGCGCTGGTCGCCGAGGAGCTGCGCTTCGGCGCCGACCGCGCCGCCGCCGCCGCGAAGGCCGCCGAGCAGGCGCGGGCGACGCGCGACCGAGCTCGAGGAGCGCCTGACCGCGGTCAGCAAGCGCCGCGCGCGAGGCCGAGGAGCGCTTCGCCGCCCGCGACCGCGAGCGCACCCAGGCCTGGGGCCTGCTGACCAAGCTGCGCGGCGACCAGGAGCGGGTCGCGGTCCGCGTCGCCGGCCTCGTCCAGCCGCGAGGCGGAGATCGAGGCGGGGCTGGAGCGCCTGCGCGGCCGAGCTCGGGCCGCTGACCCTCGACGTCGGCACCACCGGCGGCGCCCCCGCGGCCGCGCGCCCGCAAGCTCGAGCAGGAGCTGGGCGAGGTCGACGCCGGCCTGCGCATCGCCGCCGAGGGGCTCGCCGTCGCCCGCTCCGACGCCGGAGGCCGAGGCCGCGCGCGAGGCCGCCCTCGGCGAGCGTCCGCGGCGGCGCCGAGCGGGCGGCCCGCCACGCGCGGCGGGCCGAGGGCCTGCTCGGCGAGCGCCACCGCGAGGCGCTGCGCGCGGCGGGTGGCGGCCGGCGAGGAGCTGCTCGACGACGTCCGCGCCGCCGCTGGCCGCGGTCGAGGCCGCCGGCGCCGCGATCCGCGCCCGCGTCGCGCGGACCGAGAGCCGGGTGGTCGGCGGCGAGGACGACGGCGACGAGATCGCCGAGGAGCTGCGCGCCTGCTCCGCAGCAGGAGTTCGAGCTGCAGGCGCAGATGCGGACGGTCGCCGACGAGCTGACCAAGGCCGAGGTCGAGGCCGCCCACCTCGGCGACCGCCGGGCCGAGGCCGAGCGCGAGCTCGGCGCCGATCGCCGAGCGCCTCGGCGAGGAGATCGCGCCGGCCGAGGCGGCGCTGAGCGACGAGGAGCGGGCGGAGATCGACCGCCGGCTGGCGCGGCTGGAGCGCCGCCGCGGCCAGATCGGCCCGGTCAACCCGCTGGCCGAGCGCGAGTACGAGGAGGCGCGCGAGCACGTCGAGGCGCTGCAGGCCCAGCGCGAGGACACCGAGCGGGCGCTGCGCGAGCTGGAGTCGCTGATCCGCGAGATCGACGCGAGATCGAGCGCGCCTTCGAGGAGACCTTCGAGGCGACCGCGAAGAACTTCGAGGAGATGGTCGAGCACCTCTTCCCCGGCGGCCGCGGGCGCCTGCGCCGGGTCAGCCTGCGGCCGGTCCGCGAGGCCGAGCGGCCGAGCGGCGAGCAGGAGGTGCCGAGCGAGGACTCCGAGCCCGAGCCCGAGGAGGAGGGCGAGGAGCAGCGCGACGAGCTCGGGGTCGAGATCGAGGTCACCCCGGCCGGCAAGTCGACCCGCAAGCTCTCGCTGCTCTCCGGCGGCGAGAAGTCGCTGGTCGCGCTCGCCTTCGTCTTCGCCGTCTTCCTCGCCCGGCCCTGCCCCTTCTACATCCTCGACGAGGTCGAGGCCGCCCTCGACGACGCCAACATCGACCGCTTCCTGCAGCTGGTCCGCCGCTTCTCCGACCGCGCCCAGTTCGTCATCGTCACCCACCAGAAACGGACGATGGACGCCGCCGACGTCCTCTACGGGGTCAGCATGGGCGGCGACGGCGTCACCAAGGTCGTCTCCCGCCGCCTCCCGCGCGAAACTGCCGGGGAGGACGAGGACGAGGGCGACGAGGGTGCCGATGGCGGCACTCTTTCCGCCGTCGCCTAGGCTTTCGCCGCGATGGCGACCAGCTGGCAGGAGATGGTCGACCTCGGTGCCCGCGCGCCGCATGACGCCGCGCCCGCGGCGGCCGACGGAGCGAGGGCCGGCGCCGCGGCGTCTTCAGGCGCCTCCGCGAGAGCCTCTCGAAAAGCCGCCAGGCGCTGCAGCGAGGAGATCTGCGCCAGCCTCTTCGACCGCATCGACGAGGAGACCTGGGAGCGGCTGGAGGAGGCGCTGATCCTCGCCGACGTCGGCGCCCCGACCACCGCCGCGGTGGTCGAACGGCTCGAGCACGAGGTCGACTCCGGCGCCGTCTCCGCCGACGGCGTCGCCGTCCGCGACCGCCTGATCGAGATCCTCGCCGAGGTCGCCGCGACCGGCCGCGCCCCGATCGACCTCTCGGCCGAGCCCGCGGTGCTGATGATGGTCGGCGTCAACGGCACCGGCAAGACGACGACGATCGGCAAGATCGCCTGGCACCTGAGCAAGGAGATCGGGCCTCTCGGTCGTGCTCGCCGCCGCCGACACCTACCGCGCCGCCGCCGCCGAGCAGCTGGCGACGTGGGCCGAGCGGGCCGGCGCCGAGCTGGTCCGCGGCGAAGCCGGCGCCGACCCCGGCGCCGTCGCCTTCGACGCGATCAACGCCGCCCGCGCCCGCGGCGCCGACGTCGTCATCGTCGACACCGCCGGCCGCCTCCACACCCAGGGCAACCTGATGGAGGAGCTGGCGAAGGTGCGCCGGGTGATCGCCAAGCAGATCCCCGACGCCCCGCACGAGACGCTGATCTCGATCGACGCCACCACCGGCCAGAACGGGCTGCGCCAGGCCAAGGTCTTCTCCGAAGCGGTCGCCGGTCGACGGCGTCGTCCTGACCAAGCTCGACGGCACCGCCAAGGGCGGGATCGCCCTGGCGATCGCCGGCGAGCTCGGGATCCCGGTGAAGCTGATCGGCGTCGGCGAGACCCTCGAGGACCTGCGCCCCTTCGACCCCGCCGAGTACGCCGCCGCCCTGCTCGCCGACTGACCTGCGCTTGTCGCCCACCGGGCTACGAGCGCAGAGGCCTTAAGCTCAGGCGATGTTCGACCAGCTCTCAGATCGCCTGCAGTCGACTCTCTCGCGACGTCCGCTCGCGCGGCAAGCTGAACGAGTCCGACGTCGACGCGGCGATGCGGGAGATCCGCCTCGCCCTGCTCGAGGCCGACGTCAACTTCAAGGTCGTCAAAAGCTTCACGAAGACGCTGAAGGAGCGCTGCCTGGGCGCCGACGTGCTGGACAGCCTCGACCCCGGCCAGCAGGTGGTGAAGATCGTCAACGAGGAGCTCGCCGCGCTGATGGGGGGCGCCGGCCGCGAGCTGGCGATGGCCTCCAGCGGGCCCGACCGTGATCCTGATGGCCGGCCTGCAGGGCTCCGGCAAGACGACCGCCTGCGCCAAGCTCGCCCAGCACTTCCGCAAGCAGAACAAGGACGTCGCCCTCGCCGCCTGCGACGTCTACCGGCCCGCCGCGGTCGAGCAGCTGGTGACGATG
Organism: uncultured Thermoleophilia bacterium; assembly: GCA_963824245.1. Lineage (GTDB taxonomy): Bacteria > Actinomycetota > Thermoleophilia > Solirubrobacterales > 70-9 > VAYN01. Next base: position 1,529,289 of record CAWGON010000002.1, read on the forward strand.
GGCCGGCGCGCCGGCGCCCACGTCTACGAGCAGGGCACCGACGCCGACCCGGTCGAGATCGCCTCCTGGGCGCTGGAGCGGGCGCAGGAGGAGCGCCGCGACGTGCTGATCGTCGACACCGCCGGCCGCCTCCACATCGACCAGGACCTGATGGGCGAGCTCTCGCTGATCCGCAAGAAGACCCGGCCCCACGACGTCCTCCTGGTCGTCGACGCGATGACCGGCCAGGACGCCGTCGCCGTCGCCGAATCGTTCGCCGAGGCGGCCGAGTTCGACGGCGTCGTGATGACCAAGCTCGACGGCGACGCCCGCGGCGGCGCCGCGCTCTCGGTCAAAGCGGTGACCGGCAAGCCGATCCTCTTCGCCTCGACCGGCGAGAAGATCGAGGACTTCGAGAAGTTCCACCCCGACCGCATGGCGCAGCGGATCCTCGGCATGGGCGACGTCCTCAGCCTGATCGAGAAAGCCGAGCAGCAGGTCGACGAGAAGGAGGCCGCCGACCTCCAGGAAAAAATCAAGAAGGACCAGTTCACCCTCGAGGACTTCCTCACCCAGATGAACCAGGTGCGGAAAATGGGCCCGCTCAGCGGCCTGCTCGGGATGCTGCCCGGGATGGGGGCGATGAAACAGCTCAAGCAGGCCAACATCGACGAGCGCGAGCTCGACCGCACCGAGGCGATCATCCTCTCGATGACCCCGGCCGAGCGCGCCGACCCGACCTTGATCAACGGCTCGCGCCGCAAACGGATCGCCAACGGCTCCGGGACCCGCGTCCAGCACGTCAAACAGCTGGTCAAGCAGTTCGACCAGATGCGCGTGCTGATGCGCTCGATGGCCAACGGCAAGATGCCGAGCGAGCACCAGATCGCCCAGATGGCGCAGGGCGGGCAGCCCCGCGCCCGAAGGTCCGCCGCCGCTAGGGCGCCGGGTCCGCTAACCTCTCGCCGCTCATGGCTGTCCGAATCAGACTCAGACGAGTGGGTTCCAAGAAGAACCCGATCTGGCGCATCGTCGTCGCCGACAAACGCTCCCCGCGTGACGGTCGCACGATCGAGACGATCGGCCAGTACAACCCGCAGACCGAGCCCTCGACGATCGTGCTCGACGAGGAGCGCGCCCGCCACTGGCTCGAGCACGGCGCCCAGCCGTCGGAGACGGTTGCCGGCCTGCTGCGCACCAAGGGCATCAAGGCCTCCGGCTCCTAGGCGGACCGACCGATGACGGAGCTGCTCGAGTTCCTCGTCAAGGCGCTGGTCGAGGAGCCCGAGGCCGTCGTGGTCGAGGAGCTCGAAGAGGACGGCGACCTCGTCTACGAGATCAGCGTCGCCGAGGGCGACCTCGGCCGGGTGATCGGCAAGGGCGGCCGCGTCGCCAACGCGATCCGCACGATCGCCAAGGCCGCCGCGGTGCGGATCGACCGCCGGGTCATCGTCGACATCCTCGACTGACCCCGCCGGCGAGCCGATGAAGCTCGACATCTTCACCCTCTTCCCGGAGGCGTTCGAGTGGTTCCAGACCCAGCGATCGGTGACCAACGCGGTCGGGCTGGGGCAACGAGCTGCGGTTGATCGACTACCGCGACACGACCCCGATCAAAGCCGGCAAGGTCGACGACTCGCCCTACGGGGGCGGGGCGGGGATGGTGCTGCGGGTCGACGTCGTCGACGCGGCCCTGCGAGGCGACCTACGGCGGCGGCAGCGGCCGCGGATCGTGCTGCTCTCGCCGACCGGGCCGCTGCTCGACGACGCGATCGCCGACGAGCTGGTCGCCGAGCCGCACGTGGCCCTGCTCTGCGGCCGCTACGAGGGCTTCGACGACCGCGTCCACCAGCACCTCGCCGACGACGAGCTCTCGATCGGCCGCTACGTGCTGGCCGGGGGCGAGCTGCCGGCGATGGTCGTCGCCGACGTCCTCATGCGCAAGCTGCCGGGCGCGCTCGGCCACGAGGACTCGGCCGCCGAGGAGTCCTTCAGCCAGGTGCTCGAGGGGATGCCCGAGTACCCGCACTACACGCGCCCGCCGTCCTACCGCGGCTGGGACGTGCCCGAGGTCCTGCTCTCCGGCGACCACGGCAAGGTCCGCGAGTGGCGCCTGGAGCAGAGCCGCCTGCGGGCACGCGAGTCCGAAAAAGCTGGCGAGTAGCTACCATTCCGCAACCGCGCGGTTCCCGCTTCCGGGTCCGGCGGTTTTTTCTCGCCAAATGAGCTCCGTAATCGACAGCATCGAGCGCGCCCAGCTGAAGCAGGGCCTGCCGTCGTTCGCCCCCGGCGATCGCGTCCGCGTCCACTTCCAGGTGATCGAGGGAACGCGCAAACGGACCCAGGTCTTCGAGGGCGTCGTGCTGAAGCGCCAGGGCTCCGGCGCGCGTGAGACCTTCACCGTCCGCAAGCAGTCCTTCGGCGTCGGCGTCGAGCGGACGTTCCCCCTGCACTCGCCGAAGATCGAGAAACTCGAGGTGGCGGCGCGCGGGGACGTGCGGCGGGCCAAGCTCTACTACCTGCGCGGCCGCGTCGGCAAGGCTGCCCGCGTCGCCGAGCGGCGCTGGGGCATCGACGAGGACATGGTCTCCGCGCCGACGGTGGCGGCAACCGATGCCGAGGGCGTGAGCCAGGAGGAGGTCGTCCCGGTCGAGGAGCCGCAGGAGGCTCCCGAGGGCGAGACCGCCGAGCAGGCGCCGGCCGAGGCCGAGGCCGAGGCGCCCGAGGCGAGTGCCGAGACTGCTGAGGAGACCGCGGCGCCGGAGGCGAGCGCGGAGACCGAGGCGGCAGACGCGGAAGCGGCAGCGCCCGATGCGGGGGAGACGAGAGAGAACGCAGCGCGAGGACGCCGAGGACGAGGAGCCGGCCAAAGCCGGTGACTCCGACGAGGACTCGGCAGCCTGAAACTCGCGATCCCGAAGCCGAAGGGCAAAGGCGGCGGGCTGGTCGAGTTGGTCGTCATCGTCGCGCTGGCCCTGGGGCTGGCGCTGGCGATCCAGGCCTGGATCGTGAAGCCGTACCAGATCCCCTCTGAATCGATGGAGCCGACCCTGGACGTCGGCCAGCGGGTTCTCGTCAACCGCTTCCTCTACCACTTGCCGACCCCTCGGTCGGCGACATCGTCGTCTTCCACCCGCCCGCCGGCGCCGACAACGGCACCGAATGCGGGGTGCAGCCGAAAGCCGGCGAACCGTGCCCGAAACCGACCGCGGCGGAGTCGAGCAGAACTTCATCAAGCGGATCGTCGCCGTGCCCGGCGACACGCTCTCGGTCAAGCACGGGCACCCGGTCGTCAACGGCGTCTGGAAGAGGGACGAGCCCTACACGCTGCCCTGCGGCAACGCCGGAGCCTGCAATATGCCGAGAACGATCACGATCCCGCCCGACCATTACTTCATGATGGGCGACAACCGTGGAGCCAGCGACGACAGCCGTTTCTGGGGACCCGTCCCGCGAGACTGGCTCATCGGCAAGGCCTTTGCCACCTACTGGCCGCCAGACCGCATCGGGATCTTCTAAGCCCAGGCACCACCGCCGCCGGCTCGCCCGCAGCCGCCGGCTGTTCGCCTTCGACCGCGGGCTGCAGAGCCGCTACGTCGCCGGCGCCGACGAGGCCGGCCGCGGCTGCCTGGCCGGGCCGCTGGTCGCCGCCGGGGTGCTGATCGACTACGAGCGCCTCTCGCACTCCGATCGCCGCCTGCTCGGCGGCCTGCACGACTCCAAGCAGATGACCGAGGAGCAGCGGCTGGAGATGTACCCGAGCGTGCTGCGGGCGGCCGCGCGGGTCAGCGTCGTCGTCCGCTCCGCCGCCGGGATCGACCGCCGCGGCCTCCACGTGACCAACATCGAAGCGCTCTCGGTGGCGCTGGAGCGGCTGGCCCCGGGGGAGGGCTCGATCAGCCTCGTCGACGGCTTCGCGCTGCCCCGCTGCGCGGTCCCGCACCGCCGCGTGGTCCGCGGCGACGCGACCAGCGCCGCGATCGCCGCCGCCTCGGTGATCGCCAAGGTGACCCGCGACCGCTACATGCGCGAAGCGGCGATCGAGCACCCCGGCTGGGGCTTCGAGGAGCACGTCGGCTACTCGACCCCCGAGCACCGCGCGGCGATCGACCAGCTCGGGATCTCGCCGCTGCATCGGCGGTGCTTCCAGTCCGTCGCCTACACCCAGCTGGGGCTGGGCGACGAAGAAGTAGAGCTGGCCGGCTAGAAGGCGTTCGCGATGTGCTCGACGTCGACCACGGCGCCGGCCCGGTCGAAGGTGACGCCGACGGCGTCGAAGCGGATCTCGTCGTAGCGGGGGAGGGAGCCGCGGCGCTCGGCCATCCAGGCGGTGGCGAGGCGGCGGACCCGCCGCTGCTTGCGCCGGTCGACCGAGAGGACCGGGCGCTCGGGGCCGAACTGGTTGCCCTCGCGGCCGGCCTTGACCTCGACGAAGACGAGGGCGCGCGCCGTCGCGGGCGACGATGTCGAGCTCGCCGTAGCGGGTGCGGGCGTTGCGCTCGACGATCTCCCAGCCGGTGCTGGCGAGGCGGCGGGCGACGAGCTCCTCGGCGCGGCGGCCGGTGCGTTGGCGGGCGAAGGTCATCGCCGGGCCAAGGGGCCGGCGGTTGCAGATTCGCCCCCGTTGGGGCACGGAAGATTTGCGATCGCGCGCGCAACGCGTGCGGGCTTGCTCCGTAGCGTCGTCCCCGTGCTCGCCACCGCCCGGACCTTCACCCTCGACGGCATCAGCGCCCGCCCGGTCCGGGTCGAGGTCGACGTCCACCGCGGCCTGCCCGGGCTTCGCGATCGTCGGCCTCCCGGACGCCGCCGTGCGCGAGGCGCGGGAGCGGGTGCGGGCGGCGCTGGTCAACTGCGGCTTCGAGTTCCCGCTGCGGCGGATCGTCGTCAACCTGGCGCCGGCCAGCCTGCGCAAGGCCGGGCCGGGGATGGACCTGGCGATCGCCGCGGCGCTGCTCAGCGCCTCCGGCCAGCTCGCGTGGGAGCCGCTCTCGCGGGTCGCCTGGGCGGGCGAGCTGGCGCTGGACGGGTCGACGCGGCCGGTCCCCGGCGCCCTGGCGATCGCCGAGGCGGCGCGCGAGGGCGGGGCGGAGGCGATCGTGCTGCCCGGCGGAGAACGGGCCGGAGGCGGCGCTGGCGCAGGGGATCGAGGTGGTTGCCGCTGGACAGCCTCGGCGCGGCTGCCCGGCGCTGGTCGCCGGCGAGTGGGCGCCGCAGCCGCCGGCGCCGCTCTCGCTGGACCTGGGCGAGGCGCGGCGGCGGTCCCGACCTGGCCGATCTGCGCGGCCAGCCGCACCTGCGCCACGCGCTCGAGGTCGCCGCCGCCGGCGGCCACAGCCTGCTGATGATCGGCCCGCCGGGCGCCGGCAAGTCGCTGGCGGCGAGCCGGCTGCCGTCGATCCTGCCGCCGCTGGCCGCGGTCGAGGCGCTCGAGGTGGCGCGGATCGCCAGCGCCTGCGGGCGCCTCGCCGCGGTCCGCGGCGCCGGCCGGCCCTTCCGCGCACCGCACCACACGATCAGCCCCGCCGGGCTGGTCGGCGGCGGCACCCCGCCGCGGCCGGGCGAGGTGACGCTGGCCCACCGCGGCGTCCTCTTCCTCGACGAGCTCTGCGAGTTCCGCCGCGACGCGCTGGAGGCGCTGCGGGCGCCGCTGGAGTCCGGCGAGGTGGCGATCGCCCGCGCCGGCGGCCGCGGCACCCTGCCCTGCCGCTTCATGCTCGTCGCCGCCTCCAACCCCTGCCCCTGCGGGCGCGGCGAGGCCGACCCCGACTGCAGCTGCGCGCCGGTCGCGGTGCAGCGCTACCAGGGCCGGCTCAGCGGCGCCCTGGCCGACCGGATCGACATCCTCGCCGCCGTCCGCCAGCCCAGCGCCGCCGAGATCGGCGGTGCCGCCGGGAGAGCCCTCGGCCGCGGTCCGGGAGCGGGTGCGGCGGCCCGCGAGCGCCAGGAGCGGCGCCTCGGCCCAGGCCGCTGCAACGCCGAGATGACCCCGGGCGAGGCGCGCGAGTGCCCGCTCGAGCCCGAGGCGGGCGCGCTGCTGGCCGAGCTCTACGCGCGCCAGCGGCTCAGCGGCCGCGCCCACGACCGGGCGCTGCGGCTGGCCCAGACGATCGCCGACCTCGCCGGGGCGGAGGCGATCGGCGCGCGAGCAGATGGCGCAGGCGCTGCAGCTGCGGAGGCGCGACCGTGGCTGAGACCGCGCGCCTGCCCCGAGTGCCTGCGCCGCTCCTGGCTGCTGGCCCTGCTCGGCCCCTACATGGAGCGGATCGGCGACCGGCGCGATCGGCTCGCGCTCGCCGGAACTGCTGCGGCTCTCCAACGAGGATCTGGTCGAGGCGGTGGCGCCGAAGGTCGCCGCGCAGCTGCTGGCCGGGTCGAAGCGCTCCCGGAGCGCCGGCTCGGAGAGGAGCTGCTGGCCGCCCAGTGCTGGGCCTGCTGCCGCCACGGCGAGCTCTACCCGGCGCAGCTGCGCGACGCCGCCGACGCGCCCTGGGCGCTGATCGGCCGCGGCGACCCGGCCTGCTCGACGGGCTGGAGCCGTTCGGCGCGGTGACGATCGTCGGCGCCCGCCGGGCCACCTCCTACGGTCGCGAGGTGGCCCGCGAGCTCGGCCGGGAGCTGGCCGGCGGCCGGCATGGTCGTGGTCAGCGGCCTCGCCTTCGGGATCGACGCCTGCGCCCACCGCGGCGCCCTCGACGCCGCCGGCCGCACGATCGCCGTGCTCGGCTGCGGCCCCGACATCGCCTACCCGGCAGCCCACCGCTCGCTCTGGCGGCGGATCTGCGAGCAGGACCTGGTGATCTCCGAGCTGCCGCCCGGCGCGACGCCGTGGCGCTGGACCTTCCCGGCCCGCAACCGGATCATGGCCGCGCTGGCCGGGATGACCGTCGTCGTCGAGGCGGCGGCCCGCTCCGGCTCGCTGATCACCGCCGACCTCGCCGCCGACCTCGGCCGCGACCTCGGCGCCGTCCCCGGCCCGGTCACCTCCCGCGCCTCGGCCGGCCCCAACGACCTCCTCGCCGGCGGCGCCTGCGTCGTCCGCGACGCCCAGGACGTGCTCGACGCGATGCTCGGGCCCGGCGCTCAGCGCCTCGACCGCGCCGGCCCGCCCTTGGACCCGGCCCTGGCCACCGTCCTCGCCGCGGTCGAGGCGGGGGCGGGCACCTGCGACGCCGCCGCGGCCAGCCTCGGCCTCCCCGCCCCCGACGCCGCCGCCGCCCTCGCCCGGCTCGAGGTCCTCGGCTACGTCGCCTGCTCGATCCTCGGCGTGTACGCCCGGACCCTGCTGAGGGTCCCATGACCGCGAGTGCGCTCTCAGCCGCGCTATGCGCGGGCCATTGCGAACTCGCGGCGATGGCTAGGCTCCGCGCCGTGAGCGACCGGCCGATTCCCGCAGTCCTCTCGATCGCCGGCTCGGACTCCGGCGGCGGCGCCGGGATCCAGGCCGACCTGAAGGCGTTCGCGCGCTGCGGCGTGCACGGGATGACGGCGATCACCGCGATCACGGCGCAGAACACGGTCGGGGTCGAGGCGGTCGAGGCGGTCGCGCCGGAGATGATCGTCGCCCAGGTGCGGGCGGTCGCCGAGGACATCGGCGTCGACGCGGTGAAGATCGGGATGCTGGGGACCGCGGCGACGGTCGAGGCGGTGGTCGAGGCGCTCGGCGCTGGTCGGCGAGGCCCCGGTCGTGATCGACCCGGTGATGGTCTCCGAGAGCGGCGCCGTGCTGCTCGACGAGGACGCGCGACGGCGCTGGTCGAGCGGCTGCTGCCGCTGGCCACGGTCGCGACCCCGAACATCCCCGAGGCGCGGGTGCTGACCGGGCTGGGGGAGGAGGCCATCGCAGGAGGAGCTGGCGCGGCAGGTGCTCGCGCTCGGCCCGCGGGCGGTGGTCGTCACCGGCGGCCACAGCGAGCGACCTGGTCGACCTCTTCTTCGACGGCGAGCAGCTGGTCGAGATCCCCGGCGAGCGCCATCCCGACGGCGCCGCCCACGGCTCCGGCTGCACCCACTCCTCGGCGCTGGCCGCCTTCCTCGCCCGCGGCGCCGAGCCGCTGCAGGCGCGCCGTCGCCGCCCGCCAGGTCGCCTCCGACGCGGTCGGCAGCCGGGCTGCGGGAGATCGGCAAGGGCCCCGGCCCGGTCGACGTCTTCGAGCTGACGGCACGCGGCGCCAGCGCAGGAAGACGGACTTGCGCCTCGATGAATACATTTGTCCTATGAGCACGAACGGCGATCACCGCGACCAAGCTGCCCCGTCCCCGCTCGGCGACCGTCTTCGACGGGCCCGACCGCGCCCACTCGCGCGCCTACATGAAGGGGATCGGGTTCGACGACGACGCCCTCAGCCGGCCGACGATCGGGATCGCCAACACCTGGACCGAGGCGATGCCCTGCAACTTCCACCTGCGGGCGCTGGCCGAGCACGTCAAAGAGGGCGTCCGCGCGGCCGGCGGCACGCCGATGGAGTTCAACACCGTCGCCGTCTCCGACGGGGTGACGATGGGCACCCAGGGGATGAAGGCCTCGCTGATCAGCCGCGAGGTGATCGCCGACTCGATCGAGCTGATGGCCCGCGGCTACCAGTTCGACGCGATCGTCGCCCTCTGCGCCTGCGACAAGACGATCCCCGGCTGCGCGATGGCGCTGGCCCGGCTCGACGTGCCCTCGGTGCTGCTCTACGGCGGCTCGATCGCCCCCGGCCACTGGCACGGCCGCGACGTCACCATCCTCGACATCTTCGAGGCGATCGGCGCCCACAACGCCGGCGAGATGACCGACGAGGAACTGAACGAGCTCGAGGGCGTCGCCAGCCCCGGCGCCGGCGCCTGCGGCGGCCAGTTCACCGCCAACACGATGGCCTGCGCCTTCGAGGCGCTGGGGATCAGCGCCGGCGGCTCGGCGATGGTCCCGGCCGAAGACGACGACAAGCCGACCGTCGCCGAGAAAATCGGCGAGCTGGTGATGAACGTCCTCGCCGAGGACATCACCCCGAGCAAGATCATCACCCGCGAGTCGCTGGAAAACGCGATCGCCTGCGTCTGCGCCTCCGGCGGCTCGACCAACGGCGTCCTGCACCTGATCGCGCTCGCCCACGAGCTCGGGATCGAGCTGACGATGGACGACTTCGAGCGGATCTCGCGCGCACACGCCGCTCTACGCCGACCTCAAGCCGGGCGGCCGCTTCGTCGCCACCGACCTCTACGCGGCCGGCGGCGTGCCGGTGATCCTCAAGCGGCTGGCCGAAAAGGGCCTCCTGCACGACGACGCGATCACGGTCACCGGCCAGACGATCGGCGAGGTCGCCGCGGCGGCCACCGAGGCGCCCGGCCAGGAAGTCGTGCGGCCGCTCGACGACCCGCTGAAGGCCGAAGGCGGGCTGGCGATCCTGCGCGGCAACCTCGCCCCCGAGGGCGCCGTGGTCAAGGTCGCCGGCACCGAGCGCCGCCAGCCAGACCGGCCCGGCCCGCGTCTTCGAGTCCGAAGAGGACTGCTTCCGCGCGGTCAAGGACCAGCAGATCAACCCCGGCGACATCGTCGTGATCCGCAACGAGGGCCCGGTCGGCGGCCCCGGGATGCGGGAGATGCTGCAGGTCACCGCGGCGATCGTCGGCGAGGGGCTGGGCGAGAGCGTGGCGATGGTCACCGACGGCCGCTTCTCCGGCGCCACCCGCGGCCTGATGATCGGCCACGTCGCCCCCGAGGCGGCCAAGGGCGGCCCGATCGCGGCGATCCAGGAGGGCGACGAGATCACCGTCGACATCGACGAGCGCCGCATCGACGTCGACCTCTCCGACGAGGAGATCGCCCAGCGGATCGCGAAGTACGAGGCGCCCGAGCCTCCCGTTCGGCCGCGGCGTGATGGGCAAGTACGCGGCCACGGTCTCGACCGCCTCCACGGCGCCGTCACCAGCTGAGGCGCGGTAGGTTCCGCTTACTCGGGATCGTTCGGCGTCCAGTCGGCGCCGCGAAAGTCAAGACGCTTCGCGCCTACCCGACCCGCCTCAGGCGATGAACTCGTCGAGCAGGCCGTTGAACCGCGCGGGTCGCTCCAGCTGGGGGACGTGGCCGGTGCGCTCGAAGATCTCCAGGCGGGAGTGGGGGATGCGGCGGTGGTAGCTGATCGCCGCCGCGACCGGGATCACCCGGTCCGAGAGGCCCCAGACGATCAGGGTCGGCATCTCGATCGTCGCCAGGCGCTCGCGGATGTCGTGCGGATCACGCCCTGCAGCGCGTCGCCGAAGCCGGGGCAGCGGCCGCCGGCCATCTGCTCGACCAGCAGCTCCGGCCGCAGCCGGTCCGGGTAGCGGACGAACGGCGCCAAGGCGAGCTGGCGGCTGCGCGGGTGGGCGACGATCCAGCGGCCGCGGTCGGCGATGGTGCCGCCGAGCTTGCTCCAGGCCTAGGCGGTCGCCGTCGCCCGCGCCTTCCGGGTTCCAGGTGTTGATGATCCCGGCCGCCGAGACCAGGACCAGGCGGCTCGAAGCGGCCGCCGGCTCCTGCGGTCGCCGCCTCGACCGCGATGAGGCCGCCCATCGAGTTGCCGACCAGGGTCGCCCCGGTCGAGCCCCGAGCTTCTCGCAGAAGTCGTGGATCAGCCGCCCGTAGGCCGCCATCCCGATCTCCCACTCGGGCATCGGGCTGGTCCCGAAGCCGGGCAGGTCGAGCGCGATCGCCCGGCGCCCGGCGCCGAAGTGGGGCAGGTTCTCGAGCCAGTTCTGCCAGCTGCCGGAGATCCCGTGGATGAAGAGGATCGGCTCGCCCTCGCCGATCTCGACGTAGTTGACCGTCGCCCCCGGCAGCTCGACGCTGCGCAGTCGCGCCGCGCCAGTCGATCCCCATCCAGGCCGGCGTCGGATCCGGGATTGCCGTAGTCGGTGCCGGCGGCGATCCGCGAATCGGGTCCCGGCCTCTGTCCGCTCGACTCCATGCTCGACCCTCAGCGTAAGGGTCAAGCCACGGGAGACGGGCCGATTCGTCAACCCATCGGCGACGAATCGGCCCGCCGGCGGACCTAGGTGTGGTTGGGGCCGTCGTCGGAGCCGCCGCCGTGACCGCCGTGGTCGTCGCCACCGCCGTCGTCGGAGCCGCCTCCACCGCCCCCGCCGTTGCCGCCCTGCGGCTCGACCTGGACGGCGATCAGGCCGTTCGCGGTCCTGTTGTAGTCGACCTCGATCGCGAGCCCTTTGCGGAGCCCGCCGAAGCCGCCGGAGATCCGCTCGAACTCGGTCCCCGCGGTGACCTTGATCTTCAGCGTCCCGCTCTGGGTCGAGATCTTGAAGGTCCGGGAATCGGCGTTCTTCGAGACGACGGTGCCGTCGACGTGGCGCACGGCCGCCCCAGCGGTCGTCGCGAGGACACCCGCGATCATCGTGGCGGCGATCGCGCAGGTGGCGAGCAGGGATGGGACGCGTTTGCGTCTTGCCATCGGGTGCCTCCCTTTCGTAGTGGTTGGACCGGGTGGTACGTACCCACGCCGGCCCGGGTTCAACGGTCTAGGAGGGCTTGGCGAAACTCGCGGTTGCGGCCGGCGAGCGCCGGACCAAGCGGGGCAAGGACGCAGGGAGGCCGAATAGCAGAGCTATTTGGCCGACTGAGGACGCCGCACCGCGCTGTGTCCGCCCCGCCGGTGCGGCCGGGGAGTTTCGCCAAGCCCTCTTAGGCGTAGCCCATCCGTTCGAGCACCGGGATCTCGCGGATCTGCGGCGGCTGCAGGTGGTCCCAGAGGATGCCGCGGGGGCGGTCGTACTGGCGCTCGACTTCGATCACCGCGCGGGGGGTGGCGATCAGGTCGCAGGGGAGGTCGTGGGCGGTGACCATCAGGTGCTGGCGCAGGATCTGGATCGGGTGGACGGTGGTCGCCACCGTGGTGTGGGCGTCGATCTTGCCGGCGTCGACGAGGATCCCGTACTCGAGGTCGTGGTAGCCGCCGCCTTTGCCGACCCGGGCGCCGCTGAGGTTGACGGCGACCGAGCCGCAGAGGACGAAGTCGATCTCCGGCAGGTCGTCGAGGGCGACGACGCGGCCGTGCTTGAGCGCGCCCTTGATCGTCGCCGCCTCCTTCACCGCCGCCTTCGAGAGCTGCTTCGGGTCGAGGACGCGGAACGGGTGCGGGTCGCGCAGGCGCGGCACCGCCATGATCACCGTCTTGCCTTCTTCGAGGGCGATCCGGCGCGCGTGGGTCTGCGGCGAGTCGGGGTTGGCCTTGATCACCCGGGCCCGCTTCCAGAGCCGGTGGTCGGCGAGCTTCTCGGCCGCCAGTTTGGCCCCGGCGAAGTTGGGGATCCGGCCCTCGGCCCCCGGAAAGCGGGAAACGCCCTCGCGTTCCATCGCCTTCCAGACCTCTTTGCGGACCTCGTCCTTTGAGCGCACGGGCGAAAGATATCCGGCCCGTCTGCCGATAAGACCGGCAGCAGATGGGAAATTGCAGGGAAGTCGAACCGTTTGACCGAATGATCCGTCTGCCTAGACTTTTCAGAAGTCGGCATCTGGGAACTGACTGATTTGGGACGCAAGACGCAAATAGCCCTGGGAGTGATCGTGCTGCTGATCGTCGTCGCGGCGGTCGGCGCCTACGCCTACGACAGCTCCCAGAAGGACAAGATCGCCGAGGGCGTGACGATCGCCGGCGTCGACGTCGGCGGCATGGACGCCGACGAAGCGAAGGCCGCGGTCCGCCGCCAGCTGCTCGCGCCGCTGCGCCACGACTGAAGGTCAGCCTCGGCAAGCGAAACCTGGAGCCTGCCCGGCGCGAAGCTGAAGGTCCGCGCCGACATCGACCAGGCCGTCGACGAAGCGGTCGCCGAGAGCCAGGACGGCGGCCTGCCCACCCGGCTGGTCCGCTACGTCAGCGGCGGCGAGCTCGACGAGGCCGTGACCGCCGAGCTCGACTACTCGAAGCGGCGATCAACCGCTTCGTCCGCCACGTCGCCGACGAAGTCAACCGCGACCCGATCGACGCCAGCGTCGAACCGAGCTCCGACTCGCTCAACGTCGTCCCCGGCCAGAACGGCCGCAAGCTGCGCGACAACCGGCTCACCGAGGACCTCGAAGAGGCGGTGCTGAACGCCGACGCCCCGCACACGGTCGATCGCCCGCGTCCACGCGACCAAGCCCGGAAGTGACGACCAAGGACGTCGCCGGCGAGTACCCGTCCTACCTGACCCTCGACCGCGGCAGCTTCACGCTGCGGCTCTGGCAGGACCTGAAGAACGCCAGGACCTACACCGTCGCGGTCGGCCAGGAAGGCCTGGAAACGCCGGAAGGCCTCTACGAGATCCAGGAAAAGGAAGAAAACCCGACCTGGCACGTGCCGGAATCCGACTGGGCCGGCTCGCTGGCCGGGACGACGGTTCCGCCCGGGCCGTCGAACCCGATCAAGGCGCGCTGGATGGCGATCTACGAAGGCGCCGGGATCCACGGCACCGAAGAGACCGAATCGCTCGGCAGCGCCGCCTCGCACGGCTGCGTGCGGATGGCGATCGCCGACGTCGAAGAACTCTACGACCAGGTCGAAGTCGGAACCCCGATCTACATCGGCTAGCGAGCGGCGCGGGGCCGCCTGGCGCAGGACGTGTGGGTCCCAGGACGAATCAAGGTTCGTGAACTGGGACGACGCTCTGGCCGAGTACGACCGCGACCTGCGGGCGCGGGCGGCGGCGGAGCGGACCCGGCGCGCCTACGCGGTCGACCTCGCCGGCTTCGTCGAGTGGATCGGGCCGCAGGGGCTGGAGCCCGGAGACGTCCGCCACCGCGACGTCCGCCGCTACGCCGCCGGGCTCTCCGGCGCCGGCGCCGCCCCGGCCACGGTCGCCCGCAAGCTGGCCGCGATCCGCGGCCTCTACGACTTCCTCGTCCGCACCGAGCGGGTCGGCCAGAACCCGGCCGAGCTGGTCTCCAGCCCGAAGCGCGCCGAGAAGCTGCCGAACGTGCTCAGCGCCGAGCAGATGCGGACCCTGCTGGAGCGGATCCCGGCGCCCACGCCGCTGCGAGCTGCGCGACCGGGCGATGCTCGAGCTGGCCTACTCCTGCGGCCTGCGCTGCGAGGAGATCGTCAACCTCGACACCCGACTCGGTCGACTTCGAGAGCGAGCAGCTGCGGGTGCTCGGCAAGGGCTCGAAGGAGCGGATCCTGCCGGTCGGCGAGCCGGCGCAGCGCGCGCTGGAGACGCTACCTGGAGAAGGGCCGCCGGGCGCTCGCCGACGATCCGCGCGAGCTGGCGCTGTTCCTCTCCAAGAGCGGCCGCCGGCTCTCCAACTCCGACGTCACCCGCCGGCTCGGGCTCTGGACCCGCGAGGCGGCGCTGGCGGCGGGGGTCTCGCCGCATTCACTTCGACATTCCTTTGCAACCCACCTGTTGGAGGGCGGCGCCGATCTGCGTACGATTCAGGAGTTGCTTGGCCACGCGTCGATCTCGACCACCCAGGTCTACACCCGGGTCGACGCCGCCCGGTTGCGTGACACCTACGCTGCAAGCCACCCCCGCGCATGACATCGAATCCCGCCATCGAACTTAGAATGCCCTGCCTCTGATGGAGACCGGCGTAAAAGAGGTGGAGCTGCGCGATCTCTGGCGGCGCTACAAAGAGCAGGGCGACGACACCGCCCGCGAGCGCCTCGTGGTCGCCTACTCGCCGATGGTCAAGTTCGTCGCCGGCCGGCTCGGCGCCGGGCTGCCCTCCCACGTCGAGGACGCCGACCTGATCTCCTACGGCCTGGTCGGGCTGATCGGCGCGATCGAGCGCTTCGAGCCCGAGCGCGGGATCAAATTCGAGACCTTCGCGATGACCCGGATCCGCGGCTCGATCATCGACGAACTGCGCTCGCTGGACTGGGTGCCGCGCTCGGTGCGCTCGCGGGCGCGCGAGATCGAGGCCGCCCAGGCCAAACTCGAGCACGAACTGCAGCGGGCGCCGTCCGAGGCCGAGCTGGCGGCGAAACTGAACATGACCGAAGAGGAACTGCAGAGCGCGCTGCTGGAGATCGCCAACTCCTCCGTCTACGCGCTCGACGAGCTCTGGACGGTCTCCGACTCCTCCGGCGACCAGGTCTCGCTGCTGGACACGATCGCCGACGACGGCGCCGCCGACCCGCAGGAGGCGCTGGCCAGCAGCGAGGTCAAGGACCGCCTGACCGAGGCGATCGGCTCGCTGCCCGAGCGCGAGCAGCTGGTCGTCGCCCTCTACTACTACGAGAACCTCACTCTGCGCGAGATCGGCGAGGTCCTCGGGGTGACCGAGTCGCGGGTCTCCCAGCTGCACACCAAGGCCGTGATGCGGCTGAAGTCCCACCTCCAACAGGCCTGAGCCGGTGCGCCTCCGTCTTCCGCAGAGACGAGAGCGAGCTCCCGGACGGGAGGACCTGGAGGAGCTGACACCGCTGGAGCGGGCGGTCGTCCGCTTCGACTCCAGCGACGCCGGGCACGTCGTCGCCGGCCTGGTCCGGACGCTGGGCGAGCCGCGGGTCTCCGTCGGCGCCCGCGCCGGCGAGCACGACGAGATGCGGGTCACGGTCGCCTGGGAGCTGACCTGGTACCAGTGGGGAGTCGACGTCGGGCCGTCCGAACGGCCGGTCCGCGAGCTCGCCAAGGGCGGCCAGGTCGCCGAGCTCGACTCGGCGGCGCGCCAGTGGAACGCCGGGGTCGACGGCGATGGCATGGTGACGCTCGGGTGAGCGCGATCAGCGTCAACGTCGACGGCGGCGCCCGGGGCAACCCGGGGCCGGCGGCGATCGGCGTCGTCGTCCGCGACGCCGACGGCCGCGTGCTGGAGGAAGTGGGGGAGACGATCGGTCGCGCCACCAACAACGTCGCCGAGTACCGGGCACTGCTGCGGGGGATCGAGCTGGCCGCCGCCCACGGGGCCGGCGAGCTGGAGCTGATCGGCGACTCGGAGCTGGTCGTGCGCCAGATCGAAGGCCGCTACAAGGTCAAGGACGCGACGATGCGCGAGCTGCACGCCGAGGCGAAGCGCGAGCTGGCCGCGTTCGAGCGCTGGTCGATCCGCCACGTGCGCCGCGAGAGCAACGCCGACGCCGACCGCCTCGTCAACCAGGCGCTGGACGGCTGATCGCGGTGGGCGGAGCGATCGATCCCGGCGTCGACATCGGTCACGTCCACCTGAAGGTCGCCGACGTCGACCGCGCCCTCCGCTTCTACTGCGGCGTGCTCGGGTTCGAGCTGATGCAGCGCTACGGCGAGGACGCGGCCTTCGTCTCCGCCGGCGGCTACCACCACCACATCGGCCTCAACTCCTGGGAATCGAAAGGCGGCTCGCCGCCCCCGCGCGGGACCACCGGGCTCTACCACACGGCGATCCGCTACCCGACCCGGCGCGCCCTCGCCGACGCCCTGCGGCGGCTGATCGACGCCGGCATCTCGCTCACCGGTGCCTCCGACCACGGGGTCAGCGAGGCGCTCTACCTCTACGATCCCGACGGCAACGGGGTCGAGCTCTACTGGGACCGGCCGAAGGACGAGTGGCCGCAGCCGCAGCCGGGGCAGAAGGTGGAGATGTTCGTGCGCCCGCTCGACCTCGAGGGTCTGATGGCGGAGCTCGAGGCGGAGGGCTAGCGGCGGATGGAGGTCGCGATCGCCGGCGGGCACGGGAAGATCGCGATGGTGCTCGGCCGCCTCCTGGTCGCTGACGGCGACCTCGCCTTCGGCCTGATCCGCAACCCCGACCAGGAAGCCGACCTGCACGCGGCCCGGATCGAGCCGGTGCTCTGCGACCTCGAGGGCGACGGCGATGCCGGCGGAGCGGTGCGCGGCGCCGACGCGATCGTCTACGCGGCCGGCGCCGGACCGGGCAGCGGCGCCGAGCGCAAGCGCACGATGGACCTCGGCGGGGCGCTGAAGCTGATCGACGCCGCCCGGGCCGAGGGCGTGCGCCGCTTCGTGATGGTCAGCGCGATGGGCGCCGCCGACCCACCGGCCGCGGGCGGCGACGTCTTCGGCGAGTACCTGCGGGCCAAGGCCGAGGCCGACGAGGCGCTGCGCCGCAGCGGCCTCGAGTACACGATCGTGCGGCCCGGAGGGCTGACCGACGAGCCGCCGACCGGTCTGGTCCGGGTCGGCGAGCGCCTCGACCGCGGCGAGATCCCCCGCGCCGACGTCGCCGCCGTGCTGCTGGCGGCGCTGCAAAGCCGCCACACGATCGACCGCGAGTTCGACCTGGTCGGCGGCGACGAACCGATCGCCGAGGCGCTCGCGAGCATCTGACGCGCCTAGGCGACGGGCGCGGCGCCGCTCTCGACCGGGTGGCCGCCGTCGCGCCAGGCGCCGACGCCCTGGCCGACGTGGACGACGTCGGCGAAGCCCTCGCGCTGGAGGATCGAGGCGGCGAGGCCGCTGCGCTTGCCGCCGCGGCAGATCGTCGCCAGCGGCCGCTCGCGGGGGATCTCCTCGACCCGGGCGGCGATCTCGCCGTAGGGGATGTGGAGGGAGCCGGGGATGTGCTCGCCCGCGTACTCGGCCGCGTTGCGGACGTCGAGCACCAGCGGCGCCCCCGGCCCGCCGGCCCGCCGCGCCAGCTCCTCGGGGTCGATCAGCTCGATCTTCTCGACCGGGCGCCCGTCCATCCGCCAGGCGGTCATCCCGCCCTCGAGGAAGCCGCGAACCCGCAGCCCGACCGCCGCCAGCAGCTCGGCGGCGTGCCGCTCGTCGCCGTCGGAGGCGGCAACGCAGATGATCTCGGCCCCCGGCGGCGCCACCCGCGAGACCTTGGTCGCGAAGCCGGTGTCGTAGGCGGAGGTGCTGAGGGCGCCGGCGATGTGGGACTCGTCGAACTCCTCGTTGGTGCGGCCGTCGATCACCACGGCGCCGTTGGCGACGCACTCCTCGACCTCGTGCGGGGTCATCGCCGCGGGGGCGCCGAAATCGTCGACCAGCGGGCCGCGGTTGATCGCGACGATCTCCGCCACGTTCGGCGGCTTGTCGCCGAGCGAGCCGACCGCGCCGGCGACGAACTCCTGCTCGTCGAGGATCGAGAGCGCCTTGTTGTGGCGGCGCTCGAAGCCGATCGTCGAGGAGCTCTTGAGGTCGATCCCGGAGCCGCCGCAGAGCGAGCCGCCCAGGTGCCCCGGCCAGACCTCGACCGCGTCGTCGAGGACCAGCAGCCGCTCGTGCAGCGAGCGGAACATGTCCGCGGCGCCCTCGCGCGGCTCGACCGCGAGGTCGGGGCGGGCGACGTCGCCGACGAACAGCGAGTCGCCGCAGAGGACCGCCCAGGGGGTGCCCTGGCGGCCGGCGTCGCGCAGCAGGAAGGCGGTGTGCTCGGGGCGGTGGCCGGGGGTGTGGATCGCCTCGATCGAGAGGTCGCCGATCTCCAGCTTCCAGCCGTCGCCGAAGGGCTCGTGCTCGAACTCGGCCGCGGCCAGCTCATGGATGTGGATCTTCGCCCCGGTCGCCCGCGCCAGCCGCCCGTGGCCGGAGACGTGGTCGGCGTGGTTGTGGGTCTCCAGCACATGGCCGATCCGCACCCCGTGCAGCCGCGCCAGGCGGCGGTAGGGATCGATGTCCCACTGCGGGTCGACGATGACCGCGACGCCGGATTCCCGGTCGCTGACCAGGTAGGAGGCGCAGCCGAGGTCCTCGTGGATGATCTGGCGGAAGAGCATGGGCTGAACGTATCGTCCCCTACTTGGCAACCCTCTCGCGGACCCGCACCTTCTGGGCGATCGCCGCCGTCCTCGCTCTCTACCTCGCCGCCTCCGCGGCGCCGACCCCGCTCTACGTCGTCTACCAGGACGAGTGGGACTTCTCCGCCACCACCCTGACCCTGGTCTTCGCCGTCTACGTGTTCGGGCTGCTGGCGGCGCTGCTGGTCCTGGGCCGGCTCTCCGACCACGTCGGCCGGCGCCCGGTGATCGCCGCCTCGATCGCCCTGGAGATGGTCGCGATGGCGCTCTTCGTGATCGCCGGCGGGGTCCCGGCCCTGGGCGCGGCGCGGATCGTTCAGGGGGTCGCCACCGGGATGGCGATGACGGCGATGGGCGCGGCCCTGGTCGACCTCGACCCGCCCGAGCGACCGGGCCTCGCCGGCGTGGTCAGCGGCCTGGCGCCGATCGGCGGTCTCGCGGTCGGGGCGCTGGCCGCCGGCGCCCTGGTCGAGTACGGCCCCTGGGCGACCCACCTCGTCTACGTCCTCGTCCTCGCCGGCCTGCTCGGGGCGGCGCTGGTGGCGCTGCGGATGCCGGAGACGGCGCTCCGCCGCCCCGGGGCGCTGGCCTCGCTGCGGCCGCGGCTGGGGGTGCCGGCGCGGCTGCGGGCGGAGATGCTGGCCCTGGTCCCGATCCTGATCGCCAGCTGGGCGCTCGGCGGCCTCTACCTCTCGCTCGGCCCCTCGGTGGCGGCGCAGATCTTCGACTTGCCCAACCACGTGGTCGGCGGCCTCGTCGTCGCCCTGCTCTGCGGCACCGGGGCGCTGACGATCTTCCGCCTGCGCTCCTGGTCGACCGGGCGGGCCCTGGCCCTCGCCGCCGTCTTCCTCGCCGCCGGCCTGGCGCTGACCCTGGCCGGGCTGCTGCTCGAGAGCGCCGCCATCGCCGGGCTCGGGACGATCGTCGCCGGCATCGGCTTCGGCGCCTCCGCCCGCGGCACCTTCGGCACCGTCGCCCGGATCGCCCTGCCGGAGGAGCGCGGCGGCCTCTTCGCGGTCTTCTACGTCGTCTCCTACCTCTCGTTCAGCCTGCCGGCCCTGGCCGCCGGCCTCGCCAGCACCGCCGCCGGCCTGCGACCGACCGCGATCGTCTACGGCGCCGCCGTCCTCGCCTTCAGCCTGGTCGCGATCTGGGCCCAGCGACGCCTGGAGGCGAAGCTGGCCGAATCGACGCTGTCAGGCTGAGCCCCGCCAGCCCCGGCCGGCCGCCCAGAAGCTAAGATCCGCCCTTGTGCGGCTGTAGCTCAGCTGGCTAGAGCGTCTGCTTGCCATGCAGAAGGTCGAGGGTTCGAATCCCTTCAGCCGCTTCACGCGGAATCCCGCTCTAGGGCGGGATTTCGTCGTTAAGAGGCACGGTCGGAAAATCAAACCACCCCCGCATATCGCCTCCATTTCAGGCACTAGTGCCTCGAATGACGCCGATACGCGGCGATTAGCGGCGATTTCGACTAACCCCGCCTCGCTTTGCGCCAGCGGCGGAGCTACGGTCGCCCGGCCGACATAAGCAAAGTGCCCCGGCGGCGGTGGAACGCCCCGGGGCCGGCACCGAAGTCTGCCTTCGATGCATCGAAACGGTACTCGCCGTTGCCCCCACCGGGGCGGCACCGAGGCCTACTTCGGTGCCCTACCGAGAGGAGGGGCGCCAGTGCCCGGCCTTGATCGCGCCATGCAGAGCTTCGGCGGCTACAAGCGCCTCGTCGGCGTCGAGCCGCCCCCCAAGCCAATCCAGCGCCACGTTGTCGAAGCCGCCGGTTTGTAGTGCCAGCCGACTCACGCTGCGATCGCGGCCTTCTTCGATCGCGTACTCATCAATGTGCTCGCCGACGTTTCGCATCCTCCGGAGGTCGGGCAGCGCCTCATCGAACTCCCTGATCGCGCTCTCGATCGCTGCCCGATTCGTCTCGGACCTTGCAGCCAGGAGGGCTGCCAGGCGAAGCCGACGCAGGCTGACAATGAGGAACTGAAAATCGGCCCACCGACGAAATACGAAGGTCTCGTACTCTGGTTCGTTGGACTCAAGTCGTTGGCGTTGGAGGGCGACCATATGCACGGCCTCGTTGGCGAGACTGTGCGCCCGCTCGATCGTTGCTGCATCCGAGGGCTCGTCCATGCTCTGAGCGTATGGCAGGGCTAGGAGATTCCCGGGACCATCAGCGGGGTGAACGGCTCGCTGATGTTCGGCTGCCGCGCTACTGGCTGGTGTCGGTCATTGCCGGATTGCTACTTGCCAGGCGCCTACAGAATCGTTCTCTTCGAGAGGCCGAGAGCGTCGGCAAGGATCTCGGCGAGATAACGGCCGAGCGCTGGCGCGAAGGAGATGTGCGGACCGATCAAATGATCGCGCTGACGAAGACCTTGGCGCGGCTGACCTGGGTGCTGCTGGCGGCGACTGTAGTCACGCTCGTCGTCAACGTGGTGATCTTGGTCACGGCTTAGGGCTGGCAGACAGCGATGGGCATGAGCAAAGAAGAAGCAGCCGCGTTCTTGGAGGACGGGCTAGCTGACGACGAGGCCCATGCGCTGCGTGAACAGCTAGCTCGAGCCATACCGCTACGGCTTTCTGAGAACGGCTTCCGTCTCTATGTCCACTACGGGTTCGACAGCGACGCTGCGGGAATTGGGTTCGCGACGATGACGGAGATGGCCGCCGAGTTGGGCGAGGGCGCGGTCTCCCTATTCGATGCAGGACTTTGGTACCCGGGGGCCGCCCTGGTGCGGCAGTTGATCGAGTGTGGCTACCTGATCTCGCTCGCAGCCGAGAGCCGCGACGAGGCCGAGAAATGGATGCGAAGCTCGCCAAAGGAGGCTCGGGAGCGTTTCTCTGCTGGCAACATGCGAAACCGGGCTGCGAGGAACTTCCGCTTAGCCGAGTATCAGGTCCATTGCAGCCGGGGCGGCCACCCGGCTCCGGCGGGGCGCGATCTTCTCAAGCGCCGTTCCAGTGAGCGTCCCGTCGACGTTCGACTCTCTTGGTCCGATCTCACCCAGCACCTTGCCGACCTTTGGCAGGGGTTTTGCTTAGCGCTGCCGCTCTACGATCCGCGGTGTCAGAAAGACGACCCGTTGTACGGGCCACACCGCTCGCCGGACGGCCGCGAAGAAATCGAGACGTTGCTGACCACCTGGCGAGAGCGCGATCCGCTGGCGCGCCATTTCGGTCTTCCTTGGACTGAGTAGCGGTGACGGGTCGAAGACGCCGAGATTCGCTTCGCCCACCATCGCGGCCCCCTAGCTCCCGACCGTGACCGACGACTTCCTCCAATTCAGCGCCGAAATCGACCCCGGCTCGATCGTCTCGGGGGCGCCGACGAGAGCGGCGATCGAGCGTATCCGCGACGTCATCGTCTGCGCGGTCGACAACAACGACAACGTCGAGGTCGAGGAGTACCGCTTGCACCCGCCCGTCGGCGAGGAGAGGATCGCCGACGACGACATCTACGTCGAGAGCGTCACGATCGGCGAGGGTGCATTCCTGCGCCAACTCGCCGACGCCGAGGCTGAGTTGATCGCCAACGCCTGCACCCAGCGCGGTCACTACTTCCACCCGATCAGGCAGTTCGGCCAGCGCTACAGCTTCGAGCGCGAGCGGCCCCTCTCCGACGCCGAGGACCATCGCTTCGGCTGGGACCCCGATCACGTCCTCGGCGACGCGCTGATGCTGTCGCGCCTGGTCCGCGACAACGGCTTCTCGATGCAATGGGCAGCGCGGATCATCGAGTACGAAGACGGCCAGAAGTCGGTCATCTACACGCCGGGCCACGAAGGCAAGGGGACCTACCGGCTGCGCCGCGATCGGGAGTGGCTGGACGGCCCCGAAGCCGAGGAACTGGCCCGCCTCTTCGCCGCCTTCCGCGGCGCCGAGCTACCCGACCGGGTCGGGCGCGCCATGTGGCGTTGCGAGTACGCGACCTGGCAGCGCTACACCGATGTCGCCCTGCCGATGATGGTCGGCGGGCTGGAGGCGCTGCTCGGTCTTGGCCGCACCGACACGTCGCGGCGCTTCAAGGACCGGCTCGCGGCGATGGCGGGCGAGCTTGGCATCGACGGGGTCGACGGCGACCTGTTCGACCGCATGTACGAGGGTAGGTCGGCATGGGTTCACGGCGCCCCGGTGCGCCTCTTCGACCCGGCGGCCGACCCCGAGCGCGAACCCGACGCCCAGCCCGACGCGGCGATGGAGGCGGTCCTCACCGAAATCGTGACGCTGCAAGACACCCTCCGGGCGGCTCTGCGTATGGTTATTGAGGACCCCGAGTTCCGGGCCGTCTTCGAGAGCGAGGCGTCTATCGCCGAGCAGTGGGGTGGGTAGGTGGTGCGTGGCTGGCGGAATCAAACCGCCACCCCGGATTTCCGGCACTCACGCACACGAGTGCCCGAATCACCGCATATCGCCGCATATCCGGGCGTATCTCTGGTCGGGGCCTTCCGCCGTGTCATTACGAAAGCCCTGCAAGTTGCCACATTCGCATCGGGCGGCTTTCGAGGATCGGCCTAATTGCCATGCAGAAGGTCGAGGGTTCGAATCCCTTCAGCCGCTTCGAACGAGATCTCGCTCTAGGGCGGGATTTCGTCGTTTACGGAGGCGCTAGCTCGACACCGCTGCCACCCCGCGTTGTGATGCCGACGCCTGCGATCCTGAATCTCTCGCCCGCCCGAGGCGCTAGCAGCACCCCATGGCCTTGAGGTCAGGCTGTGGGATGCTCCCCAGGAGATGAAGTTGGCGACCATCCACTTCGACGGCGGCGGGCAGAGTCCCGGCCCGGTAACGGCTGCCTGCACTGTCGAGTTGAGCGACGGCTCCTTCGACCAGGCCGTCGAGCGTTTCGACCAGGGGACCCACAACACCGCTGAGTGGCAGGCGCTGATACTCGGCCTGCGCCTGGCGCGCAAGCACGGCGAGCGGCATGTGGTGGTCAAGGGCGACTCGACGCTTGTGGTGAAGCAAGTCAACCGCGAGTGGAAGACGAAGAATCCGGCGCTGCTCCCTCTGCGGACGCAGGCAGAGGAGCTGTTGGCGCAGTTCGAGAGCTGGAGCGTCGAGTGGATTCCGCGCAACGAGAACCGGCGCGCCGACGAACTTGGGCGGGCCTAAAGGAGCCTCGGACCCCGTGTGTCCATTGGCGCCGACTAGCGCTTTGGACGAAAAGCAGCACTGTCAGCTCGGGAGCATTGTGTAGCACGCCCCTCCGCAAGTGGCTTAGAGAAGCCGAGTTCGCACCGCTTTGAACCAGTCGCCTCAGTGCGGCTGGCCACGCGGCTGGGAGCCGAGCTGCGCCACTACTAGTGCCTCAATGCCGCCGATGCGCGGCGACTAGCTAGCGCCGATCCTGGCGGGCGGGCATAGCCGCGGCTGGGCATAATGCGGCCGATGCGCCGTCTCGTCCCGTCGCTGGTCGCGATCCTTGCTCTCTGCGCAGCCCTTTCGCCTGCCGTGGCGGGCGCCGCCCAGGGCGCAGCCCGGACGGTCCACCTGCCCCAAGGGACCGAAGCCGAAGCCCTGGCCGTCGGACCTGAAGGCAACCTCTGGTTCGCGGGCTCCCACCGTGGCGCCGATGCGGCCAACGTGATCGGCAGGATCGTCGCGGGTGGGGTACTCGATGAACGCAGAGTGCCGGAATCCGGTTCTGTGCTCGGGGTGGGTGATCTCACCCTCGGCCCCGACGGGAACATGTGGTTCACCGAGCCAGTCGCCGACCGGATCCTCTTCGCGTCACCGGCCGGGGGGAACCCAGGCGAGCTCGTGCTTCCGTACCCGGGCAGCCGGCCGACCGGGATCGTGACGGTCGGCGACGACGTCTGGGCGACGCTCGAAGGTATCGGCCGAATCGCGAAAATCACCCCGGCAACGGCGAGGGGAGCCGACTACACGCTGCCGCCCGGCTGGCGGCCCTCAGCGCTCGCCCTCGGCAGTGACCAGGCTCTTTGGCTGGTCGACGCCGAGTCGCCCCAACTGGCCCGGAAACCACCGGCAGGGCGCACGATCACGTACCCGGCGCCGAAGGTATTCAAGGGCGCGAAGTACTCCGACATCGTTGCCGGTCCCGACGGCAAGCTCTGGATCGGCCAGTCCGACGGCCCATACATCGGCAGGCTCGAAGCCAAGGCCTCGAACCCCGAATACACGCGCTTCGAGCTCCCGATACAGGGAGGCGTCTCGATCGTCTCGAACGGCCCTCACTACGACATCTGGTTCGCCATGGGCGGTCGGATCGGCTCGATCGACACCAAGGGCCGCACCTACGGCGCGCCTGTCTGCGCGGTCCGAAGCTGCGCCCCGGTCGAGGCGCTCGCCGAAGGCCACGAAGGCGCCCTCTGGTTCGCGGCCGGGGGGACGATCGGCCGCTTCAAACCGCCCTCGTTCTCGGTCAGCCTTGGCAGCCGCCTCGCTGCCAAGGGGGAGACGCAGGCAACGATCGCGATCGGTTGCAGCGGTGGCGCCGCCGGCCAGCGCTGCCAGGGGAAGCTTGAACTGCTGCCGCCTAAGGGCTCCGGCGGCCGGCTCGGCAGCGCTCGCTTCGGGATCCCGACGAGCCTCTCTCGGCTGGTGACGCTTAACCTCTCGCGCGCCGGGAGGACGGACCTCGCGCTGAAGGGGAAGCTGCCGGTCCGCCTGGTCGCCAAGCTCGGCGGCGGCAAGGTCGTGGCGAGCCGCCACCTGGTCCTGCACGCGGCATAGCGGCTAAAGAATGTCCCTGCGGATTGTGGTGGCCGGCGCCACGAGAGAATCGAACCGCCGCCTTCTGGGCGTCGGTTTTTGATCGTCAGCGCCACAGCTCGCGGCGCAGCACCCCGTTGCCGCGCTCGAGCTGCTCGATCGTGGCGTTGGCGACCGAGCGGACCCGGGTGTCGCGATTGACGCGGGCCTGGATCTCCCGGTGCGACTTGCCGGTGCGGCGGGCGACGTCGGTGACCAGGCGGCGGCGCTCGTCCCGCAGCCGCTCCCGGGTCGCGTAGGCCGACTCCCGCTCGGGCTCGCGGTCGTCAGATCCGGCAGGCCTGGCGAGGGTGGCCGCCTTCCCCGCCGCCGGCTCGGGGTCGTCGGTCGGGAAGAGCTGCAGCGCGGTCTCGCTCATGATCGCCTCGTCCAGCTCGGCACCGCCCGAGCTCAGGGCGGCAAAGCCCCCGCCCGGCTCGCCCTGCTCCAGATCGGAGTCGTCGAGCCCCTCGTCCTCTTCCTCCTCGGCGTCCGGCATCAGGTCGAGCGCGTGGCGGCGCTCCAGCTCGATCTCGTGGGCGAGCGCCTTCAGCCGCGGGTCGGCGGGCATCAGCAGGTAGCTCATCTGGCGGCGCGGCCCCGGGGTGGTGCGGATGAAGCGACCGACCACCTGGCGGAAGAAGAGCTCGGTCCGGGCCGCCGTCGCGTAGACGCCGACCCGCAGGCGGGGGATGTCGACGCCCTCCGAGACCATCAGCACCGAGACCAGCCAGCGTCGCTCGGAGGAGGCGAAGTCGGCGATGCGGCGGCTGGCGTCGGGCTCGTCGCTCATCACCAGCTCGGGTTGCTCCCCCGAGACCGCTCCGAGCCGCGCCGCGATCGCCCGCGCGTGGTCCTGGTCGGAGGCGATGACCAGGCCGCCCGCGTCGGGGTGCCCGTCGGCGCGCACCTCGCTCAGCCTGGCGTCGCCGTCGCGCAGCACCTCGCCCATCCACTCGCCCTCCGGGCTGAGCGCCGTGCGCAGGCGCCGGGCCGACTCCGCCGCCGGCAGGACGAGGTCGAAGTCGGCGCTGCGCAGCCGGCCGTCCGACAGCCACTCCATCTCACCGTCGTACGGGAGGAAGGTGATCGGGCGGCAGACCCGGTCGACCAGCGCCTGCGGATAGCCGTAGACGTAGTCGGCCCGGCTGAAGCCGTCCTCGTCGTATGCGACCCAGGGGATTGCCGAGTTGTCGGAGCGGAAGGGGGTGCCCGAGAGCAGCAGCCGGAAGCGGGCGCCGTCGAAGGCCTTGCGGGTTCGCAGGCCCCAGGCGGCCAGATCGCCCATGTGGTGCGGCTCGTCGGCGATCAGCAGGGTCGGCCGGCGCGCGGCGGCCGACCGGTGCATGTCCGGCCCGGCCGCGATCGTCTGGTAGGTGACGGCGACGCCGTGGAAGTCAGCCGACTCCGGCCCGTCCGAGTTCGGCCTGTTCGGCTCCAGGTCGATGCCGTAGCGGCCCGCGTCGGCGGCCCACTGGCGGCAGATGTGGGTGGTCGGGCCGGCGACAACGACCCGCGAGACGAAGCCGGCGCTGAGCATCCGGTGGGCGATGTGCAGTCCGAAGGTGGTCTTGCCGGCCGCCGGCGTGGCCGAGGCCAGGAAGCTGGTGGCCGAGTGCGCCCGCACGGCCTCGGTCGCCTCCCTCTGCCAGGAGCGGAGGGGTCGGGCGTCGGGCCACTCCGGAAGCGATCCGGCACGCGCCCCGCCGCCGATCAGATGCTGAGGGGCGTCGTACAAGGGCGCGCAACAATATGGTCGCCCGCGGTCGGAGGACGCCGGCCCCGCAGCTGGGCTCCCCGACCCCGCATAGGATGCCGCGATGAGCGCCACGACCTGGGCCGCGGTCTTCCTGATCGGCCTGCCGATCGCCTTCAACGTCGCCTTCGCGATGCTGGCGGCGCGCTTCGACTATCCCGACGTCCTGCGGCTGCCGACCGAGGAGGTCCTGCTGCTGTTCCGCGCCGGCGGCTCCGCACTGGTCCTGCTCTGGTGGGCCTTCGCGCTGACCGCGGTGCTGCTGGCGCCGCTGGTGGTGCTGCTGGCCTCGGTTCTGCCGGGGGCCGACGGGACGCTGCTGCTGGTCGGGATGATCGTCGGCGTGCTGGCCGCGGTGGTCCAGTTCCTCGGCCTCGTGCGCTGGCCGTTCCTGGTGCCCTACCTGGCCCGCGAGGCCGGCGACCCGGCCTCCAGCCCGGCCCGGCTGGAGGCGGTCGACGTCGTCTTCCAGGCCTTCAACCGCTACCTCGGCGTCGGCGTCGGCGAGCACCTCGGCTACCTGCTGACCGGCGCCTGGAGCGCCCTGGCCGGGATCGCGATGACCCAGAGCCCGGCGACGCCGGGCTGGCTCGGAGTGGTCGGCATCCTCGCCGGCCTCGCCCTGATCCTCTGTTCCTTCGAGTTCGTCGGCCGCTTCGAGCCGGCCGGCTGGGAGCTGGCCGGCAAGCTGACCCCGATCGCCTACGTGGCCTGGTCGCTGTGGCTGATCGCGACCGGGATCGCGGTCCTGTGAGCAGCGGCGCGTCGGTCGGCGTCGGCGCGGCCGCCGGCCTCGTCCTCGGCATCCTCGTCAGCCTCGCCACCGACCTCCCCTTCGCCCCCGAGGGCGGGCTGGTGCTGGGCGCTCTGGCCGGCTGGCTGCTGGGCCGCCGCGCCGCCGCTCCCTGAGGAGCGGGGAATCCCTGACAGAATGGCCGTGTGGACGGCGAGCGCAGCTACGACCTCGTGCTCTTCGGCGCCACCGGCTTCACCGGCGGCCTGACCGCCGACTACCTCGCCGCCAATGCGCCCGCGGCGACGCGCTGGGCGCTGGCCGGCCGCAACCGCGGCAAGCTCGAGGCCGTCGCCGCCCGCCTCGCCGCCGCCCACCCCGAGGCCCCGGTCCCGGAGCTGCTGGTCGCCGACGCCGCCGACCGCGCGGCCCTCGCCGAGGTCGCCGCCTCGACCCGGGTCGCGATCACCACCGTCGGCCCCTACATGCTCTACGGCGAGCCGCTGGTCGCCGCCTGCGCCGCCGCCGGCACCGACTACGTCGACCTCACCGGTGAGCCCGAGTTCGTCGACCGGATGTGGGTCGACCACCACGCCGGGGCCGAGCGCACCGGCGCCCGCCTCGTCCACTGCTGCGGCTTCGACTCGATCCCGCACGACCTCGGCGCCTACTTCACCGTCAAGCAGCTGCCCGAGGGCGTGCCGCTGCGGGTCGACGGCCACGTGCGCTCCAACGCCGAGTTCTCGGGCGGCACCTACCACTCGGCGATCAACGCATTCGCCCGCGGGCGCCAGACGGTGGCGGCGGCGAAGCAGCGCAAGCGCTCCGAGCCGCGCCCCGCCGACCGCCGCGTCCACTCGGCCAGGTTCGGGATCCGCCGCGACGGCGAGCTCGGCGGCTGGGTGGCGCCGCTGCCGACTATCGACGGCGCGATCGTCCGCCGCTCCGCCGCGGCGCTGGAGCGCTACGGCCCCGACTTCACCTACGGCCACCACCTGGTCAGCAAGCATCTGGCGACGCTGGCGGCGCTGACCGGCGGCGTCGGCGCGGTCGCCGTGATGGCGCCGCTGCCGCCGACCCGCAAGCTGCTGCTGAAGCTGAAATCCCCGGGGGAGGGGCCGAGCGAGTCGCGCCGCGAGCGCAGCTGGTTCAAGGTCACCTTCGTCGGCGAGGGCGGCGGCAGGAGGGTGGTGACCGAGGTCTCCGGCGGCGACCCCGGCTACACCGAGACGGCGAAGATGCTGGCCGAGTCCGGCCTCTGCCTCGCCTTCGACGAGGGCCTTCCCGCGAGCGCCGGCCAGGTGACCACCGCGGTGGCGATGGGCGACGCCCTGACCGATCGGCTCATCGCGGCCGGGATCGGCTTCGAGGTCCTCGACGCCGGCTGAGCCCTCCTGAGAGCCACGGCAGTCGGCTGAACAGCGCTCGCGACATTGACCACACCTGGGCGGGGTCAATGTCGCGAGCGCTGCTCGCGACAGGCCCGGCTAGGCGTCGGCGCCGTAGATCGCGCGGACCCAGATCTCGACCAGGACGTCGACGGTCCGCTCCTCGTCGAGCGAGGGGGACTCGGCGGCGAGCGTCGCGTGCTGCGCGCGCTCGTTCATCTGCACCAGGGCGATCGCCAGCTCGCGGGCCGGGGGGCCGGCAGGGGCGGCGCCGCGAGAGCGCTCGGCCTCGATCAAGGCGCTGACCTGGGCCACCCAGCCCTCCATCACCTGCGACCAGACGTCGCGCGCGTCGGGGTTGGCGGTGCGCAGCTCGGCGGCGGCGAGGATCGTGCCGCGGCGCGAGCGAAAGCTCTCGAAGGACGCCTGCAGGCCGGCCCGCAGGCCCGCCCGCGGTTCCTCGCTGATCAGCCCGATCGCCGCCTCGCGGCTCTCGGCCGACTCGGCGACGATGCGGTCGACCAGGGTCAGCAGGACCGCGTCGCGGGAGGGGAAGTAGAAGTAGAAGGTGGGGCGGGAGATGCCGGCGCCGGCAGCCAGGTCGGCGACCGAGATCTCGCTCAGCGGCCGTTCCTCGAGCAGCTGTTCGGCGGTCGCGAGGATCGCCCGCTCGCGCTCGTCGCCGCTGGCGCGGGTGCCGCGGCGCCCGCGCGGGGTCGCCTCGCGGGCGGGGAGGGAGCCGGTGGCCATGCCGCCACGATACAGCGCGTCGAGAAAATCGACAAGAAGTTGACTGATTCGACAGGGTGTTGATAACGTCCGTCCGCAGATGACCAAAGCAACCGACATGGCCGAGCACCTCGACGTGCTGATCGTCGGCGCCGGCCTCTCCGGGATCGGCGCCGCCCATCACCTGCAGCAGCGCTGTCCCGGCAAGAGCTACGCGATCCTCGAGGCGCGCGAGAGCACGGGGGGGACCTGGGACCTCTTCCGCTACCCGGGGATCCGCTCGGACTCCGACATGCACACGCTCGGCTACAACTTCCGCCCCTGGACCGAACCGAAGTCGATCGCCGACGGCGACTCGATCCTGCGCTACGTCCGCGAGACCGCCCGCGAGGGCGGGATCGACGCCAAGATCCGCCTCCGCCACCGCGTGGTCGGCGCCGAGTGGTCCAGCGCGCAGGCGCGCTGGACGGTCACGGTCGATCGCGGCGAGGAGGCCGAGCCGGTCACCCTCACCTGCGACTTCCTCTACATGTGCAGCGGCTACTACCGCTACGACCAGGGCTACACGCCGGAGTTCCCGGGGATCGACGAGTTCGGCGGCACCGTCGTCCATCCCCAGCACTGGCCCGAGGGCCTCGACTACTCCGGCAAGCGGGTGGTCGTGGTCGGCAGCGGCGCCACCGCGATGACCCTGGTCCCGGCGATGGCCGAGGACGCCGCCCGGGTGACGATGCTGCAGCGCTCGCCGACCTACGTGATCTCGATGCCGGGCGAAGACGCGATCGCCAACTGGCTGCGCCGCCACTTCCCCGAGCGCGCCGTCTACTCCTTGGTGCGCTGGAAGAACGTGCTCCTCCAGGGGGCCTTCTACAGGCTCTCCAAGCGTCGGCCCGGGTTCGTCAAAAAGTTGCTGCGCAAGGGCACGGTGAAGGCGCTGCCGGCGGGCTACGACGTCGACACCCACTTCAGCCCCCGCTACAACCCCTGGGACCAGCGCGTCTGCCTGGTCCCCGACGCCGACCTCTTCCGCGCGCTCGGCGACGGCAGCGCCGAGATCGTCACCGACCGCATCGCCCGCTTCGACGGGGGCGGGATCGAGCTCGAGTCGGGCCGCCGGCTCGACGCCGACATCGTCGTCACCGCGACCGGCCTCAACGTCCTCTTCCTCGGGGGGATGACGGTGAAGGTCGACGGCAAGACGCCGGACATCGCGAAGACGATGACCTACAAGGGGATGATGCTGAACGGCTTCCCCAACTTCGCCTTCGCGCTCGGCTACACCAACGCCTCCTGGACCCTGAAGGCCGACCTGGTCAGCGAATACGTCTGCCGGCTGCTCCAGCACATGGACGCCGGCGGCTACGCGACCTGCGTGCCGCAGATCACCGATCCCTCGGTGACCGAGGAGCCGCTGCTCGACTTCAACTCCGGCTACGTCCTGCGGGCGCTTGACGGGCTGCCCAAACAGGGCTCGAAGGAACCCTGGAAGCTGCGCCAGAGCTATCCCTACGACCTGCGGATGATGCGCCGCGGCTCGCTGCTCGACGGCTCGATGCAGTTCCGCCGCGCCGGCGCGGGCAACCCGGCTCAGCCGCAGACCCAGGCCCTGGCCTCCGCCTCGGCCTCGGCGCCGAGCTCGTAGACCTTCACCTCGCCGGGGGTCATCCAGGCGAACATCCGGAACGCCTTCCGCACCCAATCGGCATCGGTGACGATCGCCGAGCGCCGCCAGGCCGCGTGCTTGAGGAAGCCGAGCTCGAACCCGGTTTTGATGTCGTCGAGCCAGGCCTTCGGCTCCAGCTCCTCGAAGTCGGAGAGCACGAACAGCATCCGCACCTCGCCGGACTCGACCGCCTCGCGCAGGCCGGGATAGAGGACGTCCTCATAGTCCGCGGGCGTCAGCCTGCCGGAGGCGCGAAACCCGATCGTGCCGGCGGGCATGTCGTCGATCCTGGTGACCACTAGTCAAGGATAAGCCGGTCCGCCTGCTCGGGGTCAACCGCTCCGGCATCTACGACTTCTCCGCCTACCTGGGCTGGACCTGGAACGCCCAGGACGGCTGACCTGCCGCGGCGGCCCGACCCTGATCCGCGACTTCGACGGCCGCCCGACCGGCCTCGGGATCGGCTTCCGCGAACATCTGCGGGCGCTGCGCAGGTAGCTGTGTCGAGCTTGCGCGACCCCTGGGCAATCTCGACAGCTAGCCTACGTCGCCATGGACGACCGAGATGTTCTCAACCGCATCGACGAGCTGGTCCAGGAGGAGGAGCGCCTGCTCCACGCCCACGAGGGCGACGGGCTCAGCTCCGAGGACCAGGCCCGCATGGAGGAGCTGAAGGTCCAGCTCGACAAGGCCTGGGACTACCTGCGCCAGCGCCGCGCCCTGCGCCAGTACGGGGAGGACCCCGACGAGGCGAGTGTGCGCGACGGCGGCACGGTCGAGGGCTACGGAACCGTCAAGGACTACGAGGGACAAGGGGAGTGACTGTGAGCAGATCGGCGTTCGTTCGTTTTCGTGTTTTCGCCTGCATGGCGGTACTGGCCGGGCTCGGACTCTGCGCAAGCGCGAGCGCGCAGATAACCGTGGGCCAGGTGGCGCCCGACCTCGTAAGCGCCAACGGGGCGTGCGGGTCCGACAGTGGCTACAACGAAGCCCAGCGTGCGGTCGCGTCCGGGGCCAGCTACGTGGTGCCGAGCGCCGGAGTGCTCACCTCCTGGAGCAGCCGCACGGCTGCCAGCGGGGCCCTCGGTCTCGTCGTCTACCGACCCCTGGCGGGCAGCTACCTGGTCGCGGCGGTCGACGGCCCGCGCTTGCTCGGACCGAACTCGCTGAGCACCTTCCCGATCTCGATCCCGGTCGTGGCGGGGGATCTGATCGGGACCGTCCTGCCCCCGGGCGGTTCGTCGGAATGCCTCTTCAAAGGCATTCCCGGAGACGAGATCATGTACCAGTCGGGCAACGCCTCGGTGGGCGGGACGGTCTCGATGACCGACACCGAACCCGCGCTTCGCGTGAACGTCTCGGCGACCCTGCTGCCGCCCCCGACGATCGCCTCGATCAGTCCCGCGAACGCCTCGATCAAGGGCGGCAGCGCCACCATCCTCGGCGCCAACTTCGCCGGCGTCTCGGCGGTCAGCTTCGGCTCGGCCCCCGCGACGAGCTTCACGGTCGACTCCGAAGGCCAGATCACCGCCATCGCTCCGGCCAGCAAAAAACTGGCCAAGGTCCCGGTCACCGTGACCACGATCGCCGGGGTTGCCACCAGCGCCCAGACCTTCGCCTACGAAGGATGCAAGGTCCCCCAGCTGCAGGGCAAGAAGCTCAAGGCGAGCAAGAAAAAGGCGAAGAAGGCCGACTGCAAGATCGGCAAGGTGACCAAGCTCGACGCCGCCACCGGCAAAACCGGCAAGGTCGTCAAACAGAATCCGAAACCGGGCAAACTGCTGGTCCCCGGGACCAAGATCAAGGTCACGCTCGAACCCTGACCGCGCGGGGCGATCGCGGAGCCCAGAGCCCCGCGGTCGCCTGTGCCTCCTCGCCGCCTTTGCGCCGCTAGTCTTGAGCGGCTTCGGCGCCTTGGCGGAGTGGCTACGCAGCGGCCTGCAAAGCCGTTTACACCAGTTCGATTCTGGTAGGCGCCTTCGGGTTGGCAATCATCTGTTCGCATGGAGGCATCTCCGACTCGCCACCTCGACTGGGACGGTTGCTTCAACGTCCGCGACCTGGGCGGTCTGGAAACCGTTGACGGTCGGCGCACCCGCTGGGCCGCGGTCGTCCGCGCCGACTCCGTCGGCTGTCTGAGCGCGCGCGGCTGGGAGCAGCTGGAGGCGCACGGCGTGCGGACGGTGATCGATCTGCGGAACGAGGAGGAGTGGGGCGTTGACGCGGCGCCGCGTCCGCCCTCGGTCGAGACGATCCGCATCCCGCTCGACGAAACCGCCGATCGCGAGTTCTGGGACGACTGGGAAAACGGACCGCAGTACGCAACGCCGCTCTACTACGGCCCGCACCTGCACCGCTTCCCCGCCAAGAGCGCCGAGGTGGTCGCGGCGATCGCGCAGGCGCCTACGGGAGGGGTGGCGTTTCACTGCGCCGGCGGCCGCGACCGGTCGGGTCAGATCGCGATCCTGGTCCTGGCCTTGGCCGGGGTCGCCGAGCAGGAGATCGTCGCCGACTACCTGCTCAGCCACGAGCGGCTACCGGCGCTCTACGAGTCCAGGGGGGAGGAGGACCAGATGCCGCTCGTTCAGGCGTTCCTGCGCGATCGGGGCACGAGCGCCGCGACCGAGATCCAGGGACTGCTGGGGTCCGACCTCGAGGCCGTCCTCGCCCACGGTGGCCTTCAGCCGCGAGATGTAGCCTCGCTCCGGGCGCGTTTGATGGCTGACTGAAGGCCGGGACATAGGCCTTGCCGAGGACGAGGCACGGAAGCTGCTCTGGATCGTGACGCCGAGCTGGAGCATTTCGTCCCTGCTGGCGAGCGTTAGCGGTGTAGGCGGTTCCCGGCAAGGGGCTCTTCTCGGCATCGTGGATTTGCCGTCCGACCGCGATGCGAACATCTGTTCGTATAGACGAGAAGATCGGCCAGGAGGGCTTGAGATGTGGAAATACGAGCTGTTCAAGGATCAGGGTGGGGACTGGCGCTGGCGCCTCAAGGGTGGCGATAGCGAGGTCGTGGCCACCTCGGGCGAGTCGTTCGGCTCGCGCCTCGGGGCGCGGCGGGCGCTGGTCAGGGCGCGTGCCCACGCGGGCGACGCCGGCTTGCCGGTGGTCGATGGGGTCGGCGACGTGCTCGGTGAGGTGCTGGAGCGGATCGCCAAGCGCGACGAGGAGGAACAGGTGCGCAGGACCGGGATCGCCGCGCTGAACTAGCGGCGGACGCGGGCAGGGCGTGGGCCGGCGTCAGCCGTTGTCGTTGAGGTTGCGGACCGTTTTGCTGATCCGCGTGACTTCGGTTTCGAGCGCTTCCTGGTTTTCGCTCAGCGTGGAGACCCGTTTGCGGAGGCCGGCGTTCTCGTTGTCGAGCTCCTTGGTTTCGCCTTCGAGGGTGGCGATCCGTCCCCGCAGCTTGCGCAGCTGATTTTCGCCCGCGCCGAGGGCTTCGTCCACCTCGCGCTTGATCCGTTTGCGGTCCTGGGCGGCGGTCCGGTCGCTTTCTTCCTGGAATTCGTCGGCCGCTTCGATCGCGCCGTTGAGGCCGTCGAGTTCTTCTCTGATTTCGGCGGTCGCCTGCTTCGCGACCTCGTTCTGGTCGACGCTGTCGTTGCGGGCCGAGATCGCCAGCACCAGGCCGACCACGGCGACGGCGAAGACGATCAGGAAGAGGATCCAGAACCAGGGCCGGGTGTCGCGGATGTCGTCCACTTCGAGAAACCTATTCGGCGCTTCGGAGGGGTTCTGTCGTCACGGCGCCGCGTTGCCAGTTCGGCCGCAGGTAGGCCTCTTCGAAACCGGCCCGAAGGATGTTCCGGTAGCTGCCGCCCGGACGGTCCTCGGCCCGCTCGCCGGTCTCGACGAAGAGCAGCCGGCAGCCGGCCTCGACCGCGTCGGCGATCCGCCGGTGCAGCAGCGCCAGCTGGCAGCCCTGCCCGCGGGCCGGCTCGAGCGTCGCCCCGATCCCGAGCTCGGCGACGCCGCCGTCGATCAGCATCGCCCCGCAGGCCTGGGGCTCGCCGTCGACCCGGGCGACGTAGCAGCGCCAGCCCTCGCGCCCCGGCAGCTCGGCGAAGAAGGCGGCGGCCCAGGCCGGCAGCCCGAACCCGGTCGCGGCGATCATCCCGAACGGCTCCGCGGTGCCGGCGCCGAGCTCGACGACCTCGACCTGCGGCGCCCGGAAGCGCGGCGGGTGCGGGTCGCGGACGAACTTCATCCAGGCGTAGCCGGGGGCGAGGCCCGCCGCGCGCAGCCAATCCTCGACCGCCGCCGTGGCGGGCAGGCCGGGGGGGACCGGGACGCAGGGGTCGACGCCGAGCGAGCGTGCCCACCCGCAGGCCTCGGCCAGATGCCCGTCCTCCAGCGCGCCCGGCTCGCCGGCGCCGAGCAGCAGGTTCATCATCGGCACCGCGGGCAGCGCCGCCGCGATCGTCGCCTGCACCGGCCCGAACCGGCGCAGCTCGATGCCGTGCTCGCGCGCGGTCGCCGCCGGCACCGACTCCCAGATCTCGCGCCAGAAGCGCGCTCGACCCGGTCCAGCTCGGAGGAGTCGAACTCGGTGCCGCCGTCGGTCGTGCGAAGCGCCATGCGCGGTCAAGGATAGGCGCGCGCCGTGAGCGAAGCCGCCGCATCTGTCAGCCTGGAGGGGTGAGCGTCGCCACCGCAAGCGCCACCGCCGCGGAGCGGTCGACCGAGGTGCCGCGCGACCAGGTGATCGTCCTCTTCGGGGCGACCGGCGACCTGGCCAAGCGCAAGCTGCTGCCGGGGATGTTCCACCTCGCCCAGGTGGGCCTGATGCCGGAGCGCTTCCGGATCATCGGCGCCGCCCGCAACGGGATCGGCGTCGAGGAGTTCCGCGAGCTGGCCCGCGAGGCGGTCGAGTCCTCGAGCCGGAGCACCCTCGACCGCGAGGCCTGGGAGCGCTTCGCCGAGTCGCTGCGCTTCGCCGGCGTCGGCGACGGCTTCGAGGTCGCTCGGCGAGGCGGTCGGCGCCGCCAGGGAGGAGCTGGGCGGCGACCCCGGGCTGCTCTTCTACCTCTCGCTGCCGCCGCGGGCGGCCACCGGCACGGTCGAGCGGATCGGCGAGCTCGGGCTCGGCCGCGGCGCCCGGGTGATCACCGAGAAGCCGTTCGGCACCGGCCTCGGCCTCGGCCCGCGAGCTGAACGCGCTGCTGCACTCGGTCTTCGACGAGAGCTGCATCTACCGGATCGACCACTACCTCGGCCGCGAGGCGGTGCAGAACCTGCTCGCGCTGCGCTTCGCCAACGGCATGTTCGAGCCGGTCTGGAACCGCAACCACATCGACCACGTCCAGATCGACATCCCCGAGACGCTCTCGATCGAGATGCGCGGCAGCTTCTACGAGGAGACGGGCGCCTTCCGCGACATGGTCGTCACCCACCTGTTCCAGGTGCTCGGCTTCGTCGCGATGGAGCCGCCGACCTCGCTGGAGCCGAAGCCGCTCGGGCTCGAGCGCGAGAAGGTCTTCGACTCGATGCCGCCGCTGCGCCCCAGCGACGTCGTCCGCGGCCAGTACGGCGGCTACCGCGAGGAGGACGGGGTGGCCCCCGACTCCGACACCGAGACCTTCATCGCGGTGCAAGGCCTGCGTCGACAACTGGCGCTGGGAGGGGGTGCCGTTCTACCTGCGCTCGGGCAAGCGGATGGCCGAGAGCCGGCACCTGCTGACGATCGCCTTCAAGCAGCCGCCGCGGCGCATGTTCCCGCTCGACTGCGACCAGATCGCCGAGGCCTTCGGCCACGACCACCTCACCTTCGAGCTCGGCGACCCCGGCAGCATCTCCGCCTCCTTCCTGGCCAAGGTCCCGGGCCCGACGATGCAGCTCGGCGAGGCCCACATGCAGTTCAGCTACGCCGACACCTTCGGCGGCGGAGGACGGCGCTCGACCCCTACGAGCGGCTGATCCACGACGTGATGATCGGCGACCGCACCCTCTTCACCAGCTCCGAGGCGATCGAGCGGCTCTGGGAGATCTCGGCGCCGGTCCTCGAGGAGCCGCCGCCGGCGATTCCCTACGAGCCCGGCTCCTGGGGCCCGCGTCGAGTCCGAGGCCCTGATCGCCCCGCGCCGCTGGCACCTGCCCAGCGACCACGTCTGAGTCGGGTCAGGCGCCCTTCGCCGCGGGCCTGCGCGGCCGGTGCCATTCGAGGAACTTGCCCGGGTTGCCCTCGCGCACGCAGCGCCCGCCGCCGGCCGGCTTCAGCGCGCAGCGGTAGCCGTTCGGGCTGGCGTCGCCGAAGCGAGTGCTCGACGCGATCGTCGTGGCCTTGCGGCAGCCGATCCCCCTGAAGACGAACACGTAGCGGGTGGCGCCGGCGTAGAGCGAGCGGCAGTCGGGACTGGCCCGAAGCGCCGGCGGGGGCGTCGGCGGCGGCTCGGGGTGCGCGGGCGGGCTCGCGTCGATCACTGCCCGTTCCATTTCCGCGATCGGGTAGTAGCCGAGCGCGACCGAGCCGCTGGTGCCGCCGCCTCCGGTCAGGATCAACGGGGGAACCGGATCGTCGCCCCAGTCGCCGTAGGTCTTGCGGAACTCGTAGTGGACGACCAGGACCTGTCCCTTGCAGCCCTGCAGCCCGAAGCTCTGTGGGCCGCTGTCGTAGCTGCCGTTTCCGGCCTGCTCGCTGCTGCTCCAGACCACCGGGACCGCGGCGCTGGCGGGGCAGTCCTTGGTCGAGTCGACGACGACCTCGAGCCAGACTTCCCAGGTGCAGGTCAGCTCGTGCGGGGAGCCGCAGAAGTCGGCCTCGTAGTGGAGGTTCTGGAAGCTGGCCTCCGTGAACCCGGAGTCGACCACCAGGCCGGTGATCTCGCCGTCGCCGAAGGAGAGGTCGTCGGGCCCGCTGGCCGCCGCCGGAGCCGCCAGCGCCAGTGCCAGCAGTCCCGCCAACAGCCCGGTTGCGGCGAGACGGCTGAGCGATCGAGGTCTCATCGGGTCGTGAAGCTTACGGCGGAAGCCCGGCCGCGGAACGGAAAAGGGCCCCGGTTAAGGGGCCCTCTGTTTCCGAAGGACGTACCACCAGAGAGTTTGAAGTCGCTGGCTCGTCGGTCCTCGAGCTTTGAAGTTCTAGCTGCCGCAGCTCGTGCGACGTCCCTGTAAACACCCGCGGGACAGGAAAGTTGCACCTATCCGATCGGCCGCCGCGCGATTGACCTTTAGCCGCTGCTAGATTCACCGCCCCCGGGCGTATAGCTCAGTTGGGAGAGCGCCGCCTCGACAAGGCGGAGGTCACTGGTTCGAGCCCAGTTACGCCCATCTCCTCGCCGTTACGCGGTGGCCGGCATTTTCACCTGGGTCAGGCGGATCGAGTTGCCCGACGGATCGCGGAAGCCGCAGTCGATCCCGTAGGGGCGCTCCTCTGGGGTTTCGGAGAACTCGACCCCGCGGGCGCTCAGCTCCTCGTAGCTGGCCTGGCAGTCGTCGGTGGTGAGGAAGACGCCGGCACCGACTCCCTTCGCCATCAGGGCCTCGATCTGGGCGACCGTCTCCGGCTCGAAGACCGGCGGCCCGGGGATCGCCATCAGGACGATCGAGACGTCCTCCTGGCCGGGAGGGCTGACGGTCAGCCAGCGGAAGTCGCCCATCTCGGGCATGGTGACGTCGGCGCGGACCTCCATGCCGACCTTCTCGGTGTAGAAGGCGAGTGCCTCGTCCTGGTCGTGGACCCAGACCTGTGCGTTTGCGATCTTCATCGTGTCCTCCTGGTTGAGATTCGAAAGCGTGCGGCGATGCTAGGACGGGGCCGGTGCCTTGTCTTCTCGAAACGTGCGGTGTTGCGGGCGGCCGTAGAAGCGGACGATGCAGCTGGGGACGACGGCGTGGGCGGCGGCGGGCGGGAACGAGGCCCGGTAGGCCGTCGGCGTCACGCCGAAGGCGCGCTTGAAGCTGGTCGTGAAGGAGCCGACGCTGGTCAGGCCGACGGCGAGGCAGATCTCGGCGACCGGGTTGTCGGTGGTGCGGAGCAGCGCCGCGGCCCGCTCCAGCCGGCGGGTCAGCAGGTAGGCGTGCGGGGAGGCGCCGAAGGCACGGCGGAACTCGCGGCTGAAGTGGGCGCGCGAGAGGCCGGCGGCGCGGGCCAGGTCGTCGACGCCGAGCGGCTCGGCGTAGCGGGCGTCGGCGAGGTCCTTGGCCCGGGTCAGGTGCCTGGCTGGCGGCACGAACGCCATGCCGCCAGTCTATGGCCCCTCAGATCGCCATCGTGCGGCAGCGGTGGACGACGATCCGGCCGGCCGGATGGCGGTGCTCGGCGCCGATCGCGACCTTGAAGTGGCAGCCCGCCCGGTGGGTCGCGGTGCGCCCGCGCGCGGTGAGGCGGCAGTCGATCCGCGTCTCGCCGAGCCGGGAGCAGCCCTGGAAGGCCATCGAGTCGAGGCTGGAGCTGCGGTTGACGACGCCGCGCACGAGATCCAGGGCGAGGGCCCGCGCGGCGGGCTTGGGGAGCCGGTAGGGCGGAGGCTCTGGCGCCGGGGCAGGGGCGGGGGTGCCGGTCGGGCCGCCGCCGGTCCCGCCGTGCGGCAGGACCTCGCAGGCTTCCCCGTCGTCGTCGCCGTCGAGGTTGTAGGGATCGCCGGGCAGCAGGTATTCCTGCGCTTCTTCCTGGCTCGCGAAGTCGGCGCAGTCGTAGTCGCGGGCACTGGCCGGGCCGGCGGTCACCAGCGCTCCCGCCATGGTCAGCAGTCCCAGCGCAAGCAGCGTTTTCCAGCGTCGCATCCCGATCCCCCGTTCGTCACGAAAATGTGCCGGAGCAATCTAGGCGTTCTTGCAAACCACGCTGTCGGGAGCGCTCGCGCCCGCGCCGGGGTCCGCAACCGTCCTCTAGGCTCGCCGCCACGTGATCGGGACCTATGCAGCGGTGCTGGCGGTTTGCGGGGCCTCGCTGGCGCTGGGACAGGCGGCGATCGGGCTCTGCGGCTGGCGCCGCTGGTCGTGGCTGGCCCCGCCGGTCGGGCTGGCGCTGCTGCTGGCGATCTGCTGGGCGACGGTGCGGCTGCCCGGCGACGGGGTGGTGCCGGCGCTGCTCGTCCCGCTGCTGGCGATCGCCGCCGTCGGCTACCTGCGCGGCCGGGTCGAGGGCGGGGCGGAGGCGCTGCGCGCGGGCTGGCCGGTGGCGCTGGGGGCGCTGGCCGCCGCCTCGCTGCCGTTCCTCGCCGAAGGCCACTTCGGGATCCTCGGCACCAGCTTCAACCCGGACATGTCCCAGCACCTGCTGGCTGCCGACCGGCTCGCCGCCGGCCAGGGCTCGCAGCTGCTGCATCAGGGCTATCCGCTGGGGCCGCACGCGCTCGTTGTCGCTCTACATAAGGGGCTGGGCGTCGGGCTCGTCCAGGGATTCAGCGGGGTCACGGTGGCGGTGGCGGTGCTGGCGCCGCTGACCGCGTTGGCCGCCTTCGCGAAGCTGCCGGCGCTGCCGCGGACCGCGGCGGCGCTGGTCGTCGGGCTCGCCTATGTGGTCGCCTCCTACTTCGCCCAGGGCGCCTTCAAGGAGACGATGGAGGCGCTGTTCCTGCTCGGCTTCGTGCTCGCCCTGCGAGAGGCGAGGCGGGAGTGGGCGGGGCTGCCGCTGCGCTTCGTCCCGGCGGCGCTGATCGCGGTCGGTGCCGTCTACGCCTACAGCTTCCCGGGGCTGATCTGGCTCGGCGGCGCCTTCGTCTTCTGGCTGCTCGCCGAAGCGGCCGTGCGCCGGGAGGCGCCGCCGTGGCGCCCGCTGCTGCTCGCCCTGCTCCCGTTCCTGGTCCTGGTCGCGCCCGAGGTCGGGCGGATGGTCGACTTCCACAGCTTCGAGACCTTCGACCCCGACGGCCCCGGCCTCGGCAACCTCTTCGGCCAGGTCTCGCCCTTCGAGGCGCTGGGGATCTGGCCCTCCGGCGACTTCCGCCTCGCCCCCGGCGACGGCGCCGTGCCGGCGATCGGCTATTACCTCGCCGCCGCCTTCGCCCTGGCGCTCCTCGTCCACGGGATCTGGCGCTGCGCCCAGCGCCGCGAGACCGCGATCCTCGCCGGGCTCGCCGCCGCCGCCCTCGCCTATGCCGCCGGTCGCGCCGGCGGCACCGCCTACGCGAGCGCCAAGGCGATCGAGATCGCCGCCCCGCTCTGCGCCCTCGTCATCCTCCTGCCGCTGCTCGACGTCGCGCGGTTCGAAAGTCGGGATATACCTGACAAAGGAACCACGGGATGGGAGGGAGGCCTCGGTCGAGTGCGAGGGCCCGCGGCGGCGCTCTTCCTCGCCGCGGCGGGGCTCTGCTCGCTGCTGGCGCTCGCCAACGCGCCCGTCGGGCCGTCCTCCTACTCGCCGGCGCTGACCGGGCTGCGGCCGCTGGTCGCGGGGGACTCGACCGTCGTCCTCGCCTCCGAGCAGCTGCTCGCCGACCAGCACGGCACGCCGTATATCGCCTGGGAGCTGCGCGGCGGCCGGGTCTGCATCGAGACCGCCGCCGAAGCCGGCGGGGCGCCGCCGCCCGGCGTCCGCTTCGTCGTCACCGAAGACGGCCCGGGCGAGCCCCCGTTCCCCGGCCTGCGGTTGCGCCGCCTCGCCCCGCCCTACGCCCTCTGGGAAGCGACGTCCCCGGTCGCAGGCAAGAGCCCCTGCCCGCTGATCGCCGTCCGCCAGGCCCGCCAGGGCCCAGCCCGTTAACTGCGACCCGCAGCGCGGCGCCTCGGGAGCTGGCACCCGTGGGGCGGGGGCGCGTACCATGGCCAGCCGTGGAGGCCGCAACGGACAAGTTGATCGTCACCCTGCCCGACGGCAAGCCGCTGGAGCTGGCGGCGGGGGCGACCGGCGCCGATGCCGCCGCGGCGATCGGGCCGGGACTCGCCAAGGCGGCGCTGGCGATCCGCGTCGACGGCGAGCTCCGCGACCTCGCGGCGCCGCTGCCCGAGGGGGGCGCCGAGATCGGCATCCTCACGGACCGCGACCCGGAGGCGCTGGAGCTGATCCGCCACGACGCCGCCCACGTGATGGCGGAGGCGGTGATGGAGCTCTACCCGGGCACCAAGGTGACGATCGGGCCGCCGATCGACAACGGCTTCTACTACGACTTCGAGTTCCCGCCGGATACAAAGATCACCGAGGAAGAGCTGCCGAAGATCGAGCAGGCGATGCTCGCCCACATCGAGGCCGACGAGCGGTTCGGCCGCCGCGACGTCCCGGTCGCCGAGGCGCTCGAGCTGTTCCGCGAGCAGGGCCAGGACTTCAAGGTCGAGCTGATCGAAGACCTGGTCGCGAACGAAGGGGTGGAGTCCGTCTCGCTCTACCGCAACGGTCCCTTCGAGGATCTCTGCCGCGGCCCCCACGCGCCGTCGACCGGTCGCATCAAGGCGATCAAGCTGAACTCGGTCGCCGGCGCCTACTGGCGCGGCGACGAGAACCGCGAGAGCCTGACCCGGATCTACGGCACCGCCTTCTTCTCGAAGAAGGAACTCGACGCCCACCTGGAGCTGATCGAGGAGGCGAAAGCCCGCGACCACCGCCGCCTCGGCCCGCAGCTGGGGATCTTCATGCTGCGCGACGAGGCCCCCGGCATGCCGTTCTGGCTGCCCAACGGGACGACCCTGCTGCGCCTGGTCGAAACCGAGGTCCGCGACCAGCTGCGCAAGCGCGGCTACCAGGAGATCGCCACCCCGCAGGTCCTCGACGAGGGGCTCTGGCACCGCTCCGGGCACTGGGACAACTACAAGGACGACATGTACTTCATGGACGACGGCGACCGCCGCTACGCGCTGCGGCCGATGAACTGCCCGGGCGCCTGCCTCGTCTACGCCGCCGACCGGCACTCCTACCGCGAGCTGCCATTGCGGCTGGCCGAGTTCGGCCGGGTCTCCCGCAACGAGCGCGAGGGCGTCCTCCACGGCCTGCTGCGGGTCCGCGCCTTCACCCAGGACGACGCCCACGTCTACTGCACCGAGGAGCAGATCACCGACGAGGTGGCCAGCATCTGCGAGGCGATCGACGAGCTCTACGCGCGCTTTGGCTTCGAGGACGTCAAAGTCGAGCTCTCGACCCGGCCGGAGAAGTCGATGGGCAGCGAGGAGCAGTGGGAGAAGGCCGAGGCGGCGCTGGCCGCGGCGCTGGAGAGCCAGGGCCGCGAGTACGAGCTGAACCCCGGCGACGGCGCCTTCTACGGCCCCAAGATCGACTTCCACATCACCGACGCGCTCGGCCGCTCCTGGCAGTGCGGCACCTGCCAGCTCGACTTCCAGATGCCCGAGCGTTTCGAGCT
Organism: uncultured Thermoleophilia bacterium; assembly: GCA_963824245.1. Classification (GTDB taxonomy): domain Bacteria; phylum Actinomycetota; class Thermoleophilia; order Solirubrobacterales; family 70-9; genus VAYN01. The sequence goes on from CAWGON010000002.1 coordinate 1,573,113, forward strand.
GTACTACACCGACAACGAGGACCGGCAGCGGCGCCCGGTGATGATCCACCGCGCCCTGCTCGGCTCGATGGAGCGCTTCGCCGGGATCCTGATCGAGCACTACGCCGGCCGCTTCCCGGTCTGGCTGGCGCCGGTGCAGGCGATCGTCCTGCCGATCTCCGACCGCCACAACGAGTTCGGCCGCCGGGCCCTGGAGGAGCTGCGCGAAGCCGGCGTCCGCGTCGCCCTCGACGACCGCTCGGAGTCGGTCGGCCGCAAGATTCGCGACGCGGCGATCGGCCGCTACCCCTACATGCTGATCGTCGGCGACCGCGAGCAGGAGGCCGGCGCGGTCTCCGTGCGCTCCCACGCCGACGGCGAACTGGGGGAGATGCCGCTGGCCGAGTTCGCCGCCCGGGTCCGGGCCGAGACCGGTGCCGGCTGAGCCGGCCCTTGCCAAGCGCCGACTTGCCTCTATACTCCGCCCAACTTGACTGCAGGCACGCCAATCAACCGCCGCCGCTGAGCGATCCCGTGCCAGTTTCCGATTCTCTCGTCCTCTTGAAGCTTCAGCACCACTCCCTCTAGTGCCGGTCCCGCGTAGGTTCGATCGGCGCCCACCAGAGCGCGACACGACGAGGATCAACGAGCGGATCCGCGTTCCGCAGGTGCGCCTGATCGGAGCCGAGGGCGAGCAGCTCGGGATCGTCGAGATCACCGAGGCGCTCAAACGCGCCCAGGACGCCGACCTCGACCTGGTCGAGGTGGCGCCGGGCTCGAAGCCGCCGGTGACCCGCCTGCTCGACTACTCGAAGTACAAATACGAGCAGGAGCAGAAGCAGAAGCAGGCGCGCAAGCACCAGCAGCAGGTCAACATCCGCGAAATCAAGCTGCGGCCGAAGATCGCCAGCCACGACTACGAGACCAAGAAGGGTCACGTCGAGCGCTTCCTCAAGCACCACGACAAGGTCAAGGTGACGATCATGTTCCGCGGTCGCGAGCAGGCCCACCCCGAGCGCGGCCGGGCGCTGCTGCAGAAACTCTTCGAGGACCTCGGCGGCATCGCCGTGATCGAGTCGGCACCGTTGCAGGAAGGGCGCAACATGAGCATGTTGCTGGCCCCCAGCAAAGAGGTCGACAAGGTCGAGGCCAGCGCCGACGGCGGCGCCGAGACCGCCGACGGCGCGGCACCCGCCGACGCGTAACCGACTTTTTGGGCGCTATAGCGCCCTAGATCGCGGAAGCGACGAGGACGTCCGCGATTCGCTCGGCCGCATGGCCGTCCCAGAGGGGCGGGGGCTCGGCCGGTGCCGGGCTCCGTTCCGACAAGGCCGCCGGGATGCTGTCGATCGCCGCGGGGTCGAGGCCGAGGAGGGTGTTGGTGCCGGCGCTGATCGTGATCGGGCGCTCGGTGTTGTCGCGCAGGGTGAAGCAGGGGATGCCGAGGTAGGTCGTCTCCTCCTGGATCCCGCCGGAGTCGGTGAGGACGGCGCCGGCGTCGGCCAGCAGCGAGAGGAAGTCGAGGTAGCCGAGCGGCTCGATCAGGGTCAGGCCGGGGTGCTCGGCGGCGCCGGCGGCGTCCATCATCTTGCGGGTCCGCGGGTGGACCGGGAAGACCACCGGCATCTGCGCCGCCAGCGCGCCCAGCCGCGCCACCGTCTCGCCCAGCAGCGGACCGTCGACGAGAGCCGGCCGGTGCAGGGTGACCAGCAGGTAGGAGCCCGGCTCCAGGCCCTGGGCGGCCGCGGCGCCGGCCGCCCGGAAGCGGTCCTCGAGCGCGACCAGGGTGTCGATCATCGTGTTGCCGACGAAGTGCATGCGCCGCTCCGGGATCCCTTCCGCGCGCAGGTTCCCGGTCGCCTCCTCGCTGTGCAGGAAGAGGTGCTCGGCGAAGCGGTCGGCGACGATCCGGTTCGCCTCCTCGGGCATCGTCATGTCGAAGCTGCGCAGCCCCGACTCGACGTGGGCGAGCGGGATCCCCAGCTTGACCGCGGTCAGGGTCGCGGCCAGGGTCGAGTTGACGTCGCCGGGGACGACGACCAGGTCCGGGCGCTCCTCCAGCAGCACCGGCTCCAGGCGCTCCATAGTCCGCGCCGTCTGCACCGCGTGGCTGGCCGAGCCGACCTCGAGCATGTGGTCGGGCGCCGGCACTCCGAGCTCCTCGAGGAAGACCTCCGACATCAGCCGGTCGTAGTGCTGGCCGGTGTGGACGATCGCGTGGCGGCCCGCGGGCAGCCGCGCCCGCAGGGCGCCGATCACCGGCGCCGTCTTGACGAAGTTCGGCCGCGTCCCGACCACGTAGACGATGCGCATCGCGGCGCAGCGTACCCCGGCCGGTGGGCGCCAAAGCAGCCGAGTGCGGCAGACCTTTGTCTCGGTATCCGGCACAAAGGTCTGCCGCGGTGGATGTGGGCCGCGCTCCGCCGGTCGCGGTCTGCTTCAATAGCGAGCCGCATGCCGAAGATGAAAACCCATTCCGGTGCCAAGAAGCGCTTCAAGAAGACCGCCAGCGGCAAACTGCGCGGCCGTCGCGCCTACTCCAGTCACATCCTGGAGAAAAAGTCGCCGAAGCGGAAGCGGAAGATGGCGAAACCGGTGGAGATCTCCCCGAACGACGCGCCGACCGTGCGCAAGCTGCTGGGAGGCAAGTAGATGGCCCGCGTAAAGCGCTCCGTCCACGCGCGCAAGAAGCGCCGCAAGGTGCTGAAGGAAGCGAAGGGCTACTTCGGTCGCAAGCACTCCTCCTACCGCTTCGCCAAAGAGCAGGTGCAGCGGTCGGGGATGTACGCCTACCGCGACCGTCGCAACAAGAAGCGGACCTTTCGCCGGCTTTGGATCACCAGGATCAACGCCGCCGCGCGGCTCGAGGGCATGAGCTACTCGGAACTGATCCACGGCCTCAACAAGGCCGAGGTGACCGTGAACCGCAAGATGCTGGCCGACATCGCCGTCCACGACCGCGATGCTTTCCGCCGATTCGTGGAGCTAGCCCGGGAGGGTGCGGCCGCCTAGCGGCACACCGACACTCCACTTTCCCGGGCGGGCCGCAAGATTGCGGCCCGTTTTGCGTTCCAGGAGAGAAAACAAGGACGAAGAAAGAAACCCACGCCCCGAGATGCCGACGATCGCCAGTCCCCAGAACGAGAAGCTGAAGCTGGTCCGCAAGCTGCGCGACCGCAAGCACCGCGAGCGCGAGGCCCTGTTCGCGACCGAGGGCGAGGACCTGCTCGCGGCCGGCCTCGCCGCCGGCGCCGAGCCGCGCTTCGTGCTGACCGCGGCCGGCGCCGAGCTGCCCCCCGAGTGGGGCGGCGAGGAGGTCGAGCCGGAGCTGCTGGCCGAGGTCTCGACCCTCGGATCGGGGACGCGGGCGATCGCGGTCTGGCCGCAGCGCTGGTCGGAGGCCGCGGCGGCGCCCTGCCTGTACCTGCACGCGGTCGCCGACCCCGGCAACGTCGGCGCGATCCTGCGCAGCGCCGACGCGCTGCTCGGCGGCTCGCTGCTGCTCGGTCCCGGCTGCGCCGACCCGCACTCGCCGAAAGCGGTGCGGGCGAGCATGGGCTCGATCTTCACCAAGCCGTTGCTGCGGGGCGAGCTGGAGCAGGCGCCGGCGCCGCGGGTCGCCCTGGTCGCGCACGGCGGCGGCGGGCTGGAGGCGCTCGACGGCGCCGCCACGCTCTGCCTCGGCGCCGAGCGCGAGGGGCTGCCCGCCGAGGTCCTGGCCGGGTGCGGGGCCGAGGCGACGATCCCCCTGCGGGCGGGCGGCGCCGAGTCGCTCAACGTCGCCGCCGCGGCGGCGATCGCCGCGCAGCGGATATCGTCGGCCGCCATGGACACGGAGCGGCCCGATGCTTGAGCGGATCGAGGGGATCAGGGCCGAAGCCGCGGCCGCGATCGAGGGCGCCGGCTCCAGCGCCGAGCTGGAGGAGCTGCGGGTCCGCCACCTCGGCCGCAAGGCGGAGCTGACGGCGATCCTGCGCGGGATCGCCGAGCTGCCCCCGGAGGAACGGGGCGCCGTCGGCGGCGCCGCCAACAAGGCGCGCAAGCAGCTGGAGGGGCTGCTGGAGGCGAGTGCCGGGCGGCTCGACGCCAGCGAGCTCGACGCCAAGCTGCTCACCGACCGGGTCGACGTCACCCTGCCCGGAGCGCCGCCGCGCCCGGTCGGGCACGCGCACCTGATCGCCCGCACCACGCGGCAGATCGAGGACGTGATGGTCGGCCTCGGCTACACCGTCGCCGAAGGCCCGGAGATCGAGCACGACTACTACAACTTCACCGCCCTCAACCATCCCGAGGGCCACCCGGCGCGGATGCTCCAGGACACCTTCTACGTGCAGTCGCACCCGGAGGTGCTGCTGCGCACCCACACCTCGCCGATGCAGATCCGGGCGATGGAGACGCAGCCGCCGCCGATCTTCGTGATCGTCCCCGGCAAGGTCTACCGGCGCGACTCCGACGCCACCCACAGCCCGATGTTCCACCAGATCGAGGGCCTGGCGATCGCCGAGGGGATCACCCTCGCCGACCTCAAGGGCACGCTGCTGGAGCTCTGCCGGGCGATCTTCGGCCCCGACCGCGAGCTGCGCCTGCGGCCGCACTTCTTCCCCTTCACCGAGCCCAGCGTCGAGGTCGACGTCTCCTGCTTCCAGTGCGGCGGCAGCGGCGCCCTGGAGGGCGGCGAGCGCTGCAACCTCTGCAAGGGGCAGGGCTGGATCGAGATCCTCGGCGCCGGCATGGTCGACCCCAACGTGCTCGGCTTCGTCGCCGAGCACGGCTACGACCCCGAGCGCGTCCAGGGCTTCGCCTTCGGGCTCGGGGTCGAGCGGGTGGCGATGCTGCGCCACGGGGTCCCCGACCTGCGCCGCTTCTTCGACAACGACGTGCGGATGCTGGAGCAGTTCTCATGAGGGGGCACCGGTGAGGGTCCCGTACAGCTGGCTGCGCGATTACTGTGATCCGGGCGTCGGCCCCGAGGAGCTGGCCGAGCGGCTGGTGATGACCGGGACCGAGGTCGAGCGGGTGACCGTGGCCGGGCCGCCGAGCGCGGACAACTTCGTCGTCGGCAAGGTGCTGGCGGCCGAGCAGCACCCCGACGCCGACCGCCTGCGGGTCTGCACGGTCGACGACGGCGAGGGCGAGCGGACGATCGTCTGCGGCGCCCCCAACGTCGCCGCCGGCCAGACCGTCGCCGTCGCCCTGCCCGGGGCGCGGATGCCGGGCGGCGAGAAGCTGCGCAAGGCGAAGCTGCGCGGGGTCGCCTCGGAGGGGATGATCCTCGCCGCCGACGAGCTCGAGGTCGGCGAGGACCACGACGGGATCCTCGTCCTCGACGGGGGGCTGGCCGCCGGCACCCCGCTGGGCGAGGTGATCCCGCTGGCCGAGCCGGTGCTGGAGATCGAGGTGACCCCGAACCGGGTCGACTGCTTCGGCGTCCACGGCGTCGCCCGCGAGGTCCACGCGATCAGCGGCGCCGAGCTCGGCCCCGACCCCTGGGCCGAGGACGCGGAGGCCACCGGGGAGGGCAGCGTCGAGGACCACGCCTCGGTCGCCGTCGAGGTCCCCGAGCTCTGCCCGCGCTTCACCGCCCGCGCCTTCACCGACGTCACCGTCGGCCCCTCGCCGCTCTGGCTGCAGGCGCGGCTCTCGGCCGCCGGCCAGCGCCCGATCAACAACGTCGTCGACATCACCAACTACGTGATGCTGCTGACCGCCCAGCCCCTGCACGCCTTCGACCTCGACCGCGTCGCGGGCGGGTCGCTGACCGTCCGCGCCGCCACCGACGGCGAGCGGATGACCACCCTCGACGGGGTCGAGCGCCATCTCGACACGGAGACCGTGCTGGTCTGCGACAGCGACGGCCCCTCCGGGATCGCCGGGATCATGGGCGGCCAGGTCTCCGAGGTCTCCCCGCAGACGACCAAGGTCCTGCTCGAGGTCGCGAACTGGAACGGGACCAACATCCTCCGCACCTCGCGCCTGCTGGGCCTGCGCTCGGAGGCCTCCTCGCGCTTCGAGAAGCAGCTGCATCCGGACCTCTGCCTGCGCGCCCAGGCTGTCGCCTCGAAGCTGATGGTCGAGCTCTGCGGCGCCAGGCTGGTGCCGGGGACGATCGACGTCGCCGCGGAGATCCCGCCGCCGCGGCGGCTGACCCTGCGCGCCGCCCGCGTCGAGGGCCTGCTGGGGATGGAGATCACCCAGGCCGAGCAGACGACCTACCTGGAGCGGCTCGGCTTCGGGGTCGAGGCCGCCGGCGAGGACCTGGCCGTCACCGTCCCGCCCGACCGCCACCACGACGTCACCCGCGAGGTCGACCTGATCGAGGAGGTCGCCCGCGTCCACGGGATCGACGAGCACCTGCCGACGACGCTGCCGGCGGTGGCCGGGCGGGTCGGCGGCCTCGACGGCCCGCGGCGGCTGAGGCGGCGCGTCGAGGACGTCCTGCGGGATCTCGGCTTCGACCAGGCGGTCGGCTGGAGCTTCACCGACGCCGGCGAGCCCGGCCGGCTGCGGATCCCCGCGGACGACCCGCGGGCCGACCCGGTCCTGCTCTCCAACCCGCTCTCCGAGGAGCAGTCGGCGATGCGGACGACGGTGCTCGGCTCGCTGCTCGACGTCGCCGCCCGCAACCTCGCCCGCAACGTGCCGCGGATCGCGCTCTTCGAGGCCGGCGGCGTCTACCTGAAGGGTGAGCCGCCGAGTCACGAGCTGGGTGGGGTCGCCGGGGACTTCCGCGGCGCCCGGCCGGCGCCGGTGTTCGAGCCGCACCGCTACGCCGTCCTTGCCGTGGGCCCGCTGGTCCCGCGCTCCTGGCGCGGCGGCGGCGAGCAGGCCGACTTCTTCGAGGTGAAGGCAGTGATCGAGGCCGTCTGCGGCCAGCTCGGGGTCGCCGGCCACGCGCTCGCCTTCGCCCCGGCCGCCGAGCCCTTCCTGCACCCCGGCCGTGCGGCGGCGGTCTCGATCGGCGGCACCGCGGCCGGCTGGCTCGGCGAGATCCACCCGCTCGTCTGCCGGGCCTGGGGCCTGGACTCGGCGGTCGGGTTCGAAGTCGACGCGGCGCCGCTGCTGGCGCACGCCAACGCCGGCCGCGAGCGCTTCGACGACATCACCGAATACCCGTCGGTCCGCGAGGACCTGGCCGTGGTGGTGCCGGTCGAGACGGCCGCCGCCACCCTCGAAGAGCTGGCGCTCGGAGCCGGCGCCGGCTACCTGCACTCGGTCGGGGTCTTCGACGTCTTCGAAGGCGGACAGGTCGGCGAGGGCAAGAAGAGCCTGGCCCTGAGGCTCGAGTTCTGCGCCAGCGACCGGACCCTGAGCGGCGACGAGGTCGCGCCCGGGAGGGAGCTGATCGTGAAGGCGATCGAGGCCGAGATCGGCGGGACCCTCCGTGGCTGAGGCGAGCCACCAGCCGCTGGCCGGCGACCCCGCCGCCCGCGTGCTCGTCGCCGGCGCCAACGGGTTCACCGGCGCGCTCGCGGCGAAGCTCGTCTGGGAGCACCCGCGGCTGCGGCTGGTCGCGGCGACCTCGCGCAGCGACGCCGGCCGGCGGATCGACGAGATCTACCCGCGCTACCGGGTGCCGCTGACCCTGACCGAGCTCGACCTCGACCGGCTCGAGGGGATCGACGCCGCGATCGTCGCCTATCCGCACGGGGCGGCGGCGCCGACCGTGGCGGCGCTGCGCGAGGCCGGGGTGCTGGTCGTCGACCTCTCGGCCGACTTCCGCCTGCGCGACCTCGCGACCTACGAGCGCTGGTACGGCGAGCACGGCGCTCCCGGGCTGTTTGGGAGCGGCGTCTACGGGCTCAGCGAGGTCTACCGCGAGGAGCTGCGCGAGGCGACCCTGGTCGCGACCCCCGGCTGCTACCCGACCGCCAGCGTGCTGGCGCTGGCGCCGCTGGCCGAAAAGGGGCTGGTCACCGACGTCAGCGTCGCCGCGATGCAGGGCACCTCCGGCTACGGGCGCAGCAGCGACGACCTCGTCCACTTCAGCGCGATGACCGAGAACGCCTTCCCCTACAAGACCGAGGGCCACCGCCACCGGCCGGAGATCGAGCAGGAGCTGGCGGCCCTCGGCAGCCCCGCGACCGTCGCCTTCGTCCCGCACCTGCTGCCGCTCGACCAGGGCGAGCTGGCGACCTGCTTCGCGACCCTTTCCGAGCCGGTCTCCGTGGAGGCCGTGCGCGACCTCTACGCGCGCCGCTACGCGGACGAGCCCTTCGTCCACGTGCTCGACGGCCCGCCCAACCTGCGGGCGCTGCGCGACACCAACGAGTGCCACGTCTACGTGACCGTCGAGGAGCACGGCAAGGTGATGGCCTTCGGCGCGATCGACAACATCTGGAAGGGCGCCTCCAGCCAGGGAGTGCAGAACCTCAACCTGATGCTCGGACTGGACGAGACGGAGGGGCTGCTGTGAGCGTGCTCGGAGCCCCGAGCGTGCACGGCGAGGCCTTCTTCCGCTCGCGCTGGGTCGAGGGGCCCGAGGGCGTCGAGGAGCTCGACCCCGCCCAACTGCCGCCCGGCTTCCGCGCCGGCGGCGCCCACTGCGGGCTGAAGAAGGGCGGCGAGACCGACATCGGCGTCGTCGCCTGCGACGCGGAGAGCGTCAGCTCGGCGATGGTCCTCACCCGCAACGCCTCGGCGGCGGCGCCGATCCGGGTCTGCCGCAAGGTCACCGACCTCGGCGACGTCCGTGCCGCGGTGGTCAACAGCGGCAACGCCAACGCCGAGACCGGCGAGCAGGGGATGCGGGACGCCCTGGCGATGTGCGAGCGGACCGCCGCCGCGCTCGGCCTGCGCGGCGAGCAGGTCGCGGTCGCCGAGACCGGGACGATCGGCGTGCCGCTGCCGATCGCCGCCGTGCTGCCGGGGATCGACGAGGCCGCCGCCGCGCTCTCGCCGCGCGGCGGGATCGACTTCTCGGCGGCGATCTGCACGACCGACCGCTGGGCCAAGTGCTGCACCCTGAAGCTCGGCGGAGTGACCGTCTCCGCCCAGGCAAAGGGGGCGGGCATGATCGAGCCGAAGATGGCGACGATGCTCTGCTTCGTCCAGACCGACGCCGTCGTCGCCGACCCGGCCGCCCTCCTGCGGGCCGCCACCGACGCATCCTTCAACCGGATCACGGTCGACGGCCAGATGAGCACCAACGACTGCGTGCTGCTGCAGGCGACCGGGGCCAGCGGCGAGCCGCTCCCCGAGGGCCTGCTCGAGGCGGTCCTGCTGCAGCTGGCGATCGAGATCGTCCGCGACGGCGAGGGCGCCGTCCGGGTCGGCCGGGTCCAGGTCGACGGCGCCGCCTCGGCCGGCGAGGCCGAGCGGGTCGCGCGGGCGATCGCCAACTCGCCCCTGGTCAAGACCGCGCTCTACGGCCGCGACCCGAACTGGGGCCGGATCGCCCAGGCCGCCGGCGCGGCGCTGGCCGGCGCGGACCTGGAGGAGATCGGCGCCGAGTCGATCGACGCCGCGGAGCTCGGCGGCGAGACCGCGGAGGCGGAGATCGGCCTGCGGCTCGACCGCGGCGAGCACTCGGCCCACGTCTGGTTCTCCGACCTCGGCTACGAGTACATCCGGATCAACGCGGAGTACACGACGTGAGCGAGCGGGCGCCGCAATCGCGCGCGGCCGGGGCCAGCGTCGAGACGCTGCTCGAGGCGCTGCCCTACATCCGCGAGTTCCACGGTCGCACGGTGGTGATCAAGTACGGCGGCGCGGCGATGATCGACCAGCGGCTGCGCGACGAATTCGCCACCGACGTCGTCCTCCTCAAGTACGTCGGCCTGAACCCGGTGATCGTCCACGGCGGCGGCCCGGAGATCAGCCGCTACATGGACCGGATGGGGCTGGAGATCAAGTTCCACGAGGGCCTGCGGGTCTCCGACGCGGAGACCGTCGAGGTGGCGAAGATGGTCCTGGTCGGCAAGCTCAACTCGGAAATCGTGCAGCGGCTGAACCGCCGCGGCCAGCCCGCCGTCGGCCTCGCCGGCGAGGACGGCTCGCTGTTCGAGGTGGCGCCGGTCGCCAACGCCGACCAGGTCGGGTTCGTCGGCACCGTGCAGCGGGTCGACGTCGACGTGCTCAACCACATCGCCGCCGACTACATCCCGGTGATCGCCTCTTCGGCCTCCGACCGCGAGGGCCAGCCCTACAACGTCAACGCCGACGAGGCGGCCGGCAAGGTCGCCGCCGCGCTCGGCGCCCACAAGGCGATCTTCCTCACCGACGTCGAGGGTTGGCGGGCCGAGGCCGACGACGAGAGCACGCTGATCTCGCGGGCGACCACGCGCGAGGTCGAGGAGGCGCTGGAGGGGATCGACGGCGGCATGCGGCCGAAGCTGCAGGCCTGCGTCGACGCGATCCGCGGCGGCTCCCAGTCGGCCCACATCATCGACGGGCGGGTGCCCCACAGCCTGCTGCTGGAGCTGTTCACCGACGCCGGCATCGGAACGATGGTCACGCCGTGAGCCTGGGCCTGGAGGAGACGCGGGCGCTCGAGGAGCGCTACCTGATGCGCACCTACAGGCGCGGTGCCGTCGACTTCGTCCGCGGCGAGGGCGCCCTGCTCTGGGACGCCGAGGGCAACGAGTACCTCGACTTCCTGACCGGGATCTCGGTCTGCTCGCTCGGCCACTGCCACCCGGCCGTGGTCGCCGCGGTCAGGGAGCAGAGCGAGCGGCTGATGCACGTCTCCAATCTCTTCTACACCGAGCCGATGGCGCGGCTCGCCCAGCGGCTCTCGGAGTCGAGCCTCGGCGGGCGCGTCTTCTTCGCCAACTCCGGCACCGAGGCGAACGAGTGCGCGATCAAGATCGCCCGCAAGCACGCCCACGGGCGGGGGATCTCGGCGCCGGAGATCGTCAGCTTCGAGGGCGATTTCCACGGCCGCACCTACGGCTCGCTCGCCGCCACCCCCGGGCTGGCGGGTAACCAGGCGCTGGGGCCGATGCTGCCCGGCTTCCGCGCGGTCCCGCGCAACGACGCCGCCGCCCTGCGGGAGGCCGTCGGCGCTAACACCGCCGCCGTCCTGATCGAGCCGATCCAGGGCGAGGCAGGGGTGATCCCGACCAGCGAGGAGGCGCTGCTGGCCGCGCGCCAGGCCTGCGACGAGAGCGGCGCCCTGCTGATCCTCGACGAGATCCAGACCGGGATCGGCCGCACCGGCTCGCTCTGGGCCTACCAGCAGTCGCCGGTCCGTCCCGACGTGATCACCAGCGCCAAGGCGCTCGGTGGCGGCGTCCCGATCGGCGCCTGCATCACCGGCCCGGTCGCCGCCGACGTGCTCGAGCCCGGCGACCACGGCTCGACCTTCGCCGGCGGCCCGGTCGCGACCGCGGCGGCGCTGGCGGTGCTCGACGTGGTCGACGACCCCGCCCTGCTGCGCGCCGTGCGCGAGCGCGGGGCCCAGCTGAGGGAAGGGCTGGAGGCGCTCGACGGGGTGGTGGAGACCCGCGGCCGCGGCCTCATGGTCGGGGTTGGCCTGGCCGACGGGATCGACGCCGCCGCCCTCGGAGCCGAGCTGCTGCGCCGCGGCCTCGTGGTCAACGTGCCCGCTGCGGGGACCCTGCGGCTGCTGCCGCCGCTGGTGGTCGATCCCGCGCAGGTCGAGCGCGCGGTTGGCGCGATCGGCGCCGCTCTCTAAGGTGTCGCGGCAGTGAAGCGCAGCAAGGATCGCAAGCAGCAGCCGCGGGCCCACGGCGAGGCCCTGGTCGACGACGCTGCCGAGCGCCTGGCGACGATCGTCGCCGCCGCCGAGCGCGCCGCCGAGCAGGTGATCGACGACGCCGAAGCCCGCGCCCGCGAGATCCTCGCCGCCGCCGAGGCCGAGGCCGCCCGGCTCCGCGCGGACCTCCTGGAGACGATCGATCGCGCCGCGCGCGAGCTCGGCGGGGACGGGGCCGAGGCGCCGGCCCCCGCGCCGGCCCGCCCGTCCCACCTGACCGCGGTCGCCTCGGACCCCGAGCCCGATGCCGAGCCGCCGCTCGCCGAAGCTCCCCCGTGGGAGGAGCCGGAGGCCCCCGAGCATCGTCCCGAGCCCCTGGAAGTGCGCGGCACCGCCGCCGGGGCGCGCCTGCTGGCGACCCAGATGGCGGTCTCCGGCAGCAGCCGCGAGGAGATCGAGGAGCGGCTGCGAAACGGATTCGAGATCGAGGACACGGCGGCGATCCTCGACGCGATCCTCGGACCGGAGGACTGAGCCCATGCACGAGGACCCGACGCGGATGATGAGGACCCCCGACGACGACCCCCGCGGCGGCGACGGCGGCCGCCCGCACGGCAACACGCGGCTGCTGATCGCCTGCCTGATCGCGGTCATCGTCGGCCTCGTGGTGGCGGTAATCGTGATCGCCGGCGACAGCGGCGGCGACGGCTCCTCGGCCCCGCTCACGGAATCGACCAGCACCGAAACGTCCACGACCGAAACCACCGAGACCGAGCCGACGACGAACGACACGACCGCCGAAGAAGACGAAAAAGAAGCGCCGGAAGAAGAAGTCGAAGAAGACGAGCCGGCGCCCGAAGAAGAAGAACTGCCCGAAGAAGAAGGCGGCAGCGGCGGCATCGAAGCCCCCTGAGCGGGTCGCTAGCTAGGCTTGCGCTCCCTTGAGCGACCAGCCGCGACATCCAGCACCGACCGCCAGCTACGAGGCGGACCCCGCGCAGGTCGATCGCGTGCTCCTGCTCTACTCGGGCGGGCTCGACACCAGCGTGATGCTGAAGTGGATCCAGGACTCCTACGAGGCCGAAGTCGTCTGCCTCACCGTCAACCTCGGCCAGCCCGGCGAGGACTACAAGGCGATCGAGGACAAGGCGCTGGCCCTGGGCGCCGCCGAGTGCCACGTGGTCGACGCCCGGGAGCGCTTCGCGGCGGAGTTCCTGGCGCCGGCGATCCGCGCCAACGCCGTCTACGGCAACGGCTACCCGCTGTTCACCGCGCTCGGGAGGCCGCTGATCGCCCAGCTCGCGGTCGAGTACGCGCGCCGGACCAACTGCGACACGATCGCCCACGGCTGCACCGGCAAGGGCAACGACCAGGTGCGGATCGAGGCGACGGTGGCGACGCTGGCGCCGGAGCTGAAGACGATCGCCCCGGTGCGCTCCTGGCAGATGGGGCGCGACGAGGAGATCGCCTACGCCCGCGAGCACGGGATCCCGGTCAAGGGCGGGACCGAGGCCGCGCCCTACTCGATCGACGACAACCTCTGGGGCCGCTCCTCGGAGGGTCGCTGGATCGAGGACCTCGACCACGCTCCCGAGGACGACGTCTTCCAGCTGGTCACCCGTCCCGAGGAGGCGCCCGACGAGGCCGAGGTCGTCACCGTCGGCTTCGAGGCCGGTCTGCCGGTCGCGCTGAACGGCGAGCGCCTGGGCCTCGTCGACCTGCTCGAAAAGGCAGCCGAGATCGGCTGTCGCCACGGGGTCGGGATCCTCGACCACATCGAGGACCGGATCGTCGGCCTCAAGGTCCGCGACATCTACGAGGCCCCGGCGGCGGCGATCGTTCTCACGGCCCACGACGAGCTCGAGCGGCTGGTCGGGACGATCCACCAGAACCAGTTCAAGCCGGGGCTGGACCAGAAGTGGGGCTACCTGGTCTACGCGGGGCTGTGGTGGGAGCCGCTGCGCACCGACCTCGACGCCTACATGGAGGCGGTCAACGCCCAGGTCACCGGCGAGATCGGCCTGCGCCTCTACAAAGGCAGCGTCCGCGTCGTCACCCGTTCGTCGCCCAACGCCGTCTACGACGCCGACCTCGCCGGCTTCTCGGAGTCGGGCGGGCTCTTCTCGCAGACCGCCTCGCCGGGCTTCATCGAGCTCTGGTCGCTGCAGTCGCGGATGGCGCACCGGATCCGCGAGCGCGGGGAGAGAGGAGAGCTCTGATGTACGAAAAGGCCGGAAAGCTCGCCGTCAGCTTCGCCTACGGCTATCTGCGCCGCCGCTACAAGCGTGAGATCAGGATCGGCCTCGGCCTCGCCGCCGGCGCGGTCGCGGTCGCCGCCTTCCTCGCCAGCCGCAACGTCCGCGAGGGCTGAGCGGCTGCCGCACCATGGGGCGCAAGTTCCCTTGCGGCTTATCGTCAACCGTCTGGGAAGCGCCAACGGCCCCGCTAGCCTCGGGCGCCGTCGTGGCGCCGCTTCAAATCAGAAGGGATCTCCTCGCGATCGCTGCCGCGGCGGCGATCCTGGTCGCCCTGCTCGCAACTGTTCTGGCCCTGGCTCCGAGCGCGGGAGCCGCCGACGCCGAGGCGCTCGAAGGCAGGCTGGCGTCGGCCCGGGATGAAGCGGGCTCGCTGGTCGCCGAGCTGCGGCAGAGCCGCGAAGCCCTGGCCGCCGCCGAAGGCGAAGCCGCCGCCGCGACGGCCCGCGAGGCCGAGCTCACCGGCCTGCTCGCCGAAGGCCGGGAACGGACCGCCGAGCTGGGCCGCGAAGTCGCCGGCACCCGCGCCCGCCTGGTCGCCGAGAAGGCGCGCCTGCAACGCGCCCGGGCGGCGCTCGCCGCGCGCCTGGTGGCGATCTACGAGAGCGGCACCCCCGACACCGTCAGCGTCGTCTTCGGCTCCGGCGACTACCAGGAACTGCTCACCCGCAGCCGCTACCTGAGCCTGATCGCCGAATCCGACGGCGACCTCGCCGATCGCGTCGCCGCGGTCCGCGACAGCGTCTCCGAGCAGGTCGACCGGGTCGTCGCCCTGCGCGGGGAAGCGGTCGAGCACGAGGAACAGCTGGCCGCCGCCCGCGAGGAAATCGGCGCCGTCCGCGCCACCGCGCAGGCCAGCGCCGCCGAACAGCAATCGCTCGGCGCCAGCCGCGAAGCCTCGCTGACCGGCCTGCGGACCAGGATCGAGGACTGGGTGGCCGAGGTCGAGGAAGCCCAGGCGACCGAGGCGGAAGCCGAAGCCGAGGTCGGGCGCTGGCTCGGCGGCCCCTACTCGATCCCGACCTACATCGTCATGTGCGAGTCCGGCGGCGACTACGGGGCCGTCAACCCCTCCAGCGGCGCCGGCGGCGCCTACCAGATCCTGCCCTCGACCTGGGACCTCTACGACGGCAAGGGCGAGCCGCAGAACGCGCCGAAGGCCGAACAGGACCGGATCGCCGCCGAGATCTGGGCTGACTCCGGCGGCTCGGCCTGGGTCTGCGCGTAAGTCGGCACGAAGACGGCGCTGGGAAATTACGGTCTGCGCGCCATCGCAGACAAAACATCTCCTAGGCTCCCTACCATGGAGACCGTGAGGCAGAGCTGGACCGACGACCGCATGGACGACATGCAGGGCGAGATGCGCCGCGGCTTCGACCGCGTCGACGCCGACATCCGCGAGGTTCGAGTCGAGCTGGCCGCGATGCAGCGAACGATGGCGATCGGGTTTGCGAGCCTCGGTGCCGGCGTTCTCGCATCGGCTGTGGCGACCGTTCTCGCAGCGGTCCTCAGTTAGCGCCAGTCTCGGCGATCCGGGCCTCGAGGTAGCGGCGCTCGGTCGGGTTCTCGCTGAGCTCGAGGGCGCGCTCGTAGGCGGCCGCCGCCTCGGCGTCGCGGCCGAGCCGGCGCAGCAGGTCGGCGCGGGAGGCGTGCAGGGGCTGGTAGTCGTCGATGCCGGCGATCGCGTCGATCAGCTCCAGCCCGCGCTCCGGGCCCTCGCTCATCGCCACCGCGGCGGCCCGGTTGAGCTCGACCACGGGGCTCGGCGCCAGCTGTGCGAGCCAGGCGTAGAGGCGGACGATCCGCTCCCAGTCGGTGTCCTCGGGCCGCCCGGCGGCCGCGTGGGCGGCGGCGATCCGCGCCTGCACGATGTAGGGCCCGCGAGGGCCGCCCGCCGCGGCTTCCTCGGAGAGTCGCAGTCCCTCGCCGATCCGCTCGGCATCCCAGCGGCCGCGGTCCTGTCGCTCCAGCGGCACCGCCTCGCCGGCGGCGTCGGTGCGGGCGAGGCGGCGCGAGTCGTTGAGCAGCATCAGCGCCAGCAGGCCGCGGACCTCGGGCTCGGCCGGGAGCATCGCCAGCAGCACCCGGGCGAGGCGGATCGCCTCGTCGCAGAGCTCGCCGCGAACCAGGCCCTCGGCGCTGGAGGCGAGGTAGCCCTCGTTGAAGACCAGGTAGAGGGTGGCGAGCACGCCCTGCAGGCGCTCGGGCATCTCCCCGGCGCCGGGCACCTCGTAGGGGATCGCGGCCTTGGCGATCTTCGCTTTCGCCCGCACCAGGCGCTGGGCCATCGTCGCCTCGGCGACCAGGAAGGCGCGGGCGATCTCCGCCGTCGAGAGGCCGCCGAGCGTGCGCAGGGTCAGCGCCACCCGCGCCTCGACCGCCAAGGCCGGGTGGCAGCAGGTGAAGATCAGCCGCAGCCGGTCGTCCTCGATCTCGCCCCGCGCGGCGACCAGGTCGGCCGGCTGCTCGGGCGGCGGCCGCAGCTCCTCCAGCCGCTCCAGGACCGCGGTCTTGTCGCGCAGCGTGCGCTCGCGCCGCACCCGGTCGATCGCCTTGTTGCGGGCGACCTGGGTGATCCAGGCGCCCGGGTTCGCGGGCACCCCGTCCCGCGGCCAGCGCTCCAGCGCGGCCACGAATGCCTCCTGGACCGCTTCTTCGGCGGCATCGAAGTCGCGCAGGACGCGGATCAGCGTCGCCAGCGCCCGTCCCGACTCCTGCCGGAACGCGCGCTCGACGACGCTGTCGCTGGCGGCGGGGGCCATCGCGGCCCGGCGCCGGCTAGGAGTCCTGGCCGGAGCCGCGCCGGATCAGCTCGGCGCCGTCGATCTCTTCGCCGCCGGTGCCGATCAGCGGCCGCACTTCCAGCGAGGCGCCCTGCAGCGGGGTTTTCTTCGCCCACGCCAGCGCCTCGTCGAGGTTGCCCGCTTCGATGACCCAGAAGCCCATCAGCTGCTCCTTGGTCTCGATGAAGGGGCCGTCGGTGACGGTCGTGCCGCCGCTCTCGTCGAAGCGGACGACGGTCGCCGTCGTGCGGCTCTCGAAGCCCGCCCGCGGTGACCATCGCGCCGGACTCTTCGAGCTGCCCGTTGAACTTCCCCATCTCGTCGATCGTGGCCTGCGCCTCCTCCGGCGTGATCGCCTCCCAGTCGACTTCCTCACCCATCAGCAAAAGCATGTAATGCATCGCATCTCTCCTTGATCCACGGCGTCCCGGATGGCCGCCTTCACCCTAACGTCGAACGGGGCAGGCTCAGATCGACAGGTTTGGCGAAAAAGTTTTCTGGGAAGGGCTCGGGGCCTGGTCGGGGGGTGCCGGTGGGGGTTTCGCTTAGTCTTTTCGTGGGTCGAGTCCAGGCTGGCCGCGGTGGCTTACTCGCGAAAAGCCACAAGACGCTCCACCCCCACCGGCACCCCCCGACCAGGCCCCAGGTCCCGCAAGAGCTTCAGGGACGAGGGTTGGGGTGAGCCGCTCTTCGGAGCAGGAGTCTCATGGGCCGCGGAGTTGCTCCCTCTGCGAGCGATGGCTCTTCTCACTTTGGGGTGGGGAGGCGTTACGCGGGGCTGGTGGTGGCGCCTGGGGCGGGGATCGGGGGAGGGGTGGAGCGTCTTGTGGCTTTTCGCGGGAACGCCATCGCGGCCAGCTGGCGAGTCTCCGCGAAAAGACTAAGCGGAACCCCTCACCCGATCCCCGCCCCAGGCGTCCCCGCATCGGTCACGATTCAGTGCGGAAGTAGCGCAAATGGCGGGCGAGTCTGTCGGACCCGGTTGGCATAGTCGTCCTCACCCGTGAGCACGCCTGCCGCCGTCCATCTTCATGCCCACAGCGAGTACTCGCTACTGGACGGTGCGTGCAAGATCGACGCGATGGCGGCGCGGGCGGCGGAGCTCGGGCAGCCGGCGCTGGGACTGACCGACCACGGGGTGATGAACGGCGCGGTCGACCTCTACAAGGCCTGCAACAAGCACGGGATCAAGCCGATCGTCGGCCTCGAGGCCTACTTCGTCGAGGACCGGGTGGCGATCAAGGAGCAGACGCGGTACGAGCGCAACCACATCACCCTGCTGGCCGAAAGCGACCTCGGCTACGCCAACCTGGTCAAGCTCACCTCGGCCGGGTTCCTCGAAGGCTTCTCACGCGGCAAGGCCAACGTCGACATGGAGCTGCTGGCGCGCCATTCCGAGGGCGTGATCGTGCTCACCGGCTGCCTGCAGTCGCGCTTCTGCCGGCGCCTGATCGAAGAGCGCGAAGATGACGCCCGCTCCCACATCGACGACCTGATCCAGGCCTTCGGAGCCGACAACGTCTACTTCGAGGTGCAGAAGAACGGGATCGAAGAGCAGGACAAGGCGAACGAGGGGATCGTCCGCTTCGCCCGCGAGCTGAAGCGGCCGCTGGTCGGCACCGCCGACGTCCACTACCTGCGCCGCGAGGACTTCGAACACCACGCCGCGCTGCTCTGCGTGCAGACCAAGTCGACGCTGGCGCTGCCGAAGATGAGCTTCGACACCAACGAGTTCTACATAAAGAGCTCCGAGGAAATGATCGAGTCCTTCGCCGAGTGGCCGGAGGCCGTCCCGACCTCGCTGGAGATCGCCGAGCGCTGCTCCCTGAACATCGAGCTCGGCAGCCTCCTGCTCCCGAAATACCCGACCGAGGACGGCTCCGAGCCGGAGGCGATGCTGCGGCGGATCGCCGCCGCGGGGCTGCGCGCCCGCTACGGCGACCCGGCGCCGGCCGAGGCGGTCGAGCGGCTCGAGTTCGAGCTCGGGGTGATCGAGGAGATGGGCTTCTCCTCCTACTTCCTGATCGTCTGGGACTTCGTCCGCTACGCGAAGGAGAACGGCGTCGCCGTCGGCCCGGGCCGCGGCTCGGCGGCCGGCTCGATCGTCTCCTACGTGCTCAAGATCACCGACCTCGACCCGCTCGCCGAGGGCCTGATCTTCGAGCGCTTCCTCAACCCCGGCCGTAAATCGATGCCGGACATCGACATCGACTTCTCGGTCCGCGGCCGCGAGCGGATGATCCGCTACGTCGGCGACAAGTACGGCCGCGAATCGGTCGCCCAGATCATCACCTTCGGCAAGATGGCGCCGCGCGCGGCGACCCGCGACGCCGCCCGCGTGCTCGGCTACGACTACGCCACCGGCGACCGCCTGGCGAAGCAGATCCCGGAGCCGATCATGGGCCGCAGCCCCTCCTTCGCCGAATGCCTGAGGTCCGGCCAGGAGCTGAAACGGACCTACGACTCCGAGCCCGACGCGAAAAAAGTCATCGACGTCGCGCAGGGCCTCGAGGGGATCGTCCGCAACAACTCGATCCACGCCGCCGCGGTGGTGATCGCCGACCGGCCGCTGCAGGAGGTGGTGCCGCTGCAGCTGGCCGAGGACAAGACCGCGCCGGCGCTCTCCAACGGCAGCGGCAACGGGTCCGGCAAAGCCGAGCGCCAGTACAAGATCGTCACCCAGTACTCGATGGGGCCGATCGAGGAGATCGGGCTGCTGAAGATGGACTTCCTCGGCCTCCGCAACCTCGACGTGATCGAGGACGCGATCGACATCATCCGCCGCTCCCGTGGCGAGGAGGTCGAGATGGAGGCAATCCCGATCGACGACGCCAAGACCTACGCGATGCTGGCCAAGGGCGACTCGACCGGCGTCTTCCAGTTCGAGTCGGAGGGGATGCGCGACGCCCTGCGCAAGGTCGGGCCGACCGAGTTCGCCGACCTGGTCGCGCTCGGCGCCCTCTACCGGCCCGGCGCGATGGCCTACATCCCCGCCTACGCGAAGGGCAAGAAGGACCCCTCGACGGTCACCTACCCGGACCCGCGCCTGCGTGCGATCACCGAGGAGACCCACGGCTGCGTCATCTACCAGGAGCAGTTGATGGAGATCTCGCGCTCGATGGCCGGCTTCAGCGGCGCCGAGGCGGACGATCTGCGCAAGGCGATCGGCAAGAAGAAGCGCGAGCTGATGGCGACGATGAAGGACAAATTCATGCAGGGCCTGGGGGAATCGAACACCGCCCCCAACGTCGCCAAGGACCTCTGGAAGCTGAACGAAGCCGCCGCCGACTACTCGTTCAACAAGTCGCACGCCGCCTGTTACGGGCTGATCTCCTACCGCACCGCCTACCTCAAGGCCAACTACCCGGCCGAGTACATGGCGGCGGTGATCTCCTCGGTGATGAACACCAAAGACAAGGTCCCGTTCTTCGTCAACCGCTGCGCGGAGATGGGGATCGACGTGCTGCCGCCCGACGTCAACTCCTCCGACCACAGCTTCGTCGTCTCCGAGAACGCGATCCGCTTCGGCCTCGACGCGGTCAAGAACGTCGGCCACTCGGCGGTCGAGGCGATCCTGCGTGCCCGCGAGGACTCCGGGATCGTCTCGATCTGGGACTTCTGCGAGCGGGTCGACTCGCGGGCGGTCAACAAACGGGCGATCGAATGCCTGATCAAGTGCGGCGCCCTCGACTCGACCGGCGCCACCCGCAAGGGGATGCTGGAAGCCCTGCCGGCGGCGCAGTCGGCGGGCCAGAAGGCGCAGGAGGACGCGCAGATGGGCCAGGGCTCGATCTTCGACTTCGGCGACGAGAGCAGCGGCGGCGGGCAGTCCCAGGGGGCCGCCCAGAGCCGGCCGCCGATCTCCGCCGCCGAGTTCGACCGGGCCGAGCTGCTGGCGCTGGAGAAGGAGACGCTCGGCACCTATCTCTCCTCGCACCCGCTGGCCGAGGTCGGGCCGGCGCTGCGGGCGAAGGTCGACTGCAGCCTGGCCCAGCTCGCCGGCAAGCCCGACGGGGCCTGGGTCACGGTCGGCGGGATCGTCGTCGACTGCAAGAAGATCCGCACCAAGAGCGGCAGCCAGATGATGTTCGCGACCCTCGACGACGTCGAGGGTCAGGTCGAGATGCTGGTCTTCAAGGCCGACCAGGCCGAGAGCGCGCAGGTGATCGCCCCCGACGCCATCGTCCTCGTCCGCGGCCGGCTCGACCACAAGGACCGCGGCGAGACCAAGGTCGTCGTCCAGGACGCCCAGCGCTTCGAACCCGACAGCGCCGAGATCGCCAGCGCCGCCAACAAGGTCAGGGCATTGCCCAGCGGCCCCTTCGAGCTCTCGATCGACGTCGAAAAGCTCGGCGTCCCCGGGCTGCTGGACGAGCTGAAGTCGCTGTTCGAGGATCACAAGGGCGAGTCCGACGTCCGCCTCGTGGTGCAGACCAGCGAAGGCCCGAAGAGGCTGCGGATCGGCGAGGGCTTCCGGGTCGAGCCCTCGACCGGGCTCCGCTACGAGATCGGCCAGCTTCTGGGCCCGGACGCCCTCGCCGCCTGAGCGCGGGAAACCGCTTGGTTCCGCGGTCTCGCATCCCTAGACTTCGTCCATGACCGCGACGCGCACCGAGCTCGGCGAGTGCCGCCAGTGCCGCTCCTTCTGCGACAAGATGGTCGAGCCGCGGGGCTGCGTGGAGCTCGGCTGCCGCTACCTCTACAGCTATGTCGACCGCTTCAGCGGCCGCCAGTACGTCGGCTGCATGCAGGAAGTCTTCGCCGCCGAGGTCGACCTGCGGGCGGTCCTCGAGCCGGGCGGGTTCGGCGGCGTCAAGATGACCGGCGAGCCGCTCCCGCACTGCCAGTTCGCGGTCGAGCGCGCCTACGAGGGCTCGGGGGAGTCCTACGGCTGCGTCAACCGGCGCTTCTTCGACTGCAGCGACGGGGGCTCCGAGGGCCTGCGCGCCTTCGATCTCCGCGACGTCTGAACGTCGTCACGAATTCCTGCAACACGACATGATTCCGTGTAGAATGCGCGGCCATGTCCGAGTCGAGCGCAGTAGCCGAGGTGAACGCCGACGACGTGCTGACGGGGATGGCTGGCAACGGCTCCGACCCCGAGCAGACCGGTCCGAAGTTCACCCTCGAGCTCAACCAGGACCAGAAGGACATCCGCGATTGGGTGCACGGCTTCGCCGAGGGCGTCGGTCCGGCCCGCCGCCGCGGAATGGGACGAGCGCGAGGAGACGCCTTGGCCCGTGATCCAGGAGGCCGCCGAGATCGGCCTCTACAGCTTCGAAGCGATGGGCCAGTTCTGGCCGGACGAGACCGGGCTGACGCTGCCGATCGCCAACGAGGAGCTGTTCTGGGGCGACGCCGGCATCGGCATGGCGATCATGGGCACCTCGCTCGCGGTCGCGGCGATCTTCGGGCAGGGAACCCCGGAGCAGATGGGGGAGTGGATCCCCCAGTGCTTCGGCACTCCGGACGACGTCAAGCTGGGGGCCTTCTGCGCCTCGGAGCCCGACGCCGGCTCGGACGTCTCGGCGATCCGCACGACCGCCAAGTACGACGAGGCCAAGGACGAATGGGTGATCAACGGCCAGAAGGCCTGGGCGACCAACGGCGGCATCGCCAACGTCCACGTCGTGATCGCCTCGGTCGACCGCGAGCTCGGCTCGCGCGGCCACGCCGCCTTCGTGATCCCGCCCGGCACCAAGGGCTGCGAGCAGGGCGCCAAGGTCAAGAAGCACGGCCTGCGCGCCTCGCACACCGCCGACGTCCACCTCGACGACTGCCGCGTCCCCGGCTCCTGCCTGCTGGGCGGCAAAGAGAAGCTCGACGAACGCCTCGCGCGGGTCCGCGAGGGCAAGAAGGCGAAGTCGCAGGCGGCGATGCAGACCTTCGAGGCGAGCCGGCCGACCGTCGGCGCCCAGGCGCTCGGCATCGCCCGCGCCGCCTACGAGTACGCCCTCGACTACGCCAAAGAGCGCCAGCAGTTCGGCAAGCCGATCATCGAGAACCAGTCGATCGCCTTCACGCTCGCCGACATGAAGCTGGAGATCGACGCCGCCCGCCTGCTCGTCTGGCGCGCCGCCTGGATGGGCCGCACCGGCCAGAAATTCGAAAACGCCGAGGGCTCGATGTCGAAGCTGAAGGCCGGCGAGGTCGCCGTCTGGGCGACCGAGCGGGCGATCCAGATCCTCGGCGGCAACGGCTACACCCGCGAGTTCCCGGTCGAGCGGATGCACCGCGACTCGAAGATCTACACGATCTTCGAGGGCACCTCAGAGATCCAGCGCCTGGTCATTTCGCGCGCGATCTCCGGCGTCCACGTCAAATAAGAAACTTACGGCGGGAGAGCGAGGACCGGCCGAGGGGCCGGTCCTTGTCGCCTGCCCGCGATGGGTTTGTCAGGGGCGAGGCCGGTAGGTCCCTGGGGGAATTGAGTCACATCCCCTAAAGGGGATAGTTCCAAGATCTCGAGCCCGCCTATGGCGGGCAGATTCAAGGAAGGGCCCTTCGGGCACATTCCCCCAGGGACCTACCGGCCTCGCCCCCCACACGCTCCTCTGGATCAGGGAGAGGCTGGACCGCCTTCGTCCGCGAGAAGGAGCCATGCGCGCGCTGGTAGTGGCGGGGGTGCCCTCCCCGGGAATGTGGCCGAACGGCCCCTTTCCTTATTCCAGCCCGCCATAGGCGGGCTCCTTCTGAGGGAGCTATCCCCTTTAGGGATGCGACGAATTCACGGGGAGGGCACCCCCGCCACTACCCCTGCCGCCGCTTGATCCCTTCTCTTCGCAGCCGCTTCGCCAGCGTCACTTCCTTCTTATCCGACCCCTTCTTGTCCGGCCCAGGCGTCTCCAGGGTCGCCGGCAGGCCCTCGAACCTCGGCTCGGAGAGGAAGGCGGAGAGGCCGCGTTTGCCCATCTCGCCTTTGCCGATGTTGGCATGGCGGTCGCGGCAGGAGCCGAGCGGGGCGGCGGCGTCGTTGACGTGGACGGCACCGAGGCGCTCGATCCCGACCTTGGCGTCGGCTTCGCCGAGGACCGCGCCGAGGTGCGTCTCGTCGGTGATGTCGTAGCCCTGGACGAAGAGGTGGCAGGAGTCGAGGCAGAGGCCGAGGCGCTCGCCCCCGCCGGCCATCTCGATCAGGTCCGCGGTCTGGTCGAAGTCACGGGCCAGCAGGCCCTTGTGGCCGGCGGTCTGCTCGATCAGCAGCGGGCAGGAGTCGGTTTCCTTCAGCGCCGCCGCGATCACCTTCGCGGCCCGTTTCAGCGACGGCACCAGCGGGTCGGTTTTCTGCGAGCCGGGGTGGAGGACGACGCCGCGGGCGCCGATCCCGTCGCCGATCCGCAGCGCGTGGGTCAGCGAGGCCAGCGACTTCTTGCGCAGCTCCCTGTCTTTGGTCGCGCAGTTGATCAGGTAGACCGCGTGGATGATCACCGCGTCGACCGACTTCGACGCCTCCATCGCCTCCCGGAACTCCGCGAAGTCGGCCTCGCCGTACTTCGTCGGGCGCCACATGCGCGGGCTCTGGTGGAAGATCTGGATCGATTCGCAGCCGCGCTCCTCGCCGCGCCCGATCGCCTTGGCGAGCCCGCCGGCGGTCGATACGTGGGCCCCGATGAACACGGCTCGGCACTCTATTGAGCGCCGAGCCGCTTGTCCCGCTTGCTTAGGTGGTGACGCGCCCGTAGAAGGCGCAGGACTGGTCGCCGCCGAACGTCGGGGTGTCGTTGAAGCCGATCGTCCCGTCGATCACGGAGCCGTCGGACAGGGCTCCGGCGAAGCTCGCCACGCCGCGGTCGTTGTCGACGAAATTGCCGTTGTCGAGTTCGATGTTCCCATCGGCGCCGCTGTCCACGCTGGACGACGCGCCTTCGTTGCCGACGCTGCCCCCGACCAGGTCGGTGCTCGGGCCCGAGGCGATCAGTTCGAAGTATTCGACATCGCCGGTTGCGTCGCATTCGGCCACGAGCCTGAAGGCCCCGACGGTGGCGATCGTCTCGGTGGCGCCTTTCGGGATTTTCTTGAAGACCTTCGTGATCGTCTGGCCGCCGACCGTGTTCGCGTTGCCGGCCGAGGTGGCCGTCGCCGCGGTGGTCGCGGTGGTCGCGCTGGGCACCGTCCCGAGGCTGGCGAGGTTGACCTTCGCGCCGGAGATCGCGCCGTTCGCGATCTTGGCGGTGGTGACGGCGCTCTTCTTGATCTTCGCCGCGGTCACCGAGTTCTTCTTCAGCTGCTTGGAGCCGACGCTGTTCTTGCCGAGCTGGCCGGCCGCGAAAGCGGTGCCGCCGGCGAGGACGACGAAGGCGAGGATCGTCACCATCACGTTCGCGTAGGTCAGCTTGCTTGCCAATATCTTCACTTAAACCTCCTGGGTCGTTCGGGCAGGGGCGAGCGGGCGGGACTCTCGCAGGCCGAGGTGGCAGACTGCGGCCCGACCGTGATGACCAGCGCCGGCCTCCGCCTCAGATTCGCCCCCTCGCCAACCGGCGCCCTGCACATCGGCGGCGCCAGGACGGCTCTCTACAACTGGCTGGCCGCCCGCCACGGCGACGGCGAGCTGGTGCTGCGGATCGAGGACACCGACCGCGAGCGCTCGACCGCGGAGAACGTCGAGCAGATCCTCGACGCGCTGCGCTGGCTCGAGCTCGACTGGGACGAGGGGCCGGTCTCGCAGGCCGGCCGGGCCGAGGCGCACGCGGCGGCGCTGGCGCGGCTGCTGGAGTCCGGCGCCGCCTACCGCGACTCCGCCACCGCCAAGGACGTCGAGGCCTGGAAGGCCGAGCACGGCGCCGGCAGCGGCTACCGCGGCAACCCCACCGAGGAGCCCGGGGCGGCGATCCGGCTGCGGGTCCCCGACGACGGGGAGACGGTGGTCGAGGACCTGCTGCGCGGCCCGGTCGCCTTTCCCAACCGCAGCTACGACGACTTCGTGATCGCCCGCGGCGACGGCAGCGTGCTCTACAACTTCGCGGTCGCCGTCGACGACGCCGAGATGGGGATCAGCGAGGTGGTGCGCGGCGACGACCACCTCTCGAACACCCCGAAGCAGCTGCTGGTGCTGGAGGCGCTCGGCCACCGGCCGCCGCGCTACGCCCACCTGCCGTTGCTGCACGGCCCCGACGGCAAGAAGCTCTCCAAGCGCCACGGCGCCGCCTCGGTGCAGGAGCTGCGCGACGCCGGCTACCTGCCGGCCGCGGTCCGCAACTACCTGGCCCTGCTCGGCTGGGGCACCGACGACGACACCACCCTGATGTCGACCGCGGAGCTGGTCCGCCGCTTCGAGGTCGCCGACGTCGGCAAGGCGGCGGCGATCTTCGACGAGAAGAAGCTGCGCTGGCTGAACGGCCGCTTCATGCGCGAGCTGCCGCTCGACGAGTACACCGCGGCGGTCGCCCGCCACCTCGGGCGCGAGCCCGACGCCGAGCTGCGGGCCGGCTGCGAGATCGCCCAGGAGAAAGCCCAGACCCTGGAGGAGGTCTGGCCGCTGATCCGCTTTCTCTTCGGGCCCCCGGTCGACGATCCCAAGGCCTGGAAGAAGGTGATGAAGGAGAACGCCGGCGAGCTGCTGGCCGCCGCCGCCACGGCGCTGGAGCCGGTCGACCCGTTCGAGCCGGCGGCGATCGAGCTGGCCCTGGCGCCGCTTCTGGTGCGCTTCGACCTCAAGGCGGGCCGCCTGTATCAGCCGATCCGGGTCGCGATCACCGGCAGCTCGGTCTCGCCGGGGATCTTCGAGTCGCTGGCGGTGCTGGGCCGGGAGCGCTCGCTCGAGCGAATCCGGGTGGCCGCGGATCGCCTGAACGCCGCTTGAGAAGCCGCTGAGCGGCAGCCGGCTGGACGTCTGTCCTAGTCGAGAGGGCAGGTTGGGGGAACGTTCGGCTAAACCAAACGTCTTCTCCTGCCGATGTTGTGCCCATGAGCGCAACCACTGCCCAGAAAGCGGCCAAGAGCAGCGATGAAGCGGCCGCCGCCAAGCTCCCCGTCCGCGAGGCGGCCGAAAACGGCAACGGCTCGCGCGGCGCCTCCCCGGCTCCCGGTAGCCGTCTGGCCGAGGCCTTCGAGGCGGTCGAGCGCTTCCCGGTCCTGATCGAGTCCCGCGAGCGGGTGATCGCCGCGGCGACCGCCGAGAACCCCCGCGTCGGCGAGGTCGTCGAAGCCGTCGAGGCCGACGTCGCCCTGGCGATCTCGGTCCTCCGCTTCGCCAATCGCAGCGGCATGGCGGGTGGCGGCGTCGGCAGCGTCCCCGACGCGGTCGAGGTCCTGAAGCCCTCCGGCGTCCTGGCGATCGCCGGGACCGCCCCCAGCTTCGACTTCTTCGAGTCCAACGGCGGCTGGGAGCTGAAGCCCGAGCGCTTCCGCGTCCACGCCCTCGCCACCCAGCGCGCCGCCGACCGGATCGGCCGCGTGGTCGGCTGGGCCGAACGCGACGAGCTCGCCGTGGCGGCGCTGCTGCACGACGTCGGCCGGCTCGTGATCTCCCGCCTGCACCCTGGCTACAAGGTCTACTTCGACGCGATCTCCCGCACCCCCGAGCAGCGCCTGCGCGACGAACGCGAGCAGCTCGGGATCGACCACGCGCTGGTCGGCGGCGTGCTCGCCCGGCGCTGGAACCTGCCCTCGCGGATCGCGGTGGCGATCGAGCGCCACCACGCCGACGACTGCGACGGTCTCGCCGCCCTGGTCGCGACCGCCGACATGGTCGCCCACTACTCGCAGGGCGAGTCGATCTCCCCGGAACGGCTGCGGGCCAGCGCCGAGCGCTGCGGCCTCAGCCCCGACGCCCTCCGCGACCTCCTCTACGAGCTGCCGATGGCGCGCCAGGAATCGTCGCGGATCACCGAGCCCTGCCCGCTCTCGGCCCGCGAGCTCGACGTCCTCCGCCACCTCTCCGAGGGCATGGTCTACAAGCAGATCGCCGGCGACATGCACCTCTCGGTCTCGACGATCCGCACCCACCTGCACAACGTCTACGGCAAGATCGGCGCCGTCGATCGCGCTCAGGCGGTCCTCACCGCCCGCGATCGTGGCTGGATCTAGCGATTCCCGGCCGCAGTCGCTGCCGAGCGAGTGGCGCCGCCGCTCGCTGCTGAAGGTCCGCCGTCCCGCCTGGTCGGGGCACGGCCCCGAGCGCCGCGACTCAGTCGATCAGCGACTCGCGCAGGGCGATCGCGACGGCGTGGGTCCGGTTCCTCGCTCCTAGTCGGGCGAGGGTGTTCCTGGTGTGGGTCTTGACCGTCTCTTCGCTGAGGTCGAGCTCACGCGCGGCGACCGTGGTCGACTCGCCGTTGGCGAGCAGCTGCAGGATCTGGCGCTGGCGCCGGGTGAGGACGCCGCGGCTGCCTTTCGGCGGCACGTCGGGGTCGACGAAGCTCTCCTGGGCGGCGGCGGCGTCGACCGCCTGCAGCAGCGCCTCCGGGCCGGCGGTGCGGGAGACGTAGGCGCTGGCGCCCGCCTGCAGGGCGGCGCTGGCGGTGTGGCGGTGCGGCCGGTCGCCGTGGGCGACGATCCCCAGCGAGGGCGAGGAGCGGTGCATCGCCCGGATCGCCTCGTGGGCGCCGATCGTCGGCCCGGCCCCGTTGCTGTGGTGGCGCATGTCGATGATCGCGACGTCGAAGTCGTCGATGTCGCGGACCAGGTCCAGGGCCTCCTCGCGGCTGGCGGTCTCGTGCACCTCGAAGCGGTCCGCGAGCACACCCTTGACTCCGATCCGGACCAGCGGGTGGTGATCGATCACCAGGCAGTTCGGGCGCTCGCTCAGGACGGGATCCGATCGTTAGTTGGGCGGTGTGGGCACCGGCTGGTCCCTGCGCCCCATCGATTCCGATCCTAGCCCAGGGAGGGAGGGTGCGGTAGAAAGTCCCTGTGATCTCCATCACCTCGAAGTCGCGCTACGCGGTCGTCGCCCTCGCCGAGCTCGCCCGCTCGGGCGAGCGGCCGGTCCCGATCAAGGAGCTGGCCGAGCGCCGCGAGATCCCCGAGCAGTTCCTCGAGCAGCTCTTCTCGACCCTGCGGCGGGCGGGTCTGCTGACCAGCCACCGCGGCATGCGCGGCGGCTACACGCTCTCGCGGCCGGCCGAAGAAATCACCGTGCTCGAGGTCGTCCAGGCCCTCGACGGCAAAGTCGGCCAGGAGGCCGACGAGGCCGGCGGCATCTGGGCCGAGGGCGTCGCCTCGCTGCGCAAGGTCTTCGGCCAGACGACGATCGCCGAAGTCGCCCGCCGCGAGGCCGAGGAGTCCGGCAGCGGCATGTACTTCATCTAGCTCGCAAACCCAACCCGAAGGAGCCCCATGCCGACCGTGTTCGTCTCCCATGAAGTGAAGGACAAAGACCACTGGCTCGCCGCGACCACCCGCGAGGAGTTCTTCGCGCCGCTCGGGGTGACGAACATCCGCGAGTTCGTCGATCCGACGAACCCCTCCCGTGTCGGGGTCCTGATGGACGTCGCCGACATGGACGCGGTCATCGCCGCCCTGGACACGCCGGAGGCGGCGGCGGCGGAGGAGCGCGACGGGGTCGTCAAGGAGACGCTGGTGATGCTGGTCGAGGCGTAGGGCCCCGGCGGCTCGACGCTGGCCTAGAGTTGCCGAGATGTGGACGCCGGCCCAAGCGCGAGTGCGATGAGGATCGGGGCGGAGGCCTCGGCGGTCGTCGGCGGCACCCCGATGATCCAGCTTGACCGGCTCGCCGACGGGCTCGGCGGCCAGGTCTGCGCCAAGCTCGAGTACTTCAACCCCGGCGGCTCGGTCAAGGACCGGATCGGGGTGGCGATGATCGACGCCGCCGAAGAGGCGGGGCTGGTCAAGCCCGGGCGCTCGGTGGTCGTCGAGCCGACCAGCGGCAACACCGGGATCGCCCTGGCGATGGTCTGCGCCGCCCGCGGCTACGAGCTGATCCTCACCCTGCCGGAGGGGATGAGCCGGGAGCGGGCGAAGCTGCTGCGCGCCTACGGCGCCGAGGTGCGGGAGACCCCCTCGCTGGGCGGGATGAGCGAGGCCGTCGCCCTCGCCGAGGAGATCAGGGAGCAGCGCCGTGCCTTCATGCCGATGCAGTTCTCCAACCCGGCCAACGCGGAGATCCACCGCCGCACCACCGCCGAGGAGATCTGGGCCGACTGCGACGGCAAGATCGGCGCCTTCGTCGCCGGCGTCGGCACCGGCGGCACGATCACCGGGGTCGGTCAGCTGCTGAAGGAACGGGCCCCGGAGGCGCTGGTGGTCGCGGTCGAGCCGGCCAGCTCGCCGGTGCTCTCGGGTGGCGTCCCCGGCCCGCACAAGATCCAGGGGATCGGCGCCGGCTTCGTGCCCGAGGTGCTCGACCGCTCGGTGATCGACGAGGTGCTGGGGGTCGGCGACGAGGACGCGCTGGAGACCGCCCGCCTGGTCGCCCGCGAGGAGGGTGTGCTGGCCGGGATCTCGGCCGGGGCCAACATCTGGGCGGCGCTGCAGGTGGCGGCGCGGCCGGCGCTCGCCGGCAAGCGGGTGGTGACGATCGTCTGCGACTCGGGCGAGCGCTACATGTCCCTACCCTTCTTCTCACCATGAGCCGCTGGCGCAGAGTGGTCGCGGAGGTCCGGGCCGACGTCGCCGCCGCCCGCGACCGCGACCCGGCCGCCCAGGGCGTCTCCAGCTTCGAGATCCTCAGCAGCTGGGCGGGGGTGCAGGCGCTGCTGGCCCATCGCGCCGCCCGGGCGCTGCTGGAGGCGGGGGTGCCGGTGCTGCCGCGGATGATCTCCTACGCGGCGCGGGCGGTGACCGGGGTGGAGATCCATCCCGCCGCGCGGATCGGCCGCGAGTTCTTCATCGACCACGGGGCCGGGGTGGTGATCGGCGAGACCGCGGTGATCGGCGATCGCGTCACCCTCTACCAGGGGGTGACCCTGGGCGGGACCGGGTTCCAGCGCGGCAAGCGCCACCCGACACTCGGGGACAACGTCACCGTCGGCTCCGGGGCCAAGCTGCTGGGCCCGATCGCGGTCGGAGAGAACGCCAAGATCGGCGCCAACACGGTGGTCGTCGAGGACGTGCCGCCGCGGGCGACCGTGGTCGGCAACCCGGGCCACCCGGTGCGGGTCGAGGGCAAGCGGGTCGAGGGCCCCGACGCCGACTGGATCCACCTCCCGGACCCGATCGCAGAGGCGATCAAGGGCCTCTCCGGCCGCCTCGCGGAGATCGAGCGCCGGCTGGCCGAGATCGACGGCGGCAACGGCCCCGCCGGCCCGGGGGCCAGCGAGGTGCAGCCACGCACCGGCCGCTCCTCCGCCGGCGGCTGAGCCCGGTTCCGCTGTTCCTTTTCCGCGAATAGCGCGGCAAAGGAACAGCGCAGGCGCCAGCCGCCGCCCTCTCTATTCTCGGAGCGATGCTTCAGGCCGAGTTCGAGATGCCGCCGGACGGCGACGACGCCCAGCCCGGGGCGCCGACCGAGCCCGGGGCCGACCGCGTCGAGCGGCTGCTGGCGGGGCTGAACCCGCCCCAGCGCGAGGCGGTCGAGCACACCGAGGGGGCGCTGCTGGTGGTCGCCGGGGCGGGCTCGGGCAAGACCCGGGTCCTGACCCACCGGATCGCCTACCTGCTCGCCACCGGCGCGGCGCGGCCGGGGGAGATCCTCGCGATCACCTTCACCAACAAGGCGGCCGCGGAGATGCGCGACCGGGTCGGCGAGCTGGTCGGCCGCTCGGTGCGGGCGATGTGGGTGACCACCTTCCACTCCTCCTGCGCGCGGATGCTGCGCGCCGACGCCGAGCGCCTCGGCTACTCGCGCAGCTTCACGATCTACGACCAGGCCGACTCGCTGCGGATGCTCAAACGGGCCATGCGCGAGCTCGGGGTCGACCCGAAACGCTACCCGCCCCGGGCGGTCCACTCGAAGATCTCCGGCGCCAAGAACCAGCTGATCGACGCGGGCATGTACGCGGAAACGGTCGGCAGCGTCTTCGAGGAGGTCGTCGCCGAGGCCTTCCCGCTCTACGAGAAACGGATGCTCGAAGCCAACGCGATGGACTTCGACGACCTCCTGGTCCGCACGGTCAACGCGCTGGAGCTGTTCGAGGACGTGCGCGAGCGCTGGCGCCGCACCTTCCGCCACGTGCTGGTCGACGAGTACCAGGACACCAACCACGCCCAGTACCGGCTCCTGCAGCTGCTCTCGGCCGAGCACGGCAACCTGATGGTGGTCGGCGACGAGGACCAGTCGATCTACGGCTTCCGCCACGCCGACATCCGCAACATCCTCGACTTCGAGCACGACTTCCCCGACGCGGCCGTGGTCAAGCTGGAGCAGAACTACCGCTCGACGCAGACGATCCTCTCGGCCGCCAACGCGGTCGTCGAACGCAATCGCGAGCGGCGGCCGAAGAAGCTCTGGACCGAGATCGAGGGCGGCGAGAAGGTGAAGCTCTCCGAGCTCGGCGACGACCACGAGGAGGCGCGCTGGGTGGCGGCGGAGATCGAGCGCCTGGGGGAGGAGCACGGCGTCGCCCGCTCCGACGTCGCGGTCTTCTACCGGACCAACGCGATGAGCCGGGTGCTGGAGGACACGCTGGTCCGCTTCGAGCTGCCCTACCAGGTGATCGGCGGCACCAAGTTCTACGACCGCGCCGAGGTCAAGGACGCGGTCGCCTACCTCAACCTGCTGCTCAACCCCGCCGACCAGGTCTCCTTCGGGCGGATCGTCAACTCGCCGCGGCGGGGAATCGGCGACACCAGCCAGGGCCGGCTCGCCGGCTACGCGAACACCGCCGGGCTGACGATCTGGGAGGTGATGGAAAAGGCCGAGCAGGTGCCGGGCCTGAGCGCCGCCGCGATCAAGTCGGTCGGCCGCTTCCACGAGACGATGGACCTGCTGCGGGGCCGGGTCGACGCCGGCCAGCCGGTCGCCGAGGTCCTGCAGGCGCTGCTCAGCGAGACCGGCTACCTGGAAGCGCTGGAAGCCGAGCGCACGGTCGAGGCCGAGGGGCGGATCGAGAACCTCGAAGCGTTCGCCGAGGCGGCGGCCGAGTTCGACCGCAACCGCGAGCTCGAGGGCGAGGGCGAGACGCCGCCGCTGGAGGAGTTCCTGCAGCAGATCTCGCTGCTCTCCGACCAGGACTCGATCGAGGACGAGCAGGAGCTGGTGACCCTGATGACCGTCCACAACGCCAAGGGCCTGGAGTACGACACGGTCTTCGTGGTCGGCTGCGAGGACGGTTCCTTCCCGCACATGCGGGCGCTCGAAGAGGGCGGCGAGGAAGAGGAGCGGCGGCTCTGTTACGTCGCGATCACCCGCGCCCGCCGGCGCCTCTACATGACCTGGGCGCGCGAGCGGCGGCTGTTCGGCCGGGCCGAGCGCAACATGCCCTCGCGCTTCATCGACGAGCTGCCGATCGAGCTGACCGAGCGCCACGCGACCCTCGCCTCGGGCGGGATGACCTGGGACGCGCCGGCGACCGTGCCCGGCGCCACGCCGCCGGTCGATCCCGGCCCCGCCCTGGAGATGCAGACCGGCGACGACGTCGTCCACGCCAGCTTCGGCGACGGCGTGGTGACCGCGGTCGAGCCCGATGGGGTGGTCGTGGTCCGCTTCTCGAGCGACGGCTCCGAGCGCAAGCTGATGGCCGACTACGCGCCGATCCGCAAGCGGTGAGCGCGGTGGCGGCGCGGATCATCGACGGTAAGGCGGTCGCCGCCGCGGTCCGCGAGCGGGTCAAGGTGGACGTCGCCGCCTACGTCGAGGAGGCGGGCCGGACGCCGACCCTGGCGACCGTGATCGTCGGCGAGGACCCCGCCTCGGAGATCTACGTCGCCAACAAGCACCGCGCCTGCGGGGAAGTCGGGATCGACTCGGTCCACCACGGGCTCGAGGCGGCGACCGGCGAGGAGGACCTGCTGGAGCTGGTCCGCGGGCTCGGCGCCGACGACGTCGTCGACGGGATCCTCGTGCAGCTGCCGGTTCCCGCCCACATCGACCCCGACGCGATCGTCGCCACGATCGATCCCGGCAAGGACGTCGACGGGCTGACCCCGCAGAACGCCGGCCTGCTCGCCCACGGAACGCCCGGGCTGGTGCCCTGCACGCCGGCCGGGGTGATGGAGCTGCTGGCCCACGAGGGGGTCGAGCTGGAGGGCGCCGAGGCGGTCGTGGTCGGGCGCTCGAAGCTGGTCGGGGTCCCGGTCGCGCGGCTGCTGCTGGCCGCCGACGCGACGGTCACGATCTGCCACTCGCGGACCCGCGACCTCGACGCCACCTGCGCCCGTGCCGACGTCCTCGTCGCGGCGGTCGGGGTGCCGATGCTGCTCGGCGCCGCTGCCGTCAAACCCGGGGCGGTGGTGATCGACGTCGGCATGAACCGGCTCGAGGACCGCCTCTGCGGCGACGTCGACTTCGCGGCGGCAAGCGAGGTCGCCGGGGCGATCACCCCGGTGCCCGGCGGGGTCGGGCCGATGACGATCGCGATGCTGCTGGCGAACACCCTGCAGGCGGCGCGGGCGCGGAGCTGATGGCGAGGCGCGAGCCGGCGAGGGCCAAGCGAGGGGCACCGCGCCTCCACGCCGGCGAGGCGATCGCCGGCGCCGCCGCGGCGGCGCTCCTGGTGACGACCTTCTTCCCCTGGTACGGGGTGAAGGTGAGCGGCCAGGTCGGGACGATCGAGTTCGTCGACACCAGCGTCGGCCGCACCGCCTGGCAGACGCTCGAGGTCGTCCCGGTCCTGCTGGCGCTGGCGGCAGCGGTTGCGCTGGGCGTGGTGCTGCTGCGGCTGCTGCGCTCGCCCTGGCGGCCGGCGATCGCGCTCGGGGCGGCGGTCGCGGTGCTCGGCGGCCTCGCCTTCCTCGTCGTCCTCCTCCGTATCCTGGCGCCGCCGGACCTCGGTGCGGTCGGCGGGGTCGAGCTGGAAGCGTCGCCGGGCTTCGGCGCCTTCGTCGGCCTCGCGGCGTCGCTCGGCGTCGCCTACGGCGGCTACCGCGCTATGCGCGAAGAAGGGAGCTCGTTCGCGGCGGCGGCGGACTCCCTCCAGCCTCGCAAGCCACGCTCCGGGCAACCTGCTTCGCGAAGGCGATGATCGTCATCATCGGATTGACCCCGACCGAGGTCGGGAACAGCGAGCCGTCGGCGACGTAGAGGCCCGCGGTGCCGTGGACGGCGCCGTCGATCCCGCAGACGCCCTCGCCGGGGTCGGCCGCCATCCGCGCCGTGCCCATCGGGTGGAAGGCCTCCAGTCGAAGCTCCGCCGGCTTGAAGGTGGTCGCCTCGAACTGGGGCAGGTCTCCCGGCTTCAGGACCCCGACGCGGGCGATGTTCGGGTAGACCTCGGTGGCGCCGGCGGCGAAGTGGACTTCGGCGGCGCGGGCGATCCCGAAGGCGAGCCGGCGGGCGTCGTCGGCGTTCAGCTTGTAGCTGGCCCGCAGCGATCCTTCCGAGCCGAGCCCGACCCGGCCGGAGGAGCGGTCGCAGAGGTGGACGCCGATCGAGCCGACGTGGCCGAAGTCGAGCATCCTCCGCTGGTGCTCGGCACCGGCCCCGAGCAGCCAGGCGCCGCCAAAGGCGAGCGGCGTGAAGGTCGCCTCCAGGAGGACCCGCTGGTGCTCCCACTCGTCGAGGTAGAAGCTCTGCATCACCCCGTCCCAGCCTCGCACCTCCTCTTCGTAGCGGGCGCCGACCCAGCAGGCCGGGTGGATGTGGAGGTTGCGGCCGACCTGGCGGCCGCCGAGCCCGGAGCGCAGCAGCAGCTCCGGGGTCCCGAGCGAGCCGCCGGCGACGATCGTCGCCCTGCGTGCCCGCACCGTGAAGCCCGGGCCGCCCCGGCGGCGTCCCTCGACGCCGACCGCGCGGCCGTCCTCGACCAGGATCCGCTGCGCCTCGACCCCGGCGCGGATGCGGGCGCCGGCGGCGACCGCGCGCGGCAGGTAGCTGACGTGCATCCCGCGCTTGGCGTCGATCTCGCAGCCGAACGGGCAGGAGCTGCACTGCACGCAGCTGCCGGCGTTGCGGAAGATCGGCGCCCCGCTGGCCCCGATCGCCGCCGCCCCCTCCATCGCCAGCTGGCCGTTGCGGCCCATCGTCTCGGGGTCGAGCTGGGTCACGTGCAGGGTCTCCTCCGCCTCGGCGAAGTCGGCGTCGAGGTCGCCCGCCCAGGCGATCCCGAAGCGCGTGCGCCAGTCCTCGAGGACGGGGCCGGGGGCGCGGAAGCAGGTGCCGGAGTTGATCACCGTGGTGCCGCCGACGACTTTGGCGACCGGGACCGGGATCGGCGGCCGGCCTTCGGCGATCGTCAGGCCGGCGTCGCGGTAGAGGGTGGAGATCGCCTCGAGGCGGTCGCTCGGGTAGTTGTCGCGGTTGTAGTGGCCGCCGGCCTCGAGCACGAGGACGTCGAGCCCGGCTTCGGCCAGCTCCGCCGCCGCGACGGCGCCGCCGGCGCCGGAGCCGACGATCAGGACGTCGCACTCCTCGCCCTCGCCGCGCGGCTCGGTGTCGCCGAGCGAGCCGGCCGGCTCCGGCACGGTGCCGTCGGCGCGGCCGCAGCGGATCTCGAAGCCGATCCGCTCCTGGACCGGCGCCGTCACCGCGTAGCCGAGGGTCGAGAACAGCTTCGCCATCAGCAGCAGGTCGTGGTGGAGGGGGAAGCGCGAGCGCTCGAGCCGGTGCAGGAAGTCCTCCTGGGCGGCCGGGTCGAGGCGGCTGAAGCGCCAGGGGAAGGGCAGCCACTCGAAGGCGCGCAGGCCCAGGCGCAAGCGGAGCAGGACGCGGGGAGAGGTGGTGGCGAGGAAGCGGGCGACCGGCCCGGAGACCTCGACATCGCGCTCGCCGGCGGGAAGGCCGTCGACCCCCGGCGCCATCGCCGCGCAGATCGCGCTCAGGGTGCGTTGCTCAGCGGCCGAGAGCCCTGGCGGGCGCCTTCAACCGGGGTCGACCGGCCGGCCGATCCGGCCGACCAGGGTCCAGAGACCGAGCGCGATCAAGACCAGCGAGCCGTCGAGCAGGAAGTTGAGCAGGTAGGCGAAGACCTGTTCGTCGAAGACGAAGAAGCCCAGCGTGGCCAGCGACGAGGCCGTCTTGCCCGCCGCCAGGACCAGCAGCAGCGCCCGGTAGCGGACGACGTCGGTCTGGGCCAGCAGGCAGATGCCGGTGATCACGACCATGTAGGCGAAGCCGAGCGAGAGCCAGAGCTGCTCGTCGCCGTGCGGGGCGCGGGTGTTGTTGCCGAGCCATTCGCCGAAGTCGGAGAGGACGTCGAGGGTCCCGTTCGGGACCGCGATGAAGAGCAGGCCGACCACCGCGAAGGTGGCGGCGAGCAGCCGCAGGCTGATGACGACGAATCTCTCGGCGGCCGGTCCCTGCATCCAGTCGGGGACAATACTGGCTGCCCAGCCAGTTTGCCATGTCGGCCTATATGGCTCTGGTCGCAAACGCACTTAGGCCCCAGCTACCTAGAATCCCCGCGGTGATCGACCGGGCACAGGTACTCCACGTCGCCAAGCTGGCGCGGCTGAAGCTCTCCGAGGAGGAAGTCGAGCGGATGACCGAGGAGCTCTCGGGGATCCTCGCCCACGTCGACCGGATCGCCCAGATGGACCTCGAGGGGATCGAGCCGACCACGCACGTGGTCGCCCTGGAGAACGTCCTTCGGCCCGACGTGCCGCGTCCCAGCCTCTCCCGCGAGCAGGCGCTGGCCTCGGCGCCCGAACCGGTCGAGGGCGCCTTCCGCGTCCCCTCGCCGCAGGCCGACGCCTGATGGGCGGCCTGCTGGGGCTGACCGTCGCCGAGGCGGCGGCGAAGATCGCGGCCGGCGAGGTCTCCACCGACGAGTACTTCGCCGCCTGGATGCAGGCCGCCGCCGGCGACGAGCTCAACGCCTACCTCTGGGCGGTCGAGAACGGCGACGACTATCAGGTGGCCGACGGCCCGCTGAGCGGGATCCCGGTTGCGGTCAAGGACATCTTCTGCACCGAGGGATCGCCGACCACCGCTGGCTCGAAGATCCTCGAGGGCTACCGGCCTCCCTACACCGCCCACGCGGTCGAGCGCCTCGACGCGGCCGGCGCCCGGGTGCTCGGCAAGACCAACATGGACGAGTTCGCGATGGGCTCCTCGAACGAGAACTCCGCCTACGGGCCGGTGCTCAACCCCTGGGACCGGGCCCGGGTCCCCGGCGGCTCCTCCGGCGGCTCGGCGGCGGCGGTCGCCGGCGGCCTCGCCCCCTGCGCGATCGGCACCGACACCGGCGGCTCGATCCGCCAGCCGGCCTCGCTCTGCGGGATCGTCGGCCTGAAGCCGACCTATGGCTCGATCTCCCGCTACGGGATGATCGCCTTCGCCTCCTCGCTGGACCAGTGCGGACCGCTGACCCGCGACGTCACCGACGCGGCGCTGCTGCTGGCGGCGCTGCAGGGCAGGGACCCCTGCGACTCGACCTCGGTCGGGATCGAGGGCGGGATCGTCGCCCCCAGTCGCGAGGACCTCACCGGTCTGCGCTTCGGCGTCCCCGCCGAGCTCGCCCACGACAGCTACGAGGCCGGCGTGCGGGAGAGCTTCGAGGCGACCCTGAAGCGGATCGAGGAGCTCGGCGGCGAGATCGCCGAGGTGGCGCTGCCGAGTGCCGAGCACGGGATCTCCGCCTACTACGTGCTCGCCCCGGCCGAGGCCTCCTCGAACCTCGCCCGCTACGACGGCGTCCGCTACGGGCTGCGCGCCGGCGGCGACGGCGACCTGGTCGAGATGTACGAGACGACCCGCGCCGAGGGCTTCGGCCCGGAGGTGAAGCGGCGGATCATGCTCGGCACCTACGCGCTCTCCTCCGGCTACTACGACGCCTACTACGGGCAGGCGCAGAAGGTGCGGACGCGGATCGCCGAAGACTTCACAGCCGCCTTCGCCGCGGTCGACTTCGTCGTCACCCCGACCTCGCCGTCGGTCGCCTTCGGGCTCGGCGAGAAGACCGCCGACCCGCTGGCGATGTACATGAACGACTTCTTCACGGTGCCGATGAGCCTGGCCGGGATCCCGGCGATCTCGATCCCCTCCGGGCTCGCGGAGCCCGAGGGCGGCGGCCCGCGGCTGCCGGTCGGGTTCCAGATCGCCGCCCCGGCCTTCGCCGAGCAGAAGCTGCTGGAGGCGGCCTTCGCGCTGGAGACGGCGATCGGCTTCGCTTTGCGGCCGGAGGGCGTCGATGGCTAGCGCGGGCGAGCTGGAGGCGGTGATCGGGCTGGAGATCCACGTCCAGCTGGCGACCAGGACGAAGATGTTCTGCGGCTGCGAGCTCTCCTTCGGCGACGACGCGAACACCCACACCTGCCCGGTCTGCCTCGCCCACCCGGGGGTGCTGCCGGTGGTCAACGAGCAGGCGATCCGCTATGCGCTGCAGATCGCCGCCGCGCTCGGCTGCGAGGTCGCCCCCCGGTCGATCTTCCACCGCAAGAACTACTTCTATCCCGACAGCCCCAAGGCGTACCAGATCAGCCAGTACGACATCCCGATCGCCGGCGCCGGCCGGCTCGGCGACGTCCGCATCCACCGCGCCCACCTCGAGGAGGACGCGGCGAAGATGATCCACGTCGGCGAGTCGGGCCGGATCCACGGCTCCGGGGCCTCGCTGGTCGACTTCAACCGCGGCGGCACGCCGCTGGTCGAGATCGTCACCGAGCCCGATCTGCGCGGCGCCGCCGAGGCGGCCCAGTGGGCGCGGCTGCTGCGCGAGACGGTGCGCCAGCTCGGCGTCTCCGACGTCAACATGGAGGAGGGGAGCCTGCGCGTCGACGCCAACGTCTCGGTGCGCCCGGCCGGCTCCGAGCAGCTGGGGACGAAGACCGAGCTGAAGAACATGAACAGCTTCCGCTACCTGCAGCGCGGGGTCGAAGCCGAGCTCGAGCGCCAGCGGGCGCTGGTCGAAGCGGGGGGGACGGTCGAACAGGAGACCCTGCACTTCGACCCCCGCAGCGGCGAGCTGACCTCGCTGCGCTCGAAGGAGGAAGCCCACGACTACCGCTACTTCCCCGAGCCCGACCTGGTCCCGGTGGCGCCGACCGAGGAGATGCTGCGCGAGGCCCGCGAGTCGCTGCCGGAGCTGCCGGCGGCGCGGATCGAGCGCTACGAAGGCGACGGGCTCAGTGCCGACGTCGCCGCCGTGCTCGCCACCGATCCCGAGACCGCCGACTACTTCGAGCGCACCGCCGCGGTTGCGGGCGGGGTGGAGGCGCGCGTCATCGCCAACTGGGTGACCGGCGAGCTGGCCGCGGCCCTGCGCGCGGCGGAGGCCGAGAGCGGCGCCGAGGGGTCCAAGGTGACGCCCGAGTCGCTCGCCGCCCTGGTCGCCCTGGTCCAGGAGAAGCAGATCTCCCATGGCAGCGGCAAGACCGTCCTGGCCGTCCTGGTCGCCGAGGGCGGCGAGCCGGCGGCGATCGTCGAGCGCGAGGGCCTCGCCCAGATGGCCGCCGACGACGGCGAGCTGGAGGGCATCGTCGCCGGCGCGATCGAGGCCGACCCGGCCGCCGCCGAACGGGTCCGCGACGGCAACGAGAAGGCGATCGGGGCCCTGGTGGGAGCGGTGATGCGCAAGACCAAGGGCCGCGCCGACGGCGGCGAGGTCAACCGCCTGATCAAGCAGCAGCTGGGTCTCTGAACGTCACTTCTGTGACTTTGTAACAAGTTGTTACAAAGTGCTACGGTGAGGGCATGGCCTGGAACGTAGTCATCGCCGGTGGTGGGTTTGGCGGCGCCGCGGCCGCGCGTGAGCTGGAGCGGCTGCTGCCGAAGCAGTCGGCGCGGCTGCTGATGGCCAACGAGACCAACTTCGCGCTCTACACGCCGTTCCTGCCCGAGGCCGCGGCCGGGACGCTGGAGCCGCGGCACGTGGTGACGCCGCTGCGCGACATCCTCAAGCGCACCTACCTGCGGATCGGTCAGGTCGTCGGGCACGACCCCGAGGCGAAGACGGTCGAGCTGCGGGCCAAGTACGGCGAAACCGAGTCGCTGCCCTACGACCAGCTGCTGCTCAGCCTCGGCTCGGTCTCGCGGGTGCTGCCGATCCCCGGGCTCTCCGAGCACGCGGTCGGCTTCAAGAGCCTGGCCGACGCGATCTACCTGCGAAACCACGTGGTCGAGACGCTGGAGGAAGCCAACGCGACCGACGATCCCGCTCGCCGGGAAGAACTGCTGACCTACGTCTTCGTCGGCGGCGGCTACGCCGGCCTCGAGGCGCTGGCCGAGCTGCAGGACTTCGCCGCCGACGCGATGGACCGCTACCCGCGCGCCCGCCTGCACGGGATGCGCTGGGTGCTGGTCGAGGCCGCCGACCGGGTGCTGCCGGAGATCGACCTGCAGCTGGCCGAGTACGCGCTGCGGGAGCTGCGCGGCCGTGGCATCGACATCCGCATGGAGACGACCCTGGAGGAGGTCGGCGCCGACTTCGCCCGCCTCGCCGGCGGCGAGACGCTGCCGACCCGGACCGTGGTCTGGACCGCCGGGGTGGCGCCGCAGCCGATCCTGCGCGAGCTGAACCTGCCGCTGGACGAGCGCGGCCGGGTCCCGGTCGACCAGTTCCTCCGGGTCGAGGGCTCGGACTCCGTCTGGGCGATCGGCGACTGCGCCGCCGCCCCCGACCCGCGCGGCGGCCTCTGCCCGCCGACCGCCCAGATCGCGGTCCGCCAGGGCCCGGTGGCGGCGCGCAACATCGCCGCCCAGCTCGGGATCGGCTCGCCGGCCCCGTTCGAGTACCGCTCCGAAGCCTCGTTCGTCAACCTCGGCCGCTACAAGGCGGTGGGCCGGATAGGAGAGCGCACCTTCCGCGGCTTCCCGGCCTGGTGGCTGGCCCGCAGCTACCACATGAGCCAGATCCCGGGCACCGCCCGCAAGGCCCGCGCGGTGCTCGACTGGACCGCCAGCCTGCCGTTCAAGCGCGACATCTCCGAGGTCGGCTCGATCGGCCACCCGAAGCGTCTGATCTGAGCCTCGGCCCGGCTAGGGCGTGCCGGCCAGAGTCACGCTCCTACCCTGGCCGCGTGGCCGTCGAGGCTGCACCAGGCCCGCTTTCGTCGGCCAGCTCGAGGGTGAGGTTGTGCGGGTCCTCGCCCTGGTTGTTGAGCTCGACCGCCACCGGTCCCGCCTCTACTTCGGGCCGCGAGAGGGTAGGCCCACTCGACCGCTTTCACCCCCGGCCGCGGGACCGAGGTGTCTCGGCTCCGGCCCCCGGCACGGCCGGCAGCGCCCGGCGCGAGCAGGTCCGCCGCACCAGTTTCCCAACCCGCCCGCGGTGCGTATTCCACGCCTCACAGGCCTGGGTGGTCGCCATCTGACTGCTCAAGAGGGGGCAAATGGCGACCACCCGCGGGGGCTGTTGGCGATGGACGGGATGCGGCGGGGAGTGGAGAGGCGAGAAGAGCCGGGCAGAGGGCGGCGAGGGTCGCGCGCCTCATGCCTTGACCAGGGTCGGCTGGGCGAAGCCGGAGGCGCCGGGGGCGATCGGGCGGGGCTTGGGGTCTGGGATCGCCATGCCTGAGCTGCCCGTCCGGGCTTGCCTCTGTTCCCGGCCCCGGCGGGCGCAGCTTGAATGCCGGCGCCGGGGCTGGACATAGGACCCACCGCAACCCGCAAGAATGGGGTGGATGGAGTATCTCGTCATCGCCTTCTTCTTCGGCCTCGCCGCCGCCATCATCGGCAAGGGCAAGGGCAGCTCGTTCTTCATCTGGTTCGTGATCGGGATGGTGCTGCCGCTGCTCGGCCTGATCGCGGTGATCCTCTATCGGGTCGAGAAGGACGAACCGGAACGCCAGTGCCCGAACTGCTCGAAGGCGCTGAAGCTCTACGTCCAGGTCTGCCCGCGCTGCGGCACCGACCTCTACCTGCCCGACCCCGCCGCCGTCCGCCACCCGGGGGTCGAGTAGCCCGCGGTGCTTTTTGGCCCCCCTGGGGGCCAAGATCGACCTAGCGCAGCCAGGTGCGGACGATCGCGTTGGCGAAGCCGACGCCATAGCGGAACACGGCCGGCTTCTTGGAGTGGCCGTGCAGCCGCTGTTCGACCGTGATCGGGATCTCCTTGGCGGGGATCCCACGCTTGATCGCCTCGATCATGAACTCGGAGGTGTGGAACTGCTCCTGGCGCAGCACCAGCTGCGGCAGCACCGCGGTACGGACCGCCCGGTAGCCGTTGGAGCAGTCGGTGACGTGGGTGCGGGTCATGAAGGAGACGAGGCGGTTGAAGAAGACGATCCCGAGCTCGCGGGCGAAGTGGTTGCGGTCGGCGTGGCCGAGCACGCGGGAGCCGTGGGCGACGTCGACCTCGCCGTCGAGCACCGGCTTGACCAGCCGCTCCATCTCACTCGGCAGGTGCTGGCCGTCGGCGTCGAGGGTGACCACGACCTCGGCCCCCGATTCGACCATCAGCCGGTAGCCGGTGCGCAGGGCGGCGCCGCCGCCGCGGTTGGTGACGTGGCGGGCGACGCTGGCGCCGTGCGCGACGACGACGTCGCCGGTGCCGTCGCGGGAGCCGTCGTCGACGACCAGGACCTCGGTGCCGACGCCGCAGACCGCGGCCGGCATCTGCTCGAGCACGTGGCCGATGTTGTCGGCCTCGTTGTAGGCGGGGATCAGGATCGCGACCTTGCCGCGGAAGCGCTCCGGCAGGCCGGCCTGGCGGAACTCCTCCCAGGCCAGGCCCTCGAGCGCGGCCGAGAGCTGGCGCGAGTTGCGGGCGGCCACGGCGAGCGCCCGCAGGACCATCAGGAAGAGGACGAAGATCGCGAAGACGGCGAGGCCGAGGATCCGCCCGCCGTTGCCTTTTTCAAAGGAGAAGGCGGAGAGCAGGCCGTCGACGATTTCGGTCCCGGCGACCAGCGCCAGGCCGATCCCGACGGCCAGCAGCGTCAGCACGTCGGCGTTGCGCAGGGAGCGGCGGCGGACGATCGCGTAGGCGACGATCGCGATCGCGATCAGCACGCCGGCGGCGCGCAGCGCCGTCAGCTCGGCGGGGAAGATGCCTGCTCTGGGGACCATTCGCGACCGGAGGATATGGCCGCGAGCGCCCGGGAGAGCGCCAGGCCGGCCAGCGGAAACACAAGCGTCATCAGCACCTCGTTGCGTCGCGGCGCCGCCAGCGAGACGGCGCCGACGGCGGTGACCATGACGATCGGGATCGCCAGCGCCACCAGCTCCCACCAGCGCCGCCGCAGCCCGAGCAGTGCCAGCCCGGCCAGCCCGAGCAGGACCAGGGCGACCTGGAGCGCCCGCCCGGCGCCGCTGCTCATCGCTTCGCCGACCCCGCTGGACCACATCCGGCCGACCTTGCGCACGGTCATCCCCAGGTAGCCGCCGGGGTCTTCGGATAGGTAGTCGGAGAGGTTTTCTCTGCCGACCTTGCCGAGCGCTTCGTCGCGCGGCAGCTCGGGGTAGCTGCCTTCCGCGACCCGGTCGAAGAGCGGGGTGGGGTTGACCTCGTCGAGCGCCTGCGAGCCGGGTTCGAGGTCGCGGCCCCGATAGCGCTCGACGAGGATCGCCTTGACCCGCTGGTATTCGCCGTCGGCGGGCAGGTAGGTGCCGACGTAGAGCGCCTTGCCGCCGCCGGTCGAGATCGGCACGGTGCGGTCGAGGACGATCTGGTTGCGGATCGTCCAGGGCGCGATCACCACCGCGATCCCGGCGACCAGGACCGCCCCCCGCCCGATCCAGCGCCGCCATTCCCGCCCCCCGCCATCGCTTGTCGCCCGCTCGGCGACAAATGGGGAGATCAGGCCGAGGAGCAGGGCGAAGACCGCCAGGGCGACGCCGACGGCGAGGTATTCGGGGCGAAACATCGCGGTCAGGCCGAACAGCACCCCCGGCAGCAGCCAGGCCCGCAGCCGGGTCTGTTCGCTGGCCCAGAGGAAGGCGAGGACGGCGGCCGGCAGGGTGAGGATCGCCGGTGGCTCGCTCATCAGCTCGCCGGTCGAGTGGATGAAGGGGGGGTAGATCGCCACCGCGGCGGCAGCGAAGAGGCCGACGAAGGCGGCGCCCGGGACGCCCGCCCCCTCCGGCGGCCCGCGGCGGCGGGTGAGCGCCATTGCGAGGCGGCGGCCGAGGAAGTAGACGACGAAGATCGCGCCGAGGCCGCAGAGCGCCTCGACGATCCGCGCCGTCCCTTCGCGGGCCCCGCCGGTGGCGAAAAAGGCGGCGGCGTAGAGGAACGGCGCCCCCGGCGACCAGTCGCTGGCGTCGTCGAATTCGGGCCCGCCGAAGCTGCCTTCCTCATAGAGCGCCTTGGAGAGGGCGAAGTAGGCGCGCGAGTCGTCGGCCGGGTGCTCGACCGGGTTGACGACCACGTAGGCGCGGGCGAGCAGCCCGATCGCGGCGATCAGGCCGAGGGCGATCAGCGTCCTGCGCCCGTGGCGCTCGGGCA
This sequence comes from uncultured Thermoleophilia bacterium, assembly GCA_963824245.1. GTDB lineage: Bacteria > Actinomycetota > Thermoleophilia > Solirubrobacterales > 70-9 > VAYN01. Next base: position 1,618,108 of record CAWGON010000002.1, read on the forward strand.
GCGCGCGGAACCAGTTGCGGAGGGCGTTCAAGGCCGGTCCAGGCTATCCGTGGTGGCCGGCACCGTCGCGCCCCCGCCGGGACGTGGTCGCCATTTCTCCCGGACCGCGGTGGAAATGGCGACCACCCCGTAGCCCGCGCAGGCGGCGAGCAGTGGCAGCATCACCAGCACCCGGCGCGGCGAGGCGACCAGCAGGGCGCTGAGCGCGGTGATCGCGACGAACACGGTGCCGATCGCCAGCGCCTCCCAGCGCCGCCTCCAGGCGAGCAGGCCGAGCCCGAGGAGGCCGAAGGCCAGCAGCGCCCAGTGCAGCGCCACCCAGGCCGGCTCGCGCATCACCGCGCGCGGGCCGTGCGACCAGATCCGCCCGACCTTGGTGACGAGGAAGCCGGCGTATTCGAGCGGCTCCTCGCGGACGTCGTCCCAGAGCTGCTCCCGTCCCATCCGCGAGAGCGCCTCGTCGCTCTCCAGGCCCGGGTGGGTGGCGGCGGCAAGCCGGGCGAGGATCTGCTCCAGCCGCAGCCGCTCGGCCGCCCCGGCCGCGAACAGCCCCGGGTGTTCGGCGACCACCCCGGCCCCGACCTTCTCCGGATCCCCGTCGGAGGGCAGGTAGGTCCCGGCGAAGAGCACCTGCCCGCCGCCGGTCGAGATCGGCACCGCCCGGTCCAGCGCCACCACGTTCCGCACCGTCCAAGGCGCCACCACCACCGCCATCCCCGCCAGCACCAGCGCCGCCGCGCCCAACCCCCGCCGCCAACTCCCCGGGTGGTCGCCATTTGCCCCCGATACGGGGGCAAATGGCGACCACACCCGGGCGAGGAGGACGGTCACGGCCAGGAGGACGCCGACGGCGAGGTACTCGGGGCGGACCAGGGCGAGGGCGCCGAGCGCCAGCCCGGGGACGAGCCAGGGCCACGTCCCGCTCCGATCCCGCGCCCAGAACAGGCCCAGCACGGCGCCGGAGAGCAGCGTCGCCCCCAGCGGCTCGCTCATCAGCATCCCCCCGTACTCCAAGAACGCGGGATAGACGGCCACCGCCAGCGCTCCGAGCAGTCCCGCCGCAACGCTTCCGACATCGACCCCACCCTGGTGTGGCGAATCTCGGATGCGATCCGCGCCGGGGCTCGCAAGCCTCCGTCCGATCAAGTACGTGAACAGCACCGCGAAGGACGCCAGCACCGCCAGCAGCACCCGCGCCAGCCGTTCGTCGACCCCGCCCGTCACCCCGTAGGCCCCGGCGACCAGCAGCGGCAGGCCGGGGGAGTAGTTGCTCGACGGCTGCGTCGCCCCGGTCCCGGCCGTGAACCCCTCGCCCCGCTCGAGGTTGGCGGCGATCCCCGCGTAGGCCCTGGCGTCGTAGACCGGATCACGCCCGTCCCAGGCGTATCCGACCCGCAGCCCGAGGCCCAGGAGCAGGACCGCGACGAGCAGCGCCAGTCCCACCCGACCCCCGTTGCGCGCCGCCAGTCGGTTTGCCATCCCCCTGATTCAACTAAGCTGCCGCGCCTATGCGAGTTCTGATCCTCGGGGGCGACGGCTACCTGGGATGGCCAACGGCGCTGAGGTTCTCCGCCCGCGGCCATGAGGTTTCCGTCGTCGACAACTTCTCCCGCCGCCGCTGGGTGAGCGGCGCCGGCTCCGATTCGCTGACCCCGATCGCCGACCTCGACGCCCGGATCGCCGCCTGGGAGGAGAAAACGGGCGACCGCATCCGCTCCTACGTCGGCGCCGTCGAGGACGGCGACTTCCTCGACGGGGTGGTCGCCGAGACCAAGCCCGACGCGGTCGTCCACTACGGCCAGCAGCCCTCGGCGCCCTACTCGATGATCTCCCGCGAGACCGCGGTCGAGACCCAGCAGGCCAACGTCGTCGGCAACCTCAACCTGCTCTTCGCGATGCGCGAACACGTTCCGGACGCGCACCTGGTCAAGCTCGGGACGATGGGCGAGTACGGCCAGCCCGGCATCGACATCGAGGAGGGCTACATCGAGATCGAGCACAAGGGCCGCAAGGACCTGCTGCCGTTCCCGAAGCTGCCGGGCTCGCTCTACCACTGCTCGAAGGTCCACGACTCGACCAACATCCACTTCGCCTGCCGCACCTGGGGCCTGCGCGCGACCGACCTCAACCAGGGCGTCGTCTACGGGATCGAGACCGAGGAGACGGCCGGCGACGAGCGCCTGATCACCCGCTTCGACTACGACGAGCTGTTCGGCACCGTCCTCAACCGCTTCTGCCTGCAGGCGGTGATCGGCCACCCGCTGACCGTCTACGGCGCCGGTCACCAGACCCGCGGCTTCCTCAACATCCGCGACACCCTCAACTGCGTCGAGCTGGCGGTCGCCAACCCGGCCGACCGCGGCGACTTCCGCGTCTTCAACCAGTTCACCGAGCAGTTCTCGGTGCTGGAGCTGGCGGAGCGGGTCAAGGCCGCGGCCGAGCACCTCGGCTACAAGGTGGAGATCGACCACCTCGAGAACCCGCGGGTCGAGAAGGAAGAGCACTACTACAACGCGATCCACACCAAGCTGCTCGACCTCGGCCTCGAGCCGACCCTGCTGGGCGAGGAGCTGGTCGAGTCGATGATCCACGCGATCGAGCGCTACAAAGCGAACGCGATCGAGGGATCGATCGACCCGCGCACCCGCTGGAACCCGGCTAAATCGCCTGCAGGACAGGCTTAGTTCGCCGCCATCACCGGGGTCGGGGCGGCGCCGGCCCACTGGTACCATCGCGGGTCCGATGAGAGCTGCCGACACCTTGATGGAATCGCTGAAGGCCGAGGGCGTCAAAGACGTCTTCGGGATCCCCGGTGGGGCCAACCTGCCGATCTACGACGCGGTCGTCGACGCCGACTTCCGCCATGTCCAGGTCCGCCACGAGCAGGGCGGCGGCCACGCGGCCGAGGGCTACGCCCGCGCCTCGGGACGGGTCGGGGTCGCCTTCGCCACCTCCGGGCCCGGCGCCACCAACCTGATCACGGCGATCGCCGACGCGATGCTCGACTCGACCCCGACCGTCTTCATCACCGGCCAGGTCCGCACCGACCTGATCGGCACCGACGGCTTCCAGGAGGCCGACATCCTCGGCGCCACGCTGCCGTTCGTGAAGCACTCCTTCCAGGTCACCGACGCGCGCCAGATCCCCGAGTACGTCCACGAGGCCTTCCACGTCGCCTCGACCGGGCGCCCGGGGCCGGTCCTGCTCGACATCCCGACCGACCTCTCGCGCGCCGACATCGAGTACGAGCCGCGCACCGAGCCGGTCGACCTGCCCGGCTACAAGCCCTCGACCGACGGCAACATCAAACAGATCCGGATCGCCGCCAAAGCGCTGGCCAACGCGCGCCGGCCGATCTTCTACACCGGCGGCGGCGTGATCAACGCCAACGCCTCCGACGAGCTGCGCGAGCTGGTCGGCTCCGACTCCTTCCCGGTCACCTCGACCCTGATGGGCCTCGGCGCCTACCCGGCCTCGGGCGAGAGCTGGCTGGGGATGCTGGGGATGCACGGCACCTACACCGCCAACCACGCGATGGACAAGGCCGACCTGATCGTCGCGATCGGCGCCCGCTTCGACGACCGCATCACCGGCAAGCTCGACGAGTTCGCGCCCCACGCCAAGGTCATCCACATCGACATCGACCCGGCGGAGATCTCGAAGAACGTCGGCGCCCACATCCCGATCGTCGGCGACGTCAAGCTGGTGCTGCCGAAGCTGACCCGCGAGTACCGGGCGCTGCAGACCGACTCCTCCCGCCTCGACACCTGGTGGGAGACGCTGCGCGGCTGGCAGGGGGCGCACCCGCTCTACTACGAGCCCGGCGTGGACGGCGAGATCAAGCCGCAGTTCATGATCGAGGCGCTGCACCGGGTGACCAAGGGCGAGGCGATCGTCACCTCCGACGTCGGCCAGCACCAGATGTGGACCGCGCAGTACTACGGCTTCGACGAGCCGCGCCGCTGGATCAACTCCGGCGGCCTGGGGACGATGGGCTTCGGGCTGCCGGCGGCGATCGGCGCCAAGGTCGCCTGCCCGGACGAGACCGTCGTCTGCGTCGCCGGCGACGGCAGCCTGATCATGAACGTCCAGGAGCTGGCGACCTGCGTCAGCGAGGGGATCGCGGTCAAGGTCTTCCTGATGAACAACGGCTACATGGGCATGGTCCGCCAGTGGCAGGAGCTGTTCTGGGACCGCCGCTACAGCTCGGTCGTGATGGGCGCCAGCCCCGACTGGGTGAAGCTGGCGGAGGCCTTCGGCGCCACCGGCCTGTTCTGCGACAAGGCCGACGACCTCGAGGCGACGATGGCGAAGGCGCTGGAGACCGACGGCCCGGTCCTGGTCGACGTCCGCGTCGCCGCCGAAGAGAACTGCTACCCGATGATCCCGCCGGGCAACGCCGCCCGCGACCTGGTCGAGGCGCCGGGGCTGGTGAAGGGCTGATGGAGGCCGGGACCCCCCAGGCGGTCAAGCTGGAGGACCTGCACCTGCCCGGGCAGTTGAGCGGGCGCAAGCACGTCCTCTCGATCCTGGTCGAGAACAAGCCGGGCGTGCTGGCTCGCGTCGCCGGCCTCTTCTCGCGCCGCGGCTTCAACATCGACACGCTCGCGGTCGGCCCGACCGACGACCCCAGCGTCTCGCGGGTCACCCTCACCCTCGACGGCGCCGTCCACCCGATCGACCAGGTGACCAAGCAGCTGCACAAGCTGGTCAACGTGCTGAAGATCCGCGACATGGAGCCGGAGGAGACGGTGGCCCGGGAGATGGCCCTGTTCAAGGTCTCCTCGGCGGTCGAGAACCGGGCCGAGATCATCCAGTTCGCGGAGATCTTCCGCGCCAAGATCGTCGACGTCGCCCGCCGCACGATGACGATCGAGGTGACCGGCTCGGCCGACAAGATCGAGGCCTTCGAGCGGATGGTCCGCCCGCACGGCCTGGTCGAGATGGTCCGCACCGGCGAGATCGCAATCGCCCGAGGCGCAGACTGAGTCTCGGGGCCGCCCTCGATTCGCTGCCCGCCCGCATCGCGGCGGCGGTCGAGAGGGCTGCGATGCGGGACCGGCGGACGCTGGCGAGCGTCACCGCCGAGGTCGAGGTCGCCGATCCCTGCGCCGCCGTCTTCGCTTCGCGCCTGGCCTCCGACCGCTGGTTCGCCTGGGAGCAGCCCGACCGCGAGTTCGCGCTGGCTGGGCTCGGCGTCGCCTGCGAGGCGACCTCGCGCGGCCCCGGGCGGTTCGCCGACGTCGCCGAGGAGTGCCTGCGGACCGGGCGCGACGCTGTCCTCGACGAGCCCCGCGGCCTGCCCGCCGGCGCCGGCCCGGTCTGGCTCGGCGGCTTCGCCTTCGACCCCGAGGGCGGCTCCAGCTCCAGCTGGTCCTCGCTGCCGCCGGGGTCGCTGGTCCTGCCGGAGCTCTCGCTCTGCCGCAGCGGCGCCCGCGCCTTCCTCACGCTCAACGCGGTGGTCGGCGGCGACGAGGACGCCGAGCGCCTCGGCGTCGCCCTGCAGGCGCGTCTGGCGGGCCTGCGCGCCGACGCCGCCCTGCCGCTGCTCGACCCGCACCCGACCGCGCAGGCGCGGATCCGCAGCGCCCGCCCGCCGGCGGACTTCGAAGCCGCCGTCGGCGCCGCCACATCCCGGATCGGCGCAGGGGGGATCAGCAAGGTCGTGCTGGCCCGCGAGGTGATCGTCGACGCCGCCGCCGCCCACGACCCGGCGGCGATCTTCGGCGGCCTCCGCGCCCAGTTCCCCTCCTGCTTCTGCTTCTGCTGCGGCACTCCCGAGGCGGCCTTCATCGGCGCCAGCCCCGAGCTCCTGGTCCGGCGCTCGGGCGCCGGCGTCTCCACCGTCGCCCTCGCCGGCTCGACCCGCCGCAGCTCCGACCCCGCCGTCGACGACCACCTCGGCGAGCAGCTGCTCCGCAGCGACAAGGACCGCCGCGAGCAGCGGATCGTCAGCGAGCGGATCGTCCGCGCCCTGCGCCCGCACGCGGTCTGGGTCGAGGCGGCGCCGGAGCCGGAGATCGTCAAGGTGGCCAACATCCAGCACCTGGCGACGCCGGTGATCGCGCAGCTGACCGACCCCCGCTCGGCGATCGAGCTGGCCGGCCTCCTGCATCCGACCCCCGCCGTCGGCGGCGAGCCCTGGCCCGCCGCCGCCCAGCTGATCGCCGACCTCGAGGGCATGGACCGCGGCTGGTACGCCGGCCCGGTCGGCTGGATGGACGCGACCGAGGACGGCGAGTTCTGCGTCGCCCTGCGCAGCGCCCTGCTGCGCGACCGCGAGGCCCACCTGTTCGCCGGCGTCGGCGTCGTCGCCGGCTCCGATCCGGCCGCCGAGCTGGCCGAGACCGAGGTCAAGCTGCAGGCGCTTTTGCCACTGCTCGCGGAGTAGGTGGGTGGGGAGAGATCGGGGGGACCCTCGCCGTCACGAACAGCGGGAGGTTCCGTCGAGGGCCCCCCGGGTCCCTCGTCAGCGCGGCGCCGCGAGAGCGGCTTGCACCTGCTGTTGGAGGCGGCGATGGGCTGCGACGTTCGTCCGGCGGTCGGTGCGGACCTCGATCAGGCCGGTGCCGGCGGCCAGTGCCGCGGAGAGGTCTGCGAGCGACTCGAGCCGGCGGTGGGGGAGGTCGAAGAGGGCCGCCGCCTTGGCGATGTCGACGCCGCGCGGGGTGCCGAGGATCGCCTCGAACTCTTCGTCTCCCAGTGCCTCCTCCTGGGGCAGGAAGTGGAAGATGCCGCCGCCGTCGTTGTCGATGACGACGATCCGGACCGGGGTGGAGACCCCGCGCAGGGCTGCCAGGCCGCCGAGGTCGTGGAGCAGGCCGAGGTCGCCGCTGACGATCGTGGTCGGGCGGCCGCTGGCCGCGGCGGCGCCGATCCCGGAGGAGACCAGGCCGTCGATCCCGTTGGCGCCGCGGTTGCTGAGGAAGTGGACGTCGGGCCCGGCGGCCGCCAGGAAGGCCTCCTGGTCGCGGATCGGCATGCTCGAAGCCGTGTAGACGAGATCGCCGTCGCGGTGGGCGCGGCCGAGCGCCAGGTGCAGGGCGGGCTCGCTGATCTCGCCGCCGCCCTCCAGCTCAGCGTCGAGGACGGCCCGCGCCGCCCGCTCGGCCTCGAGCCAGGCCGTCGGCTCGCCGCGCTCCTCCCGCTCCAGCCGGGTCGCCCAGCCGGCCGCGAGCTCGGTCGGGTCGGCGCGGAGGATCGCCGCCGCGCGCCGGCTCGGCTCGTTCCAGCCCCCGTAGGGGTCGACGACGATCTGGTCGGCGCCGGAGTCGGCCAGCCAGGAGCGCAGCGGCTTGCTGGTCGGCATCTCGCCGAAGCGCAGGACCAGGTCGGGGACGGCGGAGCGGGCGAAGCGCTCGTCGCGCAGCAGCTGGTCGTAGGTGGTGATCACGCGGGAGCGGTCGTGGGGGCCGAGGCGCAGCTGCGAGGTCGGCTCGGCGAGGATCGGGAAGCCGGAGGCGCGGGCGAGGTGGGCGAGCGGCTCGCGCAGCTCGGGGTCCAGCTGCCGCCCGGCGACGATCACGCCGGCGATCGCGTCGCCGATGTGGCCGGCCATCTCCTCCAGCAGGAAGGGGGAGGGCTCGAGGTCGATCCGGGTCACCGCGGTCAGCGGTCGCCCGTCGCGCCCCCGCAGGGCCAGCGGGTCGGTGGCGGTGACCGCGCCCGGGACCGCGATCGGCGCCAGCGGCTCGCGCCACGGAAGGTTCAGGTGCACGGGCCCGGGCCGGGTCTCCCCGCGCGCCGCCGCCAGCGCCCGGCAGGCGACCGAGCGGTAGTGGAGGAGGCCGTCGTCGTCGGCCGCGTGGGTCCCGACTTCGCAGAACCAGCGCACCGATTCGCCGAACAGCTTCACCTGGTCGATCGTCTGGCCGGCGCCGATCCCGCGCAGCTCCGGCGGCCGGTCGGCGCTGAGGACGAGCAGCGGCAGCGCCGATTCGTCGGCCTCGCAGACCGCCGGGTGGTAGTTGGCGGCGGCGGTGCCGGAGGTGCAGAGCAGCGCCACCGGCGCCCGGCTCGCCTGCGCCGCCCCGAGCGCGAAGAAGCCGGCCGAGCGCTCGTCGACGATCACGCTCACCTCGATCCCCGGCGCCCGCCACAGCGCCACCGCCAGCGGCGTCGAGCGCGAGCCGGGGGAGATCACCGCACGCCGCAGCCCCCCGCGTTCGAGCTCCTCGACGAAGGCGGATGCGAGCGCAGTGTTGGCATTGGTCGAATCCACGTTGTCGAGTTTCTCAACCAGTGGTTGAGAAAGTCGCCATGCGTGCCTCAGAGGCGGTGGGCTTGCAGGGCGTCCTCGTCGATCTCGACGCCGAGGCCGGGGCCGCGGGGCATCTGCAGGACGTCGTCGAAGAGCTGGCACTCGACCGCGGCGATCGTCGCGGCGAAGAGGCGCTGGGTGGCGAGGCCGTGGGCGAGCGGTTCGTCGAAGGGGCGGTGGACTTCGCCGCGGCTGGCGAGCTCGACCGCGGCGGCGATCCCGACCGGGCCGTCGAGGGAGCTGGAGAGGTAGGTGGGAAGCACCTCGGCGATCGCTTCCGCCTCGGCGCGCCCGCCGACCTTGGAGAGCTTGACCCCGACCAGCGCGCAGGCGCCGAGCTCCCGCGCCCGCTCGGCCTCGGCCGGGCTGGCGACGCTTTCGTCGGCGGCGAGCGGGATCTCGGTCCGCCGCGCCAGCTCGGCCATCTCCTCCAGGCTCGCCACCGGCTGCTCGACCAGCTCGACGTCGAAGGGCTCGATCGCCGCCAGCACCGCGCTCGCCTCCTCCAGGCTCCAGGCGCCGTTGGCGTCGACCCGGATCCGCGCCATCGGGTCGATCGCCGCCCGCACCGCCCGCACCTGGCCGACGTCGTCGCCGGCTCCCAGCTTCAGCTTGAAGGTGGTGAACCCGGCCGCCGACCAGCGTTCGGCGTCGGCCGCGACCGCCGCCGGCTCGCCGGCCACCAGGGTCGCGTTGCAGCGCGCGTAGCGCGGCGCTTCCGCCGCCCCCGGGGTCGCACCGGCCCGGGTCGCGAGGTCGTCGAGGGCGGTCAGCACCGCGCACCGCGCCGGCGCCGAGAGGCCGGCGGCGCGGGCGGTCGCGGTCGCGGCGTCGGCGCACCCCTCCGCCAGCGCCTCCAGCTCCCGCACCACCTGCTCCAGCGCGACGCCGCCACGCATCGAGAGCGGCACCGCTTCGCCGAGGCCAACCGCGCCGTCCTCGCCGCGAATCCGCAGCAGCACCATCTCCCGCCGCGTCAGCGCCCCCCGCGCGGTCACGTAGGGCTGGCGGAACGGCAGCGCGTAGGGGACGACCTCGATCTCCGCGAGGCGCATCAGGCGGAGACGAGGAGCCCGATCGTGACCAGGATGCTGAAGACGCCGAGCAGCGCCCCGGTCGCCGCCAGCACCCCGTTCAGCGCCGGCCCGTCGCTGCGCTCGCCCATCGTCCGCATCGGCCGCAGCGCCAGCGGCAGCGCCAGCAGGCCGATCAGCGGCCAGAGGCTGGAGTCGCCGGCGACGAGGGCGATCGGCAGCACCGCGAAGGCGCCGAGCACCAGCAGCCGGTAGAGCATCACCGCGTTCTGCCGGCCCATCCGCACCGCCGAGGTCATCTTGCCGGCTCGCCGGTCGGTCTCGATGTCGCGGACGTTGTTGACGACGATGATCGCGGTGGCGAGGAAGCCGATCGAGATCGAGAGCCCCAGCGGCAGCGCGTCGAGCTCCTCCAGCTGCACGTAGTAGGAGCCGTTGACGGCGACCAGGCCGAAGAAGAGGAAGACGAAGACCTCGCCGAGGCCGGCGTAGCCGTAGGGGCGGGGGCCGCCGGTGTAGAGGACGCCGGCGGCGATCGAGGCGACGCCGACGACGAGGATCACCAGCCCCGCCACCGCCGCCAGGTAGATCCCGCAGGCGACCGCCACCCCGAAAGCGATGTAGGTGGCGGTGAGGACCCGTTTCGGGGTCACCAGCCCGGCCGAGGTGACCCGCACCGGGCCGAGGCGATCGGCGGTGTCGGCGCCGCGGCGGGCGTCGGAGTAGTCGTTGGCGAGGTTGGTCCCGATCTGGATGAAGATCGAGCCGACCAGGGCGGCGAGGAAGGCCCCGACCCGCGGCAGCTCGCCGGCCCACTGGACCGCCGCCGCGGTCCCGACCAGGACCGGGGCCACCGCCGCCGGCAGCGTCCGCGGCCGCGCCGCCATCAGCCAGATCCTCATGGCCGGCGGGGGAACTTGGAGAAGTCGGGCTGGCGCCGCTCCTTGAAGGCCTCGCGGCCCTCGGCGGCCTCGTCGCTGCCGTAGAAGAGGAGGTTGGCGTCGTGGGCGAGCTGCTGGATCCCGGCGTAGCCGTCCTCGTGGGCGTTGAAGCTGGCCTTGGCGAGGCGCAGCGCGAAGGGGGAGAGGGCGAGCATGTCGCGGCACCAGGCGACGGTCTCGGCTTCCAGGCGATCGAGCGGGACGACGGTGTTGACGAGCCCCATCTCCAACGCCTCCTCGGCGTCGTACTGGCGGCAGAGCAGCCAGAACTCCTTCGCCTTCTTGGTCCCGACCAGGTCGCGCAGCAGCGAGGCGCCGAAGCCGCCGTCCCAGGAGCCGACCCGCGGGCCGGTCTGGCCGAAGACGGCGTTGTCGGCGGCGATCGTCAGGTCGCAGCAGATGTGGAGGATGTGGCCGCCGCCGATCGCGTAGCCGGCGACCATCGCCACCACCGGCTTCGGCAGCCGCCGCATCTGCACCTGCAGGTCGGTGACGTGGAAGCGGCCGAGCGAGGCGCCCTCGGCGACGTAGCCGGTGTCGCCGCGGACCTTCTGGTCGCCGCCGGAGCAGAAGGCACGGTCGCCGGCGCCGGTGAGGACGACGACGCCGACCTCGGTGTCCTCGCGGGCCAGCTCCATCGCCTCGGAGACCTCGATCAGCGTCTGCGGCCGGAAGGCGTTGTGGACCTCAGGCCGGTCGATCGTGATCTTGGCGATCCCCTCGCCGGTCTCGTAGCGGATGTCGGAGTACTCGCCGGCCTGCTCCCAGGCGATCGGCGCGTAGAGCTCGGCCTCGGGCAGAGCGTCCTTGTGGCGTTTGGGCATGATGGGGACGATATCCGGCCGATGAAGCTCGACGACTGGCTAGCCCAGAGATCCCAGAGTTGTCCCGACCGCACGGCGCTGATCGCCGATGGCGAGGAGATGACCTACGCGCAGCTGGAGGCGGAAGCGACCTGGGTCGCGCGCCGGCTCGCGGCCCACGGCGTCCGCCGCGGCTCGACCGCGGCGCTGACCATGCACGGGCGCCGCGAGCAGGTGGTGCTGGCCCACGCGCTGATGAAGGTCGGCGCCACCCTGCTGCCGCTGAGCCCGCGCCTGACCGAGGCCGAGCGGCAGGCGATCGTCGCCGCCGAGGAGCCGATCGCCGACCTCGACGACCCCGGCCTGCTGACCCAGACCGAGGCCGACATGCCGCTGCTCGGCGAGCACGACATGGACGACGTCTGCGCCCGGGTGCTGACCAGCGGCAGCACCGGCGCCCCGCGCCCGGTCGGGCTCACCTACGGCAACTTCCTCTGGAACGCGGTCGGCTCGGCCTTCAACATCGGCGTCGACCCCGGCGACCGCTGGCTCTGCTGCGTCCCGCTCAGCCACATCGCCGGGCTGACGATCGTCGTCCGCTCGACGATCTACGGCACCGCCGCGGTGGTCCAGGACGGGTTCGACGTCGACCGCGCCGCCGCCTCGCTGGAGAACGACGGGATCACGGTCGTCTCCCTGGTGACGACGATGCTGACCCGCCTGCTGGAGGCCGGGGCCGATCTCTCCGGCCCGCGGGCGATCCTGGTCGGCGGCGGCCCGGTCCCGGAGGAGCCGCTGCGCGAGGCGACCGCCAGGGGCGCCACGGTGATCCAGACCTACGGCCTGACCGAGACCTGCTCGCAGGTGACGACCCTGGCCCCGGCCGACGCCCAGCGCAAGCTCGGCTCCGCCGGCCGGCCGCTGCTGACCACCCACCTGCGGATCGCCGCCGACGGCGAGATCCTGATCCAAGGCCCGACCGTCGCCCCCGGCCGCGCCGACGCCGACGGCTGGCTGCACACCGGCGACCTCGGCGAAATCGACGAGGAGGGCTTCCTCTACGTGCGCGACCGGCTCGACGACCTGATCGTCAGCGGTGGCGAGAACGTGGTCCCGGCGGAGGTCGAGGCGGTGCTGATGCGACACCCCGAGGTCCTCGAGGCCGCCGTGGTCGGCCGCGAGGACCCCGAGTGGCAGCAGGCGGTGACCGCGATCGTCGTCCTCGCGAGCGGCTCCGCGGCGACCCCGGACGAGCTCCGCCGCCACTGCGCCGAGGCCCTGGCCGGGTTCAAGGTCCCGAAGCGGGTCGAGCTGGCGGCGGCGCTGCCGCGCACCCCTTCGGGCAAGCTCATGAGAAGGGCGCTCCGATAGCCTCCCGGCCATGAAAACTGACGACATCTTCTACGACAAGGACGCCGATCTCGGAAAGCTCGACGGCAAGACCGTCGCGATCCTCGGCTACGGCTCACAGGGCCACGCGCACGCCCTCAACCTCAAGGACTCGGGCGTCGACGTCGTCGTCGGCCTGCGGCCCGACTCCTCCTCCCGCGCCAAGGCCGAAGCGGCCGGTGTCGAGGTCCTCGACATCGCCGAAGCGGCCAGCCGCGGCGACGTCGTGATGATCCTCCTGCCGGACGAGAAACAGGGCGAGATCTGGCGCCAGGAGATCGCCGACGGGATCGCTCCCGGCAACCTGCTGATGTTCGCCCACGGCTTCGCGATCCACTTCGGGGAGATCGAGGTCCCGCCCGGCATCGACGTCGGCATGGTCGCGCCCAAGGGCCCGGGCCACCTGGTCCGCCGCCAGTACGAGGAAGGCAACGGCGTCCCCTGTCTGATGGCCGTCCACCAGGACGCCACCGGCAACGCCCACGACCTCGTCCTCGCCTACGCCTCCGGGATCGGCGGCGGTCGCGCCGCGGTGATCGAGACGACCTTCAAAGACGAGTGCGAGACCGACCTCTTCGGCGAGCAGGCCGTCCTCTGCGGCGGCGCCTCCGAGCTGGTCCAGGCCGGCTACGAGACCCTCGTCGAGGCCGGCTACGACCCGCGCCTGGCCTACTTCGAGTGCCTGCACGAGCTCAAGCTGATCGCCGACCTGATGTACGAGAAGGGGATCCAGGGCATGCGCTACTCGATCTCCAACACCGCCGAGTACGGCGACATGACCCGCGGCAAACGGGTGATCGGCGAGGAGTCCCGGGCGGCGATGAAGCAGATCCTCAGCGAGATCCAGTCCGGCGACTTCGCCCGCGAGTTCATCGCCGAGAACAAGGCGGGGAACGAGAACTTCGACCGTATGCGCAAAGAGGCCGAGGGGAAGCAGATCGAGGAGATCGGCGGCGATCTTCGCTCGATGATGCCTTGGATCGACCAGGGGTTCTAGGAGCTTCGGGTTGGGGCTGTAGGGGCGCGGGTGCCGGGCGCCTCACCCGGGAATTTGTCGTGCCCCCTGAAGGGGGCTACTCCCGGATTTTGAGCCCGCCTATGGCGGGCAGATTTTAGGAAAGGCGCCTTCGGCGACATTCCCGGGTGAGGCGCCCGGCACCGCGCCCGAGCACCCATCCGCAGGTCGGCCAGCCCTCGCGACCCAGGCCGTTCAGCTCAAGCCCTCAGGGTCGGATCTCTTTCCGCAAGAGATGGCCGAACCCTGGGAGGGCGAACTGGAGGGACGGGTGGAGGAGGGGTCCGGTGGGTCTCCGGGCGAATGTGGCCCGAAGGGCCCCTTTACTGATTCCTGCTCGCCATAGGCGAGCACCAAATCCGGGAGCAGCCCCCTTCAGGGGGCGCGACAAATTCGCCCGGAGACCCACCGGACCCCTCACTTGACCAGCCCCTCTAAGCGAGCCCCTCAGGCCGCGCCGTCTCGCCCTCCGGCTCGCGCCCATCCCGACCGACATACCCGTCCTTGGCCCCGACGACCACGTAGACCGCGTCCTCGGAGTCGCTGACGTTGCGGACCTTGCGGTGGGTCGGGGCGTCGACCCAGGCGAGGCCGCCGGGGCCGAGCTCGTAGCTGGTGCCGTCGCCGAGGGAGATCTCGATCCGCCCGCTGTGGACGAAGTAGAGCTCCTCCTGCTCGTCGTGGTAGTGGAACCCGGCCGCGTAGCCGGGCGGCTGCACGATCGCGTTGGCGCCGAAGGCGGTGATCCCGAGGTCCTTGCGGATCTTGCGGAACCCCCAGCCCTCGCCGAGGTCGTCGAGGCTGGCGACGGCGTAGCCCTCGCCCCTGGTCACCTTGTCGTTCTGCTCTGCCATCTCAGCCCCTCAGACCGCCGGCGCCGCGGGCGGCTCCGGGGTCGGGGTCGCGGCGGGCGCGGCGCTGACCGGCTTCGACTTCTCGAGCCCGATCGGCGGGTAGTCGTCGGTGAGGATCGCGGCGTAGCCGTAGACGCGGAGCTGGAAGGAGTGCAGGTGGGTCAAGGTGTTGAAGAGCCACTCGGGCAGGTAGCCGCGGAAGACGATCGTCAGCCAGGCGATCAGGCCCACCAGTTGGATGATGTATGAGGTCCCGTAGGCGACGATCAGGAGCACCGGGAAGGCGAGGATGAGCCGGAAGAACGCCTTCAGGCGGCTCTGCTTCGCGGCCGGCGGCGGGAAGTTGGCCCGGATCGGGTAGCTGGGATCGTCGCTGAGGCCGAAGGGCGGCCAGACGTCGGTCTGCAGGAAGAGCCAGGCCGAGATCCGGGTGCCGAAGCGGATCACCCCGGCGTTGAAGTCGTAGAGCCACTGCGGGTAGCGGCCGAGGATCGTCACCGCCACCCAGGCGAAGAGGTGGGTGAAGGCGAAGAGGATCCCCCAGAAGATCCCGACGATGAACCACGGGATCGCCAGCAGGATGCGGAAGAAGGTCGTCGCGCGGTTCGGAGTGGGGTTGAAATCGGCTTCGTAGGTGATCGGATACATCGGTCTACCTCCCTGTTGGACTGGGGAATCTGGACACCCGGGCCAGCCTAGCCCCGCCCCCGGCGCCAGTCCACCCGCGCCTGTCGATACGGTGTCGAGCCCGCATGACTGTCCAGGCCGACACCCAGATCCCCGCCGATCTCAAGCCCGCCGACGGCCGTTTCGGCTGCGGCCCTTCGAAGGTCCGCCCGCAGGCGCTGGCGAAGCTCGCCGACCAGGCGGCGCTGATGGGGACCTCGCACCGCCAGGCCCCGGTCCGTGACCTCGTCGAGGGCATCCGCGAGGGCCTCGGCGAGCTGTTCTCGCTGCCCGACGGCTACGAGGTCGCGCTCGGGAACGGCGGCACCACCGCCTTCTGGGAGGCGGCCTGCGCCTGGCTGGTCCGTGAGCGCGCGCTCAGCCTCACCTACGGCGAGTTCTCGCAGAAGTTCGCCAAGGCGAACGCGGCGGCGCCGTTCCTCGCCGACCCGATCGTCGTCGCGGCCGAGCCGGGCGACGCCCCGGCGCCGGTCGCCGACCCCGCCGCCGACGTGATCGGCTGGGCCCACAACGAGACCTCGACCGGGGTGATGGTCGACGTCGTCCGTCCCGAGGGGGCCGGCGACTCGCTGGTCCTGGTCGACGCCACCTCCGGCGCCGGCGGCCTGCCGGTCGACGTCGCCGAGGCCGACGCCTACTACTTCGCCCCCCAGAAGGCCTTCGGCGCCGACGGCGGCCTCTGGCTGGCCCTGCTCAGCCCGGCCGCGATCGCCCGCATCGAGGAGCTCGACGGCGCCGCCGACCGCTGGCAGCCCGCCTTCCTCTCGCTGCAGACGGCGCTGGAGAACTCGCGCAAGCAGCAGACCTACAACACCCCCGCCCTGGCGACCCTGATCCTGCTCGCCGATCAGGTCGACTGGATGCTGGCCGAAGGCGGCCTCGACTGGTGCGTCGGCCGCACCACCGCCTCCTCCGACCATCTCTACGGCTGGGCAGAGCGCAGCGGGTTCGCGATCCCGTTCGTCGCCGACCCGGCCAAGCGCTCGCTGCTGGTCGGGACGATCGACTTCGACGCCGCCGTCGACGCCGCCGCGATCGCCGCCGCCCTGCGCGCCAACGGGATCGTCGACACCGAGCCCTACCGTAAGCTCGGCCGCAACCAGCTGCGGGTCGGGATGTTCCCGGCGGTCGAGCCGGCCGACGTCGAGGCGCTCACGGCCTGCGTCGACTGGGTCGTCGACAACGTCGAGGGGGTGCGCTCGTGAGGGTCCTGGTGAAGGAGAAGATCGCCGAGACCGGCGTCGACCTGCTGCGCTCCAAGTTCGACGTCGACCTCGGCCTGGAGATGTCCGACGAGGAGCTGGCGGAGCGGATCGGCGAGTACGACGCGATCCTGATCCGCAGCGCCACCAAGCTGACCCCGGAGCTGATCGACCGCGCCGACAACCTGAAGGTGATCGGCCGCGCCGGCACCGGCGTCGACAACGTCGACATCCCCGCCGCGACCCGGCGCGGGATCATCGTCGCCAACGCCCCCGAGTCGAACTCGGTGGCCGCCGCCGAGCACACCCTCGCCCTCGCCCTGGCCCTCTTCCGCAACGTCCCCCAGGCGCACGGCTCGCTGGTCGAGGGGCGCTGGGACCGGGCCAAGTTCAAGGGCGCCGAGCTCTACGGCAAGACGCTCGGCGTGGTCGGCTTCGGCCGCATCGGCCAGCTCGTCGCCAAGCGCGCCCAGAGCTTCGAGATGGACGTCGTCGCCTTCGACAAGTTCGTCTCCGCCGAGCGCTTCCGCGAGCTCGGGGTCGAGGGCGTCGAGAGCGTCGAGGAGCTGCTCGGCAGGGCCGACCTGGTCACCCTGCACGTGCCGAAGACGCCGGAGACGATCGGCCTGATCGACGCCGAGGCGATCGCCGCGATGGTGGACGGCGCCCGCGTCGTCAACTGCGCCCGCGGCGAGCTGGTCGACCTCGACGACCTCCTGGCCGGGCTGGAGTCCGGCAAGCTCGGCGGCGCCGCGCTCGACGTCTTCCCGTCCGAGCCGTTCACCGAGCACCCGATCTTCGCCCGCCCCGACGTCGTCGTCACCCCGCACCTCGGCGCCTCCACGGCCGAGGCCCAGGACCGCGCCGGCATCGTCACCGCCGAGCAGGTGACCGAGGCGCTGACCGGAGGCGTCGTCACCAACGCCGTCAACATCGCCGCCGTGCGGCCGGAGGCGATGGAGGCGCTGGCCCCGTTCGTGCCGCTCTGCGAAAAATTGGGCCGGCTTGCGCAGGGATTGGGGGACGGCTCGGTCGACCGCGTCACCGCCGAGTTCCGCGGCCGCATCGCCTCACACGACACCCGCCTGCTCGGGATCGCGGTCCTGGTCGGGATCCTCTCCGGCAACACCGAGGAGCAGGTCAACCTGGTCAACGCGCCGCAGATGGCCGAGGAACGCGGGATCGAGCTGACCGAGACCAAGGACACCGGCGCCGACGACTTCACCGAGCTGGTCACCGTCCGCGTCCACTCCGGCGACAGCGAGGTCGAGGTCGCCGGCACCAGCGTCGGCCCGCGCAACGTGCCCTACCTGGTCTCGGCCTGGAACGAGAGCTTCTACCTGCCCTTCGCCGAGCACATCAGCGTCTTCCGCTACGCCGACCAGCCGGGGATGATCGGCCGGGTCGGCACGATGTTCGGCGAGGAGGGGGTCAACATCGTCTCCGCCGCCGTCGGCGCCCAGGCGGGCACCGAGAAGGCGGTCATGGCCGTCACCACCGACGCCCCCGTGCGCTCCGAGGCCCTGGACAGGATCCTGAGCCTGGACGGCTTCGCGGTCGGCCGATCCGTCGACCTCTAGGTACCGGCTAGTCTCTCCACCGTGCGGGCGGTGGTGCTGACGAAGACCGGGGGTCCCGAGGTCCTGCGGGTGCAGGAGCGGCCCGACCCCGTGCCCGCGCCGGGCGAGCTGCGGATCGCGGTCCGCGCCGCCGGCATCAACTTCGCCGAGCTGCTGGCCCGGGTCGGCCTCTACCCAGACGCGCCGAAGACGCCCTGCGTGCTCGGCTACGAGGTCTCCGGAGTGGTGGAGAGCTTGGGGGAGGGGGTCAGCGCCCACGCGGTCGGCGACCGCGTCGTCGCCGGCACCCGCTTCGGCGGCCAGGCAGAGCTCGTCTGCGTCGCCGAGGGCAACGCGCTGCCGCTGCCCGACCACCTCAGCTTCGAGCAGGGCGCCGCCTTCCCGGTCAACTACGGCACCGCCTACGCGGCGCTGCACATGATGGGCGGGATGCGGGCCGGCGACCGCGTGCTCATCCACAGCGCCGGCGGCGGCGTCGGGATCTCCGCCGCGCAGCTGGCCCGCAACGCGGGCGCCGAAGTCTTCGGCACCGCCTCGGCCGCCAAGCACGAGGCGATCCGCGCCCACGGAGTCGCCCACCCGATCGACTACCGCACCGAGGACTTCGAGGACGAGGTGATGCGACTGACCGGCGGCGAGGGCGTCGACCTGATCATGGACCCGCTCGGCCCGACCTCCTTCCGCAAGGACTACCGGCTGCTGCGCCAGGGCGGTCGCCTGGTCATGTTCGGCATCTCCGAGGCCTCCAGCGGCGGCGCCCGCGACCTGCCGGCGACCCTGAAGAGCCTGGCGAAGATGCCGCTGGCGACGATGCCGTGGTGGAAGAGCCTCTCGATGATGAACGAGAACAAAGGCGTCTTCGGGCTCAACATGCTGACCTGGTGGGACCGCGAGGGCAGCCTCGACCGCCTCACCCAGCCGCTGATGGCCGACCTCGAAGCCGACCGGCTGGAGCCTTTGGTCGGCGCCACCTTCTCCTTCGAGCAGGCGCCTGAGGCACACCGATTCATCGCCGAGCGCCGCAACGTCGGCAAGGTCGTGTTGTTGCCTTAGCGAGAGGGACCCGGCGCCGCCGGCCGAATCACATTCGCAATGAAGAGGGCCCTGCTAATCGCGATCGTTGTTCTGGGGGCGGTTTCCGCCGCCGCTCCCGCCCATGCCGCCGAACGCTTCAACGTGCTCTTCGCCGGTGGCCCCGAGGACAACGTTCTGGACATCAGGCCGAGCCCCGACGGCCGCTTCTACATCGTCAACTCGATGGTCCCGCTGGTAGTCGGCGGCGACATCTGCACCCACGTCGAAGGCCGCGAAACCTCGCTCAGCTGCGAAGCGGTGGCGATCGCCGGCTTCGAAGTGAACACCGGCTCCGGCGACGACTCGGTGATCGTCTCACCGAAGATCACGATCCCGACGACCCTGCGCGGGGGTCCGGGCGACGATCGTCTGCGGGGCGGCGCCGGCGCCGACAAGGCGATCGGCGGGCCCGGCGACGACGCCATCTACGGCGCCGGCGGCGACGACCTGCTGATCGGCGGCTCCGGCGGGGACTGGCTCTTCGGGCAGGGCGGCGACGACCGCCTGCTCGGGGGCACCGACGACGACTGGCTGAACGGCGGCGCGGGGACCAACTCGGTCGTCGGCGGTCCCGGAGAAAACACCTTTGGGCCCTACCCGCCGCCGGGAGCGCCGCCCGGCTCCTAGCGGTCTAGGCGGCGCTCTGCCGGCGCCGCGATGGCGAGATCAGCCGGCCGCCGACGAAGAACAGCGCGATCAGCAACCCGACCAGCGAGAGTGCCGCGTCGAGCCGGAAGCCCGCCTGGATGCCGTCGACGAAGGGTGGGACCGCGGCCGAGAAGACGGTCGTCGTCAGCCCCAGCCCGATCGAGCCGCCGGCGATCTGGAACATGTAGATGATGCCGCCGGCGAGGCTGGTCTGGGAGTCGTCGACCGAGGTCACCCCGGCGGTGGTCGCGGTCGGGTAGAAGCTGCCGACCCCGAGGCCGAGCACGACCATCCCCGCCAGCAGCGACTCGTAGCCCGAGCCGGCGTCGACCAGCGAGAAGAGAAAGGGCGCGGCGGTAATGCAGGCGGCGCCGAAGACGACCAGCTTCTTCGCTCCGAGCCGGTCGTAGAGGGGGCCGGCGATGAAGGAGACGACGGCGAAGGTGCCGAGGAAAGGCAGCAGCCCGACCCCGGCCTCCAGCGGCGAGTAGCCGAGCTGCTTCTCCATGAACTGGGGCAGGTAGAGCAGGGCGGCGAAGAAGGTCGCCGACATGAAGAGGATCGCGAAGCAGGAGGCGCGGAAGCTCTCGTTGCGCATCACCTCAGGCGGCACCAGCGCGTGGGTGTCGGCGCGGCGCTCGAGCGGCACGAAGGAGACGACCCCGATCACGGCGACCGCCAGCAGCGCGACGATTTTCGGATCGCCCCAGCCCCAGTCGTCGACCTGGTCGAGGGCGACCAGCAGCGCCACCAGGCCGGCGGAGATCGCGGCGATCCCGGGGTAGTCGATCTTGCGGTCGCCGCCCTCGGGCTCCTTGACGTGGACCAGGAAGTAGGTGACCGCGACCGCGAAGATCGCGATCGGGACATTGAGGAAGAAAATCCAGCGCCAGCTCAGGAGGTCGGTGAGGACGCCGCCGATCAGCGGCCCGATGGCGTTTCCGAGGCCGGCGGCGCCGAGGATGATCCCGCCCGCCAGGCCCGCCTTGTCCTCCGGCAGGATCGCGAAGGTCATGCCGAGGATCGCCGGCCACATCAGCGCCCCGCCGATCCCCATCAGGGTCCGCGCCGCGATCAGCCAGGCCTCGCTCTGGGCGGCGCCGCCGAGCGCCGACATCGAGGCGAAGATCGCGGTCCCGAGGAAGAAGGCGTTGCGGCGGCCGAACATGTCGGCGAGGCGGCCGCCGGTGACGATCATCACCCCGAAGGTCAGCGCGTAGGCGTTGACCACCCACTGGATCGTGTTGACGTTGGTGTCGAAGTCCTTCTCCATCGTCGGCAGGGCGACGTTGATCGCGGAGAAGTCGTTGGCGATCACCACGACCGCCGTCCCCATCGCGAAGAGGGCGAGCCAGTTGATGCGTTGCGGCGAGGCCTCGATCCGCGCAGGCTATGGCAAGCCCCGAACGGATTCGGGGACGTGCGCTACCCTGATGGACGAATGGCTTTCCGGCTCGACAGCCTCGCGCTTCTCCTTCTCCTCCCCCCTCGGGGGGAATAGCGCTGGGCGGCGCGATAGCCGCGAGAGACATAGAGGCCATTCGATTCACTTAGAGAAGGAGCAGGTCCAATGGGACCCACCACCGACGTAAACCGCGTCCACATCTTCGACACCACGCTGAGGGACGGCGAGCAGTCGCCCGGCATCTCGCTGAACACGGCCGAGAAGGTCGAGATCGCCCAGCAGCTCGCCCGCCTGGGGGTCGACGTGATCGAGGCCGGCTTCCCGATCACCTCGCCCGGCGATTTCGAGGCGGTCCAGGAGATCGCCCGCCGGGTGGAGGGGCCGACGATCTGCGGCCTGGCCCGCACCCACAAAGCCGACATCGACGCCGCCTGGGGGGCGGTGAAGGACGCCGCGCGCCCGCGCATCCACACCTTCATCTCGACCTCCGACATCCACATCGAGCACCAGCTGAAGACCGACCGCGAGGACGTCAAGGGCCAGGCCCGGGCGGCCGTGACGATGGCCCGCGCCTACTGCGAGGACGTCGAGTTCTCGCCGATGGACGCGACCCGCGCCGACGTCGAGTTCACCGCCGAAGTGGTGGCGATCGCGGTCGCCGAGGGCGCCACCGTCGTCAACATCCCCGACACCGTCGGCTACACGACGCCGGAGGAGTACACCGCCTACCTGCGGCGGCTGTACGAGCTGGTGCCGGGCCTGGACGGGGTCGAGCTGTCGGTCCACTGCCACGACGACCTGGGTCTGGCCGTAGCCAACTCCTACGCCGGCGTCCTGGCCGGGGCGCGGCAGGTCGAGTGCGCCGTCAACGGGATCGGCGAGCGGGCCGGCAACTGCTCGCTGGAGGAGATCGCGATGCTGGTCGACGTCCGCGAGGACGTCCACGGCTTCTCCACGGGGATCAACACCCGTGAGATCGCCCGCAGCAGCCGCCTGGTCTCACGCCTGACCGGCTACCCGGTGCAGCCGAACAAGGCGATCGTCGGCCGCAACGCCTTCGCCCACGAGTCCGGGATCCACCAGGACGGCGTGCTGAAGGAGCGCAGCACCTACGAGATCATGGACGCGACCGAGGTCGGCCTGGAGTCGAACTCGATCGTCCTGGGCAAGCACTCCGGCCGCCACGCCCTGAAGGACGCGCTGGAGCAGCTGGGCTTCAAGGTCGAGGGCAACGCCCTCAATTCCGCCTTCAAGGCGTTCAAGGAGGTCGCCGACCGCAAGAAGCAGGTGACCGCCCTGGACCTGGAGGCGATCGTCTCCGACGAGATGCGCGAGCGCTCCGACGTCCACGAGCTGACCTCCTTCGAAGTCAGCGCCGGCACCGAGCGCGAGCCCACCGCGAAGGTCGGGGTGACCATGCCCTCGGGCGAGGTCGCGGTCGGCGAGTCCGGCGGCGACGGCCCGATCGACGCCGTCTTCCGGGCGATCCAGCAGGCGACCGGGACCGAGAGCGAGCTGCGCCAGTACACGGTCGACTCGGTGACCGGGGGGGAGGACGCCCTCGGCGAGGTGACCGTGGTCCTGCGCACCGCCGGCCGCCTGGCGACCGGAGTCGGCGTCGCCACCGACATCATCGAGGCCTCCGCCCGCGCCTACCTGCGAGCCCTCTCCAACTCCCTGGCCGGCGCCGCCACCCGCGAGGCCGAGGCCGCCACCGCCACCGCCGCAGTCGAGCGCACCCCCGGCCCCTAGCCCAAAATTCCCCTGAGGGGGGAGACCTTCTGCTGAGTCTGCTCTTGGTGGTCGTATGCACCACCCAGAGCAGACTCGCGGAAGGGACGGAGGGATCGCCGAGCTGGCGGATGGGCAGTACGGGGTGGTGGGGAGGACTCAGCTGCTCGCGATCGGACTCAGCCGTGACGAGATCGTTGGGCGAGTGCGGGCGGGGAGGCTGCATCGGCTTCATCCCGGCGTCTACGCGGTCGGGCACCGGGTGCTCTCGCGGGAGGCGCGATGGATGGCGGCGGTGCTCGCCTGTGGACCGGGTGCGGTGCTGAGCCACCGCTCCGCGGCGGCCCTCTGGGGGATCCGGGACCACGGCGGCGTCATCGACGTCACCTCACCCAGCAAGACGAGATCCCGTGGGGCGATTCGACGGCACTGCGCGCGGCTGCCGCCGGACGAGCTGACCGTCGAGGACGGGATCTCGGCGACCACGGTGCCGCGAACGATCTTCGACTTGGCGGCGACGTCTAGGCCCGAGGCCGTCGAGAGCGCTCTCCGCCAGGCCGAATACCTACGGCTTTACGACTCCCTCTCCCTGGGGGATCTGGTCGAGAGATACCCGGGCCATCGCGGCAACCGCGCCGCCCGCGCGGCGCTCTCCCGGCTGAGGGAGGCACCGGGCGAGCCTCGCAGCCGTCTCGAGGAGCGCTTCCTCGCCTTCCTCGATGCCCACGAACTTCCCCGTCCCCACCTGAACGTCTGGCTCGAAGCCCAAGGCCGCCGCTACAAGGTCGACTGCCTCTGGCCGGACCAGCGCCAGATCGTCGAGCTCGACTCCTGGGAGGCTCACGGCACCCGTTCGGCCTTCCAAACGGACAAATCCCGCGATCGCCGCCTGCGGGTCGCGGGCTACGCCACGACCCGCGTCACCTGGCACCAGCTGGACCATGAAACGGAGGAGCTGGCCGCGGACCTCCGCGAGCTGCTGCTCCCGCAATACAAACGTCTGTGATAGCGTACAGCGACGATGAGCACCGCAACTGACCCTGTCGCCGCTCCTGCAGCCTCCGATCCCTCGCCCTCGGTCGGCCTCCGCATCCGTGCCCTGCGCGACGCGATGGGTCTCTCGCTGCGCGATCTGGCCGAGCGCTCCGGGGTCAGTGCCCCGATGCTCTCGCAGGTCGAGCGAGGCGAGACCAGCCCGACCCTCTCTTCGGCGACGAAGATCGCCGCCGGCCTGGAGCTGACGCTCTCGCAGCTGCTGCGCCTCGACGAGGGCCAGCACGTCGCGGTCAGCCGGGCCAGCGGCCGCCGCGGTTACGAGCGCGGTGGGCACCGCTTCGAGGAGTTGACGCCGCCGATGCCGGGCCAGCGCGCCGACGTCTCCCTGCACGTGCTCGAGCCGGGCGCCACCACCGGCGGCCGCACCGACCCGCCGATGCACGAGCCGGGCAGCCGCGAGACCGCCGTCGTCCTCGCCGGCACCCTGGCGCTGATCGTCGACGGGACCCGCTACGAGCTGCGCGAGGGCGACAGCGTCACCTTCGACGCCGACCTGCCGCACCACTTTGAGAACGATGGCGAGGAGCCGACGCGCTTCTTCGCCGTGATCGCCGCCGGCCTCAGGCGCGGCTAGAGGAGAGACAGATGCCGAAGAACATGTTCGAGAAGATCTGGCAGGCCCACGAGGTATCGGACGGGCTGATCTACATCGACCTGCACCTGGTCCACGAGGTCACCTCGCCGCAGGCCTTCGACGGGCTGCGGCTGGCCGACCGCCCGGTTCGCCGTCCCGACAAGACCCTGGCGACGGCCGACCACAACACGCCGACCGACGGCACCATGGCCGCCCGCCTGATCGCCGACGAGCTCTCCCGCATCCAGGTCGAAACCCTGGAGCGCAACGCCGAGGAGTTCGGGATCCCGATCTACTCGCTGGGCTCCGACCGCCAGGGCATCGTCCACGTGATCGGGCCGGAGCTGGGGGTCACCCAGCCGGGGATGACGATCGTCTGCGGCGACAGCCACACCTCCACCCACGGCGCCTTCGGGGCGCTGGCCTTCGGTATCGGCACCTCCGAGGTCGAGCACGTGCTGGCGACCCAGTGCCTGGTCCAGAAGCGGCCGAAGACGATGCGGATCAACTACGCCGGCGAGCTCCGTCACGGGGTCACCCCGAAGGATCTGATCCTGGCGACGATCGGCCGCCTCGGCACCGGCGGCATGACCGGCTACGCGGTCGAGTACGCCGGCCCGGCGATCGAGGCGCTGGGGATGCCCGGCCGGATGACGATCTGCAACATGACGATCGAGGGCGGCGGCCGCGCCGGGATGATCGCCCCCGACGAGCACACCTTCGAGTGGGTGCGCGGCCGCGAAGGCGCGCCGGCCGACTTCGACGCCGCGGTCGAGCGCTGGCGCCGGCTGCCCAGCGACGCGGGCGCGAGCTTCGACACCGAGCTCGACGTCGACGCCGCCGCGATCTCGCCGATGGTCACCTGGGGCACCAACCCCGGGATGGTCGTCGAGGTCACCGACACGGTTCCCGACCCGGCCCGGATGGAGTCGCCCGCCGACCGCGAAGCGGCCGAGCGCGCGCTCGCCTACATGGGCCTGGAGCCCGGCACGCCGATGACCGAGGTCGCCCCCGAACGGGTCTTCATCGGCTCCTGCACGAACTCCCGGATCGAGGACCTGCGCGAGGCCGCCGAGATCGTCGACGGCCGCCGGGTCGCCGACGGCATCCACGCGATGGTCGTCCCGGGCTCCCAGCAGGTGAAAGCGGCGGCCGAAGCCGAGGGCCTGCATGACGTCTTCCGCGGCGCCGGCTTCGAATGGCGCGAGGCGGGCTGCTCGATGTGCCTGGGGATGAACCCCGACACGCTCGCCGAGGGCGAGCGCTGCGCCTCGACCTCGAACCGCAACTTCGAGGGCCGCCAGGGCAAGGGTGGGCGGACCCACCTGGTCAGCCCGAAGATGGCCGCCGCCGCGGCCGTCGAGGGACATTTCGTCGACATCAGGGATTGGAGCTAGCCATGAGGCCACTGGACATCATCGAGGGCAGGGTCTCGGTCCTGGACCGCGCCGACGTCGACACCGACCAGATCATCCCCAAGCAGTTCCTCAAGCGGGTCGAGCGGACCGGCTTCGGCGAGTTCCTCTTCTACGACTGGATCCGCGATGGCGAGATCGAGCTGGAGCCGAACCCGATCCTCGTCACCGGCGCCAACTTCGGCTGCGGGTCCTCCCGCGAGCACGCTCCCTGGGCGCTGGAGGACTTCGGCTTCCAGGCGATCGTCGCGCCCTCCTTCGCCGACATCTTCTACTCCAACTGCACCAAGGTCGGGCTGTTGCCGGCGATCCTCGACGAGGAGCACTGCCGCGCCGTCGCCGAGGCCGGCGAGGCCCGGATCGACGTCGACGACGAGACGATCACCTGCGCCGCCGGCGTCTTCGAGTTCGCGGTCGAGCACGACGTCAAGCACCGGCTGCTGAACGGCCTCGACGACATCGGGATCACGCTCGCGAGCGCGAGCGCGATCGACAGCTTCGAGGCGACCCCCGCGGGCGACCACGGCCCGGTGACGACGGCGCTGCGATGAGCGGCGTCCGCGAGTGGGATGCCGCCACCTACCGGCGGGTCTCGGTCCCGCACGAGGAGTGGGCCGAGGCGGTGCTGGCGCGCCTGCCGCTGACGGGCCAGGAGTCCGTGCTCGACGCCGGCTGCGGGACCGGCCGGGTGACGCGGATGCTGGTCGAGCGCCTGCCGCGGGGCCGGGTGATCGCGGTCGACGGCTCGGAGGCGATGATCGCCGAGGTCCGCGACGTCCTCCGCCCGGTCGACGAGGCCTTCGCCGCCGACCTCACCGAGCTGACCCTGCCGGAGCCGGTCGACGCGGTCGTCTCCAGCGCCGTCTTCCACTGGATCCACGACCACGACCTGCTGTTCCGGCGGCTGCGCGCCTGCCTCGAGCCGGGCGGGCGCCTCGCCGCCCAGTGCGGCGGCGCCGGCAACATCGACGCCTTCCGCCGGGCCGGTGCCGCGGTCGCCGCCCGCGAGCCCTTCGCGTCCCACTTCGAGGCCTTCGGCGACCTCTGGCACTACGCCGGCGCCGAGCAGACCGAAGCGCGCCTGCGCGCCGCCGGCTTCGAGCGGGTGCGCTGCTGGCTGGAGCCCTGGGAGGTGGCGCCGCCGGAACCGGCCGAGTTCACCCGCACGATCATGCTCGCCGGCCACATCGACCGGCTGCCGGCCGAGCTCCACGACCGCTTCGTCGCCGCGGTCCTGGCCGAGGCGGGCGAGCCGCTGGTGCTCGACTACGTCCGCCTCAACATCGAGGCCGTCGCCGCCGCCTAGCGCGTAGAGTGCCGCCGCGTGAGTGACCTCCCCCGCATAGTCGTCCTGCCCGGCGACGGGATCGGTCCCGAGATCGTCGCCGCGACGACCCGGGTGCTCGACGCGCTGGGAGAGTTCAGCTACGACGAGCGGCTGATGGGCGGCTGCTCGATCGACGCGCACGGCACCGCCCTCACCGACGAGGTGCTCGAGGCCTGCAAGGGCTCCGACGCGGTCCTCCTGGGCGCCGTCGGCGGCCCCAAGTGGGACACCACCGACCCCGACGCGCCGCGCCCCGAGCAGGGGCTGCTCGGCCTGCGCAAGGGGATGGGCCTCTACGCCAACCTGCGCCCGGTCCGCCCGAGCCCGGCCCTGGTCGGGTCGAGCCCGCTGCGCGAGGAGCGGATCGCCGGCACCGACCTGCTGGTCGTCCGCGAGCTCACCGGCGGCATCTACTTCGGCGCCTCCGGGCGCGAGGGCGACAGGGCGTTCGACACCTGCGAGTACGACGCCGGCGAAATCGAGCGGATCGCCCGCGCCGCCTTCGAGGCGGCCCGCCGCCGCGCCGAGAGCTCCGGCCGCCGGCCCCGCGTGACCTCGGTCGACAAGGCCAACGTGATGGAGACCTCGCGGCTCTGGCGCGAGGTGGTGACCCGCGTCGCCCCCGAGTACGACGACGTCGCCCTCGACCACCTGCTGGTCGACAACGCCGCGATGCAGCTGGTCTCGCGCCCGGCCGACTTCGACGTCGTCGTCGCCGAGAACCTCTTCGGCGACATCCTCAGCGACGAGGCGGCGATGCTGACCGGGTCGCTGGGAATGCTGCCCTCCGCCAGCCTCGGCGCCGCGGGCGCTCCCGGCCTCTTCGAGCCGGTCCACGGCTCCGCCCCCGACATCGCCGGACAGGGCATCGCCAACCCGCTCGCCACCTTCCTCTCGGCGGCGATGATGCTGCGCCACGGCCTCGACCGTCCCGACGACGCCGCTCGCGTCGAGGCCGCCGTCGACGCCGTCCTCGGGCGCGGCCTGCGCACCGCCGACCTGGTCAGCGGCACCGTCGCCCCGGCGCCGACCCCGGGCTCCGAAGGGGAGACCGAAGTCGGCACCGAGGAGATGACCGACGCGGTGCTGGCGGAGCTCTCCGCCTAGCGGGGGACTACGGGGCGGTCAGCGCCCACTGGCCGAAGGCGACCGTGTCGGTGGTCGCGTCTTTGGCCTTGCCGACCAGGCCGAAGCCGAGCCGGTTGTTGTTCTCGACCGCCAGCGGCGTCGTTTCGTCGAGGTTCGCTTCTTCGGTCAGGTAGACGCAGAGATTGCCGGCGGTCGCCGTCGGGGCGGAGCCGCTGCCGATCCCGGCGCAGTTGGCGTTGGTCTGGCCTTTCTTGAGGATGCTCACCGCGGGTGGATTGCCGCTGAGCGGGAACTGGTAGCTGACCGCGCCGCGGAACAGCTCGGCGGCGGCGCCGCTGGTGCCACCGACGTCGAAGACGCCGCGCAGCGTCTGGCCGGACTTCAGGGTGCCGAGCAGCGGCGCCACGTCGTCGGCCAGTTTCGCCAGGGTGACCGAGCCTTTGCCCAGCTTGGCGGCGGTCACGCCTTCGTTCTGGAGCTTGTTGGTCGTGACCACGCCGTTCTTGATCGCCGCGGCCAGCACGGCGCCGTTGCCGATCTTGGCGCTGGTCACGGCCCCGTTGCCGATGTTGCCGGGGGTGACGGCGTTGGCGCCGAGCTTGCCGTTGGTGACCGACTTCGGCGCCAGCTTGGCGCTGGTCACGGCACCCTTCTTCAGTTTCGCGGCGTTGACCGCACCGCGCTTGATCTGGTTGGGGCCGACGCTGTTCTTCGGTAGGCCGGCGGCGACGGCGGCACCGCCGAGCGCCACGAAGAGCGCGATCGTGGCGATCACGTTCGCGTAGTTCAGCCTCGGTCGAAGTCTCTCTTTCATGGGACTGTTGCTCCTCCTTCTTGGGTTTGGGGAACCATTCGCGCCCGCGGGCACGAAGCCCTGCGTTCAATCGGGCATACGGCGCGCGATTTGCGGTCCTGCCGCCCTAACAGGCGAGAGCGACCCTCGATTCGGGCTCGGGCACGAGTTGGGGCGTGGTGCCGGGTCGGGCGACCGCGCCCCCTCAGCCGTCCGTCCGAAACTCGACTCCCCCGAGCGTCGCGTTGGACCCGCCGAAGTGTTTGACGAGGCCACTCGGCTTGACTTCGACCAGAGTGCTGGCGACGTTGCCGCTCATCGCTGGGAAGATTTCGACAAGGCGTGGTCGAAAGCCCGCCGGCAGGGTGAACATCGGACCCGAGGAGGAGACGCATCCGACCGCGAATCCCCGCAGATGGACGACCCCCATCGGGTCCTTGTAGAAGCTGACGGGGGAGAGCTCCGTCGGCGAGATGTTTTCGCATCCGTCTTCGAAGCCGGGCTGGCCAGGTTGGCCCACGACATGCGGCGCTTCGAGGCGGGTCGTCGCATAGCCGCTGGGAGGAAGGCCGCCGAGGGCGCTTGCATCGGTCGCTATCGCAGCAGTGTTGGCGTGGGTCGCGGAATCCGCAAGGGCGGCGCTCGGGACGGTGCCGAGGCTGGAACGAGCGATCTTCGCTCCGGTAACCGCCCCGTCCTTGATTTTCGCCGCGGTCACGGCGCCTTTCTTCAGCTGCTTGGGCCCGACGCTGTTCTTCGGTAGCTGGGTTGCGGCGTAGCTGGCACCGCCAAGGGCGATGAATAGCGCGATCACAGCGACGACGTTGGAAAAGGTGAGCTTCGCTCGCAGGCGATTCATGCAGTCCTTCCAAGTGGGGGGTCGAGACCGGCGGGAGCCTCACGGTCTGCCGAGCGGTTGTCAACCTCGCCCTGCATATTTGGGCACGACGCCCTCGCTGCTGTTTGATCGGGCATACTTCCTGATCATGGATCCGCAGGAGTTGATCTGGAAAAACGGCGAATTTGTCGCCTGGGAGGACGCCCAGGTACACGTCCTCACGCACGGATTGCACTACGGAACCGGCGTTTTCGAGGGGATTCGCTGCTATGAGACCGCGCGCGGCCCGGCCGTCTTCCGCCACGCCGACCACCTGCGGCGCCTGGAGCAGTCGGCCGGTCTGTACTACCTGGAGCTGCCCTACTCGCCCGAGGAGATCCGCCAGGCGACCCACGAGCTGCTGCGCCGCAACAACCTCACCTCCGCCTACATCCGGCCGATCGCCTTCCGCGGTTACGGCAGCCTCGGCCTCTTCGCCAAGGACGCGCCGGTCGACGTGGTCGTCGCCGCCTTCCCCTGGGGCGCCTACCTCGGCGAAGAGAGCGCCGGCCGCGGCATCCGCGCCAAGGTCTCCAGCTGGCGCCGGATCAGCCCCGGCGGCTCGATCCCGCACGCCAAGGCCTCCGGCTCCTACCTCAACTCGATCCTCGCCAAGACCGAGTCGCACAACGCCGGCTACGACGAGGCGATCCTGCTCGACGAACGCGGCTTCGTCTGCGAGGGCTCGGGCGAGAACATCTTCGTGGTCCGCGACGGCGAGATCGTGACGCCGCCGCACGTCGCCTCGATCCTCGACGGGATCAACCGCAAGTCGGTGATCCAGATCGCCCGTGACCTCGGCTACACCGTGGTCGAGCGCGACGTCGCCCGGGCCGAGCTCTACCTGGCCGAGGAGGTCTTCCTGACCGGGACCGCGGCCGAGCTGGTGCCGGTGCGCGAGATCGACGACCACCCGCTGGGCGAGCCCGGCGAGATCACCCGCCACGTCCAGGCCAAGTTCATGGACGCGCTCTACGGGCGCGCCGAGGAGTACCTGGAGTGGCTCGACTTCGTCGAGGCGCCGGAGTCGGAGTCGATCGGGCGAATTACGCCTGCCGCCTAGCGGCTGGCGCGGCTCTGCCGTGCGCTCGGGCCACTGGCCCTCCCCGATCTTCAGACTCGAAAGGCAGCAATCAGATGGAACAGGTGAAGCTCTACGACACGACCTTGCGCGACGGCATGCAGGGCGAGGGCATGTCGGTCTCGGCGGCCGAGCAGGCGCGGATCGTCAGCGCCCTCGACGCCCTCGGCGTGCAGATGATCGAGGCGGGTTTCCCGAGCTCGAACCCGAAGGAGCGCGAGCTGTTCGACCGGCTCGCCGAGCTCGAGCTCGAGCAGGCGGAGATCTGCGCCTTCGGCCCGACCCGCCACCGCGGCGTCGCCGCCGAGGAGGACGAGGCGCTGCTGACCCTGGTGGGTTGCTTCGCACCGGTCGTCACCCTGGTCGGCAAGACCTGGGCCCTGCACCTGGAGAAGGTGACCAAGGTCTCGCGCGAGGAGAACCTGGCGATGATCTCCGAGTCGGTCGGCTTCTGCCGGGAGGAGGGCAAGCGCGTCGTCTACGACGCCGAGCACTTCTTCGACGCCTATCGCGAGGACCCCGGCTACGCGCTGACCTGCCTGGAGGCGGCGATCGCCGCTGGCGCCGGCAACGTCACCCTCTGCGACACCAACGGCTACAGCCTGCCGGAAGAAATCGCCGCCGCGACCGCGGTCGTCGTCGCCCGGGTCGGCGCGGGCGCCGAGGTCGGCATCCACACCCACGACGACGCCGGCTGCGGGGTCGCCAACTCGCTCGCCGCGGTGCGCGAGGGGGCGCGGATGGTGCAGGGGACGGTCAACGGCTACGGCGAGCGCTGCGGCAACGCCAACCTGACCTCGGTGCTGCCGGCGCTGCAGCTGAAGATGGGCTTCGAGGTGGTCAGCCCCGAGCAGCTGACGAAGCTGACCGAGACGGTCCACTACGTCGACGAGCTCTGCAACGTCACCCCGAACCCCGACGCGCCCTACGTCGGCCGCAACGCCTTCGCCCACAAGGGCGGGATGCACGTGGCGGGCGTCGAGGCCGACGCCCGCACCTTCGAGCACATCGACCCGGCGACGGTCGGCAACGTCCGCAACATCCTGCCCTCCGAGCTCTCCGGCCGAGCGACGATCCGCAACCAGGCCGAGCGGGCCGGGCTGGAGATCGACGACGCGGCGGCGGCGCGGGCGATCGAGCGGCTGAAGGAGCGCGAGCACGCCGGCTACCACTACGAGGCGGCGCCGGCCTCCTTCGAGCTGCTGCTGCGCAGGGAGGCGGGCAGTTACGAGCCTCTGTTCAAGCTCGAGAGCTACCGGGTGGTGACCGAGCGCCGGGCCGGCGGCTCGGTCGAAACCGAGGCGACGATCAAGGTCGAGGTCGACGGCGAGCGCTACGTCCGCGTCGCCGAGGGCAACGGCCCGGTCAACGCCCTCGACCGCGCCCTGCGCGACGCGATCGCCGACCGCTATCCGCACCTGGCCGAGATCGAGCTGACCAACTACAAGGTCCGCATCCTCGACGAAGACCACGGCACCGGCGCCGTCACCCGGGTCATCCTCGACTCCGCCGACGGCAACGGCGAGTGGGGGACGACGGGGGTCTCCGAGAACATCATCGAGGCCTCCTGGCAGGCGCTGGTCGACTCGCTCGAGTACGCCTTCCAGCCGCGGATAGGCTCCGGCGGGTGACCGACTCGCTGCCGCAGATCCCGCTCGCCCGGCCCGACGTCGGCCCGCGCGAGGAGGAGCTGGTGCTGGAGGTGCTGCGCTCCGGCCAGCTCTCGCTGGGACCGATGGGCCGGCGCTTCGAGGCCGAGCTGGCGGCCTGGCTGGGGGTCGGCGACGCGGTCGCCGTCTCCAGCGGCACCACCGCCCTGCACCTCGGCGTGCGGGCGCTCGGCTGGGGCGCCGGCGACGAGGTCCTGACCAGCCCCTTCAGCTTCGTCGCCTCGGCCAACTGCCTGCTCTACGAGGGCGCCCGGCCGGTCTTCTGCGACGTCGACCCGGAGACGCTGAACCTCGACCCCGGCGCCGCGGCGGACGCGGTCGGCGAGCGCACCCGCGGCATCCTCCCGGTCCACATCTTCGGCTACCCGGCGGCGATGGCGGAGCTGGAGGCGACCGCCACCGCACACGGCCTGGGGATCCTCGAGGACGCCTGCGAGGCGATCGGCGCGGTCGACTCCGAGGGGCGCCGGGTCGGCACCCGCGGCAACCTCGCGACCTTCGCCTACTACGCGAACAAGCAGCTGACGACGGGGGAGGGGGGACGATCGTCCCCACCGACGCCGAGGGCGCCGCCCGCCTGCGCAGCGAGCGCAACCAGGGCCGCGCCGTCGACATGGGCTGGCTCGACCACGACCGGCTCGGCTTCAACTACCGGCTCTCCGACGTCGCCGCGGCGATCGGGGTGGCTCAGGTGGAGAAGCTCGACGGCATGCTCGCCCGCCGCGCCGCGGTCGCCGCGCTCTACGAGCAGGGCCTGGTCGGGATCGAGGGCGTGCGGACGCCGATCGCCGGCCGCGGGCAGGAGCGCCGCAGCTGGTTCGTCTACGTCGTCCTCCTCGACGACGGGATCGACCGCGACGCGACGATCGCCCGCCTCGCCGAGCGCGGAGTCGCCAGCAAGGCCTACCTGCCCTGCATCCACCTCTTCCCGCACCTGCGCGAGCTCGGCTACCGCGAGGGCCAGTTCCCGGTCGCCGAAGCGGCCGCCGCGCACTCGCTGGCGCTGCCGTTCTTCCCGGCGATGGAGGAGGGCCAGGTGGCACGTGTCTGCCAGGAGCTCGCGGCGGCCCTCGGCCAGGCCGCCGGGATGGGATGATCGCCGGCTCCATGGCCCGCAAGGCACGCTTCCGCAAGGACCCCGACCCGCGCTTCTGGCGCCTCAACCGCTCCCTGCCCTTCGACTGGCAGCTGGCGATCTACGACCTCGACCAGTCGCGCGCCCACGCCCGCGGCCTGAACGGGATCGGCGTCCTCGACGACGCCGAGCTGGCGGCGATGGTCGCCGGCCTCGACCGCGTGCAGGCGCGGATGGCCGAGCACGGCTTCGCCTTCGAGGAGGCCGACGAGGACATCCACATGGCGGTCGAGCGGCTGCTCGGCGAGGAGGTCGGCCCGCTCGCCGGCAAGCTCCACACCGGCCGCTCGCGCAACGACCAGGTCGCCACCGACGTGGCGATGGCGGTCCAGGTCCACGCGCTCAACGCGATCGAGCTCTGCGGCGCCGCGATGGAGCGGCTGCTGGCCCTGGCCGAGTCGCACGCGGACTGGCCGATGCCCGGCTACACGCACCTGCAGCGCGCCCAGCCCGTCTACCTCGGCCACCACCTGCTCGCCTACTTCTGGATGCTCGGCCGCGACGTCCTGCGCTTCCAGTTCGCGCTCGACAGCGCCAGCGTGATGCCGCTCGGCTCCGGCGCCCTCGCCGGCGTCAACTGGGAGATCGACCGCGACGCGGTCGCCGCCGACCTCGGCTTCGACCACGTCAGCCACAACTCGATCGACGGCGCCTCCAACCGCGACTTCGTCATCGACTACCTCTCCGCCGCCGCGGCCTGCACGATGCACCTCTCGCGGCTCGGCTCGGAAATCGTCATCTGGAGCTCCACCGAGTTCGGTTTCTGCGAGCTCGACGAGTCCTTCTCCTCCGGCTCCTCGATCATGCCGCAGAAGGTGAACCCCGACTCGGCCGAGCTGCTGCGGGCCAAGAGCCCGCGGGTGAGCGCCTCCTACGCGACCCTGCTGGGGGTCATGCACGCGCTGCCGCTGACCTACGGCAAGGACATGCAGGAGGACAAGGAGCCGCTGTTCGACGCGATCGACACCACCGAGTCCTGCCTCGAGGTGACCGCGGGGATGCTGGAGGGGATCGCCTTCGACCGCGAGCGGATGGAGGCTGCCTCCGGCGACGAGATGCTGGCGGCGACCGAGGTCGCCGACCTGCTGGTCCGCCGCGGCGTCCCCTTCCGCGAGGCGCACGGGATCGTCGGCGACCTGGTCCGCGACGCGGTCGAGGGCGGCAAGTCGCTCTCCGAGCTGTCCCCGGAGGAGCTGCGGCGGCGCTCGGAGCTGCTCGACGAGAGCTATTACGAGGTGCTGCAGCGCGGCAGCTGGCTGGAGTCGAAGCGGATCGCCGGCGGCACCGGCTCGGTGCCCCTGGCGGCGCAGATCGAGGCCGCCCGGGAGACCCTCTCGGCGGTCCAGGCGCGGGTGCGCGAAGAGCGCGAGTGAGCGGTGCCGGCGGCGCGGCTGACGGCTGACTTCTTCGACCGCTCGGTCCACCTGGTGGCGCGCGAGCTGATCGGCTGCCGGCTCTTCTTCGACGGCGTCGGCGGCACGATCGTCGAGACCGAGAGCTACGAGCGCGACGACCCCGCCTGCCACGCCTACGTCGGCCTGACCGAGCGCACCCGCGTCCTCTTCGGGCCGCCCGGCCGCGCCTACGTCTACCTCTCCTACGGGATCCACCGTCTGCTCAACGCCGTCGCCGAACCCGAGGGCGACGCCGCGGCGGTCCTGATCCGCGCCCTGGAGCCGACCGCCGGGCTGGAGCTGATGCGCGAGCGCCGCGGCCTGCACCATCCCGACGCCGCCCTCTGCTCGGGGCCCGGCAAGCTGACCGAAGCGCTCGGCATCGGCCTGGCCGAGAACGACGCCGACCTCGCCCGCGACCCCTTCCTCCTGCAGCCCCCGGCGGGCGGCCCGCCCGCGGTCGTCGTCGGCCCCCGCATCGGCATCACCAAAGCCGTCGACCGCCCCTGGCGCTTCTGTGCCGCCGGCAACCCGCACGTCTCCAAGCCTTGGCCGGGCGGGGCATAGGGTGGCCCCTTCGCTCTGACTCGGGCCGGAAGGGTGGGTGGGGTGTCCTCCTACCTTCGCTGGGAAATCCGCCCCGGACAACGCACCCGTCCGAGATGGCTCTAGGGGCGGATTTCTAACGCCGCTCGTACGGAGGACACCCCACCCACCCTCGCCAGTCCGGGATCAGCTCTGGGATAACGGGAAAAGCCCCAGGGTTCGGGGAGTTGGCACCGGGGTTCGATCGCTTAGGGCCCAAGGTCTCCGTGAGTACGTCCTAGCCCGCGCTATACGCGGGTGAGAGCAGACTCAAGGTTGCTCAGCTCCGGCCCGAACCCTTGGGCTGTTCAGCCAAGCGGACCTTCGGCGGGGCCTCGTTGGAGGAGTTGGGGTGCCCTCTCCCGGAGGCTCAGGGACAACGATCGAGCCGCGCAGGTCGCCCAGCTGCGCGACGGCCTCAGGGAGAGGGCACCCCAACTCCTCACTCAGAAGCCCCCCGAAGCAGCCGCCCCCTAGCCGGCAGTGACGCCCCCACCCGCTCCGCCGCCCGCCGGCGCCGCCGGCGCTTCGGGCGTCGCTTCCGGGGCCGCTTCTGGTTCTGCTTCCGGGGCCGCTTCTTCGGCTTCCGGCGCCGCTTCCCCGTCTCCGCCGCCTTCGGGTTCGTAGCTTTCTTCTTCGACCGCTTCGGAGGGGACGTATTCGGATTCGCCGGCGCCTTCTTCGCTGCTGCTGTCGCCGCTGTCCTCGCCGTCGCCGTCTTCGGCCTTCCTCGCCGCCTTCTCGGATGCGCGTTCGGCCTGGATGTCCTCCCAGGCGGACATCACCGAGGCCCAGATCAGGGCCGGGAAGGTGCCGCCCATGACCGGGCCGCCCTGGTAGAGCGTGGTCATCGGCGTGGTCGTGTCGGCGTAGCCGACCCAGACGCAGGCGGTTGCCTGGTCGCCGATCCCGCCGCAGAACCAGGCATCGCCGTTGTTCTCGGTCGTCCCCGTCTTGCCCCACTGCCCTTCGGCGCCGATCTGGGCATTGGTGCCGGTGCCGGTCGAGACCACGGTTTCGAGGATCCGCTTCGCTTCGACGGCGACCGATTCGTCGACGACCTGTTCGTGGGTGGAGTCGTTCTCGCCGCCCTTGATCACGTCGCCGTTCTTGTCGGTGACTTCGGTGAAGGAGACCGGGCTGTCGCCGGGGCGCGGCGCCAGGGTGCCACTGACCCGGTCGCCGTCGTTGCCGAGGGTCGAGTAGGCGTAGGTCCAGCCGAGCGGCGTGACGCCTTCCTCGAGGCCGCCGAGCACCATCGCCGGGTTGGTCGAGATCGGGTCGGCGTAGCCCATCTTGTGGGCGGTCCCGGCGATCGAGCGGGTGCGGTCCTCGACCGTCTTCCCCTTCAGCCCTTCCAGCGCCAGCTGCGCGTAGATCGAGTTGTCGGAGTAGGTCGTCGCGCATTCGATCGAGCAGGAGCCCAGGTAGGAGTCCTCGTCGTTGGTGACGCGGAAGACTTCCCTGCCCTTCTTGCCGAAGTGGAATTCCTGTTCGGAGGATTCGTAGACGGTCGAGGGCGAGATCCCCTCTTCGAGGGCGGTGATCAGCGTGAACGGCTTGATCGAGGACCCCGGCTGGCGGTGGCCCTGGGTCGCCAGGTTGAAGGGCGCGGTTTCGAAGTCGGGCCCGCCGACCATCGCCTTGATCGAGGCATTGTGGTTGTCGATCACGACCAGCGAGGCGGTCGCCGGCGTGTAGCCCAGGTAGGAGCGGACGGCTTCTTCGGCCTTTTCCTGCAGCCGCAGGTCGAGCGTCGACTTCACCTCGAGGCCGCCGAAGAAGGCCTTCGAGGGCCCGTAGCGTTCGACCAGCTGCTGGCGCAGGTAGGCGGTGAAGTAGGGCGCCTTGGAGTCGAGGGTGGGCGGCTGGATGTCGTCCGCGGCCGGCAGCGCCTGCTGCCTGCCTTCCTGCAGCTGTTCGTCGGAGATGTAGCCCTGTTCGTACATTTTTTCGAGCACGATGTTGCGCCGCATCTGCGAATTTTCCGGATAGACCTTGGGGTCGTAGGCCGAGGGCGAGGCGATCGAGGCGGCCAGCGTCGCCGCCTCCCAGGGCTCGAGCACCGAGGCGCAGGGCTCTTCGGGGGTGCCGCAGCCGGGGTGGGCGGCGCCGAAGAAGGTGCGGGCCGCGGCCTCGATCCCGTAGGCGCCCTCGCCGAAGTAGATCGTGTTCAGATACTCGGTGAGGATCTTGTCCTTGCTCCAGTGGCGCTCCAGCCGGTAGGCCAGTGCCGCCTCCTTGAACTTGACGAAGAGCGTGCGGTTGCTTTCGGCTTCGAGCGCGTTCTTGACGAACTGCTCGGTGATCGTCGAGCCTCCCTGGGCGGCGCTCTGGCTGAGGACGTCTTTGACCAGGGCGCGGCCGATGCCCTGGAAGTCGACCCCGTCGTGCTCGTAGAAGCGGGCGTCCTCGATCGAGATCACCGCGTTCTTGATGTTGGGGGAGATCTGCGAGCTGTTGAGGAGGATTTTGTTCTGGTCGCTGGTCAGCGTGCCCAGCGTTTCCCCGTTGGAGTCGACGATGATGCTGTTCTTCGCCGACTTGTACTGGGCGAAGTTATAGATCGCCGGCAGGTCCTGGGAGACCGCCGCCATCATCCCGAAGACGGTCGAGACGAGGGCCAGGATGGCGAGCCCGAGCAGCACGAAGAGGATCCGCAGCTTCTTCAGGCGCGGACGCTTCTGCTTCGGGGGAGCCGGCGGGGCGGGCGGAATGTCTCCGCCGCCAGACTGCCGGCGCTTTAGTCCAAGGACGGCCATCGAGGGGAGAAACACGAACGCCCGACGACCGGATCGGTCCGCCGAGCGGAGGCGGCAGTCTAGCATTGCGCCGATGCCGGACTTGACGCGCAACGCGGTCGACGTCCTGCCCGCGGGCAGGCTGGAGGAGCAGCTGGCGGGCGAGCGCCCGCTGCGGGTCAAGCTCGGGATCGACCCGACCACGGCCGACATCCACCTCGGCCACACGGTCGTCCTCGGCAAGCTCGCCGCCTTCCAGCGCGCCGGCCACACCGTGGTCCTGATCATCGGCGACTTCACCGCCCGGGTCGGCGACCCCAGCGGTCGCTCGAGCACGCGGCCACTGCCCTCGGGGGAGGAGATCGAGGCCAACGCCGCCACCTACCAGGAGCAGGCCTTCAAGCTGCTCGATCGCGAGAAGACGGAGGTCCGCCACAACAGCGAGTGGCTGCGGATGGAGCCGGAGGCCCTGCTCGGACTGCTGGCCCAGACCACGGTCGCCCGCCTGCTCGAGCGCGACGACTTCCAGAAGCGGCTCGGCGCCAACCAGCCGATCGCGGCGCTGGAGCTGCTCTACCCGCTGCTGCAGGGATACGACTCGGTCGCCGTCGAGGCCGACGTCGAGCTGGGGGGGACCGACCAGAAGTTCAACCTGCTGTTCGGGCGCGACATCCAGGTCGCCCACGGCCAGAAGCCGCAGTCGGTGATGACCCTGCCGATCCTGGTCGGCACCGACGGCGTCAAGAAGATGAGCAAGTCGCTCGGCAACTACGTCGGCGTCACCGACCCGCCGGAGCAGATGTTCGGCAAGCTGATGTCGATCCCCGACCCGGCGATGGACGAGTACTTCCGCCTGCTGCTCGACGACGGGACGCCGGCCGGCCCGCCCAACCAGGCCAAGCGCGAGCTGGCTCGGCGGCTGGTCGACCGCTTCCACGGCGAGGGCGCCGGCGCTGTTGCCGAGGCCCAGTTCAACCAGGTCTTCGTCGACCGCGGCGTCCCCGACGAGATCGACGAGTGGGACGTCGCGCCATATGGCGGCAGCGAGGCCGGCACGATCCTCTTGCCGAAGCTGATCGCCGCCGGCTTCGAGCTCAGCTCCAGCGAGGCGAGGCGCCTGCTCAAGCAGGGCGGGGTCAAGCTCGACGGCGAGCCGGTCCCCACCGACGCCCTGGAGCTGCCTCGCGCCGACCTGGCCGGTAAGGTGCTGCAGGTCGGCAAGCGGCGCTTTCTGCGGCTGGCCGACGGCGCTTCCTGATCCCTCGCGAGGGGGACTAGGCAAACGTCGGCGGGAGCGCTATACTCCCGCGTCCTTCTGGGGCTGCCCCGTGCGGCCCCATGCGTTGAGGAGCGACGAGTCCCGTCGCAAAGGCGCAACGGTCTTTGAAAACTGAGCAGCGTGCACTCCGTGGACCCATCAACAGGTCTGCGGAATGTTTGAGCCCGATCCACTCGGCGCGCCAGCGCGCTGGGTGGTCTGATTTACCCGTCATGCCGGTCATCGAGTATGTGTACCCGGTGACCAATGAGCATGGCATCTCTTTGTGAGAAGTACCTTTCACGGAGAGTTTGATCCTGGCTCAGGACGAACGCTGGCGGCGTGCTTAACACATGCAAGTGGTGCGACGAACCAGAGCTTGCTCTGGGGCCAAGCCGCGAACGGGTGAGTAACACGTGAGTAATCTGCCCCGATGACCGGGACAACCCGAGGAAACTCGGGCTAATACCGGATGTGGTGCACGGCTTTAAGGCTGTGTACTAAAGGAAGCTTCGGCCTCCGCATTGGGAGGAGCTCGCGGCCCATTAGCTTGTTGGTGGGGTAACGGCCCACCAAGGCAACGATGGGTAGCTGGTCTGAGAGGACGATCAGCCACACTGGGACTGAGACACGGCCCAGACTCCTACGGGAGGCAGCAGTGGGGAATCTTGCGCAATGCGCGAAAGCGTGACGCAGCAACGCCGCGTGGGGGAAGACGGCCTTCGGGTTGTAAACCCCTTTCAGGAGGGACGAAGGTTCACCGGTGAATAGCCGTGTGGATTGACGGTACCTCCACAAGAAGCTCCGGCTAACTACGTGCCAGCAGCCGCGGTAATACGTAGGGAGCAAGCGTTGTCCGGAATCATTGGGCGTAAAGAGCGCGTAGGTGGCTGTATAAGTCCGTTGTGAAAGTCAAAGGCTCAACCTTTGAAAGCCGATGGATACTGTAGAGCTAGAGTACGGAAGAGGCGAGTGGAATTCCTGGTGTAGCGGTGGAATGCGCAGATATCAGGAGGAACACCAATAGCGAAGGCAGCTCGCTGGGACGTTACTGACACTGAGGCGCGAAAGCGTGGGGAGCGAACAGGATTAGATACCCTGGTAGTCCACGCCGTAAACGATGGGTACTAGGTGTGGGAGGTGTCGACTCCTCCCGTGCCGTCGCTAACGCACTAAGTACCCCGCCTGGGGAGTACGGCCGCAAGGCTAAAACTCAAAGGAATTGACGGGGGCCCGCACAAGCAGCGGAGCATGTGGTTTAATTCGACGCAACGCGAAGAACCTTACCTGGGCTTGACATGTTGGT